>NZ_LMEQ01000032.1:0-711102 GCF_001426425.1 Streptomyces sp. Root1310 | reverse complement strand
CTGCCGTACCACGTCATCGGTTCCGACCTGGCGGGCGTGGTCCTGCGCACCGGTCCGGGCGTCAACGCCTGGAAGCCGGGCGACGAGGTCGTGGCGCACTGTCTGTCCGTGGAGCTGGAGTCCTCGGACGGCCACAACGACACGATGCTCGACCCCGAGCAGCGGATCTGGGGCTTCGAGACCAACTTCGGCGGCCTCGCCGAGATCGCCCTGGTCAAGTCCAACCAGCTGATGCCCAAGCCCGACCACCTGTCGTGGGAGGAGGCGGCGGCCCCCGGCCTGGTCAACTCCACCGCCTACCGCCAGCTCGTCTCCCGCAACGGCGCCGGCATGAAGCAGGGCGACAACGTCCTGATCTGGGGCGCCAGCGGCGGACTCGGCTCCTACGCCACGCAGTTCGCGCTGGCCGGCGGCGCCAACCCGATCTGTGTCGTCTCCTCCCCCGAGAAGGCCGACATCTGCCGGGCCATGGGCGCCGAGGCGGTCATCGACCGCAACGCCGAGGGCTACCGGTTCTGGAAGGACGAGCGCACCCAGGACCCCAAGGAGTGGAAGCGCTTCGGCAAGCGCATCCGCGAGTTCACCGGCGGCGAGGACATCGACATCGTCTTCGAGCACCCCGGCCGCGAGACCTTCGGCGCCTCGGTCTACGTCACCCGCAAGGGCGGCACCATCACCACCTGCGCCTCGACCTCCGGCTACATGCACGAGTACGACAACCGCTACCTGTGGATGTCCCTGAAGCGGATCATCGGCTCGCACTTCGCCAACTACCGCGAGGCCTGGGAGGCCAACCGGCTGATCGCGAAGGGCAAGATCCACCCGACGCTGTCGAAGGTGTACTCCCTCGAGGACACCGGGCAGGCCGCCTACGACGTGCACCGTAGGAGGTCCTGCCATGGCGCAGCATCATCGGCTCGCACTTCGCCAACTACCGCGAGGCCTGGGAGGCCAACCGGCTGATCGCGAAGGGCAAGATCCACCCGACGCTGTCGAAGGTGTACTCCCTSGAGGACACCGGGCAGGCCGCCTACGACGTGCACCGCAACCTCCACCAGGGCAAGGTCGGCGTCCTCGCGCTGGCSCCCCAGGAGGGGCTGGGCGTGCGCGACGAGGACAAGCGCGCCCAGCACATCGACGCCATCAACCGCTTCCGCAACATCTGAGACACCCGGGGTCATAGATGACTGAGCGTCAGAAGGACCGGCCGTGGCTCATGCGCACGTACGCCGGTCACTCCACGGCCGAGGCGTCCAACGAGCTGTACCGGCGCAACCTCGCCAAGGGCCAGACGGGTCTGTCGGTCGCGTTCGACCTGCCCACCCAGACCGGCTACGACTCCGACCACGTCCTCGCCCGGGGCGAGGTCGGCCGGGTCGGCGTGCCGGTGGCCCATCTCGGTGACATGCGCAGGCTGTTCCAGGACATCCCCCTGGAGCAGATGAACACCTCGATGACGATCAACGCCACCGCCATGTGGCTGCTGGCGCTCTATCAGGTCGTCGCCGAGGAGCAGGGCGCGGACATCACCCTGCTCCAGGGCACGACCCAGAACGACATCGTCAAGGAGTACCTGTCCCGGGGCACGCACGTGTTCCCGCCGGGGCCGAGCCTCCGTCTCACCACGGACATGATCGCGTACACGGTCTCCCACATCCCGAAGTGGAACCCGATCAACATCTGCAGCTACCACCTGCAGGAGGCCGGGGCCACGCCGGTCCAGGAGATCGCGTACGCGATGTCCACGGCGATCGCCGTGCTCGACGCCGTCCGTGACTCCGGACAGGTGCCGGCCGAGAAGTTCGGCGACGTCGTCGCCCGTATCTCCTTCTTCGTCAACGCGGGCGTCCGGTTCGTCGAGGAGATGTGCAAGATGCGCGCCTTCGGCCGCATCTGGGACCGGATCACCCACGAGCGCTACGGCATCGAGAACGCCAAGCAGCGCCGCTTCCGCTACGGCGTCCAGGTCAACTCCCTGGGCCTGACGGAGGCGCAGCCGGAGAACAACGTCCAGCGGATCGTCCTCGAGATGCTCGCCGTGACGCTGTCCAAGGACGCACGCGCGCGTGCCGTGCAGCTGCCCGCCTGGAACGAGGCTCTCGGCCTGCCCCGCCCGTGGGACCAGCAGTGGTCGCTGCGCATCCAGCAGGTGCTCGCCCTGGAGAGCGACCTGCTGGAGTACGAGGACATCTTCGAGGGCTCCAAGGTCATCGAGACCAAGGTGGGCGAGCTGGTCGAGGAGTCCCTCACCGAGATCGAGCGGATCCAGGAGATGGGCGGCGCGATGGCCGCCGTCGAGTCCGGCTACCTCAAGTCGCAGCTCGTCTCCTCGCACGCCGAGCGCAGGGCCCGGATCGAGTCCGGGCAGGAGAAGATCATCGGCGTCAACATCTTCGAGACGACCGAACCGAACCCGCTCACCGCGGATCTCGACACGGCCATCCAGACGGTCGACCCGGCGGTCGAGGCCCGTGTCATCGCCTCCCTCGAGAACTGGCGCGACACGCGCTACCAGCCGCCCTTCAACCACCCGCGCCCGTGCAAGGCGCTGGAGAAGCTGAAGGAGGCCGCCAAGGGCACCGCCAACCTCATGGAGGCGACCCTGGAGTGCGCCCGCGCCGGCGTCACCACCGGCGAGTGGGCCGGGGCGCTGCGCGAGGTGTTCGGCGAGTTCCGCGCCCCGACCGGTGTGTCGTCGGCACCGGTGGCGGTCCCGGCCGAGGAGGGCTCGGCCATGGCCGACGTCCGCCGCCGGGTCGACGCGACCGCGAAGGACATGGGCGTCGGCAAGCTGCGCTTCCTGGTCGGCAAGCCGGGCCTGGACGGCCACTCCAACGGCGCCGAGCAGATAGCCGTACGCGCGCGGGACGCCGGCTTCGAGGTCGTCTACCAGGGCATCCGGCTGACGCCCGAGCAGATCGTGGACGCCGCGCTGGAGGAGGACGTGCACGCCGTCGGCCTGTCCATCCTCTCCGGCTCGCACGCCCAGCTGGTGCCGGACGTCCTCGAACGGCTGCGTGTGGCCGGTGCCACAGACATCCCGGTGATCGCCGGTGGCATCATCCCGAATGGAGACGCCGAGCAGCTCAGGGCTGCCGGCGTGGCCGCGGTCTTCACCCCGAAGGACTTCGACATCACCGGAATCATCGGCCGCATCGTCGACGAGATCCGGAAAGCGAACAAGCTCGACCCCCTGGAGGTCCCCGCATGACCGTCAACCGTCTGCGTCCCCGCCGCTCCTGTCTCGCGGTCCCGGGCAGCAACCCCCGCTTCCTCGAGAAGGCGCAGGGCCTCCCGGCGGACCAGGTGTTCCTCGACCTCGAGGACGCGTGCGCGCCGCTCGCCAAGCCCGAGGCGCGGCACACCATCGTCAAGTTCCTCAACGAGGGCGACTGGACGGGCAAGACGAGGGTGGTCCGGGTCAACGACTGGACGACCGAGTGGACGTACCGCGACGTCGTGACGGTGGTCGAGGGGGCCGGACCCAACCTCGACTGCATCATGCTGCCGAAGGTGCAGAACGCCCAGCAGATCGTCGCGCTGGACCTGCTCCTGACGCAGATCGAGAAGACCATGGGCTTCGAGGTCGGCCGCATCGGCATCGAGGCGCAGATCGAGAACGCGCAGGGCCTCAACAACGTCAACGAGATCGCGCAGGCCTCCCCGCGCATCGAGACGATCATCTTCGGCCCGGCCGACTTCATGGCGTCGATCAACATGAAGTCGCTGGTCGTGGGCGAGCAGCCGCCCGGCTACCCGGCGGACGCCTACCACTACATCCTGATGAAGATCCTGATGGCCGCCCGCGCCAACGACCTCCAGGCGATCGACGGCCCCTACCTCCAGATCCGCAACGTCGACGGCTACCGCGAGGTCGCCGGACGCGCGGCCGCCCTCGGCTTCGACGGCAAGTGGGTGCTGCACCCGGGCCAGGTCGAGGCGTCCAACGAGATCTTCTCGCCGTCCCAGGAGGACTACGACCACGCCGAGCTGATCCTGGACGCGTACGACTACTACACGTCCGAGGCGGGCGGCAAGAAGGGCTCGGCGATGCTCGGCGACGAGATGATCGACGAGGCCAGCCGCAAGATGGCCCTGGTCATCTCCGGCAAGGGACGCGCCGCCGGTATGCAGCGCACCGGCAAGTTCGAGATCCCGGAGGCCTGACCATGCAGTTCGGACGCACCTACGAGGAGTTCGAGGTCGGGGCGACGTACAAGCACTGGCCGGGCAAGACGGTCACGGAGTACGACGACCACCTGTTCTGTCTCCTCACCATGAACCACCACCCGCTCCACATGGACACCAACTACGCGGAGCAGACGACCGACTTCGGCAAGAACGTCGTCGTGGGCAACTACATCTACTCCCTGCTGCTCGGCATGTCCGTGCCGGACGTCTCGGGCAAGGCGATCGCCAACCTGGAGATCGAGTCGCTCAAGCACGTGGCGCCGACCTTCCACGGCGACACGATCTACGGGCAGACGACCGTACTCGACAAGTGGCCGTCGAAGTCGAAGAACGACCGCGGCATCGTCTACGTCGAGACCAAGGGCTACAAGCAGGACGGCACGCTGGTCTGCGTGTTCCGCCGCAAGGTGATGGTGCCGACCGAGACGTACATCAAGGAGCGCGGCGGTGAGCAGCCGGGCCGCCCGGAGCTGAACAACCCTTCGGAAAAGACGGAGAAGTAGCCATGGCGCGCCTCGCCCAGACCGCCGGTCTGACCGACATCCAGCAGGAGATCCTCTCCACCGTCCGCGACTTCGTGGACAAGGAGATCATCCCGGTCGCGACCGGGCTGGAGCACCGCGACGAGTACCCGCAGCAGATCGTCGACGGCCTCAAGGAGTTGGGCCTGTTCGGCCTGATGATCCCCGAGGAGTACGGCGGTCTGGGCGAGTCGCTCCTGACGTACGCCCTGTGTGTCGAGGAGATCGCCCGCGGCTGGATGTCGGTCTCCGGCATCATCAACACGCACTTCATCGTGGCGTACATGCTCAAGCAGCACGGCACGCAGGAGCAGAAGGACCACTTCCTGCCGAGGATGGCGGCCGGCGACATCCGCGGCGCCTTCTCCATGTCGGAGCCGGCGCTCGGCTCGGACGTGTCCGCGATCACGTCGAAGGCGGTGAGGGACGGCGACGAGTACGTCCTCAACGGCCAGAAGATGTGGCTGACGAACGGCGGTACGTCCTCGCTGGTGGCCGTTCTGGTCCGAAGTGACGAAGGACACTCCCCCGAAGAGGCGGCCGCCAAGCCGCACAAGTCGATGACGACCTTCCTGATCGAGAAGGAGCCCGGCTTCGGTGAGGTCCGCCCCGGCCTGACCATCCCGGGCAAGATCGACAAGATGGGGTACAAGGGGGTGGACACCACCGAGCTGATCATGGATGGCCTGCGCCTTCCCGCCGATCGGGTGCTCGGCGGGGTCACCGGCCGAGGTTTTTACCAAATGATGGACGGCGTCGAGGTGGGCCGCGTCAATGTCGCGGCCCGTGGCTGCGGCGTCGCCCAGCGTGCCTTCGAACTGGGCGTCTCCTACGCCCAGCAGCGCCACACCTTCGGCAAGCCGATCGCCCAGCACCAGGCGATCCAGTTCAAGCTGGCCGAGATGGCTACCAAGGTCGAGGCCGCCCATGCCATGATGGTGAACGCCGCACGCAAAAAGGACTCCGGGGAACGAAACGACCTTGAGGCAGGGATGGCGAAGTACCTCGCCTCCGAGTACTGCAAGGAGGTCGTGGAGGATGCCTTCCGGATCCACGGAGGCTACGGCTTCTCCAAGGAGTACGAGATCGAGCGCCTCTACCGTGAGGCGCCGATGCTGCTGATCGGTGAAGGCACCGCAGAAATCCAGAAAATGATCATCGGGCGCAGGCTGCTCGAGGAATACCGGTTCCAAGGCTGATTGTCCGGGTTGGGGGTGTTTTCTTCGAGAAGAAGATCACACCCCGTCACCTTCCCTCTGCCGTCGACTCGGCTTCCTTGCTTACCCAGTTGTGGCCCCGAACCGCTACGATCGCGGAAAGCCGCCGTCCCCCCGTCGAAGCGCGGCATCATCCGCTACGAAGGTCATCCATGCCCCACAGCCAAACCTCTGCACACCGCGACAGCCTGGTAGGCGCACGCCTCGCGCGCGGAGCATCGCCGTGGCTTCTGCCGACCGTCGCCACCGCAGCCGTCAGCCTGCTGCGCGCCCGCCGCTCGGGTGCCGCCAAGGCCGTCGCCGTGCCCGCCACCGCTCTCGCGGCGGGCATGCTGTGGTTCTTCCGCGACCCCGAGCGCGAGATCGCCTCGGGCCGGGTCATCTCCCCCGCCGACGGTGTGGTGCAGAGCATCATGCCGTGGAAGGACGGACGCACCCGGGTCGCGATCTTCATGAGCCCGCTCAACGTCCACGTCAACCGCGCGCCGCTGGCCGGCACCGTGACGTCGGTCGAGCACATCCCCGGCGGGTTCGTACCGGCGTTCAACAAGGAGAGCGAGAACAACGAGCGCGTCGTCTGGCACTTCGACACCGAGCTCGGTGACATCGAGATGATCCAGATCGCCGGAGCCGTCGCCCGCCGCATCGTCCCCTACATCCCCGAGGGCACGAAGGTCGAGCAGGGCGAGCGGATCGGCCTGATCCGCTTCGGTTCGCGTGTCGACATCTACCTCCCCGAGGGCGTGGACGTCGCGGTCGAGGTGGGGCAGAAGACCGTGGCAGGGGTGACTCGCATTGACCGTGATTGACCCGGAGACCCAGGCGGGCTGGGTGCCCGAGGCCGACGAGGTGGACGAAGAGGAGGAGATGCCCCTCTCTCTCCGTCTGTCGATAGCGGACACCCTCACCCTCGGCAACGCAACGTGCGGCTTCATGGCGGTGTACTTCACCACCACCGGCATTCTGATCCCGCACCTCACCGGCAGCCAGGAATCCGGCATGGCCCGCCACAGCGCGGCCACGGCGGTCATCCTGATGCTGTGCGCGGCGGTCTTCGACCTGTTCGACGGCCTGGTCGCACGCAAGCTGCGCTCGTCCCCGATGGGCGCGGAACTGGACAACCTGTCGGACCTGATCAGCTTCGGTCTGGCCCCGGCGTACTTCGTCCTGGTCTACGGCATGGTCGCCGACGACGCCCACCAGCGGGTGGCGGCGGTCGGGGCGATCGTGGTGCTGCTCGCGGTGGTGCTGAGGCTCGCGAGATTCTCGTGCGTCACCGTCAAGGACGGCACCTTCCAGGGCATGCCGTCGCCGTTCGGCGCGCTGACGGTCGTCTCGATCGTGCTCCTCGAGCTGCCGTTCGTCGCCACGCTCATGGCGATCATCGGCACCGCGTGGCTGATGGTGAGCCGGGTCGAGTACCCGAAGCCGCGAGGCCGCCTCGCGGGCGCGATGCTCGGCTGGATCGTGCTCTCGATGGGCCTGCTGGCGGCCTGGGCGTTCGACGCCCCGAGCGGTCAGCTCCTGCTCCAGACCGGCTGCGCGCTGCAGCTCGTCATGGGCGCGGTCATCCCGCTGTTCGCCACGGCCCGCCGGGTGAACAACTTCCGCGACAACCGGCGCGAGGCGCGCGCGGCACAGCTGCCCTGACCCTCGCTCCACCGCGAAACGGGTGCGGCCCGGACCTCGAAGGTCCGGGCCGCACCCGTTTCGCGTTCAAGGGCGTCCGTCGGGTCGGCTCTTCGCGGTGGTCTCCCAGACCGGGGAATGACCCGCGCCGGCCAGGCAGAACGTCAGCGTCTTCGGTCCGTCGATCACTTCTCGAAGCGGTGGTTCAGGAACAGCAAGGCGGAGGGCCGCCAACGGCAGCTACTTCAGGGAGACCGACGGCGAGCTGATCCCCCTGCCGCAGCCCCCGCTCAGCTCAGGAAGTCGCGGCCGATCCGTTCCGCCACCCGCTCCAGGATCGGCCCGGCGTCCGAGATGCACCTGGCGACGTCCGGCTCGGCGTCCGTCAGCGGATAGGCGCGGCGGATGCCGGCCCGGCCCAGCGCCGCCGGGGGCAGGGCGAGACGGCCGCAGACGGCGACGACCTCCTTGCCGGCCGCCCGGGCCGCCGCGGCGACACCCGCGGGGGCCTTGCCGTGCAGGGTCTGCTCGTCCAGCGAGCCCTCACCGGTGATCACCAGATCGGCCCGCGCGAGGGCCGGCGCGAAGCCGAGCACGTCGAGCATGACCTCGATGCCGGCGCGGAAGCGGGCGCCGATGAGCAGCGCCCCGTAGCCGATGCCGCCCGCGGCGCCCGCGCCCGGTGCGGCGGCGTACTCCGCGGCCTTCGCCCCGAGCTCCGTCTCCAGCACCTTCGCGTAGTGCGCGAGCGCCGCGTCCAGCGTCCCGACGTCGTCCGGCGAGGCGCCCTTCTGCGGGCCGTAGACCGCCGGTGCGCCCTTGGGGCCGGTCAGCGGGTTGTCGACGTCGCTCGCCAGGACCAGCTCCACGGCGGCCAGCCGGGGATCCAGCTCCGACAGGTCGGCGCGGGCCAGTTCCGCGAGACCGCCCCCGCCCGGGGGCACCGGCTCGCCGTCCGCGTCGAGGAACCGCGCGCCGAGCGCGGACAGCATGCCCGCGCCGCCGTCGGTGGTGGCGCTGCCGCCGACCCCGAAGACGATCGTCCGCACTCCCGCGTCCAGCGCCGCCCGCAACAGCTCGCCCGAGCCGTACGTCGACGCCGTGAGCGGCGCGAAGACGCCGGCCGGGAGCCGTTGCAGGCCGCTCGCCTCCGCCATCTCCACGACCGCGGTGTCGCCGCGTACCGCGAACGCGGCGGTCACCTCCTGCCCGAGCGGCCCGGCGACCCGCACCTCCCGGCGTTCGAAACCTGCCGCGACCGCGGCGGCGACGGTCCCGTCACCGCCGTCGGCGACGGGCAGGGCCTCCACCTCGAGGTCCGGCACGACCCGGCGCAGCCCGGCCGTGACCCGTTCGGCGACCTCCACGGCCGTCAGCGAGCCCTTGAACTTGTCCGCGGCCACGAGCACCCGTCGGGTGCCCCGCGCTGGAGCGTCCGTCACCTTGCATCCCCTTGCTCTCCGGGCCCCGCGCACGTCAGGGCCAGTCGCGCCGCTGCGACCTTAACCGGAAGGCGCCCCCGCCGTCATGCGGTGCCCGGACCCTGGAACAACCCTGAGCGGCTCCTGTGGGCCGCCGCAACCCTCGCGGGTGGCACCGGAATCGGGTAGACCGGAGCCATGACCTCTGTGGGCGGCGAGCCGGAGCTCGCCGACCGCGTCCTCGGAGGCTGGCTGGGCCGGATCGCGGGCAACATGCTGGGCAAACCGGTCGAGCAGGGCGACCTGTGGACGCGCGAGCGCATCGACCGCTATCTGCGGCGGGCCGCAGCCCTGCCGCTCACCGACTACCTGCCCGAGCCGGCCGACGAGGAGGACGGCCTGCGGCTGCGCCCGGAGTGGCGGGAGTGTGTGCGCGGCCGTATCCACGGCAGCTGCCGCGACGACGACGTGGACTACGCGATCCTCGGGCTCGACCTCCTGGAGACCCACGGCTTCGGCTTCAGTACCGAGCAGGTCGGCGACCTGTGGCTGCTGCGGCTGCCGTACCTCCAGACGTTCACCGCCGAGCGGGCCGCCTACCGCAATCTGACGGCCGGGCTCAAACCCCCGCTGACGGCGACCTACGACAATCCGTACCAGGAGTGGATCGGCGCCCTGATCCGCGCCGACATCTACGGCTGGACCTGCCCGGGGCTCCCCCGCCGCGCCGCCTCCCTCGCCCGCCGGGACGCGGTGCTCTCGCACACCGGCAACGGCGTGTACGGCGCGATGTTCGCGGCGGCGCTGATCTCCGCGGCGTTCACCGCGCCGACGGTGCGCCACGCGCTGGACGAGGCGCTGGCCGTCGTCCCGGCGAGCAGCCGGCTCGCCCGGACCGTGCGCCGGGTCGCCTCCCTCCACGAGACCCGCATGACCTGGGAGGACACGCTCACCACGGTCACCGAGGAGACGGCGGGCCTCGGCTGGATCCACACCGTCCCGAACGCCGCCGTCCTCACCGCCGGGCTGCTCTACGGCGACGGCGACTTCACCCGGACCGTCACGCTCACCGTGCGCGGCGGCCTGGACACCGACTCCAACGGCGCGACGGCCGGTTCGGTGGCGGGGGTCCTGACCGGCGCCTCGGCGATCCCGCCCCAGTGGACCGAGCCGCTGGAGGACACCGTGCGCAGCGCGGTCTTCGGCTTCGACGGCGTCCGCGTCAGCGAGCTGGCGCGGCGGACACTGCGGCTCGTCGGGGAGGGGGACCGCCCGCCGGGGATCTGAACCGGTACGCACCCGGCCCGGCACCCTTCCGCGGCGCCCCCTGCGCCGGGACACCTTCCCTGGACCCCCTTCGCCGGCGCCCCCTCGCCGGCGCCCCCCTACGCCGGGACCCCTTCGCCTGCCGCCCTTACGCTTGCCGGATGAGCATCCCCGGCACGCCCGACTTCGCGGCGTACATCGCCTCCCTGCCCCGTGTCCTGGCCGGCGCCGCCGCGATCCTGCGGGACGCCGAGGGCCGGGTCCTGCTCGTCGAGCCCAACTACCGGGCGGGCTGGGCGCTGCCGGGCGGCACGGTCGAGTCGGACACCGGCGAGAGCCCCCGGCAGGCCGCGCGCCGCGAGACGCTCGAGGAGATCGGTCTCGACCGCGAGCTCGGCCGGCTGCTCGCGGTGGACTGGGTGCTCGGCCCGGACCGGCCGCCGCTGATGGCGTACGTGTACGACGGCGGGGTCCTCGGCGCGGACGACTGCGAGGCGATCCGGCTCCAGGAGTCGGAGTTGCTGTCCTGGCGGCTGGTCCCGCGCGAGGAGCTCCCCGCCTATCTGCTGGGCGCGCTGGGTCCCCGCGTCCTGGCCGCCCTGGACGCGCTCGCGGACGGCTCGACGACGGCGGAACTGGAGAACGGCCGTCCCGCCCGCTGACCCGCGGCCGGCCCCCGGCCCGCTCCGCCCTCGAAGCCGCGCGGCGTGCCGCCCACCTCGCGCAGGGCCTCGTCCCGGACGGCGGTCCTGGCCTCGGTGCGACGGCCGCGCTCGATGTGGTCGCGCAGGAACGGTTCGACGGCGTCCCGGGGGTTGCCCGCCCCGGTGAGCGCCATGACCTCCACGACGGGTCCGGCGTCGAGCGGGACGGCGACCTCGCCCGTGCGGGGACGGCAACACCCGCCCGGGCACCGCGATACGCGCTCGCGATCCCGCGCCTCCCGGCCCTACGCTCGAACACATGAGCAAGCCTCTCGTCGCCATCCTCAGCGGGGCCGGTGTCTCCACGGACTCCGGCATCCCCGACTACCGCGGTCCCCAGGGGCTGTGGCGGAAGGACCCCGAGGCGGAGAAGCTCGTCACGTACGAGTACTACATGGGCGATCCGCAGATCCGGCGGCGGTCGTGGCAGATGCGGCGGAGCAACCGCGCCCTGGCGGCCGAACCGAACGCGGCGCACCGGGCCGTGGTCGAGCTGGAGCGGTCCGGGGTGCCGGTGCGGGTGATCACGCAGAACGTCGACGGGCTGCACCAGCTCGCCGGGATGCCCGTGCGCAAGGTGCTCGAACTGCACGGCAGCGCACGGAGCGTGGTGTGCACGCGCTGCCACGCCAGGGGGCCGATGGAGGACGCGCTGGCGCGGGTCGAGGCCGGTGAGGAGGACCCGGCGTGCCGGGCGTGCGGCGGGATCCTGAAGTCGGCCACGGTGATGTTCGGCGAGCGGCTCGACCCGGTGGTGCTGGGCGAGGCTCTCGCCGTCACCAAGGCCTGCCAGGTCTTCGTCGCCGTCGGCACGAGCCTGCGGGTGCAGCCCGCCGCCGGGCTGGCCGGCGTCGCCGCCGACCACGGGACGCGGCTCGTCATCGTCAACGCCGAGCCGACGCCGTACGACGAGATCGCCGACGACGTCGTCCGGGAGCCGATCGGGACGGCGCTGCCCCGGCTGCTGCGGGAGCTGACGCGGACGGAGCCCTGACGGCGGTACGTCCTGTCACCCCGGGTGGGCGGAGGCGACTGCGGAGGTCATGAGGCCCGGGCGGTGCCGCTCCCGTCGGCGGGGACGGTCCGCGGAAGGCCGGACGAACGGTGGGCCCCACCGGGCACGGGTCCTCCCGGCCCCAGGTCGTGCGCGGGCCGTGTGCGGCAGGAACCCCCGCCCGGCTGCTCGACGGCCCTCACCGGGGGACACGCGTCCTTACGCCCCGAGCGAGAAGAGGGTCGTGTCGCCGGAGGCGGCGCCGCCCTCGAAGTCCAGCAGGCGCCGCTTGCGGTCCAGGCCTCCGCCGTAGCCGGTGAGGCCGCCGCCGGCGCCGATCACACGGTGGCAGGGCACGATGATGCCGATGGGATTCCTGCCGTTGGCGAGGCCCACCGCGCGGGAGGCGGTCGGATTGCCGAGGGCTTCGGCGAGTTCGCCGTAGGTGCGGGTCTCGCCGTACGGGATCTTCCGCAGTCCGTCCCAGACGGAGCGCTGGAACGGGGTTCCGTGCAGGCGGAGTTCGAGGCCGAACTCCCTCAGCTCGCCCGCGAAATAGGCCTCGAGCTGCTCCTTCGCCTCCCCGACCAGCGTGTCGTCGCGAGGACCGAAATTCTCCTCGGGCGGGCGGTGGCGCTGTTCGGTCATGTAGAGGCCGCACAGGACGCCGTCGTCGGCGACGAGCGTGAGAGGGCCGTACGGGCTGTCGACGATCGTGTGCTGTTTCACTGAAGTTCCTTATACGGGGAGGAAGTTGATCGGGTGATTGCCGGTCGCCCAGAGATACTGGACGGCGTACGCCCGCCAGGGACGCCAGCCCGCGGCACGGGCGGTGAGCGCCGCCGGGGTGGAGGGCAGGCCCAGTTCCTGCGCGGCGCGCCGGATCCCGAGGTCGGTGGGGAGGAAGGCGTCGGGGTCGCCGAGGGCCCGCATGGCGATGACGTCGACCGTCCACGGTCCGAAGCCGGGCAGCGCGAGCAGCACGGCGCGCGCCTTCGGCCAGTCGCTCGCCACGCCCAGGTTCAGTGTTCCGTCGGCGAGTTGCCCGACCAGGGTGGTGAAGGTGGTGCGGCGGGTGCGGGGCATCGCCAGCGTGCCGGGGTCGACGGCGGCGAGGGCCTCGGCGGTCGGGAAGAGGTGGGTGAGGCCGCCCTCCGGGTCGTCGACCGGCTCACCGTGCGCGGTGACCAGGCGGGCCGCGTGGGTGCGGGCGGCCGCCGTGGAGACCTGCTGGCCCAGCACGGCGCGTACGGCGAACTCCGCCTCGTCGACCGTACGGGGCACCCGGCGGCCGGGGGTCTTGTCCACCAGGGGCGCGAGCAGCGGATCCGTGCGCAGCTGGTCGTCGATGGCGACCGGGTCGGCGTCCAGGTCGAGCATGCGCCGGCAGCGGCTGATGGCGACCGTGAGATCGCGCAGGTCGCTGAGGGTGAGGCGGCAGCCGATGTGGTCGGGGTTCGGGGTGAGCGCCACGACGCCGTGCCCGTACGGCAGCCGGAGCGTGCGCCGGAACGCGCCGTCCCGCCACTCCTCGACCCCCGGGACGCCGGTCGCGGCGAGGTGCCCGAAGAGGTTGTCCGGGTTGAGCGGGGCCCGGAAGGGGAGGCGCAGGGCGAGGGTGCCGGGGGTGGCGGGGCGGACCGAGGTGTCCTTCCGCGGGACACGGGCGCGCAGTTCGCTCGGGGACAGCGCGAAGACCTCGCGCACCGTGTCGTTGAAGGTGCGGATGGAGGCGAAGCCGGACGCGAACGCGGCCTCCGCCATCGGCAGTCCGGTCGTCTCGATGAGCAGACGAGCGGTCTGCGCGCGTTGCGCGCGGGCCAACGCGAGCGGGCCCGCGCCGAGTTCGGCGAGGAGCTGGCGTTCGATCTGGCGGGTGCTGTAGCCGAGGCGGGCGGCGAGTCCGGGCACGCCCTCACGGTCGACGACACCGTCGGCGATCAGCCGCATGGCACGGGCGACCAGGTCGGCACGCCGGTTCCACTCCGGGGAGCCCGGTGTGGTGTCGGGCCGGCAGCGCTTGCAGGCACGGAAGCCGGCCTGCTGGCAGGCGGCGGCGCTCGGGTGGAAGACCATGTTCTGCGGCTTGGGCGGCACGACCGGGCAGCTGGGCCGGCAGTAGATGCCGGTGGTCAGGACCGCCGTGAAGAACCAGCCGTCGAACCGCGCGTCCTTGGACTGCACGGCGCGCACGCAGCGCTCGCGATCGGTGTACATCCCGTTCTGCATACGTCCAGCATCGGCCAGTCGCCGGTCCGGCGCTGGCGAGAATCCGACATCGACCTCGCCCGGCCCGCACCGCCCGGCGGCGCCCCCGCAGGACGGCCGGGGCGCCGTCGCACCGGCCTCAGCCCGTCCGCTCCGGCCACGAGGCCAGCGACCAGATCACGAACACGTCGATCCCCATCACCACGATCGACCAGAGCGGCTCGTAGGGCAGGAACAGGAACTGGGTGACCAGGCTCAGCGCGGCGAGGAAGATACCCGCGAAGCGCGCCCAGGTCATGCCCTTGAGGAGGGCCGCGCCGGTGGCCGCCGCGACGACGCCGAGGACCAGGTGGATCCAGCCCCAGCCCGTGAGGTCCAGTTCGTAGGCGTACGAGCCCACGCGGGCGTAGATGTCGTCCTCCGCGATGGCCGCGATGCCCTGGAGCACAGCGAGCACGCCGCTGCACAGCAGCAGGACACCGGCGAAGACGACGCCGCCGGCCAGGCCGCCGTGGACGGCGGGCCGGGTCGGGCCGCCGGGGGGCGCGGACCAGGGGGTGCCGATCTCACCGTGCGGCTCTCCGGTCGGGGAGTGCGAGCTCATGCGGGGCTGTCCTTTCGACGGCGCCCGGTCGCGAGGAAGTCGACGATGCCCAGCGCGAAGAGCAGCGCCAGGGCGAGGCCGACGACGACCCAGCCGGTCGGATACGGCCACAGGACGAAGGCCAGGACGGCTCCCGCGGCCAGGATCCAGGTGATCCAGGTGCGGTAGCGGTCGACGAACGGGCCGACGGGGCCGGTGCGCAGTCCGGCGTGGTCGGCGGTCGCGCGCACGGCGTCGATGCCCGAGTGCCAGAGCCGCCGCACCAGAGCCGCATGGCGGCCGGGCCCGGTGAGCCAGGCGGCGAGGGCGATCACCACGCCGAGGGCGATCACCGACCGCACGGAGGTACGCAGGAAGCGGGTGAGCGTGTCGTACACGGACCCGGCGGCCGGCTGGGAGACACCGGCCGGGAGAGCGTCCAGGTAGACGACCCGGAAGACGGTCAGCGCGACGCCCAGCAGGAGCACGGCGAAGGCGAAACAGAGCGCGGCGACGATCAGGACGCGGCGGCGGTGCGCCGAGAGCAGGACGCCCGCCGCCACCAGCAGGACCGCCACGACGGGCAGCCAGAAGCCGGCCAGCTCGAGCATCCGGAAGTAGGTCTTGACCTTGCCGATGTCCTCGGACCTGATGACCGTGAAGTTCGTGTGGATCTCGGGGATCTTCCCCGCGACCGTCATCCCGGAGTCCACCAGCCGTTGCTTGACCTCGTCGACGACCGGGGCGAGGTCGACCGTGACCGTGTCGTTCTCGATCTTCACCGCGCCGCCCCCGCTGCCCGTGAGCGCCTTCTCGACGGCACTGTGGATTCTGCGGTTGGCGTCGGTCCAGATCCGCTCGAAGGCGTCGGAGGCCATGACCGCCTGCGCCTTGTCGTGCACGAAGCTGCGGACGGCGCTCTCCAGCGAGGGACCGAGCCGGCCGAGGGCCTTCTCCAGCAGGGGACGCTGGGCCGGGGCGGCGTCCTGGAGGAGCGCGGTGAGGTCGAGGCGTGCCATCAGCGCGTCCGTGACGCGGGTGGCGGCCGCGTTCTGGACATCCTTGTCCGAGGCCAGCGGGCGGACGGTGTCGACGTAGCGATCGGTGTCGCCCACGATGCTCGAGGTCCAGGCGGCCACGAGACCCAGCGGAGCCAGGAAGCAGCCGAGGACGATGAGGACGACCGCGAAGAACGAGCGGACCCGGTGGTGGGTGGGACGACGGGTGCGCTCCTCCTCCAGTGCCGCGATGCGGGCCCTGAGTGCGTCCAGTTCCGCATCGGCGGGAACACCGCTTTCCGGCATGGCGGACTCCCTCGCCGTCGGTCGGTCCGGACCGTGGTCGGTCCGGTGGATGCCAGCACATCCCGGCCGTGCGGCGACGGCGAGCGAGGCGGGGCCGTCCGGATGAACGGCCCCGGCGAGGCGGGGCCGTCCGGGTGAACGGCCCCGCCCGTACGGAGGGCCGCTACATGTTGATCATGTGCCCGGCCAGACCGTGCACGGCCTCCTTGACGGCCTCGCCCAGCGTCGGGTGGGCGTGGACGTTGCGGGCGACCTCGTGGACGGTGAGGTCCCACTGCTGGGCGAGCGTCAGCTCGGGGAGCAGTTCGGTGACGTCGGGGCCGATCAGATGACCGCCGATGAGCTCGCCGTACCTGGCGTCGCTGATCAGTTTCACGAAGCCGGTGGTGTCGCCGAGACCGTGCGACTTGCCGTTCGCGGTGAACGGGAACTTCGCCACCTTGACGTCGTAACCCTTTTCCCGGGCCTGGGCCTCGGTGTAGCCGAAACTGGCGACCTGGGGCTGGCAGTAGGTCGCCCGCGGGATCATGGCGTAGTCCAGCTCCATGGTCTCCGCGTCGGCGAGGGTTTCGGCGGCGATGACGCCCATGGCCTCGGCGGCGTGCGCGAGCATCAGTTTCGCGGTGACGTCGCCGATAGCGTAGATGTGCGGGACGGAGGTGCGACAGCGGCCGTCGACGTCGATCGCGCCGCGCTCGGTGACCCGCACACCCGTGTTCTCCAGGTCGTAGCCGGTGACGTTGGGGGCGAAGCCGATCGCCTGGAGCACCTTGTCGGTCTCCAGGACCTGCTGGGCGCCGTCCTTGCCGGTGACGGTGACGCGGACCCGCGGACCGGACTCGTCGATGGACTCCACCCGGGTGGAGGTGAGCACATCGATGCCCAACTTGCGGTACTGCTTGGCCAGTTCGGCGGAGACCTCGGCGTCCTCCAGGGGCGCGACCCGGTCCAGGAACTCGACGATCGTGACCTTCACACCGTAGTTGTGCAGGACGTACGCGAACTCGATGCCGATGGCGCCGGCGCCCGCGATGACGATCGACTGCGGAAGGTCGTCGGCGAGGATCTGCTCCTCGTACGTCACCACCCGCGCACTGCGCTTGGTGCCGGGGAGCAGCTTGGGGGTGGCGCCGGTGGCGATGATGCAGTGGTCGAAACCGATCGTGCGGGTCTCTCCGTCGTAACCGGTTACCCGCAGGGTGTGGTCGTCGACGAAGGCGCCGCGGCCGTCGAACTCGGTGATCTTGTTCTTCTTCATCAGGTAGTGGACGCCCTTGACCCGGCCGTCGGCCACCTTGCGGCTGCGGCGGTACGCCTCTCCGTAGTCGAAGGAGACCTGTCCGTCGACCTTGATGCCGAAGGTCTTCGCCTCACGGGTGAAGATGTGGGCGAGCTCGGCGTTGCGCAGCAGGGCCTTGGTGGGGATACAGCCCACGTTCAGGCAGACGCCGCCCCAGTATTTCTCCTCGACGACGGCGACGCGCTTGCCCAGCTGGGCGGCGCGGACCGCGGCGACGTAGCCGCCCGGACCGGCGCCTAGGACCACGACGTCGAAGCGTTCGTCCTGCTCGGTCATCGATTCGTTTCCTTTTCCGTGGAGTGCGATACGGGTGATGCGTGCTGCCGTTCCGATTCTCGCGCGCCGACGGGGAGAATGTGTGAGTGATCGATCACTGCTGCGCCGAGATGACCCGCCAGGCCGACCGGCGTTGCCGGGTGCACCCCGACGTCTTCGCCTGCCCGGACGCGCTGGTGCGGTTCGAACCGAGGTTCCGGGAGTACGGGCTGATCGTCCACGACGGGGGGACGGCCACCCAAGAGATCGCCTTCTGCCCGTGGTGCGGCGCGCGTCTGCCGGAGTCGCGACGGGACCGGTGGTTCGATGCGCTGGAGGCGCGGGGCATCGATCCCTGGGAGGACGAGGTGCCGCCGGAGTTCGAGGACGACCGGTGGCTGCGGGAAGGTGTCGCCGGCCCGGTGCCGTCCGGCGAAGACCCGCCGCGTTCTCGCTGAGGCGCCGGACAAGCGCCGGCGGTACGGGCACGCGGGTCCGGCGAGGTGCCGTGCCCGGGTCCGTACCGCCGACAGGGGTGGCGCCGGTGGAGCGGTAGGGAGGTAGACCGGTAGACCGGTGGAGCGGTAGACCGGTGGAGCGATGGCGGGTAGCGCGGTGGAAGCGGTTACTCGGAGGTTGCCGTGGGCCGCCGTGACGCGGCCGTCGCCCGGTCCACGTCGGTCAGCGGCCGGAGCCGGTAGGTGTACGCGTAGTCGCGGTCGGCGAACAGCTTGTACTCGTCGTGGGTGTGCGCGCCCCAGCTGTTGTCACCGCCGACGCCCATCTGACGGTGGTTCAGGCGCAGTACGACCTCCTTGCGCGGGGTGAGCTGGTAGTCGTGGCGGGCTCCGACGGACAGGTCCTCGGGAGTGAAGTGCGAGGCGTTGAACTCCAGCAGCGGCTCGCCGGAGACCAGCAGGCCGGTGCCGTCGCCGTCGGTGAGGGCGACCCAGCGGACGTCGGTCTTGTTGCCGTTCTCCTGCGGCCGCAGATAGGAGGTCCACTGCCCGGTGACGGTTCCGGAGTACCGGCCCACGTCGGTGGCGTCGTTGCGGTCCCAGTGGTTCTCCTCGGGACCGCGGCCGTAGTAGTGCAGCCTCTCCAGGCGGGCGGGCAGGAACAGCAGCGTGCCGACCTCCGGGATGTACGGCAGGGAGGCGGCGCCCGGGTGCAGGGTGTTGTCGACCTTGATCTCACCGTTTCCGAAAACGGTGTAGGTGGTGGTGTACGCCGACTCCGTCGTGGTGGGCAGCGTGCCGGCCACCTTGATCTCCACGGCCCGGTCGCGCAGCGCCCGCACGCTCACGTCGGTGACCTTGCGCCGCGCTCCGGCGTCGCGCCAGGTCTGGTTGCGGGTGTGCTGTCCGTTTCCCCTGTCGTTGTCGGTGGGGGCACGCCAGAAGTTGGGGGCCGGTCCCGAGGAGATCAGCCGGGCCCCGTCGGCCTCGTAGGAGGTGATGACACCGGTCTTCTTGTCGACGGTGACCGAGAAGTTCCCGCCCGTGACGGTGACCGATCCCGCGCCGTCGTCGTGGCGGAGCGCCGGGACGCCGGCCAGGGGCACGGCAGTGACGGCGGGGCTCCCGGCGTCGACGGCGAGTTGCTGCCTGGCCACCTCGAATCCGGCCTTCGCCCACTTCGTCGTCTCCCTGGTGGCGAACGACAGCTGGAGGAAGTACTCGGCGCCCGGCGCCGGGTGGTCCGGCAGCTCGAAGGGCACGGTGACGTCCTTGCTCGACAGCGCGGCCACATCGAGTTGGGCCCGGCTCAGCTTTCCGCGCCGGACCACTTCCCCGTCCCGCACGAGTTCCCACCGTCCGTCGAACTCACGGAGGTTGGTGAACAGGTACTCGTTGGTGAGGGTGACCGCCGCTCCGGGAGTGAGCGGGCCGCCGGAGGCCGGGGCGGCACCCACGGCCTGGTAGATCCGCTTGACCTCGGCGGACTTGCCGGTGGCCCCGCGGTCGGCGGTGACGATGCCGTCGCCGGAGAAGGCACCGTCGTTGGGGTTGTCTCCCCAGTCGCCCCCGTAGGCGCGGAACGACTTCTCGTGGGGACGCTTCTCGGTGAGGCCGACGGTGGCGGCGTCGAACCAGAACCGTACGCCGTCGTCGCCCGGACCGCGGCCGGCAAAGGCCAGTTCGGCCGCGCCCAGCGGCCGGGCGTACACGCGCGCCCGCCGGACGGTACCGCTGAACTCCCTGGTCGGGTTGTCGACGTCGGTGGCCAGGGACAGCGGCGCGGTGTTGATTCCGGGGCGCAGCGTGGTGGTGCGGGTGGCCCGGACCGCGCCGTCGACGTACAGGGTCAGCGTGCCGGCCGCCGCGTCGAAGACACCTGCGACATGGTGCTCGGTGCCGGTCCAGTCGCCCGGCAGTGCCCAGCTCGCGGTGATCCACTGGCCGCTGCCGTGGATGAAGAACTCGAGGGTCCTGTTCGTCTGCTTCAGGGCGTACTGGGTGTCCCCCTTGGCGAGGATCGGCTGGTGGTAACCGGTTACGTGCGGGGTGATCCAGGCTTCCAGCGTGAGGGAGCCGGTGAGGTCCAGCGATGCGTCGCGGGCGAAAACGGTTCCGCCGGAGACACCCTCGTCGCGGGTGAAGGAGCCGCTGGAGGCGATGAGCTCGCCCTTGAGCGCGGCGGGGCCGGCCTCGGTGAACAGTTTGCGGACCGGGGTGGGCCAGTCGAGGGCCTGGTCGACGAAGTCCCAGATCCAGCCGCCCTGGAGCACGTCGTGACGGCGGATCAGGTCCCAGTACTTCTTGAAGTTCCCGCTGGAGTTCCCCATCGCGTGGGAGTACTCGATCATCACGTACGGCCGGGTGTCGCTCGTGTCCGCGGCCCGCGCCTCGACGCGGGCGGGGGTGTCGTACATCTCGGAGCGGATGTCGCTGATCCCCGGGCGGTCGTCGCCCTCGTACTGGATGACGCGGGTGGTGTCGTAGGAGCGGATCCAGTCGTGCATCGCGTTGAACGTGGTGCCGCCGCCGGCCTCGTTGCCCAGGGACCAGATGACGACCGACGCGTGGTTCTTGTCGCGGTGGACCATGTTCCGGGCGCGGGCCAGGCACGCCGTCGTCCACTCGGCGTGGTTGCCGGGGTACTCGCCCCGGATGCCGTGGGTTTCGAGGTTGGTCTCGTCCACGAGGTACAGGCCGTACTCGTCGGCGAGCTCCAGCCAGAGCGGGTTGTTCGGGTAGTGCGAGGTGCGGACGGTGTTGATGTTCAGCCGCTTGATGATGCCGATGTCCTCGACGAGGTCGGCGCGGGTGAGGGCCGAGCCGCGGGTCGGGTGCATCTCGTGCCGGTTGGTGCCCCGCAAGGAGACCGGCTTGCCGTTGATGCGCATGAGGCCGTCCTTGAGCGCGAACTCGCGCAGGCCCACGCGGTGAGAAAGCGTTTCGATCACCTTTCCGGACGGGTCGCGCAGCCGGAGCACGGCGGTGTAGAGGTACGGGTGTTCGGCCGACCACAGGCGCGGCGCCGGCACCGCCTTCGCGGCCTGTACGGCCGTCTCCTCCCCGGCGCCGAGCACGACGGCCTGTTGCAACGGCCGGGGCCACACGGGGTGCCCGCCCGCGTCGTACAGCTGGGTCTCGACGGAGTAGTGGCCGGCGCCCTGTCCGCCGTAGTCCCGCACGCTCGCGGTGACCGACAGCCGGGCCGTCTTGTGGTCGTCGCTCAGCGGGGTGTCCAGCCGGAAGTCCCGCAGGTGCACGGCCGGTGTGGAGTACAGGTAGACCGAGCGGAAGATGCCGCTCAGCCGGATCATGTCCTGGTCCTCCAGCCAGTCGCCGTCCGAGTACCGGTAGACCTCCACCGCGATCTGGTTGGCGCCCGGCTTGAGGTGCGGGGTGATGTCGTACTCGGCGGGGTCGTAGGAATCCTCGTGGTAACCGACCAACTCGCCGTTGATCCACACGTAGTGGGCGGACTTGACCCCTTCGAAGTGAAGGAACGTCCGCCGTCCCGCCCAGCCGCGCGGGACCGTGAAGGTACGCCGGTACTGGCCCACGGGGTTGTAGCGGGTGGGGGCGGCCGGCGGCTGCGCCTCCTCCCCCAGCCCGTTGGCGCCCCACCACGGGTAGGTGATGTTGATGTAGATCGGGCGGTCGTAACCGTGCAACTGCCAGGCGGCGGGAACCGGGATGGTGTCCCAGCCGCTGTCGTCGACATCGGTGCGGTGGAAGTCGGGGTCCCGGTCGTCGGGACGGTCGGCGTGGGCGAACTTCCAGATGCCGTCGAGGCTCAGCCGGTACGGCGAGCGGGTGCGGTCGGCGGCGAGTGCCTGGGCGAGATCCGCGTACGGCATGAGGGTGGTGTGCGGGGCTTCGGTACCGAGCCGGAAGACGTCGATGGCGCCGTTCCACTGCGGGGCGCCGTCCGCCGCGACGGCCCGTTGGGCGGTGGACGGCGCGGACAGGGCGAGCGCGCCGAGGACGGCGGCCGACCCTTCGAGCAGACGACGACGGCTGACGACCGTCCGCCGGGGGTGGTCCGGTTCCACCCGCTGGGGGCGGTCCGGCCGGTCCATGGACGACACATGCGGGTGCGACATGACCACGACCTTCCTCGGGGCGACCCGTGCGGCTTCGCACGGACGGAGGGTGCGTCAGATCTTGTCCACTCCTGTTGAAAAAACGAACATGGACGCGCCGCGATGGCCGAATATCAACTCTCTTCGGCGCAACGCCACTTGGTGCCCGCGCCTCCCACGGGCCTTTTTGGTGACTCCCGTCAGTACACGTCCCGCACGTACCGCTTGTCGGTGGCGAGCTGCTTCACATAGGCGGCCGCCTCCGGCTCGCTCAGGCCGCCGTGCAGGACCGCGACGTCACGCAGGGCCAGATCGACGTCCTTGGCCATCCGGGAGGCGTCGCCGCAGACGTAGAAGTGGGCGCCGTCCTGGAGCCAGGACCACAGGTGCGAACCGTGCTCGCGGATCCGGTCCTGGACGTAGACCTTGGCGCGCTGGTCGCGCGAGAAGGCGGTGTCCAGACGCGCGAGGGTGCCGTCGTCCACGAGGGCGGACAGCTCCTGCTCGTAGTAGAAGTCCGTCGCCCGGTGCTGCTCGCCGAAGAACAGCCAGTTGGGAGCCCGGTGCCCCCGCGCCCGGCGCTCTTCGAGGAAGCCGACGAAGGGCGCCACGCCGGTGCCGGGGCCGACCATCACCATCGGGGTGGCAGGGTCGGCCGGCGGCCGGAAGTGCGGGGAGCGCTGCACGTGGACGGCCACCTCGGCGCCGGGATCGGCATCGGCCAGGAAGGGCGAGCAGACGCCCTGCCGGGGCCGGCCGGCCAGGTTCTCGTACCGCACGACGGAGACGGTGAGCGAGACGAGGTGGGGATCGGTCAGCGGGCTGGACGAGATGGAGTACAACCGCGGCTGGAGCCGTCCCAGCAGCTCCGCCCACTCCTGCGGGCCGGCCCGGACACCCGACTCGGCGACCACGTCGACGGCCTGACGGCCCCAGGACCACTTCGCCAGCTCGTCCTTGTTGTCGGGGCGCAGCAGCTTGCGCAGTTCACGCGGGTCGCGGGTGCGGTCGGCGGTGAAGCGCAGCAGGGCCGGGGTGATCCGGGTGATGTCGAGGTGGCGCAGGAAGGCCTCTCCGAGAGCGACCTCACCGACGCCGTTCACCTGCACGCGCGTCTGCGCGTCGAGGCCGGTGACGCTCAGCCACTCCGCCACCACGTCCGGGGAGTTGAGGGGGCGTACACCCAGGGCGTCGCCCGCCTCGTAGACGAGCGGGGTCTCGCTCTCGCGGGTGTCGAAGGTGAAGCGCCGGACCTCCTTGCCCGAGCCGGGCAGGCTCAGCAACCGGTTGCCGGTCAGGCGCGCGGTGACGGGGGCGGGGCGTTTCGGGCGGGGCGTGGCGGGCGCCTTCGGTACCGCGACGGAAACGGTTTCCGTAACGGTCACCGGCGCGTGAGCGGTGGCGGGAACCCCGGTGCCGGGGATCCGGCCGGTGCCCGGGATCCGGCCGGTGTCCGGGGCCGCGGGCACCGGCTCCGTGGCCTCCTTCAGGGCGGTGGCCACCTGGTCGAGCCAGGCCTGCGCCTCCGTCTCGTAGTCCGGCTCGCAGTCGGTGCGGGGGGCCAGCCGGACCGCGCCGAGTTCGTCCAGCCGACGGTCCAGCCGACGGCCGTGTCCGCAGAAGTCGTCGTACGAGGAGTCTCCGAAGGCGAGGACGGCGTAGCGGTGGCCCTCCAGACGGCCGGTGTCCAGCGCGTCCAGGCCGTCCCAGAAGCCGGCGCCGTTGTCGGGGGCGTCACCGTCGCCGAAGGTGCTGGTGATCAGCAGCAGATCGGCGTCGGAGGGCAGCGCGGCGGGATCGGCCTCGTCCATGGCGACGAGGGACGCCGGGTGACCTCCGGCGCTGAGCCGCTCGGCGGTGGTGGTGGCGAAGTCCTCGGCGTTGCCGGTCTGCGAGGCCCACAGGACGACGATCCGGCGCGCCGGGGTCTGCGGGGGTGCGGCGGCGGTGCGGGAGTACATGCCGGCGAGGGTGCCGTTGACCCACAGCGCGTGCTCGGGGCTGAAGGGCGCGTCCGCGGGCAGCACCGGTACCCCGGGGGCGCCGGCCGGGATCCCGGCGAGGAAACCGACCAGGTACTGCCGTTCGCGCTCGGTCAGGACCGGTGGCGGGGCGGGGCGCAGCCCGAAGACCTCGGCCGCGGCGGGCAGGACGGCGGTCGGTACGAGGACCGCTCCGGGCGCTTGCGGCCCGGACGTCCGGGTGCCCGGCGCGTTCCCGAGCGGGTTCTCCGGCGTCGGCTTCTCCGCGGCCGGGGGCTGCACGGTAACCGGTGTCGACACCTTCGTCAGGGAGACCGCGCACACCTTCAGCTCGGGCTGGAAGGACAGCGGGTCGACGGCGTCGCTGGTCACCGCGTTGACGCTGAGGTACTCGCCGAACAGGTCGTTCCAGTGGAACGGCGCGAAACAGGAGCCGGGCAGGACGCGGTCGGTGACGACGGCGGGGAGCACGGCCCGGCCGCGCCGCGAGGCGACCTCGACGGAGTCGCCGTCGGACACGCCGAGCGCGGCGGCGTCCTCGGGGTGCACCTCCACGAACGGTCCGGGATCCAGCTTGTTGAGCTTGGCCACCCGCCCGGTCTTCGTGAGGGTGTGCCACTGGTGCTGGAGGCGGCCGGTGTTCAGGAAGAACGGGTAGTCGTCGTCCGGCATCTCGGCGGGCGGGACATGCGGGCGCGGGTGGAAGACCGCGCGGCCGGAAGCCGTGGGAAAGGTGAGCGAGCCGTCGTCGTTCACATAGCGGATCGGGTTGCGGTCGGGGCCGTCGGCGGTGGCCGCCGGCCACTGCACGGGGGTTTCACGCAGCCGGTCGTAGGTCACTCCGCGCAGGTCGTAACCGGTCTGCTCGTTGTGGGCGCGCTTGATCTCCTCGAAGATCTGCTCGGCGGTGTCGTAGGTGAAACCGCTTTCGTAACCCATGGCGCGGGCGACGGCCGCGATGAGCCGCCAGTCCGCCATGGCCTCGCCGGGCGGATCGGCGGCGGGCCGGGCGAGGGTGAGGTTGCGCTCGGTGTTGATGAGGACGCCCTCGGTCTCGGTCCACATCGCGCCGGGCAGGACAACATCGGCGTAAGCGTTTGTCTCGGTTTCCGCGAAGACGTCCTGGGCGACGACGAACTCGGCGGCTTCCAGCCCCTCGATGACCGTCCTGCGGTTGGCGACGGAGGCGACCGGGTTGGTGCAGATGATCCAGCAGGCCTTGATGTCGCCCTCGGCCATCTTCCGGAACATCTCGACGGTGCCCTTGCCGACGCCGTCGGCCCTGATCGTGCCGGGCTCGAGCCCCCACAGCTCCTCGACGAAGGCACGGTCGCCCTCGACGAGGACGGAGCGCTGGCCGGGCAGCCCCGGGCCCATGTACCCCATCTCCCGGCCGCCCATGGCGTTGGGCTGGCCCGTGAGGGAGAAGGGCCCGCTGCCCGGTCGGCAGATCCTGCCGGTGGCGAGGTGGAGGTTGATGAGCGCGTTGGTGTTCCAGGTGCCGTGCGTGGACTGGTTGAGACCCATGGTCCAGCAGCTGGTCCACTCCCCCGCCTCGCCGATCAGCCGGGCCGCCGCCCGGAGGTCGTCCTCCGCGATGCCGGTGATCCGGGCGACCGTCGCGGGCGGGTAGTCGGCGAGGAACTCCGGCATGGCCTCCCAGCCCTCGGTGTACGCGGCGACGAAGTCGGGGTCGGTGTGGCCGTTCTCGTGCAGGAGGTGGAGCAGGCCGTTGAGAAGGGCGAGGTCGGTGCCCGGCGCGACCTGGAGGAACAGGTCGGCCTTCGCGGCCGTGGCGGTGCGGCGCGGGTCGACGACGATCAGCTTGGCGCCCGCCTTCACCCGGTCCATCATCCGGAGGAACAGGATCGGGTGGCAGTCGGCCATGTTGGAACCGATGACGAGGAAGACGTCCGCCTTGTCGAGGTCCTCGTAGGAGCCGGGCGGGCCGTCGGCGCCGAGAGAAAGCTTGTAACCGGTTCCTGCGCTTGCCATGCAGAGCCGGGAGTTCGACTCGATCTGGTTGGTGCGCAGATAGCCCTTGGCCAGCTTGTTGGCCAGGTACTGCGCTTCGAGGCTCATCTGGCCGGACACGTAGAGGGCGACCGCGTCGGGGCCGTGTTCGTCGACGATCGCCCGCAGCCGTCGTGCCGTCTCGGCGATCGCCTCGTCCACGGGGGCGTGCTCGGGTTCCGCGCCGCGGTCCGGGCGGACGAGCGCGCCGGCGAGCCTGCCGGGCGCGGCGAGCATGTCGGCGGTGGTCGCGCCCTTGGTGCACAGCCGGCCGAAGTTCGCCGGGTGCTGTTTGTCGCCGGACGCCTTCAGGACCGTGCGGCGCCCGTCCGGTCCGCGGCCGATGTCGAGGAGCATGCCGCAGCCCACACCGCAGTACGAGCAGACCGTGCGCACCTTCGTCGTGGTCGCGTTGTCGGTCCGCGGGTGCAACGCGGCCACGGGCGCCCCTTTCCTTCTGCCGATCAGCCTGGTGAGAGCCTCTGCAAGCCTCTGTGACGGTACGAACCGTGCATTACACAGGTGTCTCCCGGACCGGCCGCCAGGAGTTAAGCCCGGCGCACACCGGGAGGCGGGCTGATGTGAGCGGACCGCCGCCGCCCGCAGGAGGGCAGGCTACCCGGGGCGGCGAGCGGGCAGATTCCGCGCACCGGCGGTGGTGACCTGCGGACCGTCGAGATGCGAGGATCTCCGGCGGCCCGGTGAGGATGCGTCGGCCCACCTCACGTCCGGGGGCCCGGACGTACAGCGGCCCGCTGATGGCGCCGACGGTGAGCGGCACGTCGTCCCCGCGCAGCCGCCGCCACGTACCGATCCGCACGGGCAGAGCAGATCCCTCGTGTCCCCCTCGGGGGAGCCAACCGTCGCCTTCGAGCGGGGAACCCGTCGCACTTGAGCGGGGCACCCGTCGCCCTCGAGCGCGGCCCTGCGGTTCGTCGTGCCGCGTGAGCGTCCGGAGGCGGACGACCGGGTGACCCCTGCTCCCGCGCGCCGCGCACGGCTGCGCCGACAGATGTCGAGGGCGTTCGCGCGACGGCGCGACAGGCCATCGCCCGGCAAGGTCTGGGGGCTCCGACGCCGACACCGCCGGGATCGCCCGACAGGCGGGGGTGACCCCGGCGGCTCTCCACCGGCACTGCGCCGATCCCGGGGATCGTGCGGCGCACGGCCCGGGACATCGTCACCGAGCTCACGGACCGGTTGCGGGAGGCCATCGCGCGGGGCCGTGAACGCGCGGGAGCGTGAATCGGACTCCCGCGGCCCGGCCGATCGCCCGGCCCGGGTGTTCCGGGGAGGGCTGGGGGCCAGATACGGGCCACTGGACGGCCCCAGGGCCTGGGGATCCCCTCCAAGGTGCCGCCAGGACCCGCCAGTACTCCTTCAGGACCGGCCGGGACTCCTCCAGAACCCGCCAGCGCTCCTTCCGCCGGCGCTCCTTCAGGACCGGCCGGGACTCCTCCAGGAACCGCCTGGGCTCCTCCAGGGCCGGCCGGTATTTCCGTCGGTCACCTGGCGGTGGTCGCGCCACCGCCCGCGACGGCCGTTGCTCACGGGCAGAAACGGTCGCAGCCGTTCCTGCTCCGCGTCCGGCGGATCACGGCGTTCCCCCTCCTCCTCCCTGTCCCGCCCCATGACCGGGACGACGAGCTGATCGGGGGGAGCCACATGATCGGCCGGACCACTGCCACTCCTAGGCGTAGGTCTCGAACTCGGCCACCTTCGGGGTGGCACTCGAGCCGGTGATCTCGAAGGTGACCTTCTTCAGCGAGGTGGACGTGAAGGAGATGGTGCCCGCTCCGCTGCCCGAGGTCAGCAGCGCCCCGGTGTCGGCGTTGAGCACCCGCCAGGAGCCGATGTTGCCGGTGGCACCGGAGGCCTCCCTGATGTTGATCTTGGAGACAGCGGTGGCCGAGCCCCACTTGATCGAGATGGAGCCGGTGGAGCCGGCCGGCGACCAGTAGGTGCTCGTGTCGCCGTCACGGACATTGCCGTAGCTGGTGCCGGACGCCTTGCTGGAACCGTCGGAGTCGGCGCCGATGCTCAGGTTGGTCCCGCCGGGCGTCGACGTGGCGGTGGCGGTCGGCGTCGCGGTCGCGGTGGCGGTGGCGGTGGCGGTCGACGTGGCGGTCGCGGTGGGCGTCGTCGCGGCGCAGTTGCCGTCCGACACCTTCAGGCCGTTGTTGGCGCCCGCGGTCGCGGTCACGATCGACGGCACGCAGGTGGCGGCGTCGAGGGTGTAGGCGTAGGGGATGCCGACGGTCGTGTTCGACGTCGGGTTCGGCCCGGCGGGGTTGTTGTCCTCGCCCGGCGCCGACCAGGTCACGTTGTCGAAGATGTTTCCGCTGACCTGCCAGTACCCCGGCAGGTCGGTGTAGAAGGTGCCGAGGACGTCCTTGGAGTCCTTGAAGTAGTTGTTGTCGACCTTGGCCTTGCCGCCGGCCCGGGGGTTGATGCCCGATTCGTTCAGGCTGACGTAGTAGTTGTTGTAGATATGGGCGGTGGCGCCGCGCAGCAGAGGGGTGCGGGAGTCGATGTTCTCGTACCGGTTGTGGTGGAAGGTGACCGGCCCGTTGGCGAGGTCGCTGTCGCTGGAGCCGACGAGACCGCCGCGGCCGGAGTTGCGCAGGATGCTGTAGGACAGGGTCACGTACTGGGTGCTGTCCTTCATGTCGAACAGGCCGTCGAAGCCCTCCGACTCACCGCCCGAGGCGATCAGCGTGGCGTGGTCCACCCAGACGTTGTGCACGTCGCTCTCCATGCCGATGGCGTCTCCGCCGTTGGAGGTGGGCGAGCCCGACTTCTTCACGTTCTGGACGGTCACGTTCTGGACGATGATGTTGCTGGACTGGCGGATGTGGATGCCGATCTGGTCGAACACGGCTCCGCTACCCACGCCGACGAGCGTGACGTTGCTGATGCCCTTCAGTTCGATCACGCCGGCGGCGGTGTTGCAGCCGGTGCCCGACACCTTCGCGGTGTTGCCGACGGTGACGGTCCCCTCGACCTGGATGGTGATCGGGGTGCTGGTACTGGCCCGGCCGCACAGGGCTTCGTGGATCTGGGTCCCCGTGGTGGCCTTGACCGTCGTCCCGCCGGCGCCGCCGGTGGTGCCGCCGTTCTGGGTGGCGTACCCGGTCGCGCCGGCGCCGGCCGCCGATGCGGTGGGCATGGACAGGACCACGCCTGTCGCCGCCGCCAGGGCCAGCGTGCCTAGTGCCGCGGAGAGTCGCAGAGCGACTGGCTTTCTCATCCTTGCCTCGTCTTTCGTCATCGCGTACGGGGGTGCCGCGCACGTCGGCGCCCGGATCCGGGCTGTCGAGGCGCGCACCATTGCCATGTTCATGCCATGAAGATGCCGAGCACGGGCCTCTGCCGGCCCGGCGCGGACGCCGTTCTCGCCAGGGGCCGCGCCGGGACCGGAAGGGGCGGTGGTGCTGATGTGGTGCGGGCGGTGCCGCTGTGATGCCAGCGGCGCGAAGGCCATGCGGGCGACGCGGTCGGGACCGGATCGGGACGCACGCATGCCGAGGCGACGCGAGTGGGAACGCCGCCGAGAGCGGGACTACCGGCGGAACGGGACCGCAGAGGCCCCGGCCGGCCCTGGTGCGGGTGCCCGCCACCGCGGCCACGGCGACGAGCGCGATGCGTCCGCGCCCCGGAGCGCGTCCCGGAGTCCTGGCGCGTCGGCACCTCGGTACGGTCAGCCCTGGCCAGCCTTGCGCCGGATCGGTTGCGGCGCGCGTGCTGCTCCACGGCCAATACCGCGGGCCGCTCCCCCGGCACGGTCAACAGGCACCGGGAAAGCGCTTTCTCCACGCGAGGATAGGGCGGTCACCACGGGGTGACAAGTATGTGAACGCCGATCGATCTGTCGGACTCGCGCCGCTGCCCGACCGGAGGCCTTGACTGGCACTAAACGCCCTGGAGAGTCACGGACGCTCACATCCCTGCCGCACGGTCGACAGCCCGCCCTTGTTCATGTACATGAACGAACATGGCCTCGGTTCGCCCATCCACCAGGCCCAGCCTGGCCGGCTTGGCCTGGCCCGGCTTGGCCTGGCCCGGCTTGGCCTGGCCCGGCCCGGCGGGCGCGCCGCGCCCGCGCGCGGGGCGGCCCCTGCCCCCGCCCGGGTCGGCGCACCGGACTTCCGGCAACGCGTTCAGCAACCGCCGCAGTTGTAGTACAGGACGTCCCAGTGGTTGCCCTCGTCGGCGTAGACGTTGCCGGAGCCCGAGCGGTACTGCGGGGCTCCGTCGCCGCGCAGGCCGATGTAAGTGAAGGTGTTCTTGATGTAGTTGGTGACGCAGGTGTTCTTGCCGTAGTCGAGCTTGTAGCCGTTCCAGTGCGAGTAGGTGCCGCTCGCGTGGCCGGTCTCCGTGCCGCCGGTGATGTTGAGCGCGCAGCCGGTGGCCCGCTTGAGCGTCTGCGCTCCCTGGGCGGTGGACAGGTTCAGCTGCTCGAAGGATGTACAGGTGGAGTTGTTGCGGTCGGAGCAACTGCCGGACGAGGACCAGGTGATGCCCACCTCGCGGAACATCGAGGTGGCCGTGGCGTGACTGATCTTGGTGACGGCGAAGGCGTCGGTAGCGGTGCCGACGACGGCGACGCCGGGGGCGATCACGAGCGCGAGGGCGGTCAGTGCGGAGCGGAACTTCATGGAGTAACCCTTCCTGCGGACGACCGTGCTTCCTGTGGAACGGCTGTGCCGGCGGTGCAGGGAGATGGTGCCCGACCTCTACGCGCGTCCGCCAGAGGACGGCGGTCCTCGCACGCCTGGCGGACTGGAGCGGGAGGAGTCCACGGGTCGCCGTGTCGAGCCGATGTGCTCGCCCGGCCGGCGCGCGGCGGCGGCAGTCCGCTCGCCGTCTGAGTACGCGGCACCCGGGATCCGAGTATCTGTACGGCTGTGCGGCGTCGGCCGCCCGGATGGGATGGGGGCATGAACGCATCCACCTCCACCGCCGCCCCCGCTCCCCCGGCCCGGTCCACGTCACCGACGGACCGCACCCGGCGGTGGGCCGCCGTGGCCGCCCTCCTGTTCGTCCCGGCAGCCGTGGTGGCCGGCGTGCTCACGCTGACCTCGGAGCGGGCGGGGCGGTGCCTGACGTACGGCGAACAGTGCGCCCCCGGACTGCCCGGCGGGCTGTTCGCATGGAGTGCGGGAGCCGGCGCCGTGGCCCTCCTCGTCGCCGTGGCCGCCCCGGCCGTGCGGGTACGGCAGGCGGCACTCACCGCGCAGGTTCTCGCGGAGGGCACCGCGCTGCTCGTCATCCTCAGCCACGCCTGATCCCACCCGGGAGCGTCGTCGCCACCACCGTCATTGCCGCCACCACCGTCATTGCCGCCGCCACCGCCACCACGGTCATTGCCGCCGCCGCAGATGCGACCGGACAGTGCGGGGCTACGGACGGCGGGAATGATCCACGGATCCCCGCGAACAGCGGCCGTGGCCGACCGTCGACGCGGTCATGTGGCTGCCAGCAGGATGGCCGTGTAATGCGCGCTGAAGGCGGCGATGGTCAGGGCGTGGAAGACCTCGTGGAAGCCGAACCAGGCCGGTGAGGGGTCGGGGCGCTTGAGTCCGTAGACGACGGCGCCCGCGGTGTAGAGCAGGCCGCCGGCGATGACGAGTACGAGGACCGCGATACCGCCGGTGCGCGCGAAGTCGGGCAGGTAGAAGACGGCCACCCAGCCCAGGGCGATGTAGCACGGTGTGTAGAGCCAGCGGGGAGCGCCGATCCACAGGACGCGGAAGGCGATGCCGACCAGAGCGCCTGCCCACACCGCGGCCAGCAGCACTCGTTGCTGACCCGCGGACAGCAGCAGGACCGCCAGCGGGGTGTAGGTGCCCGCGATGATCAGGAAGATGTTCGCGTGGTCCAGCCGCCGCAGGACCGCCTCCCCTCGCGGGCCCCAGGTGCCGCGGTGGTAGACCGCGCTGGTACCGAACAGGAGGCAGGCCGACAGCGCGTACACCGAGCAGGCCGCCAGCGCCGCCACGGAACGAGAGACGGCGATGAGGACGATCCCGCCGGCCAGCGCCAGGGGGAACACGCCGGCGTGCAGCCACCCCCGCATCCTGGGTTTCAGCGCGGCCGCCGCACGCTCCACCCCGCCTTCCAGGCCGACGGCGGCGGTCAGCCGGCCGACCGTGCCGGCAGGCGTGTCAACCGCCGGGGCGAGCGGGACGTCGGGCGGGGCTTCCGGGCCGGGCTGGGATTCCCGTCCGTGTACCGGCGGTTGAGCATCTTCGGCGGTCATGCGCTCGTATTCTCACATCGGCTGATCAGTGCGGCCTGGCGAGTCGCTGTGGCCGGGGGTTGCGAACTGCGGGCTGCTGAGGGTCAGATGTCGGCCGTGTGCCCGGAGGCGGCTCGGCGGTATTCGGCGTTGATGCGCTGGGCTTCTTCGAGTTGGTCTTCGAGGATGATGATCCGGCAGGCGGCCTCGATGGGGGTCCCGTGGTCGACGAGTTCCCGGGCACGGGCAGCGATCCGCAACTGGTAGCGAGAGTAGCGCCGGTGTCCGCCCTCGGAGCGGAGCGGGGTGATGAGGCGGGCTTCGCCTATGGCGCGGAGGAAGCCCTGCGTGGTGCCGAGCATCTCGGCGGCCCGGCCCATGGTGTAGGCGGGGTAGTCGTCGTCGTCGAGACGGTTGTAGGAGTCGTCTGCTGTCACTTGCACCTCTCTGTGGAACGCGTAGAGGGGCCCTGGCGCCGTACGGCGCCAGGGCCCGAAGGAACTGCTACACCATCCGCCGGCCTTCTACTGCGCCGGCCTTCTGTTTCCGCAGACCCGACCGGAATGCGGTCGGGCGTGCTGGGATCGCGGTTGCTTGACCGGAGACCACCTCACTATCGATGTCCTGCGGTACCCGGGCTCACAACCTCTGCCCGGGCGATCCTGATGGCGTTCGGCTCCTCCGTTCTTCCCTGATCGATCAACTGCGTGTCCCACGGGGACCGCGTACTGCTGGTGACGCGAACTGCTCACGGCGGCCCCTGATCACTGCGGGCCACCCGGTCCGGCCGTCAGCCCCGTCGCCGTCCTGCGACAACCCTGGCTTCGGAACTCCACCGCCGTACCGTCCTGCGAACGGCAACTGCCGTACTGCTACCCGGCAGTTCGTGTCTGCCGGTCCTGCTGTCTCTCTGGGCTACGAGAGAAACCATAACCACGTCATCGACCAATGTCTACTCTCGTCGGCATAGATTTTCGTGCGCCGGATGGTGAGGTACGACCCCGCCCCGCTCTTCTGCGGCCAGGGCCGACGCCTGCGCGACGAGCACCTCCTCGCGGTCGGAACGGCGTCATCGACGGCGGCCACACTCAGGCGACCGCCGGCAGCGGATCGCCGGCGGCCGTCGACTCCAACCGCTTGATCTTCCGCCGCACCACGTACAGCGGGATCACCCCGAACACCCCGAACGACATGTCGATCACGCTCCACCAGAAGGGAATCCCCCGGAGGGGCCCGCAGATCAGCGCGAGCGGGACGATTCCGGCGCAGGCGATCATCGAGAACTCGACGACCCAGATATTGCGGACCGGGTCACGGTAGGGGCCGTAGAAGGCCACGGCGATGACGAGATGGGCGAAGGCCAGCCAGTCCGTTCCGTAGAGGAGGAAGGGGTAGTCGGCGTCGGCGGTGTCGAGCCCGCGCCGGACGCGCTCGATCCACTCCATGAGGCCGGGCAGGTGCTCGGGGGCGGACAGATGACCCAACAGCTCCTCGGTCCAGCGCAGTTCGTGCACCAGCGGGAAGGCCGTGGCGCCGCTGAGCACCAGACAGACGACGAAGAAGCCCAGCCATGCGCGGATGCCCTTCACCAGGGCGGCTCGGTCGCTCATGGCGGTAGCGTACGCCCGCAATTGAACACGTTCAAAACCACCCCTCGACGCATGCGTGGCGCACCCTGCGGGGCGATCCGCGAGAGGCTCCGGAGGCCGCGGGCGGAGCAGGCGGAGGGGGCGGAGCAGGGCGGAGCGCGCGGAGCGGGCGGGGGCATCGGGTCCAGTTCCGAGGCGGACCCTTTACCCATGCCTGATGGCATGGCCGCGTCAAATCTGTCACGCTTCCGGCAGCCGTCGCGCACCGCCCTCCGGCACACCCACGCCGTCAGGGACAGCCACCGAGCAGGCCGGAATCCCGGCCGCCGCAAAGGAGCCACGTGTGAGACCCACCCCACGCAAGGCCGTCGCCGCGAGCGCGCTCGCCCTCGCCGCACTGGCCGCCGTCTCGCTCCCCGCCGCGCCCGCGGCAGCCACCCCGGAGCGGGCCGCCTCGGCCGCGCCCGGGACCTCCGCCCCGGCCGCGGCCGCCGTACCGGACGGCGTCGCCACAACCGGCGTCGCCGCACCAGGGCACGCGGCTGTGGCGCCCGGCGGATCGGCTGCCGCGCCCGCGAAGGCGGCCGCCGCGGCCGACGCCTGCACCCCGGCCCAGGTGATCACCAACGGTGGCTTCGAGAGCGGCACCTCACCGTGGACCCAGTCCTCGACCACTGTGATCACCAGCCGCACCGGGCAGAGTGCCCACGGCGGCACCGCCTTCGCCTGGCTGGACGGCGTGGGCAGCACGCACACCGACACGCTCTCGCAGAGCGTCACGATCCCGTCCGGGTGCGCCGCCGCCACCCTCACGTTCTGGCTGCACATCGACACGGCCGAGACGACCTCGTCCACCGCGTACGACAAGCTGACGGCCAAGATCGGCACGACCACACTGGCCACGTACTCGAACCTCGACAAGAACACCGGCTACGTCCAGAAGTCGTTCGACGTGTCGGCGTTCGCGGGCCAGACCGTGAGCCTCGCCTTCACCGGCACCGAGGACTCCAGCCTCCAGTCGAGCTTCGTGCTCGACGACCTCGCGCTCACCACCTCCGGCGACACCGCTCCGCCCGCCGACGCCACCCGCACCCCGGCGGCACCGTCGTACACCGTGAGTCTGACCAGCAACACGGCCGGCACGGTCTGGACCGGTCGCGAGAGCGCGACCTTCACCAACGCCTCCGCGACCGCGCTCAGCGAGGTGTACCTGCGGCTCTGGGACAACTACCACGGCACCTGCGCCTCGATGCCGATCACGGTCGGCAACGTCACCGGCGGCACCGCCGGCGCCCTGTCGGTGGGCTGCACGGCCCTGCAGATCACCCTCGCCAGTCCCCTCGCCCAGGGGCAGAGCGCCACGATCGGCTTCGACCTGGGTATCACCGTGCCCAGCGGCGCCGACCGGTTCGGCTACGACGGGGCGTTCAGCTTCATCGGCAACGCGCTGCCCCTGCTGGCGGTGAAGGACGGCGCGGGCTGGCACCTGGACCCGTACACGAACAACGGCGAGTCGTTCTACTCGCTGGCCGCGGACTTCAAGGTGACCCTCGACCATCCGACCACCCTCCTGGTGCCGGCCACCGGCGCCTCGGTCGACGCCGCCGGCACCAGCGGCCGCACCGTCACCACGGCCACCGCCACCAAGGTCCGTGACTTCGCGTGGGCGGCCGGCCCGTTCAGCAGGATCTCCGGCACCTCGACCGCCGGGACCCCGATCAACGTCTACTCCGTCACCGGCATCAGCTCGGCCAACGCGCAGTCGATGCTCACCACCGCCAAGACCGCCGTGGACGCGCACGCCGCCCGCTTCGGCGCCTATCCGTACGGCGAGTTGGACGCCGTCATCGACAACAACTTCTGGTTCGGCGGCATGGAGTACCCCGGCTTCGTCCTCGACCTGGTCAGCACCACGGCACTGACCCATGAGATCGGCCACCAGTGGTGGTACGGGATCGTCGGCGACGACGAGTACAACAGCCCTTGGCTGGACGAGTCGTTCACCGACTACGCCACCGACCTGGCGCTGGGCAAGACGGGCACCAGCTGCTGGAGCAGCGTCTCGTGGGCCTCGTCGGCGGAGAAGATCACCAACTCGATGGCCTACTGGGACACCCACTCCTCCCGGTACTCCACCGTCGTCTACGGCTACGGCAAGTGCGCCCTGCACGACCTGCGACGGCTCATCGGCGACACCGCGATGACCAAGCTGCTGAAGGACTACGCCACTTCGCACTGGTACGGCGTCTCGACCACGGCCGAGTTCAAGGCCGCCGCCCAGGCCGCCACGACCACGGACCTGACGTCGTTCTGGACCACCCACCGCATCGAGGGCTGACCCGGCACGGGCCACCCGCCCCCTTCACCGGCCACCGGTGCCGCGGGAACGCCGGACGGCGTCCCCGCGGCACCGTCGCCGTTCGTCGGCCGGTCGCCTCCGCCGGCCGTCCGTCGCAGACCGCCCGTCGCAGGCCGTCGGTGAGCGGCCCTCCGGTCGGCCGGTTCAGCGGGTCGGCCGGTTCAGCGGGTCGGCCGGTTCAGCGGGTCGGCCGGTTCAGCAGTTCAGCCGGTTCAGCCGGTTCAGCCGGCCGGCGGATCAGCCGATCAGCTCGGCGAACGCCTGGTACGCCTGCTCGTCGAACAGCACGAACCGCACCTCCTCGACCGCCGTCTCCGCCGCGCGTACCGCCTCGACCGCGATACGGGCGGCATCCGCCATCGGCCAGCCGTACGCCCCGGTGGAGACGGCCGGGAACGCGACGGTACGCGCGCCCAGCTCGTCCGCGACCTCCAGGGACGCGCGGTAGCAGGAGGCCAGCAGGGCGGGGTCGCCGCCGGAGACCTGGTACACGGGACCCACGGTGTGGATCACCCAGCGGGCGTCCAGCTCCCCCGCGGTCGTGGCCACCGCCCGGCCGGTGGGCAGGCCCTTGCCGTACCGCGAGGCGCGCAGCCGTCGGCAGTCGTCGAGGATCGCCGGGCCGCCCCGGCGGTGGATGGCCCCGTCGACGCCGCCGCCGCCGAGCAGCGAGGAGTTGGCCGCGTTGACGATGGCGTCCACGGACTGCCGGGTGATGTCGCCCTGGACGAGCGTGATCGTGGTCATGCCTGCGTGTATACCCCCCGTCGGAGGGCGGCCGGTCACCTTTCTCGCCGCAGGCTCCGCCATACGGCCTTCGCCGCGTTGTGGCCCGACATGCCGTGCACGCCGGGGCCGGGCGGAGTGGCCGAGGAGCAGATGAAGACGGCCGGGTGCGGAGTGGCGTACGGGAACGGCGTCAGCTTGGGCCGCAGCAGGATCTGGAGCCCGGAGACCGCTCCGGAGGCGATGTCCCCGCCCACGTAGTTGGCGTTCCGGGCGGCGAGCTCGGCGGGGCCGGCGGTCGCCCTGGCGAGCACCCGGTCGCGGAACCCCGGTGCGAAACGCTCCAGTTGGCGTTCCATGGCGTCGGTGAGGTCGCCGGTCCAGCCGCTGGGCACATGGCCGTACGCCCAGAAGACGTGCCGGCCGGCCGGCGCGCGGCTCGGGTCGACGACACCGGGCTGCACCGTGATCATGAAGGGCCGGTCGGGCGCCCGGTCCTCCCGGGAGGCGGCTCTGAGGGCGGCGCCGATCTCCGCGCTGTCCGCGCCGATCTGCACGGTGCCGGCGGCGCGGGCCTCCTTCGCCGTCCACGGGACCGGACCGTCCAGCGCGTAGTCGATCTTGAAGACGCCGGGTCCGTACCGGTAGCCCTCGTAGTAGTTGCCGAAGCCGGCGATGCGGCCGAGCGCGGTGGGCGAGGTGTCGAAGACGTAGGCGCGGGCCGGGGGCAGGTCGTCGAGGCGCTTGACCTCGTAGTCGGTGTGGATGCTGCCGCCGAGATCCTTGAGGTAGGCGGCGAGGGCGTCCGAGATGGACTGGGAGCCGCCACGGGCCACCGGCCAGCCGCGGGCGTGGGCGGCGAGGGCGAAGACCAGGCCGATGGCGCCGGTGGCGAAGCCGCTCAGCGGGGCCATGACATGCCCGACGAGTCCGGCGAAGAGGGTCTTGGCCCGCTCGTCGTGGAAGCGGCGGGTGAGCCAGCTGGACGGTTGCAGGCCGACCAGGCCGAAACGGGCCAGGGTGACCGGGTCGCGCGGGAGCGCGGTCAGCGGCAACGACATGAAGTCGCGGGCCAGGGTGTCCCACTTGGGCAGGAAGGGCTCGACCAGCCTGCGGTACGTGCCCGCGTCGCGCGGCCCGAAGGAGGCGGCCGTCTCGGCGACGGACCTCGACAGCACCGCGGCACTGCCGTCGGTAAAGGGGTGTGCCATGGGCAGCTCGGCGTGCAGCCACTCCAGGCCGTAGCGCTCCAGGGGCAGCGCGCGGAACGCGGGTGAGTTGATGCCGAGGGGGTGCGCGGCGGAGCACGGGTCGTGGTGGAAGCCCGGCAGGGTGAGCTCCTCGGTGCGGGCCCCTCCGCCCACGGTGTCCCGCGCCTCGAAGAGCGCCACGGAGAAGCCTCGCCTGGCCAGCTCCACCGCCGCGGTCAGCCCGTTGGGCCCCGCTCCCACCACGACCGCATCGAGCATCGACGGCACTTCGACCCCTTCGTCAGCCGGTGGCCCCCGTAGACCGGTGGCCCCCGCACTCAGGATATGCCGGGGGTACGGCGACACCGGCGGCGCGGGGCCCGCGAAACGTCCGCGGACGCCTCGATCGAACCCTCCTCGGGGAACGTCCGCCGGAGGGTCCTGCGCGTCGGCGGCCGGACACTGTCCAGGCTCCCCCGGCGCGGCAGTGCCTCGCTCGCGCCCGGCCGGAGTGGCCGCGGTCCCGTGGTGCCCGGGGTCCCGTCCCGCTCCCGGAGCGGGAGCCTCCCGGCCCGCGTCAGCTCGACCGAGGTCCGGCGCCCGACAGCAGCGCCGCCACGCGTCGGGCCGTCGCCGCGTCCCGGGCCGCCGTGAAGGGCAGGGAGTTGCCGCCCGTGACCCGGAACGGTCCGCCGTCGAGGGTGAGATGGGCACCGCCCGCCTCCTCCACCAGCAGCAGCCCGGCCGCGTGGTCCCAGGCCGCCTCCCAGGAGAACGCCGTGGCGTCCGACTCACCCCGGGCTATGGCGAGATACTCGAGCCCGGCCGATCCGCACGCGCGCGGCGCGACCCCGTCCGTCCACAGGCCCAGCAGGGCGCGCTTCTGCTCGTCGGTCGTGTAGTCGGGGTGGGAGGTGGCGACCACGAGGTCACGGCCCGGCTCGGGCGGGCCGGCGAACAGTCGCTCGCCGTCCAGGAAGGCGCCGCCGCCGCGGACGGCGGTGGCCAGCTGGTCGCGGGCCGGGGCGTAGGTCCAGGAGGCGAGCAGAACCCCGTGCCGGACGAGCGCGACGAGGGTGCAGAAGCCGTCGTCGCCGTGCACGAACTGCCGTGTTCCGTCGACGGGATCGACGATCCAGACCGGCGCGTCGCCCTGTATCGCCTCGTACGTGGCCGGGTTGGCGTGCACGGCCTCCTCGCCGACGACGACCGAACCGGGCAGCAGGGCGCCGAGGGCGCGGGTCAGGTAGAGCTCCGCGTTGCGGTCCGCGTCCGTCACCAGATCGTGCGGTCCGCTCTTCTGGTCGACCTCGTGCGCGCCGAGCTGCCGGAAGCGGGGCATGATCTCGGCCGCGGCGGCCTTGCGGACCGCTTCCTCCACGTCGGCCGAGTGGCGCGCGAGAAACTCGTCGATGGTTTCCGTGTCTTCGATCATGCCTCCATGAGAGCACGCCCCACTGACAATCCCCACCTGCCCGGTGCATCACGGGTGGAATCGGGATGAAGAACAGGAACGTTTCCCTCCGCTCTCCGGCGTGAGCGATCCGCCCCGCTCTCCCGCACGAGCGCCCGGCCCCGCAGGCGCGCGTGAGCGAGCCGTCCCGCACGCGTGCCGGTGACCCGGGCCGCGCCCGCGTCAGCGGCCCACGGCGTATCCCTGCATCCCGCGCGGGTTCGCGGCCGCGAGCAGGATCCCGGTCTCCGGGTCACGGGCGACCGCGCACAGCCGGCCCTCGGACCACGCGTCGCCCAGGGTCACGTCATGACCGCGTCGCCGCAGCTCCTCCACCACCCCGGGCGGCATCCGGGACTCCACGGTGACGCTGCCCGGCCGCATGCCGCGCGGGTAGAAGGAACCGGGGAAGGCGTCGTTGTGCCAGTTCGGGGCGTCGATCGCGCCCTGGAGGTCGAGACCGCCGCGCACCCGCGCGCGCAGCGCCACGGCCAGCAGGAAGTGCAGCTGCCACTGGTCCTGCTGGTCGCCGCCGGGGGTGCCGAACGCCAGCACCGGGACCCCGTGGCGCAGCGCGATCGAGGGGGTGAGGGTGGTGCGGGGGCGGCGGCCGGGCGTCAGCGAGTTCGGCAGGCCCTCCTCCAGCCAGGTCATCTGGAGCCGGGTGCCGAGCGGGAAGCCCAGTTCGGGCACGACCGGGTTGGACTGCAGCCAGCCGCCGCTGGGCGTGGCGGCGACCATATTGCCCCACCGGTCGACGACGTCGAGGTGGCAGGTGTCGCCCCGGGTGGCGCCCCGCGCGTCCACCTCCGGCTCGCCCGGCACGCGGGACGTGCCGTGCCGGGCGACCGTCGGCTCGCCGGCGCCCAGGGGGTCGAAGGCGGGGTCGTCGGGGGCGACCACGTACGCGTGCGTGCTCAGTCGCGGGACACGTCCGCCGGGGCTGCCGGGGCGCAGCTCGTACGACGCCTTGTCGCCGATCAGCCGCCGCCGCTCCGCGTTGTAGCCGGTGGCGAGCAGTTCGCCCAGCGGGACCTCGGCCGCGTCGCCGTACCAGGCCTCGCGGTCGGCCATGGCGAGCTTGCAGCCCTCGATCAGGAGATGGACGTAGTCGGCGGAGCCGTACGCGGGCAGCTCGGGCGGGAGCAGGGCGAGCTGCTGGAGGAGGGCCGGACCCTGGCTCCAGGGACCGGCCTTGCACACCGTCCAGCCGTTCCAGTCGTACGTGGCCGGCGCCTCGTAGGAGGCGGACCAGGCGGCGAGATCGGCGGCCGTGAGCGTGCCGGTGTGGCGCTCCCCGCTGGTGTCCAGGGTGGGCCGGGCGGCCTGCCGGACGAGGGCCTCGGCGACGAACCCGGTCCGCCACACCTCTCGCGCGGCATCGATCCGCGCCTCCCGGTCGCCCGCCCCGGCGGTCTCGGCGAGCAGTCGCCTCCAGGTGCCGGCGAGGGCGGGGTTGCGCAGCAGCACGCCCGGGCGTGGCGGCTTCCCGCCCGGCAGGTACACCTGCGCCGACGAGGTCCACTCCGTCTCGAACAGCTCCCGTACGGTCTCGACGGTCGCGCCGACGTTCTCCACGGGCGCGTGCCCGTGTTCGGCGTACCCGATGGCGTACTTCAGCACCTCGTCGAGGGACCGGGTGCCGTGGTCGCGCAGGAGGAGCATCCAGGCGTCGAACGCGCCGGGCACGGCCGCCGCCAGCGGTCCGGTGCCGGGCACGAGTTCCAGGCCGAGTGCCCGGTAGTGGGCGACCGTCGCGCCGGCCGGCGCCACTCCCTGCCCGCACAGCACGCGCACCTCGCCGCCGGCCGGGGCGAGCAGGATGGGCACCTCGCCCGCGGGCCCGTTGAGATGCGGTTCGACGACGTGCAGCACGAACGCCCCGGCCACGGCGGCGTCGTAGGCGTTGCCGCCGCCCTCGAGGACGGCCATCGCCGACTGCGAGGCCAGCCAGTGCGTGGACGACACCATGCCGAACGTGCCCTGAAGGGTGGGGCGGGTGGTGAACACGGGGGCTCCTCACTGCGCTACGGCGGTTCCCGGGATCGTACGTACCCACCCGCCGCGCACCCGCACCCGCACCCGCACCGTGTCCCACGAAGAGGCCGCGTGAGAAAGCCGTACGGGGGTTCCGTACGACGGCGCCGCATAGGCGGCGACGCGGGTGTCGCGGGTGGGTCGTCGCAGGGGTGCCGCCCGACCGCGCCTCGCGAAGATGTCTGATGAAGGGCGGTGATGTCCCGGTTGGGCAGGGCCCCTTCGTCACCGCGCGGCCACGGAGCGAGTTCACACTTCCACCCCACAGGGAGTCGTGTGACACTGGCGTCTCCTGTCCGCACTGCGGACCCCGTCCGCACCGTCCCCCACGAAAGTGCGCCGTGCGCTCACTCCCACTGCCGCTCGCCCTCACCGCGCGCCTGACCCCCGTGGTCGTGCTCGCCTGCGCGGGCTGGGCGATGTCGTCCGGCCCGCTCACCGAAAAGCAGGACACCGCGGCCAAGGACACGCAGAAGACCCAGTCCGAGAAGGCGTCCGGCCCGTCCACCACGGCTGTGTCCAAGACGTACGCCGCCGCGCCCGCCCCGTGCACCGGCATCGCCGCGAAGACGGTCACCGCACTCGTGCCGGGCGCCAAGACGGCGGGCAAGGAAATCCCCTCCACGGACACCGATCTGCGCCGGACCTGCTCCTGGAACGCCCTCAAGGGATACGACTACCGGTGGCTCGACGTCTCCTTCGAGATCACGGAGTCGGACGACGCGGCGCAGACGTCGTACAAGGAGCGGACCGGTGAGAAGAGCGGCGGCGGCGCGGTCCCGGGGCTCGGCGACGAGGCCTATTCGGTGGTGAACCTGACGACCGAGGACAAGCAGCAGACCCGTGAGGGCGTCGTCATCGCGCGGGTGTCGAACGCGCTGGTGGTCGTCAACTACAACGGCAGCGACTTCGAGACGAAGAAGGCGCCCAGCACGGACGAGATCAACAAGGGCGCGATCAAGGCCGCGAAGGAAGTGGTGGCCGCCCTGTCGAGCGGCCAGAAGAGCTGAGCGCCCCCGCCGCGCACCGCACGGACCTGGACACGCAACGGCCGGAAGAGCAGAGTCGCTCCTCCGGCCGTTCTCGCGCCACACCTCAGACGGCGTCCGCGGGCTGTTCCTGCCGTGCGGGCAGCAGCAGCATCAGGGCCAGGTACAGCACCATCGATGTGCCGAGCCCGACCGCCCAGCCGTAGTCGGCGAGGGATTCCAGCGCCGGGATCGGCCGTCCGTCGACCAGCGGCTTGAAGCTCGCGCCGCCGACGGCGAGCACGCCGCCGGTCACGAAGGCCACCACGGCCCGCCAGTTCCAGCCGCCGTCGTACCAGTAGCGGCCGCCCGTGCGGTACAGATCGGCCAGGTCGAGCTTGCCGCGGCGCAGGATCCAGTAGTCGGCGATGAGGATGCCGGCGACCGTGCCCAGCAGACCGCCGACCAGCCCGAGCCAGGTGAAGATGTAGCCCTGCGGGTCGGAGTACAGCTTCCACGGGAAGATCAGCACTCCGAGGACACAGGTGGCGAGGGCGCCGGTCCGGAAACTGATCTTCCGGGGCGCGATGTTGGAGAAGTCGAAGGCGGGCGAGACCAGGTTGGCGGCGACGTTCACGGACAGGGTCGCCACCAGCACGGTCACCAGCGCGAACAGCAGACCGAAGACGTTGTCGGTCTTGGCGGCGAGCTGTACCGGATCCCAGATCGTCTCGCCGTACACCGCCTGCGAACCGGACGTGACCATCACCGACAGCAGCGCGAACAGCGTCATGGTGGTCGGCAGACCGAGCGCCTGTCCCCAGGTCTGCGCTTTCTGCGACTTTCCGTACCGCGTGAAGTCCGGGATGTTCAACGACAGCGTCGACCAGAAACCGATCATGCCCATCAGGGACGGCCAGAACAGCTTCCAGAAGTCGGCGCCCCAGCCGACCTTGGACGGCTGGTCGAGCAACGGGCCGAAACCGCCTGCCTTGTTGCTCATCCAGATCAGCATCACCAGGGCGCCGACGAGGACGAAGGGCGCCGCCCAGTTCTCGAAACGCCGGATCGTCTCCATGCCCCGGTAGATGATCGCGACCTGGATCGCCCAGAAGATCGCGAACGACAGCCACATCGTCCAGGCGTAGCCGCCGATCTCACCGGCGTCGCTCCAGCCGTTTCCGATCAGTTTCCCGGCGAGGAAGTAGATCGCCTCGCCGCCGATCCAGGTCTGGATGCCGAACCAGCCGCAGGCCACCAACGCCCGCACTACGGCGGGCAGGTTGGCACCGCGGATGCCGAAGGAGGCGCGGGCGAAGACCGGGAACGGGATCCCGTACTTCGGCCCCGCGTGCCCGGTGAGCAGCATCGGGATCAGCACGATGACGTTGGCCAGGGCGATGGTGAGCACCGCCTGCTTCCAGTCCATGCCGACGGCGATCAGACCGGAGGCGAGCGTCCACGACGCCGTGTTGTGGGCCATGCCGACCCACAGCGCGGAGAAGTTGTACGTGGTCCAGGTGCGCTTCTCCACAGGGACCGGAAGCAGGTCCTCGTTGGCGTAGGGGCCGCTGGGCTGCGGCGAACCAGGGGCGATCTCCACCCGGCCGTCGGCGAGGGTGACTTGGGAGGTCGGCGGTATGGCCGTGGGAGCGGTGTCGGTCATGGGCAGGCCAATCAAACGAGGGGCGGATCCGGAAAGGCCGTGCGGGCTCCGGCCCCCTCCCCCGGGTCGCCGGAGGAGGGGAGAACTGGAGTGGGGGGTTGGGGAGTTGAGCGGTCACTGCGGTGAGCTGCGGTGAGCTGCGGTATCCGATGCCGTACGGCGGTCCGTGCGCCGTACGGCGGTCCGCGCGTCGGGTCAGCCGTTGACGGCCGGGATCACCCGTGTCCCGTAGGCGTCGATGGTGGCCTCCCGGGCGTCGTGCATGTCGTAGACGGCGAACTGGTCCACGCCCAGCTCACGCAGTGCCTGGAGCTTCTCGATGTGCTTCTCGACCGGTCCGACGACGCAGAACCGGTCGACGATCTCGTCGGGCACGAACGCGGTGTCGGGGTTGTCGGCCCGCCCGTGGTGCGAGTAGTCGTACCCCTCACGGGACTTGATGTAGTCGGTGAGTTCCTCCGGTACGGCGGCGGAGTGCTCGCCGTACTTGGACACGAGGTCGGCGACGTGGTTGCCGACCATTCCGCCGAACCAGCGGCACTGCTCACGCGCGTGGGCCAGCGCCTCGGGCGAGTCGTCCTCGGTGACGTACGCCGGGGCGGCGACGCAGATCTTCACCTCGGCGGGGTCACGGCCGGCGGCGACAGCCGCGTCCTTGACCGCCTTCACCATGTACTCGGTGAGGTAGAGGTCGGAGAGCTGGAGGATGAAGCCGTCGGCCTCCTCGCCGGTCATCTTCAGCGCCTTGGGGCCGTACGCGGCCATCCAGACGGGGAGCCGGGCGTCCTCCTTGATCCACGGGAACTTGACGACCGTGCCGCCGAGGTCGGCCTCCTGGCCCGAGCCGAGCGCCCTGATGACCTTCATGGCCGCACTGATCCGGGCGAGGGTGTTCGGGGCGCGGCCCGCGACGCGCATCGCGGAGTCGCCCCGGCCGATGCCGCACACCGTGCGGTTGCCGAACATGTCGTTGAGGGTGGCGAAGGTGGAGGCGGTGACCTCCCAGGTGCGGGTGCCCGGGTTGGTCACCATCGGGCCCACCGTCAGCCTGCTGGTGTTCGCCAGGATCTGGCTGTAGATCACAAACGGTTCCTGCCAGAGCACGGCGGAGTCGAAGGTCCAGCCGTACGTGAAGCCGTTGTCCTCGGCGCGCTTCATCAGCTCGACGACCTTCGAGGCCGGCGGGTCGGTCTGCAGGACGAGTCCGAAGTCCATGTGCGCTGCTCCTAGTTGAGGTACTGACAGGTGGAGCGCGGGGTGTAGACGCCGTGACCGGCGTGTCCGGTGTACTCCCGCTCGGTGATGACGAGTTCGCCCCGCGACAGGACCGTCTCGACGCGGCCGGTGAGCCGCTTGCCCTCGTACGCCGAGTAGTCGACGTTCATGTGGTGCGTGTCCGCGGAGACGATCTGCTCGGCGTGCGGGTCGTAGATCACCACGTCGGCGTCGGCGCCCGGGGCGATGGTGCCCTTCTTCGGGTACATGCCGAACATGCGGGCCGGGGTGGCGCAGGCGATCTCGATCCAGCGGCGGCGGCTGATGTGTCCGTCGACGACGGCCTGGTGCAGCAGGTCCATCCGGTTCTCGACCCCCGGCAGCCCGTTGGGGATCTTCGAGAAGTCGCCCCGGCCGAGCTCCTTCTGGCCCACGAAGCAGAAGGGGCAGTGGTCGGTGGAGACGACCTGGAGGTCGTTGGTCCGCAGGCCCTGCCACAGCTTGGCCTGGTGCTCCTTGGGCCGCAGCGGCGTCGAGCACACGTACTTCGAACCCTCGAAGTCGGGTTCCGCGAGGTTGTCCGTCGACAGGAACAGGTACTGCGGGCAGGTCTCGCCGAAGACGTTGAGCCCCTCGTCGCGCGCCCGGGCCAGTTCCGCAACCGCTTCCATCGCCGAGACGTGCACCACGTACAGCGGAGCACCCGCGACCTGCGCGAGCTTGATGGCCCGGTGGGTGGCCTCGGCCTCGAGGAGGGCCTTGCGGACCTCGCCGTGGTACCTCGGATCCGTCTCCCCGCGGGCCAGCGCCTGTTCGACCAGGACGTCGATGGCGATACCGTTTTCCGCGTGCATCATGATCAGTCCGCCGTTCTCGGCGGAGCGCTGCATGGCGCGCAGGATCTGACCGTCGTCGCTGTAGAAGACGCCGGGATAGGCCATGAACTGCTTGAAGGAGGTGACGCCCTCCTCCACCAGCAGGTCCATCTCCTTCAGCGTGTCCTGGTTCACGTCGGAGACGATCATGTGGAAGCCGTAGTCGATGGCGCAGTTGCCCTCGGCCTTCGCGTGCCAGGCGTCCAGCCCGTCGCGCAGGCTGCGTCCGACGCTCTGCACGGCGAAGTCGACGATCGTCGTCGTGCCGCCCCAGGCGGCCGCCCGGGTGCCGGTCTCGAAGGTGTCGGAGGCGAAGGTGCCGCCGAACGGCAGCTCCATGTGGGTGTGGACGTCGACTCCGCCCGGGATCACGTACTTCCCGGTGGCGTCGAGGACCCGCTCGGCGGTCCAGGCCTCGGCGGCCGTGGTTCCGCAGGCGGCGAGGGCGGCGACACGGCCGTCCTCGATCAGGACGTCGGCGTGGATCTCGTCGGACGCGGTGACGACGAGGCCGCCGCGGATGACGGTACGGGTGCTCATGCGTGGACGCTCCGCTGGGTTGTGGTCGTGACGTGCGGTTCGTTCGAGGCCGGTCGCGCCCCGCGGCGGAGCCGCGCACGGACGCCGCCCCGCGCCCCCGGCAGGGGCGCGGGGACCTCGGGTCTTACGGTGCGGTCAGCGGGCCGTAGGCCTCCGGGCGGCGGTCCCGGTAGAACTGCCAGCGGTCGCGGACCTCGCGCAGCTTGGCCATGTCGAGGTCGCGGACGACGAGTTCGGTCTCCTTGTCGCTCGCCACCTCGCCGACGAACTGGGCCTCCGGGTCCACGAAGTACGAGGTCCCGTAGAAGTCGTTGTCGCCGAGTTCCTCGACACCGACCCGGTTGATCGCGCCGACGAAGTACTCGTTGGCGACGGCCGCCGCCGGCTGCTCCAGCTGCCACAGGTAGGCGGACAGACCACGCGAGGTCGCCGACGGGTTGAAGACGATCTCGGCGCCCTCCAGCCCCAGCGCGCGCCAGCCCTCCGGGAAGTGGCGGTCGTAGCAGATGTAGACACCGACCTTGCCGACGGCCGTCTCGAAGACGGGCCAGCCCACGTTCCCGGGACGGAAGTAGAACTTCTCCCAGAAACCCTTTACCTGCGGGATGTGGTGCTTGCGGTACTTGCCGAGGTACGAGCCGTCCGCGTCGATCACGGCGGCGGTGTTGTAGAGGACGCCCGGCTGCTCCTCCTCGTACATCGGCAGCACCAGGACGATGCCGTACTCCTTGGCGAGCGCCTGGAAACGCTTGACGATCGGGCCGTCCGGGATCTGTTCGGCGTACTCGTAGAACTGCGGGTCCTGGACCTGGCAGAAGTACGGTCCGTAGAACAGCTCCTGGAAACACAGGACCTGAGCACCCTGCGCGGCCGCGTCGCGGACCGCCTGCTCGTGGACCTGGATCATCGATTCCTTGTCGCCGGTCCAGGCCGTCTGGAAGACGGCGGCACGGATCACTCTGCTCATCGGGACCTCCGGTCGCTCGGTGTACGAGGAGCCTAGGAAGCCGGAGAGCCTGCTTTGAGTTGCACGGTGTCACGCCTGCGGGCGTCCGGCGTGCCACCGTGTCACGTCTTTCCGGACCCATGTTTCACCACCGTTTTCCCTGGTCGTTCCATGTTTCTGAGGTGTTGCCGGACGTCCGCCGTCAGCTCTGCTGCGCGTCGTGCGCGAGGAGCGCGATGTGCACCGAGGCGGCCTGTTCGAAGTCGTCGAGGTCCACGCCCAGCCGTCCCTCTATCGCCTCCAGCCGGCGGTACAGCGCGGGCCGGGAGACGTGGTGGAGCTGGGCGGTGCGGGACTTGTTGCGGCCGGTGGCCAGATACGTCCGCAGCACGGCGAGCAGGTCGTCCCCGGCCGCGCAGAGCAGCCCGTCCAGCTCCCGCTCTGCGAAGGACTGCACATGCGGGTCGTCCCGCAGCAGCCGGACCAGGCCGCGCAGATGGACGTCCTTGAGGCGGACGACGGCCGGGAGGTCGAGGGCGGCCGAGGAGTCGGCCACGGCGTCCGCGACATGCTGGGCCTCGCGCAGCCCGGCGGACACGTCGTCCCAGACGATGCGCGGGGCGGCCGCCGCGACGACCGTACGGCTCTCCCCGGACTCGGTCCGCAGCCGGGCGGCGAAGTGCGCGGTGAGCGCCTCGGCGTCCTGGTCGCGGGCGAGGCTGAGCAGCACGGCGGTGGCACCGTCGGCAAGCTCGGCGACCAACCCGGCCATCCCCAACAGGCGGAGCATGCGCTCCAGTTGGGCGGGATCGCCGTCACGGACGACCAGCGGTACGAAGGTGCGCCGGTTGACGGGGAGCCCGGCCGCCCGGGCCCGGGGCAGCAGTTGCCGGGCCGGCACGACACCGGAGACCAGGTCGGTGAGCAGACTCTGCGCGGACTGCTCCTCCCAGGTGTGGGCGGAGGTGCCGCCGAGCATGCGGTGCAGGACGAGGGCCTCGGCGGCCCGGTCGGCGAGGAGCCGTCCGCCGGCGGTGTCGCCGCGATGGCCGCAGAGCATGATCTGCCCCCACCGCTCCCCGCGTCCGCCCAGCTCGGCGCGGATCCAGCCGTCGCCCTCGCTGCCGCCGGCCTGGCGGGCGATGCGCTCCCAGTCCCGCAGCACGTCGTCGACCGCGGACCGCTCCCCCGCCGTCGCCAGCACCCGGTGGGCGAGGTTGGTGACGACCACGGGACAGGCGGCGTGCTGGGCGACCTCGTCGAGCAGCAGCTGAAGCGGGGCGCCCGCGGTGATCAGACCGGTGAGGGCGGTCCGTACCGCCTCCGACAGGCTGACGGCGGCGAACTTCCGCCGGACCAGCCGGGACTGGACCTCCTCCGTCAACTCGGCGAAGGGGAAGGGCCGGTGGAGTACGACCATCGGCAGTCCGCACCGCTCGGCGGCGCGCCGCATCACATCCGGCGGCGCGGGGAACGCCCGCCCGAGCCCCAGCACCACGGCGGCGGCCTCCGCGCGGTGCAGGGACTGGATGTACTCGGTCTGCGCGTTGTCGTCGCCGGCGAGCAGCACTCCGGTGGTGAGGACCATCTCCCCGCCGCTGAGCATGACGCCGACGTCGGCGGCCTCGGCGACATGCACCCAGCGCACCGGCCGGTCGAGCTGGCCCGCGCCCGCCACCACCTCGGGTTCCCCGGCCAGCACCCTTTCCAGGGCCAGGACCTGACGGACCGACAGGGCGGGTTCCAGGGGCTCTACGGGCCCCCAGGGCTCCAGGGTGATGGTCATGGTGTGGTGTTCCCTTGGCTCAGGCCTGCGCTACTGCGTGCTCCTCAGCGCGCCTTCGAGGATCGCGGCGCCCTCCTCGGCCTCCGCGACGGTGAGGGACAGCGGCGGGGCGATCCGCAGGGCGCTGGTGTCGTGACCGCCGCCCTTGCCGATCAGCAGCCCGCCGGCGCGGGCCGCCTCCAGCACGGCGGCCGCCCGGCCCGGGTCCGCCAGGTCGGTGCCCGGCTTCGTCAGCTCGACGCCGATCATCAGCCCGCGCCCGCGCACCTCCCGTACGCCGGGGTCCTGGGCGGCGACGGCCCGCACTCGTTCGATGAGCAGGCCGCCGACTCGCCGGGCGTTGCCCTGGAGGTCGTGTTCCAGCAGGTAGGAGAGGTTGGCGAGACCGGCCGCCATGGTGACCTGGGTGCCGCCGAAGGTGGAGATGCTGTTGGCGTCCAGGCAGTTCATGATCTCGGAGCGGGCGATGACACCGCCGATGGACATGCCGTTGCCGATGCCCTTGGCGAAGGTGACGATGTCCGGTGGTCCGCTGCGACCGTGTGCCTGCCAGCCCCAGAAGTGCTCGCCGGTGCGGCCCCAGCCGGTCTGCACCTCGTCGGCGATCCACAGGATCCCGTGGGCGTTCAGCACTTCACGGAATGCCGCGTACAGTCCGTCCGGCGGCGAGGTGAACCCGCCGACCCCCTGGATGGGCTCGGCGATCAGGGCCGCGGGCGGGCGGGTGTGACCGAGCAGGTCCTTCAGGTCCTCGACGCAGGCCTCGATGAACTCGGCGTCGCCGAGACCGGCGAACGGGCCGCGGCCGCGTACCCCGCCGTGCACGTAGAGCGTCTGGAGCGGGGAGAGCGAGGTCGGCGACCAGCCGCGGTTGCCGGTGATGCCGACCGCGCTGAAGGAACGGCCGTGGTAACTGTTGCGCATCGCGAGCACGGTGTTGCTGCGCCGGTGGGTGGTGGCGAGCAGGAGCGCCGTGTCGTTGGCCTCGGTGCCCGAGGTGGTGAAGAAGACGCGGGCGTCGGGGATGCCGCTGATGTGGGCGATGCGCTCGGCGAGTTCGACCATGGGCCGGTTGAGATACAGGGTCGAGGAGTGGATGATCCGACCGGCCTGCTCGCTCACCGCCTTGGTGACCTCGGGCAGCGCGTGCGCGGTCATGGTGGTGAGGATGCCGCCGAAGAAGTCGAGGTACTTGTTGCCCTCGGCGTCCCAGACGTGCCGGCCCTCGCCGTGGGTGATCTCCAGCGGGTCCTCGTAGTAGAAGGCGAGCCAGTCCGGCAGGACCTTGCGGTGGCGGGCATGGAGTTCGCTCACGGCTGCACCAGCCCCTCGTAGGCGTCGGGACGGCGGTCGCGGTAGAAGGCCCACTGCTGCCGGACCTCCTCGACCAGGTCGAAGTCGAGGTCGCGGACCACGAGTTCCTCGTCCTTGTCGCTCGCGACCTCGCCGACGAACTTCCCCCGCGGGTCCACGAAGTACGACGTCCCGTAGAAGTCGTTGTCCCCGTACTCCTCGACGCCGACCCGGTTGATCGCGGCGACGAAGTACTCGTTGGCGACGGCGGCCGCGGGCTGCTCCAGCTGCCAGAGGTGGGCGGAGAGGCCGCGGTGGGTGGCGGACGGGTTGTAGACCAGCTGGGCGCCGTTGAGACCGAGTTGCCGCCAGCCCTCCGGGAAGTGCCGGTCGTAACAGATGTACACGCCCACCTTGCCGACGGCCGTGTCGAAGACGGGCCAGCCGAGGTTGCCGGGCTTGAAGTAGTACTTCTCCCAGAAACCCTTTACCTGCGGGATGTGGTGTTTCCGGTACTTGCCGAGATAGGAGCCGTCGGCGTCGATCACGGCGGCGGTGTTGTAGTAGAAACCGGACTGCTCGATCTCGAAGACCGGCACGACGACGACCATGCCCGTCTCGCGCGCGAGCTCCTGCATACGACGCACGGTCGGCCCGTCGGGGACCGGTTCGGCCCAGCGGTAGTGCTCCGGCTCCTGGACCTGACAGAAGTAGGGAGCGTTGAAGACCTCCTGGAACCCGATGATCTTCGCGCCCCGGCGGGCCGCCTCGCGGGCGTGCTCCTCGTGTTTCGCCACCATGGACTCGGTGTCGCCGGTCCAGGTGGCCTGGACCAGTGCGGCACGTACGACGTTGGCCATGAGCTGCTCCTTCGACGGGACGTCAGAGCCTCTACGCCCGTAGACGAAGGTCGTAGAGGGACGAACGTAAGCCTCCGGGACGGGCTTGCCAAGACCATCGTCGTTAACCCGCCGAGTCGATCGCGTTTCACACTCCGGTGGGTGAGTCGCCGGGCGTACGGCGTAAGGGGTGGCCCGGGTCAGGCGGTGAAGCCGGCGACCCTGAGGGCGTGCACCAGGTCCCAGTGGCGTTCCTCCGAGACCGTCCGGGCGGCCTCCAGCACGAGGGGGACGAGGGTCCCCGGGTCCGGGGCGACGCTGCGCGCGGCCTCCTCGGGGGTGCGGACCCGGACGTAGGCGTCGAGCAGCGCGCCGACCTCGCGTCGCCGGCCCTCCTCGACCAGGCCGAGGACGGCCTGTCCGATCTCGGTGGCCGGCCGGGCGACGCCCTGGCGCAGGATCTGCTCGCCGTCCGCCGTGCGCCCCACCGCGACCAGTGCGTCGGCCGCGGCGACGAGCCGGTCGGCGGGGAGGGAGGCGGCCTCCCAGAGCAGCGTGGTCCAGTCGGCGGTGAGCCCGGCGCGCTGGAGTTCGGCCGCGAGGAGCGGGATGCGGGCGGCCGGCCAGTAAGCGAGTTCGACGAGCAGCGCGTGCGCCTCGCCGCTGCGGCCTTCACCGCGCAGTCGTACCAGCCGTTCGACCGTCTCGACGGTCTCCCGCCGGGCCGCCGTGTCCAGCGGCTCGCGCCGTGGCTCGGACCGCTCGGCCTTCTCGGTGGCGGCCCCGGCGAAGCGGGCGCCGCGCGGGGTGCGGCGCCCGGTCGGGGCGGGCGCGGGCGTCACCGGTCCGGCGGCGGGCGGTACGGCGAGGGAGGCGGCGTCCTCCTCCTCGGCCATACCGGCGAAACGGGCGCTGCCGCGGCGGCGCTTGCGCTGTTTGGGGACGACGGCCGGGGCGGGGGCGTCCTCGGCGGGATCCGGCCGGGGGGCGGAGGCCTCGGCCGCCGGCGCCTCGGCCTCGTACGCGTCCGCGGGGGCTCCGGCCATGGACCCGGCACCGTAGCCGGAACGTGCGTCGTACCCCGCAGAGGCGTCGTACCCGGCAGAGGCGTCGTACCCGGCGGGGGCGTCGTGCCCGGCGGGAGTGACGTGCCCGGCAGGAGTGTCGTGTCCGGCCGGGGCGTCGTGCCCGGCAGCCGTCCGGTCGGCGGGTGCGGTGGCGGTGTGCGGGGTCGGCCCGGAGGCGGCGCCCGGCGACGGGAGCCGGTCCGACTCCGCCATCCGGTAGCGGAGTTCGGCGCACCGTGCGGTGGCCCGTTCATGGTCGTCGTGGGCCCAGGCGAGGTCGAGACGGATGGCTTCGGCCTGCTCGTGGGTGACCGCGGACGGGAGCCTGCGCCCCAGCTCGGCCAGACGTTCGGCGGCGTAGCGCTGTTCGCGGAGCATCACGTCGAGCCGGTCCCCGAGGGCGTCACGGCCACCGGGCCGGGCGTCGTGGGCGGCGAGGGCGGCGGCGTGCAGGGGCCGGATCCGTTCCGCCTGCTGCGCGGCGACCGCGGTCCCGTACTCGGCGGCGAGGTCCTGGAGCACCGCCTCGACCACGTCCCAGGGCGGCACCTCACGCCCGTCGAGGCAGGCCTGCATGCCGTCGGGATCGCGTTGCCAGAACACCGCGCACCAGCCGGCGCCCTGATCGAGGCGCGCCAGCAGTCCGTTCAGGTAGCTCGCGAACTCCCGTACCCGGCCCGGGAGTTGATCCACAGCCATCGCTCGACTCCCGCCCCGACCGGAACACTCCGGTTCGTAGAAAACACCAACCGTGTTACAGCGCGGCTACAGCCAGTTTTCGAAACCGACGCGACGACCTGTACGCGATCCCGACCGGGCGCGGACAGCGACCCCAGACTGTCACGCGGGGGCGGGCACGCACAGCCCCGCCGGCTCGTCCATCGACAGACCGAGCACACGGGCGAGCGCGGCGACGGTGAAGAACGAACGCCGGCGTCGAGACCGCCGAGCGGGCCCTCGCGGCCGGTATCGAGGCGGCCGTCGTCGGCGACCGCATCGGCGACATCGCGCACGCGATCGGCACGGAGTGCCGGACGGCGGACTACGGCATCCCGCGGGGCTGCGGAGGCCACGGCATCGGACGCCACATGCACGAGGACCCCGCGGTCCCCCACGAGGGCCGCCCGGTCCGGGGTTGTCCCCTGCGCCACGGCATGGACATCGCGAGCGAACCGATGCCGATCGCGAGCGGCGAGGACGGCTACCACGAGGCGCCGGACGGCTGGTCCCTGAGCACGGACGACGGTTCCCGGGCGGCGGCCCACGCGGAACACACGGTGGCGATCACGGAAAGCGGACCGAGGGTCCTCACCGAGCGCCGGTAGGACCGTCGGGCCGACGGGCCCGGGCCGTACGGATCCCGTCGATCCGCGGCCCCGCCCCGCGGGCGCCACCGCACACCGGCGAGTGGAGGCCGTGGCGATCCACCGCCTCGCCCGCGGGCGCCGCCGACCGCGCGCGGCCCGCGGACGGCGTGCGGCGGGTGGTCCCAGGACATGCCGCGCACTGCGGATCGTGCCATCGTGGTGTAGCCCGGGACGGACAGGGCACCCGTCCGCACCGGCAGCGCAAGTCGATCGAACGGAACGCCATGACCAGCGGCTTCTCCAGCCCGGAGGGGTACGGCGACCCCTTCGGCGAGTTCCTGGCCCGCTTCTTCGGCGGGCCCCGCCCCGGCCCCCGGCAGATCAACATCGGCCAGCTTCTCAGCCGGCCCGCGAGGGAGCTCGTACGCGGTGCGGCCCAGTACGCGGCCGAGCACGGCAGCCACGACCTGGACACCGAGCATCTCCTGCGCGCGGCCCTCGGCGCGGAGCCGACCCGCACCCTGATCAGCCGGGCCGGCGCCGATCCCGAGTCCCTCGCGTCGGAGATCGACGAGCGCTCGGGCCCGGTCCAGCACCCGCCGGGCGAGGTGCCGCCGCCCACGTCGTTGTCGCTGACCCCGGCCGCCAAACGGGCCCTGTTGGACGCGCACGACCTGGCCCGCTCGCGCGGGGCCGGCTACATCGGCCCGGAGCATGTGCTGAGCGCCCTCGCGTCGAACCCGGACTCGGCGGCCGGGCACATCCTGAACGCGGCCCGCTTCGCCGCCGCCGGGCTGCCGAGCGAGTCCCCGGACACCGTGCAGACGCCCCGCCCCGGCGACCGGCAGCGGCCCACCGGCACACCCACGCTGGACAAGTACGGCACGGATCTCACCGAACTGGCCCGTCAGGGCCGGATCGACCCGGTGATCGGCCGCGACGACGAGATCGAGCAGACCATCGAGGTGCTCTCCCGGCGCGGCAAGAACAACCCGGTGCTGATCGGTGACGCAGGCGTCGGCAAGACCGCCATCGTGGAGGGACTGGCCCAGCGGATCGCGGACGGGGACGTGCCGGACGTCCTCGTCGCGCGGCGCGTGGTCGCCCTGGACCTGACGGCCGTGGTCGCGGGCACCCGCTACCGCGGCGACTTCGAGGAGCGGCTGACCACCATCGTCGACGAGATCCGCGCCCACTCCGACGAGCTGATCGTCTTCATCGACGAGCTGCACACCGTCGTCGGCGCGGGCGGCGGCGGCGAGGGCGGCGGGTCGATGGACGCCGGCAACATCCTCAAGCCGGCCCTGGCCCGGGGAGAGCTGCACATCGTGGGCGCGACGACGCTGGAGGAGTACCGGCGGATCGAGAAGGACGCGGCGCTCGCCCGCCGTTTCCAGCCGATCCTCGTCCCGGAGCCGTCCGTCGCGGACGCGCTGGAGATCCTGCGCGGGCTGCGCGACCGCTACGAGGCCCACCACCAGGTCCGTTACACCGACGAGGCGCTCGTCGCAGCCGTGGAGCTGTCCGACCGCTACCTCACCGACCGCCGGCTGCCCGACAAGGCGATCGATCTGATCGACCAGGCCGGCGCCCGGGTGCGGCTCGGTGCCCGCACCAAGGGCACGGACGTACGGGCGATGGAGCGCGAGGCCGAGGAACTGGCCCGCGACAAGGACCAGGCGGTCGCGGACGAGCAGTACGAGCAGGCCACCCGGCTGCGTGACCGCATCGTCGAGCTGAAGCAGCGCATCGAGGACGCGACGGGTGAGATCACCTCCGACGAGGGCCGGCACCTGGAGGTCACCGCGGAGGCGATCGCCGAGGTGGTGTCCCGCCAGACCGGCATCCCGGTCGCCAGCCTGACCCAGGAGGAGAAGGACCGCCTGCTCGCCCTGGAGGAACACCTGCACGAGCGGGTCGTCGGCCAGGAGGAGGCCGTACGGGTCGTCGCGGACGCCGTGCTGCGCTCGCGCGCCGGACTCGCCAGCCCGGACCGGCCGATCGGCAGCTTCCTGTTCCTCGGCCCGACCGGCGTCGGCAAGACCGAACTGGCCCGCGCCCTCGCCGAAGCGCTGTTCGGCAGCGAGGAGCGCATGGTCCGGCTCGACATGAGCGAGTACCAGGAGCGGCACACCGTGAGCCGTCTGGTCGGCGCTCCGCCCGGCTACGTCGGCCACGAGGAGGCCGGGCAGCTGACGGAGATCGTCCGCCGCCACCCGTACTCGCTGCTCCTGCTGGACGAGGTGGAGAAGGCGCACCCGGATGTCTTCAACATCCTGCTCCAGGTCCTCGACGACGGCCGGCTCACCGACTCCCAGGGGCGCACGGTCGACTTCACCAACACGGTCATCGTGATGACCAGCAATCTGGGTTCGGAGGCGATCACCCGGCGGGGCGCCGGTATCGGCTTCGGAGCGGGTGGCGCGGACGCCGACGAGGAGGCGCGGCGCGAACAGATCCTGCGGCCGCTGCGCGAGCACTTCCGGCCGGAGTTCCTCAACCGGATCGACGAGATCGTCGTGTTCCGGCAGCTCACGGGTGAGCAACTGCGGCGGATCACCGACCTGTTGCTGGAGCGGACGCGGCGGCTGGTGCAGGCGCGGGGCATCACGGCCGAGTTCACCGACGCGGCCGTCGACTGGCTCGCCGAGCGCGGCTACCAGCCCGAGTACGGCGCCCGCCCGCTGCGCCGCACGATCCAGCGCGAGGTCGACAACGAGCTGTCCCGGCTGCTCCTCGACGGCCGGGTCGAGGAGGGCGACCGGGTGACGGTGGAGGTCGAGGACGGGCGGCTCGCGTTCCGTACGCGCCCCGGCGGACCACCCGCCCCCGAGCTCTGACGCCCGACGCCACAGGCCGGGCGCCCGACGCCCGAGCTCTGACGCCCGAGGCCGGACGCCCGGTACGGGGTCGGGCGCCCGGTACGGGGTCGGGCGCCCGGTCCGTCCGCTCCGGGCCCGGGCCCTAGGGCGCCGGGCGCACCACCTGTGCCGAGCCGCCGCCGCGTCGTACGGTTTCGGCGGCGGCCAGCCACCTGCCGTCGGGCAGCCGCTGCACGGCGGTCGCCGCGCCGATCTCCGGGTTGAGCTTGAAGGAGTGCCCGATGGCCTCCAGCCGGGCCCGCAGTCCGTCGGGACTGGTGTCGTTGTAGAGCGCGGGCTCCAACTCCGTCTGGGCGGCGTTGCGTTGGCTGGCCCGGGGGGCGGCGATCGCGTCGACGAGCGGCAGTCCGCGGTCGACGAACTCGGTCAGGGTCTGCAGCACGGTGGTGATGATGGTCGCGCCGCCGGGCGAACCCAGCGCCACCACGGGCTCGTCGTGCCGGTCGAGCACGATCGTCGGCGAGATCGACGAGCGCGGCCGCTTGCCCGGACCGGGCAGGTTCGGGTCGTGGACGGCCGGGTTGGCGGGGGCGAAGGAGAAGTCCGTCAGCTCGTTGTTGAGGAGGAACCCGCGGCCGGGCACGGTGATGCCGCTGCCGCCCGTCTGCTCGATGGTGAGCGTGTAGGAGACCACGTTGCCCCACTTGTCGGCGACGGTGAGGTGCGTGGTGTTCTCGCCCTCGTACGTCGTCGGCGCCGCCGTGCCGCCCGTGCCGCAGGCGGCCGGGTGGCGCGGGTCGCCGGGTGCCACCGGACTGTTGAGGACCGCGTCGTCCTTGATGAGGCAGGCGCGTGAGTCGGCGTACTTCTGCGACAGCAGCTGCTTCGTGGGGACGTCCTCGAAGGCGGGGTCGCCGACCCAGCGCCCGCGGTCGGCGAACGAGATCCGGCTGGCTTCGAGGTAGTGGTGCAGGTACTGGACCTCGCTCGCCTTCGAGAGGTCGGTCTTCTCCAGGATGTTGAGAGCCTCGCCGACCGTCGTGCCGCCCGAGGACGAGGGGGCGATGGAGTAGACGCCCAGACCGCGGTACGAGGTCTTCGTGGGCGCCTGGAGCTTGGCCCGGTAGGCCGCCAGGTCCTTGGCGGACAGCTCGCCCGGCCGGGCGTTCCAGCCCGAACCAGGGTCGACGGGGGGCTTGTTGACCGTGGAGACGATGTCCTCGCCGAGGTCGCCGCGGTAGATCGCGCCGACGCCCTTGCGGGCCAGCTCCTCGTAGGTGCGGGCGAGGTCGGGGTTCTTGAACGTCGATCCCACGACGGGGAGTTGGCCACCGGGAAGGAACAGCTTCGCCGTGTCGGGGAAGTAGCGGAAGCGGGTCTCGTTGGCGGCGGTCTGGCTGCGGAAGGTGTCGTCGACGGTGAAGCCGTCGCGGGCGAGGCGCTGGGCGGGCCTCAGGACCGTGCCGAGCTTCTCGCTGCCCCACTCCCTCAGCGCGGTCGCCCAGGTGGCGGGGGTCCCGGGCGTGCCGACGCCCAGGCCGCTGCTGACGGCGTCCGCGAAGGCGAGCGGCTTGCCGTTCTCCAGGAAGAGACCGGAGTCCGCGGTCAGCGGCGCGGTCTCCCGGCCGTCGATGGTGTGCACCGCACGGGACTCGGCGTCGTAGTAGACGAAGTAGCCGCCTCCGCCGATACCGGAGGAGTAGGGCTCGGTGACGCCGAGGGCGGCGGCGGTGGCGACGGCCGCGTCGACGGCGTTGCCCCCCTTGCGCAGTACCTCGATGCCGGCCGCGGAGGCGTCCGCGTCGACGCTGGAGACGGCACCGCCGTAGCCGACGGCGACCGGGACCTTCGCAACAGTGGTTCTCTCAGCGGCGGGTGGCGCCGCGGCCCCCACCGTGACCACGGCGGCCGAGACCGCCAGGACCGACAGTTTCCGCGCGACAGGGCGACGCATCCGTACCTCCAGTCCAGGACCGTCCGCGCAGCGTAACCACATTCCCGGGGCCCCGACAGCCTCCTTCCGGGCACTGTCATACGACTGCCACACCTCGAACACGGGTACGCCCGGGCCGTGCTCGCCCGCTACCATGCGCGCCCATGAACGACGACGTGCGCAACATCGTCCTGGGCGTGGTCGCGGCCGGCATCAGTGCCGCGCTCGGCTGGCTGACCCGCACCTACCTGTGGAAGCGCAGACTCCGGCGCAAGCAGGCCTTCTTCGGGCTGCCCGAGAACTCGGAGTGCCTGCTGGTCGTCAACCGCGACGCGGGCAGCCCCGACCTCGCGGTGCACCGCCACGACGTGTTCGCGCTCCTGGAACTCGCCGCGCTCATCAAGGACTGCGGCGCGGGCGCCGAGGTGGTCACCCAGGACGCGGCCCGGCAGGGTTTCGGAGAGCGGACGGAGTTCTGTGTCGGCGGTCCGGGATCGAACCGGCGGATGGCGGCCCACATCCAGGCCATGCTGCCCGGGGTGCGCATCAACACCGACCGGGAACCGGGCCCGGACCGGCTGGCGTTCCAGATAGGCAGCGAGCACCACCGCATGGAGCCGGGTGTCACCGAGTACGTCCTGCTGGCCCGGCTCACCGCCGGCCGGCGGCGCGAGGCACGGCCGGTGTTCCTGTTCTGCGGCCAGCGCGCGATCAACAACCAGGCCGCCACCCGTTACCTGGTCCGCAACCACGAACGGCTGGCCCGCAAACACGGGTACGACTCCTTCGTCCTGCTCCTGAAGGTCATCAACTCCCAGGTGTACGGCCCCGACGTGGTCGAACTGGTCGCGGACGTGACCCGGGCGGCACAGGCCCCCCTGCCGGACACGACAATTGTTACTGCGACGTAACTTACCGACGGTTACCTCGGGCGGGGCGCAGCGGTTACCGTCGGGTCACTTTGCGATGGCGCAGGCAAGAGGAGTGACCCGTGGGACGACCGCACCGCATGGCCCTTCGCACGACCGCCGTGGGCGCCGTCTCCGCGACCCTGGTCGCCGGCGGGGTACTGGGCCTGGCACCCGCCGCGCAGGCCACCGCCGGCGGGGTCCGCTACGTCGACATCACCGGGGACGGCGGTACGGTCCTCAAGGCCAACGTGGTCACCCCCGCCGGTGCCGACGGCACCCGCCGCCACCCGCTGATCGTGCTGCCGACGAGCTGGGGCTTCCCGCAGGTCGAGTACCTCGCCCAGGCGCGGCGGCTCGCCGACTCCGGTTATGTCGTGCTCAGTTACAACGTGCGCGGCTTCTGGCAGTCCGGCGGCGAGATCGACGTGGCCGGGCCGCACGATGTCGCCGACGCCGCCAAGGTCGTCGACTGGGCACTCGCGAACACCCCGAGCGACCCGGGACACGTCGGCATGGCGGGCGTCTCGTACGGCGCCGGGATCAGCCTGCTGGCCGCCGCCCACGACCCGCGCGTCAAGGCCGTCGCCTCGCTCAGCGGCTGGGGCGACCTCATCGACTCGATCTACTCCGGCCGCACCCAGCACGTCCAGGCCGCCGCCGTACTCGACACCGCGGGCACGGTCACCGGCCGCCACAGCGCCGAGTCCCGGGCGGTCTTCTCGGCCTTCTACTCCTCCGACCTGTCGAAGGAGAAGGACATCGTCGCCTGGGGGCAGAAACGTTCCCCCGCGACCTACCTGGACCAGCTCAACAAGAACGGCGCGGCGATCATGCTCGCCGGCGCCTGGGGCGACACGATCTTCCCGCCCAACCAGTCCGCGGCCTTCTACGAGGGGCTGACCGGCCCGAAACGGCTGGAGCTGCGTCCCGGCGATCACGCGACGGCCGAGCTCCCCGGTCTTTTCGGGGTGCCCAACGACGTGTGGACCGACACCGAACGCTGGTTCGACCACTACCTCAAGGGCGAGGACAACGGCGTCGACCGCGAGCAGCCCGTCCGCCTCAAGTCCCGTTCCACAAGCGGTTACGAGGGCTATCCGGACTGGAAGTCGGTGACCGCGACCCGGAACAAGATCGCCCTCGCGGGCTCCACCACGATCCACACCAACGTGGACTCGGGCGCGGACGGCGGCATCGTCTTCCTGTCCAGCATCCTCGACCAGGTGGCGAAGCTGCCCCCGGTGGCCGCGATCCCCCTGCTCCCCCGCCGCTGGGCCGCCGTGTGGCAGTCCGGGAAGTACGCCACCGCCCAGCAGGTGCGCGGCACCGCGACGGTGCACACCACCGTCACCCCGACCGAGGAGAGCGGCACCCTCGTCGCCTACCTCTACGACGTGGGGCCGCTCGGCCTCGGCAGACTGGTCGCCAACGCGCCGTACACCTTCCACGGACGCACGCCCGGCAGGCCGTTCGGTGTGGACCTGGACCTGGTCTCCACTGCCTACGACGTCCCGGCGGGGCACCGGCTCGCCCTGGTCGTCGACACGGTCGACCCGCTCTACATCGAGCACAACCCGTCCGGCGCGCGGCTGACCTTCTCCTCGCCGGCGAACGACCCGTCGTACGTGTCGGTTCCGCTGCGCGGGCAGTGATCTCCGGCCGCCGCCGGGGCGGGTGGGCTCTGCGGCTGACGCCGTCGCTCAGTGCTTGAGGATCTTGGACAGGAAGTCCTTGGCGCGGTCGCTGCGCGGGGCGGTGAAGAACTCCTCGGGGGTGCGGTCCTCCACGATGCGGCCGTCGGCCATGAAGATCACACGGTTGGCGGCCGAGCGGGCGAAGCCCATCTCGTGGGTGACCACGACCATGGTCATGCCCTCCCGGGCGAGCTGCTGCATGACCTCCAGGACCTCGTTGATCATCTCGGGGTCGAGGGCGGAGGTGGGCTCGTCGAACAGGAGCGCCTTGGGGTCCATGGCGAGGGCGCGGGCGATGGCCACGCGCTGCTGCTGGCCTCCGGAGAGCTGGGCGGGGAACTTGTCGGCCTGGTCGGCGAGGCCCACCCGGTCGAGCAGTTCCCGGGAGCGCCGGTCGGCCTCGTCCTTCCCCCGCTTGCGTACCTTCACCTGGCCCAGCGAGATGTTCTGCAGGACCGTCTTGTGGGCGAACAGGTTGAAGGACTGGAAGACCATGCCGACCTCGGAACGCAGACCCGCCAGGGCCTTGCCCTCCTCGGGCAGCGGCTTTCCGTCGAGCATGATCGAACCGGACTGGATCGGCTCCAGCCGGTTGATGGCGCGGCACAGTGTCGACTTCCCCGACCCCGAAGGGCCGATCACCACGACCACCTCCCCCCTGCCGACGGTGAGGTTGACGTCCTGGAGGACATGCAGCTCCCCGAAGTACTTGTTGACGTCACGCAGCTCGATCAACGGATCGACGGCCATGCGCAGTCCTACTCACTTTCAGCTGTGTCGTGGTCGCCGCAAACTATCCACCCAAGACCGGAGTTGAGGCACGACACGCACTTCTCCGCCATTAGCCGTATTTACGCGCCCGCACGTCAGTTCTCGGCCACCTCGGCGTACAGCTGGGACAGTTCGGGGGTCCCGGTCGCGGCCCACTCGCGCCCCGCGGCGACCACGTCGACCTCCCGGCCGGACGCGAGCCGGACGACGGGCTCCCCGCCGGGCCAGATCATCCAGACGGCTCCGGGCACCGTGCGCACGACGACCGTGCCCAGGTAGAGCCCGGCGTCGTGACCGAACCAGGGCAGGGTCTCCTCGTCCTCGCGCCAGCGCGGCGGAAGCTGGTCCAGTGCCTCCAACGAGGCGGCCGTGTCGTCGAGCCCGATCCCCTCCCGGGCCGCCTGGGAACGCAACAGCTCGCATTCGGAGAGGAGTTCTGCGATCCCCTCGGGGTCCTCGGCGAGCACCGCCACACGGTACTTCTTGCTCCTGTTGCCCAGGAAAGGGATGTTCATAAGCCCAGCGTGACATTCACACCAGCGTGCGCACCACAGGCGCGCTGGCACACGGCGAGGGCCGAGGTCCGGTCCGGTCGGGCACCGCGCGGGGACGGGCGGGCACCGGCTCCCGCTACACCTCGAGGTCGACCACGACCGGAGCGTGGTCCGAGGCGCCCTTGCCCTTGCGCTCCTCACGGTCGACGTAGGAGTCCTTGACGGCCTTGGCGAACGGCTCGTTTCCGTACACCAGATCGATGCGCATGCCGCGGTTCTTGGGGAAGCAGAGCTGACGGTAGTCCCAGTACGTGAAGGGGTGGTCGTACTTCAGCGGGCGCGGCACGACGTCCGACAGGCCGGCCTCGCGCAGCGACGCCAGGGCGGCGCGCTCGGCCGGGGTGACATGGGTGAGGCCCTCGAAGGCGGCCACGTCGTACACGTCGTCGTCGGTCGGCGCCACGTTGTAGTCGCCCATCACCGCGAAGGGGCGGCCGCCCGCCGCGTCGCCCGCGACGGCGGCCTTGAGGGCCTCGAACCACTGGAGCTTGTAGGCGTAGTGCGGGTGGTCGACCTCACGGCCGTTCGGCACGTACACCGACCAGACGCGGACCGGGCCGCAGGTCGCCGCGATGGCGCGGGGCTCCGGCGCCCCGTCGTAGCCGGGGTCGCCGGGCAGACCCTTGACCACGTCCGCCAGGCCGACGCGGGAGATCACCGCCACGCCGTTCCACCGGCCCGTGGCGTGCACCGCCGCCTCGTAGCCCAGTTCGCGCAGCTGGTCGAGCGGGAACTGCGCCTCGGCGACCTTGGCCTCCTGGAGGCACAGCACGTCGGTGCCGCTGCTCTCCAGCCAGGCCAGCAGCCTCGGCAGGCGGGCGGTGATCGAGTTCACGTTCCAGGTCGCGATACGCATGCCTCACAACCTACCCGGCGGGTCCGACAACGCCGTCCCTCAGACCTCCGCGGAGGCCCCGGGCGCCAGCCGGCCGTGCTCGGCACCGCCCAGGTTGCCCAGGTGCGTGTCGTAGATCGGGCGGGCGAGGTCGGTGAGGAGGGCGTCGTGGATGTCGTAGACGCGCTGCGGCCGGACCTCGCGGACGTACTCGATGACCTCGGAGATCTTGTTCCAGGGGGCCTGGACCGGAGCCAGCAGGGTCTCCACCGGGCGCCCGGGGACGGTGAGCGCGTCTCCGGGGTGGAAGACGCGGCCCTCGTCGACGAGGAAGCCGACGTTGGTGACGCGCGGGAGGTCGGGGTGGATGACGGCGTGCAGCTCGCCGTGGACCTGGACGTCGAAACCCGCGACGGTGAACGTGTCACCGTGGCCGACCGTGTGCACCCGGCCGGGGAACGCGGCCGAGAGCTTCTCCGCGACGGACCTCAGGGTCCAGATCCCGACGGCCGGGTCCGCCTCCAGGGCCGCCCGCAGCCGCTTCTCGTCGAAGTGGTCCGGGTGCTCGTGGGTGACCAGGATCGCGTCCGCCCCGACCGCGGCGTCCGCCTCGCTGAATCCGCCCGGGTCGAGGACGAGCGTGCGCCCGTCCTTCTCCAGGCGCACACACGCGTGCGACTTCTTGGTGAGTCTCAGAGCCGTCATGGGATCCATCCTGCCCCCGCGCCCGGCGCGGGGCTCACTCGACGGGGGTGGTCTCCTCCCGGATGACCTGCTGCGCCACCTTGAACGCGCTGTTCGCCGCGGGTACGCCGCAGTAGACGGCCGCCTGGAGCAGCACCTCCTTGATCTCGTCCGGGGTGAGGCCGTTGCGCAGCGCGGCCCGGACGTGGAAGGCGAGCTCCTCCAGATGGCCGCCCGCGACCAGCGCGGTGAGCGTCACGCAGGAGCGGGAGCGCCGGTCGAGGCCGGGCCGGTCCCAGATCTCGCCCCAGGCATAGCGGGTGATGAACTCCTGGAACTCCCCGGAGAAGTCGTCGGCCTGCGACAGCGCCCGGTCGACATGGGCGTCCCCGAGGACCTCCCGGCGCACCTTCAGACCGGCGTCGTACGGATCGGGGCGCCCCATGGTCTGCACGGGTTCGAGGACCGGGGCGGGCGCGATCTCCGCGATGGCCACCGGCTGCGGAGGCTGCTGGGGCACGGTCGGGACCGCTCTGACGGGGATGCCCGGCACGGCCGTCTGCCCGGTGCCGGTGTCGTAGGCGGGCTGCCAGGCGGTGGAGAAGTGGCGTACCAGCAGGTCGGTGACGGCCGCGGGCTGCTCCACCGGGACCAGGTGCGAGGCGCCCGGTACGACGGCCAGCCGGGCGTCCGGGATGCCGGCCACCAGGGTGCGCGCCTCGGCGGGGCCGGTGACCTGGTCGTCCGAGCCGACGAGGACCAGGGTCGGCACACCCACGAGACCGATCTCGGCGCGCACGTCGAAGGCGGCGAGCGCCTCGCAGGCCGCTATGTAGCAGCCGGGGTCGGTGGTGCGCACCATCTGCACGGCCCACTCGGTGATCGCGGGCTGCGCGGCCGCGAAGCCGCTGGTGAACCAGCGGTCCGGCGAGCTCCGGGCGATGGGGTCGAGGCCGTTCGTGCGGACTATGACGCCGCGCTGCCGGAACTCGTCGGCCGTCCCGAACCGCGGCGAGGCGGCGATCAGCGCGAGCGAGGCGACCCGCTCCGGGTGGCGCAGCGCCAGCTCCACGCCGACCGCGCCGCCGAACGCGCAGCCCGCGTAGCCGAAGCGCTGCACGCCGAGCGCGTCGAGGGTGGCGAGCAGCCGCCCGGCCAGGTCGGAGACCGAACCGACCGGGTAGGCCGGGGCGCCGCCGTGGCCGGGCAGGTCGTAGCGGAAGATCCGCCACTGCTGGGCCAGCTCGGGGACCTGACGGTCCCACATGTGCCATGTCGTACCCAGGGACGGGCCCAGGATCAGGACAGGGGCGTCCTCCGGCCCGTCGAAGCGGTATTGCAGGGTGTTGGTCGTACTCTCGCTCACCCGGTTCACGCTCCCACATCTCACAATTTCTCACGCGCTTGGGTCGGAACCCCGTGCAAGCCGTCCCAGGTTGTGGCAGCCCCGCGAAGATCCTCTGCACCGGGCTTCACCCACCCGCGCCGGCGGTCCGCGAGACCCGATGCGCGTGCATCGTACAGACGGAGCCCGCGCGACCCGTCCCGAACCCTGGGCCGACGCCTGTCCGCCGTACGCGCGTTCCCCTCACACCGCCCGGACGGGGTGCCGGACCACGGCGTCGAACAGATAGCCCTGGGTGTTCGGGACGGTCGTGTCGGGCTGGGTGCGGCCGGTGCTGTCGGTGGCCCGGGCCAGCAGGGTGTACCCGCCCGGGGCCGACGGGCGCCAGTCGGTGGACCAGCGGACCCAGCCCGCGCGGCGCGGGGCGTCGTGCAGCCGGGCGCGCCGCCAGCGGGTCCCCCCGTCGGTGCTGACGTCGACGCGGACGACCGCGCCGGCGCCGGACCAGGAGCGGCCGGTCAGACGGTGCACGGCACCCGCCCCGAGGGCCGCGTCCCAGGGCAGTTCCCAGGCGCTCTTGACGGTCTGCCGGGTCAGCGGGGCGCTGCCGCCGTCCGGGTGGGCGCTGCCGAACAGCCGGTAGAAGTCGGTGTTCCAGGGCGAGTAGAGAGGCTGCGCGGACACCTCGATGTCACCGACCCACTTGATCGACGCGATGCCGATCCAGTTCGGCACCAGGACGCGTACGGGGAAGCCGTGGTCGTACGGCAGCGGTTCGCCGTTCATCTCGTAGGCGAGGAGGACGTCGTCGAGCGCCTTGGACACCGGCAGCGGACGACGGACCCGGCCGAGGTCGGTGCCGTCGGCGGTGACGTAGTCGGAGTCGAGGCCGCGGGGCAGGACGTCTACGGCGTCGCGCGCGAGCCCCGCCCGCCGCAGGACGTCGGCGAGGCGGACCCCGCGCCAGCGCGCGGTGCCGATCGCGCCCAGCGTCCAGGCCGTGCCGCTGACGGTCTGGCCCTGCTGGGTGGTGAAGAAGCTGCGGCCGTTGCCCGCGCACTCCACGAACGCCGTGCGGGTGACCGCGGGGAACTTCTTCAGGTCGGCGAGGGTGAACTCGGCGGGGGCGGCGCGGGTGAGGCCGTCGCCGTGGACCGTGAGGGCCCAGTCGGCGGCGTCGAGCACGGGGGTGGAGGTGTGGTTGCGGACGAAGAAGTGGTCGACGGGGGTGTGGTAGCCGGTCCCCGCGAGGGCGGCGAACTTCGTCTCGGCATTCGTGCCCCGGACGGTGAACCGGTCGTCGGGGAGCGCCTTGACGATGCCGGGTGACGTCGCCGCGGCGGCCGGCGCGGCGAACGCCGGGGCCGCTGCGGTGGCGAGTCCGGCGGCGGCCACGAGGCGGAGCAGATCGCGCCGGGAGACGCCGTCGGCGCGGGCCTCGCCGGCCAGCCACTGGTGCAGTCTGCGGCGGTCGTAGGCGGATTCGGGCGTGGGAGAGGTGGGCATGGACCGGCCTTTCCGGAGGCGGGGTGCCTGGACCGGGACGCGATCAGGGCGTCAGAAGGCGCGGCGCGTCCACGGCAGGAGGGCGGGGAGGGGTGAGGTGAGGATCAACAACAGCCGCGCGAGAGCAGCGCGCGGTACCGCGGGGCGGGGCGGTGGTCGTCGACAGTCACGGGCGCCATCGTACGAGGCGGGCCGAGAAGTGGGGAGCGGTTCGGGCGAGTTGGCCGGCGGCCGGGCACGGACACCGGCCGGGCGCCCTGCGCTCCGGTCGGGTCCGGTCGGGTCGGGTGCCCTGCGCTCGTCGGATGCCCTGCGCTCCGGTCGGGTCGGCGCCTCAGAGCTCGTCCGAGCCGCCCAGACCGGTCAGCGCGCCCACCGGGTCCGGGTCGGGCGTGCCCCGTGGCCACCAGTCCTCCTGGCCCGGTTCGGACTCGTAGGCGTACCACAACCCGTCGCGGCCGAAGCGGAGCTGGACGTGACCGCGGGGGTGGGTGAGATGGTTGCGGCGCGGGCGGAAGGCCGGGAGGTCGGCGGCGAGGAGGAGCGGCCGGGCCCGGTCGAAGCGGCCGGCCGGCGGGTCCCAGGTCTCCTCCAGGACGGTGAGCCCCTCCGGGCCGCCCTGGCGCCAGGCGGCCACCGCGCGGGCCAGTTCGACAGGTGTGCGGCCGACGGCGGCGGCGAGCGCGGCGTAGAGGGCGCGGGTGGTGACGGTGAGCCCGGAACCGGGGCGGGACGCGGCGAGCCGTACGGCGTCCCGCCACAGGGTGAGTTCGCCGATCTCGTCCTCGCCGGTGACCAGCAGGGCGTGGGCACGGGCTGCCGCGTCGGTCGCGAGGTGGTCCAGGGCGAAGGAGTCCGGGCCGTTCGGCGCGGACGGGTAGGCCGGGGGCTGCTCGGGGTGCGGGGGCACGGGGAGCGGCGTGGGCAGCGGCGGGAGCCGCCGCTCCGCGAGGGCTTCGGCGGCCCGTACGCCCGGCAGGGGTTCCGGTTCCTGCTCCTGGGCGGTGCGGGCCGCGCGGGTGGCGTTGCGGCGGGACAGCGCGTCGAGCACCTCGCGTTCGCCCCGGCCGCGCAGCAGGAGCAGCACGAACGGGTCGGCGTCGAGCAGCCGCGCGGTCTGGTAGCAGAGGGCGGCGGCGTGCTTGCAGGGGTGACCGCGGTCGGGGCAGCTGCACTGCGGTTCGAGGTCGCCGGGGCCGGGAAGCAGGGGCACCCCGCACTCGGCGAGGGACTCGGGCATCTCCTTGTCGAGCAGCGCGGCGATGTGCCCGGGGCGTTCCACGGCGGCCTCCAGGAAGCGCTCCCAGTCCTCGGCGCCGAGGGTGCGCAGCCGTACCTGTACGCGGTAGGGGCGGGGGCGGCTGCCCTGCACGTACGCCAGCACGAGCCCCGGGGTGACGGTGATCGCGTCCACGTTTCCCTGCTCGGCGTAACCGCGCCCGCGGGCCAGGCGCTTGGCGTCGAGGGCGCCCTCCTCCAGCGCGGTGACCCAGGCGTTGCCCCACCAGGTCCCCGCGAAGTCGCCGCCGGTGCGCGGCGGGAAGGCCGGGAAGGTCCGGCGGTGGTCGCCGTCCCGCGCGGGGGCGGCCATGGAGCGGGGGGTGCGGGGCGGTTCCGGCGGCAGGGAGGCTGCGCCCGCGAGGGAAGTCGCGGAGGCCTGGGCCTCGGGTGACCTTCCGTGGGACGTCGTCGCGTGCCCGGCGTCGGCCCCGGCCCCGGCCCCGGACGCGGTCGTCGGCTCGGCCCAGGGGTCGGTGGTCGGACCGCCCCCGGGCTCGGCCCTGTCGTCGGCCGTCGGATCAACCCCGGGCTCGTTGCCGGGCTCGGTCGTCGGCTCGCCCCCGGGCTCGGCCCTGTGGTCGGCCGTCGGATCAACCCCGGGCTCGGCCCTGTGGTCGGCCTCGGGCTCGACCTCGGCCGAGTCCTCCGACGGCATGCGGAAGGCACCGGCGAGCAACTCCCGTACCGCACGTGCTCGTTCGACGGCCACCTGGTCAGGTGCGCCGGGGTGCCGCCGGGCCTCGGTGGGGCGAGCGTCGGGGTGGCGGCGGGCGTCGCCGCGCGTGGTCCCGCGGCCTGCCCGGGTCCGGGTCTCGGCCTCGTTCCGACGTGCCTCCGCGCGGGCGGCGCGCAGGGCCTCCCGCGCGATGTCCCCGGGGCGGGGGCCGGTACCGGCCAGAGGCGCGCGTGGCTCGGCGACCTCCGACGAGGCACCGTCCGACGAGGGTTCCGCAGGCGAGGCTTCCGCCCATGGGGCCTCCGCAGGTGGGACCTCCGCAGGCAAGGTGAGGGGCACCGCGGGGTCGGCGTCAGCGGTCGGAGCGGCTTGACCGGCGGGCGAGTCCGCCCCGGTCACGGCGTCGGCCCCGGACTCGGTGCCTGGCACAGACTCGATGCCGGCCGCGGTCTCGATGCCCACCCCGGGCGCAGCTTCCGCCACGGGCCCGGGTTCCGCCACGGACGGAGGTTCCGCCGCGGACGTGGGCTCCACAGCGCGCCGCAAGGCCGCGCGGGCCGCGTCACCGGCAGACGCAGCTTCCACCACGGACGCAGGCTCCACCGCCGAAGCGGGCCCCGCGGTGCGCCGCAGGGCCGCGCGGGCCGCGTCACCGGCAGACGCGGGCTCGACCGCGGGCGCGGACTCCGGCGCGGACGGAGGTTCCGCCGCGGACGCGGGCTCCACGACGGACGTCGGCTCCACCATGCGCCACAAGGCCGCGCGGGCCGCGTCGCCGACGGACACAGGCTCCACCGCCGACGCGGGCTCCGCCGCGGACGTCGGCTCCCCAGCGCGCCGCAAGGCAGCGCGAGCCGCGTCACCGGCAGACGCGGGCTCGACCGCGGGCGCGGACGCAGGCTCGACCGCGGACGTGGGCTCCACCACCGGCGCGGGCCCCGCTGCGCGCCGCAAGGCCGCGCGAGCCGCGTCGGCGGGTCTGGGGGCGGGATCGCCGGGCCGCGCCGTGGGGTCGTGCGACGGCTCGTGCGACGGTGTTCGCGTCGGCGCGTGCGGTGGTGCTTGCGGCGGTCGGCGCGGTGTGTGCGGCGGCTCCTGTTCCTGCGCACGCTCCCGGGCCGCCCGCAGCGCTCGGCGAGCCTCGTCGGCCGGGCCGGCGCCCTTCTCCTGTTGCTCTGCGGCCGGGACGGCAGCGGCGGTGCCGGCGGTGGTCTCGGCCTTGTCCGTCTCCCCCATCACGCCTCCCTCCGCAGCCTGACCAGGTCGGTCAGTTCGCGGTCCGTGAGCTCGGTGAGGGCCGACTCGCCCGATCCGAGGATCGCGTCGGCCAGGGCGCGCTTCGCCTGGAGCATCTCGGCGATGCGGTCCTCGACCGTGCCCTCGGTGATGAGCCGGTGCACCTGGACCGGCTGGGTCTGCCCGATGCGGTAGGCGCGGTCGGTGGCCTGTTCCTCCACCGCGGGGTTCCACCAGCGGTCGAAGTGGACGACATGACCCGCGCGGGTGAGGTTGAGGCCGGTGCCGGCGGCCTTCAGGGAGAGGACGAGAACCGGGGTCGCGCCGTCCTGGAAGCGATCCACCATGCGCTCCCGCTCGGGGACCGGGGTGCCGCCGTGCAGCAGCTCGACCGGGACCGCGCGGGCGGTGAGGTGCGCGGTGATCAGACGGGCCATGCCGACGTACTGCGTGAAGACGATGGCCGAGCCGTCCTCGGCGAGCAGGGTGTCCAGCAGTTCGTCCAGCAGGGCGAGTTTGCCGGAGCGGGCGGCGAGGGCGTCGCCGACGGAGGCGGTCTCCTCCTTGAGGTACAGGGCCGGGTGGTCGCAGATCTGCTTGAGCGCGCCCAGCAGCTTCAGCACCAGGCCGCGCCGGGCGATGCCGTCCGCCGTCTCGATGGCCAGCAGCGACTCCCGCACCACCGCCTCGTACAGCGCGGCCTGCTCGCGGGTGAGCGGGACCGGGTGGTCGGTCTCGGTCTTGGGCGGCAGCTCGGGCACGATGCCGGGGTCGGACTTCTTGCGCCGCAGGAGGAACGGACGGACCAGCCGGGCCAGGCGCTCCACCGCCTGGTCGTCCTCGCCGTTCTCGACCGCGCGCGCGTGCCGGGCGCGGAAGGACTTCAGGGGGCCGAGGAGTCCGGGTGTCGTCCAGTCGAGGAGGGCCCACAGCTCGGAGAGGTTGTTCTCCACCGGGGTGCCGGTCAGGGCCACGCGCGCGGAGGTCGGGATCGTGCGCAGCGCCTTCGCCGTCGCCGAGTAGGGGTTCTTCACGTGCTGGGCCTCGTCGGCGACGACCATGCCCCAGGGCTGCCCGGCGAGGGCGGGCGCCGCCGAGCGCATCGTGCCGTACGTGGTGAGGACGAAGCCGCCGCCCAGGTCCGCGAGGCTGCGGTCGGGGCCGTGGAAGCGGCGGACCGGGACGCCGGGCGCGAAGCGGTTGATCTCGCGCTGCCAGTTGCCCAGCAGGGAGGCCGGGCAGACCACCAGGGTCGGTTCGCTGCGGGCCCGCTTCAGGTGCAGGGCGATGACGGTGATCGTCTTGCCGAGGCCCATGTCGTCGGCGAGGCAGCCGCCGAGGCCGAGGGAGGTCATGAGGTCCAGCCAGGCCAGTCCGCGCAGCTGGTAGTCGCGCAGGGTGGCGTGCAGACCGGCGGGCGGATCGGCGGGGTGCACGCCGGTGGTGAGGCGGTCGCGCAGGGCGGCCAGGGCGCCGACGGGGACCGCCTCGACGCTCTCGCCGTCGACCTCCGCGGTACCGCTCAGGGCGACGGACAGGGCGTCGACCGGGTCCAGCAGGCCCAGTTCCCGCTTGCGGGCCTTGCGCACGAGCGCCGGGTCGACCAGGACCCACTGGTCACGGAGCCGGACGACCGGGCGGTGGGCCTCCGCCAGGGTGTCCATCTCGGCCTCGCTGAGCGGGTCGCCGCCGAGCGCCAGCTGCCAGCGGAACTGGAGCAGTTCCTCGCTCTCGAAGAAGCCGGTGCCGTCGGTCGCCGAGCCGGGTGCGGTCCTGACCACCGCGGCCGCGCTGAGGTCCTGCGCCAGGTCCCTCGGCCAGTGCACGGCGACCCCGGCCGTCGCGAGCCGGGTGGCCGCCACCCCGAGCAGATCGCTCAGCTCGTCCTCGGAAAGGGCCAGGACGTCCGGCGCGTCCTGTTCGGCGAGCCGGGCGAGCGGCGGCCAGACGCGGGCCGCGCGCCGTACGGCGAGGGCGGCGTCCACCCGGGCGCGTGCGCCGAAGGCGGCGTCGGCCTCGCCCGCCCACAGGGACGCCGCGTCGGTCATCAGGGTGGGGTCGGCGAGGCTGTGCACCTGGACGATCGCGGCGCCCGCCCGGCGCGCCCGCTCGCCGTCGTCGAGCCGGTCGAACATGTCGTAGGCGGACAGGTCGAGGCGGAGCGAGATCCGCACGCCCGCGTCCATGCCGGCGGCGACCTCCGCGGCCCAGTCGCGCGCGCCGGGCAGCCGCTGGGGCCGACGGTCGGCGAAGGGCTTCCCGCACGCGTGCGGCGCGGCCGGGGTGCGGGGCAGGGTGTCCGCCACGGCGTCCAGGAAGGACCGCATCAGGGCATCGGGCCGGGGCAGCAGGAGCGGCCCGGAGCCGGGGAGCGGCACCGCGTGGCCCTCGGGCGGGAGCGCGGCGGCGACCGCGCGCAGATGGGCGACGTCCTCCGGGTCCAGCGGGCCCGCCCGCCAGGCGTCGTGTCCCGCGGGCGTCAGGCCGGGCAGCAGACGGCCGCGGGCGGTGAGCCGCAGCGCGTGCAGCGCGGCCGCGCCCCAGCAGGCGGTCGCCGGGTGGGCGGCGGGGTCGCGGCGGGCCCGCACGAGCAGCGGGAGCGCCTTGTCGAGCGGCAGGGTCAGGGCGGGGGCCTGCCCGCGGCGGATGGCGGAGCCGCGTCGCCGGACGACGGTGAGCTCCGTTTGCTCCGCGTGCGCCGCGGTGGGCAGCGGGCCGTCCGCCGGGTCCCAGAAGGCGACGCGGCCCTCGCGCGGGAGGGGAGCGGGCAGGAAGACGGCGGCGAGCCGCACGGAGACGCAGCCGGGCTCCGCCGCGGCCGTGCCGTCGGCCATGACGCTCATGCCGTGTGTCCACCTCCCGCCCGCATGTCGGATCAGTCGTCTTCGACTCTACGGGCGGGGTCTGACAATCGGTTCCGGCGGCCGGCCGGGTCACGGCGTTGCGGCCCGGTCACGGCCCTCCGGCGGGGCGGGACCGGTCAGGGGACCGTGCGGGAGACCACGTAGACGAAGGGGTAGACCGCGTTGCCGGTGTTCACGACCACGTCCAGCGTCGGCATGGGCTTCTTCTGCTCGTGGACGATGCCGAAGTCGTCCCCGGGGCGTGCGCCGGGGCCCGTGAACTTCCAGCCCGTGACCTCCTGGTCGCGGGCGCTGATGGTGATCTCGCCCTTCTTCAGGTCGGCCCTGGTGACGCCGATGCCGGCGAGGAACTCGTCGAGTCCGGCCTGTGTGGTCTGGAACTGCGCGTACAGACGGCTGCTCTTCCAGTTGTTCGTCTCGTAGTAGGCGACCTGGTTCGACGGGTGCGGGATCGGCACCTGGTACAGACGGCGCTGGACCTTCGACGGCCAGCCCTCGGTCAGGCCGGTCGCCGAGTACTTCGCCTCTTTGTCCTTGCCGCTGTCGCGGCTCTGGTTGGCGGAGATCACCAGATAGCCGGCCGGGACACCGATGAGCAGCACGATGATCAGCAGGGTGAGCGCCCTGCGGCGGATCACGTGCCGCCGGTCCTCCGGCGGGCGGTCCGGCCCGTCGGAGGGCGCGGCCTGGCGGGGCAGCGATGCTGTCATGCGGTGTCCCGGGGCGTGCGGGGCGGTGCGGCGGTCATGCGGTGTCCTGGGTGGTGCGGGGCGGTGCGGCGGTCACGCCGTGTCCTGGGTGCGGCGGGCCGCCTCGGTGAACCGCTCGAAGCGCTCGTAGCGCTCCACGCGGCGGCGCTTGGCGCGCCGGAAGCGGCGGGCGACCAGGCGGGCCAGGTCGGCAGCGCCGACCATACCGGCCTCGGGGCCCAGCTGGGCGCGGACGATACGGGCCTCGGGGCGGTAGCCGCGGCCGGTGAGCTGGCGCTTGAACGCGTCCCGCGCGGGGCTGATCAGCAGGTCGTCGGCGGCCGAGACACCGCCGCCGATCACGAAGCAGGACGGGTCGAGGGCGGCGGCCAGGTTGGCGATGCCGACGCCGAGCCACTGGCCGATGTCCTGGAGCAGCTCGATGCACATGGCGTCGCCCTCGCGGGCCAGCTCGGTGATCATCGGGCCGGTGATGTCGCCGATGTTGCCCTTGACGTGCTCGATGATCCCGTACGCCACCGGCGAGTCGGCGGCGGCCAGCTCGCGGGCCTCCCTGACCAGCGCGTTGCCCGAGCTGTACTGCTCCCAGCAGCCGCGGTTGCCGCAGGGGCAGCGGTGGCCGCCGGGCACGACCTGCATATGGCCGAACTCGCCGGCGACGCCGTACTTGCCGCGCTTGACCTGGCCGTCCTCCAGGATCGCGCCGCCGATGCCGGTACCGAGCGTGATCATGACGAGGTGGTCCTCGCCTCGGCCCGCGCCGAAGCGCCACTCCGCCCAGGCGGCGGTGTTGGCGTCGTTGTCCACCAGGACGGGAACCGCGAGACGGCCGGAGAGGCGGTCGCGCAGCGGCTCGTTGCGCCACGACAGGTGGGGGGCGAACAGGACGCGGTTGCGGTCGGCGTCCACCCACCCCGCCGCGCCGACGCCGACCGCGTGCACGTCGTGGCGGTCGGACAGGTCCAGGACCAGCTCGACGATCGTGTCCTCGACGACCTTCGGGCTCTTGGACTTGTCCGGAGTCTCCGCGCGGACCTTCTCCAGGATGTTGCCGTCGGCGTCGACCACCCCCGCCATCACCTTGGTGCCACCGATGTCGATGCCGACCGTCGGCACGCGGGGCGCGGTGAGGTGCGACCGGCGCTCCCTCGTGCCCACGGTGCGGAGTGCGGGCGCGCGGCGGGAGCCGATGGGGGCGGTGAAGTTGCCGTAGGTGCTCATCGCCGCCGATTCTGCCTCACCCTCCCGCCGGGTGCCGAGCCGGGCGGCGGCCGGGGCGGGGCGTCTCCGCGCCGCCCGGGCGCGTCCTGGCCGGTCACGGCCGGTACCGCCGCGCGTGGGCGCGGCCCCGGGCTCCCGTGGAGCCTGTCGTGGGGAAGATGCCGCGGACGGGGGGTCCGGCAGGCGCCTGCGCCGCCCCGGTGATCTCACCGGCGTGGACTCCGGGGAGACGCCTTCGAGGGGACGGACCTCGCCGTACCGCCTGCCGACGTCGGACAGCTCGACGGATGCCGTGCGCGGGTGCCGTGCGCGTCGCGGTCTTCTTCGCTTCGTGCGCCGCCGTCGCTTCGAGGCCTTGCCGAAGGGGAGCGCGCCGACCGCCGGGCCGAGCGCGCCGCCGTGTCCACCGGTGATCGGACCGCCGCCGATGACGACCGCGATGACGTAGATCAGCTCGTCGCCGACGCCTTCGCCGGACCGGACGAGGTCGTACGAGATCGAACACGGGTCAGGCACATACGGGCCGGGGACCGCCCATCACTTACCTTATCCGGATATCCGGTCACATTGTCTGGACAATGCGACCAGGGCGGGCCGATCGCACCGCCGGTCTCAGGGGCGGACGAGCAGCTGGAACTCGAAGGAGTAGCGGGTCGGCCGGTAGATGTGGTCGCCGAACTCCACCGCACGGCCGGTGTCGTCGAAGGTCGTGCGCTGCATCGTCAGCAGGGGGGCGCCCTCCTCCTCGGCGAGCCGCTCGGCCTCGGCGGTGGTGGCGGCGCGGGCGCCGATGGACTGGCGGGCGCTGTGCAGGGTGATCCCGGCGGCCCGCATCAGCCGGTACAGACCGGTGGCCTGGAGCTGCCCGGTGTCCAGGTCGAGCAGGCCGGAGGGCAGATGGTTGCAGAGGTACGCCATCGGCTCCCCGTGCGCCAGGCGCAGCCGCTCCACGCGGTGCACGTCGCTGCCCTCTGCCACCGCGAGCGCGGCCGCGACCTCGGCGGACGCCGGGACCATGGTGTTGACCAGCACCGTCGTCGCCGGACGCTGCCCGGCGGCCTCCAGGTCGTCGTAGAGGCTGCTGAGCTCCAGCGGGCGCTTGACCTGGCTGTGCACGACCTGCGTCCCGACGCCCCGGCGCCGGACCAGCAGGCCCTTGTCGACGAGCGACTGGATCGCCTGGCGGACGGTCGGCCGGGAGAGGCCGAGCCGGGCGGCGAGCTCGATCTCGTTGCCCAGCAGGCTGCCGGGGGTCAGCGATCCGTGCTCGATCGCGGCCTCCAGCTGCTGGGCGAGCTGGAAGTACAAAGGCACCGGAGAACTTCGGTCCACACGTAGTTCTAGCTGCACGGTCGGGTCCACTTCTGGTTTCGGCACGGCCCGAGCGTAGCTCCGCGACCGGTTGACGGGAAGTTGTGTAGTTCGGTTGTCCGGACATACGCATTGACAGCGCCCTGCCTGCGACGTCACTTTGGTTTCATGCGCATCGGGGTCATCGGGACGGGCCGCATAGGCACCATTCATGCGAACACACTCAGCCGTCACCGCGAGGTCGGATCCCTGATCCTGACGGACGCGGACCACGCGCGGGCCCAGGAGCTCGCGCACCGGCTGGGCGAGACGGCCGCCCCCGGGGTGGACGAGATCTTCCGCTGGGGCGTGGACGCCGTGGTGATCACGACGGCCACGTCGGCCCACGCCGAACTGATCGGTCGGGCAGCACGCTCCGGGCTCCCGGTCTTCTGCGAGAAGCCGATCGCCCTGGATCTGGCGGGCACGTTACAGGCGATCGCCGAGGTCGAGAGCGCCGGAACGATCCTTCACATGGGGTTCCAGCGCCGCTTCGACGCGGGGTACACAGGGGCCCGCGAGGCGGTCCTCTCGGGACGGCTCGGGCGGCTGCACACCGTGCGGGCGCTGACGTCCGACCAGTCGGCGCCGCCGGCCGCCTGGCTGCCGGTGTCCGGCGGGATCTACCGGGACGCGCTCCTGCACGACTTCGACTGTCTGCGCTGGGTGACCGGCCGCGAGGTGACGGAGGTGTACGCCGCCGGCTCCGACGCCGGACCCGCGATGTTCCGCGAGGCGGGGGACGTGGACACGGCGGCCGCGGTCCTCACCCTCGACGACGGCACCCTCGCCACGGCGACGGCGACGCGGTTGAACGGGGCGGGCTACGACGTCCGCATGGAACTGGCCGGAGAGCTCGACCAGATCGTCGTGGGCCTGGACGACCGCACCCCGATCGCGTCCACCGAACCCACCGGTCCACCGGCCGCGGACAAACCGTGGACCGGCTTCCTGGAGCGGTTCGAGCCCGCCTACGCGGCGGAGCTGAACGCCTTCGTGGACGTGGTGCGGGGCGAGCGCGCCAATCCCTGCGGCGGCCGTGAGGCCCTCGAGGCCCTCCGGATAGCCGAGGCCTGCGAGGTGTCCCGGCGGGACCGCAGGGCGGTGTGGCTCTCGGAGATCCCGGCGACCTCCGGAACGGGCTGAGCGGCGTCGGCCCCTCGGGGGCGTCCCGTCCGGGCGAACGCGCGGCAGCCTGCCGGCCGCGGGACCGGCAGGCAGGTCAACGAGCGGGACGCCCGCCCGGTGCCCGCCGCGCCGCCTTCTTCACGGCCCGTCACCCGGGCCCGTCCGCTCCCTCTTCCAGGAGCCCCGCGTCATAGGCCAGCAGGGCGATCTGCACCCGGTTGTTGAGGCCGAGCTTGGCCAGGACCCGGGAGACGTGGGCCTTGACGGTGGCGACGCTCATGAACAGCTCCGCGGCGACGTCCGCGTTGGACAGTCCCCGGCCGACCGCGACGGCCACCTCGCGTTCGCGTTCCCCGAGGGCCGCGAGACGCACGCGCGCGTGTGCACGCCGGGTGTCGGCCGGGGTACCGGCCGCGTGGTCCATCAACTGCCGGGTGACCGTGGGCGACAGGACGGGGTCACCGGCCGCCACCCGGCGCACGGCGTCGAGGATCTGGGCGGGCGGGGTGTCCTTGAGGACGAACCCGGCGGCACCCGCGCGCAGCGCGCGCAGCACCTGCTCGTCGGCGTGGAAGGTGGTGAGCACCACGACCTGCGGGGCGTCCTCCTGTCCGCGCAGCCGTTCGGTGGCGGTGAGTCCGTCCACGGACGGCATCCGGATGTCCATCAGGACCACGTCGGGTCGGGTGCGCTCCACGAGCCCCTCGACCTCGCTCCCGTCGGCGGCCTCACCGACGATCTCGATGTCGTCGGCGCCCCCCATCATGAAAGCCAGACCGGCCCGCACGAGGGGATCGTCGTCGACGAGGAGGAGTCTGATGGCAGTCATGGACCTCACGTAATCACGGTTGTGGGCGGGCGGGTTCACGGTTCCCGGCGAACGAACCGAGCGGGGTGGTCACGCCCGGCCCCGTCAGGGCGTCGCCCGCCACGGCAGCCACGCCCGCACCTCGAATCCCCCGTCCCCCCACGTCCCGTGTGCCAGTCGCCCCCCGGCCAGGGTGGCCCGTTCGGTCAGGCCGATCAGCCCCTGGCCGGAGCCGGGAACGGGCGGCACCTCGCCGACGGGGGCCGGGTTGCGCACGGTCACGTCGAGACCCTCGCCGGGGCCGCCGGTGACGGTGACCGCGACCTCCGCGCCCGGGGCGTGCTTGCGGGCGTTGGTCAGGCACTCCTGGGCGATGCGGTACGCGGTGCGGCCGACGGAGGCGGGGACGGCTCCGGCGTCGGTGACGCGTTGGTCGAGGGTGACCTTCGTGCCGGCCTCGCGGGACTCGGCGACCAGGGTGTCCAGGGCGGCCAGCGTCGGCTGGGGGCGGCCGGCGTCGTCCGGTTCCGCGGCCCGCAGGACGCCGATGATCTCCCGCAGGTCCTGAAGAGCCTCGTGGGCGCTCTCGCGGATGACACCGGCCGCCCGCGCGATCTCCTCGCGGGGCGCGTCCGGACGGAACTCCAGCCCGCCCGCGTGCACGCTGAGCAGGGTCAGCCGGTGCGCGAGCACGTCGTGCATCTCCCGGGCGATGGCCTCACGCGCCAGCCGCTGCGCCTGCTCGGCGCGCAGCCGGGCCTCGGTCTCCGCGCGCCGGGCGCGGTCGCGCAGGCTGAGCATCAGCTGCCGCCGGGACCGGACGAACATGCCCCAGCCGATGGCCGTGACGGTGAACAGCACGCTCCACGCCACCGAGGGCCCGTACGCCAGGGTGGGATCCGGCCGGGCCCAGGCCAGCAGCGGGATCAGGGCCACCTGGGCGCCGCCCACCCAGGCCACGTACCGGAACGGCCGGTGCACGGCGAGGGTGAAGAGGGCGACCGTGCAGGCGCCGGCCGAGGTGGTCGCCAGGAAGCCGAGGGGGACCATCGCGATCGCCAGGCCGAGGGGCCACCGGCGGCGCAGCCAGACCGCCGCGCAGGCGAGGGCGCCCAGGAGCTGGTCGGCCGCGGCGACGACCTCGGGGAGGTCCTGTTCGCCGGGGAAGGCGTCCGCGACCGTCAGGCCCACGGCCACGGCCACGAGGAAACAGAGGAAGTCGACGATCCAGTCGCGCGCGGTACGCCGGTACGGCCGGCCCGGATGCCCGGCGTCCGGGGCGAGTTCGGTGACCACGGCCGACGGCAGCAGCCATCGGCGCCCCGTGAACCCGGGCGCCGCCGGTGCCGTGCTGTCGTCTGCCCTCATGGTCGACAAATCTACGCAGGGCGGAACCCTGACACCTCCCCGTGGACGCGCATCCCCTACCGAAGACGGGGAAGGACCGACCCACGTCGCGGTGCCGCCTACTTTCGGCGCGGCCGGACCGCCGGACCGCAGCCTTCCGTCGCGCAGCCACGGCCCGGCGGCCGATGGCCCGCGCGGGCTCCGCGGGGCGAGAGTCACGAGCATGAGGGAACTGCTGGGACTACTCGGATTTCTCGCCCTGGTGCAGGGCGTCCTGGGCCTGCTGCACGAGTTCACCCGCTGGCACGTGGGCCTCGTGCAGCGCCTCGGCTTCCTCGACGGCTACGAGGTGTACGCCGGCGTCGCGCTGATCGTCCTGGCGTTCGCCCTGTTCGCCGCCGCGGAGAGCCGGAGAAAGGGCTGAGCGCGGGAGGCCGGACTCCGGTTAACGCCGTGAAAACTTCTCGGACCCGAAGGCAAATTCCGTCACCTTGTCATTGACATGACACTGTCTACGCGCGTCATCATGAAGCCATGAGATTCCCCCCACGGATCACTCGTACGGTCACGTCGGCGGCTGTCCTGTCCGCCCTCCTCGTCGGCGGCACCGTCTCCGCCACCACGGCCCACGCCGCCGTCGGCAGCGTCTGCTACACGAAGCTGCCCTCCCAGGCGTACGACACGCTCGACCTGATCGACGCGGGCGGGCCGTTCCCGTACTCGCAGGACGGAGCCGTCTTCCAGAACCGGGAAGGCGTCCTGCCCAGCCAGACGTCCGGCTACTACCACGAGTACACGGTGAAGACCCCGGGCTCCTCGACGCGCGGCGCGCGCCGCATCGTGACCGGGAAGAAGTCCGCCGAGGACTACTACACCGCCGACCACTACGTCACCTTCAACCTGATCAACTACGGCTGCTGACCGACTCCGTTCGCCCGTCCGATCCACAGGCCCTCGCCCCGCGGACCCCCCACGTCTCCAGGCCGCGGGGCGAGGCACGTCCGGACGGAGCGGCCCGCCGCGGCGAACCCGGGCCGCCGGTGCGCCGGAACGGCTCCTCGGCCCCCGGCCGGCACCCCGCCCGGCGGCCCGCCCGGCACCCTGCCGACACCACTCCGTCCGCCCCCGCGGCGCTTCGGCTCAGCCCGCGTTCGTCGAGAACAGTCCGCCGGTCGGCCCCTGCTTGTCGCCGCCCTGGGCCTTCCTCAGGGCGTTGGCGAGACTCTCGATGGTGAGGGACTGCAGGATGACGCGGCCGCTGCCCTCCAGGGTGGCCAGGGACAGGCCCTCGCCGCCGAACACCGCGTTCATGACCCCCTGGCGGTCGAGACCGCCGACCCGCTGGACGCCGTACCGGATGCCCTCCTCGAAGGCGACCACACAGCCGGTGTCGACCTCGATACGGCCCCCGAAGTCGGCGGGGTCGAGGTCGATGAAGTTGCCGGCCCCCGCGATGATCACCGTGCCGCGTCCGGTGAACTTCTCCAGGACGAAGCCCTCGCCGCCCTTCATCCCGGTACGGCCGGCCTGGAAGGCGATGCCGAACTCGACGGTGGACTCGGCGGCCACGAACGCGTCCTTCTCGGCGAACCACGCGCGCGTGCCGTCCAGCTCCAGGGCGCGCATCTCACCGGGGAGCACGCCCGCGAAGCCGACCGTGCCCTCGCCGCCCTGGGCGGTGAAGTACTGGAACGCCAGCGACTCGCCCGCGAGGGCGCGCTGGCCGACCTGCATGGCCGTGCCCATGGCCTGGCGCAGCATGCCGCCCATGCCGCCGCCCGGCGAGCCTCCCCGGGGTTGCCCGCCACCGCCGCCGGACGGGCCGCCCGAGGGGCCGCCGAGGCGGGTCTCCATGGTGACGTTGACCGTCTTGAACAGGAACTTTCCGGCCTCGCAGTACACGGTCTGGCCGGGGGACAGGTTGACGACCGCCATCTGCATGGCGTTGCCGACGATTTCTTGCTGAAGGGTCACGTGGGGAGAACGCGGCAGGCGGAGGAAAGAGTTCCGCATCTTCCGCGGCGCGCGCGATCCGCACGTCCGTCACCCCCTTGTCGTCCCGGGGGATCTCGACGTCCGTTCGCCGCCAGCGCGCGGGAGCGCCGGCCGCTGGGATGGAGCCATGACGACGACAACGACCGACAGGACCCTGAACGGCAAGGTGGCCCTCGTGACCGGCGGCAGCCGCGGCATCGGAGCGGCCACCGCGCTGCGGCTCGCCCGGGAGGGCGCGGACGTGGCGGTGACCTATGTGAACGGCAAGGAGGCGGCCGAGGACGTGGTGGCGGCCGCGGAGGCGCTGGGACGGCGGGCGGTGGCGCTGCGCGCGGACTCGGCGGACCCCGGGGAGGCGGCCGGGGCGGTGGACCGTACGGTCCGGGCGCTGGGCGGGCTCGACGTGCTGGTGAACAACGCGGGCGTCGGTGTCCTCGGACCGCTGGAAGGGCTCGGCCTCTCCGACGTCGACCGGGTGCTCGCGGTGAACGTCCGCGGCGTGTTCCTGGCCTCGCAGGCGGCCGCCGGGCGGATGACGGACGGCGGACGGATCATCACGATCGGCACGTGCATGACCCAGCGGGTGCCCGGCCCCGGCGGGACCCTCTACACGATGAGCAAGTCGGCCCTGATCGGACTGACCAAGGCCCTCGCCCGGGAGCTGGGCCCGCGCGGGATCACCGCGAACCTCGTCCACCCCGGCCCGATCGACACGGACATGAACCCCGCGGACGGCCCGTACGCGGCCGGTCAGGCGACGATGACCGCACTGGGCCGCTTCGGCACGGCCCAGGAGGTGGCCGCGACGGTCGCGCACCTGGCGGGGGCCGCGTACGTCACGGGCGCCGAGTTCGCCGTGGACGGCGGACACGCGGCGTAGGGATCCGTCTGCCGATCCGCGTCCGGGCCGGCGTCCGCACCGGTGCGGGCCTCCGGACCGGGACCGGTACCGGGGCCAGGGCCGGGACCAGGGCCGGGATCCGGACCAGGATCAGGCTCGTGTGGGTGCGTGGGCGCCCTCGCTGCGGTATCGCCATACCGCCGTACCGCCGTGCACAGCCCTCGCTCGTCCGGGGTGTGCACGGCGGTGGTGGGCGGTTCAGCCGCCGAGCTCCTGGTGGCGGGCCGTCAGGGCCGCCGTGCCGGCTTCCGTGAGGGAGCCGAACAGGCGCAGGCGGGAGATGCCGCCGTCGGGATAGATGTCCACGCGCGCGTGCGTGCCGAGCGCCGGGGCAGGCAGGACGAAGCGGTGGTTGGTGTCGGGCTGAAGACGGGTGCGCGGGAGGATCTCCGTCCACTCGCCGCTCTCGCCGTCCTTCACCGAAACCGAGGCCCACCCGGCGCTGTTGCCCTTCAGGTAGGCCGTGTCGATCTCCAGCGCGCGGATCCGCGCCTGGGCCGCCAGGCGGTAGCGGATCCAGTCGTTGCCCCGGTCGCGGCGGCGGCGGGTCTCCCAGCCGTCGTCCATCTTGCGGGAGCGGCCCGGCTGGATGGTGTTGCCCGCCGGCGAGTAGAAGAGGTTGGAGGCGTCCTCGGCGCGGCCGCCGTTCTCCAGGGCGACGACGTCGAAGGTGCCGAGCGCCGTCAGCCACTCGGGATCGGGCACGACCTCCCCGTGCACGCGCAGGCGGGCGATGCCGCCGTCGGGGTGCTGGTTGACCCGCAGGTGGGTGAAGCGCTGCTCCACCGACACGGAGAAACCGTTCGCCGCGTGGCCGCCGACCGGCGTGCGCGGGACCAGCGTCGTCCACTTCACATGGTCGCCGAGGAGTTCCCCGGCGGACGGCGAGCCCGGCACCGAGGCTCCTTCGACCGAGACCGCCTGCGGGTAGTTGCCGCGGAAGTGCGCCGTGTCGACGACGATGCCCCGGACCACCCCGGGCGCGCCGAGGCGGACGAGCGCCCAGTCGTGGTCCTCGGCGGTCGGCCACGGGTGGTCGGCGGAGGCGCCGCGGCGGCGGCGTGTCTCCCAGCCGTCCATGACCTTGCCCTTGTGCCCGAAGTGCTCCGGGTCGAACTCGGCGGGACCGGGGACCAGCAGGTTCTCGCGCTGGGCGAAGAACTCGTCGTTGGCGGCGACGACCGCGGCTCCGAGCCGCCGGTCGGCGAGATCGGCGAACCGGGTGAAGGGGAAGTCGGCGGTGCGGTAGTCCGCGTACGGGTCGCCTCCGCCGTAGGGGTTCGCGTCGCCGGTGAAGCTCTCTATCGCCGTCACGGTGATCAGGTCTGCCTTTCGGGAGTCGGCCGGTGCGGGTGCGGGTGAAGTGGGAACGGGCAGGTCGGGCACTCCTTCGGCTCAGGGGACGCGGGTGAGGAGCCGGCCCTTCGGCTCGGTGAACTCGCCGTCCGAGACGATGCGTTCGCCGCGCAGCCAGGTGGACTTCACGACGCCGTACAGGGTCTTCCCGGCGTACGCCGTGACGCGGTTGCGGTGCTGGAGTGCCGCCGGGTCGACGGTGAAGGTCTCGTCGGGGGCGAGGACGGCGAAGTCGGCGTCGCGGCCCGCCTCGATCGCGCCCTTGCGGGAGAGGCCCACCAGGGCCGCCGTACGGGTGGACATCCACCGGGCGACGTCCTCCAGGCCGTGGCCCCGCCGCCGGGCCTCCGTCCACACGGCCGCCAGGCTCAGCTGGAGGCCCGAGATGCCGCCCCACGCCGTCGCGAAGTCGTCGGTCTTGAGGTCGGCCGTGGACGGGGAGTGGTCGGTGACCACACAGTCGATCGTGCCGTCCGCCAGGGCCTGCCAGAGCAGATCCTGGTTGGCCGACTCGCGGATGGGCGGGCAGCACTTGAACTCGCTGGCGCCGTCGGGGACTTCCTCGGCGGTCAGGGTCAGATAGTGCGGGCAGGTCTCGGCCGTGACGCGGACGCCCTCCGCCTTGGCGGCGGCGATCAGCGGCAGCGCGTCACCGGAGGAGAGGTGCAGCACGTGCACGCGTGCGTGGAGGCGCCTGGCCTGCGCGACGAGGTGGGCGACGGCGGTGTCCTCGGCGTCGCGCGGACGGCTGGCCAGGAAGTCGGCGTACCGGGGGCCGCCCCGCTGCGGGGCGGCGTCGAGGTGGTGCGGGTCCTCGGCGTGCACGATCAGCAGGCCGTCGAATCCGGCGATCTCGGCGAGGGAGCGGGCGAGCCGGTCCTGGTCGAGGTGCGGGAACTCGTCCACGCCCGACGGGGAGAGGAACGCCTTGAAGCCGAAGACGCCGGACTCGTGCAGCGGGCGCAGGTCCTTGACGTTGTCGGGCAGCGCGCCGCCCCAGAAGCCGACGTCGATGTGCGCCTTGTCGGCGGCGACCTCCCGCTTGATCCGGAGGTGGTCGACCGTGGTGGTCGGCGGGAGGGAGTTCAGGGGCATGTCGACGAGGGTGGTGATGCCGCCGGCCGCCGCCGCGCGGGTGGCGGTCCAGAAGCCCTCCCAATGGGTGCGGCCGGGGTCGTTGACGTGCACATGAGTGTCGACCAGACCGGGCAGCAGGACGTCGTCGCCGAGGTCCTCCAGCCGGGCGCCCTCCGGGAGGGGGGCGTCGTACGGCAGTACGGCCGTGATCCGGCCGGCGGCGACCGCGACCGCGGCGGGCCGTGACCCCTCGGGAGTGATGACGCGCGTCGAGCGCAGCACCAGTTCAGCCTCGGACACCCGGGCCCCTCTCTTCCGTTCTCCTCCGGTTACGCCGGTGAAACTTCCACGTAACGGAATTCAACGTTCTGTTGAAGGAGTCTTCCCCTCCCGGCCTCGCGCCGTCAAGGGCCCACTCCCCCAGGGTGCACCCACTCCGCCACTCTGGACGTTTCCACATAATGGAATTACTATTCCGGTCAGCAGAATCTATCGACGCACAATCAGGGAGTCAACCGACCGCCGGGTAGGCTTCAGCCCTTCCGCCAGTTTCGAAAGGAACGCGCCGTGCCGACGTCCAGCGCCAGCACCACCGACTCCGCCAAGTCCGCCAGCGGCGGGGTCCAGTCCCTCGAGCGCGCCTTCGATCTCCTCGAGCGGATGGCGGACGCGGGCGGCGAGGTCGGTCTGAGCGAGCTGTCCGCGAGCAGCGGACTGCCCCTACCCACCATCCACCGCCTGATGCGCACCCTGGTGGCCTGCGGTTACGTCCGCCAGCAGCCCAATCGCCGCTACGCGCTGGGCCCTCGGCTGATCCGCCTCGGCGAGTCCGCCGCCCGGCTGCTGGGCACCTGGGCCCGCCCCTACCTGGCCCGCCTGGTCGAGGAGACCGGCGAGACGGCCAACATGGCCCTGCTCGACGGCGACGAGATCGTGTACGTGGCGCAGGTGCCGTCCAAGCACTCGATGCGGATGTTCACCGAGGTGGGCCGCCGTGTCCTGCCGCACTCGACGGGGGTCGGCAAGGCGCTGCTCGCGGGTTTCCCCGACGACGAGGTGCGCGCCCTGCTCGCCCGCACCGGCATGCCCGCCGCCACGGACAAGACGATCATCACCCCGGACGGTTTCCTCGCGGCCCTCGCGGACGTGCGGCAGGCCGGTTACGCGGTCGACGACAACGAGCAGGAGATCGGCGTGCGCTGCCTGGCGGTGCCGGTGCCGGACTCCCCCACCCCCGCGGCCATCTCCATCTCCGGCCCGGCGGGCCGCGTCACGGAGTCGGCGACGGACAGGATCGTGCCGGTACTGCGCCAGGTCGCGGTGGAACTGTCGCAGGCGCTGACGAGCTCCGGGCCGGCGGTCTAGCGCGGGCCCTCGCCCCAGCACGTCCGGCCGGTTTCGGCGCAGTGCCGCACGGCAGCCGGCGACCCGGCCGGGCCGCCGGCGTTCAGCGGCCCCGCGTCTCCCCGAACAGCTCCACGGCGTGGCGCACCTCCGACAGGCTCCTGGCCAGTGCGCTCACCGAGCCGACAGCGCCCGCGATCAGCAGCAACGAGCGGCGTAACCGGGGGAGTTCGGGAACGCCGTGCATCACCATCGCGGCGAGCGCGGCGAGTTCGTCCTCGGCGATCGCCCGTTCCGGGAACTCGGCCGGATACGTGGCGAGTTCGCGGCGCAGCCGGGACACCGCGGTCCGCAGTTCCGCCACCCTCGGATCCTCGTAGCTGCCGGTCACTGCCCTCTGCCTCAAGCTCCGCAACACAGCTCTCCCCCCACGCGCGCTCCGCCGAGCGCGCGTGCGCGCCCATCCGCCCCGCAGCCCCGCGGCACCGGCACCGGGCACCGCAGGACGCGGGTCAGTAAACGCCACCCGATGCGGCGGGCGCCACTGCGCGGACCGAAATTCAGCCCCACGAAGCCGCGCGGCCGGCGCCACGTCAGGTATGCAGGACACATGACACACAGGGAAGAGCGGGCGGCGGACCAGGTGACGGGCCTGCTCCTCGCGGCGGGCGGCGGGCGGCGGCTCGGCGGACGCCCCAAGGCCCTGCTCGAACACCGGGGCCGGCCGCTCGTCGAACACGCGGTGCGGGTGCTGCGGGCGGCGGGCTGCGCACGGGTGCACGTGGTGCTCGGGGCCGCCGCGGACACCGTGCGGGAGCGGGCACGGCTGGAGGGGTGCGTGATCGTGCCGAACCCGGCGTGGGAGCAGGGCATGGGCACCTCGCTGCGGGCCGGGCTCGGTTCCCTCGCCGGGACGGGGGCGCGGGCCGCGCTGGTCTCCCTCGTCGACCAGCCCGGCATCGGGCCGCAGGCCGTGGCCCGGGTGCTGGCCGCCTACGAGGACGAGTCCTCGCTCGTCTGCGCCGCCTACGACGGCGCACGCGGCCATCCCGTCCTGTTCGGAGCCGCCCACTGGGCGGACATCGCCGCGACTGCCACCGGCGACCGGGGGGCACGCGCCTACCTGAAGGAGCACGAGGAGGCGATCACGCTCGTCGAGTGCGCGGACGTGGCGCGCCCCTTCGACATCGACACCCCACAGGATCTCGCGCACCTTGAGTGAGGGGCCTGGCACTGAGCGCCACCTTGCCTCGACGCGGAGAATCTCGACATCAACAAATCATTGAAGTTCCACGATGAGGAAACTAGTATCCACTGTTCAGAAGGACCCGACCCGTCCGGGGCCCCGTCCGCCGTACTCGGTTCGACTGGCACCCGGTGCCACCGCTGAAGGAAGTGACCGCTCATGTCCGCACCAGCGCCGTCCCCGCTGGCCATCGTCGACGCCGAGCCCCTGCCGCGGCAGGAGGAGGTCCTCACCGAGGCGGCACTCGCCTTCGTGGCCGAGCTGCACCGGCGGTTCACCCCGCGCCGGGACGAACTCCTCGCCCGGCGTGCCGAGCGCCGCGCCGAGATCGCCCACACCTCCACCCTGGACTTCCTCCCGGAGACCGCGGCGATCCGCGCGGACGACACCTGGAGGGTCGCCCCCTCCCCCGCGGCCCTGGACGACCGCCGGGTCGAGATCACCGGCCCGACCGACCGCAAGATGACCGTCAACGCCCTCAACTCGGGCGCCCGGGTCTGGCTCGCGGACTTCGAGGACGCCTCCGCGCCGACCTGGGAGAACGTCGTCCTCGGTCAGATCAACCTGGCCGACGCCTACACCCGGCGCATCGACTTCACCGACCCGCGGTCGGGCAAGTCGTACGCCCTGAAGGACGCCGGCGAGCTCGCCACGGTCGTGATGCGCCCGCGCGGCTGGCATCTGAACGAGCGTCACCTCGTCGACGCGGACGGCCGTCAGGTCCCCGGCGCCCTGGTCGACTTCGGCCTCTACTTCTTCCACAACGCCCAGCGCCTGCTCGACCTCGGCAAGGGCCCGTACTTCTATCTCCCGAAGACGGAGTCGCACCTGGAGGCCCGCCTCTGGAACGAGGTGTTCGTCTTCGCGCAGGACCACGTCGGCATCCCGCAGGGCACCGTCCGCGCCACCGTGCTCATCGAGACGATCACGGCCGCGTACGAGATGGACGAGATCCTCTACGAACTCCGGGACCACGCCTCCGGGTTGAACGCCGGCCGCTGGGACTACCTGTTCTCCATCGTCAAGAACTTCCGTGACGGCGGGGCCAGGTTCGTCCTCCCGGACCGCAACGCGGTGACGATGACCGCCCCGTTCATGCGGGCGTACACCGAACTCCTCGTCCGCACCTGCCACAAGCGCGGCGCGCACGCCATCGGCGGCATGGCGGCCTTCATCCCGTCCCGCCGCGACGAGGAGGTCAACAAGGTCGCCTTCGAGAAGGTCAAGGCGGACAAGGACCGCGAGGCGAAGGACGGTTTCGACGGGTCGTGGGTGGCCCACCCGGACCTGGTGCCGATCGCCATGGCCTCCTTCGACGCCGTGCTCGGCGACCGGCCGAACCAGAAGGACCGGCTGCGCGAGGACGTCGACGTCAAGGCGGCCGACCTGATCGCCGTCGACTCGCTGGAGGCCAGGCCGACCTACCCGGGGCTGGTCAACGCCGTGCAGGTCGGTATCCGTTACATCGAGGCCTGGCTTCGCGGCCTGGGCGCGGTCGCCATCTTCAACCTGATGGAGGACGCGGCCACCGCGGAGATCTCCCGCTCGCAGATCTGGCAGTGGATCAACGCGGGGGTGGAGTTCGAGCGCGACGGGACCACGGTGAAGGCCACGCCCGAGCTGGCCCGCGAGGTCGCCGCCGCGGAACTGGCCGCGATCCGCGCGGAGATCGGCGAGGAGGCCTTCGCGGCCGGTCACTGGCAGCAGGCGCACGACCTGCTGCTGACCGTCGCCCTCGACGACGACTACGCGGACTTCCTCACCCTGCCGGCGTACGAGCAGCTCAAGGGCTGAGCACCGGCACCGGCCGGACGGCTCACCTCTCCGAGTGGCCCAGGGACTTCCCCGGGGCCACTCGGTCACGTACGAGCTTCTTCACCGCGGTCGGCTCCGGGAAGCCCTGTTCGCGGCGGTCCCAGACCACCTCGTCGTTCACCCGGACGACGAAGACCCCGCCCTTGCCGGGCTTCAGGGCGAGCTCCGTCAGCTCGGCCTCGAAGGTCGTGAGCAGCTCCTGTGCCAGCCAGGCCGCGCGCGGCAGCCAACGGCACTGGGTGCAGTACTCGATCTCCACCCGCCCGCTCGCGTCACTCGCTCCGCTCATCCGAGGTGCACCGACCAATCCTGTTCCGCGGCCGGCTTGCCGTGCAGGTCGGGGACCCGCTTCAGCCAGTCGGGCCGTCCTTGCCGTGTCCTCGCCGCGCGCCGGGCCTCGTCGGCGGCGAGCTCCTCCGGGGCGGGGAAGTCGGTGGGCAGCCAGGCCGCCGAAGCCCGCACCCGCGCGTGGAGGTAGCGCACATACGCCTCCCGGACCGCGTCCGGGGTCGCGAGCCCCGCCTCGCCGGTCAGCCAGGCGTCCGGTACCTCCGCCACGATCCCGCGCAGCAGCTCCTCGGTCACCCGGGGCGCCAGCTCGGCGTCGGCCGCCCGGGTGTCCGGGGCGCAGCGGCCGAGGGCGTGATGGCGGAAGTCGTAGCGCTTCTCGGGGTCGGCGCCGTCCCAGCGGTGGTGGAAGACGAGGGCGGCGCCGTGGTCGATGAGCCAGAGCCGGGGCGGGACCGTGCCGAACGTCGGCCAGACCATCAGGTTGGAGCTGTGGACCGTCCGGTCGACGTTGACGGTCAGGGCGTCCAGCCAGACGATCCTCCCGGCCTCCAGCGGCTCCACCGGGAAGACCTCGGCGACCTCCGGCGTGAAGTCCTCCGCACCCGGCAGGAAGTCCATCCCGAGGTTGACCCCCGCGCTCGCGGCGTGCAGGTCCCGTACCTCCTGGTGCGGTTCCGCAGCGGCGATCGCCGGGTCGAAGCGGACCAGGACCAGTTCGGGAAAGCGCAGCCCGAGGGCGCGCGCCAGCTCGCCCACGATCACCTCGGCGACGAGCGCCTTGCGGCCCTGCGCGGAGCCCGTGAACTTCACGACGTAGGTGCCCAGGTCGTCGGCCTCGACGACGGCGGGCACGGAGCCGCCCGCCCGCAGCGGAGCCACGTAGCGGGTCGCCGTGACCTCGGTCAACATGACTCTCTCCCTCTGGCCTGAAGGAGCATAGTAACCAGGCCCGACAGCCGGCGAACGGGGCCGAGCCGGCGCGCGCGGAGGCCCGCGGGCGGCCTCCGCGGCTGTGGTAGCTCGCCCAGGCCGGTCGAACCCATGTGCGCACGCGAGTGTGTACGGGTCAGGGAATCCGGTGCGAATCCGGAGCTGACGCGCAGCGGTGAGGGCGACGGGCGGGGCACGGCCACCGGACGGCGTACGCGGTCCGGGAAGGCGCCTCGTCCGGGTGACCCCGAGTCCAAGGACCTGCTGGCGACCCCCGCAGCCGGGAGACGGCCGGGGGAGCACCGTACGACCGGGCTTCGCGCTTGAGCCCCCGACGCGGCTGACGGTCTGCCTCGGTCACGCCAGGACCCTGGACGCGTTCGCCTTCGGGCAGGACGCGACCCTCTGCCTCGGGGTCTCCGTGGCCCGCACCCGTCTGGTACTGCTGTGCACGACCGCGCTGCTCACAGCCACCCTGGTGAGCTCGGCCGGGGCGATCGGCTTCGTCGGCCCGGTGCTCCCGCACGCCGCACGGGTCCTCACCGGCCCCGGCCGCACCCGGCTGCTGCCCGCCACCGCCCTGACCGGCGCGGTGTTCCTGGTCTGGGTCGACACCCTCGCCCGCACCGTGCTCGACCCCCAGGAGGTGCCGGTGGGCGTGGTGACCTCCCTCATCGGCGTCCCGGCTTTCGTCGCCGCGCTGTACCGCGCGAAGGAGACCCGATGACAGCGCATCGCCGTCGTCGAGCAACAGGCCGACACCCCACTCGCGTTGAACGTCCACGACGTCGTACGCCTCGGCCGCGTCCCGCACCGCCGCGCCTGGGCCGCCACCGCCGCCGACGAGGAGGCCGTCCGCTCCGCGCTCGCGCGCACCGGGCTCGCCGACAAGGCCCACCGGCCCTGGCACTCCCTCTCCGGTGGCGAGCGCCAGCGCGTCCAGATCGCCCGCGCCCTGGCCCAGGAACCCCGCGAACTCCTCCTGGACGAACCCACCAACCACCTCGACATCCGGCACCAGCTCGCCCTGCCGGCCCTGATCACCGAACTGCGGGTCACCAGCGTCGTCGCGCTGCACGACCTCAACCTCGCCGCGATGTACTGCGACCGGCTCGTCGTCCTCGAGGAGGGGCGCGTGGTGGCCTGCGGCAGCCCGCGCGACGTCCTCACCGAGGCGCCCGTCGCCGACGTCCACGGCGTCCGGGCCGCCGTCACGGCCGACGGCCCCGACGGCCGCCCGCACATCCGCTTCCTGGGCGCCGCGCCGACTCCTGACGCGGCATCGGCGCGCGGCTACTCCCCTGCCCGTGCGGCGTTCCGGATCCATTCACGGGCCTGCTCCGGCGTGGCCGCGACCCGGACCCCCGCGGGGACCGGCGGTCTGCGCACCACGACCACGGGCAGCCCCGCCGCCCGAGCGGCGGTCAGTTTCGGGGCGGTGGCCGCTCCCCCGCTGTCCTTGGTCACGACGACGTCGATCCGGTGGCGGCGCAGCAGTTCGCGCTCCCCGTCGAGCGTGAAGGGTCCCCGGTCGAGCAGTACCTCCATGCGGGACGGGACCGGCGCCTCGGGTGCCTCGACCGACCGTACGAGGAACCACAGGTCGTCCAGGGCCGCGAAGGCGGCGAGCCCCAGGCGCCCGGTGGTGAGGAACACCCGCCGGCCGAGCGAGGGAAGCAGCTCGGCGGCCTCCGCCAGGGAGCCGGCCTCGTGCCAGACGTCGCCCGCCACCGGAACCCAGCCCGGGCGGCGCAGCGCGAGCAGCGGGACACGGGCGTCGGCCGCGGCCTTCGCGGCGTTGAGGCTGATGGTCCCGGCGAAGGGGTGGGTGGCGTCGACGAGCGCGTCGACCCCCTGCTCGTCCAGCCACGCGGCGAGACCCCCGGCCCCGCCGAAGCCGCCCACGCGCACCGCGCCGGGCGGCAGCCGGGGCGCGGCCACCCGTCCGGCCAGGGAGGTCGTCACGCGGATCCCGGGCGTGGCGTCGGCCGCCAGGAGTTCGGCGAGGCGACGGGCCTCGGTGGTCCCGCCCAGGATCAGTACGTGCACGAGAGTGCGGTCCCTTCCGGAGAGCAGGGCCCGAGGGGCGCCACCGGGGATGGTCACGGCGCCCACTGAAGCACACCGGTCCCGGCCCGGCCGGGCCGGCGTCGTGTCCCGGGAGCGCTCCACGCGGTGCGGCGGGCCGCGGCATTGACTCGCCCGCCTTCACTTAGAGTAGCCTTGCCTAAGTTGACCGGTTTCCGGAGGGTGGCTGGTGGGATCAGGGGAACAGTCGGGGCGGGACGTCCTGACGCGCTCCGTCAGGGGGCAGGCGCGGCGCGTCGGTCTCGGCGCGGCGCTCGGGTGTGTGCACCAACTGGGGGAAGCCCTGGTGCCGGTGCTCATCGGTGTCGTCATCGACCAGGCCGTGGCCGGGCAGGACGCCGGGCGGCTCGCCCTCTGGCTGGTCGTGCTGGCCGTGATGTACGTGGCGCTGTCGTGGAGCTTCCGGCTGGGCGCGCGGGCCGGTGAGCGGGGTGCCGAAGAGGCCGCGCACACCCTTCGCCTGGCGATCGTGCGCCGGGTGCTCGACGCACGCGGCGGTGCCGAGGAGGGACGGCTGCCCGGCGAGCTGGCCAATGTCGCCACCGAGGACGCCAAGCGCGTCGGCGCGGTGAACATGGCGCTGATGAGCGGGATATGGGCGGTCGCGGGCATCACCGCCAGCGCCGTGTGGCTGCTGCTGACGTCCGTCCCGCTGGGGCTGATCGTGCTGCTGGGCACGCCGGTGCTGCTGTGGCTGGGGCATCTGCTGAGCAAGCCGCTGGAGCGCCGCAGCGAGGCCGAACAGGACCGGGCAGCCCACGCCTCGGGAGTGGCCGCCGACCTGGTGGCCGGTCTTCGGGTGCTGAAGGGGCTGGGCGCCCAGCAGGCGGCCGTCGAGCGGTACCGCCGTACGAGCCGTGCCTCGCTCGCGGCCACCCTGCGCGCGGCACGTGCCGAGTCCTGGCAGACCGGGCTGGTGCTCGCCCTGACCGGTGGGTTCATCGCGCTGATAGCGCTGGTCGGCGGGCGTCTCGCGCTCGACGGCTCGCTCACGTTGGGGCAGTTGGTGTCCGCGGTGGGTCTCGCGCTGTTCCTGCTGGGCCCGTTGGAGACGTTCGCCTGGGTCAACGCCGAACTGGCGCAGGGCCGGGCCTCGGCCGCCCGGGTCGCGGAGGTCCTCGCCGCGGAACCCGCCGTGGTGGGCGGCCGGGCCCCCGTGCCGGACCCGGTGCGCGGGGAGCTGCGGCTGCGCGGGGTGCGGCTCGGCGGGCCGGACGGCGTCGACCTCGACCTGCCGGCCGGGCGGCTGACCGGGATCGCCGTGACGGACCCGGCCGCCGCCGAGGCGCTGTTGCGCTGCCTGGGCCGCGAGACCGACCCGGAGTCGGGTTCGGTCGAACTGGACGGGGTGCCGTTGACCCGGCTCGATCCGACGGGGCTGCGGGCGGCGGTACTGGTGGCCGCCCACGACGCCGTGCTGTTCGACGGCTCGCTGGCCGCCAACGTGACTCCGGAGGCGGAGCCGCGACGCGGCCCCGCGGAGAACGGCGAGGCGGACGGGCCGTCAGACGGGCCGGCGGACGCGGCGGCGGATCTGCGGACGGAGCGCGCCATGGCCGCCGCCCACGCCGACGAGGTGGCCCGGTCGCTGCCGCACGGCGCCGCTACCGGTGTCGGTGAGGGCGGCCGCTCCCTGTCGGGCGGTCAGCGCCAGCGCGTCCTGCTGGCGCGTGCCCTGCGCGCCGGGCCGCCCGTCCTGGTCGTGCACGACCCGACGACGGCCGTGGACGCGGTGACCGAGGCACGTATCGCCGAGGGGCTGCGCGCGATACGGCGCGGCCGCACCACGGTCGTGGTGACCAACAGCCCGGCGCTGCTCGCCGTCGCCGACCGGGTGGTCCTCCTCGACGGCGGCCGGGTCGGCGCCGAGGGCACCCACGCCGACCTCGTACAGGCCGACGCGACCTACCGGACGGCGGTGCTGGCGTGACGACGGAACAGACGGAAGCCGCACGGGCGGAAGCGGCGCAGGCGGCGGCAGCGGCTCGGGCGGCAGCCGCACAAGCGGTGGGACCGGCGGACGCCGGGCAGGCGGACGCCGGGCAGGCGGAAGCCGGGCGGGCTCTGCTGCCGACGGCGAGTCCCGCTCGTACCCGGGCCGCGGTGCGTGAGTTGCTGCGGCCGCACCGGGGGCTGGCCTGGGCCGGGTTCGGGCTGATGGTGCTCGCCACCTCCGTCGGCCTGCTCACCCAGCCGCTGCTCGGTCACCTCGTCGACGTGGTCACCGAACGGCGTGCCCCCGACGCGCTCACCCTCCCCGTCCTCGCGCTGGCCGGGGTCGCCGTGGTGCAGGGCGTCACCACCGCGCTGGGCATGTCGCTGGTGTCCCGGCTCGGCGAGACCGTGCTCGCCCGGCTGCGCGAGCTGTTCGTGGAGCGTGCGCTCGCCCTGCCGCTGGAGCGGCTGGAGAAGGCCGGCTCCGGCGACCTCAACGCCCGGGTCACCCGGGACGTGGCCCGGGTCGCCGAGGCGGTGCGCGGCGCCCTGCCCGAGCTGGCGCGCTCCGCACTGTCGATCGTGCTGACCCTGGGCGCCCTCGCCCTGCTGGACTGGCGGTTCCTGCTGGCCGCGCTCGTCGCCCTGCCCGTACAGGCGCACACCGCGCGCTGGTACGTGCGCAACGCCGTGCCCCTGTACGCCAAGGAGCGCATCGCCACCGGGGCCCAGCAGCAGCAGTTGCTGGACACCATCGGCGGGGCACGGACCGTACGGGCGTACCGGCTTCAGGCCGGCCACACCCGACGGGTCACGGACCGCTCGCGGGCGTCGGTGGAACTGACGATGCGCGGCGTGCAGCTGGTGCTGCGCTTCTACAGCCGGCTGCACATCGCCGAGTACGCGGGCCTCAGCGCCGTTCTGGTCACCGGGTTCCTCCTGGTGCGCTCCGGCTCCGCCTCGGTCGGCACCGCCACGGCCGCCGCGCTGTACTTCCACAGCCTCTTCGGACCGGTGAACACCGCGCTCGTGCTGCTCGACGACGCCCAGTCGGCGACGGCGGGACTGGCCCGGCTGGTCGGGGTGGTGGACGAGCCCGTGCCCGCGTTCGCCGAGCGCGCGGACGACCGTCCGACCGCCGCCGCCGGCGCCCCGTCCGTGACGCTGACCGCGGTCTCCCACGCGTATGTGCCCGGCCGCCCGGTGCTGCACGGCGTCGATCTGGAGATCCGGCCCAAGGAACGGGTCGCGCTGGTCGGCACGACCGGGGCGGGCAAGACGACGCTCGCGAAGCTGGTGGCGGGGCTGCACCGGCCGGAGAGCGGCCGGATCGAGGTCGGCGGCGTCGAACCGGACGAGTCCGGCCGCCTGGTGGGACTCGTCACGCAGGAGGTGCACGTCTTCGCCGGTTCGCTCGCCGACGACCTGCGGCTGGCCCGTCCCGGGGCGCACGACGAGGAGCTGCGGGAGGCGCTGGCCACGGTGGGCGCCCTCGGCTGGGCCGAGGCACTGCCGGAGGGCCTGGAGACGGTCGTCGGCGACGGCGGACACCGGCTCACCGCCGACCGGGCCCAGCAACTCGCGCTGGCCCGGCTGTTGTTGGCCGACCCGCCGGTCGTGGTCCTCGACGAGGCGACCGCCGAGGCGGGCAGCTCGGGCGCCCGCCAGCTCGACGAGGCCGCCGAGCGGGCCCTGCGCGGCCGTACCGCGCTGGTGGTGGCGCACCGGCTCAGTCAGGCCGCCACCGCCGACCGGGTGGTCGTCCTCGGCGACGGCCGGGTCGTGGAGAGCGGCACGCACGACGAACTGCTCACCGCCGACGGCGCGTACGCCGCCCTGTGGCACGCCTGGTCCGGCAGCCGCTCCACCGCCCCCGACGCCCCCTGACCGCCCCTCACGGCCCCCGACGAGAACCCCGCCCGCCTTCCCCCCGCCCCGGAACCGGCCACCCCCCGCCGAACGCACCGCGACGAACAGAAGGATCACCGATGCCTCGCGCAACCAGAGCCTCACGGCTGTCCGGCCTGCTCGCCTCCGTAGTCCTGCTCGCCGTCGCGGCGGTCGGCTGCGGCGACTCCGACTCCGGTTCCTCGTCGTCCGGCGCGAAGGGGTCGGACTCCTCGTCCGCCGCCGGCGCGTTCCCGGTGACACTCGACCACAAGTACGGCAGTACGACGATCAAGTCCGAGCCGCAGCGGATCGTCACCGTCGGTCTCACCGACCAGGACGCCGTCCTCGCGCTGGGCAAGGTGCCGGTCGGCACGACCGAGTGGCTCGGCGGCTACAAGGGCGCCATCGGCCCGTGGGCCGAGGACAAGGTGGGCGGCGCGGCGGCGCCGACCGTCCTCACCGACACCGGCACCGGCCCCCAGGTGGAGAAGATCGCCGCGCTGAAGCCCGATCTCATCCTCGCCGTGTACTCGGGCCTGACCAAGGCCCAGTACGAGAGCCTGTCGAAGTTCGCGCCGGTGGTCGCCCAGCCGAAGGCGTACAACGACTACGGCGTGCCGTGGCAGCAGCAGACCGAGGAGATCGGCAAGGCTCTCGGCAAGGAGACCGAGGCCAAGACGCTCGTGTCGGGCGTGGAGGACAGGTTCGCGGCGGCCAGGAAGGCCAACCCCGCCTTCGCCGGGGCGACGGCGGTCATGGCGACCCCGTACGAGGGCACGTTCGTCTACGGCAGCCAGGACACCCGCTCGCGGATCCTGTCCGGCCTCGGCTTCTCGCTGCCCAAGGACCTCGACAAGGTGATCGGCGACACGTTCGGCGCCAACATCAGCAAGGAGCGCTTCGACCTGCTGGACCAGGACGTCGACGTGTGGATCGTGCCGGACCTGACCACGGCGGTCACCAAGCTGCACAGCGACAAGATCTACTCCGACCTGAACGTGGTGAAGCAGGGCCGCGAGGTCTTCGTCCAGGAGAGCGGCGACTACGGCAACGCGGTGTCGCTGTCGACCGTGCTGAGCCTCCCCTACGTCATCGACCGGCTGGTGCCGCAGCTCGCGGCGGCCGTGGACGGCAGGACGCCGGCTTCCCCGCGCGTCACCGCCGGGCCGCACCACCGGGCCGCACCACCGGGCCGCACCGCCGGGCTCAGGCCCCCTCGGCCTCGACGAGGCTCTTGGGCCGCAGGTCGGTCCAGTGGGTCTCGATGTGGTCCAGGCACTCCTGGCGGCCGGCCGGGCCGTGCGCGACGGTCCAGCCGGCCGGGACGTCCACGAAGTCGGGCCACAGGCTGTACTGGCCCTCGTCGTTGACGAGGACGGAGTACACGCCGTCGGGGTTCTCGAACGGGTTGCTCATGTCGGGTTCCCTGTCTCTCTGGGTCGCTCTGGGGCTCTCGGGGTCTCTCTGATCTGGTCTGTCTGATCTGGTCTGTCGTCGGGTCAAGTGCGTTGCGGTCAGGGCTGGTTCAAGGCGGCGGCCCGGTGTACGACCGCCTCCAGCGCGCGGAACCAGGTCTCGGCCAGGTCCCGTACCGCCTCCTCGGTGAGGAGTCCGGCCGCGTAGGCCCAGTGGGCGCTCAGTTCGGGACCCCCTGGACGGTCCTCGGTGAGGGCGTTGAGGGTGAGCGCGTGGGACATCGGCATGCCCGCGTCCGCGTCGAGGTCGGCGGCGTCGTCCTCGGGGGCGTACGACCAGTCGGCGGCCTCCGGGTGCCCGAAGCGGCCCATGTAGTTGAACTCGATCTGCGGCTCCCCGAGTCGGGCGAGGCCGGGGCCGGTGCGGGGGTTGAGGTGGCGCAGCAGGCCGTGCCCGATCCCGGAGACGGGCAGCGCCGCGAGGTGGGCGCGGATCCGGGCCAGTGCCTCGTCCAGCGCGGGGCCGCCCGTGAAGGCGTCCGCCAGGTCGGCCTCACCCGGGTCGAGCCGGACGGGCACGACGCTGGTGAACCAGCCGACCGTACGGGACAGGTCGGCGCCGTCCGCGAGTTCCTCCTCGCGGCCGTGGCCCTCCAGGTCGACCAGGACGGGTCCGCCGGGTCCGCCGGGTCCGCCGGGTCCCCGCGTCGCCGGGGTCCACCCCGGCGTCCGGGCCCGCCAGTCGGCGACCGCGAGGGCGAACGCCGTGAGCAGGACGTCGTTGACGGTGGCACCGAAGGCGGCCGGGACCCGGCTCAGCAGGGGGCCGGTCAGGTCGGCGGGCAGGGCCAGGGAGAGATGGCGGGTGGTGGCGACGGTGTCCCGGGCGGGGTCCAGCGGGCGGGCCAGGGGGAGGCCGGCTCCCCCGGCGAGGGTGGAGGTCCACCAGGACAGCTCGTCCTCGGCCGCCGGATCGCCGGCGCGGGTCCCGAGCAGCCGTGACCAGCGGGCGAACGACAGCTCCACGGGAGCCAGTCCGGCGGGGCGGCCGGTGCGGACGGCGGCCCAGGCCGTGGCGAGGTCGGGCAGCAGGACACGCCAGGAGACGCCGTCGATCACGAGGTGGTGGACGAGGATCAGCAGCCGGCCGGGGTGTCCGGGTCCGGCGTCGAACCAGACCGCCCGCACCATCGCCCCGCCCTCCGGGTCCAGCCCGGCCCGTGCCGTCGCCGCGTGGGCGGAGACGGCGGCGCGCAGTCCGGCCTCGTCCGCGCCGCGCACGTCGGCCCGGGTGAGCCAGGTGCCGACGTCGGTGTCCTCCGCCCGTGGCACCCGCAGGGTCCACTCCGGGTCGCGGACGAGCCGGGCGCGGAGCATGTCGTGCCGGGCGGCGAGCGCCGTGAGCACGGCCAGCAGCCCGGGCCCGGTCAGGTCGGCCGGGGTGCGGAGCAGGGCCGCCTGGTGGTAGGCGGCGACGGGGCCGCCGCGTTCGAGCAGCGCGCGCATGATCGGGGTGAGCGGGACGGTACCGGTGCCGTCGTCGTGCGCGGTGTGCCGTTCGTCGGTGCCGAGCGGGACGGCGACGGCGGCCAGCGCGGCGACCGTGCGGTGCCGGAAGACCTGACGGGGGGTGACCCGCAGACCGCCGGCCCTGGCCCGGGCGACGAGTTGCATGGCGACGATGCTGTCGCCGCCGAAGGCGAAGAAGTCGTCGTCCGTGCCGACCGCCTCGGCGGGCAGCCCGAGGGCGTGCGCGAACAGGTCGCGCAGGGTGCGCTCGGCGTCGCTCGCAGGGGCCCGGCCGCCGCCCGCGGCGGTGAAGTCGGGGGCGGGCAGGGCGGCCCGGTCGAGCTTGCCGTTGGAGAGCAGCGGCAGCCGGTCCAGGACGACCACGGCGGCCGGGACCATGTAGTCGGGCAGCGCGGCCGCGGCGTGGGCACGCAGCGCGGCCGCGTCCCGCGTGCCGTCCGGGACGACGGCGTACGCGATGAGCTGCCGTACGCCCGGCCGGTGTTCGCGGGCCACGACGACCGTCTGCGCGACGGCCGGGTGGGTGTCCAACGCGGCCTCGATCTCGGCGAGTTCGACCCGGTAGCCGCGGATCTTCACCTGGTCGTCGGTGCGGCCGGCGAACTCCAGCAGGCCGTCCTCGGTCCAGCGGGCCAGGTCGCCGGTGCGGTACATGCGTTCCCCGGGGGGACCGAACGGGTCGGCCACGAAGCGCTCGGCGGTCTGGTCCGGCCGACCGAGGTAGCCGCGGGCCAGCCCCGGCCCCGACAGGTACAGCTCGCCGGTGACGCCGGGCGGGACCGGGCGCAGCGCGGTGTCCAGCACATAGGCGCGGGAGTGGTGGACGGGGCGTCCGACGACCGGGCCCGCGCTGTCGCGGACCCGGCCGACGAGGGCGTCGACGGTGGCCTCGGTGGGGCCGTACAGGTTGAACGCCTCGGTGTCCGGCAGCGCGGCCAGCCGTGCCCACAGCGACGGGGGTACGGCCTCGCCGCCGAAGCCGACCACGGAGAGCGGGCAGCCGCCCTCGGCGGTGATCAGCCCGCCGTCCGCCATCTGGGCCAGCAACGACGGGGTGACCTCGATGAAGTCGATGCCCCGGTCCCGGACGAAGGCGGTGAGGAGTTCGGGGTCGCGGCGGGTCTCGTCGTCCGCGATGTGCAGGGCGTGTCCGTCCAGCAGCCACAGCTGCGGCTGCCAGGAGGCGTCGAAGGAGAAGGACCAGGCGTGCCCGACGCGCAGGTGCCGGCGTCCGGTGCGGCGCCGGGCCACTTCGTGCAGGTCGTGGCGGTGGCTGTGGAAGAGGTTGGCGATCCCGCGCTGGGTGACGACGACACCCTTGGGGCGGCCGGTCGAGCCGGAGGTGTAGATGACGTAGGCGGGGTGGTCGGGAGCGGGAGGGAGGGGATCCGCCTCCGGCAGGCCGCCGGTCGGGCCGCCGAGGAGCAGCACCGGGATCTCGGTGGCGGGCAGCGCGCGGGCGGTCCGCTCGGTGGCCAGGACCAGGACCGGGCGGGCGTCGTCGAGCATGCCGGTGAGCCGGGAAGCGGGCAGGTCGGGGTCGAGGGGCAGGTAGGCGGCTCCCGCCTTCATCACGGCGAGGATCGCGGCGATGTGGTCGGCGGTGCGGGGCAGGGCGAGGGCCACGATCCGCTCGGGACCGGCGCCGTGTCCGGCGAGGGTGCGCGCCAACCGGTCGGTGCGGGCGTCGAGTTCGGCGAACGTCCAGGTCACCGAGCCGTCGGTGACGGCGACCCGGTCCGGTGCGGCGGCGGCCTGGGCGGCGAACAGCGCGGGCACGGTGCCCGGCCGCCCGTCCGCCGGTACGGGCAGCGCGGTGTCGTTCCAGGTCCGAAGGACGGTGTGCCGGTCGTCGGGGCCCAGCAGGTCGAGCCGTCCGACCGGGCGGTCGGGGTCGGCCGCCATGCCGGTGAGCAGGGCGGCCAGGGCGGAGGTGATCCGCCGCACGACGGCCGGCGTGAACAGCTCGGGGCGGAACTCGGCGGTGAGCCGCAGCCGTTGCGCGGGCTCGACGGCCCACGCGAACGGATAGTGGGTGGAGTCCTCGTGGTCGCGGACGGTGACGCGCGGTCCGGCGCCCTCCCCGTCCGCCTCGCCCACCGGGTACGACTCGAACACCACCAGGGTGTCGAAGAGTTCGCCGAGCCCGGCGGCCCGCTGGATGTCGGCGAGGCCGAGGTGCTGATGGGCGATGAGCCGGGACTGCTCGTCCTGGAGCCGGGCCAGCAGGTCGGCCGTGCTCTCCCGCGGACGGACCCGCACCCGGACGGGCACGGTGTTGATGAACAGGCCGATCATCGACTCGGCCCCGGGCTGCTCGGCCGAGCGGCCGGCGACGGTCGCGCCGAACACCACGTCGTCGCGTCCGGTGAGCCGGCCGAGGAGGACACCCCAGGCGGCCTGGACGAGGGTGTTGAGGGTGATGCCCCGGCTCCGGGCGAACGCCTCCAGCTCCGCCGTGCGGGCGGCGTCCAGTGCGACGGTGTGGGTGTGCGGCACGACGGCGGCGCGGTCGGCGTCGACGGGTGCGAGCCGGGTGGGTTCGGCGAGAGAGCCGAGGGCCTCGGCCCACGCGGCGGCCGAGACGGCCGGGTCCTTTGCGGCCAGCAGCCGCAGATGCTCGCGGTACGGGGCCGGTACGGCGGGGGTGCGGCCCTCGTAGCGCGCCCACAGCTCGGCGGACAGCAGCGGCAGCGACCATCCGTCCAGCAGGAGATGCTGGTGCGAGAGGACGAGCCGGTGCCGGTCCGGGCCGAGCCGGGCCAGCAGCAGCCGCAGCAGCGGCGGGCGTTCGGGGTCGAAGCGGCGCCGCTCCTGGCCGAGCAGCCGGGTCCACGCGTCCGGGCCGCCGGTCCGGCCGCTGCCCGAACCGGCATCCGGGCCGGCATCCGAACCGCCATCCGGGCCGGTGAGGTCGAGCTGCCGCCAGGGCAGTACGGCGGTGCGCGGTACGACGGCGACGGGCCGCCCGGAGGACAGGTGCCGGAAGCCGCTGCGCAGGTTCTCGTGCGCGTCGAGCACCGCCTGCCCGGCGGCGCGCAGCCGGTCCGCGTCCATCGGTCCTTCCAGGTCGTAGGAGACCTGGACGGTGTACACGTCGGGGCCCTCCTCTCCGGAGTCGAGGGCGGCGTGGAAGAGCAGGCCGGCCTGGAGCGGGGAGACGGGCAGCACCTCGGTTCCGGCGGGCAGGGCGGCGAGTTCGGCGCGCTCGTCGTCGGTGAGGTCGAGCAGGAGGGCGGTGTCGTCGGGGTCCCCGCCGACGGCGGCGGGGCCGGCGGGGACGGCCACGGTGGCCAGTCCCGCGACGGACTTGTGCCGGAACACGTCACGGGGGCCGAACGCGAGCCCGGCGGCGCGGGCCCGGGCGACCAGCTGCATGGCGACGATGCTGTCGCCGCCGAGGGAGAAGAAGTCGTCCTCGACACCGACCCGTTCGAGGCCGAGGACGTCCGCGACGAGCGCGCCGAGGGTCTCCTCCAGCGCCGTGCGCGGCCGGGTGCCGGTCACCTCGGCGGCGAAGTCGGGGGCGGGCAGCGCGCGGCGGTCCAGCTTGCCGTTGGGGGTGAGCGGGAGGGTGTCGAGGGTGACCACGGCGGCCGGGACCATGTGGTCGGGCAGCACGGCGGCGGCGTGGGCGCGCAGGGCCGTCGCGTCCACCGGCGTGCCGTCGCCGGCCGGGACGACGTACGCGATCAGGTGCGCGTCGCGCAGGACGACGGTGGCGTGGCCGACGGACGGGTGCGTCGCGAGGACGGTCTCGGTCTCGCCGGGCTCGATCCGGAAGCCGCGCAGCTTGATCTGGTCGTCGGCGCGGCCGAGGTACTCCAGCGTGCCGTCCCGGGTCCAGCGGGCCAGGTCCCCGGTGCGGTACATCCGGCCGCCGGGCCCGTCGGCGTGCGGGTCGGCGACGAACCGCTCGGCGGTCAGGCCGGGGCGCCCCAGGTAGCCGCGCGCCAACTGCACGCCCGCCAGGTACAGTTCGCCGGCCACGCCGGGCGGGACCGGGCGGAGCGCGGCGTCCAGGACGTAGGTGCGGGTGTTCCACACCGGGCGGCCGATGGGCACGCCGGCCGGGTCGGCGGGCACCTCGTGGGCGGTGACGTCGACGGAGGCTTCCGTCGGGCCGTACAGGTTGTGCAGGCGGCTGCCCGGCAGCACCCGGTGGAAGCGGGCGGCCAGCGGGGCGGGCAGTGCCTCGCCGCTGCACATCACCCGGCTCAGTCCGGTGCACCCGGCCGCGGCCGGTTCGTCGAGGAAGGCGCGCAGCATCGACGGCACGAAGTGGGCCGTGGTGATGTGCTGCCGCTGGATCAGTCCGGCGAGGTAGGCGGGGTCCTGGTGTCCCCCGGGGCGGGCGAGGACCAGGGCGGCGCCGGTGACGAGCGGCCAGAAGAACTCCCACACCGAGACGTCGAACCCGGCCGGGGTCTTCTGCAGGACCCGGTCGCCGGGGGTCAGGCGGTAGGTGTCCTGCATCCACAGGAGCCGGTTGGCGATGCCCTCGTGGGGCACCGTCACGCCCTTGGGGCGGCCGGTGGAGCCGGAGGTGTAGATGACGTAGGCGGGGTGGCGGGGGTCGTGGGCGGTGGGCAGGGGCGCCTGCGCCAGGCGGTCGGGGGCGCCGTCGGCATACACCGTGAGGGTGCGCACGCCGGTGTCCGGGAGGGTGACCCCGTCGGTGGTGACCAGGCAGACCGGGCGGGCGTCGGTGAGCGTGTACGCGAGCCGCTCGGCCGGGTAGCCGGTGTCGAGGGGCAGGTAGGCGGCGCCCGCGCGGTGGACCGCGAGCAGCGCCGTCACGAGGGCGAGGGAGCGCGGCAGGGCGACGGCCACGGTGGCCTCGGCGCGCGCCCCGTGCGCGGCGAGGGTGTGGGCGAGCCGCTCCACCCGCTGGTCGAGTTCGGCGTAGGTGAGGGCGGTGTCCTCGAAGACGACCGCGGTGGCCTCGGGAGTGCGGGCGGCCTGGGCGCGGAACAGCTCCGGCAGGGTGAGACGGGGGACCGGCCGCGCGGTGGCGTTCCACTCGGTGAGGACGAGGGCGCGTTCGTCGTCGCGCAGCACGTCGAGGCTGCCGACGCGGCGGCCGGGATCGGCGGCGACCTGTTCCAGCAGCGATTCGAGGCGCCGGGCGAGGAGTTCGGCGGTGGACTCGTCGAAGAGGTCGGCGCTGTACTCGATCCAGCCCTGGATGCCGCCGCCGTCGCCCTGCTCGACGAAGTCGAAGCTGAGGTCGAACTTGGCGCCCTGCTGGCCGAGGGGTTCGCGCCGGGCGGTCAGACCGGACAGGACGGGGGTGGCGCCGGCGTTCTCCAGGTGTACGACCATCACCTGGAAGAGCGGGTGCCGGGCCAGTGAGCGGGCCGGGTTGACGGCCTCCACCAGGCGTTCGAAGGGCAGGTCCTGGTGCTCGTAGGCGGCGAGGTCGGTCTCCCGGACCCGGGCGAGCAGGTCGGCGAAGGTGGGGTCGCCGGACAGGTCGGTGCGCAGGACCAGGGTGTTCACGAAGAAGCCGACCAGGTCTTCGAGGCGTTCGTCGGAGCGCCCCGACACCGGTGCGCCCAGCGGGATGTCGTCCCCGGCGCCGAGCCGGTGCAGCAGCGCGGCGACGGCCGCCTGCGCGACCATGAACATGCTGACGCCATGGCGGCGGGCCAGCGTGCGCAGGTCCCGGGTCCGTCCGGCGTCGACGGTCAGCCCGACGGCGCCACCGCGGTGGCCGCTCTCCGGCGGCCGGGGCCGGTCGGCGGGCAGCGCGAGCTCCTCCGGCAGGCCCGCGAGGGTGTTCTGCCAGTAGGTGAGCTGGCGGGACTGGCGGCTGTCCGGCGCGTCGGCGTCGCCGAGTGCCTCGCGGTGCCAGAGGGCGTAGTCGGCGTACTGGACCGGCAGGGGAGCCCACGCGGGCCCGCGTCCCGCGCGCCGGGCCTCGTAGGCGGTGGCCAGGTCACGCCACAGGGGGCCGTCGGACCACTGGTCGCCGGCGATGTGGTGCAGCACCAGGAGCAGCACGTGTTCGTCCGGTCCGAGGCCGAACACATGGGCGCGCAGCGGGAGTTCGCGGTCGAGTGCGAAACCCCGCGCGGCGGCGGCGGCGAGCCGGCCGGGCAGCTGGTCCTCCGTGACCCGGGCGTGCTCGACGGGGACCGTGACGCGCGCCGGGTCGAGGACGACCTGGCGGGCCCGGCCGTCCTCCTCGGGGAAGACCGTGCGCAGGCTCTCGTGGCGTACCGCGACGTCGTGCAGCGCGGCGGCGAGCGCGTCCGGGTCGAGGGCACCGGTCAGCCGCCAGGCCGCCGGGATGTGGTACGTGGATCCCGGCCCCTCGATCCGGTGCAGCAGCCAGAGCCGCTGCTGGGCGAAGGACAGCGGGAGTTCCCCGGGCCGGTCCGCGGGGACGAGGGCGGGCAGCCCCCCGGCCCGGTCGTCGAGCCGCTCGGCGAGCAGCGCCGGGGTGGGCGCCTCGAAGACGGTACGGACGCCGAGGTCGGCCCCGAGGACCGTACGGACGCGGCTGACCAGCCGCATGGCGAGCAGGGAGTGTCCGCCGAGGGTGAAGAAGTCGTCGTCGGCGCCGACCCGGTCGAGGCCGAGGACGTCGGCGAAGAGTCCGCCGAGGATCTCCTCGCGCGGGCTGCGCGGCGGGGCGCCCTGCGCGCCCGCGGCCGTGAAGTCGGGGGCGGGCAGGGCCCGCCGGTCCAGCTTGCCGTTGGGGGTGAGGGGCAGCGCGCCGAGCGGGACGAAGGCCGCGGGCACCAGGTGCGCGGGGAGCGCGGCGGCCGTGCGGGCGCGCAGCGCCGCCGGGTCCACCGGTCCGGCGCCGCGTTCCGGGACCACGTAGGCCACCAGCCGCTGGTCACGGAGCACGACGACGGCCTGGGCGACGGCCGGGTGCCGGGTCAGGGCTTCCTCGATCTCGCCGGGTTCGACGCGGAAGCCGCGCACCTTCACCTGGTCGTCGGTGCGGCCCAGGTACTCGACCGTCCCGTCGGCCGTCCAGCGGGCCAGGTCGCCGGTGCGGTACATGCGGGTTCCCGGCGCCCCGTACGGGTCGGCGACGAACCGCTCGGCGGTCGGCGCGGGCCGGTCGAGGTAACCGCGGGCGAGCTGGACGCCCGCGAGGTACAGCTCGCCGGGGACGCCGGGAGGCACCGGGCGCAGCGCGGCGTCGAGTACGTACACGCGGGTGTTCCACACCGGGCGGCCGATCGGCACGCTCGGCGCGTCCGGCCCGATCTCGACGGCCGTCACGTCGACCGACGCCTCGGTCGGCCCGTAGAGGTTGTGCAGTTCGGCGGTCAGGACGTCGTGGAAGCGGTGGGCCAGGCCGACGGGCAGCGCCTCGCCGCTGCACATCACCCGGCGCAGGCCGGCGCACCGCGCGGCGGCCGGCTCCTCCAGGAACAGCTGGAGCATGGAGGGCACGAAGTGGACGGTGGTGACGTCCTGTTCGCGGATCAGACGGGCCAGGTAGGCCGGGTCGCGGTGGCCCTCGGGCCGGCCGAGCACCAGGGCGGCGCCGGTGATCAGGGGCCAGAAGAACTCCCACACCGACACGTCGAAGCTGGAAGGGGTCTTCTGCAGGACGCGGTCGGCGGCCGTCAGGCCGTAGGCGTGCTGCATCCACAGCAGCCGGTTGACGATGCCCTCGTGCGGGACGACGACCCCCTTGGGACGGCCGGTGGAGCCGGAGGTGTAGATGACGTACGCGGGGTGCGCCGGATCGTACGACGCGGGCAGGTCCGCCTCGGGGCCGGTCGGCAGGCCGTCGCGGATCACGTACACCGGACGGGCGTCGTCGAGCATGAGCGCGAGGCGTTCTCGCGGGTAGTCCGGGTCGAGCGGCAGATAGGCGGCCCCGGCCCGGTGGACGGCGAGCAGGGCGACGACCAGTTCGGGCGAGCGCGGGAGCGCGACGGCCACGGTCCGCTCGGGGCCCGCGCCCAGCGCGGCCAGCACCCGCGCGGTCCGCTCCACCCGGGCGTCCAGCTCCGCGTACGTCAGCCGCTCGCCCTCGAAGAGGAGTGCCGTGGCATGCGGGGTGCGCGCCGCCCGGGCGGAGAAGAGGCCGGGCAGTGTGGTGGACGGGACGGGGTGCGTGGTGGCGTTCCACTCCTCCAGCACCAGCGTCCGTTCGGCCTCCTCCAGGAGCGGCAGGTCCCGTACCGGGCGGTCCGGTCCGGCCGCGGCGTGTTCCAGCAGCCGCGCCGTGCGGTGGGCGAGCCGCTCGGCCGTCCCGTGGTCGAAGAGGTCGGTCGCGTACTCCAGGAGCAGCACGACGCGGTCGCGGCCGGTCTCGTCGACGAAGGTGAAGTGGAGGTCGAACTTGGCCGTGCCGGTGTCCATGTCGAACCATTCGGTCCGCAGGCCGAGCACGTCCGGGTCGCCGTCGGGACGGTGGTGGTAGCCCAGCATGACCTGGAAGAGCGGGTTGCGGCCGGCCACCCGGGGCGGGTTGAGGGCCTCCACGACCCGGTCGAAGGGCAGGTCCTGGTGTTCGAACGCCGCCAGGGACGAGTCCCGCACCCGGCCCAGCAGCTGCCGGAACGTCAGCTCCTCGCCGGACAGGTCGGTGCGCAGGACCAGGGTGTTCACGAAGAAGCCGACCAGTTCGCCGAGCGCCTCGTCGGTGCGGCCCGCGATGGGTGCGCCGAGCGGGATGTCGTCCCCGGCGCCGAGCCGGTGCAGCAGCGCCGCGGTGGCCGCCTGGAACAGCATGAACATGCTGGTACCGGTGGCTGCGGAGAGGTCGCGCAGCGCGTGGCTCGTGGCGGTGGGCAGCTCCAGGCGGACCGTGCCGCCGCGCCCGGTCGGCTCGGCCGGACGCGGCCGGTCGGCGGGCAGGGCGAGTTCGTCGGGGAGACCGCGCAGGGCGTCCGTCCAGTGGGCGAGCCGGGTCTCCCCGGTCCGGGCGAGCAGGTCGTCCTGCCAGAGGGTGTAGTCGGCGTACTGCACGGGCAGCGGCGCCCACGCGGGCGGCCGTCCTTCGCGGCGGGCCGCGTAGGCGGTGCCGAGGTCGGCGAGGAAGGGGCGGTCGGACCACTCGTCGGTGGTGATGTGGTGCAGCACGACGGCCACCACGTGGTCGTCCGGGCCCAGCCGGAACACCTCGCAGCGCAGCGGGAGTTCGGCGGTCAGGTCGAAGGGGCGGCGCTGGGCCGCCTCGATCAGCGCGGGCAGCTCCTCCTCGGCGCAGTCGCTCACCGCGCAGCAGGGCACCGCCTCGGCGGCGGGGACGATCCGCTGGTACGGCTCGCCCTCGTGCACCGGGAACACCGTCCGCAGCGACTCGTGGCGCCCGGCGACGTCCCGCAGGGCGCTGCCCAGGGCCTCCGTGTCGAGGCCGCCGCGCAGCCGGAAGACCAGCGGGAAGTTGTAGGCGGCGCCGCTTGCGGTGATCTGCTCGACGAGCAGGAGCCGTCGCTGAGCCGCCGACAGCGGAATGCGGGCGGGCCGGTCCGCGACGGGGGTGACGGCCGGCCGGGCCGGGTCCGCCCGGTCCGCGCGACCCGCGAGCAGCGCCGGGGTGGGTGCCTCGAAGAGGTCACGGATGGCGAGTTCGGCGCCCAGTTCGGTGCGGGCGCGGCTGACCAGCCGGGTGGCGAGCAGCGAGTGCCCGCCGAGATCGAAGAAGTCGTCCTCGGCGCCGACCTCGGGCAGCCCCAGCACCTCGGCGAACAGCCGGCACAGCACCTCCTCCCCCGGGGTGCGCGGGCCGCGTCCGCCACCGAGGGCGACGGCGGGCTCCGCGTCGGGCAGGGCGCGCACGTCGAGCTTGCCGTTGGCGTTCATGGGCAGGCCGTCGACGGTGACGAAGGCGGCCGGGACCATGTAGTCGGGCAGTTCGCGGCCCAGGTCCTCGCGCAGCCTGCGCACCAGGGCGCTCGCCTCGCGGGCGGCGGTGGGGTCGTTGGCGTAGGGGTGGGTTCCGCCGCCGGCGCGGAACAGGCCGCCGGTGAGGCGCGGTGCGGCGGTGTCGGTCGCCAGGAACACCGCGTCGAACGTCCCGGTCCGCGCCGACCAGGTGGTCAGCACCCGGTATCCGGCGGCCGCGCCGAGTTCGCACAGGTGCTCCGGGTCGACGCCCGCCGCGGAGGTACGGCCGTCGGGCACACCGGTCAGCCGCAGGCCCGCGGGCCGTTCGCCGCGCGGGTGCCGGCCCCTGTCGCCGGTCGCGGACCAGTTGCCGCCGAGCAGCGCGCCGATGCTCTCGGCGCCGGACCAGTCCCCGCGCACGAGTTCGCCGACGGTGTCGGCCGTGGCCCAGTCGACCACCGGCACCTCGTCCAGCCGTACGTCCGGCTCGCCGGCGTACAGGACGACGTCGTAGCGGTGCCGGGTCAGCTCGTTGTGGTGAGGGCCGCGCTTGGTCCGCAGGTCGACCCCGTAGCCGAGGGTGGTGAAGAAGTCGGGGTCGACGAGGAGTTCCTTCTCCAGCCTCAGGCCACGCTCCACGGCCGCCTCCAGGTCGGCCTCGGCGGTGCCGCGGGCGCGCTGGATCTCGGTGTGGAAGGTGCGGGCCAGCCGCAGGTTGCGGACGTCGCCGACGAACAGGGCGCCGCCGGGCGCGAGCAGGTCCATGGCGCCGCGCAGGACGGCGGTGAGGTGGTCGACGCTCGGGAAGTACTGGATGACGGAGTTGATGACGATCGTGTCGAAGTAGCCGGTGGGCAGACCGCCGAGGTCCTCGGCCGGCCGGCAGCGCAGTTCGACCTTGGCGGCGAGGGCCGGGTCGCGCCGCACCTCCTCACCGATCTTGCGGATGACGGGGGCGGCGAAGTCGGTCGCCCAGTACGCCTCCGCCTCCGGGGCGAGCCGGGACAGCAGCAGACCGGAGCCGACGCCGATCTCGAGGATCCGGCGGGGCCGCAGGGAGGTGATGCGGGCGAGGGTGGCCTCGCGCCAGGCGTGCATCTCCTCGAAGGGGATGGGCCGGCCGTCGTAGGAGCTGTCCCAGCCGTCGTAGCGCTCGGTGAAGACGGCGGTGCCGATCTCCTCGTACTCGTCGGAGTAGATCTCCTGCCACTCCCCGACCTGCGCGGCCTCGGCCGCCGAGCGCTCCCCGGAGTCGGCGCCGGAGGGCACGAGATAGCCGACGAGGCGTTCGCCGCGGACCACGACGGCGGCCTGGGCGACCAGCGGGTGACGGCTGAGGACGGTCTCGATCTCGCCGGGCTCGACGCGGTGGCCACGGATCTTGACCTGGTCGTCGGTGCGGCCGAGGAAGTCGAGGTTGCCGTCGGGGCCCCGGCGCACCAGGTCGCCGGTGCGGTACATGCGCTCGCCGGGTTCCCCGAACGGGTCGGCGACGAAGCGTTCGGCGGTCAGCGCGGGCCGGCCCAGGTAGCCGCGGGCCAGGCCGATGCCGGCGATGTACAGCTCACCGGGCACACCGTCGGGCACCGGGCGCAGCCAGGCGTCGAGGAGGTGGGCGCGGGTGCCCCGGATGGGGCGGCCGACGGTGGGGGTGTCGCTGTCGAGGGTGCCGCCGCCGAGGGTGTTGATGGTGTACTCGGTCGGCCCGTAGAGGTTGTAGCCGTACGTCCCCCCGGTGTCGCGCAGGGCCGTCCACACCGTCTCCGGGACGGCCTCGCCGCCCAGCAGCACCAGCGGCGGCACATGGCCGGTCAGCAGGCCCTGCTCGATCAGCAGCCGGGCGTAGGTCGGGGTGACGTTGACGACGTCGACACGGTGCCGCTCGCAGTAGGCCACCAGTGCCTCGGCGTCACGGCGCAACTCCTCGTCGCAGACGTGCACTTCGTGGCCCTCGACCAGCCAGAGCAGCTCCTCCCACGACATGTCGAAGGCGAAGGACACGGTGTGCGCGATGCGCAGCCGCCGCCCGCCGGCCGAGGCGATGGCCGGGGCGAAGATCTCCTTCTGGTGGTTGAGCTGCATGTTCGTCAGGCCCCGGTAGGGGGTGACGACGCCCTTGGGACGGCCGGTGGAGCCGGAGGTGTAGATGACGTAGGCGGGGTGTTCGAGGCTGAAGCGGAGACGGACCGGGGAGTCGGACAGCCCGGCCAGCTCGTTCCCGGTGTCCGGGTCGTCGAGCAGGACCCGGGTCATGTCGCCGTCCAGCGTGGCGGAGACGGCGGTGGTGGTGAGCAGCAGGAGCGGGCGGGCGTCGGCCAGCATCAGGGACAGCCGGTCGGCCGGATGGTCCAGCTCCAGCGGCAGGTAGGCGGCGCCGGTGCGCAGCACGGCGAACAGCGCGACGACCATGTCCAGGGAGCGCGGCAGGCCGAGGGCGACGACCCGCTCGGGGCCCGCGCCCCGGTCGATCAGCAGGCGGGCCGTGCGGTTCACCGCCGCGTCGAGTTCGGCGTACGTCAGGGTGCGCTCGCCGAAGACGAGGGCCCGCTCGTCCGGGGTGCGTGCGGCCTGCGCGGCCAGCAGGTCGGCGATGGTGTCCTCGGGGTCGGGCACCCGGCTCGCCGCCGACTGCGCGCGCAGCGCCTCGTGTTCGGCGGGCAGCAGCGGGTCGAGGGAGCCGACCGGCGCCGTGAGGCCGGCGGCGAGGCGGTCGGCGAGCAGTGCGAACCGGTCGAGGAGAGCGCGCGCCCGGTCGGCCGGCACGAGGTCGGGGCGGTGGGTGAGGGTGACGGCGATCCGGCGGCCCGGGGTGATGACGAGGTTGGCCGGGTAGTGGGTGGCGTCGACGTTGGCGACGGCGGTGGCGCCGTGCCGGGTGCGCAGGTCCGCCAGCCGTTCCTCGGTGTCGTTGTTGCGCAGCACGAACAGGGTGTCGAAGAGCTTGCGGTGTCCGGTCTCGGCCTGGAGCACCCCGAGGCTCAGGTGTTCGTACGGCATGAGGTCGAGGCGTTCGCCCTGGATGCGGCGGAGCAGCGCGAGGACCGGCTCGGCGGGGTCGAGGACGATCCGGGTGGGGACCGTGTTGAGGAAGAGCCCGATGATGTTGCCGACGTCCGGGACCTCACTGGGCCGGCCGGCCACGGTGGTGCCGAACACCACGTCGGGGCGTCCGGTGGCGGAGGCGAGGGTGAGCCCCCAGGCCGCGCCGAGGAGCGTGTTCAGGGTCAGACCGTGCGCGCGGCCCGTCTCCCGCAGCCGGTCGCCGAGCTCGGCGGACAGGTGCATGCCGAGCTGGTCGGGGATGACCGGTTCGAGGCCGTCGGCCGCGGCCGGGGCCAGCAGCGTGGGCTCGTCGAGCCCGGTCAGGGCGGTGCGCCAGGCGGCGGTGGCCGCCGAGTCGTCCTGCTCCCCGAGCCAGGTGAGGTAGTCCCGGTAACTGCCGGGCTCGGGAAGGGCGTTCGCGTCGCCGCCCGTCTCGTAGAGCGCGAACAGCTCGTCGAGGAACAGCCAGGCCGACCAGCCGTCCCAGAGGATCAGATGACGGCCGATGACGAGCCGATCGCCGCGCTCCGCGCCGAGGCGCAGCAGAAGCAGCCGGAACAGCGGGGGCGCCGAGAGGTCGAACCGGCGGTCGCGCTCGGCCTCCGTCAGCTCCCGCAGCCGGACGTCCTGTTCGGCTGCGGGGAGGTGGGAGAGGTCGACCTCCTCGAGCGGGACCTGCGGGTCCCGGGCGATGAACTGCACCGGCCGGTCGAGGCCCTCGCTGGTGAAGCCCGCGCACAGGCCCGGGTTGCGGGCGAGGAGGGTGCGCACGGCGGCGCGCAGCCGTCCGGTGTCGAGCCGGGCGGCGAAGTCGAAGGTCTCGTGGACGGTGTAGACGTCCAGGGCGCCCTCGTCGTACGCCGAGTGGAAGAACAGGCCCTCCTGGAGGGGGGCCAGCGGCCACACGTCGGCGACGGCGGCCGGGGCGGCCAGGGCCCGGACGCGGGCGTGTTCGGCGGCCGTGAGGGTGAAGGGGGCGGCGGGGGCCCGGCCTGCGCCCGGGGCCGCCTTCGCCGCTCCGGCCGCCGTCGCCAGGGCCGCGGGGGTGCGGTGGGTGAACACGTCGCGGGGGCTCAGGTCCAGGCCGGCCGCCCGGGCCCGGCCGGCGACGCCGATGGAGCTGATGCTGTCGCCGCCGAGCCGGAAGAAGTCGTCGTCGGGTCCGGCGTCCTCGATGCCGAGGACGGCCGCGAAGATCTCGGTGAGCCGCCGTTCCAGCGGTCCTGAGGGCTCCCGGCGGACGGCGCGCTCGGCCTCGGGGGCGGGCAGCGCGGCCTGGTCGAGCTTGCCGCTGGGGGTGAGCGGAAGGTCGTCGAGGACGACGTACGCCTCCGGGACCAGGGGCGCGGGCAGCGCGTCCGCGAGGGCGGCGCGCAGCTCGGCGGGGTCGACGGCGGCTCCCGCCGCCGGGACCGCGTAGGCGACGAGGCGCTGGTCGCGGACGACGACCGCGCCCCGGGCGACGGCCGGGTGGCGGGTCAGCGCGGCCTCGATCTCGCCGGGTTCGACCCGGTTGCCGCGCAGCTTGACCTGCCGGTCGGTGCGGCCGAGGTAGTCGAGGGTGCCGTCGGCCCGGCGGCGCACCAGGTCGCCGGTGCGGTACATGCGGGCGCCCGGTTCGCCGGCGTACGGGTCGGCGACGAACCGGTCGGCGGTGAGGGTGGGGCGCCGGTGGTAGCCGCGGGCCAGCTGGACGCCGGTCAGGTACAGCTCGCCGGGCACCCCGTCGGGGACCGGGCGCAGACAGGGGTCGAGGACCCGCAGACCGGTGTTCCACACGGGCCGGCCGATGGGCACGGTGATGTCGGACGCGCCGTCGTAGGCGTGGTACGTCACGTCGACGGCGGCCTCGGTGGGGCCGTAGAGGTTGTGCAGCGGCACCCCGGTCAGGTCGTGCCAGCGGCGGGCCGCCGCTCCGGGCAGGGCCTCGCCGCTGCTGAACACCCGGCGCAGGCTGGCCGCCCAGCCGGGGTCGGCGGTGATCTCGTCCGAGGCGAGGAACGCCTCCAGCATGGACGGCACGAAGTGCATCGTCGTCACGCCCTCGGCCCGGATCAGGCGGGCCAGTGAGGCGGGGTCGCGGTGTCCGTCCGGCGCGGCGAGGACGACGGCGGCGCCCTCGCACAGCGCCCAGAAGAACTCCCAGACGCTCACGTCGAAGCCGGACGGCGTCTTCTGGAGCACCCGGTCGCCGGCGGTGAGGCCGTACGCGCCCTGCATCCAGGCCAGCCGGTTGACGATGGCGCGGTGGGTGACGACGACGCCCTTGGGACGGCCGGTGGAGCCGGAGGTGTAGATGAGGTAGGCGGGGTCGTCGGGGCGGGCGGGGTCCACGGGGGCGACCGGCGCGGCAGGCGGGCCTTCGCCCGTCGTCACGGCCCCGCCGGTGACACCGGTGACACCGACCCCGTCGGTCACATCGGCCCCGTCCGTCACCTCGGCCGTGCCGGCCCCGTCGGCCGCGCCGGTCATGCCGTCGACGTCGATCACGTCGAGGCCCGCGACCGACGGCAGCCGTGCCGCGTCGCGTGCCGTCGTGACGACCGTGGTCGCCCCCGAGTCGGTCAGCACGTACGCGAGCCGCTCGGCCGGGTAGTCCAGGTCCAGGGGCAGATAGCCGGCCCCCGCCTTCAGGACGCCGAGCAGCGCCACCATCAGCTCGGCCGAGCGCGGCACGGCGACCGCGACGAACCGCTCACGGCCCGCGCCCCGGGCCCGCAGCCGGCCGGCCAGTTCCTCGGCCCGCGCGTCCAGTTCGGCGTAGGTGAGGGGGGCCGCGCCATCGGGGACGACGGCGGTGGCGTCCGGGGTGCGCGCGGCCTGCGCGGCGAACGCGGCGGCCAGCGTGGTGGCCGGGACCGGACGGGTCTCCCCCGCCGGGTGGGCGCCGGCCAGCTCGCGCGGGGTGAGCAGTTCGAGGTCGGCGACCCGGGCGGCGGGGTCCTCGGCCAGGGCGCCGAGGACCAGGGTGAGCCGGTCGGCGAGGGACTGCGCGGCATCGGCGTCCAGGCGCCGCGCGTGGTACTTCAGCCGCAGGTCGAGCCGGCGGCCGGGCTTGACGATCAGGGCGAGGGGGTAGTGCACGGCGTCGTGGAAGGCGTGCCCGGCGACGGCGATCGTACCGGTGGGGTCGGTGATGCCCGGGGCGCCCTCGCCGCCGGGGTAGTTCTCGAACACCACGAGGGTGTCGAAGAGTTCGCCGCCTCCGGTGTGCCCGACGGCCCGCTGGATGTCCGCGAGGCCGAGGTGCTGGTGGTCGAGCAGTGCGCTCTGCTCCTCCTGGAACCGCTCCAGCAGGGCGCCGAGGGTGTCGCCCTGCGTCCAGCGCAGCCGGGTGGGCAGCGTGTTGATGAACAGACCGATCATCGACTCGATGCCGTCGACGGCGGCGTCACGCCCGGCCACGGTGGTGCCGAACACCACGTCCTGACGGCCCGTCATGCGGCCGACCAGCAGTCCCCACGCGCCCTGCACGAGCGTGCCGAGGGTCACTCCGAGCTCCCGGGCCCGGGCGGCGAGCCGGGCGGTGACCCGCTCGGACAGCTCCACGCGGATCTGCGCGGGCTCGACGGGTCCGCCGGGCGCCGGGACCTCGACCAGCCGGGTGGGCTCCTCGACGCCGGCGAGCGCGGTGCGCCAGGCCGCGCGGGCGGCCTCGCGGTCGGCCCCGGCGATCCGGCGGAGGTAGCCACGGTACGGGGCGACTTCGGGCAGGGGCGCCGGGTCCTCGCCGTACAGGGCGAGGAGTTCACGGTGCAGGACGGGCAGGGACCAGCCGTCCGCGACGATGTGATGGAACGTCAGGACCAGTCGGCTGCGCTCGTCCCCGAAGCGGATCAGGGCGCAGCGGACCAGGGGTGGCCGGGCAAGGTCGAAGCGGTGGGCCCGTTCGTCGGCGGCGACGGCCTCGGCGAGGGCTCGCCGGACCGCGGGATCGTCCTGCGCGGCCAGGTCGACCTCGCGCCAGGGCAGTTCGAGACCGGTGGCGACGATCTGGACCGGGCGGCCGTCGGACGTCTGCCGGAAGCAGGCGCGCAGCGGGGCGTGCCGGTCGAGGAGCCGCTGCGCCGCCCGGCGCAGCAGGGCGCCGTCGACCGGCCCCGACAGCTCGACGACCTGTTGCACGACATACGTGTCGTGTTCGGCGCCGTCCATCAGGGCGTGGAAGAAGAAGCCCTCCTGGAGCGGGCCGAGGGGCAGCGTCTCCTCGACGGTGACGGCGGACTCCCCCTGCAGGGACGCGAGTTCGTCCTCGCTCAGCTGCCAGGAGGTGTCGTCCGCGGGACCGGCCGCGGGACCGGCCGCTGCGGTGCGGGCGGCACCGGCCAGCTCCGCGACCGTTCGGTGGCGGAAGACGTCGCGCGGGGTCAGCTCCAGGCCGGCCCGGCGGGCCAGGACGAGGAGCTGGACGGCGACGATGCTGTCGCCGCCGAGCGCGAAGAAGTCGTCGTCCACGCTCACCGAGGGCACCCTCAGGGCCCGTGCGTACAGCTCGCACAGCAGCCGCTCGCGGTCCGTGCCGGGGGCCCGTCCGGCGCCGGTCCGGGTGACGTCCGGCACGGGCAGCGCGGCGGCGTCGAGCTTGCCGCTGGGGGTGACGGGCAGCCGGTCCAGCGGGACGAAGGCGGCCGGGACCATGTAGTCGGGCAGGTACGCGGCGGCGTGCCGGCGCAGCGCCGTCATCAGCGCGGTGACGTTGCGGAACGGTGCCGGACGGTTGGTGAGCGGCCGGCCGCCGCCGGGGCGGTACGGCGCCGCGAGGTCGTCCCCGGCGGGCGTGAACACGGCGTCCAGGCTGCCGTCCTCGGCGTCCCCGTTCCAGGTGAGCGTCGCCTCGTAGCCGTGCCGGGCGGCGGTCTCGTGGAGGGACTCGGGGTCCACCCCGTGTGTCGCGTCGGCCGGTCTGCTGCTGTCCCGCAGGGCGTCGAGTGCGGCCAGGTCGTCGGTGAGCCGGGCGTTGGGGATGCCGGTGACGCGCAGCCTGTCCGGGCGCCCGCCGAGCAGGGTGCCCAGGGCGTGCACCGAACCGAGCGCGGGCCAGGGCGACCCGGGCACCTCCGCGTCCGCCTCCGCCTCCGCGTCCGCCTCCATGTCGGCCCGCGATCGCAGGACCACGTCGTAGCGGTACCGGGTGAGTTCGTTGTGGTGCGTGCCGCGCTTGATCAGGATGTCGGCGGTGAGGCCGTCGAGGGTGGTGAAGTAGTCGGGGTCGACGAGGAGTTCGCCCTCCCAGGCGAGGGCCCGGTCCACGGCGGCGCGCAGGGCGTCCTTGTCCTCCTCTCCTCCGTCCCGCCCCTCCCGCACCCGCCCGCCCTCGACGGCCGCGCTCAGGGCGCGCAGCAGCCGCAGGTTGCGTACGTCGCCGACGAAGAGGGCGCCGCCGGGCGCGAGCAGCGCGGCGGCGGCGCGCAGCACGCCAGTGAGGTAGTCGCCGCCGGGGAAGTACTGGACGACGGAGTTGACGACGATCGTGTCGAAGTGGCCCTCGGGCAGCCCGGTGAGGTCGTGCGCGGGCCGGGCCAGCAGGGTGACCCGGTCGGCGAGGCCGGGGACGGCGGACACCTGGGCGTCCAGGGCCCGTACGGCCTCCTCGGACAGGTCGGTGCCCCAGTACGCCTCGCAGTCCGGGGCGAGCCGGGACAGCAGCAGACCGGAGCCGGCCCCGATCTCCAGGACGCGCCGGGGCCGCAGGGCGCGGATCCGGTCGAGGGTCGCCTCCCGCCACTCGCGCAGGTCGGCGAGGGGGATGGGCAGCCCGTCGTACATGCTGTTCCAGCCGGCGAAGTTCTCCTCGAAGCCTTCCGAACCGGCCGCGGAGTACAGCTGTTCGTGCAGGTCCTTCCAGTCGGCGACACCGGCCTCGGCGTCCGCCTGCGGGCCCGCGTCCAGAGAGGGCACGACATAGGCGGCGAGGCGCCGTTCGCCGGGACGGTCCTCGCGGACGACGACCGCGGCCTGGTCGACGCCCGGGTGGGAGCGCAGGACGGACTCGATCTCGCCGGGCTCGATGCGGAAGCCGCGGATCTTCACCTGGCTGTCCACGCGGCCGTGGAACTCCAGTCGCCCGTCGGCCTTCCAGCGCACCAGGTCGCCGGTGCGGTACAGCCGGTCGCCGGGGGCGGCGGCGAGGGCGTCGGGCGCGGCGACGAAGCGTTCGGCGGTCAGGCCGGGGCGGCCCAGGTAGCCGCGGGCGAGGCCGGCGCCGCCGAGGTAGAGCTCTCCCGTGACACCGGCGGGGACCGGCCGCAGCCGGTCGTCGAGGACGTAGGCACGGGTGCCGGGGTCGGGCACGCCGATCGGCACGAGGGTGCCGGGCGGGGTGTCCGGGTCGCACAGGCCCAGCGTGGAGTTGGTGGTGGCCTCGGTGGGGCCGTAGGCGTTGAACATCATCCGGCCGCGCGCGTACCGGCCGACCAGCTCGGGGGACACCCGTTCCGTACCGGCCAGCAGCGTCGCCCGCGGCGGGAGTCGCACGTCCTCCGGCATGGCGGCGAGCAGGGCGGGCGGCAGGATCATGAAGGTGATGCCGTGCTCGTTCGCGTAGTCGGCGAGCGGCGCGCCGGGAACCCGGCGGTCGGCGGGCACGACGACCAGCCGGCCGCCGGACAGCAGTCCGAGGCACAGGTCCCAGAACGCCACGTCGAAGCCGGGCGAGGCGAACTGGAGGACCCGGCTGTGCGGGCCGATCCCGAAGCGCTCCCGTTGCGTGGCGACCAGCCCCGCCACACCGGCGTGCGACAGCACCGTGCCCTTGGGACGGCCGGTGGAGCCGGAGGTGTAGATCACGTAGGCCGCGTGCGCGGCCGTCAACCCGTCGGCGGCCGACGGACCTTGCGCGGGGCGGGCGGCGAGCTCGGCGATCGTGTCCGGGGCGTCGAGGACCAGCGGACCGGTGTCCGGGGGGAGGTCGGGCACCGTCTCGGCGGTGGTGACGAGGCAGACCGGCCGGGCGTCGGCGAGCATGTAGGCGATGCGGTCGGCCGGGTAGTCGGTGTCGACGGGCAGATAGGCCGCGCCCGCCTTCAGGACGGCGACCTGCGCGACGATCATGTCGGCCGAGCGGGGTACGGCGAGGGCGACCACGGTCTCCGGGCCGGCGCCCCGGGCCACCAGGGAGTGCGCCAGCCGGGCCGCGCGCGCGTCGAGTTCGGCGTAGGTGAGGCGGACGTCCTCGTGGACGAGGGCGACCGCGTCGGGGCGGGCGGCGACCTGGTCGGCGAACATCCGCGGCCAGGTGAGCGCGGGTACGTCGTGCGCGGTGTCGTTCCAGTCGTGCAGGATGCGGTGCCGTTCCCCGTCGTCGAGGAGCTGCAGGTCGGCGACCGGGGTGGCCGGGCGGGCGAGGGCGTCGGCGAGGAGCGTGCGGTAGTGGCCGAGGATCCGGTCGACGGTGGCGGGTTCGAAGAGGTCGGCCCGGTAGTCCGCCGACACCTCCCCGTCGGTCACGGTCAGGGCCAGGTCCAGCGGGCCGCCCTCGTCCCAGGGCGCGTCGCCGAAGCCCGTGGCGCACAACAGCCCGCCGCCGCGGAAGGGTTCGGGGGTGAGGAGTGCCAGCAGTTCGGCGGTCGGCAGGCGGTGGGCCGCGGCTTCGGCGCGCGCGGCCGTGATCCGTTCGCGCAGCTCGGCGAACGGGGTGCCGCCGTCGAGCGCGACGCGCAGCGGCAGCCCTTCGTGCGCCACCGCCGTCCCGGTCGCGGCGGCACTCCCGTAGCGGTGCAGCAGGGCCACGAGGGCGGCGAGTCCGGTCGCCAGGTCGGCGGTCTCCCCAACCGGGGCGGCGCGCCGGGCGCGCGGTGCCGTTCCCTCCTGGCGGGGCGGGTGCGGAAAGTCCAGTGGCAGTGCGGGCTGCGGTGCCGGTGCGGCGAACCGCCGCCGCCAGTAGTCCGTCGCCGTCGCCCGTGCAGAAGAACGCGTGTTGCCCGACACAGCTGCCCGTGCCTCCCAGGTGCGGTGTGGAACGGCTCAGCGGAGCCGCGACCGCTCGAATAGTAAGGTAAGCATTGCCTTACTTGATAGACCCCTTCCGGAACCACGGACCCATGCCGCCGTGGCTGAGGTTATGCTCACCTAACCTGCTGACAGGATTGTCCGGTGGTCCGCCAACAGGGGTCTGCGCGAGGGGCGATGACCCGACGGCACCCCCGGCGAGACCCCCGGACCGCGACATGGAGACCGGCAAGTGGCTTCAGGCAGAAGGCTTCGCACCGCGGCGCTGGTGACATCCGTCGTGGCCCTCCTCATCGCCCTGTCCCTGCTGTCCGTGGCACTGGGCGCGCTGAACGTCCCGCTCGACCAGGTGGTCCGCGCGGTCCTGGGCCGTCCGCCCAGCCGCCTCGTCGACAACGTCGTCTGGTCGGTGCGGGTCCCCCGCACCCTGCTGGGCCTGACGACGGGCGCCGCGCTCGGCCTGTCCGGCGCGCTGATGCAGGCCCTCACCCGCAACCCGCTCGCGGACCCGGGCATCCTCGGCGTCAGCGCCGGGGCGTCCTTCGCGATCGTGCTGGCGGTCGCGGTGTTCGGGGTCGGATCGCTCTACGGCTATGTGTGGTTCGCGTTCGGCGGAGCGCTCGCCGCGAGCGTCCTGGTCTTCTCCCTGGGGCGGCTGGGCCGTTCCGGTGCCACGCCCGTGAAGCTCGCGCTCGCCGGGGTCGCCGTCACCTCGCTGCTGTCGTCGCTCACCAGCGCCGTGGTGCTGACCGACCAGGACGCCCTGGACCGCTACCGCTTCTGGTCGGCCGGCTCGCTGGCCGACCAGGACTCCGGTGAACTCCTGCGCATCCTGCCCTTCCTCGCCGTCGGGGCCGTGCTCGCCCTGTCCTGCGCGCCCGCCCTCAACAGCATGGCCCTGGGCGACGATGTGGCCGCCTCGCTGGGCCGGAGGCTCGGCCTGGTCCGCCTCCAGGGGGTCACCGCGGTGATGCTGCTGACCGGCGCGTCGGTCGCCGTCATCGGTCCGGTGGTCTTCCTCGGCCTGGTCGTGCCGCACATCGCGCGGGTCCTCGCCCAGTACGCCGGGATCGGCCCCGACCACCGCTGGCTGCTGCCGCTGTCCGCCGCCCTCGCGCCCGTACTGCTGCTGTCCGCCGACATCCTGGGCCGGACGCTGGCCCGCCCCACCGAGATCCAGGCCGGCGTCCTCGTCGCCTTCCTCGGCGGCCCGTTCTTCATCGCCCTGGTCCGCCGCCGTAAGCTCGCGGAGGTGTGAGCGTGCCCGCACAGCCCCCGGACACAGCACGGTCCCCGGACCCGGCACAGTCCCCGACCACAGCGCAGTCCCCGACCACAGCGCAGTCGCCGACCACAGCGCAGTCGCCGACTCCGGCGCAGTCCCCCACCACGGCGCGCTCCCCGGGCGCACCGGCCGTCGAGGCGTCCCCCGCGGTCCCCGCGCAATCCGCGCTGCACGGCCGGCCGTTCCGGCTGGCCTTCCCCCCGGTCTCCGGCATGCTGCGCCCGCGCCTGGTGCTGACCGGAGTACTCGTCGCCGCCGGCGCGTTCCTGCTGTTCTGCTGGGGCCTCACCCTCGGCGACTACCCCGTGCCCTTCACCGACGTCGTCAGAGCGCTCGGCGGCGCGGGCGACCCCGGCACCGTCGTCGTCGTGCGGGATCTGCGGCTCCCCCGCGCCCTGACCGGGCTGCTGGTCGGCATCGCGTTCGGCGTCTCGGGCGCGGTGTTCCAGACGATGACCCGCAACCCGCTGGCCAGCCCCGACATGATCGGGCTGACCGAGGGCGCAGGAACGGCCGTGGTGGCGGCCGTCGTTCTCGGCTGGACCGGCGGGCTCGGGCTGTCGACGCTGGGACTGCTGGGCGCCCTGGCGACCGCGCTGCTCGTCTACGCGCTGGCCTGGAAGGGCGGCACCACCGGGTACCGCATCATCCTCGTCGGCATCGGCGTGTCCTGGATCTGCACCAGCGCCACCGACTTCCTCGTGGCGCGCGGCAGCCGGTTCCAGGCGCAGGAGGCCATCGGCTGGCTGGTCGGCAACCTCAACGGCCGGACCTGGGACCAGGTGGACTCGCTGGCCCTCGCCCTGGCCGTGCTGCTGCCGGTCACCCTGGCCATGGGCCGCTGGATGCGTACCCTGCAACTCGGCGACGACGTGGCCGCGGGGCTCGGCACACCGGTCCAGCCGGTCCGGCTGGCCCTGCTGCTGGCCGGGGTGGGACTGGTCGCCTTCGGTACGGCGGCGGCCGGCCCGGTGGCCTTCGTGGCCCTGGCCTGTCCGCAGATCGCCCAGCGGCTGGCGGGCACCGCGTCGCCGCCGCCGATCGTCTCCGGTCTCACCGGCGCGCTGGTCGTCCTCGGCTCGGATCTCCTCGCCCGCGAGGCGATCCCCGGGACGGAACTGCCGGTCGGGATCGTCACCGGCGCCCTGGGCGCGCCGGTCCTGCTGTGGCTGCTCATCCGCGCCAACCGCGCGGGCTCTGGAGGCTGATCCCATGTCGACCACCGACCCGCGCACCCCGCGGCCGACCGAGCCGAAGACCGGCGCCGGCATCCCCCGCCCGTCCGGCGCCGACGCGAACGACGCGGGCCCGGGGGCAGGCCCGGGCATCGCCCACCCGCCGCCCGCCGGGCCGGAGTTGCGGGCCAGGAACCTGCATCTCGCCTACGACGGACGGTCGGTGGTGGAGGATCTGGACCTCAGCGTGCCGACCGGCCGGATCACCGCCATCGTCGGGGCCAACGCCTGCGGCAAGTCGACCCTGCTGCGCGCGCTGGCCCGGCTGCTGACGCCACGGCAGGGTGTCGTGGAACTGGACGGGGCCGCCCTGCGGTCCGTGCCGACCCGCGAACTCGCGCGCACCCTGGGCATCCTGCCGCAGACACCGGTGGCGCCGGAGGGGCTGACCGTCTTCGACCTGGTGGGCAGGGGCCGTTCACCGCACCAGACCTGGTGGCGGCAGTGGTCCGCGGCGGACGAGGAGGCCGTGCACGGGGCGCTGGCGGCGACCGGCCTGACCGGGCTCGCCGACCGCCCGGTCGACGAGCTCTCCGGCGGCCAGCGGCAGCGCGCGTGGATCGCGATGGCCGTCGCCCAGGGCACCCCCGTCCTGCTGCTGGACGAGCCGACGACCTATCTCGACCTCGCCCACCAGATCGACGTGCTGGACCTGATCACGGACCTCAACCGGCGTGAGGGACGCACGGTGGTGATGGTGCTGCACGACCTCAACCAGGCGTGCCGGTACGCCGATCACGTCATCGCCATGAAGGCGGGCCGGATCGTCGCCGAGGGCCCGCCCGCCGAGGTGGTCACCGAGGCCACCGTCGAGGACGTCTTCGACCTGCGCTGCCGGATCACCCCCGACCCGGTCAGCGGGACTCCGCTGGTCATCCCGCTGGGCCGGCACCACCACGCCGGCGAGGTCCGGGCCCGGGACGCACGGCCCGCCGCGGTCGCCGACTGACCCGCGACCGGCCCGCGACCGGCCCCCGCCGCGCACGGCCGGGGGCCCGTCCGGTTCAGCCCTTCCCGTTTCCGGTCGCGGTCAGGCTGCCGGTGGCCGGTCACCGGCCACCGGCCACCGGCCAGATTTCCGGTTCCGGTCAGGCCCTCAGGGCCGGGACGTCAGATACCCGCCCATGGTGCGGAACCAGTCGGTGGCCGCGTACTCGGTGCCGTCGTCGGTGCGCACCCGCCGCACGAGGAGACCCCGGCAGCGGCCCGACCAGGAGTCGGCGCCCGCCACCACGACGACGCCGTCCCCCTCCCGGATGAAGATCCGGCCGGGCGTGCCGCCGTAGCACCCCTGCGACACCGCCGCCGAGACGATCCTCAGCCGCCGGCCCCGGTGAAAGGCGTACGCGTTCGGATACGGGTCCGACTGGGCCCGCACGAGCCGTTCCAGCCGTTCCGCGGGCCAACTCCAGTCGATCCGGCTGTCCTCCGCCGACCGCTTGTGGAAGAAGCTGGCGCGGGCACGGTCCTGCGGCACCCACTGGCCGGCGTCCCGGCCGGAGGCGATCAGGTCGAGCGACTCCCGCACGATGGGCGCGATGAGGTCGACGGTCCGGTGGAACAGGTCGGTCGCCGTGTCGGTGGGCCCCACCGGCACCGCGCGCTGCACCAGGACGTCCCCGGCGTCGAGTTCGGTGTTCATGCGGTGCGCGGTCACGCCGACGCGCGTCTCGCCGTTGAGGAGCGCCCAGATGATCGGCGAGAAGCCCGCGTACGACGGCAGCAGCGAGTCGTGGATGTTGAGGGTGCCGTGCGGCGGCAGGTCGAACAGCTCGGGGGGCAGCCAGGTACGCCAGTTGTTGGCGACGATGATGTCCGGCCGGGCGTCCGCCACCGCGGCCAGGAGTTCGGTGTCGTCGGGACGGTTGCGCAGCAGGACGGGGACGTCGTTCTTCTCCGCGAGTTCGGCGACGCTGTCGTCCCATATCTTCTCGTAGGCGTGCTCGCTCTTCGGATGGGTGACGACGAGGACGACCTCGTGGTCGGAGTCCAGCAGCGCCTGAAGCGTGCGGTGACCCCAGGTCTGGTAGCCGAGCATGACGACCCGCATGGCGTCCTTCCCTTCAACGACTCATTGCAAGGTAAGCCTTACCTTATCTAGCATGGGCCTGCCTGAGGAGGCGATGCCAAGGTGAAGTCACCGCTCATGGGTAACGACGTCATCCACGACGTCATCGGAATCGGATTCGGTCCGTCAAATCTCGCTCTGGCCATAGCGGTCGAGGAGCACAACGCAGACCTTCCGGCAGACCGCCGCCTCAACGCCCTGTTCCTGGAGCGCCAGCCGCGCTTCGGCTGGCACCGCGGCATGCTCATCGACGACGCCACCATGCAGGTGTCGTTCCTCAAGGACCTTGTCACGCTGCGCAATCCGACCAGCGACTACAGCTTTCTCTGCTTCCTGCGCGAGCGGGGCAGACTCATCGACTTCCTGAACCAGAAGACCCTCTTCCCGCTGCGGATGGAGTTCCACGAGTACTTCGAGTGGGCCGCCGCCCGGGTCTCCCACCTGGTCTCGTACGGCAGCGAGGTCGTCTCCGTCGACCCGGTGCGCGACGAGGACGGCGAGGTGGCCTTCTTCGACGTCATCTGCCGCGACAGCGCGGGTCGCGGCGAGACCGTGACCCGCAGGACCCGCAACGTCAGCGTGGCCATGGGGCTGGAGCCGCATGTGCCGCCCGGTCTGGGACTCTCCGAACGCGTGTGGCACAACAGCGAGTTGATCCCGCGTGCCACACGACTGGGCGAGGCGGGTGCGCCGGTACGGCGGGCCGTGGTGCTCGGCGCCGGCCAGAGCGCCGCCGAGGCGGTGGACTACCTGCACCGCACCTTCCCCGAGGCCGAGGTGTGCTCGGTCTTCGCCAAGTACGGCTACACCCCGGCCGACGACAGCCCGTTCGCCAACCGCATCTTCGACCCGGAGGCGGTCGACGTCTACTTCTCGGCGCCCTCCGAGGTCAAGCAGTCGCTGATCGACTATCACCGCTCCACCAACTACTCGGTGGTCGACATGGAGCTGATCGAGGCCCTGTACGCCACCTCGTACCGGGAGAAGGTGGCGGGCCGGGAGCGGCTGCGCTTCCTCAACGTCTCGCGGGTGCGCGCCGTCGACCCCGGTGCGGACGGCGGTCTCGAGATCGCCGTGGAGTTCCTGCCCACCGGTGAGCGGCAGGTCCTCGCCGCCGACGTGCTCGTGCTCGCGACGGGGTACCGGCCGCGCGATCTGGCGTCGCTGCTCGGCGAGGCGGCCAAGCTCTGCCTCCGGGACGACGGGGACGAGGTCCGCGTGGGCCGCGACCACCGGGTGGAGACCGTGCCGGAGGTGACGGCCGGCCTCTATCTCCAGGGCGGAACCGAGCACACCCACGGGCTGACCAGCACCCTGCTGTCGACCGTCGCCGTCCGGGCGGAGGAGATCCACCGCTCCGTGCTGGCCGGCGTACCGACGGCCTGACCCCCCGGACTCCCGGGCCCGGAGGGTACGGTCCCTTCCGGGCCCGGGTCCGCCCGGAGCACCGTGCAACCGCCCGAAGGGCCGGCGCGGCAGCCCGACGCCGCGTTCGACGGCGCGCCGAGCCTGTTGCCGGGGCGGGTCCCGGGGGGAGCACCGGATCCGTTGCGGCTCCGCAGTTTCGCGCCGGCCGGTCTCGAATAGGATCTCCTGATCATGGACGTGATGACGGGGAACGAGATGATCGCCGTCCCGCCGGGGCGGGTGACGCTGTCGGACCGGCGGACGCAGCGCAGTTGGCCGGTCGAGCTCGCGCCCTACGAGCTCGCCGCGGTCCCGGTCACCCAGGCGCTGTACGCACAGGTCACCGGCCGGCGGCCGAGTGCCGCCCGCGGGGACCGGCTGCCCGTCGAGTGCGTCTCCTGGTGGGACGCGGCGAGGTTCTGCAACTCCCTGTCCCGGCGCGACGGGTTCACGCCCGCGTACGACTTCCGCGCCGACGACGAAGGGATCGAGTGGGACGCGTCCGCCGACGGGTACCGGCTGCCGACCGAAGCCGAATGGGAGCACGCCTGCCGTGCCGGTACGGCAGGGCCGCGGTACGGGGAGCTCGACGAGATCGCCTGGTACCGCGGCAACGCGCACGAACGCCCGCATGACGTGGGCGGCAGACGCCCCAACCCATGGGGGCTGCACGACATGCTCGGCAACGTCTGGGACTGGTGCTGGGACGTCTACGACGCCGAGGTCTACGGCACCTACCGGGTGCTCCGCGGCGGTGGCTGGTTCGACGAGCACTGGAGCTGCCGGGCCTCCGCGCGGCGCCGCAGCCACCCGGCCTTCCAGGTCGACGACGTGGGTTTCCGCCTCGCGCGTTCCCTCGCGTGACGACCGGTCCCGTCGCCGGACAGGCGGCTGCCCCTCCGCGTCGACGACAGGTGCCTGCCCGGCCTCGACGGCCCGCTCGGCCTGGACGGCCGAAAGGACGGTCCGAGGGCGCGCGAGATCGACGTCGGTGATCTTCACGGTGAGAACGTCACCATCCTCGGGAGCGTCGCCGGGCGCGACCGGTCCGGTGACCGCCTGCCCGAGCCCCCGCGCCGGCCCCGGCCCCGGGCCCTCCCGCACGGCTCGCAGCGACGGCGGCGCCCTTCGGGCACCCCAGGCGCGGGGGGGGCGTCGGCGCTCGCCGTCTCAGTACGGCCCGTGGGTCCAGCGGCCGTCCGTCATCGTGGCGTGCACGGGCATCGTGCGCAGGGCGTCCGGGCCCGCCCCCGAGGGGTCCACGTCCACGACCACCAGGTCGGCCGGGTCGCCGACCCGGATGAGCCGGCGTCCGCGGGCCGCAGCGACCAGCGCGTCCCGGACGGACAGGCACTGCTCCGGATGCCAGGCGGGGCGTTCGTCGTCGGTGCGGCCGACGGCCGACGCGATGGCGAGCCACGGGTCGAGGGCCGAGACGGGGGCGTCGGAACCGAACTCCAGCCGGGCCCCGGCGGCGAGCAGGTCGGCGTAGGCGAAGGCGCGTCCGGTGCGCCCGGCCCAGTGCCGGTCCGCCACGTCACGGTCGTCCGTCGCGTGCCGGGGCTGCACGCCGGCCGTGACGCCCAGGCGGGCGAACCTCGGGAGGTCCTCGGGGCTCAGCAGCTGCGCGTGTTCGATCCGGCCTCGGCAGCGCACGGCCTCGAAAGCGTCCAGGGCCAGCGTGTTGGCGTGGTCGCCGATCGCGTGCACCGCGGGTTCGACGCCGCGCGCGGCGGCCTGCCGCATGAGCCGCACCAGCTCGCGCGGTGACGTCTCCTCGATGCCGTGGGAACCGTCCGTGCCCTCCAGCCCCGGATAGGGATCACGGCACAGCGCGGTACGGGTGTTGAGCGAGCCGTCGGTGAAGAGCTTCAGCGGGCCCACCCGGACGAGACCGCCGGGAGCGCCGGCCTCGTCCCCCGTGCGCAGCCCCCGCCGCAGGGCCGCGTCCAGGCTGCTCGGGTAGATCGCGGCCGACACCCGCACGGCCGGCCGGCCCGCGGCCGAGCGACGTTCCCAGTCCGCGACCGTGTCGCCGAACTGGAAGTCGATGACACCGGTGACCCCGCGTGCGGCGGCGGCCTCGCAGGCCTCCGCGATCCAGCCGTCGATCACCGCGGCCGGCGGCCGGGGAAGCGCGGACAGGACCTCGTGGCACTCGGTCTCCCTGACCAGGCCGGTGGGGTGGTCGCCCCGGCCGACGAGGGCGAGACCGGCGGAGTTCAGCCACGCGGCGTGCAGGTCGGCGCTGACCAGGGCGACCGGCCGGTCGGGCAGGACCGCGTCGAGGAGCCGCTTGTGCGGGGCGTCGGGCCACAGTCCGTCCCGGAACCCGTAGCCGAAGAGCACCGTGCCGCCGGGCGCCGCGCCGCCGCGTTCCCGGACCAGGTCGGCCACCGCCCGCGCGGAGGCGGTTCCGGCCAGGTCCAGGCGGTGCCGGGCGCTCGCCCACTCCGCCATGTGGACGTGGGCGTCCCACAGGCCGGGCAGCAGCACCCGTCCGTCCAGATCGACGACCCGCCCGCCACCGGCCTCCCCCGCCCGTCCCCCGGTCCCGGCCTCCGGGACGACATGGGTGACCCTGCCGTCCGCGATGCGCAGCCGGGTGAGCGGCCCGCCGGCGCCGAGCCGCACCCGGTCGAGCGTCAGCACGTCGCTCGCGTGGTCCGCCATGGGGCCTCCCTCTGCGACGGGCATCCGCGACGGGTGTCCGCGACGGGCGTCTCTCGACACCCACGGAACCCGCCACGTGACGCCCCGATAGGTAAAGTTAGGCTTACCTTATCGAATGATCGCGCCGCCGTCCGCCGCTCGGCCTCACCGGAGGAGCGGGTTGGGCAGCGGCAGATAGCGGGCGTCGGCGCCGTCCGCGCCCGTCCAGCGCAGCAGCAGGTTCGTCTTGCCGGGCAGGGTGGGCGCGGTCAGCAGGGCGGCAGCCTCGGGGAGGTCGTGGTGGCCCAGTTCCGCGCGTACGGCGGGCCAGGGGTCGAAGCCGGGGTGCCGTTCGGCGAGCGCGGCCGCGACCTCCCACAGGTGGTTCACCACCAGGCAGTACACCAGCCGCTCCCAGCCGGCCGCCCGCTCCACGTCCGGCAGCAGTTTCACGCCCTCGGCGTCCCGGAACAGGGCCTGCACGGGGATGCCGTCGGCGTCCACGGCGACCAGGGTGTTCTGCAGGTGCGCCTCGAGGACGACGCCGTGCTCGGCGAAGGCCGTCAGCGCCGGGGGGACGACGGCGGCGAGATAGGCCGCCCACCAGGCCACCGGGTCCGCCGCGGCGGCCAACGGGCTGCCGTCGAAGCCCTCCACGAGTCCCGCGGCGAGCAGCGGGGTCGCGCCGGGCGCCAGCGCGTCCGCCAGTCCGTCGCGGACCAGGACCGCGAGCTCCTCGAAGGCGAAGTCGGCGGTGCGGTAGCCGCGGTCGCTCAGCCAGACCGCCGGCGCCGGACGGCGCGCCGCGGGGCCGCCGCCCGCCGCGAGGGCGCGCACCGCCGACTCGTCGGTCCGGCGCAGTTTCAGCAGGTCGTGCCGCCACAGCCGGCGGATGTCGTTGGTGATGCGGACGTCGAGGCTGAACTTCAGACAGAGGTCCCGCTCGGGTGCGTAGACCGTCCGCACGGCGGCCGTCGGCCAGGCCTCGAAGCCGGTCGCGCCGAGCCGGACCAGGCGCCCGTCGGCGAAGGCTGGCGCGAGCTCCCGGCCCACCAGCTCGAGCTGCCAGGGATGGGCGGGCAGCAGCCGGTAGCCGGGCGGGGCCGTGCCGAGGGCGTCCAGCGCCGAGGTGTCGCCCTCCTCGACGACCGCGTCCTCGCGCAGCCCCAGCAGGACCAGCGGAAAGCGGGCGTGGGCCTCCGGGGCGTACGGCAGCCAGCCGGCCGGCGGGCCGCCGCCGCGCGCCTTGGGGGCGGGATGGTGGGGGTGGCCGGTGAGCAGCGCCTGCTCGGAGCGCAGATAGCGGCCGGGCGGCGGGGTGGCCCGCGCGCGTGCGGTGAGCATCGCGGCGACCACGTCCCTGCTGTCGGTCATCTCGGCGGGCAGTTCCCGGTTGGCCAGCCCGGTGTGCCCGCGCAGCACCTCGGCGACCAGTTCGACGAGCGCGGTGTGACCGAGGCGGTGCCAGGCGCCCGCCGTGTACACCTCGGGCTCGGCGGGCCGCCGGGTGCCGCGCACGCGCAGCAGCCGGGCGCCGCCGGGCGGCCCGTCGCCGGGCAGCCGGTACACGAACCGGCCGTCGCCGGCGGGCGGGCCGGGCAGTGGTTCGGCGACCTCCCGCAGCAGACAGTTGAGCAGCGGCGCTGCCGCGTACGCGTCGGCACGCTCGGCGACGCCGTCGGCGGACGCCGCGGCCTCGGCGGGCGGGAGGATGAGGTCCACGCGATCCACTGGTTCCCTGGTTCCCTACGGTTCTTCCGGGCGGAGACGATCATTATCGCGTCGTCACAGCCCCTCCGTGACGTCGTACCCGCACCCTCAGGAGCCCACCCGTGCACCGTCCCCCCACCGCCGAGGCCGAGCTGGCCGCGGAACTGGCCGCCGTACGCCCCGCTCTCGGCCCGCGGTACACGGCCGCGCTGCCCGGGGCGAGGGCGGCCGTGCTGACCCGGCTGTGGCGGGCGCTCGTCCACGAACCCCTGCCGTGGATCGGGCACCGCGAGGGGTCCGGCGGGGAGAGCCTGCTGCGGCTGCGCGACGGCCGTCGTCTGCACGGCCCGCGCGCGGATCCCTACGCGACCGACGCCTATGTGACGGACGTCCGGCTGGACGGTGTGGCGTACGACGATCCCGCGCGGCTGATGACGGAGCTGGCCGTGCCGCACGGCGCGGGCTTCGCGGCCGAACTCGGCCACAGCGTCGCGTCGTTGGCGTTGTCGCGGGCCGGGCAGGAGCCCGGCCCCGCCTCCTTGCGGGACCCTGGCACGTGGCCGGTGCACGACTGGGAGTGGGAGCAGCGGGTGGTGGACGGCCATCCGTATCATCCCAACTGCCGGGCGCGGCCCGGGCTCTCGGCCGCCGAGCAGCTGGCGTACGGTCCCGAGCACCGGCCGGTGGTGCGGCTGGGGCTGCTGCCGGTGCCCGCCGACGAGTGCCTGGTGTCGGGCACATGGCCACAGGAGCTGCGCGAGGGAACGCGGCTGGTGATCCCGGTGCATCCGTGGCAGGCGGCGCACGTGCTCAAGCGGTCCTGCGAACAGGAGGCCACCGCGCATCCGCTGATGTCGTTGCGCACCCTCGCCCTCCCCGGCGGCCCGCACGTCAAGACCGCGCTGAGCACCCGCCTGACCTCCTCCGTCCGGGACATCTCCGTCGGCTCCATCGTCGCCTCCGCGGCCCTCTCGGCGTTCGCGGAGACCCTGACCCCGCACACGGACGGCCTGCTGCACACGACCCGCACCCTCGGCGCGGCCACCGCGAACTCCCCCGATCTGGCGGCCGTGTTGCGGGAGTCGCCGCGCGCGTTCGGGGAGCCCGGCGAACACGTCGTCCCGGTAGCCGCCCTCATCGGCACCGAACTGCCCTCCTCCCCCGCCTGGTTGGCGCAGTTCGCCCGTCTCGCGCTCACCGTCGGACTGCGGCTGCTGGAACTGGGCGTGGCACTGGAGGCACACGGCCAGAACCTGCTGGTCGTGCTCTCGGCGTCGGGCGCCCCGCTGCGGCTGGTCTACCGCGACCTGGCCGACATCCGGGTCAGTCCGGCCCGACTGGCCCGGCACGGCATCCCGCTGCCCGACGAACTGCCCGAGCGCATCCGCACGGACGATGTGACCGCGCTGCGGCGCAAGCTGTTCGGCTCCCTGGTCGCGGGCGCGCTGGCCGGGACGGCGGGCAGCCGTCCGGCCCTGCGTGCGGCCCTGGAGACGGCGGTCCGGGGCCTCCCGCGCTCGCCGGACCTCGTCGCGTTGTGCGAGGAACCGCTTCCGGCGAAGGCACTGACACTCATGCGGCTGTCGGCGGGGGCGCCCGGGGACCAGTGGGCCCTGCTGCCCAACCCGCTCACCGGGGACGCATGTTGACCCATGACACGAGCCCCGGCCGGTCCCGGAGTCCGGCCCGGATGCCGAATCCGGTTCCCCGCCGTTTTGTGGCCGGACGCCTCTGATCAATAGGATCCGCCGATGATCAGAACACAACGGCTGGCGGCGGGCGTCTGCGCCCTGCTCGCCGCGCTCACGGCCGGGATCGCGTTCCCTGCCGGGGCGGTCGCCGACGAGACCACCGCCACCGCGCCCAAGGTCGACCTGGTCCTCGACGTCAGCGGTTCGATGCGGACGAAGGACATGGACGGCGGGACGCGGATGGCCGCGGCCAAGCAGGCGTTCAACGAGGTGCTGGACGCGACCCCGGAGAACGTTCTCCTGGGCATCCGCACCCTGGGCGCCAACTACCCGGGCGACGACCAGAAGACGGGCTGCAAGGACACCGCGCAGCTCTACCCGGTCGGCCCGCTGGACCGGACCGAGGCCAAGACCGCGGTGGCGACCCTGTCGCCGACCGGCTGGACGCCGATAGGCCCTGCCCTGCTCAAGGCCGCCGACGACCTCGACGGCGGCACCGGCTCCAAGCGCATCGTGCTGATCAGTGACGGCGAGGACACCTGCGCTCCGCTCGACCCGTGCGAGGTGGCCCGTGAGATCGCGGCCAAGGGCATCGGCCTGACGATCGACACGCTCGGCCTGGTGCCCAACGTCAAGATGCGCCAGCAGCTCAGCTGCATCGCCGAGGCGACCGGCGGCACCTACACCTCGGTGGAGCACACCGACGAACTCACGGACCGCGTCAACCAGTTGGTCGACCGGGCCGCCGATCCCGTGGTGACGCCGGTCGCCACCGAGGGCGCGGCCTCCTGCTCCGCGGCCCCGGCCCTGAAGTCCGGGCTGTACACCGACCGCGAGGAGTTCGGCCAGGAGCGCTGGTACAAGGTCGACGTCGAGCCGGGCCAGGAGCTGCGCGCCTCGGTGAGCGTGTCGGCGGACCGGACCATGAACCCCGACTACGGGGTGCTGCTGCGGGCGGTCACGGTGCACGGCCGGGAGATCGTGCGCGGCGAGGCGGCCGGCAACGGCCGTACCGACGTCATCTCGACCGGTCTGCGCTACCCGAAGGCGGAGAGCGACGAGGACGAGGCGCCCGCCGAGACGGTGTGCGTGCAGGTGACGAACTCCTACTCGGCGGCCTCGGGGGTGAAGACCACGCCGGGCATGCCGCTGGAGCTGACCGTGGACGTGGTCGACGGTCCCTCGCAGGCGAGCGACGTGGCCTCCTTCGGCCTCGGGCGCGGCTGGTGGCTGCTGGGTGTCCTGGTGCTGTTCGGCTTCCTCGCGGGTGTGCTGTGGGGCTGGGTGTCCCGCTGGCGGGTCGCGGTCTGGAGGACCAACTGATGCGTATCACACGTGTGTTGAGCGGCGCCCTGCTGGCGCTGGGTCCGGTGCTCGGGCTGGCGCTCGGACCGGCGGCCGTACCGGCCGCGGCCGACTCCACCCCGTCGGCGAGCCCGTCCGACGACAGCTCCGCGCCGACCGAGGCGGGCACGTCGTTCCGTACGGCGACGGAGATCGACCAGGGGCAGACGGCGACGGCGAGCGGGTCGGCGGGCGACTACCTCTACTGGTCGTTCCCGGCCGACTCCGGGCAACGCCCCACCGTCAAGGCGACGGTGAAGCTGCCTCAGGCCCACACCACGCAGACCTGGCAGGTCGACGTGTACGACGGTCTGCGGCGCCGCCAGGCCTGCCAGTACGGCGCCCAGACGCGCACCGCCGGCCAGGGCACGGCCTCGCTGGAGCTGGCCTGTGTGCTGCGCACGGTCCGCGCCTGGTCGGAGCCGTGGGCCGACGACCCGCTGCCGGGCACGTACTACGTCCGGCTGACGGCCCTCGACCTGAAGGCGGCCGACCTGGGTCTGCCGGTCGGCGCGGAACTGCGGGTGGACTCCAAGGACATCGGGGGCGCCGCGGCCGTCGACGGCTCACTGGCGAAGCCGCTGGTCCCGGGCATAGCCGTCACGTCCAGGACGGACGAGGACGAGGACGAGGACTCGTCGGCCACGGCCGTCCTGTCGAGCATCGAGCCGGACGACGGCTGGGCGTCCGGCTGGTGGTCCGACCGCTGGGTGTGGACCGCGATCGGCGCGGTGCTGGCCGCCCTCGCCGGGATCGGCGGATACACGCTGACCCGGGGGTCGGGACGCCCACGGCACGTACCGCCGGGCGCCTGACGCTCACTTGACGCACCATCAGAGGGCCTGTCGCGCACAGCGGCGGGCCCTCTGCCGTGCGCCGCGCCCCGCCGTGCGGGACGCCCTCCCCCCGGCCGGCCGCCGGCCGCCCTCAGGCTTCCCGCAGCGCCTTGGCCAGGGTTCCGTCGCCGCCGACCTCGATCCGCCCGGCCCGTACGGCGTCGAGCACGCCCAACCCGCCCTGGGCGACGGCCGTACAGGTGTCCGTGTCGAGGACGAGTCGCGCGTCGGGCTCCCCGGGCGCGGGCCCGTCACCGTACACGGGACCGTCCTGCGCGCCGACGTACAGGTGGAAGACCCCTTCGTCGAGCCGGACTTCGACGAGCCCCGCGCTCCCGCACGCCTCGCCGTCGAGCCTGCGCAGCAGCGGCAGCGCGAACCAGTGGGCGCGCAGGGCGTCCGTGGGCCGACGCTCGCCGAGTTCGCCTTCACCCCACTCGCCCAGGGCCTGCAGGACGGGCAGCAACCCCCGCCCGCGGCCGGTCAGTTCGTACACGTAGGCCGCGCCCGGCGGGGGCAGCCGGCGCCGGGTGGCCAGCCCGTCCCGCTCCATGTCCTTCAGTCGTGAGGCGAGCACGTCCGTGCTCACCCCCGGCAGATCGGCGTGCAGGTCCGTGTAACGGCGCGGGCCGGCGAGCAGCTCCCGGACGATCAGCAAGGTCCAGCGGTCACCGACGGTGTCGAGCGCCCGGGCGGCGGAACAGTACTGGTCGTAGCTTCGGCGAGGTGACATGGGACGCAGTCTAGACATGTCGTTGGACTTTCCAAGCTGGAACTTGGTAAAACCAAGCAACACACGAACCGGAGGGGCGAGCGCGCATGGAGTTCCGGCAGTCGAACAAGCTGAGCGAGGTCTGTTACGAGATCCGCGGCCCGGTGATCGAGCAGGCCGACGCGCTGGAGGCAGCCGGCCACAGTGTGCTGCGCCTGAACACCGGCAACCCCGCGGCCTTCGGCTTCGAGGCGCCGGAGGAGATCCTCCAGGACATGATCCGGATGCTCCCCCGGGCGCACGGTTACACGGACTCGCGGGGTGTCCTCTCCGCCCGCCGTGCCGTGGCCCAGCGCTACCAGGAGCGGGGCCTGGAGGTCGGTGTCGACGACGTCTTCCTCGGCAACGGCGTGTCGGAGCTGGTCTCCATGGCCGTACAGGCCCTGGTCGAGGACGGCGACGAGGTCCTGATCCCGGCCCCGGACTTCCCCCTCTGGACGGCGGTCACCACCCTCGCCGGCGGCAAGGCGGTCCACTACCTCTGCGACGAGCAGGCCGAGTGGTACCCGGACCTGGACGACATGGCGTCCAAGATCACCGACCGCACCAAGGCCGTCGTCATCATCAACCCCAACAACCCCACCGGCGCGGTCTATCCGAAGGAGATCATCGAGGGCATCCTCGATCTTGCCCGCCGGCACGGTCTGATGGTCTTCGCCGACGAGATCTACGACCAGATCCTCTACGACGACGCCGTCCACCACTCGGCCGCCGCGCTCGCGCCCGACCTGGTGGTCCTGACCTTCTGCGGCCTGTCCAAGACCTACCGGGTGGCGGGTTTCCGCTCGGGCTGGCTCGTGGTGACCGGCCCCAAGCAGCACGCCAAGGACTACCTGGAGGGCCTCACCATGCTGGCCTCCATGCGCCTGTGCGCGAACGCGCCCGCCCAGTACGCCATCCAGGCGGCGCTCGGCGGCCGCCAGTCCATCCACGAGCTGACGGTGCCGGGCGGCAGGCTCTACGACCAGCGCGAGACGGCCTGGGAGAAGCTCAACGAGATCCCCGGCGTGTCGTGCGTGAAGCCCAAGGGCGCGCTGTACGCGTTCCCGCGCATCGACCCGAAGGTGCACCCGATCCACGACGACGAGAAGTTCGTCCTGGACCTCCTTCTGCGGGAGAAGATCCAGGTCGTCCAGGGCACCGGCTTCAACTGGCCGGCCCCCGACCACTTCCGCATCCTGACGCTGCCGCACGCGGACGACCTGGAGGCGGCGATCGGCCGGATCGGGCGGTTCCTGAGCGGGTACCGGCAGTAGGCGGCCGGGCGGGTGGTTCGCCGGACCGTTCACCGGACGGAGTTCCCGCCCGACGCCGCCTCCCGCCGCCCGTCTCCCGCACGCCGCCGATCGCCCGCGTGCGCACGCCCAGGTCCTGTGTCACGGTGCTGGAAGGCACGGCAGGAAGGGGCACGCGCGCGTGGGCGACCTTTTTCTCGTGCGGCACGGGGAGACCGAGTGGTCCCGCTCGGGCCGGCACACCGGAACGACGGACGTGCCCCTGACCGAGCACGGCCGGGACGAGGCACGACGGCTGGTGCCGCTGATCCGTTCACAGCGGATCGGGGCCGCGTTCGTCAGCCCCGCGCAGCGCGCGCGGGAGACGGCGGAGCTGATCGGACTGCACGAGGTCCGGGTGGACGCCGGCCTGCGGGAGTGGGACTACGGCGGCTACGAGGGCATCACGACGGCCGAGATCCAGCGGACCCGACCGGACTGGTTCCTGTTCACGGACGGGGTCCCGCCCGGCCCGCCCGACCATCCCGGGGAGACGCCCGAGCAGGTCGGCGAGCGGGCCGACCGGGTGCTGGCCCAGGTCGACGCGGCGCACACCGACGCCGGGCACGGCGTGGTGCTGGTGGCGCACGGGCACTTCCTGCGGGTGCTGACCGCCCGCAGACTCGGGCTGCCGGCATCGGCCGGAGCGCTGTTCCAGCTGGCGACGGGGACGCTGTGCCGGCTGGGCACGGAACACGGGCGGCCGGTGATCGCCGCCTGGAATGTCAGACCCGGGCCGTAGCCTTCGACGAGGGCCCCCGCCGGGGGCGGCACTCGAGGGGAGCCCGCCGTGACACGACCGCCGACCGCCGCCCAGCGGCGGGTGATCGACGCGGCCGACCCGGTCACCGGGCGGCTGCGGGGCACGCAGGCACAGCTGGCGGCGCTGGTACGGCAGGGGCTCGCCTTCCGGCATCCGCGCCCGCCGCACGACCACTTCCTGACACCGGCGGGACACCGGACACGAGAGGCGGTCCCGGAGCCGGGCGCCCGATCGCCCGAGGCCGCCCCGGCAGGAGCTGCTGCGGCCACGGCGGCAGCCGCGGCCGCAGGCACTCCGCGGGCCGCCGCCGAGCCGCCGGCGGCGGCGGACACCGGTGTCTTCGCCGCGCGCGTCGGCGGCGAGGAGGACATCGGCCCGGCCGCCGCTCCCGCCCGGGCCCGCGAGGTGCACAGCGCCTGGCAGGGCCTGCTCGAACTGCGCCGGATGACCCACCCGGACGGAGGCACGGACCGGCCGTGCGGCTGGGAGCGCAGCCACCTCGTGCGGGCCGCCGCGCTGGCCCTGGAGGCCGCCGGCCACCGTCCCGCCGGGCCGCGGGGCACCGACGGCTACCGGGTGCGGGCGACCCCGCAGCCGGAGGCGGTCGCCGTGCACGGACCGGACGACACGACACTGCGGGCCTGCGCGGCCACCCTGGAAAAGGCGGGCTGGCAGGCCGGCGAGCACACCGATCCGCGCACCCGGGCGCGCTATCTGCTGGCCTCCCCACGCCGGGTGTGAGGGACATGCCAAGATCAGCGGGCAGGGCACCGACTCCGAGAAAGCGAGAAGGGGACACCGTGAGCGAGCCGTTCTCCGTCCGGATCACCGTACGCGGATACGAGACCGACGTGCAGGGGCACCTCAACCAGAGCGTGTACATCAACTACGCGGAGCACGCCCGCTGGTCGCTGCTCCAGGCCGCGGGCATCACCCAGGCCGGCCTGCTCGCCAAGGGGGTGGGCCCGGTCGCCCTGGAGACGACCATCCGCTACCAGCGCGAACTGCTGGCGGGCGACGAGGTCGACGTGACCTGCGTCTTCGAGTGGGGCGGCGGCAAGACGTTCCGGATCCTGCAGACCATCAGCAAGGCGGACGGCACGGTGTCCGCCCAACTCACCTCGGTCGGCGGGCTGCTGGACCTCACGAAGCGCCGGATGGTGGCCGACCCGACGGCCTACTTCAAGGAACTCGCCTCGGATCCGGGCCTGTTCGGGCTGTAGCGCACACCGGCTCAGCTCACACCGGCTCAGCTCACACCGATTCCGTTTCCCGCGCGGTGTCGTAGGCCGCCCGCGCCTCGGCGATATAGACCCTGTTGCGCTCGGCCCAGTCGGTCAGGCGTTGCAGGGTCTCGTGCAACTCCAGCGCCACCGGGGTGAGTTCGTACTCGACCTTGGGCGGCACCGTCGGATGCACCGTGCGGGTGACGAGCCCGTCGCGCTCCAGGTTGCGCAGGGTGAGCGTCAGCATGCGGCGGCTGATGCCCTCGATACTGCGCTCCAGCTCCGTGAAACGGATGGGGCCGTGCGCCGCCGCGACGAGGATCTGCACACTCCACTTCCCCGAGACCCTGTCAAGAACCTCCCGCACCGGACAGGCGTGCGCGTTCACGACCTGCGAGGTAACACCGGTGTTCCCCTGGGACATCGAAGTGCCTCCTTATGCCGCTCTCCATGGTTATCCACGATGGTCCCCGTTACAAGTCGTGCACCAAGGGTTCACCAGGAGAATGTGGAGGCCACGCCGCCATGACGGCCATCGCCGGGTCCCCGAGACCGACACCGACACACACATCGCCATCGAAACGAACGTACTCCCGCCGGGCGTCCCTCGTCGTCCTGTGCGCCGGAACCCTGATGACGATCCTGGACGGCAACATCGTCACCGTGGCGATGCCCGCCGTCCAGAGCGACCTGGGGTTCAGCGCGTCGGGGCTGGCCTGGGTCGTCAACGCCTATCTCATCCCCTTCGGCGGTCTGCTCCTGCTGGTCGGCCGGCTCGGCGACCTGGTGGGACGCAAGCGGATGTTCACGGCGGGCCTCGCGGTGTTCACCGCGGCGTCCGTGCTGTGCGGGGTCGCGGGCAGCCGGGGGACGCTCATCGCGGCACGTGCCCTGCAGGGCGTGGGCGGGGCGATGACCTCGGCGGTGGTCCTGGGCATGCTCGTGACCCTCTTCCCCGAGCCGCGGGAACAGGCCCGCGCCATCGCGGTGTTCAGCGCCGTCGGCGCGGCGGGCGGAGCACTGGGCACGTTCCTGGGCGGGGCGCTCACCCAACTCGTCAACTGGCACTGGATCTTCCTCATCAACCTGCCGATCGGCATCGTGGCCTGGCTCGCGGCCGTGCGGGTCCTCGCGCCGGAGACCGGCGCCGGGCTCGGCAGGGGCGCCGACTACCCGGGCGCGGCTCTGGTCACGAGCGCGCTCATGCTGACCGTGTACGTCATCGTCGGCGCCGGTGGCCGCGACGGCACCGCCACCGTGCTCCTGGCCCTGCTCGCCGTGGCCCTGTTCACGGGGTTCGTCCTGCGCCAGGCCCGGGCCGCGCGCCCGCTGCTGCGCCTGCGGCTGTTCGGCTCCCGGCTGCTCAGCGGGGCGAACGCCGTCCAGGTGCTGATGATCGCGACGATGTTCGGCTTCCAGTTCACCGGCGCGCTGTATGTGCAACGCGTCCTCGGGTACAGCGAGTTGGCGACCGGTACGGCGTTCCTGCCCGCGCCGGTCCTGATCGGCCTGCTGATGCTGGTCCTGTCCGCGCGGACCGTCGGCCGCTTCGGCCCGTACCGCGTCCTGCTGGGCGGTCTGGTGCTGATCACCGCGGGAATGGCGCTGCTGAGCCGCGCACCGGCCGACGGCTCCTACGCCGCCGACTTCCTCCCGCCCATGCTGCTGATGGCCGCCGGTTTCGCCGCCGCGATGCCCGCACTGACCGGACTGGCCATGTCGGGAGCCCGGGAGGAGGACGGCGGCCTCGCCTCCGGTCTCTTCAACACCACGCAGGTGGTGGGCGGTTCTCTCGGCCTCGCGGTCCTGTCGACCCTGGCGGCGAGCCGCACGGACGACCTGCTCGACGGCGGCGCACCGCTCCTGCCGGCCACGGCCGAGGGCTACCGGCTCGCGTTCCGGGCCGCGTCGCTGATCGCGGCAACGGCACTGACCCTCGCGGCGGCAACCCTGCGGACGAGGCACCCGGAGCGGGACAGAGGCTGAGACGGCCCCCCTCCCCCCGGGGGGGGAGGGGGAGAACCGACAGGACGCCCGGCGGAGCGAACCCCCGCCGGAGGCAGGTGTGTTGGTCGGCCGCCCCCGGTGGCTCATGCCGTGCCGAAGGCCTCCCGGTGGTCCCGTGCCCACTCGCGGTACGTCCGGGCCGGACGTCCCAGCAGTTCCCGTACGTCCTCGGTGACGACGGCGTTCCCGCCCCGGCGGACGTAGGCGGACCCGCGCGCGATTCCGTCCGCGACGGCCTCGTCCTGCCCCCGGCCGAGGAGGTACTCGCGCACCTCGTCCGGGGCGAGGTCGTGTGTCGTCACCGGACGGCCGAGGACCTCCGTGAGGACGGCGGCCTGGCCGGGCACGCTGATGGTCCCGGGTCCGGTCAGCGTGTACGTCCGCCCCGCCCGGCGCTCGTCGAGGAGCACCACCGCCGCCGCCTCGGACACGTCCCGCGGGTCGACGACGCCCTGGCGCCCGTCGCCGCTCAGGTTCGGTACCGGCTCGCCGGCGGCGATCGCCTGCGCCCAGCCGAGCGTGTTCGAGGCGAAGGAGGAGGGCCGGAGCACCACCCACCGCGCCCCGCTCTCCCGGACGGCCCGCTCGCCGGCGACATGCCACTCGCCTCCCGGGCCCACCTCGGGATCCCCGGTGGCGATCGCGGACAGCTTGACCAGCCGTCCCACGCCCGCGGCCCGCGCCGCCGCCACCAGGGCGCCGTCGTGCTGCGCGGACGGTCCCGGCACGCCCACCAGGAAGGCTGCCGTCACCCCGGACATCGCCGCGTCCAGGGAGGTCCGGTCGAGGTAGTCCCCACGTGCCACCTCGGCCTCCGCGGGCAGGTGCGACCCCGCCGGGTCGCGGGTCAGGGCGCGCACCTTCTCGCCGCGTGCGGTCAGGTGCCGTACGAGTTCGCTGCCGATGGTGCCCGTGGCACCGGTCACGAGAATCATGTCGACCACGCTGGCGTCCGGCCCCGCCGTGGCTCTAGGAAATTCCGGCACGGTTCGACCGCCCGGGGGAACCCGGGGCACGCCTACCGTGGAGGCGTGACGAACAGCCCCGCGCCTCCGGCAGATCCGTCGTCCCCGCCCGAGCGGGCCCTGCCCGTCCCCTCCGCACTGCGGCCGTGGTTCACCGGCATCGGGGCGGTCACGGTCGACGGCCCCTTCGACGACGCCTTCGCGCACGTACCGGACACGGACACGAAGGTGGTCGTCCGCGAGGAGCGAAACGGCCGCCGGGACACCCTGGTGGTGGGACCGCGCACCCGCGCCTCGTACCACACGGACCTGCACAAGCGGTCGGTGTCGTGTGTCCAGCTGCGCCTGGAACCAGGGGCGGTGGGACCGCTGTTCGGCGTGGCGGCGGTGGACCTCGTCGGCCGGGTCGTCCCGCTCGGCGACCTGCCGACCGGGACGGCCCGACGCCTCGCCCACGAGCTGACGGGGGTCGAGCGGGAGGGGATCACCGCACGTCTGGCGGACCTGCTCCCGCCCGCCGCGGACGGCTCCCGCGAACGGCTGCTGCGGGCCGCCGTCGACGCCCTGTCGACCCGCCCGTACCGCACCCCCGCCCCCGTACGGGACGTGGCACGCGAACTCGCGGTGAGCGAACGTCAGTTGCGCAACCTGTTCGCCGACGGCGTGGGCGTCTCCCCCAAGCACTACGCCCGTATCGACCGGCTGCGCCACGTCCTCACGCACGCGGCCTCCGCCCCGTGGGCCGAACTCGCCGCCGCCACCGGCTACTACGACCAGTCGCACATGACGGCCGACTTCCGCACCCTGATGGGTGTCCCGCCAGGGGCGTTCTTCACCGGGCGGCTGCCCCGGGCCACACCCTGTCAGGCGCTCCGGCAGCGGTGAATTCGGATGCGCGCAGCCGTGCGGACCTGCGATGCTCCGGTCCCATGCCCGTACGACGTGTGAAACCCAGCCTCTATGTCTCCGTCGACAAGTACTAACTAAGGGCCTTCGAATCCTAGGCCGCTGACCTGGGGCGACGTCGATTTACTTTAGTTAATTCGGCCCGATCGGGCGGGCGGAGCACACCAGGGAATCCCTGGCGCTCGACGCTCCTCGCCAGGGATCCACAGAAGCCCAGGTCAGTCCCTCCAGGGCGAGATCACCCGGCTGAGCGACCCCCTGTGCAGCCGGGCGCGCAGCTCCGGCGGCCAGGTGTCGACGGCGGCGTGGTCCTGCTCGGTCAGGCCCTGCACCGGGGCCACCGACCGCTCGGCCGCCGGGGGCGGGGCGGACAGGGTGCGCCTGCGCCGACGGCGGGCCCGCTTCAGCTCGGCGGTCAGCTCGGCCACCCGCTCGGTGTCCGGCGGGTCCTCCGCCAGGGCGGCCGTCAGCTCAGCCTTGATCGTCGTCTTCGTCCTCATCGTCATCCTCCTCAAGCAGGGCGCGGGCGGCGGCCAGCACCGAGTCGGCGTCGTCGCGCGGGGGCCGCCGGGCAGACGGGCCGGGCGGCAGGGCGAGCTGTTCGACGGTCGGGGCGTCCTGCGGCTCCACGGCCATGACCCGGTACCGCAGCCCGTCCGGCCCGTCGATGTAGAGCTGTCCGCCCTCGTTGTAGGGCGTGGGCGCGGCGGTCAGGGGCGGCAGCGGCTCCGGCGCGCTCCAGGCCCCTTCCAGGGCGCGGAGCCGGGCACCGGCGGCCTCCAGGGCGTACTGCTGCCGGTCGGGCGGCAGGGAGACGGCCGCGAGCCCGGCCATGACGGCTTCTACGACGTCCACGGACTCCTCGTCCACCCGGCGCTCCAGGGAGACGGTCAGGGCTTCGGGGGCGTCGGCCCCGTGCAGCTTGCGCCGGGACTCATTGATCCCCCGCAGGACGTTGATCGCCTTGAGCCGGGTGTCGGGGTCGTCGGCCTTGGCGTACTGCGCCTGCGCCTTGAGCCACAGGTCTTGCAGCTCGGCGTCCCGCATGGTCACGAAGGTTCCCACCACGGGGGTGAGGTGCGCCGCCGCCTGCTGCTCGACGATGGCGTTGACCCGGGACTGGGACAGGCCGACTTCGGCGGCGATCTGCCGTTCCGACAGCCCGCGCACCTTGAGTTTGAAGATCTTCTCGTCACGTTCGGCCCGGCGGGCACGGTTGCCACGGGCCTGCGGGGGTGCGGTCATGTGATCACTCCTCTGTGATCAGGCGGGCGAGGTCGCACAGGACGTTCACGGCCTCGTCGCACGCGCTCTCGGCTGCGACCCACCAGGCGTCGTACGCCCTTCGGTAGCGGTCTCCACGGGGCCGGTGAGGGCCGGAGCGGCCGGGGACCTTGACGGTGCAGGGGCGGCCGACGGGAGCCCGGCACCACGTGCACGGGAAGTCGGTCGGCACGGGTGCCGGTACCCGGGCGGTGAACCGGTCCCGGGCCTCGGAGCATGCGGCGGTCAGGACGTCGTGGGCGGGGCTGTGGATCATGGTTGGGGCTCCTTTCGGATCTTGAACTGAGTGATACCGCGATCTTGGGTATCGGGGCCCGAACCGATACCCGGGTATCGGTACCGGGTATCGGTTCGGGCGGGTATCGGTATCGCTCGTGCGGGGCTCTGACCTGGGCTTACGGCGATACCCAAGATCGGGGTATCACCGGGTATCACTCGGTATCGCCCCCGATACCCGGAGCGGAGGGGGGCCGGTAGGCCCCTCCTCCGGTATCGGTACCGCTGCCTCTTTTTCAGCCCTGTGGTTGCGGGCGTCGATCGCATCGTTCTTGAGACCCCTGCGAAGGGGGATCTTGACGCCTTCGCCGTTCATCCACGCGTGCGTCGCGCGCTGGGAGAGCCCCGTGGGCACCCCGGCCTCGTCCATCTTCCGGACGGCCCACTCGATCCGTTCCGCCTCCGTCCACTTCTCGTCCTCCTTCTCCTCCGAGACGAACGGGTCCGGCGCCTCGAACACGGTCCGCACAGGCCCAGCCGGAGCGCCCTTCTCCGCCTCCGACGTCATGACGGCCGTGGCGACGGTCTTGCCGACCTGGTCCCCGAGGGCGCCCTGGTTGTCCTTGCGGAGGATGAGCCGCGTCCGGCCGATGAGGCCGGGCTTCAGCGGTGCCTCGAACTGGCACTCGTACAGGGCACCTTGTACCGCCTGCGCCTTGCGGATGGAGCCCGCCTGCCGGTCCTTGGACTCGTGGCCCACGTGGTCCACGAACAGCCCGCACGCGCCGTGCAGCGTGAACGGCGCGAAGAACTCCCGCACCGCGTTGTCGATGCCGCCGGGATGGTAGGGGTCGCCACCGAGCGACGTGACCGCCGGGTTCAGGGCGTCCAGGGTCACCAGCCTGACCGCGCGCTGCACGTCGTCCGTCAGGGCGTCGCGGTCGAGCGTGGAGTACAGCACGTGGAACCGGCCCTCGATGTGCTCTCGGGTCGCGCCAGCGTGCAGCAGCCGGGCCACGATCACCGTCACCGGGTTGTTGTCGAACTCCCAGTGCACGACGATCCCGCCGTCGGCGAGCGTGCGCGCCTCTACCTCGGCCTGGATGACCGACTTGCCGACCGAGGCGTCTCCATACACCCCGTTCACGAGCCCGGGGTAGAACAGGCCGCTCCTACCTCCGCCCGCCAGCCGGGCGACGGTCGGGGTGACCGTCGCCTGCCCGCTCAGCACGGCGTCCAGGGCCTGCGAGACGGTCATGGTGGCGTTGGTCCGCTGGCTTGCCTCGTACCTGCTGACGAGCCGCTGAGCGGCCTTGTACTCCAGCATCCGTTCGGCCGCTTCGCGCACCGCCGGACTGACGTCCGGGGCGAACACCTCCAGCCCGGTCGGCTGGGCTGGCTCGTCCGGAACGGCCTTGGCCCACGGATCGTCCGCGCTCTCCTTCTCCCTCTCAGCCGCTGCCACCAGGACCCGGCCAACGCCGTCCCGAAGCATCTCCTCCCACTCGCCGGACCGGTACCGGTCTGAGGTGTGCTCCTCGAACATCTCGCCCAGCCGGTCGAATCCGTGCTCCGCCGGGTAGCGGCCGTCCACCGCATCCCGGGCGATCTTGCAGATCGCGATGAAGGCGTTGCAGTGGCGGGATCCGCCTTTGTCCACGGCCTCCCGGTACTGCCCCAGGACCCTGTCCAGGATGTCCGTACGGTCACCCCGGGCATAGTCAGCGCAGAAGTCGTCCACGCCCTCGTCGGACACGGTGCCGCTGTTCCCGGGCGGGCGGAGCCGGACCAGGACGTCATCCGGAACCATGCAGACGGGCCCGGTCCGCAGCCACTGGTAGTGGCCGTGCTCCTTCTCGTGCGGGGTCGGCTCAACGATGATCACGGCGTTCCCGCCCCGGATCTCACCCCACCCCTGGCCCTCGAACCCGGCCGTACTGCTGCCGCACATGAAGCCGCCAGGCAGTTCGAACAGGAAGTGGCGTCGTGTGTCGTCGTTGTCCCGGGTGGACTGGACCGGGCCCTCGTACCTGCCGTTCAACTCGCAGGCCAAAACACCCGTCAGCCTGTCAGTGTGATCCGCGTCGAACGCGACTGCACCGGACGGGCCCATGTGCAGAGCAATGCCCTTGACCCGCTTGCGGAACTTCCCGAACCATCCCCGGATCACCGCCTCGTCCCGGCTGGTCTGGTGCTGCCACCCCGGCCCCAGGAGACTCCCCGGGTTCTTGGACGCGTCGACCGGGGCGATGTACCAGCCCGCCTCCGCGTACGCGAGCATTGCGGTTCCCAGCGCCATTCCCCGCACGTCGGGGATACGGAGGCCGGTCGAGCTTATTCCGGAGCCATTCCGGGTACCCTGGCCATTGACGTTGGCAGCGTCTCCTTCAGGGCCCCTCGGTTCCCGGACCGGGGGGTTTTCTGTTTCCTGGATCATTCCGCCTTACCCCCCGTCGGCCGCAGCAGGCGGCGCAGCGCGACATAGTCCGTCTCGGTCGGCTCCCCGGCCTCCGCGACCCACTCCCGCACGAATGCTGCTCGTGCTTCCCGGGCCTTTTCCGGGTCCTGCTTTCCGCTCATCGTGAGCGCCCTTCTCGCGTGCCTCCTTCTGGGTCTGGTCTCTGGTCATGTGGTCGTTGGTCGGCGGTGCGGGTCGTGCTACTCGGCCGGGCCGGTCTGCTCCATCTCCTCCGCCTCCTGACGGAGCCGGGCGGCCTCGGAGGTCAGGGTGTCTGCCTGGGCCCTCTTCTGTGCGATCAGGTAACGGTGGGCCTCGTCGGGGCGGCCGTATCGCAGGGCCGCCGCCCGGCCGCTCTTGGCCGTCCATTCGGCGGCGGACATCTTGATCCGGGGCATTTCTTCCTCCTGAAATGCAGAAAGACCAGGCCCCTGGCTGGGGCTCTGGTCTGTGGTCTACCTCCATCATGCCCGGTGCATGATGCCCCGCAACCCCCATTTCGATCGCCTTAGATAACGACTTCATATACGGGTTTAATTAATCCCAGCCGGCCAGCACCCGAGGTGTACCTAAACGGAAAGGGACGCACTCCCGATCTCTCGGCATGAAACTAGGAGTGCGCCCTTCATCAGGCTACTCTTATTTCGAAACCTTTCCCACCCGTCGAATTAGGTGGACCGAATGGACGAAATAGGGGTCGCCGTAGCGGCCCGGCGGCTGGGCATTTCCGAGCCCGCCGTCCGCAAGATGATCACCGCCGGTCGGCTGCCCCGCCTGACCGGCTCCGGCCCGGCGCTCGTCGCCTCGGCCGACGTCGACCGCGTGACCCACGAGCGCCGGGCCGACGCGCTGCGCCGCCACCCGGACCCGGCAGCCTTCGCCCGCCAGGTGCGCGAGCACCTGTGGCCCGGTGAGCGGGTCGCCCGGGTGACTCTCGCGGACGGCCGGACCGAGATAGCCGACCCCCAGCAGGCCTACGACCTGTTCGGCCTGAAGCACGGCCGCAAGGCCCTCGCCACCCTGTCGCCGGACGCGGTCGCGCTGTTCGGCTGGGCCGCCGTGGAGACCGCCGCCAGCGACCGGAAGGCGTTCGCTGGTGCCTGCCGTACGTGCTACGCCGACACGGCGGCCCGGGTGCACGGGGGCCTGCGGCCGACCGACGCTCCGGCGTACCGGGTCCTGCTGGGCGACCCGTGCCCGGCCGACCGGAAGCGCTGGGCGGCCGAGGCGGAGCAGCACCGGCGGGAAGTCACCCACGCCCGGATGACCGAGCAGCGTCAGCGTCAGGACGCCGAACGCGCTGCCGCCCGGCAGGAGTTCCAGGCGGCCCGCACACAGGCCGAGACGGCTGCCTCCCGGCTTCGCACGGCGACCCGGGTGTACGCCGCACTGGACCCCTCCGTCGCCCGCGAGGCGGCGACTCAGGCCCGCGCCCGGGGTGCGTTCAAGGCGGTGAGCCGGATGCCGTCGTGGTGCGACTGTGACGCCGACCGCCAGTGCTCCAAGCACGCGGAGACCGACCGACGGGCGGCTCGTCGGCCCCGGCTCGGGCGGCAGCGGTGAGCGCCCCCTGCGCCTGCACAGGGGCGGGCCGCAACCTCCGGCCCTGCCTCACGCACTACGACGCCCTGCCCCCGGCAGAACGCATCCGGGTGCTTCACCGGCTGGGCATTCACAACCCCCTTCCATCCAGGAGGAGTTGACATGCCCAGGGAACTCGACAAGGAGCGCGAGCGCATCGCGGAGGCCGGGCGCGAGGCACTGGCCGACATCCGCCGCACCTCGGACGAGGCGGCGGCGGCCGTGGTGCGCGTGATCGAGCAGCAGACGGGCATCACCCTCGTGCCCCCGGCGGGCCCTTCGATCATGGACGCGACGAAGGAACAGCTCATGGCCGCCGACCTCCGGGCCCAGTACGCGGTGGCCGCGATGAACATCGTCCTGCGGAAGTGGACCTGGGGCGACGCGCAGACCCTCGGGGAGCTGGTGCGCGGCCTGCCCGAGGACGTCCGCGAGCGGATCGCCGACAACCTCGTGAAGGCGGGGCTGTCGTGAGCGACGTACCCATACCGCAGCGCACCGCCGCCCTTGAGCTGGTCACGGCGAACCCCGGCCGCCGGGCGGCGGAGCTGACGGCCCTGTGCCCGTCCGTGATCCTGCGGGCGTGGCTGCCGACGGCCCTGATGGTGCTGCGCGAGTGCTGCACCGTACGCATCGACGACCGGGGCCGGTACTGGCCCACTTGAGCTGGGCGAGCCGTTGGCCGGCCTCAAGTCCCCTCAGCTCAAGGACATATAGAAGCCCCCGCCGGGCGTACCGGCGGGGGCTCCGCGTCTCGGTCAGCTCAGGCTGCTCAGGATGCCGCTCACGGTGGTCCCGAACTCCGAGAAGCCGCCCATGATCAGGATCGTCGCCACGATGGCGATGGCGATCTTGGCGCGGTCCTGCTTGGCGGCGGCCAGCAGCACGCCCAGGGCGATCAGTGCTCCGAACTCGATCATCACGCGTACCCGCCTTCAGTGTCCTTGCGACGTTCCCGGCGGACGGCTGCGCCGACGCTGCCGGGGTTGGCTTCGGGAAGCCGGGCGAGGATGTTCGCCACGGCCTCGGTGTTGCTCGGGGTGATCGCGATCTGCTCGCGAGCAAGCTCGCTGATGCTCGGCTGCTCGCGATCCGTGTTCGGCCCGGTCAGCGGGGCCGTGCTCGCCGTGTTCGCGAGCTGATCGCGAACAGGCTCGGTGTGCTCGATCGTGCTCGCGATCTGCTCGGGCTGCTCGCGAGCAGTGACCCGCTCCAGCTCGGTGGTCTCCGGCGCGCGCTCGGCGTTCAGCTCGGCCGTGATCCGCCGGGCTGCGTCCAGCGCGCGTGTCTCCTCGGCGAGCGCCTTGCGGGCGTAGATGTCGTTCCGCGTCTGGTCCAGCCAGGCCTGGTTCTTCGGGTCCAGCTTGCGGACCGTCAGCTTGAACCGCAGCAGCCAGGCCCCCTTGGAGCCGAGGGGGATCAGGGCGGCGATGACGCCCGCCGCCAGCTCCCCGAGGAGCACCCCGTAGACGACGATGGCGGCCATGGACAGAGCCACGAAGACGGCCCCGGCAGCCTGGGCCCAGCGGGCGGTCTTCGGGTCGTAGCGGGCCTCCCACTCGCCCATGACTGCGTAGATCCACAGGGCATCCAGGACGGCGGCAGCCGGGTAGGCGACGAACGGCGTCACCAGCCGGGCGAGCAGTCCGCCGATGGCCGCGACCGACAGCGCCACGGCCAGCACGGTGATGGCGACGGCCATGCGGAACATGACCCGCTTGACCAGGGCGGGTACGTCCCGGGGCGGGACGGGCACCTCGGCCTTGTACTGCTCCGGCACCATCTGCGTGATGCCGTCGTGGGTGACGGGAACGCTTCGCGTACGGGTCTCAGTCCTGGTGCGCATCGGTGGCGTCTCCCTTCAGGTGGATACGGAGGCCCTCCAGGAGGGTGGCTACGTCTGCGCTCAGCGCGTCTATCTCGGGCTGCTGGGCCGTTACGCGGGCGAGGGTCTGAGCGGCCCTCTCGCGGGCTTCGGCCGCCTTCTCCAGGGCGGCGGTGTCGTGCACCATGGGGTCAGTCCTTCTCTGCTTGGCGGTCGAGGGGGATGGTGAAGCCGTCGGCGGCCTGGGCGACCAGGCCCCGGCGGCGTAGTTGTGTCAGGACGTCGTGCGCGCGGTTGCGCTCGATGCCCAGCTCGCGGGCGAGGTCGGCGGCACCCAGCGGGCGGTCGGCCACGTCCAGTGCCATGAGCGCCTCACGCTGACGCCCCGTGAGGGCGTCCGCCGTCCGTCCGGGTGTCCGTGCGCCCGCCTGACCTGCGCCTTCCGTGCGGACGGGCGGACGGGCTGACGCCTTGACGAGCACGACCGGGCGGGCGAACTCGGGTGCGGCGTACGGGCCCTTACGCTCCAGGGCGGCGAGCCGACCGGCAGACAGCCACAGCCCGTAGACGACGCGCGGAGCGGACATGGCCCGCACGGGCGTCCAGATGAGCATCTGGCCCGAGCGCATCAGCCGGTGCGGCGACCACCCGGCGGAGACCAGTTCCTTGAGGGCGACGCGCGCCGCCTCTTCCGTCTGGAGCTGGTGGACGAGCTTGGCGCTGAACTGGTCGCGGATCTCGGACGGGACGCTGTCCGTCTTCGGGTCCTGGAGTCCGAACCACAGGTGCACGCCGAGTTCGCGGCCGGTCTGGATCACGGTGACTAGGTCGCGCAGGGCGGCGGACGACAGCTCGTTCAGCAGTCGGGACTCGTCCATGACGATCGCCAGGTGCGGCGGCTCGGCCATGAGTGCACGGGCGGGCAGCTCCCGCGTGACGAGGTCACGCAGCCGGGCCTCGATGGCGTCCATCGTGTCCAGGACCGGGCACTTGCCCCGGTAGGCGCGGACGCTGGCTCCCCACTTCCCGTCCCAGGCCTCCAGCGACCAGCGGGGGCTGGCGAAGGCCCAGGCCGCCAGCACCCGCAGCGTGGACGACTTCCCGGAGCCGGTGAAGCCGACCACGAGGATGTGCTGCGCGGGGTCGATCCGCTCGTACCGGCCGAACGGCCCCCGGCGGGCGACCCGGACCGTGGGACGGATCCGGCGCTCGGGGGTCCAGCCGAACAGCCGGGACACGGCGGTGTCGGGCAGCAGGGCGTGCAGGCGCTGCGTCAGGGCGCGGCGGGCGGCCTCGCGGGACTTCGCTGCTTTGCCTGCGTCGATGGCCCGGCGGGCGTCACGCACGGCCTTCCAGGTACGCAGACGGTGCCGCAGGTAGAACCAGCCCCCGACTGCGGCGGCGAGGCACAGGTAGACCTTCACGACGCCCCGCCCCCGTCCGCTTCAAGGAAGTGGATCAGGTCGGCGGTGCGGACCTTCTGGCCTCCGAGCACCCGGACGACGGGCACGGGGAACCGGCCCCGGGCGGCGAGGGTGAAGGCGGTGGTGCGGCTGATACCGAGGGCGCGGGCGGCCCGGGTGAGAGGGACGAGGGCGGGCCAGGCGCGGACTTCGTCGAGGGTGGCGGGGTTGCCCATGCGGGCCTCCGGTCGGGTCGTGACCCGGACCAGCCCCACGCAGCAGAAAGACCACAGACCGCGTGTTGCTGGTCTGTGGTCTTGGTCGTCTTGCTGATCCCAGAGTACGCCGAAGTACGGCCCCGTTCCAGGGGGTTCGGGGCCGTTCGGAGGCCAATCTGAGCTGGGGCTTCAATGGAATTAGTTATGTCGCCGGCCAACGGGCACCGGGGCAGCAAAGAGCCCCGGGCGGGGAGGGCCCGGGGCTCGGCTTCGGGGTCAGGCGCTGTGCCCGATGCGCGGGGCGACTTCGGACGCCTCCGGCGGCAGGATGCACTCGGCCGCGTCGGCGCAGACGACGATGCGGACGTCGGCAGCGGACATGCGGGGGATCCAGTGGGTGATGCCGTTGTCGGTCCAGTGGCCGCAACGGGCGCAGACCCCCGACGCCCGGGACGACGCCATGTCCCAGACCGGGCTCACGGGTTGCTCCGTCCGGCGCAGCGCGAGCACCCGCACGGGGGGAAGGTCAGGCTGTCTACCGGCTCGTCGACGGGCGCCAGGGTGCGCTTCGCCCGGACGAGCGTGCGCACCCGGGTCTCGGGATCGACCCGGTAGATGCCGATCGTCAGGCCGGGGTGTTTGGTCTCGTCACGTTCTGTGGTCGCCATGTGACTCACCATCAGGCTCAGCGGCCCCGGCGCGCGGCGGCGAGGGAGGCGTCATTCCGGCGTCACAGGGGGCGTCAATTCGGTGTCATTGGCGAGGGTGCGCGGGTAGCTTGATCCCATGAGCACACCGAACGCAACGCTCCGGGCCGTGCGGCTCGGACTGGTGATGAGTCAGGACGACTTCGCGCGAGCCATCCGGGAGGCCGGGCAGCGCGCGGGTCAGCCCAACGAGGCGAACAAGCGGCTCGTGCAGCGCTGGGAGGGCGGGGAGACGGCCGCACCCCGCCCGGTGTACGCCCGTGCCCTCGAAGTCGTGACAGGCCTGCCGATCGAGGCTCTGGGGTTCGCAGCCTCCGCGCCTCAGGTGCGGGTGTCCGGCGACGGGCACGGCGGCCACGACGTACAGGACAGCCCTGTGGGCGTCCCGGCCGCCAGCGGCCAGCCAGCCGCCCAGACCGCCCCCCGGGGCAACTACTCGGGCATCTGGCTGTCGACCTACGAGTTCTTCAGCTCGGGGCGCGACGACACGTTCAAGGGGCAGCACTACGTGGTGCTCCTCCAGCACGGCAACCGGCTCACCGGCCGCAGCCTGCCTCAGGGCTCGCTGAACCCGGACAGCCCGCTGACCCTGGACCTCCAGGTCGAGGGCAACATCGTCACCGGTACGTGGACCGAGGCCACGGCGACCGAAGGCTACTACCGAGGGGCGCGGTACTTCGGCGCGCTCCAGATGCTCGTCGAGCCGACCGGCCGTCGCATGGCCGGAAAGTGGGTCGGGTTCGGCAAGGAGTTCGACGTGAACACCGGCCCCTGGGAGCTGCGGTTCATGGACGCCGACACATCCAAGGCCACCCTCGCCCGGTACAACAAGGCGCCGGAATGACCGGTGCCGGACAGCACTGAGCCCCCGCCGATCCGGCGGGGGCTCAGTCATGCGGGGTGCATGGCGTCGGGGTTGTGCTGGCCGGCCTACAACTCGGCAAGAACGCCGGGCATTTGGGCACCCCCAGTTGTCAGTGTCGGGTGGGAGAATTCCGTGCATGAGCGATGAGCTGACCTCACCTGACATGTCCCTCGCCCTCGACGCCCCGCAGAACATCCCCCTGGTGAGTGAGTGGCTGCTCGGCACGAGCGCAGTGCTCGCGTATCACCTCGGGAAGACCGATACGGCTCGGATGATCGCCGACGTGTCATCGATTGAGGTCCGGCTCTGGAACACCGAGTACGACCACGAGGGCTACCGGATCGTGCTTGTGGTGGAACCGAGCCTGTACCCCACGTACACCGAGCCGGAGTTGGAGAACATCGCTGTGGTGATGCGAGACGTGATGTGGGGGTCCAGGAAGTCCGTTGATGAGGTTGTCGCCCGGCCCTCGATTCCTCGCCTCGGCCCGGACTGGCGCAGGCAGGTCAAAACCGCCGACGGCCCCAAGCCCAGCAATCAGGGGCGAAGGCAGCAGCTCGAACCAAGTCACCCCGTGGAGGACCAGCTTCGCTTCACGAACCGGTACGAGCAGCGCGTCTACCAGGTACTCAAGCAGAGGCAGGCCGCGCTGCCGGACAACGAGACGATCGGGATCATGCCGCTCGGCGGGATGCGGGTGAGGGGTTGGACCTTCGAGCCCGACCTGTTGGTCACGTATCGCGGGTACGCCGGTGTGATCGAGATCGACGGGCCCCAGCACAAAGGCCACGCTGGTCGTGACCACAGCCGCAGCCGCCTGTTCCTGCACTCCGGGGTGAAGATCGTCGACCGGCTGAACGTGGAGGAAGTGAACAGCTTGGCCGAGATCGAGAAGTTCGTCGACGACTTCCTGGCCCAGCTCAAGCGGTAGACAGCCCTGATCCCCTGCCGGATCGGCGGGGGATCACCGGACGGGGCTCCTGCGCCTCGGCACAGACGGCGGACGCGCCACGAACCCACCTGTGACCAAGGACACTTGGGCACTTTGGGAGAGAAGCAAACACCGTAAGAACGCCCCAAGAAGTACCCGAGAAGCACCTAGGAAGTACCCAGGAAGTACCAAGGAGCACCCCGGGAAGCCAAACCCCATTTGCAGTCGGCCGAATCGCACTGCCGCGCGCTTTACCTAGACTGCTCATCACATGCAAAGGAGCCCGGCCCCCGCCCAGTTGGCCTACGAAACCGAGGGCGGGAGCGGGCTCCCTGCGTGCACCCCACCAACACGGAATTGGAAGGAGACCCATGCACCATAACCAGCCGGGGCCTGACCTGCACAAGGGGACTCGGGCTCGTCGTGCAGCCGAGCGGCTGAAGCGCTACCGACACGCCTTGCTGCTGCGCGCCGTGCAGGGCGCGGCATACGGCGCGAGCACGACGGCCGCCAGTCTGTTTGTGATCTGGCTGCACTCCCGCTTCTGAGCCAAGAGGGCCCGCCACCTGATGGTGGCGGGCCCTCCGTGTCAGATCTCCACATGCGGGTGAATCAGGCGGCGCGAACCCACCTGAGACGGTCAGTCACGGCGTCCGAGGTGCTGTCGGCGACGCGCTTGATCCGGACCTGACCGAGGAGTTCGGGGGTGAGGAGGAGGGCGGCGACGGTGCGCTGTGCCGTGACGGGCGCAGCCTTCCACCACAAGATCAGGTCGGCCCCGGGGTCGTCGGGCAGAAGTCCGGCGAGCGGGTTGGGCGCGGTGAGTTTGGACAGCTTCACGTCCAGTGCTGCGATGTCCATCTCGATCTCTTCCATGTCGGCGGTGCGGGCAATCCGAGCGCGGGCCGTCTTCGGCGACGGAGCAGCTTCCAGCTCCTTCAACTCGACACGCAGGCGGCTGAGTTCGGCACGGGCGGATGATTCCTCGGTCCCGGCTTCGGGACGACGGCTCAGGGCCGCGTGCCGGTGCGGTACGGACAGGTACGCGAGGATCGCGCCCAGCTCCGGAGCTGACTCGCCGGTCTCCGGGTCGACCGCTTCCAGGTCGCCGATGATCACTCGGTCCACGTCTGCCTGACGGATCCGCAGGCATCCGTACTTCCGGCACACGTAGGCAGCTTGGCCGTGGTGTCCTGTCCCGGACCGTTTGGGGCGGTCTCCGGCGGTGATGGTCATGGCGTTGCCGCATACGTCGCACCGGAGCGTTCCGGTCAAGACGTGCCGCACGGCGCTGGTTACGGTCGACTTCCGGGACGGGTCGGCGAGCACCTCCTGCACGGCGTCGAAGAGGTCGCGGCCGACGATCGCGGGCCAGTTCCCTTCGCTCTCCGTGCCCTTGTGCGTGCGCACTCCGATGTACGCCTTCCGCAGCAGCATGGGGCGCATGTTCTGAGCGGAGATCGGCACGCCCTTCTCACGGCTGACGATCCCGCGCTTCTCCCAGTCGAGGGCGATGCCACGGATCGACTCGCGCTCTCGGCCGTTCCACCCGGCGACGCGCTCGAACAGCTCGACGACCAGCGGGCCTTCGACCGGGTCGGGGTACTGCTCCACGACGCGGGACCGGCCGTCCACCACCTCGTACCGTCGGGCATAGCCGAATGGCCGCTTACCGTGCGGGCGTCCCTCGGCCAGGGCGGAGTCGGTACCGCGCTTGGTCCGCTTCGACAACAGCCGCGCCTCCTTCTCCGCGTCATTGATCCCGCTGATCAGGCTATGGCGGTCGCCGTAGTTCGAGGGGTCGAAGGTCCGGTCGAGGCTGGTCACGTGGATCTTGTACCCGGCTGTCTCACACAGGTCGATCAGCTTGACTCCCTTGCCGGTCTCGCGGGCAAGCCTGCTGATCTCCCACAGGACCAAGACGTCGCCCGGGTCCCCGAACGCACCATCGGCGAGATCGGCCGTCAGCCGGTCGAAGTCGTCGCGGCTCTTGGTCGCGAACTTGGAGGCACTGCCGGTGTCCCTGTACGCCTCGCCCCAGGTCCACGGCCCGTGGTCCTGCTCGGCCGCGAGGTTGTCGCGGTGCTGGTCATCAATGCTGCGGGCCGTGCGGCCCTTGCCCTTGCTGACCCTGAGGTATTCGCGTGCTGCGGTCATCCCCGGCCCCTCCCTGGTGTCTTCTCCCTTCAACCGTAGGTGAGTATTTATCCGTCGACGTCGAGGCGGACGGTCCGATCCCGGGACCGTACTCCCTGCTGAGCCTGGGCGCGGCGGTCGCCGGGCGGCAGGACGCCGACGGGTTCACCGCGGCCGACCCCACCCGGCAGACCTTCTACCGTGAACTGCGCCCGATCAGCGACGGGTTCGTCCCCGAGGCCCTGGCCGTGAGCGGGCTCGACCGGGCGCGTCTGGTCGAGGAGGGTCTCGAACCCGCCCTGGCGCTGGCCCAGTTCACCCGCTGGGTGCGCGAGGTGAGCGGCGACGCCCAGCCGGTGATGTGCGGCTACCCGGCGTCGTACGACTGGACGTTCCTGTACTGGTACCTGATCCGCTTCACCGGGGAGAGCCCCTTCGGGCACTCCGGCTGCCTCGACATGAAGACCCTGTACGCCGCCAAGGCGGGTCTGCCGCTGCGGGCGGTGGCGAAGCGGAGCATGCCCGCCCACCTGCTGCCGAGGCGTCCTCACACGCACCACGCGCTGGACGACGCCGTCGAACAGGCCGAGTTGCTCGCGAACCTCATGGCGTGGCCGGGGCCCGGGACGCCCCGGTGATCTCCTCCCCCGCCTCCATCGGATGGGTGACGTCCGCCGCGTTGCGCCCCTGGCCGACGTGGTTGAAGACCAGGTTGAGCAGGACGGCGGCCAGGCAGCCCGTGGAAATGCCCGAGTCCAGGACGATCTTCGCCGTCTCCGGGAAGGCGTGGTAGAAGTCCGGCGCGGTGATCGGGATGATGCCGACGGCCAGGGAGACCGCGACGATCAGGACGTTGTTGTCCTTCTCCAGGCCGGCCCGGACCAGGGTCTGGATGCCGCTGGCGGCGACCGACCCGAACAGGACCACGCCGGCGCCGCCGAGGACCGGACGGGGTACGACGGCGATGAGTGAGGCGGCCATCGGGCACAGGCCCATCAGGACGAGGAAGCCGCCGCCGGTGGCGACGACATATCGGCTGCGGATCCTCGTCATCGCGACCAGCCCGATGTTCTGGGCGAAGGCGCTGCACATGAAGCCGTTGAACACGGGGCTGAGTGCCGAGCCCAGGGTGTCGGCGCGCAGGCCCGCCGCGATGGTCCGCTCGTCCGCCGGGCGTTCGACGATCTCGCCCAGCGCCAGCATGTCCGCGGTGGATTCGGTCATCGAGACGACCATCACCACGCACATCGACAGGATCGCCGCGAGCTGGAACTGCGGGACGCCGAAGTGGAAGGGAGTGGGGAAGCCGATGACGTCCGCGTCGGCCACCGGACCGAAGTCCGTGACGCCGAACGGGATCGCGACGAGCGTGCCGGCGAGCAGCCCGAGCAGTACGGCGATCTGCTTGACGAAGCCGCGCGTGAAACGGCGCAGCAGCAGCACGATCAGGAGGGTCGCCGCCGCCAGGCCCAGGTTCGTGGTCGACCCGTAGTCCGGTGCCGCGGGGTCGGGACCCTGCGCCCAGCCGAAGGCGACGGGGAGCAGGGAGACGCCGATCAGGGTGATGACCGTCCCGGTGACGACCGGCGGGAAGAAGCGGACCGCCTTGCAGAAGACGGGCGCAGCCAGAAAGCCCAGCAGACCGGCGACGATCACCGCGCCGAAGATGACGGGCAGGGCGTCCCGCTTGTCGTCCGTGGACGCCACGATCGCCGTCATGGGCGCGACCCCGGCGAAGGTGACGCCGTTGACGAAGGGGAGGCGGGCGCCGATCTTCCAGACGCCCAGGGTCTGGAGGAAGGTGGCGAGTCCGGCGGTGAACAGGCAGGCGCCGGTGAGGAAGGTGAGCTCGGTGCCGGTGAGGCCTACGGCCGCGCCGACGATCAGGGGCGGGGCGACGACTCCCGCGTACATGGCGGCCACGTGCTGGAGGCCGCTCGTCGCCATTCTCAGTGCGGGGAGTTTCTCGTCGACGGGGTGGTCGACTGCATGCGGGGACACGGCGGCTCTCCTCCGGTCGGGTACACGTCGGCTCTGACGCGGGTGTCAGGGAGGTGGTGCGGCGGTGCGGGAGTACCTGGAAGCCGGAGGTACTCGCAAACGGGGACGGTGGGGAACCGTTCCGGGGCACGCGCGTTCCACGCGCGCCCCGGCCACGGCTACCGGTCGAGGGCCGTCCCCCCCGACCGGAGTGCGGTGCTCGCGTCGGGACCGGGTCCCTTGCCGAGCGGGTGTGTTCAGCCCTGTGCGGCGATGCGCGCCAGCCGCTGTGCCTCTTCCCGCGTCGAGCGGGCGATCGCGTCCTCGTCGGCGTGCAGCAGTCGTCCGTCCTCGACGATCTGACGGCCGTTCACGAAGGAGGCGGTGACGGGGGCGGCCGCGCCGAAGACCAGGGCGGTCACCGGGTCGGCGATGGAGGCGTGGGCGAGGGTGTCCAGCTTCCACAGCACCAGGTCGGCCAGCTTGCCCGGCTCCAGCGAGCCGATCTGCGCGGCGCGGCCCAGGACCCGGGCGCCGCCGTGGGTGCCGAGGCGCAGTGCCTGACGGGCGTTCAGGGCGGCCTCGCGGTGGGCGCCGAGGCGGTTGATGAGCAGGGCGTTGCGCAGTTCGGTGTGGAGTTCGCCGGACTCGTTGGAGGCCGTGCCGTCGACACCGAGGCCCACGGGGACGCCGGCCTTGAGCATGTCGGGGACCCGGGCGATGCCGGCCGCCAGCCGGGCGTTGGACGACGGACAGTGGGCGACCCCCGTCCCGGTCCGGGCGAAGGCGTCGATGTCGGCGTCGTTCATGTGGACGCAGTGGGCCATCCACACGTCCTCGCCGAGCCAGCCGGTGGACTCGAAGTAGTCGGTCGGTCCCATGCCGAACAACTCGTGGCAGAACTTCTCCTCCTCGACCGTCTCCGAGCCGTGGGTGTGCAGACGCACGCCGAGGCGGCGGGCCGACTCGGCCCCCTGACGCATCAGTTCGGTGGAGACGGAGAAGGGCGAACAGGGGGCGACGGCGACCTGGGTCATCGAGTCGAAGGAGGCGTCGTGGTGCAGCCGTACGGTCTCCTCGGTGGCGGCGAGGGCGCCCTCCAGGGTCTCGACGGCGAAGTCCGGGGGCAGGCCGCCGTCCTTCTCGCTGCGGTCCATGGAACCGCGGGCGAGGGTGAAGCGGACGCCCATGTCGCGGGCGGCGCCGATGATCGCGCCGGACAGGTCGCCGGAGCCCCTGGGGAAGACGTAGTGGTGGTCCATGGCGGTGGTGACGCCGCCGCGGGCCATCATCGCCAGCGAGCCCTGGGCGGCCGCGCGGACCATCTGCTCGTCGATGCGCGCCCAGGTGGGGTAGAGGGCGACGAGCCAGTCGAAGAGGTTGTGGTCGGTGGCCAGGCCCCGGGTGATCCACTGGTAGAAGTGGTGGTGGGTGTTGACCAGGCCCGGGGTGACCAGGTGCCCGGTGGCGTCGATGCGGCGCTCGACGTTCTCCAGGCCCTCGGGGGCCCGGCCCGCGCCGAGCGACTCGATCCGGTTGCCGGCGAGAACGAGGTGACCGTTCGCGTACTCGGTGTCCTGGGCGTCGACGGTCGCGATCGAACAGTTCTCGATGACGGTGCGCCGGTCTGCTGCCATGGTGTCGTCCTTTTCACTCAGTGGACTCTGGTGGAGAGGGCACGGCAGGACCCTGGGAGTTTGAGTGCCGTGGCCGGTGAGGCGCGGGCTCGCCGGCCACGGGTGCCGAAAAAGGGGCGGTGCGGGTTCAGCGGTTCGGGTTCAGAGGTTGGTGAGGTCCGCCGGGATCCTCGCCTCGCAGCCGTCCCGCAGAACGGTGCCCTCGATCAGTCCGTAGGGACGGTCGGCGGCGTAGTAGACGGCTCCGTCGGCGGTGTCGTTCTTCAGTCCGAACGGCTTCAGGTCCACCAGGAAGTGGTGCTTGTTGGGGAGCGAGAAGCGGACCTCGTCGATCTCGCCCCGGTGGTCGATGATCCGGGCGCCCATGGCGTACAGGGTCTGCTGCAGGGAGAGGGAGTAGGTCTGCGCGAAAGCCAGCAGCAGGTGCTTCTTGACCTGGGCGTACGACTCCTCCCAGTCCGGCGCCTGCTGGGCGTCGTCGGACCAGTTGAAGCGCCAGCGGCCCGACACCTCGGTTGCCAGGACGCGGTCGTACGCCTCGGGCAGTGTCGTGTACTCGTCCTTGACGTAGCCCCAGAACTCGGAGTTCGTCGAGTTCATGACGGTGAGGTCCTTGAGCCCGGAGACGACCTCCCAGGACGAGCCGTCGTAGGTGATCTGGGCGAGGCGGGTCTCCTGGCCCTGGCGGACGAAGGAGTGCTCGTCCTCGCCGGGCGTCCCGATCCGCTCCCAGCCGTACTCCTCGATGCGGATCCGCGCGGTCCTGATCGGTTCCTGCGAGGTCACGAAGTGGCGGGCGAGGTGGATGCCGAACTGCTCGGCGGACTCGATGCCGTGCTCCTTGGCGAACGCGTACACCGTGTTCTTGGTGGTGTCGGTCGGCAGCACGTTGGCGTTCGAGCCGGAGTAGTGGACCTCGTCCATGTCGCCGCTGAGCGACACGGACACGTTGAGGTCCTTGATGTGGTGGGTGGTGCCGTCCCGCGTGATCTTGACGACTCGGTTCTCGGCCTTGCCGTACTGGTTCTGTCCCAGGTAGGTGGGCATCTAGCTAGCTCCCTCGGTAAACGGAGTAGCCGAACGGGTTGAGCAGCAGCGGTACGTGGTAGTGCTCGCCGGGCACGACGGCGAAGGTGATCGCCACCTCCGGGAAGAACACTGCTGGGGGACCGCTGTCCCGATTCGCGGGGGCGTCCTGCTGCGCATCGGCTTGCTTCTTCTCGGATCGCTCGAAATACGCCTCCACGGCGAAGTCGAGCCGTACATGGGTGGTCCCGTCCGGCAGCGCCGGCAGGTCCTTGCAGCGGCCGTCCGCGTCGGTCGCGGAACCGCCGAGCGCCCGCCAGTCCCCTTCCTGCCCGTCCCGGGCACCCCGGCCCGAGCGGGCGGAGAGGTGGACGGCGACTCCCGCGGCGGGTCGGCCGACGGAGGTGTCCAGGATGTGCGTGGACACCGATGCGGTGCTGCTGGTGCTCATGGGGTGTGTCAGTCCTCTTCGACGAGTCGGGCGAGGCGGATACGGTTGATCTTGCCCAGTTCGACGCGGACGATCTCCCGTTCCTGCTCCGGCGCGTTGCCGATCCGTTCCTTGACCGCGTCGCGCATCTGCTCGCCGGTGCGACCGGTGGCGCAGATCAGGAAGACCTGGCCGAACCTCTCCTGGTAGGCCAGGTTCAGTTCGAGCATCTCCGCCCTGAGCTCCTCGGAGGCGCCGGCCATGCCGCGCTGTTCACGGGCCGAGGTCGGGTCGCCGGGCTTCGGACGGCCGATCGGCGGGTGCCCGGCCATCGCCTCCGCCAGGTCCGTGGCGGTCAGGCCGGCCGTGGCGGCGTCGCTGACGGTGTACAGGTCGTCGACGGTGGCGTAGGGGCGGCCCGCGAGCAGTCGGGTGGCCCACGCGGTGGAGGCGCACGCCTCGTGGAGCGCGGCGCGGGCCACGGACTCCTCGAGGTCGTTGAACCGGGCCAGGCCCGGGGGCGGGGAAGTCGAAGTCACGGGAGCCTCCGTGGCCGCGGGACGGCCTTCGTGCTTGAGCGGGCTGCGGCCAGCTAACGCCTGTCCGCGACATCACGTCAACACTTTGTTGAAAATTCCGGGTAACGAAACCCGGCCGTCTCCCACTGGCTCGCCGACCGCCCCCCMCCCGCCCACCCGGCTGTCCCCCACCGGCTCCACGGCCCGTCCCCGGTCGGCCCGGGAGACCCCGGGGAAGGCCGCTCAGGCCTCTTTCTCCCGGTTGAGATAGTTGTAGACCGTGAAGCGGCTCACCCCGAGCGCGCTCGCCACGGTCTCCACACCGTGCCGCACGGAGAAGGCGCCGCGCGCCTCGAGTATCCGTACGACCTCCTGCTTGGCCTTGCGGTCCAGGTCGGCCAGCGGTCTGCCCTTCCTGCGCTCCATGGCGGCGAGGATGTGGTCGAGGGAGTCGGCGAGCTGGGGCAGGCGCACGGCGACGGCGTCGACACCCTCCCAGGCCAGGACGACGTCGTCGGCGCCGGCCTCGTCGGGCGGGATCATCTCCCCGCCCATCGCGTCGATCAGCGGCTTCACGGCCGCGATGAAGGCCTCGTCACCTGAGGTGCTCACACGCCCTCCCCGACGACATCGCCGTCCGTGTCCCGGTCCGCGTCCCCGATGACGTTGACCTGGAGCGAGATGCGGGTGGCGCCCGCGCCGAGGGACTTGCGCAGCAGGGCGTCCACGGCGGCGAGCACGGCGTCGGCGGCCCCCTCGGCGGTGTTGCCGAACGGCCCGACGTCCACCGTGTCCAGGTCGGCCGCCTCGATCACCTCGCGGGCGACCAGCGCGTGCGCGGGCGCCTCGTCGAGGTCGAAGGGCTCGGTGGTGAACTCCACTTTCAGTCGCATCGCGCCCCACACCTCTCTCAACGGGACCGGACCTCCGGCGCCCGGACCCCGACCTTAACGGACCGGACCGACGATCACCCCGGACTCGGGATTCCCCCTCGACCGGGCTCGGGCGCCCCCTCATCCCCTTGACAAGCCGCCCGACCCACCGGCAATCTTCCAATAAGCAGAAAACAACTTCCGCAATACGGAAACACTCGACACGGAAGGGAGCGCGGAACCCCTATGGGCTTCGAAGACCAGCGCTTCAACGTCAACCTGTCGATCCTCTTCACGGAACTCCCGCTCCTGGAGCGCCCCGCGGCCGCCGCCGCGGCCGGCTTCACCGCGGTCGAGCTGTGGTGGCCCTGGATCGACTCCCCCACCCCCGAGCGGTCCGAGCTGGACGCCCTGAGGAAGGCGATCGAGGACGCGGGCGTACAGCTCACGGGCCTCAACTTCTACGCCGGACAGCTCCCGGGCCCCGACCGCGGCGCCCTGTCGCTGCCCGGCGAGGAGTCGCAGCGGTTCCGCGCCAACATCGACGTGGCCGCCGGTTTCGCGCAGTCCCTGGGCTGCCGCGCGCTCAACGCGCTGTACGGCAACCGCCTCGACGGCGTCGACCCGGCCGAGCAGGACGCCCTGGCGCTGGAGAACCTGGTCCTCGCGGCCCGGGCCGCGCACCGGATCGGCGCGATCCTGCTCGTCGAGGCGCTGAACCGGCCCGAGTCGCCCCGCTATCCGCTGGTCGGCGCGCCGGCCGCGATCGGGATCGTCGACAAGGTCAACGACGCGACGGGGCTCGGCAACGCGAAGTTCCTGATGGACCTCTACCACCTGTCGATGAACGGCGAGGACCTGCCGTCGGTGATCGAGCGCTACGCCTCGCGGACCGGCCATGTGCAGATCGCCGACAACCCGGGCCGCGGCGCGCCGGGCACCGGCTCGCTCCCCCTCGAGGACCTCCTCGACCGGCTGCGCAAGGCCGGATACGACGGCTGGGTCGGCCTCGAGTACAAGCCGGGCGACCGTCCGAGCGCCGAGGCCTTCGACTGGCTGCCCCGCTGATCCCCCGTACCGAGAGGCACCCCCGATGAGCAACGCACTTCCCGCACTTCCCAAGATCGCCTGGATAGGTCTCGGCATCATGGGCTCGCCCATGTCCGAGAACCTGCTCAAGGCGGGTTACGACGTCACCGGCTTCACCCTGGAGCAGGACAAGCTGGACCGGCTGGCCGCCGCCGGCGGCACCGCCGCGGGGTCCATCGCCGAGGCCGTGCGCGACGCCGACGTCGTGATCACCATGGTGCCCGCCTCACCGCAGGTCGAGGCCATCGCCTACGGCCCCGACGGCATCCTGGAGAACGCGCGGTCCGGGGCGCTTGTGATCGACATGTCCTCGATCACCCCGCAGACCTCGATCGACCTGGCCCGGGCGGCCAAGAACAAGGGCATCCGGGTGCTCGACGCCCCCGTGTCCGGAGGCGAGGCCGGGGCCGTCGAGGCCGTGCTGTCCATCATGGTGGGCGGCGAGCAGGCCGACTTCGACGAGGCGGAGCCCCTCTTCGAGGCGCTCGGCAGGACCATCGTGCTGTGCGGTCCGCACGGCTCGGGCCAGACCGTGAAGGCCGCCAACCAGCTGATCGTCGCCGTGAACATCCAGGCGTGCGCCGAGGCCGTGGTCTTCCTGGAGAAGTCGGGCGTGGACCTGAAGGCGGCGCTGGACGTCCTGGGCGGCGGGCTCGCCGGCTCGACCGTGCTGGCCCGCAAGAAGGACAACTTCCTCACCCGTGACTTCAAGCCGGGCTTCCGGATCGACCTGCACCACAAGGACATGGGCATCGTCACCGACGCCGCCCGCAACGTCGGCGCGGCCCTGCCCGTCGGCGCGGTGGTCGCCCAGCTGGTCGCGAGCCTGCGCGCGCAGGGCGACGGCGGACTGGACCACTCGGCCCTGCTGCGGGCCGTCGAGCGCCTCTCGGGCGCGCGGCTCTGAGACTTCCGGGCGGCGCCGTCGCTGACATCTGTCCTGTCGCGCCCAGGCGGCGACGCCGCCCGGAAACCACTTCCGGCAACCGTTTCCGGCAACGCGTTCCGGAAGCCGTTTCCGGCAACCCGGTCCGGAAAGCGTTTCCGGTATCCCGTTCCGGAAGCCGTTTCCGGCAACCCGGTCCCGAAGCCGTTTCCGGCAACCTGTTGCCGCCCGGTTCTCACGGCACCGGCGGCGACGTAACAACAAGCTCGCGCATGGGTCCTGACGATAAGTCATCACTTCGTGCGCGCGGCCCGCGACCGTACCGCGCGACCCGGATGAGGGGTGGCCGCCGGACACGGGCGCGGGCAGGGCGAGGACCGCGGCGGCGTGCGAGCCAGTGCGGTGGTGAAGGAACGGGGCCCGCTTCTCGACCTGAGGGAAGCCCGCTCCCGGCTCCGTCGCAACCCGCCGCGGTCCCTGCCCCCACCATGAACACACCACACCCCTCCCAAAACTCCGTCCGGCGGCGCGAACGTCCTGTCGCGCCCAGCCTCGCGCCGTCGGGCGGCCACCCGTACCCCAGCGCTCCCCCGTCAGCAGGACCGACGAGGGAGCGCCGCGCGTTGCCCCCTGGACAAGGACGCCGGTCCGGATATGAATACGAATATGAACAATTCGCCGCAATATCCGCACATCGTGGTCCACCCCCCGGCACTGGACGGGTCCCGGCGGGTCACCTCGGGTGACGCTGTTCTCGGGGTCGCCTCCCATCTCGACGACGTCGTCGAGATCCTCCGCCTGGCCGACCTGGACCGGATCGAGGTGGAGGAGAGCGACCTCATCGAGTGGCAGGGCGGCGGCCCCGACTACTGGCCGGGACTGTCGGAGGAGCACGGGCGCCGGCCCGAGGAGTAGACCGCCGCCCGCCAACCTCAAATCAACCTCTGAAGTCCGTTCAAGAGGCTTCAACCACCCCCGGCCAAGGGCACATTGTGGTCACGCGGGGCCCGCCGACACGGGGGCGGCGGGCCTCGTTCCGGGGGTGGGGACATGAACGGTGGTACGTCGGTCCGGCTGGAGCCTTACGAGGTCGCGTTGCTGCGGGGCGGTCCGCGGGCGGCGGTCACGGTGGCCGCGCTCGCCCTTCAGCTGCGCGGGCTGGTCGAGGCGGGACGGCCGGGCAGGATCCGGGCGACGAGGGCACCGGGGGTGACCGGAGCGCCGGGGGTGACCAGGCCGACGAGCGCGACGGGGACGCCGTCGGCCGAGGACGCGGGAGGCGGTCGGTCGGCCCGGGGCGCCCAGCCGCCCGTTCCGGACACCCCGGACGCCCAGCCTGCCCTGGACGCCTTGCCCGAGGCGGTCCACGCGGCGCTGCAACGTCCCGCGAGCTTCGCCGAGTTGGAGGCCCGGCCGGATGTGCGGGAGGCGCTGTCCGGGCTGCGGGCCGGGCTGGTGGCGGCCGGGATGCTGCGCTCCCTTCCGCCGCGACGGACCCGCGCCGCCCGGCGCGCTCTGCGCGTCCTGCGGGACGGGCATCCCCTGCCGACCGGCAGGAAGGGTCTGTCGACGGAGGACGTCCTGATGGCGGTGGCCCTGCACGGCGAGCCCGCCCTGAGTGTGCTGGCGGCACGCTTCGCCCTGCGGGCGGGTCTGATCGCCCGGGCCGAGGTCGCGGACGAGGGGTTCCACCGACGCTCGCCGCGGGGCGGCGGCACGGGCGGGGTGATGTACAGCTGCGGCGGGGGCGGCGGCCCGGACTGAACTCCCCCGGAACGCCTGCGGAAAGAGCGAAGGGGCGGCCCATCCCACGGATGGGCCGCCCCTTCGCGACGACGGACCCTCGGCCCCGGTCCTGCCGCCTCAGACCTTCAGCGTCCTGATCGACGTCGGCGCATGCCCCGGCTCGGTGGCCGGCTCCTCGAACTCCACCACGTTCCCGATGTCGTTGGTGCCGCTCATCGAGATGTTGGTGACACGCTCCAGGATCGCCTCCACGACGACCGGCACCCGGAACTCGGCCGCCAGCTTCTTGGCCTGCTCGAAGGCGGCCCCCAGCTCGGCGGGGTCCGTCACCCGGATCGCCTTGCAGCCGAGGCCCTCGGCGACCTTGACGTGGTCGACGCCGTACACGCCCAGCTCGGGCGAGTTGATGTTCTCGAACTCCAGATTGACCTGGAAGTCGATGTCGAACGCCCGCTGTGCCTGCCGGATCAGCCCCAGGTAGGAGTTGTTGACGAGGACATGGACGTACGGGATCTTGTGCTGCGCGCCGACCGCCAGCTCTTCGATCATGAACTGGAAGTCGTAGTCCCCGGAGAGCGCCACGACCTGCGCCTCCGGGTCGGCCTTCGCGACACCCAGGGCCGCCGGGATCGTCCAGCCGAGGGGCCCCGCCTGGCCGCAGTTGATCCAGTGCCGCGGCCGGTAGACGTGCAACATCTGGGCGCCGGCGATCTGTGAGAGTCCGATGGTGGTGACGTACCGGGTCTCCGGGCCGAAGGCCTTGTTCATCTCCTCGTAGACGCGCTGCGGTTTGATCGGGATGTCGTCGAAGTGCGTACGGCGCTGGAGGGTCGCCTTCTTCTCCTGTGCGGCGGCCGCCCACGCGGAACGGTCGGGAAGCGTACCCGCCGCCCTGGACTCCCTCGCCGCCTCGACGAAGAGCTCCAGAGCCGCCTTCGCGTCCGAGGCGATGCCGTAGTCCGGAGCGAAGATCTTGCCGATCTGGGTGGGCTCGACGTCGACGTGGACGAAGGTGCGGCCGGCCGTGTAGACGTCGACACGGCCGGTGTGACGGTTGGCCCAGCGGTTGCCGATACCGAGGACGAAGTCGGACTCCAGGAACGTCGCGTTGCCGTAGCGGTGCGAGGTCTGGAGGCCGACCATGCCGGCGTTCAGCTCGTGGTCGTCGGGGATCGCGCCCCAGCCCATCAGCGTCGGGATGACCGGAGTGCCGGTCAACTCGGCGAACTCCCGCAGCAGTTCGGCGGCGTCGGCGGTGATGACACCGCCGCCCGCGACGATCAGCGGACGCTCGGACGCGTTCAGCATCGAGAGCGCCTTCGCGATCTGCGCACGGGTCGCGGCCGGCTTGTAGACGGGCAGCGGCTCGTACGTGTCCACGTCGAACTCGATCTCCGTCTGCTGGACGTCGACCGGCAGGTCGATCAGGACGGGGCCCGGCCGGCCGGAGCGCATGAGATGGAAGGCCTGCTGGAAGACGCCGGGCACCTGGGCCGCCTCCAGGACGGTGACCGCCATCTTGGTCACCGGCTTGGCGATGGACGCGATGTCGACGGCCTGGAAGTCCTCCTTGTGGATCACGGCGGTCGGGGCCTGGCCCGTGATGCACAGGATCGGCACGGAGTCGCCGATGGCGGAGTACAGCCCGGTGATCATGTCGGTGCCGGCCGGGCCGGAGGTGCCGACACAGACCCCGATGTTGCCCGGGTGGGTACGGGTGTAGCCCTCGGCCATGTGCGAGGCGCCCTCGACATGACGGGCGAGGGTGTGGTTGATCCCGCCGGAAGCCTCGAGCGCCGCGTAGAAGGGGTTGATCGCCGCGCCGGGGACACCGAACGCGCTGGTGACGCCCTCGCGCTTGAGGATCTCGACTGCCGCGCGGGCAGCGGTCATACGAGCCATGGGCTACTCCTGCTTCGACTGCTTCAGCTGCTCTAGCTGTCGGATTCGCTCTCCCGTCGCGCCCCGCGGTGAGCCCTTCCATCGGTGGACAGCATTCCCGCACATTTCCGTGATGCGGAAAATACTTTCTACTATCTGGAAGCAATGTATGTGGGGGCGCGAAGGTCGTCAAGAGACGGACAAGCGGGGTCCGGAGGAGGACGATGGGGGCCATGCCCGAGAGCGTGCCGGTGCGCTGCCCGGCCTGTCGGCGCGAGCGCCTCTACACCGCGCCCTGTTACCCGTGCGCGTGCGGTGCTCCCGTCACGCCTGTGCTCGACCGGCGGACGGCACCGTCGACCGTCGCGCACCGGGCGTGGGACGAGGAGTGGGTCGCACTGCGCTGCCCCGCCTGCCACCGCCGTCACCAGTGGCCGCACCCCGAACTGGGCTGCGCCTGCGGAGCGGTGATACGGATCCCGGTGACCGACCCGGCCCCCGAGCCGGGGCCGGGGCAAGGCGGGAAGCCGGGGCAAGGCAGGGAGCCAGGGCAACGGACGGAGCCGGGGCAACGGACGGAGCCGCCCGGGCCGGGGATGGAGCCGAGGCCCGAGCCAGGGCCGGAGCCCGGGACAACCGCGTCGACGCCGACGCCGACACCGCCGGCGCCCTCCCCACCTGCATCAACACCATCGCCATCGCCAACGCCCGCACCGGCACCGGCACCGGCACCGGCACCGGCACCGGCACCGGCACCGGCGGCACAACGGCGTGCCTTTCGGCCCGTCGCCATCCGGACCGCGCGCGACGCGGTCACCACCGCCGCGCTCTATCTGAACTGGCTCGGACACGGGGACATCCGGCGGGCCGATCAGCGGCCCACCTCCGGCATCGGCCTCGCCGCCCGCGGGCTCGTGGCCCAGGTGGACCCCAGCGTTCGCCCGGCCTCACTGCGGGACGTGGAATGCCTGTGGCTGACGGCCATGACGGAATCCGCGGACTGTGTCTACTTCTCCCTGGCCGGATACGCCGAGGAGGCCCGCGCCCGCGCCGACCAGCTGCGCGTGCCGCTCTTCGTGCTGGACCTGACGGGCACCCCGCAGCCGGTCAACGCGATGGCCGACGCCCTCGACGCCGGGGACGCCTGAGGCGACGGCCGTCGCCGTGAGAAACCGGGGCGGCCCGAGCATCCCGAGCAACCCCGGTAACCCGGACACGCGAAGCACGGACACGCGAAGCCCGGACACGCGAAGCCCGGAGACCCGAAGCACGGACACCCGAAGCACGGAAGCCGCGCTATAGGCCGTACCCCTCCCGCAGCTCGATCTTCCGCACCTTCCCCGAGACGGTCATCGGGAAGGCCTCCATGATCCGCAGGCCGCTCGGGATCTTGTAGTGCGCGAGCCGGCCCTCGCAGTAGGCGCGCAACTCCTCCAGCGACAACGGGTCCGCCGCGTCGGCCGGGATCACACACGCGAGGACCTCCTCGCCGTACTTCTCGTGCGGGACACCGACGACCTGCACGTCCTGGATCTTCGGGTGGCCGTAGAGGTACTCCTCGATCTCGCGAGGGTAGATGTTCTCCCCCGCCCCGGATGATCATGTCCTTGATACGGCCGACGATCTCGACGTAACCGTCTTCACGCATCACCGCCAGGTCCCCGGTGTGCATCCAGCGTCCCGCGTCGATCGACTCGGCGGTCTTCTCGGGCTCGTTCCAGTAGCCGAGCATCACGCTGTAGCCGCGGGTGCACAGCTCGCCCGCGACGCCGCGCGCTCGGGTCACCCCGTCCACCGGGTCCACGACCTTCACCTCGATGTGCGGCAGGACCCTGCCCACGGTGCCGGTGCGGTGCTCCAGATCGTCCTCGCGGCGGGTCTGGGTGGAGACGGGCGAGGTCTCGGTCATGCCGTAACAGATCGACACCTCCGCCATGTTCATCTCGGCGACCACCCGTTTCATCACCTCGACCGGACAGGGCGAGCCCGCCATGATGCCGGTGCGCAGGGAGGAGAGGTCGTAGGTGGCGAAGTCGGGCAGGTTCAGCTCCGCGATGAACATGGTCGGCACGCCGTACAGGGAGGTGCACCGCTCCTGCTGGACCGCCTCCAGCGTGGCCTTCGGGTCGAAGGACGGGGCCGGGACGACGATGCAGGCGCCGTGCGAGGTGGCCGCCAGGTTTCCCATCACCATGCCGAAGCAGTGGTAGAAGGGCACCGGGATGCAGATCCGGTCCTGCTCGGTGTAGGCGATCGCCTCGCCCACGAAGTAACCGTTGTTGAGAATGTTGTGGTGGGAGAGGGTGGCTCCCTTGGGGAAGCCCGTGGTCCCCGAGGTGTACTGGATGTTGACGGGGTCGTCGCAGGACAACTCGTTTCTGCGGGTGCGGAAGGCCTCGTCGAGGTCGGGCGTTCCACGCCGCAGCAGGGCATCCCAGCTCGGATCCCCGATGTAAACGGTCTCCCGCAGTTGCGGGCATCTGCCGCGTACCTGCTCGACCATCGCGCGGTAGTCGCTCGTGCGGTGGCCGAGCGAGGCGAACAGCACGGAGATCCCGGCCTGCCGCAGGACGTACTCGACCTCGTGCGTGCGGTACGCCGGGTTGATGTTCACCATGATCGCGCCGATCCGGGCGGTGGCGTACTGGACGTGCACCCACTCCGCGCAGTTGACCGCCCAGATGCCCACCCGGTCGCCCTTGGCGACCCCGCTCGCGAGCAGCGCGTACGCCAGCCGGTCGACGTCCTCGACGAATCGGCGGTACGTCCAGCGCCGCCCCGACGGCACGTCGACCAGTGCCTCGCGGTCCGGCCAGCGCTCCGCCGTCCGGTCCAGGTCGGCCCCGATGGTGTCCCCGAGCAGCGCGGTCGCGCTCGTCCCGTGCGCGTACGACGCCCCGCTCACCGGAAGTCCTCCTCGCGGTACTCGTCCGGCGAGCCCGCCTCGGTCGCCGCCCGCAGCTCGATCCGGCGGATCTTGCCGCTCACCGTCTTCGGCAGGGGGGCGAACTCCAGACGGCGGACGCGCTTGTACGGGGCGAGGACCTCGCGGGAGTGCTCGAACAGCACCTTCGCGGTGTCGGGACCCGGCTCCCAGCCCTCGGCGAGCACGACATAGGCCTTGGGCACGGCGAGGCGCAGCGCGTCGGGGGCCGGGACGACGGCCGCCTCGGCGACCGCCTCGTGCTCCAGCAGCGCGCTCTCCAGCTCGAAGGGGCTGATCTTGTAGTCGGAGGCCTTGAAGACGTCGTCGGCCCGGCCGACATAGGTGAGGTAACCGTTTTCGTCGCGGTTGCCGATGTCGCCCGTGCGGTAGTAGCCGCCGGCCATCGCCTCCGCCGTGCGGTCGGCGTCGCCGTGGTAACCGGTCATCAGGCCGACCGGCCGGGCCGCCAGGTCCAGCGCGATCTCGCCCTCCTGCGCACCCGGCGCGCCGGACACCGGGTCGAGGAGCTCCACCCGGTAGCCGGGGCTCGGCCGCCCCATCGAGCCGGTCTTCAGGTCCTGTCCGGGGCTGTTGGCGATCTGCACGGCCGTCTCGGTCTGCCCGAAGCCGTCCCGGACGGTCACCCCCCAGGCGCGCCGCACCTGCTCGACGACCTCGGGATTGAGCGGCTCACCCGCGGCCACCGCCTCGCGGGGCGGGGTGCGCAGCTGGGTGAGGTCCGCCTGGATGAGCATGCGCCAGACGGTGGGCGGGGCGCAGAACGTCGTGACCCCCGCCCGGTCCATCTCGGTCATCAGCCGGGCCGGGTCGAACCGGGTGTAGTTGTGGATGAAAACGGTTGCTTCGGCGTTCCAGGGGGCGAAGAGGTTGGACCAGGCGTGCTTGGCCCAGCCGGGCGAGGAGATGTTGAGGTGTACGTCGCCCGGCCTGAGCCCGATCCAGTACATCGTCGACAGATGCCCGATCGGATACGAGGTGTGGGTGTGTTCCACCAGCTTGGGGCGGGCGGTCGTACCGGAGGTGAAGTAGAGCATCAGCGGGTCGTCGGCGAGGGTGGGGCCGTCGGGTGTGAAGCCGGCCGGGGCGGTGCGGGCGTCCTCGAACGGCTGCCAGCCCTCGGGGGCGCCGCCGACCGCGATGCGCCGGTAGTCGCCGGGGACCGCGTCGAACTTGCCGGTGTCCTCGGTGCGGACGACGACGTGCCGGATGCGGCCGCGTTCCACGCGGTCGGTGAGGTCGGCGGGGCCGAGCAGCGGAGTGGCCGGGACGACGACGGCCCGCAGCTTCATCGCGGCCAGCGCGGTCTCCCAGAGTTCGGCCTGGTTGCCGAGCATGACGAGGATCCGGTCCTCGGCGGCGACACCGCTCCCGCGCAGCCAGTTCGCGAGCCGGTCGGAGCGCTCCGACAGTTCGGCGAAGCTGAGACGGGTTTCGGAACCGTCTTCTTCCACGATGTGCAGGGCGGTGCGCCCGTTGCCGTCGGCGATGACGTCGAACCAGTCGAGGGCCCAGTTGAAGTGCTCCGGGCGGGGCCACTCGAAACGCTCGTAAGCGGTGGTGTAGTCCTCGCGGTGTTCCAGCAGGAAGTCGCGGGCTCTGCGGAAACGCTCCGTCGCCGTCGTCATCTGTCCTCCGTGCTTTCTGGGCATGTTCGGCCGGCTCGCCTCCGGGGCTCGCTCAGCCCCTGCGGCCCACTCCCGTGGTGCCGGACCATTGCCGGGCGGCTCTCTGCCATCGTGTAATCCGTGATGCAGGTCTCACTACCCCCGGACGGGGGTGTGCGGCACCACGCCGCGCGGAAAGGGCGAGAACGTGGCGGCAGACGCGGCCGGAACGGTGGAGATTCGCGGTGCGCTGGCACGGCTGCGGCGGGCGACGGGGCTGCCGGTCGCCTTCGGTGGTCTGGTGGAGCCGGGGCGGCAGCGGATGCGGATCAGCGAGTTCAGCGGCGCGGCCGGTCTCGCGCTGCGCGGACTGGCGGTGACCTCCGGCAACGGCCTCGGCGGCAAGGCGGTGGCGCTGGCCCGCCCGTGCGCGGTGACCGACTACTCCCTCTCCCGGCAGATCAGTCACGAGTACGACGCGGCCGTCGCGGCGGAGGGCCTGCGCTCGGTGCTGGCGATCCCGGTGGTCGTGGGGCGCCGGGTGCGCGGGGTGCTGTACGGCGCCCTGCGCACGGCCCAGCCGCTGGGTGACCGCACGCTGACCGCGGCCGTGCAGGCGGCGCGGGACGTGGAGCAGGCGCTGGTGGCCGGGGACGCGGCGCGGGAGCTGCTGGCGGCGGCCCGGCCGGGCGCCGCGGGCCCGGGGCCCGCTCCGGCCCCCGGGGCCCCCGCCGGGACAGGCCCCGGGACGGGCGCCGGGGCGGGGGCAGGGGCGGGCTGGGAGCAGGTGCGGGAGGCGCACACGGCCCTGCGCGCCCTGGCCCCGCGGATCGCCGATCCGGCGCTGCGCGCCGAGCTCCTCGGGGTCTGCGGGCTGCTGGCGCCGGGGCCGGCGGAGCGGCCGCCGGGACAGCCGGTCGCCCTGGCCCCGCGTGAGCTGGACGTGCTGGCGTGGGTGGCGGCGGGGGCGACGAACGCGGCCGCCGCCGAGCGGCTGGGGCTGCGTCCGGAGACGGTCAAGGGTTATCTGAGGTCGGCGATGCGCAGGCTGGGCGCGCACACCCGGGGAGAGGCGGTGGTCGCGGCCCGGAGGGCGGGCCTGCTGCCCTGAACGCGGGGTGCGCAACATGCCCGTAGCGCGGGCGGTGCAAGATGCGGGGGAGCAGCGATCACATCAAGCCAGGGAGGCCCCTCACGACAAGAGACCATTCATCCATCGCCTCCATGAATTTCCCTATGCGTCACGTTGTTATATGCCTCACCACGCCGTGTCTCCGAATTTCAAAGGGACGTTGCCTAGAATTTGGCCCGGACACGACACTCGGAGGGGAGCGGTGACCGTGCGACGGGACTTCAAGGAGCCTGCCAGATGCCGCCCCGACCTGGTCATCGGCAGGGACGAGCTGTTCACGGCCGCCCGTGACCAGCTGACGCGCGGCGGCAGCGTGCTGCTGCACGGTCCGGCCGGAATAGGAAAGTCGACCGTGCTGCGGGCATTGGCCGCGGATTACGGCGAGGCGGCCCGCACCGTCCTGCGCTGCTCGGCGACCGAGTCCGAATCCCATCTCCCCTTCCTGGCCCTCGCCGACCTCTTCGGCCTCGTGCTGGACGAGGTCTCGGACAAGCTGCCCGTCGCCCAGCGCACGGCCCTGGAGTCGGCGCTCACCGGCCGAGGCGAATCGACTCTGCAACGCGACGGCCTCGCCCTGCGTCTGGCCGTGCTGTCGGCCCTGCGCGCGCTGGCCGCCGCGGGTCCCGTCCTGCTCGTCGCCGACGACCTCCAGTGGCTGGACTCGGCCAGTGCCGAACTCCTCGGCTTCGCCGCCCGCCGGCTCGGCGACACCCCCGTCCAGCTGCTGTGCGCGGTGCGGACGGAGGAGCAGGAGTACGACCGTCATCTACGCGCGTCCCCGCCCGACACCCTCGCCGTCCGGCTCAACCCCCTCTCCCGCGCCCAGGTCTCCGCGCTGCTCGACCACCGCGGCTACAGCGACCTGCCCCGCTCGACCATGCGGGAGATCCACCGCACCAGCGGCGGCAACCCCCTCTTCGCCCTGGAACTGGGCCGCGCCCTCGGCGAGAGCCCGACGCCGCCCCGGCCCGGCGAGCCCCTGCCGGTGCCGACCTCGCTGCGCGCCCTGGTCCTCAGCCGCCTCGACATGCTGTCCGACGAGGCCCGCCGCACGCTGCTCGTGGCCAGCGCCGGCGCCCGCCCCACGCTGGCCCTGCTGCACGCGGCCGGCCGCGAGAACGCCGAGGCCGAGACGGCGCAGGCGGCGGCCCTCGGGCTGCTGGCGACGGAGCCCGAGGGGCCGGCCGTACGGTTCGCGCATCCGCTGATCTCGGCCGCGCTGTACGCGGAGGCGCCCGCCCAGGAGCGCCGGGCCGCGCACGCCGCGCTGTCCACCGCCGCCTCCGATCCGATCGAGCGGGCCCGCAACCTCGCGCTGGCCACCACCGGCACCGACCCGGAGGTCGCCGCCCGGCTCGCCGAGGCCGCCGCGCTCGCCCGCGACCGGGGCGCCCCCTCGGTCGCCGCCTCCCTCGGGCTGCTGGCCGCCCGGCACACCCCGCCGGACGGCGCCCCCGCCCCGGACGACCGGCGGCTCCAGGCCGCCGAGGACGCGATCACCGCCGGCGAGGTGGACCTCGCCCGGGACGTCGCGCGCGAGGTGCTGACCCGGGCGACCGTGCCCGCCGAGCGGATCCGGGCCTGGGAGGTGGTGATCGAGGCCGCCGGGCAGTCCCTGGGCGAGGTCGACGCCGTCTTCCCGCAGGCCCTCGCCGACGCCGGTGACGACCCGCGGCTGCTCGCCCTGGTCCATTACCGGCTGGCCTGGCGCAAGCTGATCGTGGAGGGCGACTTCGCCGAGGCCCGCGAGGAGGCCGCGCACACGGCCGATCTGGCGGCCTGCGGGGACGACCGGCGCACCGAGCTGATGGCGCTCTCCTTCCAGGCCTCGACCGAGACCCTGATGGGCCACCCGAACGCCCCCACCACCATCAAGCGGGCCCTGCGGGAGCCCCAGGACCCCTACGTGGCGTGCCATCACAACGGTGTCGGGGCGGCCCGCTTCCGCTGGCTGCTGATGAGCGATCAGCTGCCCGAGGCCCGGTCGACCATCACCGCGCTGCTGCGCGAGGTGCGCCGCCGCGGCATGGTCGAGAGCGAGGTGCACTTCCAGCGCTTCCTCGCCGAGACCGAACTGCGCTCCGGGCACTGCGGGCGCGCCCTCGACCTGGCCCGCGAGAGCCTCCGGCTGGCCCGGGACTCCGGCATCGGCCTGGGCGCCTCCGCGATGCTGGCCTCCCTCGCCGAGGCCTCCGGCGGTGACGTCGACCGGGCGCTGGCACTGGCCCGGGAGGCGGCGGGCAAGGCCGAGGAGGACGGCGACCAGATGTACGTCTCGCGCGCGCTGGCCGCGCTGGGCCACGCCCAGTTGGTGGCCGGGGACGCGGCGGGCGCGGTCGGCTCGCTGCGCCGGGTGCGGGAGCTGGAGCAGGGGCTGGGCATCACCGACCCCGCCCGGGGCCGCTGGCAGGGCGACCTCGCCGAGGCGCTGGTCCGGGTCGGCGAGCCGGGCGAGGCACAGGACGTCATCGACGTGACGCGCGAGCACGCGCTCCGGCTGGGCCGGGAGAGCGTGCTGGCCGTGCTGGACCGGGCCGAGGCGATGGTGCGGGCGGCCCGCGGCGACCACGAGGCGGCGCTGTCGCGGCTGACGTCCGTTCAGGACCGGCTCGCCAAGCTGGGGTACGGCCTGGAGGAGGCGCGGGCGGCGTTCGCGCTGGCGATGCTGCGCACCGGGCGGCCGGGCCCCACGTCGTTCGACGAGGCGGCCCGATTGTTCCGGCGGTGCCGGGCGCTGCCCTGGCTGCGCCAGGTGGACGCGGCGGTCGCGGCGGCCGTGCCGGGGACGGTCGCCGTGCCCCCGCAGACCGCTCCCCCGTCCGACGCGCTGGAGGGGCTCGCCTCGATGGAGCGTCAGGTCGCCGCGCTCGTCATGGAGGGCGCGACCAACCGGGAGATCGCCGCTCGCCTGTTCATCAGCGTCAAGACGGTCGAGGCGACCCTGACCCGGGTCTACCGCAAGCTGGGGATCCGTTCGCGGGTGGACATCGTCCGACTGGCGGCGGGGCGTCACGCGAAGTGAGGAATCCGCGGGTTAACTGCCCCTGAAGGGCTCCCCGCCCTCAGCGGGTGCTGTGCCCCGCGCGGCGGTCTCCCTGAGCGCCCCCTCGGCGGCGACTGTGGCTCGCCTGAGCCGACCGAGGGTTTTCCCTGCCCCAACTCCCTTAGGGGGTTCCCTCATTGGGGGGAACGGGTGCCGGGTCCTAGCTTAAGGGACGTGCCGCTCGCCCGGGCATACGGGGGTCGGTCCCGCGACCCCCGTGCTACCCCCCACACCCGCGCGACCCCCCACCGGCAACCCCCACCGAGGAGATCCATGTTCGGGCTCAACCGGTTCAAGAAACCCGCCGCCGTCCTCGCGGCGACCGCCGCGGCGGCGGCGACCGCACTGCTCAGCGCCCCCACCGCTGTCGCAGCGCCCCAGCCGATCGTCGGCGGCACCACGACCACGACCACGACGTACCCGTTCATGATGCAGATCACGGACGCCTCGCAGAACCAGTTCTGCGGCGGCACCCTCGTCTCGGCGACCAAGGTGGTCACGGCCGCCCACTGTATGGTCGGCGAGACCACGAGCAGCGTGCGGGTCGTCGGGGGACGCACCTACCTCAACGGCACCAACGGCACGGTCAGCCGGGTCAGCAAGATCTGGATCAACCCGGACTACACGGACGCCACCAACGGTGACGACGTGGCCGTCCTGACCCTGTCGACGTCGATGCCGTACACCACGGCGTCGTACGTCTCCTCGTCCCAGACCGGGGTGTACGCGACCGGCGCCACCGCCCGCATCATCGGCTGGGGCACCACCTCGGAGAACGGCAGCTCCTCCAACCAGCTGCGGACCGCGACCGTCCCGATCGTGTCCGACACCAGCTGCAAGAGCTCCTACGGTTCCGACTTCGTCGCGACCGACATGGTTTGCGCCGGATACACATCCGGCGGCGTAGACACCTGCCAGGGCGACAGCGGCGGTCCCCTGCTCATCGGGGGCGTCCTGGCAGGGATCACTTCTTGGGGCGAGGGCTGCGCGGAGGCCGGCTACCCGGGTGTCTACACCCGGCTGACGACCTTCTCCAGCCTGGTGACGACGCAGGTCAACTCGTAGCCCGTCACCGTGTAGCAGCCTCCGAGAACTCCTGAGCACCCCTCAGGGAAAGACCGGGGGGCGCTGCGAGCCTCCACGAGCGGCCCGCAGCGCCCCCTATCCAAGCCCTCACCGGTCCGCGGTGGGGGCTTCTCGTCTGCCCGCGGAGCGCGGTGGTCAGGACCGTCCGACGGTCCCGAACCGGATGTCGTGGGGCTGCCCCGGGTGCATGACGGCCAGCATCCGCTCGCCCTCGGCGGTGACTTCCCGCCGCTGGGCCGCGGTGAGGGTGCCGAAGGGCTCGACGACCAGGGCGTCCTGCTCCCGTTTCCACACCCCGGCCAGGAAGCCGTCGACCAGGAGGGTGCAGTACGCCTGGTTGCCCTGCCAGGAGCGGCCCCGGTACGCGGCCGGGACGACCCGGGTGCGGTCGGCGTGGGAGAGGAGGAGGTTGTCGAACTCGGGGAGGAAGCGGGGCGGGGCCGGGGTCCGCGGGTCGGGGCGCGGCGCGCCGGGGAGGTCGAACAGCTCGACGCCGTGCTCGTCGCGGAAGGTGAGGAGGTCCGGACGCAGGCGTTCGAAGGCGTCGCGCAGCCGGGTCAGACCGGCCCAGGTCTGCATGTCCTTGACGGAGGCCGGACCGAAGGCCGCCAGATAGCGCAGGACCACGGAGTCCGCCGTCGGGGCGCTCCGCGCGGGCCGGCCCAGCCAGTGCTCGGCGGTGGTCAGCGCGACCTGCCCGCTCCTGCCCCACAGTCCGCGCGGGGTCACCTGGACCAGGGGCAGCCGGCAGCGGGCGGCGACGGCGAGGGACTGGGGGTCGGCGTCCGGCCACTCGACGCAGAGCGCCTCGCGCAGCTGCTTCATGGTGCGCGGCTCGGCCTCGACGAGGTCGCGGGCGAGGACGGCGAGCCGGTCGAGGTCGACTCCGGCGAGGCCCTTGCGGAAGTACGTCAGCTCGCGGTCGCGGGCGGGCTGGACGAAGGGCCGGAGCGTCAGGCAGTCGTCGGCGGTGTGGGTGTGGATGGTGGACCGCATGCTGACGATGCGGACGGCCTCGCGGCCGGCCATCAGCGTCGACAGGTCCTCGGGGACGAACCCGTCGAGTCGGGCGGCCAGCGCGTAGTACGGCGGCTTCACGTTCTGCGCCTGGAGCCCGAGCAGATGTTCCACGGCGTCCCCGGCGGACATCGGCGACGGCCGCAGCAGCAACTGCCGTTCGAGGGTGGCGCGGTTGAGGGCACGAGCGCCGAGCACGGGGCCCGCCGGGTACGTCGTCTTCGTCATGAACGCAACGTAGCGGGACTTGCGGACACCCTCTGTCCGCGGACGCGCCGGAGCCGTTCCGCAGGTCTCGGCCGGCCCGCGCCACTCCCCGTCACCCACACCGGTGAGCGCGTCGGCGGCTTCCGCCAGGTACTCGGCGAGGGCGGCCCGCGGGCGTCACCGCTCTCCGCTGATCTCCTCGCCCGCGATCAGGACCGTGCGCGCGGTCCCGTCGGCGGCGACGGACTTGGGGTGCAGCGTGAGCGTGATGCGCTGCGTGGCCGTCCGGGCGTACTTGCCCTCGGCACCGGCTTCCACGACCCAGAACCGGACCTTGCCGCTGCCGCCCGCCTCACGGGTCACGGCGACCGTCGCCTCCACCTCCACGGGACCCAGTTCGAAGCGCACCGGCGGCGCGACCTCGTCGGCCATCGCGGCGATCAACTCCCGGCGTAACTCCCTCAGCACCTCGGCGAGTTCAATCACGGCGCTCCCCACCCCCAGGGTCCATGGCCGCATATTACCGACACCGCTCGCCCCGACCTCCCGGCTGCCGAAGCCGACTGGACGCCCGGCGGTCCGGGTATGCCTGTGACGACCTCGGACCCAGCGGCGCCGAAGCAGAGTTGCCGATACCGGAGCGATGAGACCATGACCGCACCGACCTCCTCCCAGGGCCTCGAACCCGGCAGGGTTGCCGAGGTCATGGTCTCCGCGCACGGCGGCGAACCGGGCGGCCGCGGCTCCGGGTATCTCGTGGGAGACCGCTGGATCCTGACCACGGCGCACACGGTACGGACGCCCGGCGCCACCGTCACCGTGCGGTTCGACGCCGATCTGCCCGGCCAGTGGGTCTCGCCGACGCGCGTCCTGCTCCTCGCCGACGCCGCCGATGTGGCCCTGTTGGAGATGACCGGTGCGAAGACCCCGCGCCCGTCGGTCGCGTCACCCCGCTACGGCCTGGTACCGGACGCCGATCTGGTGCTGCCGTGCAGCGCCATGGGCTTCCCTCGTTTCAAACTGAGGGACCCCCGGGCACTGCGGCCGTTCGAGGACGGCACACCGGGCCCCTACCGCGACTCCTGTCATGCCACGGGGACCATCTCCGTGCTGTCCAACCGCAGGGAGGGGACTCTCGACTTCGCCGTGGCGGCCCCGGACCACTGTCCGGACCCCGGTCACTCCCCCTGGGAGGGCATGTCCGGGGCGGCCGTCTGGCATGACGGGGCCGTCATCGGCCTCGTCAGATCGCATCATCACGCGGACGGGCCGGGCCATCTCGCCGTGGCACGGGTCGACCGATGGTTCGATCTGCTGACGGCCGACGAACTGAGGCTGCTGCGGCACGCCGCCGGCTTCCCCGAGGGCCCGGACGGCCTCTTCGCGCCGGGGTCCGCGCCGACACCCCACGGCAGCCTCGTCGGCCTGCCGGACTCCGTTCCCCTGCGCGAGCTGGACGGCCTGGTGACGGCCCTCACGGCTCTGCCCGTCATCAGGGACAGGTCCCGCCTCGACCTCGTCCTGCAGAACATCGATCCGGTGATCGCGGCGAACGCGCCCCGCGACGCCGTCCTGCGGGTGGACGTCTTCGGCATCGTGAAGACCTGCCTGAGCTACCCGGGCACCCTGGACGCACTGCTCGAGACGGTGCGCCTCATCGAGAGCGGCTCCTCGGCAGCCGCCCGGCTGGACCGCGCGGTCGCGGAACTGATGCGACGTCAGGGTTTCCCCGGAAAACGGGCGGTGGTGTCCCACACCCCCACCGGGACCGAGAGCTGATCCATGAGCCATGATGTGAACGTTGTGGAAAGCTAGCTCTCCGAATGAAGGGGCCAGGCCGTTCATGGATCAGCCGATGGCCGCCGTCGAGTCCGATCTGGTAGACCTCACGGGGGTATCACTCGAGATGTTGCGCAACCTCGACGGCTCGACGGTAGCCCCGTCCCTCGCCGGCATCCTGCTCAAGCTCGACAATCCGCAGGCAAGCACGAGCGACTTCAACCCCTCGCACGACGACTGACCCTTCCCACGCCGCAAGGGACCTCGACGATGCCGGGTGACCGTCCCGTCCTGCCGCGCCACCGGGTTCCGGCCCGGAGCCTGATCGCCCTCGCCGAGGGAGAGGGCGACGACGGCGTCCTCGATCTGCTGGCCTCGGCCGAACGAAGCCGAAGGCTTCTGCTCCTGCGCACTCTGGACGACATGACGTCGGACGCCGACGCGCCTGACCGCCTCGGCCCACTCCCGCTCACCGGGGCCTGGGAGCTCCTGACGCGAGCTCAGAAGACCGACCCCGCAGCGTTCGACACTCTCCTGATGTATCCGCAGACGGGCATGTGGCTGTCGTCGGCCCTGCGCCGCCTGCGGGGCACCGAGGGAGGGACGACGCCTCGGTGGATCGTTCTCGGTCACCTGTCCGCCGTCGCTGCCGCGGCCGGAGTCCGGGCGGGCCTGGACTTCGCCATCGATGTGCCGGTGCGTCACGGGTACGCCCTGTTGCCCACCCTGGGGGCCGCCGAGGTGGCGGGCGGGCAGCCATGGACGACCGTGCCGGTGCGTTCGCAGGAGGGGCGCGCCTGGATCGAGACCCCGCGCGGCCCCGTGCGGTGCGCTCCGCACGCCGACCGGAGCAACCCGGGGTGGCACCCGCTGCGCTGGGTCCGGGCAGGGCACGGTGAAAGCGAACTCGCCCTGGCCCTCGACGACTTGGATCCCTACAGGATCGACTCCCACCGCAGTCGGCCGGCCAGGCTGCCCGACCACCGGGTCCTGCGATGGCAGAAGATCCTGGAGGACAGCTGGGCGGTACTTCTGCGGGACGATCCGCGGACCGCCAGGGCCATGCGCCGGGGACTGACGTCCGTCAGCCCCGTCGAGGCGGCCGAGCGATTCCGGCCGCGCAGTGCCTCCGGCGGGGACGCCTTCGGCAACATCCTGGTATCCGAACCGGACGACGCGGTCCAGTTGGCGGCCACCCTGGTGCACGAGTTCCAGCACACCAAGCTGAGCGGCCTCCTGCACCTCGCACCGCTCTACGTGGCCGACGCGGCCCAGCACGACGAGCGGCTGTACGCCCCTTGGCGTGACGATCCCCGGCCGGTGGGAGGACTGCTTCAGGGGATCTACGCCTTCGCCGGCGTCACCCGGTTCTGGCGCTCCCATCGCCGATCCGCAGTCGGCCGGGCGGCCGACGCCGGGCACTTCGAGTTCGCCCTGTGGCGCTCACAGGTGTGGTCCGCCCTCGAATCCGTGCGTGATCACTGGCGACTGACCCCGCTGGGCCTGCGGTTCCTCGGCATCCTGCGTGATCGGTGCGCCGCGTGGACCGACGAGCCGGTACCCGACGCACCACGGGCACTGGCTGATCTGTGCGCGATCAACCACCGTTCCCGCTGGCGCGCCCACCACCTGCGCCCGGCCCCGCAATGGACCGACGAGGCCGTGGCCGGCTGGCTCCGCGGAGCGAACGGACCGAGCGGCCCGAGCGGCCCCCCGGCGTCCCACGACGCCGGAACCCTGCTGGTGCCGGACCGGGCCGCGCGGCACCTGGACAGCCTCGCGATCCTGGTCAGGCACCGCCTCTACGACACGGCCGTGTCCGGTGCCCTGAGCTCGCACCCGGCCGAGGCCGCACGCCACGTGGAGGGAGCCCTCGAGGGCGACGCACTGCTCGCCGCCGGGAAACCCGGCGCAGCGCGCCGTTCCTACCTCGCCCATCTGTCCGAGGCCCCGGACAGTGCCGCGGCCTGGGCGGGCCTCGGTGGAGCGCTCGCCGCCGAGGGGGTGGAGCCGGCCGCGGCAGGCCTGCTGACACGGCGTCCCGAACAGGTGCTGGCGGTTCAGCGTGCCCTGGTGTCCCGTTCGGGCCGAGCCGCCGATCCGGTACGCCTGGCGGCCTGGCTGGGCCAGGCCCGCAGGGACGGCTGACGGGTCGGGCGCGAACGGGGCGCCCATGGCCCGGTCGCGTTCGCACGGCTCGCGCAGCCCCTACAGGGGCATGGGGTCGATCGCGCAGTTGGCGCGTTCCCGGTTCTCCGCCTGCCGGGTGGCGGGGTGCGGAGCCGCGCTCGGTGAGCGGAGCCGGGGCGCGTCCAGGACGGTCCGGAGCCGCTCCACCGTCCGTGCCAGCAGATCCTCGCCGACGTCCGCACCCTCGGCGCCCGTCGCGATCTGGTCCAGTGCCAGGTTCGTCGCGCACGCCAGCGTGGTCGGGTGATCGGGACCGAGGGCCGCGCGGCACCGTTCCAGCGTGACCTCCCCCAGTCCCCGGGCCTCGGCCTCCGCACCCAGCGCGCTCAGGTCACTGGCCAGGTTGATCGCGCAGGCGAGCGTCATCGGATGGTCCGCGGCCAGCCGCTCCGTCAGCCGGGACAGCGCGTTCTCATCCAGTCTCCTGGCCTGCTCGGCCCGGCCGAGCAACCTCAGGGTCACGGCCAGGTCGACGTCGGCGGCCAGGGCATGGGGATGGGACGAATTGAACAGGCTCCGGTACCGTTCACAGGCTTCCGTGCCGAGCGTGAGGGCGGTGTCGAGGTCGTCGTTCTGACGCTCCGACACCGAGAGGGCGAGCGCCGCGTCCAAAGACCGCGGATGGGTGTCGCCGTACCGCCTGGTGAACTGCTGGAACGACTCGCGGGCGAGTTCCAGCGCGGCCTCGTGGTCCCCCTCCTTCCGGCAGGCCTCACTGAGCTGCTTCATGGCCTGGACCGTCGCGGGATTGGTGGCGCCGAAGACGATCCGGTTGGCGTCGAAGACCGCTTGCTGCAGCGAGCGCGCCCGGACGTAGTCACCGGTCTCCCGCACGTCGATCGCGATGCCGGCCTGGGTGACGAGTGCTTGCTGGTGATCCGAACCGAACAGCTGCACCTTCAGAGTGTGCGTGCGCTGGTCCAGTTCCAGCGCGCGGGTGAAGCGACCGGTCAGCCGCAGACTCACGGCGAGATTGTGGGCCGTGTAGAGCGTCACCGGGTCGTCCTCGCCGTAGAACCGCCGGGCGCGCTCGTGGACACGGGAGTCCAGTTCCTCGCCGGCCGCGAATTCGCCGAGGGCTCGTCGAACCGCCGCGACCAGGTTCAGCGCCTCGATGGCGTCTTCGCGGTCGTCCTCGCCGTCCGGCGGAGACGTGGTCTCGTAGATCTCCTGCAGTCGCTCCGACAGCACTCTCGCGTCCTCGTGGCGGCCTGTCCTGAGGTAGACGAAGCACAGCCACCAGGCCATCCTGCGGGTTGCCGTGTCCTGCGCCCCGTACAGCTCCTGCCAGGTGGTCCACGTCTGCTCGCAGAAATCTACGGCGATCTCCCAGTCGCCCCAGAAGTAGAGGTACTTGGCGATGTTCATCACGAGTTCGCGCACCCACAACTGGTCGGATCTGATCGCCTGCGACGCGACCACGTGCCCGTACAGTTCCGCGTAGCGGGGCCAGTTGCCCGGCTGGGTGGGTTCCTTGGGATCGGCGGCCGCCATGAGCATGTGGGCGCCGACGCGCATGAGTTCCCGCTCCTCGGGGGTCATGCGGTTGATCAGTACGGCCTGCACCAGTCGATGCATCTCCACGGAGTTCGTCCGGTGGTCGATGCGGGCCAACGAATACCGGTTGATCTCCCGGAGGGCTCGGGCCAGCCGGATGGGGTCGTTGAGCGCATGGTCCAGTTCGGGAACGATGCTGCCGCCACCGAGCCCGGAGAAGATCGCGCGCGAGATGGGACCGGGAGCGAAGTACGAGCACAGCTGGAGCAACCGGAGCGCCGCCACACTGCGCGTCTCGACGTGGTCGAGCGACACGTTCCAGGCCGCGGCCACCGGCAGCTGGTAGTCCAGGGGCGGGGAGACTTCGAGGAGTTCGGAACGCTTGCTCTCGAAGAGCCGCAGGTATTCGGCGACGGGCATCCCCGTCTCGGACCGCCAGGCGGCCGCCTGCTCGAGCGCGAGCGGCAGGTCGCCCAGGGCTTCGGCGAGCCGGTCGGCCTCGTCCTCCTCGATGGGCGCCCCGTCGCGGCGGAGCAGCTCCTTGCTCTCCTCCCGGGTGAACACATCGACCTCCAGTGAGCCGCCGACCAGGCTCCACCGGCGATTGCGCGAGGTCACCAGAATGGTGCCGCTGCCTCCCGTAGGGAAGTAGTGCCTCACCCGCTCGGGACTTTCGGCATTGTCGAAGATGAGCAGCCAGCGCGCATAGGGCCGTCCCTCACGCAGCGCCTCTCGAACGGCCGGTCCGGCGATGTTCGCTTCCGAAGACGTTTTGAGACCGAGCCTATTGGCGAGTTCGACCAATGACTGACCTATCTGGCCGGGCCGTTCGGCGGGGATCCACCAGACCAAATCGTATTCCGCCTGGTGACGGTAGGCGTACTCGATGGCCAACTGTGTCTTGCCGACGCCACCCATGCCGTGCAGCGCTTCGGGCAGCACGGTGGTGGTGCCTTCCCGCAACCGCCTGGCCAGCAGTTCCAACAGGTCTTTGCGACCGGTGAAATTCGGATTACGTGGCGGGATATTGCCCCACACACGGGGGGTCGAGACGTTTCCCTCGTCCGCCGGAGGCAAGGGCGGGACAGCCATGCCTGACTCTCCTTCCGAGAGCGCCGCAGGCAGTTCTGGGCGATTCGCCCGGTCTGACTTCACAGCGGAGACCGCATCGTACTGCTCGAACGCGTTGAGCACACTGGCAAGCATTTCGGCGCGTTCGAGGAATGGCCCGGACAGCGCCTGGAGGGCGTGGAGTTCGACGCGAAGGAAGGGAATGCTGCGCGAGGTGGTGATCGGCACGGCCGTACTGTCCAGCGCCTCGGAGACGGGCGGCAGCAGCGGAACCTCCGTCGAATCCCCGGAGTTGTCCAGCATTCTGCGCACATCGCGCAGCACACGAATCGTGTCGGTGCGGCGGCCGAGTGCCAGCAGTTCCTCGCGTACACCCGGGGTGAAGGCGAAGGCGATGTCGGCCCGGCCGTCGCCGGCTCCCGCGACCGGGCCGACCAGCCCGCTCATCAGCAGTTCGCTCAGGTGAACCGGTCCGGCGCCGGGGGTCTGCTCGATGAGCATGCGGACGACGGGCAGCGTCAAAGGGGCTGCCGCGAGCTGCGTGGCAAGAGTGAACGCGGTGGGCGAAGCCGCGGCCCGCAGGTCCGAGACCTGCTCCTGGGCGGACCTGACAGCGGGTTGCTCCTGCCTGTCCATGTCCGCGGGGTCCTGCCCGGACTCCGCGGAACCCGTGCCCACCACCGCGGCCGACATCTGCAGCGCACCGCCCCCCGCGTTGCGCACCAGCTGGGACCAGGCCTCCATCCAGCGCTCGGTGAACTCGAGGACGGGCACGGCCACCCCGTCGGGTTCCGTGCCGTCCTCGCCCTCCGCGGTCTCGAAGGAGACCTCCCGCCGTTGCCAGACGTACCGGCTGTTCGGACTCCACGCCGCGGGGGCCTGGATCTGTAAGTGCGCGACTCTCAACCCGCCGCGGAACCAGAGGGGTTGTGGCAGCAGATGGACGATCGCCGCCGGCCCGCGGGTCAGCCGGGCCGGCAGAGCGAGCAGGGAAGAGCCGTACCGCCATCCTGCCGCCAGCCCGTCCGTGACCACCAGCACCATCCTGGGCCGGTTCCCAGCGGCGGCGGGCAGCGGTTCCAAACGGGCGCCTCCTCCGGCGCGTGTGTCGGAGCCGAGCAGGCGTACGGTCTCGATCCGGCCGAACGGGCTCGCGGAGCGCAGGTCGTGGAGGGCCTCATCCAGGGCGTCCTGCCAGACCCGCATCGTGGGGTGGGCATCGACCACCAGGAGCAGGTCGCCGACCGGTGACGAGCCGTCGGGCCCGGCGAGCACCCGCAACGGCCTGAAGGGGGATCCCGCCCCGGTCGGCCGACCCGCCCCGTTGTCAGAACCCATGGCGGTTCTATACCGGGGAGCGGACGACGGCCGGCGGACGCGGGCACGCGCGGGGCCTGTGTGCGGAAGATGCATCCACCTCCTCAGGTTTGCAGCCGAGTCATGAGGACGCAAGACACCGCGGCCGGGTCAGGGAGCGTGGTGGGACCTCTGCAGACCCGGCTGGTGCTCCGGGTCGTCCAGCAGGATCGCCAGGTGCCTGCCGACATGGGCCTCCCAACGGCCCGGCCCGAGTGCGAGGGCCTCGGTGCGCAGCCGCGCGACCCGGTCCGCGAGGCTGGCGAGCCCGCGGTCCTGCACCATCTCGCTGACGGCTTCCTTGAACGCCGGATCGGCGCAGTCCCGGCGATGCCAGATCATCAACGGTACGCCGGAGCGCAGGCCGACGAGGAACTCCTGCCGGTCCGCCTCCTCGGCGCCGCCGGGTGGCGCGCTCAGGATCAGACACACCGCATGCTGATCCTCCTTGAGTTCCCGCTCCAGATGGAAGTAGTAACTGGGCCCGTCGGCGGGACGGCTCCAGTACGAGTGGCTGTCGGCCGGCTGCTCGCTCAGCCGACGCCACTTGTTGCGCCACGGCCGGTGCCAGGCCGTTCTGCGCAGGCGGTCGAGGCTTCGCAGAAGCACCATGTAGTCCATGACCAGGGGTGTCGGCAGGGACGAGGACGATTCCTTGTGCCACCACTCGACCGGCTCGTTGAGCAGTTCCCAGGGCAGGATGAACTCCAGAACGATCGGTTGGGTCAGATCGACCCACCTCTCCTCGGTCCTCTCGATCAGCCGCTCGACCTCGACCGGCAGCTCGTCCCGGTGCAGGTGCCGGGTCTCGCCCTGTACCGGATGCCAGCCCGCGCTGTCGGACTGGTGCCAGTGAGACAGGTAGTAGCGTTCCGGGTCCAGGCCGTCCGGCTCGAACTGGATGATGAGATACGCGGGGACCAGCGAGGGATCCCAGTCGTCCGTCTGCGTGTCAAGTCCCCACTCGTACTGCCGCGACCGGCGCCAGCGACGCAGTTCCTCGGCCTCCTCGATACGCCCGTCCATCGCGAGCTGATCGGCGATCAGGGCGAGAAAGGCCAGACTGGGGGACGCCTCGCCCTGAGCCGAGTTCTCGCCGGCCAGCCGGAGGAACACCTGCCAGCCCGAATCGCACCATGAGGGCAGTTCCTGGACGCGTGACCGGCTGGCGCGTCGGGCCAGCGCGTTGAGTCCGGGCGGGCCCACGGATTCCAGCGCGGGCCGCAGCCTGCGCAGGTCCACACCGGAGAAGAACGCCGAAGCCTCCCACTCCTCGAGCAGCCGCCACAGAGCGGTGACCGCGGTGCTCTCCTGCTCGACGTACCGCAACGCCCGCGCCAGACAGGGAAGCCCGTCGGGGAGGTGCGCACACCGCTCGACCAGATTCAGCAGCCACGGACGCAGCGCCTCGCCGGTCAGTGGCTCCACGAAAACGTCCAGCTCCTCCGACAGATACGTGGTCCACAGATGGCGGCTGCCGGAGAGGCGGAGGGTGGCCGCCGACTGGAGCACGTCGACGATCTCGGCCATGAGTTCGTTGCGGATACGCGCCGGATGGCGATCCTCCACCACGCAGTTGCCCCCCGATAGCCACCGTGCCGCGCACGACCGCCCGTTTCCCCAACCGCTTCCAGCGTAGAGGTGGCGACGGCCGAACGGCAGACAGTGCGCCGCTCAGTGAGCATGCCGACGAGCGGCGACGCCTCGTCGCGAGCACCGAGGACGCGGCGGGCCGGGACCGGCGGCCGGGGCTGATGGCAGGGGCGGGTGGCCGGGGCTGATGGCAGGGGCGGGTGGCCGGGGCTGATGGCAGGGGCGGGTGGCCGGGGCGGATGGCAGGGGCGGGTGGCCGGGGCGGATGGCAAGGCGCGCTGCGCCGCCCCGTCTCCCTCACACAGGCCGCGAAGCGTCGGCGTCGCCTCCCCCGACGGGCTGCGCGCGGGCCGCGCACGGGGCGTCGGCGTCGCCTCCCCCGACGGGCCGCGCACGGGCCACGCACGGGGCCCGCCCCGGGTCGCCGCCCGGTCGCGTACACGCCGCTCGGGCCGCTCGGCCACCTGTCGGCTCGCGTCTCCGCCCGTCGTCGTGGCCTCGGACGGCAGGGACTCGGCAGCCGGGGCCCGGCTCCGGGCGCTCCGCCGCAGGACCGTCGGCCGTGCGATGCGGCCCGCACCGGATCATGACGCGCACATGGCCCGCACGTTTCGGTCGTGTGCCATTCAATGGAAATCTGCCTGGTGGCCAGGGCGGAGGGCCCTCATTCTTGCCGCACGCCTCGTGGGGGGGGCCGACCGCGATGTGTCGGACCTGCCGTTCCCGGGCGTTCTGCCCTTCCCGCCCGGCTCGCGAAAGGAGCGGCTGCGTGACATCGACGTCTGCAAGCCCCTCGCTCACGGCATCGTCCGCCCGGACCTCCGAACGCTGGAACCGCCGTCTGGTGGCCTTGCTGGTGGCCCTGATCTGGCCGACGCAGCTGCTGGCCGTCGCCGGCATCGTCACGGCCAACACGACGGCCGACATCGCGCAACGCTTCCACACCACCCAGGTCGCCTGGTTCTCGTTGATCGTCACCATGGTCTCGACCCTGCTCATCCCGTTCGTCATCAAGGCCGGTGACCGGTACGGGCGGCGGCGGATCATGCTCGCCATGATCGGTCTCGGGGTCGTCGGCGACATCGTCGCGGCCATGGCGGGCAGCTTCTGGCTGCTGCTGGTCGGCCGGGGCATCGCCGCCTGCTACGCACCGTTCGCCGCCCTGTCCTTCCCTGCCGTGCGTGACCTCTTCCCGGCCCGGATGGTGAAGCAGGCCAGCGCGATCCTCGGCGGCAGCATGGGTCTGGTGGGTGTGGTGGGGCCGCTGCTCGCCGGCTGGCTGATCGACGCCGGGGGGTACCGGGCCGCGCTGTGGTTCATCGCCGGGGCGACCGCGGTGGCGTTCGCGCTGGTGGCCCTGCTGGTGCCCGAGACCCCGCGGCACGACTTCCAGAACGGCTTCGACTGGCTGGGCGGCATGCTGCTCGGCGGTGGTCTGACGGCCGTGGTGTACGCGGTCGGCCAGGCAGGGAGCTGGGGCTGGACGAGCGGTGCGACCCTCGGCTGGACGGCCGGCGGGCTGCTGGCGCTCGTGGCCTTCGTCCTCGTCGAGCGCGGCAGCGCCCATCCGATCCTCGATCTGCGCGTGCTCGGCCGGCGGCCGGTCGCGCTGACCGTCAGCGCCGCGGCCGTGGGGCAGGCCACCGCGCTGGCGATGGCCTCCATGGGCATCCTGCTGGCCCTCTACCCCGCGATCCCGGGGGTCTCCGACGGACTGGGCTGGACCAGCACCCACAACGCGCGGATCGGCCTGACCTGGAACCTGGTCATGCTGGGCACCGGATTCGCCGCCGGCCGCCTGCTGCGCAAGGCCGACGCCCGCCTGCTGTGGGGGATCGGACTGGGGCTGGCCGCGGCGGGATACGGGCTGATGGGCCTCTTCCACGCGAATGCCACCGAGCTCGTCCTGACGGCGTGTCTGGCCAACCTCGGCACCGGCCTCATCGTGTCCATCGCTCCCGTGCTGGTCCTCGGCGTGGTCTCGGTGGAGGAGCAGGGGCAGGGCAGCGGCCTGATGCAGATGTTCTTCAACTTCTTCGGCACCGTCGTACCCGCCGTGTGCTTCGCCGTCCTCGCCGCGCACAGCACGGTCCTCAAGGGCACCGCGTTCTACCTGGACGGGGGCTACACCTGGGTGTTCTGGACCGGAGCGCTGATCCTGCTGGCGGCGCTGGCGGTGTCCCTGTTCATCCCGGCACTGCGGGATCCGGAGAGTGACCCGGAGAGCGACCCGGAAAGCGACCCGGCCCCGGCCCCCGCCGCCTGACCGCACCACACCACACCGCGCCACACCGCGACAGCACCGCCACCGTCGCCCCCCGCCGAGTCCCCCGGCGGGGGGCGGCGCCGTCGCCTCGCGGGGGCCGCGCTCACGGCCTCATTGCTGCCGGCGAAGGCCGCCCCGCGCCGGAGCCGGCGGGGCCGTGACGGCGCCGAGGCTGCGGGACAGGGCCCGGGCCGTGGCACGCAGGGCCGGGGCGAGCACGCGGGGCTCCGCGTGTCCGGCGGGCACGACGACCGAGAGCGCCGCGACGACCTCGCCGTCGGCCCCGCGCACGGGTGCCGCCACGGCGTGCAGCGGGACGGGCTCCGCGCGGTTGACGACGGCCACCCCGGTGCTGCGGATCTCGGCGAGGGACCGCCGCAGCGCGGCGGAGGAGAGCGGTACGCCCTCGGGCTCGTGCGTCAGGGCCTGCCCGAGTATCCCGTCCTGGAAGTCGGGTTCGGCGTAGGCCAGCAGCACCAGACCGACGCCCGTGGAGTGCAGCGGCAGCCGGCCGCCCACCCGGTACAGCACGTCGATGGCGGTGTGGGCCGACAGCCGCTCGACGAGCAGCGCGTCCGTGCCGTCCCGTACGGCCAGCAGGACGTGCTGGTGGGTCGCCTCGTACAGGTCCTCCATGTACGGCAGTGCCACCCTGCGCAGTCCGTGCGCGCGCGGCGCGAGCGAGGCCACCTCCCACAGCCGCAGGCCCACGACGTAGCGGCCGTCGGCGTCCCGCTCCAGAGCGCCCCAGTGCACGAGTCGCCGGGCCAGGCGTAGCGTCGTACTCGGCGGCGTGTCCGTGACGCGGCTCAGTTCGGCGAGCGACAGCGAGCGGCGGTCCTCGGAGAAGGCCGTGAGCAGCGCGAACGCACGGTCGATCACCGGCTCGCCCTGCGGCGGCCGGCGTCCCCGGCCGGCGGCACGGGGCGCGTGCGCGTCGTTGGTCACCCGTGCAGTGTGACCCAACCGGCGACCGGAAGCACGTTGCGTCCAGGTTTCGATCGCGTGCCATTCAATGGAATTCCGCCTGGTGGGACGAGGCGGCGGACTCCATCCTTTACGGCACCCGTCCGCATGGCCCCGGCCTTGCGGCCCCACCTCGACGGGTTGCCCGCCTCGGGCAGAGCCGACCAGATTTCCGAGGAGACCCCATGACTGCGGAGTTCGCCCAGAGCGGCGGTGCGAAGCGCCTCGCCCTGCCGGGGAAGCCGGTGCCCTTCTTCCTGGAAGCCGGGGAGGGGGAGCGATCCCACCTGTTCGACGCCCTCATCACCGTCGTGCTCAGCAAGGACGAGACCGGCGGCCAGTTCGGCCTGTTCACCTACGCCGCTCCCAAGGGAGACGCGATCCCCACCCACAGCCACGCCGACGTGCACGAGACCTTCTATCTGCTGTCCGGCCGCGCCCGGGTGTGGATCCAGGACGGCGACGGGGAGACGTACGAGAAGCTCCTGAAGCCCGGCGACTTCGGCTACGTGCCCGCCGGCTGTCTGCACACCTTCCGGGTCGAGGCGGACGACACGAAGATCATGGGCGCGTCCAGCGGCGGCTTCGAGCGGTTCTTCGGGGAGGCGGGCACCCGCACGGACTCGCCGGAGCTTCCGCACCCGCCCTACATCCCCTCCCACGAGCAGCTGGCCCGGGTCGCCCGTGAGCACCGGCAGGAGTTCCGGTTCGACCTCCGTCCCCTGGACGGCTGACATGGCGGCCCCGAACGCTTCTCCCCTCCCGGCTTCTCCCCTCTCGGCTTCTCCCCTCTCGGCTTCTCCCCTTCCGGGTTCTCCCCTCCCGGCTTCTCCCCTCCCGGCTTCTCCTCTTCCCGCAACCGCGCTTCCCGCATCGCCCCTCCCGGCCGAACAGACCACGCCCGCGGGCACCCGCGTGCTCCGGGGGGTCGAGTACGGCTCGCCGCCCGGATTCCGGCCGCTGCTGCTCGACCTGTACCGCCCCGCGCGCGACCCGGAGCACCCGGCCCCGGTGGTCGTCTTCCTGCACGGCGGCGGCTGGCGGATCGGACGCCGGGACCAGTTCGGCCCGGCCTTCGCCGGGTGGCAGGCCGGACCGTTCGACCGGCTCGTCCGAGCGGGCTTCGCGGTCGCCTCCCTCGACTACCGGCTCAGCGGCGAGGCCGTCTTCCCGGCCCAGCTGCACGACGGCAAGGCCGCGCTGCGCTGGCTGCGCGCGCACGCCGACGAGCTGGGGCTCGACGCCGGACGGGTCGTGCTGTGGGGCGAGTCGGCGGGCGGTCATCTCGCGGCCCTGCTCGCGCTGACCGACGGCAGGCCCGAGTGGGAGGGCGACGTCGGCGAGCCCGGTCCGGGCGTGACCGTCGCCGGGGTCGTCGACTGGTACGGGCCCGCGGACCTGCGCACCATGCAGCGCCAGTCCCGGCCCGACGCGGTGAGCTCCCCGGACGCCGCGGACTCCAGGGAGGCGCTGCTCATCGGCGCACCGGTGCCCCAGGCGCCGGAACGCGCCGCCGCGGCGAGCCCGGTGAGTCATGTGTCCGCCGCCGCCCCGCCGTTCCTGCTCGCCCACGGCACCGCCGACCGGTTCGTCCCCAGCGGGCAGAGCGAACAGCTCGCCACCGCCCTGCGCGCCCACGGGTGCCGGGTGCGCCTGCATCTGATCGACGGCGCGGATCACCTCTGGGCCGGGCTGCCCGATCCGGAGCCCGTGTTCGCCGAAGCCCTGGAGTTCGCCATCCAGGTCTGCGGTCCCCTCGGGCTTCCCGCCCCGGCCTGACTCCCCCTCGAACGTTTGGTCACCTGTATGAACGCCGCTCCCACCTGTCTGCGTGCCGACGAGCTGGAACAGCCGCTGGGCCTCGGCAACCGCCGCCCCCGGCTGTCCTGGTGGCTGCCGCCCGGCTCGCGCGAGCAGTTCGCGTACCGCGTCGGCACGAGCACGGGCTGGGACTCCGGCCGTGTCGACTCCGCCGACAGCACGCACGTGCCGTACGGGGGGCCACCGCCCGGCTCCGGGGAACGGATCACCTGGCGGGTCAAGGTGTGGACCGACCTCGGCGAGAGCGCGTGGTCGCCGGAGGCCTGGTTCGAGACCGGCCTGCTGGATCCCGCCGACTGGCAGGCCCGGTGGATCGAACCCGTCGAACCAGTCGAACCCGCCGAACCCGATGCCCCCATTGCACCCGGCGGGCCTTACGGACCCGGAGTGCCTGACAGGCCCCGCGAATCCGGCGGACCCGGCGTGCCCGGCGGACCCGGCGTGCCCGGCCGTCCCGGTGTCCCGCCCGCCGGGCAGCGGCCCGCTCCGCTGCTGCGCACCGCGTTCACCGCGGGCTCCCCGGTCCGGCGGGCCCGGCTCTACGCCACGGCGCAGGGTCTCTACGAGGTCTTCCTCAACGGGGAGCGGGTCGGGGACGCCGAGCTGACACCGGGGTTCACGCAGTACGACGTACATCTCCAGGTGCAGGCGTACGACGTGACGGAGCTGCTGCGGGAGGGCGAGAACGTGCTGGGGGCGGTGCTCTCCGACGGCTGGTTCCGCGGGCAGGTGGGGGTCACCCGGGCCCACGACCAGTGGGGCGAGCGGGTCTCGTTCCTGGCGCAGCTGCACCTCGAACACGCCGACGGCACCACGTCCGTCGTGTGCACCGACCGGCACTGGCACTGGTCTCCCGGGCCGGTGGTGGCCGCCGACCTGATCGCGGGGCAGTCCACCGACCTGCGCCGCACCCCCGTCGGCTGGGACCGGCCGGGGTACGACGACTCGGCGTGGACGCCGGTGGAGGTCGCCGACCACGGACATGCCGGGCTGGTCGCCTCACCCGCCCCGCCCGTGCGGCGCGTCGAGGAACTCGCCCCGGTCTCGGTGACCCGCCCGCGCCCCGACCGGCAGGTCTTCGACCTCGGCCAGAACATCAACGGCTGGGTGCGGCTGACCGACCTCGGTCCGGCGGACACCCGCCTCACCCTCACGCACGGCGAGTCCCTGGGCCCGGACGGCGATGTGACGACGGATCACCTGCGTGTGGACATGCCGTTCCTGCCCGAGCCGCTCCCGGCCGGCCAGGTCGACCGGGTCGTCTCGGCCGGCCGGCCCGGCGAGGCGTTCGAGCCGCGGCACACCACGCACGGCTTCCGCTACGTCCGTGTCGAGGGTCATCCCGGCGAGCTGACCGCCGACGACCTGCGCGGTGTGGTCGTCCACACCGACCTGCGGCGGACCGGCTGGTTCGACTGTGACGACGAGCGGATCGAGCGGCTGCACGAGGCCGCCCGGTGGGGTCTGCGCGGCAACGTCTGCGACATCCCCACGGACTGTCCCACCCGCGAACGCGCCGGCTGGACCGGGGACTGGCAGCTGTTCGTGCCGACCGCCGCCTTCCTCTACGACGTGTCGGGCTTCTCGGCGAAGTGGCTGCGCGACGTCGCCGCCGACCAGTGGCCGGACGGCACCGTCGCCAACATCTCGCCCGCCTGCCGCACCGAGGGGCCCAAGGGGCCGGTGGCGCAGCTCAACGGCTCGGCCGGCTGGGGCGACGCGGTGGTCATCGTGCCCTGGCAGCTGTACCTGGCCTACGGCGACCCGGGGATCCTGGAGGAGCTGTGGCCCGCCATGACCGCCTGGCTCGGCCGGGTCGAACGGGCCGCCCGCGAGGAACGGCACCCGGACCGGATCCGGCGTTCCCCCCGTCCGGCGCCGCACGAGCGGTACCTGTGGGACACCGGGTTCCACTGGGGCGAGTGGCTCGTGCCCGGTGAGAAGGTCGGTGACCTGGCGGCGTACGCGGCCCTGGACAAGGCGGACGTCGCCACCGCCTACTACGCCCACTCCACCCGGCTGGCGGCGCGCATCGCCCGCGTCCTGGGCCGCGACGAGGACGCCGACCGCTACCGGGAACTGAGCGAGCGGGTGCGTGCGGCCTGGCGCACGGAGTTCATCGCGGCCGACGGCTCGCTGCGCCCGGACACCCAGGCCCACCACGTGCGGGCGCTCGCCTTCGACCTGGTCCCGGCCGGACTGCGGGCCCAAACCGCCGCACGGCTGGTGGAACTCGTCCGCGCCGCGGACACGCATCTCGGCACCGGCTTCCTCGCCACCCCGGACCTGCTGCCGGTGCTCGCCGACTCCGGACACCTGCACGTCGCGTACGAGCTGCTGCTCCAGGACACCGCCCCGTCCTGGCTCCACATGATCGACCGGGGCGCGACGACCATCTGGGAGCACTGGGACGGCGTCGGCGCGGACGGCACCGCGCACGACTCCCTCAACCACTACTCGAAGGGCGCGGTCGTCTCCTTCCTGCACCGCTGCACGGCCGGGATCAGGCCCGACGAGGACGCTCCGGGCTACCGCCGCTTCACCGTGGCGCCCCGCCCCGGCGGGGGCCTGACCCGGGCGCGGGCCGAACACCACTCGCCGTACGGGCCGGTCCGCTCGTCCTGGCACATCGACGACGGCCGCTTCCACCTCGCCGTCACGGTGCCGCCCGGCACCACCGCGCAGGTCGTCCTGCCCGACGGCGCCCGGCACCAGGCCGGGGCCGGCACCCACACCTACGGCTGTGCGGCACCGGACGCCGCCCTGACGCCCACGGGAGCGACCCCATGACCGACACCACCGGACCGGCCCGACACGCCCCCGCGCAAGGGTCCGTGCCCCCCGGCTCCGCCCTCGGCGCCCCGCCGGACGCCCTGCTGCGGCAGGTCCTGTCCACCGTCCGGGGCGACGACGAGCGGCTGCGGGAGCTGATCGGCGGCCTCGTGAGCCATCTGCACGCCTTCGTGCGGGAGACCCGGCCCTCCGAGGACGAGTGGCTGCGCGCGCTGGACTTCCTGGTCCGCACGGGCCGGGCCTGCACCGAACGCCGCAACGAGTTCATCCTGCTCTCCGACATGCTGGGCCTGACCTCGGCGGTGGACGAGGTCAACCACACGGGCCCGGCCACCATGACGCCCAGCTCGGTCGAGGGCCCCTTCCACTCGCCGGCGCCGCCCCGCGCGATGGGGGCCTGGATCGCCGAGGGCCCCGAACTGCGGCGCGGGGAGCGGGCCGTGGTGCACGGCCGGATCACCGACTGCGACGGCGGTCCGCTGGCCGGCGCCGTGCTGGACGTCTGGCAGGCGAACGACACGGGTCTGTACGACAGCCAGGACGACGAGCAGCCCGACGGCAACCTGCGCGGTCTGTTCACCACGGGGCCCGACGGCGCCTACTGGTTCCGTACGGTCAAGCCCGCCAGCTACCCGGTGCCGACCGACGGCCCGGTGGGCGAGCTGCTGCGGGCGCTCGGCCGTCACCCCATGCGCCCCGCCCATGTCCACCTGCGGGTGGAGGCCGCCGGGCACCGGTCGCTCACCACCCATGTGTTCGCCGCCGATGACCCCTACCTCGGCTCCGACGCGGCGTTCGCCGTCAAGGACGCGCTCGTCGCGCCGTTCGCACCGGGCGACGAGGACACGGCGCGTCGGTTCGGCATGGACGGACCGTTCCTGGCGGCCGAGTTCGACATCCGTCTGGCCGCGGCACCCGCGGAGGAAACAGGAGGCACGCGCGCATGAAGCTCGTCGGCATGGTGGATCCGGGCCGGGAACCGGGCCGCAGGCGGATCGTGATCGGCGTCGTCGTGGACGATCGGGTCACCCCGCTCACGGACGTGGACGACTTCTACGCGGACCTCCCGCACTGGCTGGAGCGGGCTCGCGCGGTCCGCCACGGCACGGTCCCGCTGGCGGAGGTGTCCCTGGCCCCGCCGGTACCGGCGTCGGCGCGGGTGCTGTGCGTGGGTCTCAACTACCGTGCGCACGCGGCCGAGGGCGGCTTCCGGGCACCCGAGCACCCCACCGTGTTCGGCCGCTGGACGGCCTCCCTGTCGGTGGACGGCGTACCGGCCCCGGTGCCCGCGAACGAGCCGGGCCTGGACTGGGAGGGCGAGGTCGCGGCGGTCGTCGGTGCCCGGCTGTGCGACGCCGGGGAACAGGAGGCCGAGGCCGCCGTCCTCGGCTACGCCGTCTTCAACGACCTCACCGCCCGCACCGCGCAGAAGCTCACCGCCCAGTGGACGCTGGGCAAGAACGCCGATCGCAGCGGCCCGATCGGGACACTCGTCACCGCCGACGAGGCGGGCAGCCTCTCCGACGGGCTGCGCCTGGTCACCCGCGTCAACGGGGAGGTCATGCAGGACGGGAACACCCGCGACATGATCTTCGGGGTGTCCGAGCTGCTGTCGCGGATCAGCGCGACCCTGACCCTGCACCCGGGCGACATCGTCGCCACCGGCACCCCGGAGGGCGTCGGCTACGTCCGTACGCCGCCCCGGCTGCTGCGCTCCGGTGACGTCGTCGAGGTGGAGGTCGACCGGCTCGGGACGCTGCGTACGCCCGTCACCGACGCTTCCGCGAGGTCCGGCGCGTGACCGGGACGACCGTCCAGGTACTGATCGCCGGCGGAGGGCCGTCCGGTCTCGCCGCGGCGGTCGAGCTCGGCCGCCGCGGCATCGCCGCCGTGCTCGTCGAACCGCGCACCACCGTCGACGACGACCGGCCGCGGGCCAAGACCACCAGCATCCGCACCATGGAGCACTTCCGCCGCTGGGGCCTGGCCGACCGCCTGCGCGCGGCCGCCCCGCTGCCCGTGGCCTGGTCCCAGGACGTCATCTTCTGCACCGCGCTCCTCGGCACCGAACTGACCCGGTTCCGCAACGTGTTCGGGTTGTACGACGGCCGCGACGAGCGCTGGGCGGAGCCGGGCCAGCAGGTTCCGCAGCCGGTCGTCGAGCGGGTCCTGCGCGCGGCGGTGGCCGAACTGCCCTCGGTCACCTGCCTGACCGGCCACCGGGTCACCGCCGTCGAGCAGGACGAACACGCCGTGCGCGCCACGGTCACCGCCGCCGACGGCTCCGTCCGTGTGCTGACGGCCCGCTATCTGCTGGGCTGTGACGGCGGCGGCGGAGTCAGCCGGCAGGCCGTCGGAGCGGTCTACGCCGGCTCGTCCGGCGAGCGGCCCAACCTCAGCGTCGTCTTCCGGGCGCCGGGCCTCGGCGAGGCGGTCGGTCTGGACCGGGCGGTGCAGTACTGGGTGGTGAGCCCCGAGGCCTCCGGTCTCATGGGCCGTCTCGACCTGGACGACCGGTGGTGGGCCATCGTCCAGCGGACCGACCCCGACCGTCCGGTGGCGCCCGAGGCGCTGATACGCGCTCTCGTCGGCGCCGGGCATGCCGGGCCCGTGGAGGTGGTCGCCACCGATCCCTGGACCGCCCGCATGCTCCTGGTGGACCGCTACCGGCGCGGCCGTGTCTTCCTGGTGGGCGACGCCGCCCATCTGAACCCCCCGTGGGGCGGGCACGGCTTCAACACGTGTGTCGGCGACGCGGTGGACATCGGCTGGAAACTCGCCGCGGTCCTCCAGGGCTGGGGCGGCGAGGAGCTGCTGGACACCTATCAGACCGAGCGGCGCCCGGTGGCTCGGCGGATCATCGCCGGCAGCGCCGCCCAGGACAGGCTGCTCGCCCCGTCCTTCGCCGACCCCGCACTCCTCGGGGACACGCCCGAGGCCGGTCGCCGCCGGGCGCGGACCGCGGCCGCCCTCCAGGCCAAGGCGGACGAGTTCCACAGCGAGGGCCTCGTCCTCGGCCAGCACTACGCCGCGTCCCCCGTCGTCGTCGACGACGGCTCCGCCGTCCCGCCCCTGGTGCCGCGCAGCTATCACGGCCTGTCCTTCCCGGGCGCCCGGCTGCCGCACAGCTGGCTGCCCGACGGCCGTTCCCTGTACGACCTGCTCGGCGACGGTCTGACGCTGCTCCTCCTGGCCGGCGACCGGGAGCCCGGCCGCGCCGCCTTCGCCAGGGAGGCGGCGGCCCGGGGCATTCCCCTCACCACCGTCGACCTGACCGGCCTGGCCCCGCGCGAACGCTACGGCGCGCCGATGCTGCTGATCCGGCCCGACCAGCACATCGCGTGGCGGGGCGCGGACGGCGCACGGGCCGGGGACGTGCTCGATGTCGTGCGCGGCGCCGCGCCGACGCGTCGGCCACGCCCGGAACCCGACACCGACGCCCCCCGGCCGCGGGCGTAGGTGTCGCCGCCGTAGGGGCACGCGCGGGGCGCAGGCGCACGCGGCGAGCGGGTCACGGTGCGGTCCGACTCGGGGGTCACCCGAACGCGCCCGCCCTGCCGAAGGCGAGGGGCAGGAAGCGCTCGGCCATGCGCGCGTAGCCGGCCGCGTTCGGGTGCAGGCCGTCGGGCAGATCGGCCACGTCACCGGGCCCGAACAGGGTGGTGCCGTCGATGAGGTGCAGCCGGTCGTCACCGTCCTTGCGGCGCTGCCCCACATGCTCGCTCAGCAACGCGCGGATGCGGGTGAGCGTGAGGGCGCCGAAGGCGAGTTCGGCGGGACGGTCGGCGGTGTGGACCATTCCGTCGGGGCCCACCAGCGTGGGCCCGGGCCGCTGTTCGGCGGCCGGGCAGACGATGGGGCTGATGACCAGGACCGGCGTGGACGGGTGCCCGTCGCGGATCGTGTCGAGGAAGCCGTGGAAGGCCGGGACGAAGGCGCGTTCCCGCATGCTGTCGGCGTTGTGGACGTTGATGCCCAGTTCGAGGCTGATCGCGCTCGCGGGCAGGTCGCGGACGGCGCGGGCCATGAAGGGGTCGAGCTGGCACTGCCCGCCGAGGCCGAGGTTGACCAGGGACCGGCCGGCCGAGCGGGCCACGGCGGCCGGCCAGGTGGAGGTCGGCCGGTCCGCGTCCGAGCACTGGCTGATGGAGCTGCCGTAGTGCACCCACAGCGGACCGCTCGCCGGAGCCGGACGCACCGACGCCCCGTCCGGGACGCGGACGTCGATCAGCGTGACGGCCGGGGTGACGGGCAGCCAGATCTCCACGCGTCGTTCGGCTGCCCGCGGACCGATGGGGAAGCGCACGGTCGCGGGCCCGGCCGGTCCGGCCTCCAGCGAGCCGTCGGCGGGATCGAAGAAGACCGGGCTCTGTCGCGTCGCCACCACCGGCTCGCGCAGTTCACCGTCGACCACCAGGTCGAAGACGCTGCCGGAGGACGGCATGCCCACGGGAAGGAGCACCGTCAGCCGGGCGTCGAGCTCGATCTCGGTGGCGTCCGTGAGCATCTCCAGCCGCACTCCGGAGGGCACCGCGCTGTTGAAGTCGAACGCCCGGTCGGCCAGCCGCGCCCGTCCCGTGTCCGGGGAACGGTGCAGGGTGACTCCGGTCGTGTCGGTGGTCTTCCCGAGCGCGCCGACGGCACAGTCGAGCGCGCGGTCGAGTACGGAATACATGCGAGGACCTCTCGGCGGCACAGGTCAGGTCAGGTCAGGTCAGGTCAGGTCAGGTCAGTCGTAGTCCTCTGTCCGGCATTCGTCGCGTAATGCGTCGCGTCGGTCCACGAACGGTCGACGGCCTCCTTCCCGAGCGGTAGGCGCGGGTCCTCCTGGAGGAGGACGGCGCAGCGTCGGCTCCTGCACCGGCACCAAGCGGGAGTGCCCGCACGGGCACGATGCCCCGGAGCGCCCCCGCGAGCCAGTCTGGTCGTCCACCCGAACCCAGACCTGGAGATCCGTTTCCCGTGGCTACCTTGCTCTACCGGATGGGCCGGACCGCCTTCCAGCGGCGCTGGCTCGTGACGCTGCTCTGGGCGGTGATCCTCGGTGCCGTCGGACTCGGCGCCGCCAAGGCTCCCGCCGCCTCCGACGACGGCACCTCCTTCATGCCCGGCATCGAGGCGCAGAAGGCGTTCGACCTGATCGGAGAGCGGTTCCCCGGCTCGGACGCCGACGGTGCCGACGCGCGGATCGTGTTCGTCGCTCCCGACGGTCAGCGGGTGACCGCGGCCCGCCACCGCGCCGCCGTCGACGCACTGGTGACCGAGGCCGCCGACGAGCCGCGGGTCGCGAGTGCCGTGAGCCCGTTCGTGGCGGGCGCGGTGAGCGAGGACGGCTCGACCGCCTACGCCACGGTGACCTACGAGGTGAAGGCCGACGACCTCACCGACGCCGACAGGGCGGCCCTCGAGAAGGCCGTCGACAAGGCCCGCGCCTCCGGCCTCACGGTCGAGGTCGGAGGCACCGCACTCGCGACCCGGCCCGCGGCGGGCGGCTCCTCGGAGGCCATCGGCATCGTCCTCGCCGCCGTGGTCCTGCTGATCACCTTCGGCTCCCTGGCGGCCGCCGGCCTGCCGCTGCTCACCGCCGTCATCGGCATCGGCATCAGCATGGCGTCCGTCATGGCCCTCGGCAGCGCCTTCGGGCTGTCGGCGACCACCGGCACGCTCGCCACGATGCTGGGCCTCGCGGTCGGCATCGACTACGCCCTGTTCGTGGTCTCCCGCTACCGGGAGGAACGCGCGGGCGGCCACGCCCCGCGCGAGGCGACCGCACTCGCCGTCGGCACGGCCGGATCCGCCGTGGTCTTCGCCGGTCTCACCGTGGTCATCGCGCTGGCCGGCCTGTCGGTGGTCGGCGTTCCGATGCTGACCAAGATGGGCCTGTGCGCCGCGGGCGCCGTGGTCGTCGCCGTCCTGATCGCTCTCACCCTCGTGCCCGCCCTGCTCGGCATGTGGCCCGAGGCCGTCCTGTCCCGCGCCGCGCGCAGGGCCGGCCGGGCGGCCGGGCCCGCCGGCAACGGCGGTTCGCGGTGGGCGCGCTTCGTGCTGCGCCGCCCGGCCGCCGTGCTGGTCACGTGTGTCGCGGGCCTCGGCGTACTGGCGCTGCCCGCCACACGTCTGGAGCTGGGCATGCCGGGAGACGAGTCCAAGCCGCTCTCGTCGACGGAACGACGCGCCTACGACGCGCTCGCGGACGGCTTCGGCGCGGGCTTCAACGGGCCGCTGACGATCGTCGCGGACGTCAGGGACGCGGCCGGACCGAAGGCGGCCGCGCAGTCGATCGCCCGGGAGATCGGCGCGACCCGCGGGGTCGTGTCCGTCTCCGCGCCGCGGTTCGACGAGGCCGGTGACACCGCGCTGTTCTCGGCGGTCCCGGCCGCCGGCCCGAACACCGAGGACACCAAGAGCCTGGTCAGGGCCATCCGCGCGGAACGGCCCGGTCTAGAACGGGAGACGGGGGCGACCTTCGAGGTCACCGGCAGCACCGCGATGAACATCGACGTGGCGCAGGCCCTTCAGGACGCGCTCGTCCCCTACCTGGCCGTCATCGTCGTCCTGGCGCTGCTCCTGCTGCTGGTGGTCTTCCGGTCCGTGCTGGTTCCCGTCAAGGCCGCCTTCGGGTTCCTGCTGTCGGTGCTGGCCGCTCTCGGCGCGGTCGTGGCGGTCTTCCAGTGGGGCTGGGGCGCGGAACTGCTGGGGGTGGAGCAGACCGGTCCGGTCATGAGCCTGATGCCGATCTTCCTGGTGGGCATCGTCTTCGGCCTGGCGATGGACTACGAGGTGTTCCTGGTGGCCCGGATGCGGGAGGCGTACGTCCACGGGGACCGGGCTCCGCAGGCGGTCGTGACCGGTTTCCGGCACAGCGCGCGGGTGGTCGCCGCCGCCGCGGTGATCATGATCGCGGTCTTCTCCGGATTCGTCGGCGCCGCCGAGTCGATGATCAAGACCATCGGTTTCGGTCTGGCCGTCGCCGTGCTGTTCGACGCCTTCGTCGTCCGCATGGCGCTCGTCCCCGCCGTGCTGGCCCTGCTCGGCGACCGGGCGTGGTGGCTGCCCGGGTGGCTCGACCGGCTGCTGCCTCGGGTCGACGTCGAGGGCGTGGGGCTCACCGTGCCGCCGGTGCCCGCCGCACGGGTGGGGGGCGAGCCCGCGCCGCAGGAACCGGCCCGCACCTGAGGTCAGGCCCCGGGCGGGTCCCCCGTGGGCCCGGAGCTCTTCCCCCACCCGCCCCCGGCCGCGGCGCCGGGACGTCCCGGCGCCGCGGCCGGGGGTGTGTGAGTATGTCTGCCTTTGAACGTCTCGGAGCGTGATGAGCACCAGCTGGCAGCGCCGGGCAGCGACCCGCCCGAAGGCCGTCGAGGCCACGACCCTGGTCGTGCTGTGCGCGCTCACCGTCGCCAGTGTCCTCGTCACCCGGGCGGTCATGCCCGAGACGCCGGAACTGTGGCCCGCGGTCGCGACGGCCGTCGTCGCCTGCGCGGCACTGCGCCGGCGCCGCGACCACCCCCTTCCGGTCCTCGCCGTCACGCTGCTGTGCACCATGGCGCAGGGCGCCCTCGGCTATCTCCTGACCCCCGGGCTGATGGGCCCGCTCCTGTGCGCGCAGTACTCGATCAGTGTGCGGAGCCCTCGCCGGGCCACCTGGAACAGCGCGCTCACGGCCGCCGCCGGCATCGCCGTCACCGGGCTGTTCACCCCCGCCTTCCACGACTCGCCGATGCTGGCCGTCGTCAACCCGGCGGCCTGGGTCCTGCTGTCCGCGGCCTTCGGCGCCTACGTCCGGGTACGTCGTGAGTACGCCGCGGCCCGTGCCGAGCACGCCGACCGGCAGCGGGAGGAGGAGGCACGGCACCGGGTGATCCAGGAGCGGATGCGCATCGCGCGGGAGCTGCACGACGTCGTCGCCCACCATCTGACCCTGGCCGACGCCCAGGCGGGCACCGCCGCCCACCTCGCCCGCGCCGATCCCGGCAAGGCGCTCGAGATCATCGGCCGGCTGCCGGAGACGACGGCGGCCGCACTGCGCGAGCTGAAGGCGACCGTCGGGCTCCTGCGCGAGGACACCGACCCCACGGACGACCTGACGCCCGCGCCGGGCCTGGGGCGGCTGCCCGACCTGGTGGAGTCCTGCTCGGCGGCCGGTCTGGAGGTGACCGTCACCGTCGAGGGACCGGCACGCCCGCTGACCCCGGTCCTCGACCTGACGGCCTACCGGATCGTCCAGGAAGCGCTCACCAACGTCAGCAAACATGCGGCGACCCGCAGCGCGCGGGTCCGGGTCGCCTACACCCCGGACCACCTGACCCTGACCGTCACCAACGACACCGTCCCGGGCCGTCCGGCACCCGCACCCGGGCCCCGTCCGGGACGCGGCTTCGGTCTGCTCGGCATGCGCGAGCGCACCTCGGCGGCCGGCGGCACCTTCCACGCCGGCCGCCGCCCCCAAGGCGGCTTCGAGGTCGCCTGCACCCTTCCGCTCGGCCGCCCCCACGAGAGTCCCGCCTCATGACCATCCGTGTCCTGCTCGCCGACGACCAGGCCCTGCTCCGGGCCACCTTCCGCATCCTCATCGAGTCGGTCGCCGACATGACCGTCGTCGCGGAGGCCGCCGACGGGCGGGAAGCCGTCGACCGCACCGAGACGCACCGGCCCGACGTGGTGGTCATGGACATCCGGATGCCGGACGTCGACGGAGTGGCGGCCACCGCCGCGATCTGCGCCCGGCCGGAGCTGGCGGGGACCCGGATCCTCGTGCTCACCACCTTCGAGGACGACCGCAACGTCGCGAAGGCGCTGCGGGCCGGCGCCAGCGGCTTCCTCGGCAAGGGCGTCAGCCCCGAGGTCCTGCTGTCGGGCATCCGCACCGTCGCGGCCGGCGACTCCCTCCTCTCCCCGCTCGCCACCCGGGCCCTCATCACCCGGTTCCTGGCCGGCCCGGACACCGACGGCGTCCCCGCGCTGCCCGACGTCCTCAGGACCCTGACCGACCGCGAGCGCGAGGTGATGGCCCTGGCCGCGTACGGCAGGTCCAACGCGGAGATCGCCGCCGAGCTCTTCCTGAGCCCGCTGACGGTACGCAGCCACATCCAGCGCGCCATGACCAAGCTCGACGCCCGCGACCGCGCCCAGCTCGTCGTCGTCGCGTACCGGAGCGGGCTGGTGAAGCCGCCGCCGGCGCAGCGCGACTGACGGCGGCGCCGCGGGGCGAGCGGCGCGGGGGCAGACGTCGTCGGTCCACTCCCCCGCGCGGGCCACGGCGGAGCCCGGGTCGTGGGCGCGGCGCGCCTCCCCGGCCCGGCCGGCCCGGCCCCCGCGCCCACCACGGCGGCGTCCGCGCCGTCGCCTTCGTCCGGCTGCCTTTGCCACGGCGGACCGCAGGGACCGGCCGTGGCTCCCTGGTGGGCCGCGGGTCCGGGTGCCAGAGTCGGGGCCATGGCCATCGATGTCGCCGCCCTCCGGGCGCACTTCCCGTCCCTCGCGCAGGGTCTCTCCTACTTCGACGGGCCGGGCGGGACCCAGACGCCCACCCCCGTCGCCGAGGCCGTCGCCAGGACGATGACCGGTCCGCTGTCCAACCGCGGGCTGGTCAGCGCGTCCGAGCGCAACGCCGAACAGGCCGTCGCCGGCTTCCGGGCCGCCTACGCCGACCTGCTGGGCGTCCCGGAGACCGGCGTCGTGCACGGGCGCAGCGCCACGCAGCTCACGTACGACTTCTCCCGGACGCTGGCCGCCGGATGGCGGCCCGGTGACGAGATCGTCGTCAGCCGGCTCGACCACGACGCCAATGTGCGCCCCTGGGTCCAGGCGGCGGAGCGCGCCGGGGTCACCGTCCGCTGGATCGAGATCGACGGCGCGACCACGGAACTCGACCTCGGCTCCTACGAGCGGGCGCTGTCGCCCCGGACCCGGCTGGTGGCGGTGACGGCGGCCTCGAACGTGCTGGGCACCAGGCCGCCGGTGCGCCGGATCGCGGACCTGGCGCACGAGGTCGGCGCCGTGGTGTTCGTGGACGGGGTGCACTACGCCGCCCATCACCTGGTGGACGTGCCCGCGCTCGGGGCCGACCTGTTCGTCTGCTCGCCGTACAAGTTCCTCGGTCCGCACTGCGGGGTGCTCGCCGGTTCGCCCGACGTCCTGGAAGCACTCGTACCGGACAAGCTGCTGCCGTCGCCGGACACCGTGCCGGAGCGCTTCGAGTTCGGGACGCTGCCCTACGAGGTCCTGGCGGGTGCCACCGCGGCCGTGGACTTCCTGGCCGCGCTCGACCCGGTCGGGCCGGGCCGGCCGGCGGTGCCCGGCGACGCGCCGGGGACGGCGGTGCCGCGCAGGGAGCGGCTGGCGCGGTCGCTGCGGTCCCTGCACGAGCACGAGAACGTGGTGCGCGCCCGGGTGGAGGAGGGGCTGCGCGCGCTGGGCGACGCCGTGACCGTCCACTCCAGGGCGCGGGACCGCACGCCGACCGTTCTGATGGGTTTCGCGGGCCGGGACGCGCGCGAGGCGCAGGCGCATCTCGCCGCACGGGGTGTCGTGGCCCCGGCGGGCTCGTTCTACGCCTACGAGGCCTTCACCGCGCTGAAGCTCGACGCACCCGCGCTGCGGGTGGGGCTCGCGCCCTACAACGACGCCGAGGACGTCGACAGGCTCCTCGACGGGCTCGCCTCGTTTCTCTGACGTGTGCCGTTTCCCAGACTTGCACCATTCGTTTTCTTGAATGGTTCGTGTTTATGAAGTAGGTTCGACGCCATGACAGCACCCCGTACACCGACCACCGCCGAAGAGCTGCGCGGTGTCGGCCTGCGGGTGACGGCCGCCCGTGTGGCCCTGCTCGAGACCGTCCGGGAAGGCGACCACCTCGGGGTCGAGGCGATCGCCACGGGGGTGCGCGGCCGCGTGGGCCACATCTCCCTCCAGGCCGTCTACGAGGCTCTGCACGCGCTGACCGGCGCGGGACTGGTGCGCCGCATCGAGCCCCCGGGCAGCCCCGCCCGGTTCGAGGGACGCGTGGGGGACAACCACCACCACCTCGTCTGCCGGTCCTGCGGCGCGGTCGTCGACGTCGACTGCGCCGTCGGTCACGCCCCCTGTCTGACCGCCTCGGACGACCGCGGCTTCGCCATAGACGAGGCCGAGGTCATCTACTGGGGCCTGTGCCCCGACTGTTCCACCGCCCCCAGCACCTGAGCGCCCGCGGGACCCGACACCTGCGGTACGTGAGCATGTGATCCGACCAGCCCAGAAGGATTCCCCCATGACCGAGAACCATGATGCGATCGTGACCGACTCGAAGGCGGCGGAGGCAGGTGGCTGCCCGGTCGCGCACGGCGGTCGCGCCGCGCACCCCACCCAGGGCGGCGGCAACCGCCAGTGGTGGCCGGAGCGCCTCAACCTCAAGATCCTCGCCAAGGACCCCGTCGTGGCGAACCCGCTCGGCGCGGAGTTCGACTACGCCGCGGCGTTCGAGGCCCTCGACCTGGCGGCCGTGAAACAGGACATCGCCGAGGTGCTGACCACCTCTCAGGACTGGTGGCCCGCCGACTTCGGCAACTACGGCCCGCTGATGATCCGCATGGCCTGGCACAGCGCCGGCACCTACCGCATCAGTGACGGCCGTGGCGGCGGTGGCCGCGGCCAGCAGCGCTTCGCGCCGCTGAACAGCTGGCCGGACAACGCCAACCTCGACAAGGCCCGCCGTCTGCTGTGGCCGGTCAAGAAGAAGTACGGCCAGTCCATCTCCTGGGCCGACCTCCTGATCCTCACGGGCAACGTCGCGCTGGAGACCATGGGCTTCGAGACCTTCGGCTTCGCCGGCGGCCGCGCGGACGTCTGGGAGGCCGACGAGGACGTGTACTGGGGCCCGGAGACCACCTGGCTCGACGACCAGCGCTACACCGGCGACCGTGAGCTGGAGAACCCGCTCGGCGCGGTCCAGATGGGCCTCATCTACGTCAACCCCGAGGGCCCCAACGGCAACCCGGACCCGCTGGCCGCGGCCCGCGACATCCGCGAGACGTTCCGCCGCATGGCGATGAACGACGAGGAGACCGTCGCCCTGATCGCCGGTGGCCACACCTTCGGCAAGACCCACGGTGCCGGTCCGGCGGACAGCGTCGGCGACGACCCCGAGGCCGCCTCCCTCGCGCAGCAGGGCCTGGGCTGGAAGTCCTCCTACGGCACCGGCAAGGGCGGCGACGCCATCACCAGCGGTCTGGAGGTCACCTGGACCTCCAAGCCCACCCAGTGGAGCAACGACTTCTTCGACATCCTCTTCGGCTACGAGTGGGAGCTGACGGAGTCCCCGGCCGGCGCCAAGCAGTGGGTGGCCAAGGACGCCGAGGCGATCATCCCCGACGCGCACGACGCGTCGAAGAAGAAGCTCCCGACGATGCTCACCACCGACCTGTCGCTGCGCTTCGACCCGATCTACGGTGAGATCTCGCGCCGCTTCCACGAGAACCCGGCCGAGTTCGCGGACGCCTTCGCCCGCGCCTGGTACAAGCTGACCCACCGCGACCTGGGCCCGAAGTCCCTGTACCTCGGCCCGGAGGTCCCGGCGGAGACCCTGCTGTGGCAGGACCCGCTGCCGCAGGCCGAGGGCGAGGTCATCGGCGCCGAGGACATCGCGGCGCTCAAGGCCAAGCTCCTCGACTCGGGGCTGAGCGTCTCGCAGCTGGTGTCCACCGCGTGGGCGTCGGCCTCCACCCACCGGGGCAGCGACAAGCGCGGCGGCGCCAACGGCGCCCGCATCCGCCTCGAGCCGCAGCGCGGCTGGGAGGTCAACAACCCGGACGAGCTGGCCCAGGTGCTGCGCGTCCTGGAGGGCATCCAGCAGGAGTTCAACTCCGGCGCGAAGAAGGTCTCCCTGGCCGACCTGATCGTCCTCGGTGGTGCCGCCGCCGTGGAGAAGGCCGCCCAGGACGCCGGTCACGCCGTGGAGGTCCCCTTCACGCCGGGCCGCGTGGACGCCTCGCAGGAGCAGACGGACGTCGAGTCGTTCGCCGCGCTCGAGCCGACCGCCGACGGGTTCCGCAACTACCTCGGCAAGGGCAACCGCCTGCCGGCCGAGTTCCTGCTGCTCGACAAGGCGAACCTGCTGACCCTGAGCGCCCCCGAGCTGACCGTCCTGGTCGGCGGCCTGCGCGTGCTGGGCGCCAACCACGGCCAGTCCTCGCACGGCGTCTTCACCGACACGCCGGGCAAGCTGACCAACGACTTCTTCGTCAACCTGCTCGACCTGGGTACGACGTGGTCGTCGACGTCCTCGGACCAGACCACCTTCGAGGGTCGCGACGCCGCCACGGGCGAGGTCAAGTGGACCGGCACCCGCGCCGACCTCGTCTTCGGCTCGAACTCCGAGCTGCGCGCGCTCGCCGAGGTCTACGCGAGCGACGACGCGAAGGCGAAGTTCGTGAACGACTTCGTCGCCGCGTGGGTCAAGGTCTCGAACCTCGACCGGTTCGACCTCGTCTGATCCCGGGCTCTCCGTCAGGAGGGGCCGGAGCCGGCAAAGGCCTGAGTCGGCTGAAGCCGGAGTCGGCAGAGGCCGGCACAGGAGAACGGCAGCACGTCCAGGGCGTCCCGCCCGGTCCCACGGCGACCGGGCGGGGCGCCCCGGCGCGTTCCCCACCGTGAACCGGCCGTGAACCGGCCGTGCGGGGACGGCTGTCGCCCCGAGGGGTTCCCGGTGCCGCCGAGGCTGTCGAAACCATTGACGAGGACATGCACGACCCCTATCTTCTGGCCGAAGTTACGAACCATGTTCGAAATACCGGACAGGCAGTTTCACGGACAAGGGACGGTCCTGCATGCCTCGGAAGTACCGCCGCAGACCCCTGCTCGTCTGCGTCCTGGCCCTCCTCGTCGCCCTGGTGGCGGCGACCCAGCCGGTGGCCGCGGCCGACGGCCGCCCGTACACCAACCCGCTGAAGTCGGCCAAGGGCGCCGACCCCTGGCTGGAGTTCTACGACGGCAACTACTACCTGATCACCACGACGTTCACGGGCGTCCTCGGCATGCGCAAGGCGCCGACCCTGGCCGGCCTCGCCACCGCGCCCACCGTCCAGGTGTGGTCGGACACCACCTCGACGCGCAACACCAACATCTGGGCACCGGAGATCCACCGGTTCAACGGCCACTGGTACCTCTACTACTCGGCCGGCCAGGGCGGCACCGCCTGCTGCGACTCCCAGCGCACCCACGTCCTGGAGAGCGCCGGAACCGACCCGCTGGGCCCCTACACCTACAAGGGCTCCCTCACCGGCTCCAACCTCACACCCGGCGGCTGGCTGATCGACGCGAGCGTGCTGCAGGCGAACGGAAACCTGTATCTCGTCGGAAGCGGTTTCGTGAACGGCAGCGCGCAGAGCCTGGTCATCGCGCCGATGGCAAACCCGTACACGCTGTCCAGCAACACGTTCACCGTGATTTCCAGCCCCACCCTGGACTGGGAACGGGTGGGCGCGCCCGTCAACGAGGGCCCGGAACCGCTGTACCACGACGGCCGCACCTTCCTCAGCTACTCCGCCAGCTACTGCCAGACCGCCGACTACAAGCTCGGCCGGCTGGAGTTGACGGGCAGTGACCCGCTGAACCCGGCGTCCTGGACCAAGAAGCAGACGCCCGCCTTCCAGCGCAGCGACACAGCAGGCGTCTACGGCCCGGGCCACAACGGTTTCTTCACCTCACCCGACGGCACCGAGAACTGGATCGTCTACCACGCCAACTCCTCCGCGAGCGGCGGCTGCGGAAACGGCCGGACGACCCGCGCCCAGAAGTTCACCTGGAACGCCGACGGCACCCCGGACTTCGGCACCCCCGTCGCCCTGGGCACGGCGCTCCCCGGCCCGTCGGGCGAGACGGCGGCGACCCCGACCTCGTACACCCTCGTCAACCGCAACAGCGGCAAGTGCCTCGATGTCGAAGGCGGTTCCACGGCCAACGGCACGAACGTCCTCCAGTGGACCTGCACCGGCGGGACCAACCAGAAGTGGCGGATCGAGGACCAGGGTGACGACACCAGCCGGCTGGTGAACGTGGCCACCGGCGGCGTGCTGGACACCGCCGACTGCTCCGCCGCCGACGGCGCCGACCTGCGCCAGTGGTCGTGGCTGAACAACAAGTGCCAGCGTTTCCGTCCCGTCTTCACCGCGAGCGGCGACTACGTCCGGCTCGTGAACGAGAACAGCGGCAAGGTCGCGGACGTCGCCGACTGCGGGACCGCCAACGGCACCGACGTACGGCAGTGGACCTGGCTGAACAACACCTGCCAGCAGTGGCGTCTGGTGCCCACCACCTGACCCGGCGCCTTCTCCCCCTCCCCCGCCTCCCCTTCCTTCCTCCCCCTCGCCTCCCCTTCCTTCCTCGCCCCCTCCTCCTTCCTCGCCCCCTCTTCCTCCGTCAGGAGAACTCCCTTGAGACGCAACGCCGTTCGGCTGATCCTGGCTGGCCTCGTCGCCCTCGCGGCCGTCCTCACCGGTGCGGTCGCCCCCGCCCAGGCCGCCGTGCCCGACTCCCCCGCGGTGACGTACACCAACCCGATCGCGGAGCAGCGCGCCGATCCGCACATCTTCAAGCACACCGACGGCTACTACTACTTCACCGCCACGGTCCCCGCGTACGACCGCATCGTGCTGCGCCGGGCGACGACCATCCAGGGCCTGTCGACGGCCCAGGAGGTCACCATCTGGACCAAGCACAGCAGCGGGGTCATGGGCGCCCACATCTGGGCGCCGGAGATCCACTTCATCGACGGCAAGTGGTACGTGTACTTCGCGGCCGGGTCCACCAGTGACGTCTGGGCGATCCGGATGTACGTCCTCGAAGGCACCGGCGCCAACCCGCTCACCGCGACCTGGGCCGAGAAGGGCCAGATCAAGACCACGTGGGAGAGCTTCTCGCTGGACTCCACCACGTTCGTGGTGAACGGCGTCCGCTATCTCGCCTGGGCGCAGCGCAACCCGTCCGAGGACAACAACACCAGCCTGTTCATCGCGAAGATGACCAACCCCTGGACGATCTCGGGCACTCCGGCGGAGATCTCGCAGCCGACGCTCTCCTGGGAGACGATCGGCTACAAGGTCAACGAGGGCCCCGCGCTGATCCAGCACGGCGGCAAGGTCTTCATGACCTACTCGGCGAGCGCGACCGACGCCAACTACTGCCTGGGCATGCTGACCGCCTCCGCGACGGCCGACCTGACCGACCCGGCGTCCTGGACCAAGGGGACGCAGCCCGTCTTCACCTCGAACGCCTCGACCTCGCAGTACGGGCCGGGCCACAACTCGTTCACGGTCTCCGAGGACGGCAGGTCCGACATCCTCGTCTACCACGACCGCAGCTACAAGGACATCACCGGTGACCCGCTGAACGACCCCAACCGCCGTACCCGCGTGCAGAAGGTGTACTGGAAGGCGGACGGCACACCCGACTTCGGGATCCCGGTGGCCGACGGGGTCACCCCGCAGCGCTTCTCCTCGTACAACTACGCGGACCGGTTCATCCGGCACTGGGAGTACCGCGCCCGCATCGAGGCCGGGGTGAGCCCGCTCGCCGACTCGCAGTTCCGGGTGGTCACCGGTCTCGCGGGCACCGGCACGGTCTCCCTGGAGTCGGCCAACTTCCCGGGCTACTACCTGCGGCACAAGAACTTCGAGGTGTGGCTGGAGAAGAGCGACGGCACGTCGGCGTTCGCGTCCGACGCGAGCTTCTACCGGCGGGCCGGTCTCGCCGACTCCGCGGGGGTCTCGTACGAGTCGTACAACTACGCCGGACGCTACGTCCGTCACTACAACTACGTGCTGTACGTGCAGACGCCGAGCACGGCCACGGACAGGGGAGACGCGACGTTCTACGCCCAATGAGGCCCCGCCCGGCCTGAGGAGCGCATGACGACCGAGACTATACATAGGGTGTATACGCTCTATGTATAGTCTCGACATGCCTTCTCTGACCAGGAAGATGAAGAAAACGGGGGCCAGGTTGCGGGCCGTTGCCATCTCGGCGGCGGCCATCTGCCTGGCGGTCACGCTGACCGGCTGCGGCGGCGCCGACGTCACGCATCCGAGCGCCGCCCGCGCCCGCCCCGCCGCCACCACCCAGGCCGCCCGCTTCGGCCCCGTCGACTGCCGGGAGGCGAAATGCATCGCCCTCACCTTCGACGCCGGCCCGAGCGAGAACTCGGCCCGGCTGCTCGACATCCTGAAGGAGCAACAGGTCCCGGCGACCTTCTTCCTGCTGGGCGAGCGGCACATCGAGAAGTACCCGGAGCTCGTCACACGCATGGCCGCCGAGGGACACGAGGTGGCCAGCCACACCTGGGACCACAAGATCCTCACGCGGATCACCCCGGAGGAGATACGCGAGGAACTCCGGCGCCCCAACGACGAGATAGAGCGCCTCACCGGCCGGCGCCCCACCCTGATGCGCCCGCCGCAGGGCCGCACCGACGAGACCGTGCACGAGATCTGCCGCGAACTGGGCCTCGCCGAAGTGCTGTGGACGGTGACCGCCAAGGACTACACGACGACCGACTCCGCACTGATCCGACGCCGGGTGCTCGCCCAGGCCGACCGGGACGGCATCATCCTGCTGCACGACATCTACGACGGGACCGTGCCGGCCGTACCGGGGATCATCGACGCGCTGAAAGAGCGCGGATACGTTTTCGTGACGGTTCCCCAGCTGCTGGCGCCGGGGACGGCGCTGCCCGGGCACGTCTACCGCTGACCCGGCCACCACACCGCGAAGATGCGTCCGAACCTGTGAGCCGGAGGGTAATCCTCCGTCGGACGGCTTCCGCTCCCTACGATCAGCGCGTGGTCTTCTTCCAGCTGCAACGCACGGTACCGCTTTCCCCGGACGACGCCTGGCGTCGCCTGACGGAGTGGTCCCGGCACGGTGACGTGGTACCGCTGACCCACGTCGCTGTGCTCACCCCCGCGCCGACCCGCGAGGGCACGGTCTTCGAGGCGCGGTCGGGTCTCGGCCCGTTCACCTTCGCCGACCGGATGGAGGTGACCGTGTGGCAGCCGCCGTCCGACGAGGGGCCGGGCCGGTGCCGGCTGGAGAAACGCGGCCGGGTCGTCCTGGGCTGGGCCGAGATCGAGGTACGGCCGGGCCCCGGTGGGCGGACCCGGGTGCTCTGGCGGGAGGAGTTGCGGATGCGCTTTCTCCCGTCGTTCCTCGACCCCCTCGTCCGGACCACGGCCCGCTCGGTGTTCGGGCGCGCGGTCAACCGCCTGCTCCGCGGCCGATGACCGCGCGAGGGCGGGGAGGGCTGTCCCGCGCCGAGGCCGGGACGGCAGCCGACGACGTCGAGGAACTGGCGGTGGACGCCCTGCGCTGGCTGCGGGGCACCGCACGGGACACCGGGGGCGGCGGGCTCGGCTGGCCTGTCAGACCCTCCGACGACCACGTCGACCCGACGCTGTACACCGGGACGGCCGGGGTCGTACCCGTGCTCCTGGAGGCCTGGCGGCACTTCGGCGACGACTCCTGGGCCGACACCGCCCTGCGCGCCGCCCGCAGCCTCGCCGACGACGTCGACGACCACCCGGACCACTCCCTGTACTTCGGGCTGACCGGTATCGCCCTCGCGCTGCGGACCGTCCAGCGCGAACTCGCCGACGACACCGCAGGCGCCGCCGCCGACCGGGCCCTGGAGCGGGTGCGGTCGCACTTCGACGGAGTGCGCTGGGGCGTGCTGTTCGAGCTGATGGGCGGCAACGCGGGCATCGGCCTCGGCGCGCTGGCGGCCGGCGACGCCGACCTCGCCGTACGGGCGCTGGAGCCGTACCTGGAAACCGCCGAGCCCACCCGAGCGGGCGGTGTCACCTGGGAGTTCAAGCTCGGCGCGGCGGCCCGGCTGCACCATGTCTCGCACGGCACGCTCGGGATCGCGTACGCCCTGGCCGCCGTCGGGGCCGCCACCGGACGTACGGACCTGGTGGAGCTCGGGCGGGCCGGCGTCGCGGACGTCGTCGCCCGGGACGAGGACGGGCCGGACGGATTCCTCGTGCCGCACTCCGACCCGCACCACCGGCCCGACGTGGTCGAGCGGTACAGCTACGGCTGGTGTCACGGACCGGCAGGCGACGCCCAGGTCTTCCGGCTGCTGCGGGACCTGCTCGGTGAGCCCGCGTGGACGGAGCTCGCCGACCGCTGCTGGCACACCGTGACCCGGTCCGGACTGCCGCGCCGGCTGCGGCCCGGGTTCTGGGACAACAACGGCCGCTGCTGCGGGACGGCGGGGGTGCTGGCGCTGGCCTCGGACCGGATCGCCGAGCAGGGCGACTCCCCCGGCTTCGCCCGGACCCTCGTGGCGGACCTCGCCGCCCGCGCGACCCGGGACGCGGACGGCGCGCGCTGGTCCAACCTCGCGCACCGGCCCACGCCGGACCGCCTCGAACCGCGGACCGGCTGGGCGATGGGCAACGCGGGCATCGCGCGCGAACTGCTGCGCCACGTCCGGCTGGGCCGGGGCGGCGACCCGCGCTACGCGTTCACCTGGCCGGACCAGCCGGCCGTGCGCGGTGCGGCGGCTCAGGCCACCGAGCCGATCCGGCCCGTCGGCACCGAACCGGCGTCGTGATGGATGGGCGTGTGCGCGCCGGTGAGTGAGACCCCGCTGCCGCCGCGCCGGTCGGCCACGATCTCGGCGGCGATCGACAGCGCCGTCTCCTCGGGCGTACGGGCCCCCAGGTCGAGGCCGATGGGGGACCGCAGACGGGCCAGCTCCAGGTCGGTCACACCCACTTCACGCAGCCGGGCGTTGCGGTCGAGGTGGGTGCGGCGGGAGCCCATCGCGCCGACGTAGGCGACCGGCAGCCGCAACGCCAGCCGGAGCAGGGGGACGTCGAACTTGGCGTCGTGGGTGAGGACGCACAGCACGGTCCGCGCGTCCACCGCCGTGCGCTCCAGGTACCGGTGCGGCCACTCGACGACGACCTCGTCGGCCTGCGGGAAACGGGCCTCGGTCGCGAAGACGGGACGCGCGTCGCACACCGTCACGCGGTAGTCCAGGAACTTGCCGACCCGCACCAGCGCCGACGCGAAGTCGATCGCGCCGAACACGATCATCCGGGGCGGCGGGACGGAGGACTCGACCAGGACCGTGAGCGGCGCCCCGCAGCGGGAACCCTGCTCGCCGATCTCCAGGGTGCCGGTGCGACCGGCGTCGAGGAAGGCACCGGCCTCGGCCGCGACCGTACGGTCCAGCTCCGGATGGGCGCCGAAGCCTCCGTCGTAGAAACCGTTGTCGCAAGAGGCGCCGCCGCGGAAACCGCTGTCGTAAGAACCGCCGTCGCGGAAACCGCTGTCGTAAGAACTCCCGCCGTGGAAAACGGTGTCGTAGGAGGCGCTCATGCGGGAACCGTTTTCGTCGGTCGCCCGGCGGCGGACGACGAGCGCGCGGCCGACGAGGTCCGCCGGTCCGGTCACGATCCGCGCCAGCGCCGTGGCCCCGCCGGAGGCGGCGGCCGCCAGGGCGGCCGCGATCACCGGCCGGACCCGGTCACCGGCTCGCACCGGGGTCACGAGGATGTCGATGATCCCGCCACAGGTGAGCCCGACGGCGAAGGCGTCGTCGTCGCTGTACCCGAAGCGCTCGAGGACGGACTCCCCGTCCTCCAGCGCTTGCCGGCACAGCTCGTACACCGCGCCCTCCACACAGCCACCGGAGACCGAGCCGATCGCCGCCCCGTCGGCGTCCACCGCCAGGGCGGCGCCGGGCGTGCGGGGCGCGCTGCCGCCGACGGCCACCACGGTGGCCACGGCGAAGTCACGGCCCTGCTCGACCCACCGGTTCAGCTCCTCGGCGATGTCCAGCATCTCTCGGTCTCCTTGACTGCGGTTGCGTGGAGGGCGGTGGTGCGATCGGGCGGTGGTGCGAAATGCGGTCGTGCGGGGGCGGGTGCCCGGCGGACCGGGGTGCTAGTGCACGCCCAGCCAGCTCTCGATCGGGTGGAGGGCGAAGTAGACGAGGAAGATCGCCGTCAGGACCCACATGAAGGCGCCGATCTCCCGCGCCCTGCCCTGCGCGGCCTTGATGGCGACGTAGGAGATGACGCCCGCGGCGACACCGGTGGTGATCGTGTACGTGAACGGCATCAGGACGACGGTCAGGAACACCGGGACAGCGGTTGCCCGGTCGGCCCAGTCGACGTGGCGGGCGTTCATCAGCATCATCGCGCCGATGACGACCAGGGCGGCGGAGGCGACCTCCTGCGGGACGATCGCGGTGAGCGGGGTGAAGAACAGACAGGCCGCGAAGAAGGCGCCGGTGACGACCGAGGCGAGACCCGTACGGGCGCCCTCGCCCACGCCGGTCGCCGACTCGATGAACACGGTCTGGCCGGAGCCGCCGGCCACCCCGCCGATCGCTCCGCCCGCGCCGTCGATGAACAGCGCCTTGGACAGCCCCGGCATCCGGCCCTTGTCGTCGGCGAGCCCGGCCTCGGTGCCGACGCCGATGATGGTGGCCATCGCGTCGAAGAAACCGGCGAGGACGAGCGTGAAGACGATCATGCCGACGGTCATCGCGCCGACCTCGCCCCAGCCGCCGAACTCCACGTCCCCGAAGAGCGAGAAGTCGGGCATCGAGACCGCGCTGCCGTGCAGTTCGGGAGCGCCGGCCGCCCACTGCTTCGGGTCGACGACCCCGGCGGCGTTGAGGACCGCGGCGACGACCGTGCCGCCGACGATGCCGATGAGGATGGCGCCGGGGATGTTCCTGGCCTGCAGCATGAAGATCAGCAGCAGTGTGCCCGCGAACAACAGGACGGGCCAGCCCGCGAGTTCGCCCGCCGGGCCGAGGGTGACCGGGGTCGCCTCGCCCTGGTGCACGAAGCCGGACTTGTAGAAACCGATGAGCGCGATGAACAGGCCGATGCCCATGGTGATGCCGTGCTTGAGCGCGAGCGGGATCGCGTTCATGATCATCTCGCGCAGGCCGGTGACGACCAGCAGCATGATGACGACGCCGTACAGCACGCACATGCCCATCGCCTGCGGCCAGGTCATCTCCGGCGCGACCTGGGAGGACAGGACGCCCGAGACGGAGAGCCCGGCGGCGAGCGCGAGGGGCACCTTGCCGAAGAAGCCCATCAGCAGGGTGGAGAAAGCCGCTGCGAAAGCGGTTGCGGTGATGAGCGCCTGCTGGCCGAGGGTGTTCCCGGCCGCGTCCTTGCCGGACAGGATCAGCGGGTTGAGCAGGAGGATGTACGCCATCGCCATGAAGGTGGTGACGCCGCCGCGCACTTCGCGGGCGACCGTGGATCCCCGCCCGGATATGTGGAAGTACCGATCGAGCCAGGACCGTCCGGCCGGGACGCGGGTGCCTTCGCCCGCGTCTTCGGCTGTGGTCCTCGGCTCCAGTGACTGCTGGGTCATGGGCCATCTCCCAAGGTTCAAAGGGACACCCGCGTGGCGCCTTCGGCCGGTCGCGGGATTTGGGAATGGACGACCCGGGGGACGGCCCGAGACGAACAAGGGGAGGGTGGTCCGGGGGTGCGGCACCCCCGGACGACACCTGAGCGGACCCCGAGGGGTCACGTTGCGGTGAGGTGCTCCGGACGTACCGGCGTGCGGTTGAGCTCCAGCCCGGTCGCGTTCCGGATGGCCGCGAGGACCGCCGGGGTGGACGACAGGGTGGGTGCCTCGCCGACGCCACGGAGCCCGTAGGGGGCGTGGTCGTCGGCGAGTTCGAGCACGTCGACCGGGATGGTCGGCGTGTCGAGAATCGTGGGGATCAGGTAGTCCGTGAACGAGGGGTTCCTGACCTTCGCCGTCTTCGGGTCGACGATGATCTCCTCCATGACCGCCACGCCCAGCCCCTGGGTCGTGCCGCCCTGGATCTGGCCGATCACCGACAGCGGGTTGAGCGCCTTGCCGACGTCCTGCGCACAGGCCAGTTCGATGACCTTCACCAGGCCGAGCTCGGTGTCGACCTCGACGACGGCGCGGTGCGCGGCGAAGGAGTACTGGACGTGTCCGTTGCCCTGCCCGGTGCGCAGGTCGAACGGCTCGGTGGGCCGGTGCCGCCACTCCGCCTCGACCTCGACGCTCTCGCCCTCGAGCACGTCGACCAGGTCGGCGAGGACCTCGCCGCCGTCGGTGACGACCTTGCCGCCCTCCAGGAGCAGCTCGGCGGTGGCCCAGGCGGGGTGGTAGGAGCCGAACCTGCGACGGCCGATCTCCAGGACCTTCTCCCGGACGAGTTCGCAGGAGTTCTTGACGGCGCCGCCGGTGACGTACGTCTGCCGGGAGGCCGAGGTCGAGCCGGCGCTGCCCACCTGCGTGTCCGCGGGCTGGATGGTCACCTGCGAGACGCCCAGCTCGGTGCGGGCGATCTGCGCGTGGACGGTGACGCCGCCCTGGCCGACCTCCGCCATGGCGGTGTGGACGGTCGCGACGGGCTCGCCGGCGATGACCTCCATACGGACCCTGGCGGTCGAGTAGTCGTCGAACCCCTCGGAGAAGCCGACGTTCTTGATGCCGACCGCGTAACCGATTCCCCGTACGACGCCCTCGCCGTGCGTGGTGTTGGACAGCCCGCCGGGCAGCTGCCGTACGTCCGCGCCCTCGCTGCTCTCCCACTGGCGCTCCGGGGGCAGCGGCATCGCCTTGACCCGGCGCAGGATCTCGGCGACCGGCGCCGGGGAGTCGACGGGCTGGCCGGTCGGCAGGAGGCTTCCCTGCTCCATCGCGTTGAGCCGGCGGAACTCCACCGGATCCATGCCGAGTTCGGCCGCGACCTTGTCCATCTGCGCCTCGTAGGCGAAGCACGCCTGGACCGCGCCGAAGCCGCGCATCGCGCCGCAGGGCGGGTTGTTGGTGTAGAGGGCGATGGCCTCGATGTCGACGTCGTCGACGACGTACGGGCCGACGCCGAGCGAGGAGGCGTTTCCGACGACGGCCGGGCTGGCCGAGGCGTAGGCGCCGCCGTCGAGGACGATCCGGCACTTGACGTGGGTGAGCTTGCCGTCGCGGGTCGCGCCGTGCTCGTAGGTGAGCTTCGCCGGGTGGCGGTGGACGTGGCCGAAGAAGGACTCGAAACGGTTGTAAACGATTTTGACGGGTTTTCCGGTGCGCAGGGCCAGCAGACAGGCGTGGATCTGCATCGACAGGTCCTCGCGGCCGCCGAACGCGCCGCCGACACCGGACAGCGTCATCCGCACCTTGCTCTCGGGCAGGCCGAGGACGGGCGCGATCTGGCGCAGGTCGGAGTGCAGCCACTGGGTGGCGATGTAGAGGTGGACGCCACCGTCCTCCTCGGGCACGGCGAGACCGGACTCGGGGCCGAGGAAGGCCTGGTCCTGCATGCCGAAGGTGTACTCGCCCCGGACGACGACGTCGGCGCGCGCGGCGGCCGCGGCCGCGTCGCCCCGGACGATCGGCTGGCGGTGGACGATGTTCGGGTGCGGGACGTGACCGATGTGGTGGTCGTCGCGGCCCTCGTGGATCAGGATCGCGTCCGGCGCGGTCGCGGAGGCCTCGTCGGTGACGACGGGCAGTTCGCGGTACTCGACCTTGATCTTCGCCGCGGCGCGGCGGGCGGTCTCCGGGTGGTCCGCGGCGACGATCGCGACCGGCTCGCCGTGGTGGCGGACCTTGCCGTGGGCCAGGACCGGGGTGTCCTGGATCTCCAGGCCGTAGTTCTTCACGTCCGTCGGCAGGTCGTCGTAGGTCATCACGGCGTAGACGCCGGGCAGGGCGAGGGCCTCGGAGGTGTCGATGGAGACGATCTCGGCGTGGGCGACCGTGGAGCGCAGGATCTGGCCCCAGAGCATGTCCTCGTGCCACATGTCGGAGGAGTACGCGAACTCGCCGGTGACCTTGAGCGTGCCGTCGGGGCGGAGCGTGGACTCGCCGATGCCGCCCTTGGTCCGGGAGGCCTGGGTGACCTTGGTGGGCGTGCCGAGGGGAGCGCCGGTGGGGGCGCCGTCCGCTCGTGCGGAGCCGCGAGTGGGGGAAGGCATCGTCAGACCACCTCTCCCTGACGGGCGGCCGCCAGGCGGACCGCGTCCATGATCTTCTCGTATCCGGTGCACCGGCAGAGGTTGCCGGAGAGCGCCTCGCGGATGTCCGCGTCGCTCGGGTTCGGGTTGCGTTCCAGCATCTCGTCGGCGGCCACCAGCAGCCCCGGAGTGCAGAAACCGCACTGGACGGCGCCGGCGTCGATGAACGCCTGCTGGATCGGGGCGAGTTCGGTTCCCTCGCCGGTGTGGGAGTCGGCGCCCCCGGCCGGCCGGTCGTCGGCCTCGCCCGGGGAGGCGTCCGACGCGCCCGCCGTGCCGCAGGAACCGGTTCCACAACCGCCGTGCGCGGCGCGCTGCTTGGCGTAGTCCGCGAGCCCCTCGACGGTGACGATGTCGCGGCCCTCGGCCTGTCCGGCGGCGACCAGGCAGGAACACACCGGGACGCCGTCCAGCCGGACCGTGCACGAGCCGCACTCCCCCTGTTCGCAGGCGTTCTTCGAACCCGGCAGTCCGAGCCGCTCGCGCAGCACGTAGAGCAGGCTCTCGCCCTCCCACACGTCGTCCGCTTCCTGCGGACGTCCGTTGACGGTGAAGTTGACGCGCATCACGCGGCTCCCTTCGCGGTGCTGCGGGTGCCGCGGTACGACTCCCAGGTCCAGGTCAGCGTGCGGCGGGCCATGACGCCCACCGCGTGCCGTCGGTAACTCGCCGTCCCCCGGACGTCGTCGATGGGGTTGCAGGCGGCGGCGCACAGGTCCGCGAACTGCTTGGCGACCGACGGGGCGATGATCTTTCCGTTGTCCCAGAAACCGCCTTCTTCGAGTGCCGCGTTGAGAAAGTCCTCCGCGGTCTTCGCCCGGACGGGGGTGGGCGCGGCCGAGCCGATGCCGGTACGGACGGTCCTGGACCGCGGGTGCAGGGCGAGACCGAAGGCGCAGACGGCGATCACCATGGCGTTGCGGGTACCCACCTTGGAGAACTGCTGCGGGCCGTCGGCCTTCTTGATGTGGACGGCGCGGATCAGCTCGTCGGGGGCGAGCGCGTTGCGCTTCACGCCGGTGTAGAAGGCGTCGATCGGGATCCGGCGGGTACCGCGCACCGACTCCGCCTCGACCTCGGCGCCGGCCGCCAGCAGGGCGGGGTGGGCGTCGCCGGCCGGGGAGGCGGTGCCGAGGTTGCCGCCGACGCCGCCGCGGTTGCGGATCTGCGGGGAGGCCACGGTGTGCGAGGCGAGGGCGAGGCCCGGCAGTTCCGCGCGCAGGTTCTCCATGATCCGGGTGTAGGGGACGGAGGCGCCGAGCCGCACGCTCTCCTCGCCGACCTCCCATTCGTAGAGGTCACCCACCCGGTTGAGGTCGAGCAGGTACTCGGGCCTCCGGTGGTCGAAGTTGATCTCGACCATCACATCGGTGCCACCCGCAATCGGCACAGCGGTGGGGTGCTCGGCCTTGGCGGCGAGCGCGTCCTCCCAGCTGGCGGGGCGAAGGAAGTCCATGACCGGCTCTCTTCTTCGTCTCTTGAGTCTCGTGAGTCGTATCGAGCCAGAATCGGGTGCGGCGGGCCCGGCTCGTATCTGTGGTGTTCACGCGGAGTGAGGCCAGTACACAGCGCCTTGCTCCGACCGGGTCAGTCACGGAAACCATGAAGGAGTTGGCTGGTCGGCCCGGGCATCTTGTAGATTCGTATGAACGGAGGTCCTCGGTAACCTCCTCGTTTTCCTGTGGAAACGTAGGAAACGACCTGGCCACCGAAGAATGCGGTTCGTGACAGTCCGCCGCACGGGTCGGGCTCCCCCGGGCCGGGCCGACGGCGGGTCCCCTCCCACCACGTCCTTCAGGATTCATCGTAGTTTTCGAGACAAAGAACGGCGGCGACGAGATGCGGCTGCGCGCACTGCTGGACACCGATGCGCTGGGCCTCAGGCTCCTCGGCGGCGAGGACGAGCTGGACCGCACGGTACGGGGTGTCATGACCACCGACCTGCGCGACCCCAGCCGCTACCTCTCCGGGGGTGAGCTGGTGCTGACAGGCCTGGCGTGGCGCCGGGACGCGGCGGACTCCGAACCGTTCGTGCGGATCCTGGTGCAGGCCGGGGTGGCCGCGCTCGCGGCCGGCGAGGCGGAGCTGGGTGCCGTCCCGGAGGACCTGGCCGTGGCCTGCGCCCGGCACCGTCTCCCGCTGTTCGCGGTGCACGAGTCGGTGGCCTTCGCGACGATCACCGAGCACGTCGTACGGCAGGTGTCCGGCGAGCGTGCCGGGGACCTCGCGGCCGTCGTGGACCGGCACCGCCGGATGATGACCTCGGGCCCGGCGGGCGGCGGCCCGGACGTGGTCCTGGACCTGCTCGGCTCCGACCTGGACCTGCGGGCCTGGGTCCTGTCCCCCACCGGACGGCTCATCGCCGGCCCCAAGGCGGCGGGCCCGGCCCTGCCGCCCGACGCGTGCGCGAAGCTGGCGGCGGAGCACCTGGCGGCCGTCCGCACCGGGCGGCGCGGACCTCACCGGGTGATCATGGGCCATACGACGTACTCGCTGTTCCCGATCGGCAGCGGCGGCCGCGTCCCGCAGGCCGCACGGGCCTCGCAGGCCGCCCAGGGATCGCGGGACGTGCGCGAGAGCGTCCTGTCGGACTGGCTGCTGGCCGTCGAGGCGGACGCCGGGGACTGGGCGGACGAGCGCCTCGACCTGCTGCAGGGCGTCACCCAGCTGATCGCCGTCGAGCGGGACCGCCGGGACGCCGCGCGCACGGTGCGCAGACGTCTGGCGCAGGAGGTGCTGGAGCTGGTCCAGACGGGCGCCGCCCCGGGGGAGATCGCGGCCCGCCTGCGGGTGGCCGCGCCGGTGCTGCTGCCGGGGCTGGGGGCCGCCCCGCACTGGCAGGTGGTCGTGGCCCGTGTCGAGTGGGACGACGGCGGGCCGGCGGCCGGCCCGGTCGCCCAGTCGCTCCTGGAGGAGATCCTGGTCGACCCGCTCGCCACCGGCCCCGAGCCCTCCGACCGCATCGCCGTGGCCCACACCGGCGACGAGGCCATCGCCCTGGTCCCGCTGCCGGCGGTGTCGAGCGAGCACGACGGCTCCGAGACCGGCCTCCTCGCCGACGCCCTGCTGGCGGCCGTCCGCGAGCCGCTGTCGTCCGGCCTCGACGGCGACGGGCGGCTCACGCTGGGCGTCAGCGCGGCCGTGCACTCGGCCGAGGGGCTGCGCGGGGCCCTGGAGGAGGCACGGCACGCCCGCCGCGTGGCCGCCGCCCGCCCCGGCCGGGTCTGCGCCGCGGGCCACCAGGAACTGGCCTCGCACGTGCTGCTGCTCCCGTTCGTCCCGGACGATGTGCGGAAAGCGTTTACCGCCCGTCTCCTGGACCCGCTGCGCGACTACGACCGGCGCCACCGTGCGGAGCTGATCCCGACCCTGGAGGCGTTCCTGGACTGCGACGGTTCGTGGACCCGGTGCGCGTCCCGTCTGCACCTGCACGTCAACACGCTGCGCTACCGGGTCGGACGGATCGAGCAGTTGACGAGCCGTGACCTCTCACGGCTGGAGGACAAGCTGGATTTCTTCCTGGCGCTGCGGATGAGCTGACACCGGGGCGACACCGGTCACCACCCCCGGATCGCGACGAGTCGAAGCCTTTGGGGCGCGGAGTCCCACGACTTTGTGAAATCCTTCACCCGCCCCCTTGGCCCGGTCCCGCGATTCGTGCTGAGATGCGGCCACCACTCAAAGCTCGACGGCGCGCTCGGGGAGGGCAACGTGGCGTACACCGCCATGTCTGGTACCGGAACGACCTCAGGTGACGATCCCCTCCAGACCGCGGTATGGCGGCTGCGCTCGCGCGCCTGCTGGGCCGACGCGGCGGCTCTGCTCCCGCCCGACAGCGCGGCGGGCTCGGTCCAGCGGGCCGCGCTGCTCGTGGAACGGTGCCTGTACACCGAGCAGGGCTGGCAGGACGCCGAGGACGCGCTGCGCACGGCGGAGGCACTGGCCCACGACGACGAGGAGCGCGGCGCGGCCGCTTGTGAACGGGGGCAACTTGCCTACGCGGCCACGCTGCACGGCGTGCGCGACCGGGTGGACGAGGCGCGGGCCGCGCTCGGCCGGGCGGCGGCGCTGATCCCGCCGGACGCGCCCGGACGAGCACTGCTGGACTTCCGCCGGGGGCTGCTCGCGGAGAACATCTCGCGTTCCCCGCAGGCCGCGAGGGCCGCCTACCGGCGCGCCCACACGGCCGCCGCGGCCCACTCCGACCTGCTGCTGCTGTCCTTCACCTGGCGCCATCTGGCCGGACTCGCCCTGCGCGACGGCGAGGTGGCGGAGGCGCGGCACGGCTTCGCCGAATCCCTGCGCATCCGGGAGGAGTTGGGCTACCTGGTGGGCACCGCCCCGGCGCTCGCCTCACTGGCGGACGCGGAGGTCGACCCGGAGGCCTCCCGGCTGCGGGAGGAGGCACGACGGCTGTTCCGGCTCCTGGGCGGCGTACCGACCTGGCTGGCACGGCAGTTGGCCCCGCCGCCGACGCCCAGCCCGTCCGGAGTCTGAGGACGGGGCCCGAGCGGAGGCGTGCGGCGCGGATCCGGCCGCGGCCCCGGCCGAGCGCGGAGCCTCCGCTGCGGCTCCCGCTCCCGCCCCATCCCTCCCCCGGATGCGCGCGCCGTGACGGGGTGCCCGCACACTCACGGCCCAAGAGGGCGGGGCCTCTTGACCGCTCGAGCGGGCGAGGCCCCCTCACGACTTGAGGGAACGTGCCGCCCCCATGGGCCGAGCACATGAGGCGCTACTGCGCATCGAGGGGCGGAGCTGCCCGCGGGCGGGGCGGCGCTCAAGCGGGGGGGGCTCAGGCGGGGCGGCGCGGTCGCCTTCGCTCTGACCGGGCCGAGTGGGCGGCGGGGCCGCGGCCCGGCAGCGGTCGGCTCAGCCGCGTGTGCCGGCGAAGTGCCCGCGCACCAGCGCCGCCGCCCGGTCCGGCTCGCCGGCCGTCAGCGCTTCCAGCAGGGCCATGTGCTCCGCCGCGTCGGCCATCAGCTCCGCCCGCCCGCGCCGTACCGGGACGCCGGCCGGCGGCCATTGCGAGCGCCGGTGCAGCTCCTCGGCCACGCCGACCAGTTGCTCGTTGCCGGACAGGGCGAGCACCGCCCGGTGGAAGACCCGGTCGGCCTCCGCGTACGCGGCCGGGCAGCCGGAGGCCGCCGCGCGCACGCCCGCCTCGCCGGCCGGCCGCAGCTCCGCCCAGCGCTCCGCGGGGACCGTACGGGCGAGCCGCAGCATCACGGGAACCTCGATCAGCGCGCGCACCTCGGCCAGCTCGGCCAGCTCGCGCTTGCCCCGCACGATCACCCGGAAGCCCCGGTTGGGGACGACCTCGACCGCGCCCTCCAGCGCGAGCTGCTGCATCGCCTCGCGGACCGGTGTCGCGGAGACCCCGAAGCGATCACCGAGGACCGGCGCCGAGTACACCTCGCCCGGCAGCAGTTCCCCGGCGACGAGCGCGGTGCGCAGGGCGTCGAGTATCTGGCCGCGCACCGAGGCACGCTGCACCACCGGCCGGGGGCGCGGAACAGGGGGCTCGCTGTGCGTGTGCTCACCGCGCGCGGCACCCGCCGGACCGCATCTCTCCCGGTCCGCGTCCTCGCCGTACCCGGCGGAGCCCCGTGACTGCGCCGGGACCCGGGCACGGCCCTCGGCCCCCGGTACGGCCGGGGTTCCGGTACCGGTGGAGCCCTGCGCACCCTGCTCCACGGGGCCTCCTCCGGCCTTGTCGGTACTTGGGGTCATTACGGCGGGTTGTTACTCGTCCGTCAAGCACCTTAGGCGTACTGGCCGTCAGTTCAAATCCCGACCATACTGAGTAAGGTTAGGCTACCTTTAATTCCTCTGGAAACGGCGGTCCCGGCATGCCCACAGCCCCGTCGGCCACAGCGGAGGCCTACGCCCGCCTCGCGGAGGTCTTCCCCGAGCTGACCGTCACCGAGCTGGCACACGGGGAACCGTTTCCGCAGGGTGGCGGCTGGGTCGCGGCGGCCGACCTCGCGGAGGGCGGGGCGGCACTGGAGGCCTTCCTCGCCTGGGACGACGCCCAGGTCGTCCGTGACTACGGACGGTCCGCCCGCCCGGACGTCGTGGCGAGCTTCGGGCTGCACCGGTACTCCTGGCCCGCCTGCCTGCTGATCACCGTCCCCTGGTTCCTGCACCGCCGGGTGCCGCGCCTGCCCGTGACGCACGTCTCGTACGACCGCACCGGCGACGGCATGCGGATGGCCGTCCGGCCGCCCACCTCCTTCGCCTGTCTGCCGGGCGACCCGGCGGCACTGCTGCCCGGCGCCCGGGTGGTCCGGGACGAGGAGGCGCTGCGCGCGGAGGTGCGGGCCGCGATAGCCGAGCACCACGAGCCGGTGCTCGCCGGATTCGGACCCCCCGCGCGACGCCGCGGCCGCGCCCTGTGGGGCATGGTGACCGACGAGCTCGTCGAAAGCCTCTGGTACGTCGCCGAACTGCTCGGCGAGGGCGAGAAGGACCGGGCGCGACGGGAACTGGAGCTGCTTCTGCCGGGCGCCACCCGCCCCTACGTCGGCGCGGCGTCCTTCCGCGAGCTGACCGGCCCGGACGGCGCGACCCTGCCCACCCGGGACCGGGCGAGCTGCTGCATGTTCTACACACTGCGCCCCGAGGACACCTGCGCCACCTGCCCGCGCACCTGCGACGCGGACCGCGTCACCAAGCTCACTGCGGCCGCCGCGAGTTGAGGGGGCCTCAGGCGCCCCCGGGGGACGGGGCATCGCCGGACGTCCCGTAAGATCACCCGGACGAGACTCCTCCCAGGGTTACGGGCAATTCACAATTCCCTCACTTGCCCCGGGAACTTTCCGAGGAACCACCCGTACGGGTAGTCTTATTCGAACTCAACTCCCGCCCCTCAAGCGGCAGTTCGAGCAGAACGTCGCCCTGGGCATCCCCTTGCACTTCCTTGGCGGCCTCTTGCCCCGAAACCCCCTGAGGGACGGCGGGATTGCGCCACTATGGCGGGCGTTACGCCCTATCCCAATGCAAGGGACCCCTGATGAGATTGACCGACATATCGCTGAACTGGCTGCTTCCCGGCGCCGTACTGCTCCTGGGCATGCTGGCGGCGGTGGCGGTGCTCGCGCGCGGCAAGCGCTCCTCCGGGGCAAATGCGAGCGCGGACGATTCGTGGGAGCGTACCGAGGAGCGCCGCAGGCGCAAGGAGGCCATATATGGCACCGCCTCCTATGTCCTTCTGTTCTGCTGCGCGGCCGTTGCCGCCGCCCTCTCCTTCCACGGCCTGGTCGGCTTCGGCCAGCAGAACCTCGGCCTGACCAACGGCTGGGAGTACCTGGTCCCGTTCGGCCTCGACGGCGCGGCCATGTTCTGCTCCGTGCTCGCGGTGCGCGAAGCCAGTCACGGCGACGCCGCACTCGGCTCCCGGATACTCGTGTGGACGTTCGCGGGCGCGGCCGCCTGGTTCAACTGGGTGCACGCGCCCAGGGGCCTCGGCCACGACGGCGCGCCGCAGTTCTTCTCCGGCATGTCCCTCTCGGCGGCCGTGCTCTTCGACCGTGCCCTGAAGCAGACCCGCCGGGCCGCGCTGCGCGAGCAGGGCCTCGTGCCCCGTCCGCTCCCGCAGATCCGCGTCGTGCGCTGGGCGCGTGCCCCCCGCGAGACCTACAGGGCCTGGTCGCTGATGCTGCTCGAGAACGTGCGCAGCCTGGACGAGGCCGTCGAGGAGGTCCGTGAGGACAAGGCCCGCAAGGAGGAGACGAAGCTGCGCCGCCGCGAGCAGCACCGCGTCGAGCGTGCTCAGCTGAAGGCGATCAGCCGGGGCCACGGCAGCCGCTTCCCCGGCCGCGGTGGCGGCGGTGGTGGCCGCCAGGTGGAGGCCCCGGCCGCCCTGGAGCCGGCCACGGCCGAACGGGTGTCCGCGGAGCCTGCCATAGCGAACTCGGCGGAGCAGCTGCCCGTACGCTCACGGCCCTCCCTGCAGCCCGTACGCCACTCTTCTGACTCCTCCCTCACCGTCGACCTCACCGCGGAGGACGACACCATGGCCCTGCCGCGCCTCGACTCCCTGGAGCGCAAGCTCAAGGACCTGGAGCAGCAGTTCGGCTGACGTGTGATCAGTTGGCATGGGAAGGGGGCGCGACCGCCGAGGCCGCGCCCCCTTCCCGTTGCCCGGCGCCCGGCGCCCGTTGCGCGTTGACCGGCGATCGCTGCCCGCTGCCCGCTGCCCGCTGCCCGCCGCATGGCGGCCGCAGGTCCACGGTCGCCCGCGGGCTCGCCCGGCTGCCTCCGCTCACGCGGCTCCGGCGCCCAGCTCGAACCAGACGACCTTGCCGCCGCCCTGCGCCCGTACCCCCCACGTGTCCGCGAGGGACTCCACCAGGACCAGACCCCGGCCGTGCGTGGCCTCGTCGGCGCTCGGCACCCTCGGCCGGGGGCGGTGGGCCACGGAGTCCCGCACCTCCACCCGCAGACCGGTCGGTGAGACGGTCGCCGTCAGGACCGCGTCGTCGTCGGTGTGTACGAGCGCGTTGGTGACGAGTTCGCTGGTGAGCAGTTCCGCCGTCTCCGACCGCCCCGGCCTCCCCCAGCCCCGCAACAGTTCCCTGAGCGCCCGCCGTGTCTCGGGCACCGCCCTCAGGTCGGCCCGTCCGAGTCTGCGACTGAGCTGCGACGCACGGTCCTGCCGGTCCTGCTCCACCACGTCCTCGGTCCTGCTCTCCCCCGCCTGTCTCGTCGCCGAGGTGCCCGCGATCGCCGTCGGACCGCTTCCCCGTGCCTGCCTCTCCATGACCCCCGCCCGCGTGTCGATGTGGGTTCCCCTCCTGCTCGAACACGTTCACGGGGATCCTTGCCCGGTCGGCACCGCGCCAGTCATGTCGAATCATCGACGCCCGGGTGTTCGGCCATGTTCGGGCGGGCGTCCAGGAACTGCCGGGAACGGGGAGACGTACGACAGCACTGTTCGGGCCGTACGGGAGGCGGCCGCGCACGACGTGTCCGCCCCTCACCCGAGCACGACCGGAGTGAGCACGGTGACGGCGCGCTCCTCCCGCGCGCCACGTGCCCCCTGGGCCGCGGGTGACGTCGGTGACGTCGGCGTGGTACGCACCGCACAGGCCGGTGCCGGTGGACCGGGCCGTACGGCCGCCCCTGATCCCTCCGCAACCGGCGCCCGGCGGGGAAAGCCCTGGTCGACGTGCCGGTTCCGCTTGGCGGGGAGGCACCGGGGCAAGGGGCGGGCCGCCGGACGTAGAGGGCGATCGGCCCGGATTCCGGGCGAAGGGGCTGCCGTACGACAGCGCCGACGCTTCTTCGGGGGGCGTGCACCCGCGCAACGGCACCTGCCCGTCAGCCTCCCTCGCGAGCGGGAGTGAGCCGGCGTATCCACGGTGCGATACGGCCGCCTCCCCGGCCGTCCCGACCGTCTCCGAAGCTACGCGCCGAGGCGGCGGGCCGACCGCCGGACAGCGGCCCGTCCACCGACTCGCCCCTACCTACCTGGCCGTATGCAAGGAAGGACTGGGGCAGCAGCTACCGCCCCCACCGCCCCGTCCGCCGACCTGCACCACGCCACCGCGCCGAATGCGCCCTCGCGCGGCCGCTGAGGTTGGCCGGAATCCACCGGTGCGTGAACGGCCCTGGCGGGGAACAGGGTTGGACGGACCGCCCATCGAACCGCCCCTCGATCCGTGGATTCCCCGCACGCCACCACGAGCCGTGCCGCGTACCGGCATCCGTCCGGCATCCGTCCGGCCGGACGACCGAACAACCGCTGGACCACCGGAAGTCGGTGGGACCGGACCACCGGACCACCGGACCACCGGACCGACGCACCGACGCACCGACGCCGGTATCGCTCATGTCGGGGCGGTGGGACCTGGGGCCTGTCCGGCGAGGGGAGGCCCTCACGTCTCGGCGCGGCGGAACCTACGGCTTGTGGGATACCCAGAGCAGTTCCGCCGGCCAGCGGTGTGCCCAGTCGGGTGGGTCGGTTTCGTTGTAACCGTTGGGTGTGCCGGGTTCGGGCCGCGCCTCGATGAGGTCGTCGATGACGAGACCCGCGCCGCGCAGGACCTTGACCCAGTCGCCGTAGGTGAGCTGATAGCTGGTCGCACCGTCGTCTTCGGCGATGGTGTTCAGCCCGAAGTAGTCCTGCTGCAGCGTCGTGGTCACGCGGCCGGCGGCTTCGTCGTAGCAGGCTTCGAACCATGGGCTGGCGACGTTGAACACCAGGCGCCCGCCCCGGTCCAGGACGCGTGCGGCCTGCGGGACGGCCAGGTGCGGGGGCGCCCAGCTGAGCCCGCCGAAGTCGCAGAACACCAGGTCGAAGCTGCCGGTGGCGAAGGGGAGTTGTTCGGCGGCGCCTTGCACCAGCGGGTAGCGGGCCGCTCCCATCGCGCGGGCCGCTGCGGCGAGTTGGGCTTCGGACAGGTCGAGCCCCACCACGGTGGCGCCCTCGGCTGCGAGCGCCCTGGACCACTGGCCGGCGCCGCAGCCGAGTTCGAGGACGCGCTTGCCGGTGACGTCGCCCAGGACGTGCAGGTGCGCGTCGGGGATGGAGTACATGCCCCACAGCCGGGGCGCGGCGCCGATCTGCGGGTCGTGCTCGTGCTGGTAGGCGCTGCTGATCCGGTTCCAGAGCCGCCGGTTGGCGGGGATGCTGTCCACCTGCCGACTCCAGCACCGCCTGCCGGTGGCGGTCAACACGATTAGGGCACCGGCCTGCCCTCGCCTCGGTCCTCCAGGGCGCGCGGCCGCGGCCGCGCGCCCTGGCTCGGCCCGTGAGCCGCCGGACGAGCCCTAGCCGGCCTCGACTCCCTTCGTGCCGATGTGGAAGATCTTGTGGGTGCCGCGGGTCATGTCGACGATGAGCTGCGTGGTCTCGCTGCCCCAGGTGAGCGTGACGACGGCCTCCGTGTAGTTCGCCGTGCCGTTGTCGGTGACCTTCCAGGCGAGCGGGACGTTCTGCGCCCGCAGCACGCCGTCGGCATGGTTCTTGTCCTCCCAGGCCGCCAGCTCCTTCTGGAAGGCGGGGGTGAGGTAGTGCTTGCGGAGTTCGTCCGCGAGCTTGCCGCCGCCCTCGTCGGTCACCGCGTCGGTGTAGGCACCGTAGAAGTCGGCGATGCGCGTGATGTTGTCGGACGGCTTGCCGCTCACACTGCGCGGGCTGCCGGCGGAGGCCTGCGCCGTCACGCCGAGACCGAGGGCCAGCGCGAGCCCGGCCGCCAGAGCGGTACGGCGGCGGGCGTTACGGAAACGGTTGCTGCTGCTCTTGCCGACCGTGTCGTTGCTACCGGCCGTGCTGTTGTCGCTGATCATGTGCGTGTTCCCCGTGTGTCTCTTGTGTGCGGCCTGTACGGCCCGACTGGTGGCTGTGTGCTGGTGGTCATACGGGGCCACCGACCCTCCCGACCCCCGTGGCGGGAGGGCGGCGGCCCCGGTTCTTCCTCGGTGGTCGTGTGTCAGTGAAGCTTGTTGACGGCCCTGACGGTCGTCTTCTTGAAGGCCTTCACCGGGGCGTCGCCGAAGTCGCCCAGCCGGCCCCAGTCCACGACCGTCACCGTCGTACCGTCCCGGCCGACGGAGAGGAGGCGGATGTCGGTCGCGCCCCAGGAGGTCTCGGTGTGCAGGCCGTAGACGTGGGCGCCTTCCTCCACGTCGAGCTTCCCGTAGTCCTTGAGCGTGGCCTCGACCTCCGGGTCGGCCTGCTCGATCCACGCGGGGCAGGACTTGATGTCCTGGTTCACCCGGGCGAACCGGCCCTTCGCCGCGCTGACGCTCGGCAGTACGACGCTCACCTGGCGGGCGCTCGCGTCGAGGTCGGTCCGGAAGTCCCGGTACCAGGAGTCCCGGCCGTCGCCCAGCGCCGTGCCGAGGCAGCGGTCCACCTCCACGTCCGGGGACGCGCCGGCGGTGATCCTCCCGGCCGTCCAGGACGAGCCGGGGTGCGGCGGAAGGTCGGCGGCCGAGAGGAAACCCGGCGGTCGCGGGGTGGCGGCGCCCGCCGGTACGGCGAGTACGGTGCCGAGGGCGAGGCCCGCGGCCGTGAGTGCGGTGAGCCCGGTGAGCGTGCCGGCTCGGGTGCGCTTGGACATGGGTGTCCCCCGTGAGTGAGTGCATTGCTGTGGGTGGTCACCACGACGCCGGTTGGTCGGTCCGGCCCTGGTCGGTGCGACACCAAGAGCATCGGCGGTACGGGCGGCCCGGTGCAACGGTCAGCGCCCGATCGGCCGAGGTGGAACCATCCCAGCCCATCTGACGTGCAGGTATATGAGTGCCTGGGATGACCGCCGGGCCGGACGAACACAGGGAGAACGGTGCCGACCGACGACGGCGTGACCGATGTGACGGAGTTCGCGGCGCTGCTGACGGAACTGAAGGGGCGCACGGAGCGCAGCTACGGCTCCCTGGCCCGTCGGCTCGGCATGAACACCTCGACGCTGCACCGGTACTGCGCCGGGGAAGCGGTTCCCCAGGACTTCGCCCCCGTCGAACGGCTCGCGGAGTTCTGCGGGGCGACACCGGAGGAACGCCTCGAACTGCACCGTCGGTGGCTGCGAGCTGTGGCGGCCCGTCAGCGGGCCCGGACCACGGCGGCTTCGGAGACAGCGCCGGAACACCGGGAAACACCGGAAGCCCTGGACGTCCGGGAAACACATGCGGCCTACGAACGGTCGGAAACACCAGGAACGGCAGCCTTACGGGGAACGCCGCTAACACCGGCAACGCGTACAACTCGGGAAACGCCGGCACCAACCGGGGCGCCGGAAACACCGGAAACCGCAACGCCCTCGGAGACCGAGAAACCCTCCGCAACACCGGTAGAAACCGCACGCCCTCCCACGGCAGGCACGCAAGCCCGGAAACCGGACGGAAACCAGGTACCGCCTCGCCGTTGGTACCGCCGCCGGCGCATCACGGTCGCCGTCGGTGTCTCCTGCGCGCTGCTCGCCACCCTGGGAACACTGTCCGCGCTGCCCGGCGGCGGCCGCCCCGCGGCCTCCGGCGACGTCGGCCGGTCCTCCGGTTCCGCCACGGCCGTGCCCAGGACGACGGTGCCGTCGCACTCGCCGACGCCAGGAGTCGGCTCGACCACCTCCCCCGCACCCGGCACCGGGTCCCCGTCCGCCCGCCCCGCCAGGAGCTCCCCCGCCCCGGACACCTCCCCGGCCGGCGGCAAGGCCACGAAACCCGCGGCGGGCATACCGCTCGCCTGGACCGTCGACTCACAGATCTGGGCCCTCGGCTGCAGTCACGACTACGTCATCGACAAGCCTCCGGCGCAGGTTCCGCCGCCCCCGGCGGAGCAGGACGCCGGCCCCTGGGCGACCGCCCAGGGAGCGGTGCACGGGCGGGAGACCGACGTGGAGATCTCGGTGCAGGGCCGCACCTCCACGGCCGTCGTGCTGACGGCGCTGCGCGTGCGGGTCGTCGGTCGGGCCGCACCCACGCCGGGCACCGCGTACGCCATGGACCAGGGCTGCGGCGGTTCCCTCAGCAGGCGTTACTTCGCGGTCGACCTGGACAAGGACCGTCCCGTGGCGCACTCCGTCGCCGGCAACGACGCGGGCACGCCGATCCCGGCGGTGAGCCTGCCCTACCGCGTGTCCAGCACCGACCCCGAGGTGCTGCTGGTCACGGCACGGACCGAGTCGTGCGCCTGCGACTGGTACCTCGAACTGGACTGGTCGTCCCAGGGCCGCACCGGCACGGTCCGTATCGACGACCGCGGCCGCCCGTTCCGCACGAGCGGCATCAAGGGGCTGCCGCGCTACTGGTACGGCTCCGAGGACGGCGAACGTCGGTGGGTCCCGACCGGCGACTGACCCACCCGACCGGCCGCCACCCTCCTACGGCCGGGGCACGTTGCGCAGGTTGGAGCGGGCCATCTGCAGCATCCGGCCCACTCCGCCATCGAGAACGATCTTCGAGGCGGAGAGCGCGAAACCGGTTACCATCTCGGCGCTGATCTTCGGCGGGATGGACAGCGCGTTGGGGTCGGTGACGATGTCGACGAGGGCCGGGCCCTTGTGCCGGAAGGCGTCCTTCAGCGCGCCGGCCAGTTGTCTGGGCTTCTCGACGCGCACACCGTGGGCACCGCAGGCGCGGGCGACGGCGGCGAAGTCGGGGTTCTTGTTGGTCGTGCCGTACGAGGGCAGACCGGCGACCAGCATCTCCAACTCGACCATGCCCAGCGACGAGTTGTTGAACAGCACGACCTTCACCGGCAGGTCGTGCTGCACCAGCGTCAGGAAGTCGCCCATCAGCATGGCGAATCCGCCGTCGCCGGACATCGACACGACCTGCCGGCGGCGGTCGGTGAACTGGGCACCGATCGCCATGGGCAGCGCGTTCGCCATGGAGCCGTGCGAGAAGGAGCCGATGACACGACGCCGGCCGTTGGGGGTGAGATAGCGGGCGGCCCAGACGTTGCACATACCGGTGTCGACGGTGAACACGGCATCCTCGTCGGCGAGTTCGTCAAGGACGGCGGCGACATACTCCGGATGGATGGGAACGTGTTTCTCCACTTTCCGCGTGTACGCCTTCACCACCCCCTCCAGCGCGTCGGCGTGCTTCTTCAGCATCCGGTCGAGGAAACGCCGGTTGTCCTTGGCCCGCACCCGCGGGATGAGACAGCGCAAGGTCTCCCGTACGTCGCCCCATACGGCGAGGTCCAGTTTCGATCGTCGGCCGAGGTGTTCCGGGCGTACGTCGACCTGGGCGATCTTCACGTCGTCGGGGAGGAAGGCGTTGTAGGGGAAATCGGTTCCGAGCAGGATCAGCAGGTCGCACTCGTGGGTGGCCTCGTACGCGGCCCCGTAGCCGAGCAGGCCGCTCATCCCGACGTCGTACGGATTGTCGTACTGAATGTGTTCCTTGCCCCGCAACGCATGCCCCACCGGGGACTTGATCTTCCCGGCGAACTCCATGACCTCGGCGTGCGCGCCGGCCGTGCCGCTGCCGCAGAACAGCGTGACCTTGTCGGCCTCGTCGATCATCGCGACCAACGCGTCGATCTCGGCGTCGCCGGGGCGGACGGTGGGCCGGGCGGTGACAAGAGCGCTTTCGACGGCTTTCTCGGGCGCGGGCCGGTCGGCGATGTCACCGGGCAGCGACACGACGCTGACGCCGCTGCGCCCGACCGCGTTCTGGATGGCGGTCTGCAACAGCCGGGGCATCTGTTTCGGGCTGGAGATCATCTCGCTGTAGTGGCTGCACTCGCGGAACAGCTGATCGGGATGGGTTTCCTGAAAATAACCGAGACCGATTTCGCTGGACGGAATGTGCGAGGCCAGGGCCAGCACGGGGGCCATGGAGCGGTGGGCGTCGTAGAGGCCGTTGATGAGATGCAGGTTGCCGGGCCCGCAGGACCCCGCGCAGGCCGCGAGCTTCCCGGTGATCTGGGCTTCCGCACCGGCGGCGAAGGCGGCCGTCTCCTCGTGCCGGACGTGAACCCAGTCGATGGCGGGGTTGCGCCGCACCGCGTCCACCACGGGGTTGAGGCTGTCCCCCACGACACCGTAGAGGCGCCGCGCCCCCGCGCGGGCGAGGATGTCCACGAACTGTTCCGCGACGTTCTGCTTGGCCATGGATCGACGCACCCCTTCGGTCTCCTCGGGTCCTTGACTCCACAGTGGCCGCGGCGACTCGGTTACGCCTCCCAGACGGCCGCCGCCGTGCGGTCGTCGGCGTAGCCCTTCACCCTGACCCGGGTGTCGGCGAGGAAGGCGGCGAGGCCGGGCGGAGTGGGGCCCGACCAGCGTCCCGCGAGGTACGCGGACAGCTCCCGCTCCCCGCGCAGGGGTTCGGCCATGCCGTCCGTGCACATCAGGAGCGTGTCACCCGGGCGGGCTACGGAGGCACGGAAACGGAAGGGTTCGCGGGGCGGTCCGGGGTCCGGGTCGTAGGGGTTGGGCGGCGTGGTGATGCCCAGGTCCATGGTGAGCCGGTCACCGTCGGGCGTCTCGGCCGGCAACGAGCCGAACCCGACGACCGGTGCGCCGGCCACCTCGCCCACCTGCGGCTCGATGTCCCGCCACACACCGTCGCGCAACCGGAACAGGCCGCCGGCGCCGACGCCGAAGAAGACGCGTGTACGGCAGGCGGGGTCGGCGGGCAGGAGCAGACAGCGCAGGGTGGCCGCGTACTCCTCCGGTTCCAGGCCCTGTTCGGCGGCGCTGGCGCGGAGCCGGCCGAGGCTGCGGTCGGTGAGCCGGTGCAGGCCCGACTTCAGATCTCCGCGCCTGGCCGCCCTCATGTCCTCGGCGAGCCGGACGTGACTGCTGCCCACGGCCCGCCCGATCCACCGGCACACCTCGGCGGCCGCCCGATGCGCGCCCGGGGTCGCCCGGGCACCGGTCGCCATCGCGACCAGGATCAGCGCCTGCTCCCCCGCGCCGAAGCGGGCGGTGAGGAACGAGTCCCGGCGCGGCTCCCCCCGGTACCGCGCGGAATCCCCCCGCACCGACGCGGCCCGCAGTGCCCAGACTCCGTACCGGGCGCCGTCCAGGACGGTGTCGGCGACGAGATCGGCGAGGTCGTCCGGGTCGGCGGGCGGTAGAGCGGTGGGCTCGGCGTCGTAGGTGGGCGGCCCCGAACCGACGTAGTCCTTGGAGGTGGACGACGGCGGGACGGCGGGCAGGGCGGGCAGGCCGGGGACGGTGGGCGGATGACCCGGTGGGGAGGTGCTCGGGGAGACGGGGGCGCGTTCGGCGTCCGGCTCGCGCTCGGGCGCGGGTGCGGGGTCCTCCGCGTACAGGGGGGCCGCCGAACCGTCGACGGAGGTGGTGGGGGCCTGTGGGGGCGGCGGCGCGTGGGCCGGCACGGGGGGCACCGGGGGCGGTGGGGGCGGCGCGGCGGAGGAGGCCGGCCCGGTGCCCTCGCCGGCTGCGGCCGCGGTCGCCTGTCCGGCGGGTGAGCGCGTCGGCGGTGCGGGCGGGGTGGACGGCGGCGCGGGAGGGGCGGACGGCGCCGGAGGTTCGGAAGCCTCGGGGGGTGTGTCCGTCGACGCGAGGCCTTCGGCGGTGGACGGGGTGGGGTCGTGGGGCGGCCGCTCGGCGAATCCCGGCGGCAGCGGGCGGGGCGGGAAGTTCGTAGGACCGGAGGGCGTGGCCGGCGGCGGCTCCCAGGGAGCGCGGTGCCGCCCCTGCCTGCCGGCACCCCGGTCCGTCTCCGCGGCGCCTGCACCGGCACCGGCACCGGCACCGGCACCGGAATTCCGCTCGACGACGTCACGCTCGACGACATCCCGCCCGACGACGTCACGCTCTGGACTGCGCCCGATGTCGTCGCGGGCGGTGTCCTGTCCTCCGCCCCGTCCCGACTCCCGTCCGCCGCCCCGTCCGGAGTCCCTCCAGAAATCCGATCCGGTGTCCCGCCAGAAGTCCGATCCGGAGTCCCGTCCGGTGCCGGGCTCGGCGTCGCTCCAGCCATCACGCCCGTCACCATCGCGTCCGGCACCGGCAGCGCCACCGGCACCAGCACCAGCACCAGCACCAGCACCAGCACCAGCACCAGCCTGCTCGGGGTCCTGCCCGGCATCCGGCCTGGCATCCGGCCCGGCATCCCACGGGGTGTCCCACCCGGCGTCTCGGCTGGAGGCGGGCTCGGGAGCGGACTCGGGGGCGGACTCGGGGGCGGATCGGCTCCGCGGCGGCGGAACGGTGGGCTCCCGGGACGGCGGTGCCCCTGCCCTCGTGGCGGACGACGCGGACCACCAGTCGGCCTGCCCGGCGGAACCGGACCGCTCGGCACGGGGTGCCGGCACCGGTCCCGCGCCGCCGCGGGCGTCGGCGCCGCCGGAGTCGTCGCCCCCTGTGTCGCCCGCGCCCTTCGGGTTCCGCGGGGCCGCCGTGGACCCGGGGCCGCCGATGTCGTCCGGCGTCCCCGCCTTCTCTCCCGCACCGCCGGTGCGCACCGCTCCGGCGGCCGAGGCGAAACGGTCGTCCAGGGAGTCTGCGGTGCGCGCGGGCCCCGTGTCCTCGGTGGCATCGTCGTACAACTGCCCCCACCAGTCGTCCTCGTGACCGGTGGGCCTTCCCCCCTGCTGGCTCATGCCCCCGATTGTCCACTGCGCGGGCCGGATGAAAACGGGGCATCCGGAAAATGCGCCACCGCACGTGTGTCGAACAGCGGGCCGAGTGACGCCCTGAACGCCAGTGCGAAGCACGATGCGACAAAGGTCGCCGGGCGGTTCCACCCCCCACGGGAGAACCGCCCGGCGACATGGGGTGACCCGGACTCATATCCCCTATGCGCCCCTGCGCGTCATGAGTCGGATCACGTTCTCGAAAGGTTTCCGGGCCGCGGCGTCGTGGCCGACCGGCCCGAGTCTGTACGGCGCTTCTGGACCTCCGCTGTGGATGATCAGTGGATGATCACGTGTTTCCGCCGTGGCCACACCTTGGCAGAGTGACCGGCGGTACGGCGATGATGTGCGGCGGCGGGTTTACGCCGTGGCTGTTTCCCGCCATTCACGGGACGTCAGAAGGAGGGAAGCACCCGATGCTGGGAGCGATAGGGCTGGACGGGACGCACGAGTCGGCCTACCGGGCGCTGGTGTCCGTGGGGGCCGCCGACGTGCCCGACCTGGCGCGGCGGCTGGCCCTCGGCGAGCACGACACCGAACGTGCGCTGCGCCGGCTGGAGCGGCACGGTCTCGCCGCGCAGTCCTCTGGTCGCCCCGGCCGCTGGGTGGCCGCGCCTCCGGGCGTCGCCCTGGGGGCGCTGCTCACCCAGCAGCGGCACGAGCTGGAGAAGGCCGAGCTGGCGGCGGCCCTGCTCGCCGAGGAGTACCGGGCGGCGGCCGCCGAACCGTCCGTGCACGACCTGGTCGAGGTGGTGACGGGCGCCGCCGCCGTCTCCCAGCGCTTCCTTCAGATCCAGCTCGGGGCGAGCGAGGAGGTGTGTGCGCTGGTCACCGGCACCCCGGTGGCCGTGACGGGCGGCGAGAACGACGCCGAGGAGCGGGCGACGGCTCGCGGGGTGCGCTACCGCGTCGTACTGGAGCGGGCGGTGCTCGACCAGCCGGACGGCATGGCGGAGCTGACCGCCGCGCTGGGCCGGGACGAACAGGTGCGGGTGATGGACCGGGTGCCGACGAAGCTGGTCGTCGCCGACCGCTCGCTCGCCCTGGTGCCGCTGACCGGCCGCTCGGCCGAGCCCGCAGCGCTGGTGGTGCACGCCAGCGGATTGCTGGAGCTGCTGTCGGGCCTGTTCGAGTCGGTGTGGCGGGAGGCGCTGCCGCTGCGCCTAGGCGCGGCCGGCGTGGCCGAGCAGGCCCCGGACCGTCCCGACGCCACCGACCTGGAGATCCTGTCCCTGCTGCTGGCCGGGATGACCGACGCGAGCGCGGCCAAGCAGCTCGACCTCGGGCTGCGGACCGTCCAGCGCCGGGTGAAGGGGCTGATGGAGCTGACGGGAGTGACGACCCGGCTGCAACTGGGCTGGCACGCGTACGAACGGGGGTGGGTGGCCCGGGAGCACTGACCGTACGCGTCGGCGCTCGCCCGGCCCCGTACGGCTTGACCTGCGCTTTCTCCCTGACTCGGGCACCCTGGGCAGATGGGAGTGGGTCAACTCCTGCTGGTCGGAGTGGTCATCCTGCTCGGCCTGTGCGGAGTGCTGGTGCCCGGTGTGCCGGGATCGTGGCTGGTGTGGGCCGCGGTCCTGTGGTGGGCGCTGGAGGATCCGCAGCCGGCCTCCTGGGTCGTGCTGGTCGGTGCCACGGTCGCGCTGTTCCTGTCGCAGGTGGTGCGCTGGACGCTGCCACCGCGTCGGCTGCGGGAGAGCGGCGCGACCCCCCGGATGGCGGCGTACGCGGGGCTCGGCGCGTTCCTCGGCTTCTTCCTGCTCCCCGTGATCGGCGCGATCCCCGGCTTCATGGGCGGCATCTATCTCTCCGAACGTCTCCGCCTGGGCCGTCACGGCGAAGCCCGGGCGGCCCTGCGCACGGCGATGCGCTCGGGCGGCTCCAGCGTCCTCACGGAGCTGTTCACCTGCCTGTTGATCATGGGGGCATGGCTGTGGACGGTTCTGTGGGGGTGAAAGTTCTGCGGATGACCGTCTGAAGGTGTCGGCTCCCCATCAGGCGAGCGGCCGGAACCGCTCCTCGATCGACCCCTCCAGCTCGAGCAGCCGCACCTTGCGCTCCAGCCCGCCCGCGTATCCCGTCAGCGAACCGTCGGCGCCGATCACCCGGTGGCAGGGGCGCACGATCAGCAGCGGATTCGCGCCGATCGCCCCTCCCACGGCCCGTACGGCCATCCGCGAGGCGCCGACACGGGCCGCGATCTCGCCGTAGGTCGTGGTCGCCCCGTAGGGCACGGTGTCGAGGGCGCTCCACACCAGCTCACGGAACTCGGTGCCGTCACTGCGCAGCGGCAGCCGGAAATCCTTCAGCTCGGCGGCGAAGTAGGCGGCGAGCTGTTCCGCCGCGGAGCGGAAGGGCCCGGGGTCGTGCCGCCAGCCCTCCTGGACGGTACGTCCGCCCTTCTGTCCGGGCACGGAGAGGGAGGTGAGGGTGGCGTCGGCGTCGGCGGTGAGCAGCAGGGGGCCGAGCGGGCTCTCCACGCTGGTCCAGTACGTCAGGTCGGTCATCGTTCCTCCGCGGCGCGCAGGTGGTGCAGGGCATAGGTGCGCCAGGGGCGCCAGCTGTCGGGGACGTCCACGCCGGGCGGCACGACGTCGGGGTCGCCGAGGGCACGGGCACGGATCTCCGCGATCGTACGGGCGTCCAGTCCGGGCAGTGCGAGCAGCGCCTCCTGGGCGTCGTCCCGGTCGACCCCAGGGTCCAGCCGTACGGTGCCGTCGGCGAGGGCGGTGGCGAGGACGCGCAGCGGCCCCTCGGATCCGGAGCCAAGCCCCGCCCCGGAGTCAGGTCCGGACCCCGACTCGGATCCCGACTCGGACCCAGGCCCGGATTCGGACTCGGCACCGGGCCCGGATTCGGACTGCGCCAGGACGGCCGGCTCGGGGAAGAGGTGGGTGAGGGTCCCGCAGGGTGCGTCGAGGGCCTTGCCATAGGCGCGGACGAGGCGCTCGGCGGCCGCCCGCCCCACCACCGCCCGCACCGCGTACTCCTCCGGATCGGCGGCCCCCGGCGCACGCAGCCCGGGCCGGGCGGCGACCAGCGGGGCGAGCCGCGGATCGGCGCCGAGCCGCCCGTCGACGGCGTAGGGGTCGGAGTCGAGGTCGAGCAGCCTCCGCAGCCGCTGGACGGCCGTGGTGAGGTCGCGCGGATCGGTGAGATGCAACCGGGCGTCCAGCCACCCGCCCGGGTGTACGGCCGAGGCCCGGCCCGGGTCACCCGCACGCTCGTCCACGGCGACGATCCCGGTGCCGTACGGCAGCCGCAGCGTACGGCGGTAGGTGCGCGCACCGGGCGGCCCGCTCACCTCCTCCACCCCGGCCACGGCCTCCCGTCGCAGCAGGTCGAACACGGCGCCCGCGTGGTACGGGCCCCGGTGCGCGAGCCGCAGCGGGATCCCCGCGGACGGGGTGGCGGTACGGCGGGTCGCACGGACCGCGGCCCGCAGTTCGGTCGGGGTCGTCGCGTACACGGTCCGGACGGTGTCGTTGAACTGGCGCACGCTGGCGAACCCGGACGCGAAGGCGATCTCCGTGACCGGCAGGCCCGTCGTCTGGAGCAGGACCCGCGCGGTGTGCGCGCGCTGCGCCCGGGCCAGGGCGACCGGTCCCGCGCCGAGCTCGGCGGTGAGCTGCCGCTGCACCTGGCGGGCGCTGTAGCCGAGCCGTGCGGCGAGCCCGGTGACGCCCTCCCGGTCGACGATGCCGTCGCCGATCAGCCTCATGGCCCGGCCGACGACGTCGGCACGCGCGTTCCAGTCGGCCGATCCCGGCACCGCGTCCGGACGGCACCGTCGGCAGGCCCGGAAACCCGAGCCCTGCGCGGCGGCGGCCGTCGCGAAGAAACGCACATTGCGGCGTTTCGGCGTCACGGCGGGGCAGCTGGGCCGGCAGTAGATGCCGGTGGTCTCGACGGCGAAGAAGAACTCGCCGTCGAAACGGGCATCCCTGCTGCGGACCGCCTCGTACTGCGTGTCCTGGTCCGTCATGGGCTCCAGTCTTCGCGCCCGGGAGAGACGGTGCTAGCGGAAATCGGACGTGACGTTGGACCGGAAACAGGTTGCCCGGCAGGCAAGAGTTTCCGGCCCCCACGTGTGCGTTACCGAGACCGGATGGCGCTTCCGGAACAGACGCGCGTCACCGGATCGGACACGCGTTACCGGATCGGACACGCGTTACCGAGGCGGAGCGGGTCGCCACGGCCCGCGCCCACGCTTCGCCTCACCCGCGGCCCGGCCGGCGGCCTGCTTGCGCTTCCAGTCCTGGCGGACGTCGGCGCGCATGCGGGCGTCGGACTTGGCGACGATCCACTGGTTCTCACGGACCAGCTTGTGATAGCTCTCCAGACGGCGTGTGGGGAGCCGACCGTCCTCGAGGGCCGCCCGCACCCCGCACCCCGGCTCGGACTCGTGGGCGCAGTCGTGGAAACGGCAGTCCCGCGCGAACTCCTCGATCTCCGCGAAGACCTGTCCGACCCCGGTGCCGGCGTCGTAGAGGCCGACACCGCGCAGTCCGGGCGTGTCGATGAGGACGCCCCCGTCGGGCAGCGGCAGCAGGTTGCGGGTGGTGGTGGTGTGCCTGCCCTTGCCGTCCATGTCGCGGGTGGCCTGGACGCCCATCACGTCCTCGCCGACGAGCGCGTTCGCGAGTGTCGACTTGCCCGCGCCGGACGCCCCGAGCAGCACGGAGGTGCCCCGCCCGAGGAGCGCGGCGAGCTCCTCGACGCCGTCGCCGTCGCGCGCGCAGACGGTGAGCACGGGCACCCCGGGGGCGCTCGCCTCGACGTCCTCGACCAGGTACGACAGCGCGACCGGGTCGGGCACCAGGTCGGCCTTGGTGAGCACGACGACGGGCTGGGCGCCGGACTCCCAGGCCAACGCCAGGAAGCGCTCGATGCGGCCGAGGTCGAGCTCGACGGCCAGGGACATCGCGACGACGGCGTGATCGACGTTGGCGGCGAGGATCTGACCCTCGGACCGCTTGGAGGAGGTGGAACGTACGAAGGCCGTACGGCGCGTCAGAAGTGTCTGTACGTACCGCGGATCGGCGTCCTCGGGGTCGACGGCGACCCAGTCGCCCGTGCACACGACCTTCAGCGGATCACGGGGAACGACGAACTCGGTGTCTGCCCGCACGACTCCCGCCGCGGTGACGACATCGCACAGCCCACGGTCGACCCGCACGACGCGGCCGGGCAGCAGGCCCCGCTCGGCGTAAGGGGCGAACTCGGTTTCCCGGTCGGCGTCCCAGCCGTACGCGGCGAGAGGCGACGGCGAACCCGAAGGGGAGGAAAGGGAGGTGGAAGCAGAGGAAGCAGGGGAAACGGATGAGGAATGCAAGGGGGACCCTTCACAGGGGCGGCCCCGGCAGCGCTCGCGCAGGCGAGACGGAAGAAGTGGTCAGCCGGAGACCGCGGAGGTGGAGTGAACGAACGTCTGGTCGCTGCGAACAGCACCCTTCTCGGCGACAGTCATCGGTCACACCTCCCGTTCCTCAGGTTCCTCACACGGCTGACAGCGCGGCCGTCGGCCGCGCACAAAGCTCACTCAGAATAGGGGCGCGGTAAACCGGTTGCCACCCCTTTTCCGGCCCGCTCGCCGACATCGACTCGCGCGCGTGGCCGACGCGGCGGCCGCACCCGTCCCGGATCACCCGGAACGGCCTCGCGCACGGTGGATCGCCCTTCGCGCACAGAGGCCTCGGACGCGCAGAGGGAGAGGGTGAGAGGGGCCGAGAACCCCGCCCCCTCTCCGTCCTGCGCTCGGCTTCCGCATTCCGTCGGTGCCCGGCTCAGCGACGCCCGTCGGTGCCGGGTTCAGCGACCTCCGTCGGTGCCCGGTTCAGCGGTCGGGCGTCAAGAGCTCGTGCACGTCTTCCCGTTGAGGGTGAACGCGTACGGCGCGCTGTTCTTGTTCTGCCAGGAGGCGAGGAACCCGAAGGTGAGCGTGCCGTTCGCGGAGACGGACCTGTTGTAGTCGGCGGCGGTCGCGGTGACCCGCGAGCCGTCCTGGGCGAGGCTCGCGTCCCACATCTGGTCGACCTTCTGACCGTCACGGAAGGACCAGGCCACGCGCCAGTCGTCGAGCGTCACGGCGGTGGTGACGGTGACGGTGGCCTGGAAGCCGTCGGGCCACTGGTTGACGAGGTCGTACGTGGCCTCGCAGGCCGCCGTCTCCTCGCTTCCCCCGGCACCGGCGGTGGCCGAGGAGGTGCCCTGGGGCTCGGGGTCGGGCTTCCCGGCGTCGTTGCCGCCGGTCGCCGAGGGCGTACCGCTCGCGGACGCCGCGGGGCGGGACGAGGACGGCGCGGCGGAGGTGGCGGGATCCGCGGACGGCAGGACGGAGCCGGGACCGGCCACCGGGGTGCTGTCCGCGGGGTTGCCCTGGGCGACGTTCTCGCCGCCGCTGCCGCCTCCGGTGTCGCCGGGCATCATCGACACGGCGAGTGCCACCACGGAGACCAGGACGGCGGCGGCGAGCATGCCGCCCCGCAGCACGCGCGCCCTGCTCGCGGCGGCCTGCTCCGCCGTGCCCTCCGCGTCCGGCGCGTCCGGGCGTCCGGCGCCGAGGCGCACCTCGGCGGCCCGGCGGCGGCGCTCCAGGTAGGCGAGGCCGCCCCAGCCGATGACGCCCTGGGCGAGAGCGGCGGGCAGACCGCCCCCGTGCAGCCGCAGACAGGCGGCTGCCTCCGCGCACTCCACGCAGGTGGCGAGGTGACGGGAGAGGTCGGGGGGAGTGTCGGCGGCGGGCGAGCGGGTGACGGCGTCCAGGAGCCGGACGTAGCTGCGGCACTCCGCGTCCATCGGCGTGTCGAGATGGTTGCGGTGGCAGCGGTCCCGGAACAGTCCGCGGACCTGGTTCAGCTCCTCCACGGCGGCGGTCGGGTCGAGGCCCTGCCTGCGGACCACGGCCTGCAGCGGCAGCGCCTCCACCTCCGCCAGCCAGAGCAGAGCGGCGTCGGGTTCCTGCATGTCACGCAGCCCGCGCAGGGCGATGGGACGGCTCAGGGGCGGTCCGACGTACCGTGCGGCCTTGTCGGAGTTGAGCCACAGGCGCAGATCGGGGTCGAGTTTGTGGCCCTGTCCCCGGGCCTCCCAGGTGGCGGCCGTGGTGCGTACGGCGGTCAGCAGCAGCGGGATCCGGGGCAGCCGGGAGGAGCGACGGCCGGCACCTCGTGCGGTACCGTCCTCGGCGGCGCGGGCCTCGCGTATGCCGAGTGCGAACGCCTCACGGGCCAGCTGGTTCGCCGCGGTCGAGCCGGACGTGCACAGGTCGGCGTACGACAGGACGGCGTCCCAGCACTCGGAGAACAGCGCGGCCTCGGCGGCGTCCTTCGGGGTCGGCAGGTCGGGCATGAGTCTCCTGCATCCACAAGCGAGGTCAACTCACCATGACGGCAATGGAGTTGGGGGGAACCTCGCGGCAGGGGCAGAGCTTTTCACGTTTCCAACACAACTGACAAGCGCCCTGTTCAGATGTCATGTCAGGACAGCAGGACAGACAGCTGAACGGGACGCCGGGAAGACGGCCGCGCCCGGTACTCCGGCCTCCAGTACGGACGCGGACCGCCCTGCGTTCACTCCCGACGCCAAGTTTCGACACCGGTTTCGCAGACTTTTTCGCAGACTGCTTCGCGCCTTGTCCCGCGCCTCGTTCCGCGGGTTGTTCCGCGGGTTGTTTCGCGGACCGTGGTGACCGTTGCGCGGACTATACGGTCGCCGAGTCCTCTGCCGGAAGGCTGTCCATGAAGGAACTGACGGAGAACACCGCGCGGCCGGGTCCGGGCAGTCCGTAGCCGGGAGGCGAGGAGAGACCGAACTCGTCCATGGTGGCGCGGTAGGCCTCCAGCAGCCGGATGTGGTACTCCAGCGGCGCACCCTGCGGGTTGGCCTTGCCCAGCGGGGTGGTGGGCTCCGGGCACCAGGTGGTGAAGCGCGGCGTGATGCCCTGCGACATGAAGAAACGCAGGCCCTCCGTGGTGGAGGCGATGGCCTCGTCCACGGTGGTGAAACCGAACGGCTCGGCCATCTCCACCCCCGCGACGAAGTTGGGGATCACGTTGCGCGCGCCGAAGATCTCCGCCGATTCGAGGATCCGCTTGTGCCACTCGTCGCGGCCTACGTAGCGCTCCTTGCCCGGGCAGTACAGCTCGAACAGCCGGCGGTCCCACACCTCGTAGTTGGGGTGGTAGATCTGCACCCCGTAGTCCTTGAAGCGCTGTACGTCGTCGCGGGGCAGCGCCTGGGCGACGACCTTGCCGATCCAGCGGCCCGGGAAGCGCTCCTCGATGGCCTTGGCGTAGTGACCGTAGAAGTCGGCCTCGTCCCGGCCCGCGACGGTCTTGGTGATCGCGCCGCCGGTGAGGGTGTAGGCGGTGGACGCCTTCTGGGTGTCGTACCGGTCGATGATCTCCAGGGCTTCGAGGACCTCCTCGACGTCCTTCACGCCCGTGTACGGCCGGCCGGCCGCCTTGTGCTGGCGCCAGTTGTGGTTGATGTCGCAGTACTGGCACTCCTCCTTGGCGCCGAAGTACTGACACACCCGGAAAACGGTCAGATAGATCAGGTAACCCCACTGGATCGTCGGGGCGACCTCCATGACGGACTTCCCGTTGGAAAGCTTGTGCCGGTAGTACTCCGGCATCGGCGGCACGCCGACGTCGGCAATGCGCTTTCCGTCGAGGTACAGCCCGAGCAGACCTTCGTCGTCCGCCGCGACGCGGTACGGAGAGGACGGATTCACCCGGACCGAGACGACCGTCCGCCGCAGGTCGTAGGGGCCTCCCGTGAGGATGATCTCCTCCGGCGGACGGCGCAGCGCGGCCTCGCCCAGCTCGGGCAGGGTGCCGTGGTCGAAGGAGAAGATGAAGTAGGACTTCGGTTTGACCTCGCCCGACTCGTTGTCACTGAGGGCGGAGGGGTCGAAGGCCACGCCTCCGCGCAGCAGGTCCTCCTTGAAGACGGCCTCCCGCGGAACATGGGGAAACCGCTCCATCAGATCCTCGACCAGCGCGGTACGGCTGTCCATCCGTCTCTCCTCCCGGCTCAGGCGTACGACTCCTCACGGTATGCCCCCGACCGCGCGGTGGTGGGGGCGGGGGCCTCGTGTTGCGGGCAAGGTAGGTTCCACCTGGGAATTCCGGGTTCTCGATCTCCTCGGGAGGGGCGAGCAGTCGCATGACCGAAACCGTTACCAACTGGGCCGGCAACATCACCTTCGCCGCCAGGGAACTGCACCGTCCGCGTTCTCTCGACGCGCTCCGCTCGCTGGTGGCGGGGAGCGGGCGGGTGCGGGTGCTGGGCAGCGGGCACTCGTTCAACGAGATCGCCGAGCCCGGCGTCGACGGGGTGCTGCTGTCGCTGGGCGCGCTGGCCGGTGAGGTCGACGTCGACACGACGGCCCGGACCGTGCGGGTCGCGGGCGGGGTCCGGTACGCCGAGCTGGCGCGCCGGGTGCACGAGCGCGGGCTCGCGCTGCCGAACATGGCCTCCCTTCCGCACATCTCGGTCGCCGGGTCGGTGGCCACCGGTACCCACGGGTCGGGGGTCGGCAACGGCTCGCTCGCCTCGGCCGTACGGGAGGTGGAGATCGTCACCGCCGACGGCTCGACCGTCGTCATCGGACGCGGCGACCGGCGGTTCGGCGGGGCCGTCACCTCACTGGGCGCGCTCGGCGTGGTCACCGCGCTCGTCCTCGATCTGCAGCCGGGCTATGAGGTCGAGCAGCACACGTTCACCGAACTGCCTCTGGAAGGACTGGACTTCGAGACGGTCGCCGGGGCGGCGTACAGCGTCAGCCTGTTCACCGACTGGGATGCGCCCGGCTTCCGGCAGGTGTGGCTGAAACGGCGTACGGACGAGCCTCTCGCCGACTTCCCGTGGGCCACGCCGGCCGTGGAGGCACTGCATCCGGTACCGGGGATGCCGGCCGTCAACTGCACGGAGCAGTTCGGGGTGCCGGGGCCGTGGCACGAGCGGCTGCCGCACTTCCGGGCGGAGTTCACCCCGAGCAGCGGGAACGAGCTGCAGAGCGAGTACCTGCTGGCGCGCCGGCACGCCACCGAGGCGCTGTATGCGATCGACGGTATCCGGCAGACGGTCGCCCCCGTGCTCCAGGTCTGCGAGGTGCGTACGGTGGCCGCCGACGAGCAGTGGCTGAGCCCCTCCTACGGGCGGGACACCGTGGCGCTGCACTTCACCTGGGTCGAGGACACGGCGGCCGTTCTCCCGGTGGTGCGGGCGGTGGAAGCCGCGCTGGACCCCTTCGAGCCGCGGCCGCACTGGGGCAAGGTGTTCGGGGTGCCGGCCGACGTGGTGCGCGGGCGGTATCCCCGGATCGACGACTTCACGGCCCTCGCGCGGGTGCTGGATCCGGCCGGGAAGTTCACCAACGCCTTCGTGCGGGACGTCCTGGCAGGCTGAGCACGCGACTCCGGGCGACTTTATAAAGCCCCTTTCCTAACCCCTTGTCGAACGGTTCGGCAGCCCATAGCCTGGCGCGGCGCCGGTGCCGTCGCAGCGCGGGCCCGCCCGCCACGCAGAGGCACGGAAGGGATGAGGGGGCACGCTGGCATGAAGCGCGGCACATCACGGGACATCCGCACCGCGAACCGCTACGAGGTGCTGCGTCAGATCATCGCCGCCTCGCCCACCTCCCGGCAGGAGCTCGCGGCCGCCACCGGTCTCTCGCTCGCCACCGTCGCCACCCTCGTCGGCGAGCTGCTCGACCTCCGCATGATCACCGAGGTCGGGTTCGAGGATTCGGCGGGTGGCCGCCCGCGGGGCCTGGTGGCCGTCAACGCATCGGGGGGCGCGTTGATCGGCGTGGACATCGCGGAGACCTACGTCCATGTCGAGCTCTTCGACCTGGCGCTGAACGTGCTGGCCCGCGCCGAGGAGAACATGCGGCCCGGCGAGAGCCGTCCCGAACAGGTGGTCGGCCATGTCGCCGCGGCCGCCGGTTCGGTGGTCGCGCAGGCCGGGGTCGAGGCCGCCCGGGTGCTCGGCGTCGGGGTGAGCGTGCCGGGGCAGGTGGACCGGGCCACGGGTATCTCCGAGTACGCGCCCAACTGGGACTGGCACGACGTGCCGTTGCTCGACCTGCTCGCCGAACACATCGCGTATCCGCTGTACTTGGACAATCCGCTGCGCGCGGGCGCGGTCGCCGAACTGTGGTTCGGGGCGGCCCGCGGGCACGGGGACGCCGTGGTGGTCAACCTGGGCACAGGTGTCGGGGCCGGCCTCGTCCTCGGGGGCGGGCTGCACCGGGGCGTCAGCAACAGCGCCGGGGAGTGGGGGCACACCACCCTCGTGCTCGACGGCCGGCTGTGCCGCTGCGGCAACCACGGCTGTGTCGAGACGTACGTGGGCGCGCCCGGCATCATGCAGAACCTGCGTGAACTCAGCCCGCGGAGCCCTCTGTTGCATCCCGACGACCAGACCGCCACGATCGACGCCCTGGCCGCCGGGGTCGCCGCGGACGACCCGGTCGCCGTCAAGGTCGTCCGCGACACCGCCCGCTACCTCGGCGCGGGCATCGCCAATCTGGTCAACGTGCTCAACCCCGAGGTGGTCGTCCTGAGCAGCTGGGTCGCCGCCCGGCTCGGCGAACCCCTGCTCGAGGAGGTGCGGGAGGCGGTCGCCCGGCACGCGCTGAAACGGCCGCTGGCCGCCAACCGGATCGTCCTCTCCCCCATCCCCACCGACCCGGCCTGTCTGGGCGCGGCGACGTTCGCGCTCGAAGGGGCGTTGCAGTCGGTCGGTCAGAGAAACGCCAAGCGCACCGTTTTCACCGGCGCGAGGAGCCGTACCGCGCCGCCCGCCCCGCCCGCGTGAACCAGGCGGAGCCGCACCACCTTCACGACGACGGAAGGGATGCAGTGTTACGCGCACCGAGGATCACGTAGGTCCTCGGCCCGAGGAAACCCCGAGAAACGCGGCGCTTCGCCTGCCGTGACGGTGACGGCACACCTGCCGGAAAACGTTCTCACAACGCGCTGCCCGCCGACGCGGCCGGCGGCACCGGCATCCCCGTGCGGGCGGCTGCGAGCAGCAGTCCAGCTGCCGCACGACGCACAGGAGGCACCGGAGGCACCGGAGGCACCGGAGGCACCGGAGGCACCGGAGGGATACCACCGCAAAGACACCGGCCGCCGGCCGGCGACCGGAGCGGGCGTCGCGCACACCTGGGCGGCCCCCCTCGCCGGTTCACGAACGCCGGCGGAGCAATCGGCGCGCACGCCGGTGACAGCCTCCCGGGCCGGTTGCCGAACGCGGGCTGACAGCGCGCCGGCCAAGCGAACGGCGGGTGCTCCGGCGTCGGCGACCGGAGGCCCGTCGACGGATCGACAGTGATGCGGGGCCCAGCCGGTGGTGACCGCCTGCGCGACTCCCGCGCGGCCGCGTACGCGGGGCCGGCGAGGCCCTGACCAGGCGACAGCCGCCGCAAACACCCCACTGACCGAGGGCCGCCGGCCCTGACACCGGCGGCCCTCAACCTCCGTGTGACGCAACCGCGTTACCCCTGCGCCAGCCTGTCCACACCCTTTGCCGCGTCCCCTCTCGTTCGCCATTCCGAACCGATCACAACGCTTCGAACAGACTTCGTCCAACCCCTTGCCGAAGGCTTAGCCGAAGGTTAACGTCCCGCTCCGCGACAGGAATTGAGCCGCCTGCGCCGAGCCACAGAGCCGTAGCCGTACTTCGAGACAAGGACGTCGCCATGTCGGCAATGAGCAACAGCAACTGGTCCCGCAGGTCCCTCTTCCGAGCCGCCGCGGGCATGGCCGCCGCCGGCACGCTCGCCGCCTGCGGCGGCAACAACGGCCGTGGTGGCGGATCCGGTTCGGGTGTCGGCCTCACGCAGTACTTCCACGCGTACGGCGAGCAGGGCACCGAGCAGGCCATCAAGAAGTACGCGAAGGCCTACGACAAGGCCGACGTGACCACGCAGTGGATCACCAGTGCCGACTTCGAGAGCAAGCTCTTCGCGACCCTGCTCACCAAGAACGCGCCCGACCTCTTCGAGTTCCACCCGCAGATCCAGCTGGTCAAGAGCGGTCAGGTGGCGGACCTGACCGACATCGTCACGCCCGTCAAGGACGACTTCAACCCGGCGGACATCAAGTCGCACACGGTGGACGGCAAGATCTACGGCGTCCGCATGATCGACGACCCGCAGTTCTTCTTCTACCGCAAGTCGATGCTGGAGAAGGCCAAGGTCGAGGTGCCGACCACGCTCGACGAACTGGCGGAGGCCGCCGCCAAGCTCACCACCGGCAAGGTCAAGGGCCTGTACATGGGCAACGACCTGCACAACGTCATCGACACGATGATCTGGTCGGCCGGCGCGGACCACCTCACCGACAAGAACGAGATCGCCTACCACACCCCCGGCGTCATCGAGGGTCTGAAGAAGATGCGCAAGCTGTTCACCAGCGGCAACCTCCTCCTCGGAGCCCCGACCGAGTCCTGGGACCCCTCCTCGCTCAACCAGGGCCTGTGTGCGATCCAGTTCTGCGGCATGTGGGCGATGCCGGGGATCCAGGCCGCACTCGGCGACGACTGGGGGGTCTTCCCCTTCCCGAAGACCATCGACTCGGGCAAGCAGTCGGTCTACAACGGCGGCTGGTCGATGTTCGTCAACGCCAAGGGCGAGAACGTCGAAGCGGCCAAGGAGTACGTCAAGTGGCTGTGGATCGACCAGAAGAAGTACCAGGAGGAGTGGGCCACCAACTTCGGCTTCCACATCCCTCCGCGCACCTCGCTCGCGCAGACCGCCACCAAGCTCAAGACGGGCAACGCCGCCGAAGGCGTGCGGCTCTTCAACGAGTTCGGCCACTTCGACAACATCGGCTGGACCCAGGCCATGCGCACCTCGCTCGAGGACGTCTTCGCCAACAGCGTCCGCAAGGACATGGACCCGGAGGCCGCTCTCGACAAGGCCGACACGGCCGTCAACCGCGAACTCAAGAAGCTGTTCGGATAGGCCGCGGGACGGAACACGACATGTCGACGACCAAGACGCGCGACCTCGCGCGCCCCGCCGCGGCGAAGGCCACACCGGCCAAGGCCCGGCGGGCTCTGCGGGGCAGCCCGACCTTCAACTTCTGGCTCTTCACAGGGCCGTTCCTCATCGGCCTGGCGATCTTCGTCTACGCGCCGATCCTCTGGAGCCTCTGGCTGAGCTTCTTCGAGGCCCGGTTCACCGTCACGCCCGACAAGTTCGTCGGCTTCGAGAACTACACGTACATGCTGACGAACGACGACTTCGTCGGCTCGCTCGGCACCTTCACCGTCTTCGCCGCGTTCATCGTGCCCACCACCTGGGCGCTGTCGCTGAGCCTCGCCCTGCTCGTGAACCGGCTGCGCTTCATGCGGGCCTTCTTCCGATCGGTCTTCTTCCTGCCGACCGCCTGCAGTTACGTGGCCGCCTCGCTGATCTGGAAGATGTCCATCTTCAGCGGCGTCCGCTTCGGCATGATGAACACGGTCCTCGGCTGGTTCGGGATCGAGAACATCGCCTGGCTGGCGGACCCCAGCCCGCCCTGGTACTGGTTCGTCATCGTCACCGCACGGCTGTGGCTCCAGTCCGGCTTCTACATGATCCTTTTCCTGGCCGCACTCCAGAACATCCCGGGCGAGCTGTACGAGGCCGCCGCCATCGACGGCGCCAAGCCGGGCTGGCAGACCTTCCGTCACATCACCCTGCCCCAGCTGCGCGCCACGTCCACCGCGGTGATCCTGCTGCTGCTCATCGCCGCATACCAGGCCTTCGACGAGTTCTACAACCTGCTGTCGAAGACCACCTGGGGACGTCCGCCCCTGGTCGAGCTGTACTACAAGGCCCTGGGCGAGAGCCAGGACTACGGCGCCGGCAGCGCGGGCGCGGTCATCCTGACCGTGCTGATCTGCGCCGTGACCCTGCTCCAGGGCAAGTTCCTGGGCTTCGGAAGGGGGGAGGAGTCCAAGTGACCACCACGACGCCCGAGGTGCGGGAACCCGCACCGCCGTCGGACGAGCCCCGCCGCGGCGGCCGCGGCGGCGTGATGAGCTCCACCGGGCTCTACATCGCCACCGGTATCGCCGGCTTCTTCTTCCTGATCCCGTTCTACCTGCTGGTCCGCAACGCCCTCTCCACCGACGCCGACATCACCGGAGAGAACTGGAAGTTCTTCCCCACGGACATCCAGTGGGGCAACATCGGCGAACTGTTCACCGACGAGACGGTGCCGTTCGGCCAGTCCCTGTGGAACTCGGCGGTCGTGGCCACCCTGCACACCGCCGGTGTCCTGCTGGTGTGCTCCCTCGCGGGCTACGGTCTGGCCCGCATTCCCTACCGGCACGCCAACAAGGTCTTCTACGCCGTCCTGGGCACCCTGATGGTCCCGACGGCGGTCACCTTCGTCCCGAGCTTCGTCCTGGTGTCGTCGCTCGGCTGGGTGGACACCTACCGGGGTCTCATCATCCCGGGCCTGTTCAGCGGTTTCACCTGTTTCCTGTTCCGCCAGTACTTCCTGGGGTTCCCCAAGGAGCTGGAGGAGGCGGCGCGGGTGGACGGGCTCGGCTACTGGGGTGCGTACTGGCGCATCGTGGTGCCCAACTCGCTGAACTTCTTCGCGGCGATGGCGACCATCACCTTCATCAACGGCTGGAACTCCTTCCTGTGGCCGCTGGTCATCGGCCAGGACCCGAGTTCGTGGACCGTCCAGGTCGCGCTCTCCAACTACATGACCAACCAGACCGTCGTCTTCCATCTGATCTTCATGGCCACCGCCTTCTCCATCCTGCCCCTGGTGTTCGTGTTCCTCTTCCTCCAGCGCTGGCTGGTCCAGGGGATCGCGCAGACCGGCATCAAAGGCTGACCTCAGGAGACCGCCCGGCAGGACGGCACGCGCCACGGCGTGCCGAGGGGTCGGCGGCGGCCCCGGCGAGGCCTACCCGGACACCGGGTGCCGCGGCCGTGCGCTGCCGGTGGGACGCGAGCGTCGAGGAGCCGCGGACCTCGCACGTGCGCCCGCAGGAGAGCGGCGCCCGGTCCTTCCCGAACGCCGCACCCGTGGCGTTCTCCTGCGTGTTCCCGGAGATCGATTGACCGATTGCCCCTTTGACCGACATTCCGACACGGTGATGACGACTCCCGCGGCCGGCCGGCTCCCCCACCGGCCAGCCGCGCTTCACTGGAGGTTGAGCAAGTGATCGGCAGCATCGAAGTACGCGGTCTCTCCCGCACTTTCCACACCACCGTCCGCCGACCCGGCCTGGCCGGCGGACTGCGTTCCCTGGTCAACCCGGAGCGGGTCGCCAAGCACGCCGTCCGCGACATCACCTTCGACGTGGCCGTCGGCGAACTCGTCGCCCTGCTCGGCCCGAACGGCGCCGGCAAGTCCACCACCATCAAGATGCTCACCGGAATCCTCACCCCCACCTCCGGCGAGGCACGGGTCGCAGGTGTGGTGCCCTACCGGGAACGGGAACGCAACGCCCGCAACATCGGTGCCGTGTTCGGGCAGCGCACACAGCTGTGGTGGGACCTGCCGGTGCGCGAGTCGTTCGCCGTCCTGCGGGACATCTACGAGGTGCCGAAGGCCGAACACGCCGTCCGTCTGCGGGAGTTCGACGACCTGCTCGAACTCTCGTCCTTCTGGGACACCCGTGTGCGCCACCTCTCCCTCGGCCAGCGCGTGCGCTGCGACCTCGCGGCGGCGCTGCTGCACGACCCACCCGTCGTCTTCCTCGACGAGCCGACGATCGGGATGGATGTGGTGGTGAAGGAACAGGTGCGGGAGTTCCTGCGCCATCAGGTCGAACAGCGGGGCCGGACGGTCCTGTTGACCACACACGACATGACGGAGGTCGAGCGGCTCGCCGAACGCGTGGTGCTGATCAACCACGGGCGGCTGGTCCTGGACGGCACCCTCGACGAGATCCGCCGCGAGTTCGGCTCGACCTGGCAGGTGCGGGCCACCCTCGCCGACCCGCAGGCCCAGGTCGTCGCCCTGCCGGGAATCACGGTGCTGCGACACGACGGCTCCCGTGTGGTGTTCGGACCGGACGGACCCGGCGCGCCCACGGTGCACCAGGCACTGAAATCGGTCGTCGAACGGTACGAGGTCACCGACATCGCCCTCGACGAGGCCGAGTTGGAGGACGTCATGCGGGCCGCGTACGTGCGGGCCGGGGACGCGTGATGGCCGTCCTGAACGCCTGGCGCACGGCCCGGGTCACCCCACTCGGCGAGCTGCACACCCCGCCCAGGATGACGGCCGCCCTGCTGCGACTGACGGTCCAGGTGGTGCTGGTGGCGTCGCTGTGGCACGGGCTGTACGCCCACACGGGAACCACCGCGGGAATGACCCGCGACCAGGCGGTCACCTACGCCGTGCTGGCCGTACTGGCCTCCCGCCTCAGGGAGTTGGACCAGTACGCGGCCCGGGACACGGTGATCCAGCACATGCACTTCGGCACCATCGTGTACTGGTACCTGCGTCCGTTGTCGCCGCAGCGCTACTACGCCCTGCGGGCGCTGGGCGAGCAACTGTACGGTCTGGCCTGGGCGTTGACCGGCTATGCCGTCTGCCTCGCTGCCGGGGTGGTGGAGCCGCCCGGGTCGGCCGCCGTGGCCGCTGTGTTCGCGCTGAGCCTCCTGCTCGGCCAGTGGATCCTGTACTACGTCATGCTGGCCATCGACCAGCTGTGCTTCTTCACCCTGCGCAACAACGCGGCGATGCTCATCCTGATCTTCGCGCAGAACCTGCTGTCCGGGGTGTACGCGCCGCTGTGGTTCTTCCCCGACTGGTTCGTCACGCTGAGCGGTTTCCTGCCGTTCCAGGCCACCCTGAGCGTTCCGCTGTCGCTCTACGTCGGCCGCATCCCGCTGTCGGACGCCGTCCCCGCGCTGCTGGTGCAGGCCGCCTGGGTGGCGGTGCTGGCCCTGTTCACCCGGCTGGTGTGGCGACTCGCCGCCCGGCAGGTCATCTCCCAGGGAGGCTGATGCCCTTGAAAGCCGTACGCCTCGCATGGCGCATCACCCGTCTCAACTTCCGCGCCCAGCTGGAATACCGCTCCGAGTTCCTGATGATGGTCGCGATCGGCGCCGTCTGGCAGGTCTCGGTCATCGTGTTCGCGACCGTACTGCTGACCCGCTTCAGCGGGATGGGCGGCTGGGACAGCTCGGACGTGCTGCTCATCCCGGCGACCCGGATGCTCGCCCACGGACTCTTCGTCCTCTTCCTGGGCCGCATGCACGGAATCGGTTACTTCATCCAGGAGGGCCAGATCGACGTCTGCCTGGTGCGGCCCCTGCCGGTGCATCTCCAGGTCCAGCTGCGCGTGTTTCCCACCAACGCCATCGGCGATCTGACCGTCGCGGTGGGTCTGATGGTGGCGGCACTCGGCCGCAGTCACCTCGACTGGACGGCGGGCCGGATCTCCTACCTGGTGGCGGCCGTGCTCGGCGGCATGCTGCTGGAGGCCGCCCTGTTCACGGCGCTCGCCTGCGCGGCTCTGCGTTTCCCGGCCGCCGACTACTGGGGCCGCTGGCTGGAAGAACTCCTCGGCACGTTCGGCAGCTACCCGCTCAACGTGCTGCCCAAGGCGGTGGGCGGCCTCCTGACGTACGGCCTGCCCCTCGCCTTCGTCGCGTACTTCCCGGCCGCCGTGCTCACCGGCCACGGCCACGGCACCGGAGTCCCCTACTGGCTGGCGGCGGCCTCCCCCCTGCTGGGCCTGCTGGCGTACCTCGGCTCACGGCTGCTGTGGCGGTGGAGTCTCGGGCACTACACGGGGGTGAACGGGTGACCGGGTGCCGGCGGGCGGGGGCCGGGCACCACCGGTTGGGGAACGCCGCGCACCTCCGGGCTCACCGATCGGACATCCGTATCCCGCGCCCGCATCCTGACGGGCGACGCCCGCATGGTCGACGTTCCGCCCGGGCGGCACCTGATACACGATGGCCTCATGTACGACTCCTTCGGCACACCCCGCCCGCGCACGGTCGAGCCCGGCGAGTACCCGGTATGGGACGAGGCACTGGCCCTCGTCGACCACGACCTGAGCGCCCTCCTGCCGGGCCGCGGCCCCCTGCGTCTGGTGGCACTGCCCTCCTGGCCGCAGGAGTCGGCCGACGACGAGCATGCGTCCGAGCACGTGTACGTCGCCCTGCCCGACGGCCGCTGGCACGGCAACGACCTGCCGCCGGACGCGGGTGAGGGGTCGCCCGGCAGCGCGCTCGCGGCGGTCGCCGAGGCCGCGCAGGACACGGTACTGGAGTGCCTGTGGCAGGTGTGGCCCGTATGCGCCGAGCACCGGCTCGGGATGCACCCGGGTCAGGAGGACGGGCGAGCGGTATGGAGGTGCGCGGGCGGAAACGACGAGCGGGGGCCGGGACACGTACAGGCGGCGGTCGGCAAGCTGGAGGAGTCGTACCGCTCACGGAGGGAGCGCCGCAAGCAACGCAAAGAGAACATGCAGAACAAGCAGAACAAGAGGAACCGGCAGGGGTAAGCGTTTTCTCCTCCGCACTCACTGTTTCCTCAACAGCCCTTGTGCGTCACTCCGGACGGCCTCAACCTGAGCTTTGTTCAGCTCCTTCGCCGCTCCTTCCCCCACCGGAGACACCCCCACATGAGACGACTCATCGGCACCCTCGCGGCCGGCGTCCTGGCCCTGACCGGCCTCACCGCGACCGCCGCAGCCCCGGCCCAGGCGGCCACCACCGCCACATCCGGCACGTTCAACGTCCTCACGTACAACGTCGCGGGCCTTCCCGAGGGCCTCAGCTCCGGCCACCCCGCAACCAACACCCCTTTGATCTCACCGCGGTTGGCCGCGTACGACATCGTCAACGTCCAGGAGGACTTCAACTACCACGCGGCGCTCTACGCGGGTGACAACCACCCGTACCGGACCGCGACCAGTGGCGGCGCGGCCATCGGCGACGGCCTCAACACGCTCTCGGACTACGCCTTCGAAGACTTCGAGCGCGTGCGCTGGAACGACTGCACGGGGACCAACTGCCTCACCCCCAAGGGCTTCACGCTGTCCCGGGTCCGGTTGGCCGAGGGCGTATTCGTGGACCTCTACAACGTGCACACCAACGCGGACGACTCGGACGACGCGCTGGCCGCCCGCCGCGCCAACATCGAGCAGCTGTCGGACTTCATCCAGGCGAACTCGTCCGGCAACGCGGTGCTCGTGATGGGCGACACCAACACGCGGTACACGCGTGCCGGCGACAACATCCGCACCCTCGCCGACGAGAACGGCCTGACGGACGCTTGGGTGCAGCGGGTGAAGGGCGGCACGCGGCCCACCCAGGGCACGGACGCGTTGCTCTGCCCGACGACCGCGCCGACCAACGACTGCGAGGTCGTGGACAAGGTCTTCTATCGGGGCAGCAAGCTCCTGAGCCTGAACGCAACCCGTTACAACAACGAGTGGGCGTCGTTCCTGGACTCCGCCGGCGGCAACCTGTCGGACCACTTCCCGCACACGGTCGACTTCTCCTACACCCTCAACTCGACGTTGCGGGCGAGCGACTTCCTCGGGGGCCCGCACGGCACCGCCTTCAACGACGCTGACGACCTGCCGGCCGCCCCGGCCCCGCGCACGCTGACCCTGCGCGGTGCGGCCCGCCTCGACGCGGTGGCACTCACCCACGACGGTGGTACGACCCTCACCCACGGCGGCACGGGCGGCACGGCGACATCGCTGACGCTCGCGACGGGCGAACACCTCACCTCGGTGAAGCTGACGCAGGGCCAGAAGGACGGCCGTACACGGATCTTCTCGGCCGCCTTCACGACCGACAAGAGCCGCACAGTCTCCTCCGGCACGGCGACGACCGACACCACCACCTTCACGGCCCCGTCCGGCTGGCAGATCGTCGGGTTCACGGGCCGCGCGGGCGACGAGGTGGACAAGCTGGGCGTGCTGTACGCGCCGATCGGCTGATCCGCGTCCTCGTCGGTGCTCGTGTCCTGCCTGCGCCTGCTCCTGGGCCTGGGCCTGGGCCTTCGCCAGAACGTTAGCCCGGGCGCCCGGCTAGGCGGGCCCTCGGGGGGATGCCTTCGGGGAAACGGTTTCCGGGGCAGAGGCGTGTGGGGCTGCGGAGCTCGGCGCCGCCGCAACTAGGTCGTCGACACTGCCGGACATGATCGTCCGTAGGTGGGTGGTGATGTGCTCCGCGGGCCAGTCCCACCAGGCGACCGCCAGCAGCCGGGCGACGTCCGCTTCGCTGTAGCGGGTGCGGATGAGACGGGCCGGGTTGCCGCCGACGATCCCGTAGTCGGGAACGTCGGCGGTGACCACCGATCCGGCGCCGATGATCGCGCCGTGCCCGATCCGGACACCGGGCATCACCGTCGTGCCGTAACCGAACCACACGTCGTTGCCGACCACGGTGTCCCCGCGGTTCGGCAGGCCGGTGAGCAGGTCGAAGTGCTCGGCCCAGGAACCGCCCATGGTGGGAAAGGGGAAGGTGGAGGGACCGTCCATCCGGTGGTTGGCGCCGTTCATGAGGAACCGCACTCCGGTTCCCAGCGCGCAGAACCTGCCGATGACCAGCTTCTCCGGACCGTAGTGGTAGAGCACGTTGCGCGTCTCGAACGCGGTGGCGTCGTCGGGATCGTCGTAGTACGTGTACTCCCCGACTTCGATCAGCGGGGACTTCACCAGCGCCCTGAGCAGCACGACCCGCGGCTGCTCGGGCATGGGGTGCAGGACGGTGGGGTCGGCGGGCACGGGCATGCGATGCGTCCTCGTGGAGATCGGGGCCGGCGCCTCGGGACTGCGCGCCGAGCCCGGGTGCAGGGGCTGGGGGTGGGGGTGGGGGTGGGCTCTGGTGTGGGTTCCGGGGTTGCGGACCGGTTCTCTGGGCGCTGGGTTCGGGGCTGAGGTTCCAGGGCTGGGCCCCGGGGCTGGGTTCAGGACTGAGGTCCGGGGGCCGGGTCCGGGGGCCGGGTCCGGGGGCCGGGTCCGGGGGCCGGGTCCGGAGATCCGTGTACCGATCATGTTCCCAGCGCCTGCCGTTCGGTGCCCATCATTTTCCCCCCCGGTGGGCAGAGCAGGCGCTGAGCGGGACCGGCGGCACCGGTCCGCCGTCGCAGGATCCGGCCCCTGTCTCCTTGTCTCCGGCTCCGCTCCCTGCCCCTGCCTCCCTGCCTCGGCCCCGGGCCTCGGCACCCTGACCGGGTCGGAGCAGGAATGCGGTTACAGAGGCGTTCCAGCTCCCTGATTCCGGCCCCGGCGCGGCGTCTCTCCATCCGCCGCCTCCACCCGCCGTGCGCCGACCGCCGTCCGTCGTCCGTCGTCCGTCGTCCGTCGTCCCACCTGCGAAACCCTTAGGATCCTGCCTGACACCTCCAGGTCCGAGCGCACACAAGGCGGTCCCCATGCCACGAGTCGGCCTGACCACCGACCGCCTCGTCGAAGCCGCCGCGGAAATGGCCGACGAGGTCGGTTTCGACAACGTCAGCATTTCGGCGCTGGCCCGACGGTTCGGAGTCAAGGACGCGAGCTTGTACTCGCACGTCAGAAACCTCCGGGAACTACGGACCAGGCTCGCGCTGCTGGTCGGCGGCGAGATGATCGACAGGATCGCCGTGGCCGTCGTGGGGCTCGCCGGCAAGGAGGCGCTGGTCGCCTTCGCGGGGGCTTATCGGGAGTACGCCCTGCGGCACCCGGGCCGGTACGCGGCCACCCAGATCCGGATCGAGCAGGACCTCGACCGGGAACTGGCCGCCGAGTCCCCGGCCCCCCGCCGGACCGTCGAGATCACCTACGGGATGCTCCGCGCCTACGGCCTCGACGAACCTGACCTCACCGACGCCGTCCGCCTGCTGCGCAGCACGTTTCACGGGTACTGCACGCTGGAGGCCGCCGGCGGCTTCGGTGCGCCCCGCGACGTGCAGCGGTCGTGGGACAAGGCGATCGAAGCCCTGCACACGGCCCTGATCCACTGGCCGCGGGAGACGGACACCGGCGACGCCCGCAGCTGACGCCTTCAGACATGGCGTGCTACGTCAGCGCACCTTCTCTGTATGTCCTATGTCCTCGTACGCCGGCGTCCGGCCGCCCGGCCTGTGCCCCGCACGGATCTCGTCGAGGGCGTCGAGCGCCGCGCCCAACGCCCGCCGGTACAGGAAGGAGCCGAGGCTGATACGGCTCACCCCCAGGTCGCCGAGTTGGAGGACCGTGGGGCCGGCCGGCGAGTAGAGGATATTGAGGGGGACGTCCAATCGTGCGACGAGCGCCGCGATCGCGCGCGCATCGGTCAGCCCCGGGACAAAGACGGCGTCCGCGCCCGCCTGTTGGTAGGCGTCGAGGCGGGACAGCGTTTCGGCTACGCCGCGTTCTCCGTTACCCCCACGCTCGCCGCGGGCAAGGCTTCCCCGCTCGCCCCGTTCGCCGAGCCAGTACGTGTCCGTGCGGGCGTTGACGAAGAGGCCGGGTGCGGCAGCCTTGACCGCGGCGATCTTCGCTGCATGGCGGTCGACCGACCCCAGCGCATCCTCCAGGTTGATACCGACCGCACCCACTGCCTCCAGCTGATGGGCGAACTCGCCCACCTCGTCGGGATCTTCGCTGAAACCGCTTTCCGCGTCGACCGAGAGGAGAAACGGTTGCGAACCCAGAATCAGCGCGAGCCGTAGGGTCTCGTCGCGAGTGGCCGACGCGCCGTCCGGCAGCCCCACCGCCGCAGCCACCGCGAGACTGGTCGTGCCGATCGCCCGGAAACCTTTGCGCGCCATGGCCATCGCGGTGGCATGGTCCCAGGCGTTGGGCAGGAGCAGGGGGGTATCGGCGTGGTGGAGGTCGGCGAAGGGGTTCGAGGACGCCCTGAGTGCACGCATGCGGTCCACGCTAGGGGCGCGTCCTTTCGGTCACCGCCGAACTGTTTCCACGGAGCTGTTTCCCGCTGATCCGCTTCCGTCGGACGGTGACTGTTTCCTGCGAAATTTCCCAGCAAACCGTTTCCGGTTGCCTTCCCATCCTCGCTGGCCCCTGCTCGGCAGCCAGTGCCGATTGAGGCGACACTCCCACTCAAACGGCCTTGGTCGAAAGCCCGGTTTCTTGCGGATCCCGCTCGGGGAACACGCTGGATCGTGGGGCGCGTCCCGCCTTACGGTGACGCCATGAGCGATCACTCACAAGCGCTTGCCTCGCCGGTCCAGGCCTTTGAACCCCCCTACTACGTCGCTGTCTTCACTGCGGTGCGCACTCAGGAGCAGGACGGCTACAGCGAGACGAACGCACGTATGGAGGACCTGGTGAAGGACGTCCCTGGTTTCCTGGGGATGGACCACGCGCAGACTCCGGGCGGGCTGTCCATCACCGTCGGGTACTTCCGCGACGCCGACGCCCTCACGGAGTGGCGGTGCAATGCCGAGCACCGTGCGGCGCAGAAGCGGGGACAGGTCGAGTGGTACCAGCGCTACACGCTGCATGTGGCGAAAGTGGAGCGCAGCCACGGGTTCGTCCGAGCGGGGGCCCCACAGGGCCCGACAGCGGGCTGACGAGCCGAAGTCACCATCGATCTCGCGGACGCGTACTCGTCCGGCCCCCGGACGGCCCGGCGGGACGGCGCTTGCCGGAGCAGGGGCCGAACGAGGCGTCACGTCTCAGGGGGAGATGTCAAAGACCCACGCCCAGCAGCCGCCGCCCACAGGGCGACGGTTCACTGACGCTTCACGGCTACCGGCCGCCGTGTTCGTGCCCCCTGACCGCGCCGCCTCAGCCGGCGGCCCGCTCTCCAGCGCTGCGCTCCACGCAGAACTCGTTCCCCTCCGGGTCCGCGAGGACCGCCCATCCCGTGCCGTCGGGCCTGCGGTGGTCGTCGACCAGTGTGGCGCCGAGCGCGAGCAGACGCTCCACCTCCTCCTCACGGGTGCGGTCCTGCGGCTGGATGTCGAAATGGATGCGGTTCTTCCGGCTCTTGGCCTCCGGGACGGTGACGAAGAGTATGCCCACGCCCTCGATCAACGCCTCCTCGTCACCCGGCTTGTCGTCCTCGTGGAGAGGGTGGCCGAACACCTCGGACCAGAAGCTGCCCAGGGCGTAGGCATCGGAGCTGTCGATCGTCACGTGACGGAGTGCAGAAGTCATACGCGGATTCTTCTGCACTCCGTTCCCGCAGGGCAACGGAGATTCCCCGTCCACCAGCACGCACTCACTCACTCACCGAGGCACGCCGACCGGGCCACATCCTCCAGGCCGGCTCGCTTCCGGTCTCACCTGGCCACATCCGCCACACCGGTTCACTCCACGCCGCCCGGCACGGCAACTTTTTCCCGCCCAGCGGCGACCACCGGCCATGACAACTGCACGACGCACGACGCGCCACCGCCGTATGCGCGCGGCCCGCAAGCCCGCGATCGGTGCCCTCGCGGCTGCCGGGGTGCTCGCCGGCGCCTGGTGGGGCACCGCCGGGGCCGCCACGACCTCCCCGAACCTCTCCCCCACCACCACCGCCGTCACGCTGGCCGCCAAGTTCCCCTATCTGTCCGCCGGTTACAACAACACCCGGGAGTGGACGCGGACGACGACGGCGGTGGCGCCGAACGGCACGCTCCGCGTCGCCTGGCCGGCGGTGGACGGCGTTCATGTCACCCCGCTCACCGCCGCCGGGAAACGCTCGGGCGCCGACACGGTCGTCAAGGGCGCCAAGGAGGTCGGCGGCCTGGTCGCACACAACGACGGTTTCGCACTGCTCACTCGAGTCGCCGACACGAACAAGTGGAAGGAGACGGCGGCCGCGATCGTCCGCTACACGAGTGGCAAGCGGGCCTTCCTCACGAAACTCACCGGAACCGCTTCCCACGACACCGCACCGCTGCTCGACGGGCAACTCACGTGGAACGGCACGAAGTACGGCGCCTACTTCGTCGTGCACGGAGCCGGCGGCTTCACCGACGGGCACTACGGGGACAAGATGGCGTACCTCAGCGCCAAGGGGGCGAAGCTCACCGGGGGCTGGAGCTGGGGGTGCAGCCACAACGAGGGCATCGCCCTGCACGCCGAGGCGTCCGGCGCCTTCACCTCCCTGTGCTTCGACGACTGGCGCTCGGGTCTGTTCGTCTCGACCGGCATCGGCTCTCCGGACACCGCCCCCGTGGTGCAGCGCGAGCAGTGCTGGGCCGGGTACTGCGGCGGCACCTTCCCCGGCCGTACGGGCGACCTCGTGAAGTCGTCCACCGGCCGTTACGCAACCGCCTTCGCATCCCGCGGCGCCGCCTCGGCCAAGAAGAACCCGGACGACGCCAGCGGCCGCGGCTGGACCGTGAAACCGAGGACGAGCACCCATCAGGTCGCGCTCGCCTTCATGAAGAACCGCAGCTCCGGGCCGGGCAAGGCCGTCTACCTCACCGGCGCCGTCGGCACGGAGAACGTCAACGTCCATGTCGCCCCCTACGGCAAGGACCGTCTCCTCGTCTCCTGGGAGTCTCTGAAGGGCGCCACGTGCGCGAGCGGTACCTGCACCGGCACCTTCACGGGCACCCACCTGCGTCTCGTCGACTGGAACGGCAGGTTCCAGAGCCCGGACAAGGTGGTGAGCACGCGCATCACCGGCGACCTCGCGGTCCTCAAGGACGGGACGCTGACCTGGGCGTACGCCCCCGTGACGCCGTCCTACGCGAAGCCGCTCACCGGGGCTTCACCGACCACGACGACGTTGCGGATCGCGCGTCTGAGGCCGTGAAGCGGAAATGGCGTTCGGAACCCGTCGGCCGGCGGACGCTCAGGTCGTACGCGCCGTGATCGCCGTCGGCATCCACCCTCTGCACCTCCACGGACACCAGTTCCCGCAGGGGCAGGGGGTCCGGCTCGGCCGTGAGGCGGGCCAGCGCGACGAAGAGAGTCGCAGGGCCCTCGCCCAGCACACCCGACAGGGGGGATGTGCCCGCCAGTCCGTGCGCGGGAACGAGCTCGGCCCGCTCGTCCCCGCCTTCCACCGGTGCCCAACCCGTGATGCGCACCTCCGTTCCCGGCTCCGCGCCGGCCACCAGGTGGGCCCGCACCTCCACCGCCCCCTCGGCCACCACCAGGCTGGTGACTTCGGCCCCGGAGCTCAGCGCATACCGGGAGGCCGCCCAGTCCTCTCCCACTCCGAGCGGGACGATGCCTTCGCGACGCGGGTCACCGCCGACCATGACGACGTTGTCCGGTGGCGTGTCCAGCGGCCGGGTGACCGTGGAGTACGCGAATCTCGTGTAGTACGGGTCGTAACGGACGTCCTCACTGCCGTGGTTGTGCAGGCGGACGAGGCCGTCCGAACTCGTCGACTGGAGAAGCCAGTTGGGCGCAGCAATGGGGGTAACCGCGTTCCCCCGTTCCACCGGCCCCGGCTCCTCCGTCGCCGTCCACACCTCGTGTTCCGGTGGGAGCAGCAACCCGAGGAAACCCTTGCTCGCCCAATAGGGGGAAGCCGGTCCCGAGTAGCCCTGGAGGACCGAGTCGTCGGGGCCGTGCCAGCCGAGGGTCAGCAGACCGTTCTCGCCGACCGCACCGCGCTCCAGGAAGTACTTCAGCGTACCCGAGGCGAGGCGCCGGGTCTCGCCGGCGGGGAGCGGGGTGTGGCCGGTCAGGGCGCCCAGCCACAGGGGGGCGGTGGTGGCGAAGCGGTAGGTGAGGGAGCGGCCCTGGTGCAGGGGCGCACCGTCACCGCCGAACAGGCGCGCGTAGTCGTCGAGATGGGTCCTGAGCCTGCCCCCGTAGAGGGTGAGCAGCTCGGGGTCGTCGGCCAGCCAGGCGTGCAGGACCGGGTAGAGATGCATCGCCCAGCCGTTGTAGTAGTCGAAGGCACGGCCTGCGCCGTCGCTGTACCAGCCGTCGGCGACGTACCACTGCTCGATGCGTTCCAACCCGCGGTCGATCGCCTTGCGGGAGGCTTCCGGCCGATGGCCGACGGATTCCAGGAAACCGCCTACCGTCACCGGGAACAGCTCCCAGTTGCAGGGCCAGGCCTCGGCGGTCAGCGCGTCCGCGAGCCAGGCCGCGGCGCGCTGGCGGACACCGTCGTCCAGGCGGTCCCAGAGCATCGGACGGGTCAGTCGCAGGGCGAGGGCGATGGAGGCGGCCTCGACGAGGGGCTGACCGCGGTCCTCGATGCGGGGCCAGACGCCGTTGACTCCGGCCGCGAGACCGGTTGCGTAACGCTCGAGCGCCGTCTCGTCACGCCGGAAGGCAGCCAGCAGCAGTGTGCGGGCGTACCCTTCCAGGCCGTCGGAGAGACGACCCGACCAGCTCTGCCGGTGGCCGGGAAAGTGGTAGAGAGCGCGATCCTCGGTGGCATACGGCTCGACCGCGGCGAGCAGCGCGTCGGCGGCGGCCTCCCAGTGGGCTCGGGCGTAGCCGGTGCGGGGGCTGCGGGCGAGGTCGGGCGGGGGCAGGTGCATCTGCTGTTTCTTTCCTTCACGGCCGGTGCGGAGCCTGGTGAGGCCAGGACCTGGGGGCGTCCCGGTTCCGGTCGGGGCGCCCCCAGGCGTTCATCCCACCCGCACGGTGCCCCTCGGCACCAGATGCTGGGTGACGAGTTCGTCGCGGACCAGGCCCGCGTAAACCGTTGCTCCGTGCACGGAGGTGTGCGTGTTGTCGCGCTTCTCGTTGTACAGGTAGAGCGCCTTGGAGCCCTCGACGCCCAGGGACTCCACCAGCGCCTTGGTCTTGGCGGTGAGATCGATCAGCGGAACCTCCCGCGTGGCGGCGACCGAGCGGATCACCGCCGGGTGGTCGACGCCAAGTCCGTTGACGAGCAGCGCTGTTCCGTTGTTCAACGTGCCGTCGGCATTGAACCACCGGCGCACGATGGGGGTCACCAGGACCGGCCGACCGCCCTTCTCCCTCACTCCCGCCACCAGTGTCTCGAGATTCGCCCGGTAGGTCGCCTCGTCGGTCGTCTTGTCGTTGTGGGCCAGCTGGACCAGGACGAGGTCGCCGGGGCGGATCAGCGGTTGAACCGTTGCCCAGAGCAGCGGGTTCCCCAGATAGGTGACCGTACTCTCGCCGGAATCGGCGTAGTTGGCGACCGAGACTCCCCTGCGCAGATACTGCGGCAACTGCTGGCCCCAGCCGGTGTAGGGGTCTCCCGGCTGGTCGCACACCGTGGAGTCACCGACGAGGAAGACCTGCCGGGCGTGCCGGGCCCGGGTGACCCTGATGTCGGCCAGGGCCGGCGCCGAGCCGGAGACCGCCAGGTCCAGACCGGCGGTTCCGGCCGCACCCGTCGGTTCACCCTCAGGGGTTCGGACGTCCACCGTGAAGCTGCGGACCACATGTCCGCCGGCGGGAGCGGCGGTCTCGGGGAGCAGGGCGCGCCGGGTCTCTCCGTTGATGCCGGTGCTCGACCCGACGTCGCCACCGAGGACGACTTCGACGTCGTAGGTTCCGGGCGGGACGTCGAAGTGGCACGCGGTTGCTGTGCAGTTGTCGATGCCGAGGGGCGCGCGGCCTCCGTGCGCCTGAGCGGCGGGTACCGCGGTCAGACCGGCGGTCAGGGTCAGCGCCGCCAGCACGGCAATGTTGAAACGTCTCACTTGCGGCTCCTCCGTGCAACAGGGGCTGGCGGCTGGACCGTACCGCCTTCGGCAAGCGCTTTCTAGACCTGGAGCCGATTTCACGAGATCGCCAACCTCCAGCGAGTGAAAGCCCTTTCGCGAAATCGATTCAACTGTCACTCTCTCAGGCACCCGCACCCCCACACCTCCCGAAGGAGGCACCCCCATGTCCGGATCCGGGAACCACCGGCCGATCCGACGCCGCACCTTCGTCCTCGGCACCGCGGCCACAGCAGGCTCGGCCACTCTGGCCGGGCCGCTGGCCGCACCGGCCGCCGCAGCGGCCTTCGGCTACACCGACGACGGCTCGAACTACGTCGTCGACACCGGCGCCAACCTGGTCTTCAAGGTCAGCAAATCCACCGGCGACCTGACCTCCCTGACCTACAGGGGGACCGAATACCAGGGCTACGGCGGCATGAACTCGCACATCGAGTCGGGCCTCGGCAGCTCCACCGTGACGATCACGCAGTCCGGCTCGACGATCCTGATCTCGGTCACGCACGGCACGCTGAAGCACTACTACGCGGCCCGGAGCGGCGAGAACAACGTCTACCTGTGGACCAACAAGGCCGACACATCCGTTTCGGCAACCCGTTACATCGTGCGCGTCAAGGCGGGCCTGTTCCTCAACGACGAGCCCGACTCCTACACGTACACGACCAGCACCATCGAGGCCTCCGACGTCTTCGCGAAGTCCGACGGCCAGACCCGCTCCAAGCACTACTCCAAGCTGCGCGTCATCGACTACGACTACATCGGCTGGACGACCGGCAGCGTCGGCCTCTGGATCGTGCGCAGCAATCACGAGAAGGCCTCGGGCGGCCCCTTCTACCGCTCCCTCCTGCGCCACCAGAGCGCCGACGGCGGCGGCCTGTACGAGATCCTGTACTACGGCCAGAACCAGACCGAGGAGCAGCGCTTCGGCCTCCAGGGCCCCTACGTCATCGCCTTCACCGACGGCGGCGCCCCCTCCTCGTCACTGTTCCCGGGCACCCTGACCACCTCGTGGGCGGACTCGCTCGGCATCGCCGGCTACGTCGCGGCGAGCGGGCGGGGCCGGGTCGCGGCAGTCGGCATCACGGGGCGCAACACGGCGTACCCGTACACGGTCGGGCTGGCCAACCCGGCCGCACAGTACTGGGGTTCGGCGCGGTCGTCCGACGGCTACTTCTCGATCACCGGCGTGCTCCCGGGGACGTACACACTGACCGTCCACAAGAGCGAACTGACTGTATACAGTACGCAGGTGACCGTATCCGCGGGCGGGACGACCACTCTCAACTCGATCGCGATCCCGTCCTCGAACGACCCGGGCAACGCGAGCGCGATCTGGCGGATCAACGACTGGACCGGCACGCCGAGCGGCTTCAAGAACGCCGACCTGATGACGTACGCGCATCCGTCCGACGTCCGGGCCGCCACCTGGACCGGCAACGTCGTGATCGGCAGCGGCAGCGAGACCTCGGCGTTCCCCTGCTACCTCTGGAAGGACGTCAACAGCGGTCTGCTCGTGTACTTCAAGCTCACCGCGGCCCAGGCCGCCGCCGCGCACACCCTGCGCATCGGCGTGACGACGGCCTACGCCAACGGCCGGCCACAGGTCGTCGTGAACGACACCTGGACCTCGGCCATCCCCTCCCCACCCACCCAGCCGAGCACCCGGTCCCTGACCAACGGGTCCTACCGGGGGAACAACTACACGTTCACCTACAGCGTTCCGGCGAGCGCGTGGCTCACGGACACCAGCCAGTACAACGTACTGAAGATCAACGTGGTGAGTGGTTCGGGGACGACCTCCTACCTCAGCGCGGGCACGTCGATCGACGCGATCGACCTTCTCGCCTGACGCAGATCAGGTTCCGCGCGTCCACTGCTGGTTGGTTCCTCCGTTGCACGTGTAGGTGATGAGGGCGGCGGAGTTGGCGGTGGACGCGCCGTTCACGTCCAGGCATTCGCCGCTCGCACGGGACTTGACGTTGACGTAGCTGCCGGAAGTCGTCAGCGACCACTGCTGACCGGTGACTGCCGTGTCGCAGTTCTCCTGGCTGACGGAGTTCGCGTTCTCCTGCACGCACAGAGAGCTGTTTCTGACGACCAACTGGTAGTAACCGCTTCCGACGGACTTGAACCAGTACTTCTGGTTGTTGCCGCCGTTGCAGTCGTACTGCTTGATCTGGGCGCCCGCCCACAGGGACTGACTCGTCACATCCGCGCACTTGCCGCTGTGCCGGGCGATGAGCGTGTTGTACGTGGCACTCGTTGCGGTAATCGTGCCGGCCGCCGTGTCGACGGTGACCTCGGGGGACCAGGACATCGAGAGCGAGGTGGTCGTGGGAAAGGTAAGCGGCAACCAGACATAGCGGGAGTCGTTGACGGTGCCGCCGAAGGAGTTGCCCCAGCGGTCGCCCAGGTAGAGGTACGAGGTCCCCGAAGCGCCCTGGACGGGCAGCACGTACGCGGTCTGCGAACCGTACGCCGTCGAGTCGCCGACGTTCGTCATGGCCGACCAGGGACCGGCGAGCGAGGTCGCCGTGGCGTACTGCTGCTGGTTGGGGTTCCAGCCGGTCGCGCCCGAGGTGAGCATGAAGTAGACGCCGCCCCGCTTGAACAGCGCCGGTGCCTCGCGGTGGCCGCCGTGCCAGGGGTCGGCGACCAGGCTTGCGATACCGGTGTAGTCGGCGGTGAGCCGGTAGATCTGGAGGTCGTAGTTCTCGCGTGCCGCCGAGATCATGTAGCCGGCGCCGTCGCTGTCCACGAAGACCGTGATGTCGCGGGACATGTGCTGGTCGAGCGGGCGGAAGCTGCCCTGCCAGGTGTAGTTTCCGTCGACGGTGTCGGACACGGCGACAGCCGCTCGGGCCTCGCTGTAGTCGGTTCCGTTCTCTTTGTGCATCCACATCACGAACTTGCCGGTGGACGCGTTGTACATGACCTTCGGACGTTCGATGTTGGCACTGGCCAACTCGGAGTCGCTCGACTGGGTCAGGACGTGGTTACGGAACTCCCAGTTCTTCAGATCCGTGGAGCGGTAGGCGTCCACGTACCGGAAGGTGTTGTCGGCGTTGCGGTTCTCGCCGAACCAGTAGTAGTAGGAGCCGACTTTGAGAACCCCGCCGCCGTGGGCGTGTACGGGGCTGCCGGAACTGTCGGTGAACTGAGTGCCGTTGGCGATCGTCACGGACGCCGCCTGGGCGGGTCCCGCGGTCGCAAGAACGCCCATCAGCACGAGACAGAGGGCGAGCAGTGTCATGTACGCACGTCTCATCTTCACGCACTCTCCTTCACGGGGTCGGCGACGGGAGCGCCGAAGTCGGGGGTGCCGTCCGGGTGCGGGCCGAAGCCTGGATCCGGGTATGTCGGCCGAGGTCGTCCAACGGAGCGTTGTCGAGGCGAACTGCGATGTGAGCTAGGGGACTTGGTATACAGCCTCTCCTTCATCGATCGGCGGCGATGGAGGAGAGGAAAGTCGCCGTGCTCCGGTCCTCGCGGGAGGAGTCGGGCTGCACCTGTGGGGCGGCGCGGCGGGAGACGAGTGGATCGGGGTGCACGCGGCTGCCTCTCGAGAGAGGGGCGTTCGGAACTCCGAACGACAAGTGGAATGACGAACGCCGAAAAGGTAAGGGCGCGTTACGAGCAGGTCAACGGGTCGGACGGGACTTGACGGAAAGCCCTTTCCGGAGGTTTCCGGCGGGAAGGTGGTTTTCTGGGTGGGCTGAGCCCACGTCGGCATCCCGGGGCGCAAATTTCTGTTATCGGTGTCGCGCCGACGCGTCTCCGGTGCGTGCGCAGCCCTCTCCACACCTCAGCAGCGGTCGTCGGTGCCCTCGCGGCCGTCGCCGCCCTCGTGACCGCCGCTCCCCCGGCCGTGGCCGCCGACACCCAGGACGTCACCGCCGACGTTCTCGCGAACCGGGACGTGACGCTCGCCGGCGACACCGTGGTCACCGTGCCCTCCGGGACGACAACCTTCGACGGCGTTTTCCGCGGCCGGGGAACGCTCACCGTGCGCGGCGGCGGAACGCTGGTCCTGAGCAAGGACAGCGATTTCACGTTGCCCAAGGCACGCCAGCGACAGATGGTGCGCACACAGGGCGGCAACCACCCCTACACAACGGTCGGCACCCCCGACCCGCCCGCGATCACGGTGGAACGTGGGGCGACCCTCCAGTACGGCACCGGCGGAAACACGGGACTGATCGGGCACTTCCCCTACGACACTCCCGGCTACCGGCTCAATCAGCTCAACGTCCGCGTCGACGGCACACTCCGGCTCTCACTGACCCGCACGTTCAACCTCGGCACGATCAGCGGCTCCGGTCTCGTCACCCAGCCCCGCAACATGTGGGGCACCCTCGACCTTGCGGGCACCCACCCGTTCTCCGGGGTCATCGACAACGGCACCGGGATGGCGGCCGGCCGCCCCGAATATCCGGTGTCGCTGCCCCACGCACGGGCGATCCTCAACCAGGGCTCCTGGATCATCGACACCCCGCTCCGCCAGACGATCACCCTGCGGCAGGACTTCTATCAGCGGGAGTACGGCAGCGACGTCAACGTCCACTCGCGACCCGGCAGCAAGGTCGTCCTCACCGGGCAGTACAGCTACAGCGACCAGGGCGGCGACACCCAACCCTCGCTCAGCGACCCGGACATCAACTGGCGCCCCATCGCTCACCAGTTGAACAAGCGCGGCACCAACATCGAGGGCGCCGACGTGCAGTGGGGCGACGGCACCACGCACAAGATCTTCATGCCGGGAACAAAGGACACCGTTTACATCAACCTGCACGAGGCCGGCGGACGACGGTCCCTGCTGACCTTCGACTACAACGGGCCGGTCACCTTGGGCGCGCCGATCGGCGGCGGTAAATACCACGACACCCTGGCCGTGCCCGGCGCCGGTGATGTCGTCATCGCCGGGACCAAGGGCAACGACGTCACCTTCGCGGCCGCGCAGTACTACGACGGTTCGACGACCGTGCGAGAGGGGGCGGTCCTGCGGCTGGGGTCGGCTCAGGGCGACGGCTCCCTGCTCACCGGTACCGCCCGGCGCCGGATCGTGAACGACGGCACTCTCGTGGTGCGCAACACGAGAGCCGCGATCGCCCTTTCCCGGCTGGGCGGCAGCGGCTCGTTCGTCCAGTCCGGAGCGGCCACGACGACCCTCACGGGCGCCGCGGTGACGTACACCGGGACGACGACGGTCAAGCAGGGAATCCTGGCGCTCAGGGACGGGGCAACCCTCGCCAACAGCAGGGCGATCCGGCTCACGTCGTCGGGAGCACGGCTGGACACCGGCGGCTCGGCACTGCGGGTGACGAGCGCACTCAGCGGCAAGGGCACCGTGGACGGCGCCGTGACCAACGAGGGTGTGGTCACCGGAGGGCTGACCGTGAGCGGCGCCTATACGCAGAACGCCGAGGGACAACTGGTCCTGGCGGACGAGCCCCTGAAGGTGGGCGGCAAGGTCACCCTGGGCGGTGGACTCGACCTGTCCGCGGCAGGGACGGCCACCGCCAGACCCGCGACTGGTACCGCTTACGGCAAATCCTCCGCCTCGACCGGAACTGGTGGCGCTTCCGGCAAGGATTCCCCCACGGCCGGAAACGACTCGGCCCGGGAGATCACCGTACTGAACCACACCGGCAACACCCGCACGACCGGCACCTTCGACAAACTGCGCGAGGGAGCCGAGGTGAAGCTCGCAGACACCGTTTACCGAATCAGTTACAAGGGCGGGGACGGCAACGACGTCGTCCTCACAGCGACAGCCGTGAGCCCGACCGCGAGCGCGCACGGGCAGGCCTCGTCGGGGTCCGTGACAGCCGAGACGCGCAGTGCGAGCGCGGCCGAGAGCGGCGCGTTCGGCTGGTGGCCCTATGCGCTGGCAGCCGGGTTGCTCGGCGGGCTGCTGGTCCCCGCGACCAAGCGCACGCGGGCCGGCGGGCGCCGCCGTGGTGGACGGCACTCGGCACACGGCGGATGAGCCGACACCGACACCTGCCACCCGGGCGGGAGGAAGTGAGTGAGGTCATGGCTGCCTTCTCGCATCCCATATCGTGGTCTCTGCGTTCATTCACCGGACGGATCCGACCGTGTGCCGCCCGTTCGTCTAGCGTCGTGACATGACCAGCGACATCCCTGCTCCCCCCGCCGAGACCTCGCTCATCACGGCTCTCGCCGCCGGGGCCGTCGTCCTTGACGGCGGTATGTCCAACCAGCTGGAGTCCGCCGGGCACGACCTGAGTGACGAACTCTGGTCGGCACGGCTGCTCGCCGAGCAGCCCGAGGCGATCACCCAGGCGCACCTCGCGTACTTCGAGGCCGGCGCGAACGTGGCGATCACCTCCAGCTACCAGGCCACGTTCGAGGGTTTCGCCAAGCGCGGCATCGACCACGCCGAGGCTGCCCGGCTGTTGGCGCTGAGCGTGGAACTGGCCCAGGAGGCCGCCCGGCAGGCTCGGGACAAGGGCCTCGCCCGCCCGTTGTGGGTGGCTGCCTCGGTGGGGCCGTACGGAGCGATGCTCGCGGACGGCTCCGAGTACCGGGGACGCTACGGGCTGAGCATCGCGGAACTGGAACGTTTCCACCGTCCCCGGCTGGAGGTCCTGGCCGCCGCGGCGCCCGATGTGCTGGCGCTGGAAACGGTTCCCGACGCCGATGAGGCCGAGGCACTGCTGCGCGCGGTACGCGGGCTCGGGGTGCCGGCCTGGCTGTCGTACTCGATCGCCGGTGACCGTACGCGTGCGGGGCAGCCGTTGGACGAGGCATTCGCCCTGGCCGCCGAGACGGACGAGGTGATCGCGGTCGGGGTGAACTGCTGCGCCCCGGAAGACGTCGAAGCCGCTGTGACCACCGCGTCCCGGGTGACGGGCAAGCCGGTCGTGGTCTATCCCAACAGCGGAGAGGTGTGGGACGCGGAAGCCCGCGCCTGGAGCGGCCGGTCCACGTTCACCGCCGAACAGGTCCTGGGTTGGCGGAAGTCGGGGGCACGTCTGATCGGCGGCTGCTGCCGGGTCGGTCCTGAGGCGGTCGCATCCATCGCTCGGACACTGACCTCCGCATAGCCCTCTGGGCTCCCGGCCACTGCTGCGGGCCTCCACTCGGGGTAAACGCTTGCTGCTGGATTTCGCCAGGCGGTGGGCGTCACAACGAGGAAAACCGCGGACGCGGCCGACAGCACGATCCGGGATGTGCTGGCCCAAGCGGGGGGTGTGTCCGCGCCGACGGTGGGGCGAGTGCCCTGCGGCCTGCATCGGGTCAGTGCGGAGGCCCGCCGACGGGTCTTCCGGGCCGTGGCGGTCAGCGTCCCTTCATTCCCCCGGCCCGGCGCAGTCGGCGCACCGCGGACCTCAGCTCCGGGCCGCGCAGGGTCCTGCCGAGCAGCGGGTCCGGTGCCGCCGTCCCGTCGACGGGTTCTCCCTGGGGAGCGATGGCTGCCGCCGCCGTCCACAGGGCCAGCTCACGGTCGCGCGGACCGTATGCGGTGTACGACATACCGTCGACCTCGTACGCAATACCGTCCTCCTCCCGCCCACCGGCCGGCTCGCCGAAGATCCGCACGGGATGCGCCGGCCCCCAGGCTTCCCAGCCCGGGTCACCCGTGGCAACGAACCGTGTCCACGCCCCGTGCATCGCGTCGGCCAGTTCCTGCGGCGCGCCGTCCCCGGCGAGTTTGGCGGACTCGGCCGTCTCGCCGGTGTCGAAGACGAAGCCGAGCTCGAGGGCATGACAGGCGCCGAGGCCGGGCTTCTGCGAGGGCCAGGCGAACTCGTACAGGTATGACGACCCGGAGCGCGCCTCGGCCAGCCGTTGCAGGGGTCCGCGCAGCAGGTTGTCGGTGACCATCTGGCCGACGATCTCGGCGGTGCCGACGTCGGGGCGCAGCACGCGGTAGCCGCGCGGCACCTCGTGTCCGCAGTGACAGCGGGCCATGGCGCCGGCCAGGGCGACGGGCCCCAGCCGGTCGACACGCTCGATCAGACCGCCCGGGACCAGCCACAGCCGGTACTCGTCGCGCGTCCAGCCCAGGAGCAGGTCGACGCCGGGGGCCGCGTCCCCGTCCACGAGTGCCTGCAGGGGGTCGCGCGGCACGAGGTCGCCGTCGACGACGATGCCGAAGGCGGGCCCGCCCAGGACGGGGCTGCTGAGCCTGCCGACCTCCGCCTGGGTACGCAACAGCAGGTCACGGTTGACGGCGGCGAAGGCCTCGGCGGTGGCGGGGATCTTCAGACGGGTCGCCATACGGCGGACCATGCGCCGGACCTTGTCCCGTTCGGAGGCCTCCGGCGGTCCGCTCTGGAGGACGGCCCGCCGGACCAGGCCCTGCGCCTGCGGGGCCGCGATCAGGGCGCCGGTACTGATGGCTCCGGCGGACTGTCCCGCCAGGGTGACCCTGTCGGGGTCACCGCCGAAGGCCCTGATCGAACGATGCACCCATTCCAGCGCGGCAAGCTGATCACGCAGACCGGGATTGGCGGGGGCATCCGGAAACAGTCCGTAGCCCTCCACCCCCAGCCGGTAGTTGACCGAGACGAAAACGATTCCATCGCGAGCGAAGTTCCGTCCGTCGTACACCGGCACTGCCGAGGATCCCCTGGTCAGGGCGCCGCCATGCAGCCAGACGAGGACGGGAAGGCGGGCTGCGGGGCCGGGCTCGGGCGTCCATACGTTGAGGTTGAGGCAGTCGTCGCCCGCCACCACGGGGTCGGACAGGTACTGGGCGAAAGCCTCGGAATACGGCGGTTTCGGCGATGTCGCGCCGAAGGCTCCGGCGTCGCGTACCCCGCCCCAGGGCTCGGGCGGCACGGGAGGCCGGAACCTGCGGGCCCCGAAGGGGGGCGCCGCATACGGAATCCCGCGGAAAGCGGCGATGCCGTTCTCGTACCTCCCGCGTACGGCCCCGTAGGGGGTCGTGACGACGGGATCGGGCTCGGGGTCCGCCTGGGCCTCGGCCCGTGGGTCCGTCTGGTCCGCTGTCATCTGCTCACCAGCCCTTCGCCGCGCTCGCGCACCGGTATGACCAGAGCACCACAACAGTGCGTGGTATTCCGGTGCACGAGCATGCGGCAGGGCTATTCGGCGTACGTCGGGGGTGCCGAGACGGCGCCGGTCATGGCCGCCGCTGGTGGAGCCTGATTCCCCCTGCCGCCCTTGGGGGCGACGGAGAAACACATCTGGGAGACGTATCTGTCGTTCAGGGACAGCAGTCGGCTGTCTTGGTAGTCGAGCAGCGCCCGCACCGGACGGGCCTGCCCGCGTGAGGAGGCGAAGATGGCGGTCTGAGAGTTCCGCGCACCGGTCTGCCCGCTGCACGCAGGGTGTAGGTGGGGAATGGCACGTCGTTGCCGAGGGGGTATGCGGCGACGTACCGGGCGGCTTTCAGGAACCGCTTGCTGTCGTAGCGGTAGAGGTCGCAGCCCTGGTTCCGGGCCACTCGCAGATCCCGCCCCGCGGCCCCGTGCCCAGCACGGTGTGTCCCTGATCCCCGTCCTCGCTCCTGCCGCTGACCGAGGTCGTAGCCGTCCGCGTCGGTGCACAGGGACGGAACGGCGTGCGCGACGGAGCCGTTTCCGGCACCGAACTTGGCGTCGGCGACCGCGTGGTCGTACTGGGCGGAGACCTCGTCGAGGATGCCGATTGCCAGGACGCAGGCGGTCTTGCAGAGGCTCCAGTTGGCCCAGTGGTCGGTGAAGACGAAGCATCGGCGGCTGAGAGGAGTACCGGTGGGGCGCATGAGTGCCTGGGCATGCGTTCCGGGAAGGCGTGAGCGTCGCTGACCCGGGGGAACGAGATCTACGGTCGCGAGAACTGTCGCAGCAACAGGTAGGAACCGGTTACTTCATCAGTGTCCAGGGGCATCTTCCGGTCCCGGTAGTCCGTCGAGGGACCCCGCAGACCTGCGAGAGACTTGTGCACCGCCCGGACGCGACCCCGCGCGCACCGTTGGCACGTCACCCACGGACTTCAGCGGCTTGACCTGCACAGATCGAAGTGACCGCTTGAGGAGAGCCCGGGCAAACGTCGACCGACTCGTTGCCGCCCCTGCGTTCAGACCCAGTGCGCGGATTCGACGCGCCCGTGGCAACCGGTTGTGGACCCACCCGCCTACCGCACGCGGGCCCACGGGGCGATCACACCCCTAGCACCCGCGTGGCTCACCGGTCGGAAACAGGTTTCACCTGCCCTCGCGCCTAACGAAGCCGTTCCTCCTCGCCACCTCAACAACCGCTCTGAGATGGTCATTTACTCAGTGGCCGGGGGCAAGCTCTCTCTCCCCCGGCGATCGCCGGACTGATTGACCACGCCTCTGCGCCAGATCTACGGTAGAAGGCGCTTTCAGAAAGCGTTTCCCACGCACCTCAGGAGAGTCATGCCCAGCGCCCAGCTGCCCAGGGCCGTGTTCGCCATGGATCCGGTGCACCTTCCCCTGTTGTTTCCCCCGCCGCTCGTGACCCGGCTACGGCAGGCGGCCGAGATCGACCCGTCGCTCGTCGTAAGGGATTTCACCGATCCCGGCGCCGCGTCGGCGCTGGCCGGCGCCGAGGTCCTGATCACCGGCTGGGGCTGTCCCCGCCTCGATCCGGACATCCTCGATGCGACACCTCGCCTCCGTACGGTCCTGCACGCTGCGGGCTCGGTGCGCTCTCTGGTCGGAGAAGCCCTGTGGAGCCGAGAGGTGACCGTTTCCAGCGCGGTGACCGGCAACGCCGTCCCGGTCGCCGAATACACACTCGCGATGATTCTCCTGGCCGGAAAGGACGCCTTCGTCCACCGTGAGCGCTTCCGGCGCACCCACGCCCAGCCGGCACCCGCGGAGACCGCGACCACCGGCAACCTCGGCCGGCGAATCGGGGTGATCGGCGCGTCGCGTGTGGGGCGACGCCTCCTGGAACTGCTGCGCCCCTACGACTTCGAGATCCTCCTGCACGACCCCTTCGTGGATGCGGCAGAGGCCACCGAACTCGGCGCACAGCTGCTCCCTCTGGAAGACCTTCTGCGACACAGCGACATCGTCAGCCTGCATGCGCCCGACATCCCCGAGACCCACCACATGCTCGACCGCGCCCGCCTCGCCCTGATCCGTGACGGCGGCGTTCTGATCAACACCTCCCGGGGTGCCCTCGTCGACCATCGCGCCCTCACCGACGAGTTGGTCTCCGGTCGACTGCACGCCATCCTGGACGTCACCGAACCCGAACCACTGCCCGCCGACTCTCCTCTCTACCGGTTGCCCAACGTGTTTCTGACCCCGCATATCGCCGGCTCCCTAGGAAACGAGCTGGAAAGGCTCGGCCGCATCGTCGTCGAGGAGATGGAACGGCTCGCCGACGGGCTGCCCCTCGCCCACGAAGTACGTCGCGCCGACCTGGCCCGGGTGGCGTGAAGCGCAGGCCCGCCCCGCTGCCGCGTCTCTGAACACGGCTATGGCCGAGGTTATCCACAGGCGCGTCCACCTGGCGGACCCCCGGGATACGGTTCCCGCACCGATGGGGGGCCGGGTCCCCGCCGTGCTGATCAGCGACGGCGGGGCCCGTGACCGTGGCTTCCATGACGTCCTCGTCGGCGCCCACGAACAGTGAAGGAGCCGCAACGTGAGTCAGCGCAGGACGACGGGTAACGCCGGCCGGGCGACGATACGGGATGTGGCGGAACGCGCGGGTGTGTCCGTGGCAACCGTTTCCCGCGTGCTGTCGGGCAACTACCCGGTCTCCGAGGAGCTGCGGCGCCGTGTGATGAAGGTCGTCCGCGACCTGGACTATGTCACCAACGCGCACGCCCGCTCCCTGGCCGGTGGTGGTACTCCGACGGTGGCGATACTGATCAACAACATCACGAGTGCCGCGTTCGCCCACGTGGCGAAGGGCGTCGAGGGTGCGGCCACCCTGCACGGCTGGCTGTCGATCGTCGGCACCACGGGCGACGACCCCGAACGCGAACTCGCCCTCGTCAACCTGATGCGCCGGCAGGGCGCCGACGCCGTGGTCCTGCTCGGCGGCGCCTACGACCATGACGAGTACCAACTGCGAATGGCTCGGTTCGCCCGTTCGCTGGACGCGGCCGGCTCGCATCTGGTCCTGGTCGGCAGGCCACCGCTGGAGGGGAACGTCCCGGCCACGACGATCGACTACGACAACGAGTCCGGCGCCTACGCCATGGCCGGCCATCTGCTCTCGGCCGGTCACCGACGGGTGCTGATCCTGCCCGGTCCCGCTGAACTCACCACCGCTCAGGGCAGGTTGAGTGGAGTCCGCCGGGCCTTCGAGGCGTACGGGGTGCCGTTCGACCGGGGGCTGGTGCGGCACGGTCCGTACGACGACGAGCACGGGTACGCCGCGGTGCAGGCCGCTCTGCACGAGACGCCGGACTTCACCGCCGTGCTCGCCGGCACCGATATCGTCGCCGCGGGGGCGATGCAGGCGCTGCGCGGGGCCGGCCTGCGGGTGCCGGACGACGTGTCGATCTCGGGATACGACGACATTCCCCTGGCGTCCCATCTCACCCCCCGATTGACCACGGTCCACGTGCCGTACGAGGAAATGGGCCGGGTCGCCCTGCGCGCGGCGGCCGACCGCCGGCAGGGTCGCGGGGGCGGCGCCCGACGTAAGAGCGGAGACGCCGAGCGCCTGGTCCTGGGCACCCACGTCGTCGTACGGGACTCGGTGCGGCCGCCGAAGCGGCAACGCTGAGCCGCGGCGTCGGCAGAAACGTGCTTGTCGAACTGTCTTCGTAAGCCCTTACCAGCGTCTTCATCGGTGTGCAGGGCTCTCCGGGAGCTCCGCCCCAGACCACGGCACACCGCAGACCATCGCCCCCTGGTCTGCACCTCTGCAGTTCGCCACGGGCTCTCTCCGCCGTACGTTACGACGCCCTACCGCGTTGTACCGGCGCAACGGAGCACGGGCTTCCGCCCCCGATCCGCCCCCGATCCGGTCCCGCGCCCTGGCTACGCCACAGGCCGCCGTCCCGTTTCCGGGCTCCCGCCCCTTCGAGCCACTCCGGGCGGGGTCCGGCGTTTCGAAAGTTCCGGCGCTCAAGATCCCGCGTTTTCCGGAGTCTTCACGTCACGCCGAGGCACACCTAGGATAGCAAGCGCTTTCTGTGAGCTGTCTGTTTCCGAATCGGCTCCGAAAGGGCGCTGGTCGAACTTTCGCTGGCCTTCGGGCGGGCCGGAGAGGTGGTTCCCGATGGTGCGCACGGCAAGTGCGAGTGTGACGGCCGGGCCGACCCTGGCGGTCGTGGCCCGCGAGGCCGGGGTGTCGGTACCGACCGCCTCCAAGGTGGTCAACGGCAGGGAGGATGTCGCCCCCGAGACCAGACGCCGGGTGACGGAAGCGCTGGACCGGCTGGGTTATGTGCGCAGACCACGCTTCGACGCGACCAAGCCGCCCCGGCTGATCGATCTCGTGGTGCACTCGCTGGACAGCTCCTGGTCGGGCGCGGTGCTGCACGGTGTGGAGGAAGCGGCACACGACGCGGGTCTGGACGTGGTCGTCTCCGCCGCCCTGTCCCGCACCCGCGTCGGCCGCCCGCAGCGCGGCTGGTTGGACAAGCTGACCGTGCGCGGGTCGGCCGGAGTGCTGTTCAACCTGACGGAGTTGACGGGCTCTCAGTACGCCTGGCTGGAGCAGCACCGCACCCCGTTCGTGCTGATCGACCCGGTGGTCGAACCGCCGCCCGGGGTGGTGTCGGTGGGTGCGGCGAACTGGCAGGGCGGGGTGACCGCGGCCGAGCACCTGCTGGCGCTGGGACACGAACGCATCGCCGTGATCGCCGGCCCGCGGCGCAAGATGTGCAGCAGTGCCCGGGTGGCCGGTTACCGCTCGGCTCTGGCGTCCGCGGGGATCGCGTACCGCCCCGAGTACCTGCGCAACGGTGGGTTCGACGAGTCCGTCGCGCACCGGCGCATGCATGAGCTGCTCGATCTGCCCGAACCGCCGACGGCCGTCTTCGTCTGCTCCGACCACATGGCCCTCGGCGTCTATCTGGCCTTGGCCGAAAGGGGGTTGAGGGTCCCGCACGACGTCAGCGTGGTCGGATTCGACGACTTGCCGGAGTCCCGATGGACCACCCCCGCTCTCACCACCGTGCGCCAGCCGCTGGCGGAGATGGCGGCAACGGGGTTGCGGTTACTGCTGCGGATGATGGACGGTGAGCACCCCGAGGGGACACGGACGGAGTTGTCGACGCGGCTCGTGGAGCGGGCGAGCACGGCTCCACCGCGTCGGCGGGCAACGATGTGAAACGGTGACCTCTCAGCGTTACTGATCGTTTTCAGGGCATGAATCTCAGCACGCGCACCACGGTCCTGTTCGTCGTTGTGTCCGCCGTCCTCATCGCGGTCATGGGGACGGCGCAGGCCGCGACCATCGGTGCCGTCCATCGGGACGCCACCGCCCACGCCACCGTCGGCGATCCCGGTGACGAGCCCGAAGACGTCGAGCTGGACGAGGGCGGACGCCCCGACGTCGACGAGGACTGACGCACCGTTCGGCCACTCGGTCGCCCGGGCCGGTCCCTCTCGCGTGCGTCGGCACGTGCGAGCGGCGCGGTCGCGGCCGCAGCCGGGTCCCGGCCGTTGCCGTGGCCATCGCTGCGATGCGTCTCTTCGCCGTGGGATTCCTCGGGATTCCTCCGCCCGGCAGCGGAGCGCTCACCGGGATTGCCGAGAAAAACTGTCGTAACAGACAGCGGAAGGCCGGGCGCCACCATCACGGTGACTCCCGGCCGGTGGTCTCCTCGCCTCAGTCCGCACCCCGGTCCGGCGCGCCGACCAGCGCCTCCATCATGTCGACCGCGCTTCCGTCGTGGTCGCTGCCCGCGGTGCCGCTGCTGCCCTGCTGGACGTTGGCCGCCCGGTCGACCTCGAGGATCGAGTCGGCGTGCGAGTTGTCGATCACGGTGATCAGGCTTCCTTCGGCGACCGCGGGCGCCGCGGCGGCGCCCAGCAGGGCGACGGCCGCCAGGACCGTCGCCGTCCTGAGCCGGGGCGCGACGAGGCTCACGCGTTCACGCTCTCGGGCGCGGTGCGCAGGCGCGCGATGTTCCGCTCCAACAGTTCGGTCGAGGCCCGCACGCCGATACCGCTCGCCGCGTCCACCTCGGGAAGCCTGCCGTCGGCGCGCTTGAGGTCGGTGAGCGCGGAGTCCATCGCCGCGTGCGCGGCGAAGAGACAGGGCGTGCTGTAGATCGCGACGTTCACGCCCAGGTCGGACAGTTCGCTCAGCGAGAGCCTGGGGGACTTGCCCCCGGCGATCTGGTTGAACAGCAGCGGCTTGTTTCCCACCACGTCACGGATCCGGCGGATCCACTCCACGGTGCGGACCCCGTCGACCAGGATCACATCCGCTTCGGTGGCGGCCAGCGTGGCGGCCCGCCGCAGGATGTCGTGCTCGTCGGTGGCGTCCGTACGGGCCACCACGACCAGGTCGCGCCGGGTCGCCAGTACCATCTCCAGTTTCACCAGGTACTCGTTCAGCGGCAGCACCTGCTTGCCGTCGGCGTGCCCGCACCGGCGCGGCCGCTTCTGGTCCTCGAGGATCACGCCCGAGGCCCCGATGCGCTCGAGGCTCTCGACCACATGACAGGCGACCTCCGGATCGACGTAGCCGTCGTCGATGTCCACCAGCAGGTGCTGCAGAGGGAACGCGCCCCGCAACCGCTGGACGAAGGCCAGCATGTCCGGCCATGCGATGAAACCGATGTCCGGCAGCCCGTAGTGCGAGGCCGCGAAGCCGAAGCCCGAGACGAACATCCCGTCGTAGTGCTCCGCCGCGATCGACGCCGAGTACATGTCGTACACGCCGATCAGCGGGGTCGTTCCCGGGTCGGCGATCCGCTCCCGCAACTTGTTCCCGTAAGTCACCGTCCGGCTCATCCAATGGAGTCGAGGGGTCAACACACCAGGTGCAAGAAAGCCGTTGCGACACAACAGCCCTTTACGAAGACAAAAGGATCTCTAGGGCGATGCTCGACTTCCTCCATGTGAAGGCTTTGCTCACCCCAATGGCGCAACCGGTTCACCGGAGAAACGTCACTGGTCCCGCAGCCGTGCCGCCCAGGCGATGCCGCCGCCCAGATGGGCACGGAAGTGAGGGTCGGCGTAGGCCTGGGAGGCGTGCCCCAGGGCCGTGTAGAAAACGCGTCCGCGGCCTTGCTCACGGCACCAGACCAGCGGGTGGTCGGCCCCCATTCCGCCACCCGTGTAGGACGACTCGTCGGCGACGGCGAGCACACGTACTCGGCCGCGCGGGTTGGCGCGGAAGTCGTACCACTCGTCGGTGAAGTCCCAAACGGCCGGCAGCGAGCGGGTGGCGGGATGGTCGTGGTCCTCGATCACCACCTTGCCCGACTGGTACTCGGGGTGGCGGGCGAAGCGGGCGCCGAGGAGTTCGCCGTAATAGGGCCAGTCGTACTCGGTGCAGGCCGCCGCGTGCACCCCTGCGAAACCGCCACCCGCCTCGACATAACCGGCGAGACGTTCCTGCCCTGCCGGGGTCAGCACCTCGCCGCTGGTGGAGAGAAAGACCACGGCCGCGTACCCGTCCAGCGAGGCCTCCAGGGCCGCCGGGTCCTCGGTGTGATCGACGGCGAAGTCGCCCCATCCGCGTACGGCGGCGACGGCATCCGGGATGGAGTCGTGACGGTAGTCGGTGGTGCGGGTGTACACGAGCAGGCGGGCGGTCATGGGGACGAGCCTAGGCGGGCAGAAGTCCGGGTCCGAGGGAGATGATCAGGGCGAAAATTTCGAGGGGTGGGCCTTGTTCTCGGAATCCGAGGGGCGGGCTCGGCCCTGACCGCGAGGTCGGCTCTCGGACCGGTGAGACCCGAACGCCTGCACCGGAAACCGTCGGAGCGGTGCGCTCGGCCGCGGCGAACCTGAACCTCGGACAGGCTGCTGAGCAGTGGTGTAACCGGTTGCTTCGTGTTCGCGCAGGCTCCCTGCGGTGCCCGAGATGCTGCACGGGGCACCAGTGCAAGCGAGTCCACCGCTTTCATCTGGTTTCCGACGCCGACGACCACCGACCGACGCCCGCCACCTCCCGGTACGGCGCGGGTACCGAGCAGCGCATGGACCCCAGCCGTCCTGCCGCGCAGGCGTTCCATCGTCCCGGCCGTCTCGGAGGCCGACGCGTAGGCTCGGGCAGGATGAACACCATTCCCGCACGCCTCGATCACATCGTCCTCGCAACGCCCGATCTGGCGGCGACGGTCGCCGAGTTCACCCAGCGCACGGGATTGGCCCCGGCGCCGGGCGGGGTGCACGTCGGGCTCGGCACCCGCAACTACCTGGTCGACCTGGGCCATCGCGCATATCTGGAGATCATCGGCCCGGATCCGGAACAGCCGCCGCCTTCCTACCCGCGTCCCTTCGGCGTGGACGCGCTCGCCTCCGCGCGGACGATCACCTGGGCCATCAGCCCGCCCGATCTGGACGCGACGGTCGAGGCCGCCCGCTCGCGGGGCTACGACACCGGAGACGTACGGGAGATGAGCCGGCGTCGCCCCGACGGCACCCTGCTGCGATGGCGGCTGACCGACGGCGGCTCCCCCCATCCGTCCGGTCTGGTGCCCTTCCTCATCGACTGGGGCAGCACCGTCCACCCCTCCGCCTCCGGTCTGCCCGTCAGTCGCCTGCTGGAACTGACCGCCACCGCTCCCGACCCCGAGGAGATCCGCCCCCTGCTGGCCACCCTCGGCACCGACCTCGCCCTCAGCGAGGGCCCGGCGGGATTCTCGTTCACGGTGGACACACCCAACGGGCCGGTGACCTTCGGCTGACCCGGGGCGCCCCGCCCTCAGCAGGGCGCAGCCGCCGCTCTCGGCCACTCCAGGGGAACGGAGCGGCTGGGCGAGGTCGGCATCGGTGAACCTCGCGACGGCGACCGTCCACTCCCCGTGCGATCCCGGAGCCCACGACAACTGGCTTCTTGCGCTCCTGGCAGGCGAATGTCGGCGCGCTCTCCTGGCCGGCGACCGACAAAGCGATCGGCAACAGAGCGCAACCGCTTCCAGCGAGGGGCCTGAGTTCCGTGTCCGCGTGGTCGGACTTCCGCCGACCGTCGCCGTCCGGGTGTACGGAAAGGTTTTCCGGGGGCGTGTCCGTTTTTTTCAAGACCAGATGCGGCAGGTCTGCCTACCGTTGCCGTATGAGTCCACGATTCGATGCCATCGGCCTGGTCGTATCCGACATGGCCGCCTCCGTCTCCTTCTACCGTCGGCTCGGCTTCGCCTTTCCCGAGGGGGCCGAGCACGAACCGCACACCGAGGCCGAACTTCCCGGTGGGCTGCGGTTGTTGCTGGACACCGAGGACACCGTCCGCTCGTTCAACCCGGGATGGCAGCCGCCGTCCGGTGGTGGTCGCACCTCACTGGCGTTGCGCTGTGACACACCGGGCGAGGTCGACAGGGTGTACGAGGAGTTGCTGAGCGCCGGCCACCAAGGCGACCTGAAGCCGTGGGACGCCTTCTGGGGCCAGCGTTACGCCGTCGTGCTCGACCCCGACGGCAACGGCGTCGACCTGTTCGCAGCGCTCCCCCAGTAGCACAGCCCGCTCAGCTCAGCAGGGCGCCCAGCGTGAGGCCGGTGAACTCCCGCACGTCCCGTGAGAGATGAGCCTGGTCCGCGTAACCGGCCCGGTTCGCCGTGTCCGCGTACGGCACGCCCTGCCGGGCCAGTGCCAGGGCCCGTTGCAGGCGCAGGATCCGGGCCAGCGTCTTGGGACCATAGCCGAAAGCGGACAGCGAACGGCGATGCAACTGTCGTGCTCCGAGGCCTAGTTCGTCGGCCGTTTCGGCCACCGCCCGACCTGCGGCGAGTGCGGCGACCAGTCGGCGCAGCGCCCGGTCCGGCGGCGCCGCCCTCTCCAGGGCCAGTTCCTCCAGTGCCACCGCCGGCTGCGCGGCCGCGGCGACCCGGCCGGTAAGGCGGCGCACCTCGGACGCGGTCCACAGGTCGGCCAACTCGACACGGCGATCCCGTAGTTCATGGGCCGGTACGCCGAGCAGCGCGGGCGCGGTGCCGGGGAACAGGCGGATGCCCGTCCAGGTGACGGGCGGGCCCTCGGGTACATGAGCGTGGGTGTCCGGTCCGGCGACCAGCAGTCTGTCCTCGCGCCACAGCAGGTCCATGCAGCCGTCGGGGAGCACGGGAAGCGTGCCGGGCGGCGCGGACGGCGTGTTCGTCCACACCACCGCCCCGACCAGCCGGGAGGGCCGCTCCTCGTACATGTACGCCAGGCTACGCCGCCGCGATCCGGGACGCCGGTACGGAGGCGCTGCGCTCTCTGGACCGCTTCCACCAGCGCTTCCTGCATGGGAGGCGTCACCGTCCGTGCTTGTGGCGGCGTCCGTTCCGCGGCCGGAAACCGGATTCCCCCGTGTGACGACGCTCCGCCCCGGCGGCTGCAGTGAGAGGAGCCGACGCGGTGCACTCGGCGCCACGGCGAGGAATCCGCATACCGCCGGCCACCGAGCGCTTCCACGGCGTCGCGCCGGAGATCGTCGTAGCCATGACGTCAGTCAAGACCTTGCTGCAGTCGGCGACCGAAACGCGACCGGAAACAGGTTTCTCCTCCGCCCCGGCCTCTCCTCCGCAATGTGCGCGCCGGACAGGGCACCGCACCGCGCGCACCAGCGCATCTCTCGCCCCGGCCGGTCCATGAGCCCAGGGGCTCACGCCCCCCGGCCCTTCCTAAGCCACCCGCGTCCGGTGTTCCTGTGGGCTGACGCCGTACACCCGCTTGAAGGCGCTGGACAGGGCGAAAGCGCTCCCGTAACCGACCTGGCGGGCGATCGCGCCGATCGTGTCCTCGGTGTCGCGCAGTCGGTCGGCGGCGAGAGCGAGGCGCCAGCCGGTGAGGTAGGTCATCGGGGGTTCGCCCACGAGCTCGCTGAATCGGCGGGCCATGGCCGCCCGGGAGACCCCCGCCTTCGCGGCGAGGGAAGCGACCGTCCAGGGGTGCGCCGGATCGTCCTGGACGAGGCGCAGAACGCGGCCCACGACCGGATCGGCCAGCGCCTGGTACCAGGCCGGCGCCGCCGCTTCCGGGCGGGAGAACCAGGCCCGCAGCGCGGCGATGACCAGGAGGTCGAGCAGGCGGTCCAGGACGACCTCCTGGCCGGGTTCGTCGCGGACGATCTCCTCCATGAGCAGCGGGGTGAGCGGACACTGCCAGACGTCGGAGGTCAGGGACAGCAGTGGGGGCAGCGCATCCAGCAGTCGGCCGCTGATCTCGCCCTGCATCAGGTACGTGCCGATCAGGACGACGGTCGAGCCGTCCAGCCGGTCGCCCCAGGTACGCACACCCAGGTCCATGGAGCCGTTCAGGAGGCGCCCGTCGGGGTACGCGCACCGTCCGCCGGGGAGGATCATTGCCTGCGGGGGCGTGCCGGGGGCATCGGCACAGGTGTAGGGGGCGGGCCCGCGCGCGATGGCGAGGTCGCCGGCCCGCAGGCGGACGTCCTGCCCCTCGTCCGGCACGACCCAGCCCTCGCCGCGCACCATGAGCATCACCGTCAGCGGGGCGCGGTCCTCTACCCGTACGGCCCAGGGTGGGTCGAAACACGCGCGGATCATGAGGGCGCCACGCGCGCGTGGACCCTCCAACAGGCCTGCAAGGGGGTCCCCTCGCGTGAGCATGTTCGAGGGTGCGGGAGCGTCCATGCGGCCAGCGTAGACGCGCGCTTATGGGAATGAGCCGTTCAGCGATGGGCCCGTGCCTCGTACGGCAGTTGACTGAACGCATGACACAGAACACGGCACAGCGGATGACGGTGGTGGTGACCGGCGCGTCCGGTCGTACGGGCAGCCGGGTGGCGCAGGCGGCCGAGACGGCCGGGCTGACGGTGCGGGCGGCCTCGCGGGCCCAGGGGTTCGACTGGCACGACGGCTCGACGTGGGCGGACGTGCTGCGTGGCGCGGATGCGGCGTACCTGGTGTATCCCTCGGACGTGGGGGCGCCGGACGCGGCCGACGCGGTGGGACGGCTGGCCCGGGAGGCGGTCGCACTCGGGGTGCGGCGGCTGGTGCTGCTGTCGTCACGGGGTGAGGAGCGGGCGCTGCCGACCGAGGAGGCGCTGCGGGCGTCGGGCGCGGACTGGACGGTCGTACGGGCCGCGTGGTTCGCGCAGAACTTCAGTGAGGGGCCGCTGGTGGAGGGGCTTCGGCAGAGCGGCGAACTGGTGTTCGCGGGTGGGGAGGTACAGGAGCCGTTCGTCGACCTGCGGGATGTCGCCGACGTGGTGGTGAAAACGCTTACCGAGGGTGACCGTTATGTGGGCCAGGCACTCGAGGTGTCCGGGCCGCGGCTGCTGACGTTCCGGGAAGCGGTTGCGGAAGTCGGGCGGGCAGCCGGGCGTGAGCTGACGTACAAGCCCGTGCCGGCGCATCAGTACGGTGAGCAGTTGGCCGGGTTCGGGGTGCCCGCGGAGGAAGTCGCGTTCCTGGTGGAGCTGTTCGAGTCGCTGCTGGACGGTCGTAACGCCTACCTGTCGGACGGCGTCCGAGAGGTGCTCGGCCGCGAGCCCCGTGACTTCACGGAGTTCGCGCAGGAGTCGGCGGCGGCGGGCGTCTGGAAGGCGTAGGTTCCTCGTTTCCGGGAGCGCTCCGGGGCCTCGCTCGTCCTTCCCGGTTCGCTCCCCGGGGACTCACCCTCCCCCAGTGCTCACCTCTCCGGGGGCTGTTCCTCCCCGTTTCCGCCGTGTGCCGCGTGGCCCTTCGGAACACTCTTCGCGTGCGTACGGAAACGTCCCGTCACGTCCTCCGGTGGAAGAAAGCGGGACCACCGCTCGGGAAACTCGGACGGCATGTCGGGATCGTCGGGGTCGTCCTCCTCGTGGGAGCGGATCGCCGCCATCCGGGCGATGTACTCGGCGGCCTCCTCCTCCCGGAGCCGTTCGTTGGCGGCGCGGGCCGCGGCCGTCGCGGCGGCCGGCCAGACCCGGTCGATCGCTGCGTTGACGGCGGCGCCGACCAGGACGGCGAACGCGGACACCCCGATCCACAGCAGTACGGCGACGGCGGCGGCGAGGGAACCGTAGATCGTGGCGCCCTCGATCGTGTTCGTCAGGTAGATGCGCAGCAGGAAACTGCCGAGCACCCACATGGCGAGGGCGACGAGCGCGCCGGGGACGTCCTCGATCCACGGCGAGCGCACGGGTACCGAGACGTGGTAGAGCGTTGTCAGAAACGCCACGGACAGGACGATCACGACCGGCCAGTACAGGACCTGCACCACGGTGGTGGACCAGGGGACGATCCGTACCACCGCGTCCGGCCCCGCGACCATCAGCGGCAGTGCGACCGAGCCGATCAGCAGGGCCCCGACGAACAGCAGGAAGGCCACCAGCCGCGTCTTGACGATCCCGCGTACGCCGTCGAGGCCGTACATCACCGTGATGGTGTCGATGAAGACGTTCACCGCGCGCGAGCCCGACCAGAGCGCGAACAGGAAACCGATGGAGATGACGTCGGGGCGGCCGCCCTTCATCACGTCGTCGAGGATCGGCTGGGCGATCTGCCTGACGCCCTTGTCCGAGAGGACCGTGCGCGAGGCGTCGAGGAGGTTGGCCTCCAGGCTGGTGATGGTGTCGGTACCGGTCCAGTCGTCGACGTAGCCGAGCAGTCCGATGAGGCTGAGCAGCAGCGGCGGCACGGACAGCAAGGTGAAGAAAGCGGCTTCGGCGGCGAGACCGAGGATGCGGTACTCGATGCAGGTGTTGGTGGTGTCCTTCAACAGCAGCCAGGCTGTCCGTCGCTTGGAAACGTTGCGGTAAAGGGCACGCGCCCGGTGGAGACGCCCGGTGGGGCTCCCGGGTTGCTCGGGTGACTGACTTCCTGGCTGCACGCCCTAAAGGTATCCGCCGTTCGGGGCTGCACTCACCTCCGGCAAGGCCACTTCACCGGGTCGGGGAGCGGCACTCGGGCTCCCGGGTGGCCATGACCGCCGTACCCGGGGGTAGGTTCGGGCTATGGCAGGCACCACGCACACCGTGACCAACCAGCCCCCGCCCCTGACCGGGTACGACGTGTACGGCGCCGATCAGGCGCTGGTGGCGGCCGTGGAACGGCATCTTGATCCGGAACTGCTCGACGAGGCGCACGGTGAGTTGTCGGCGCTCGGCCGGGCGGCCGGGTCGGAGCAGCTGCACGAGTGGGCGGTGCAGGCCAACGAGTATCCCCCGAAACTGCGTACGCACGACCGGTACGGGCACCGCATCGACGAGGTCGACTTCCATCCGGCCTGGCACCGGCTGCTCGGCAAGGGGGTAGGGGCCCATCTGACCGACGCCTGGGTGCGGCCGGGCGGGCATGTGCGTCGGGCGGCGGGTTTCCTGGTGTGGACCCAGGTGGAGGCGGGCAACGGCTGCCCGCTGTCGATGACCCACGCGGCGGTGCCCGCGCTGCGCGCCGATCCGGAGCTGGCCGCCGAGTGGGAGCCCCGGCTGACGTCCACGATCTACGACCGTGAGCTGCGGCCGGCCCGGCTGAAGGCCGGGGCCCTGTTCGGCATGGGCATGACGGAGAAACAGGGTGGCAGCGACGTACGGGCGAACGCGACGCTCGCCACCCCTCTCGCCGAGGACGGGACGTACGAACTGACCGGTCACAAGTGGTTCTGTTCGGCGCCCATGTCGGACGGTTTCCTGGTGCTCGCGCAGGCGGCCCCTGTCCGGGGCGAAGGGGGGCTCACCTGTTTCCTCGTGCCGCGCGTGCTGGAAGACGGCACCCGTAACGTTTTCCGCCTGCAGCGGCTCAAGGACAAGCTGGGAAACAGGTCCAACGCGTCCGCGGAGGTGGAGTTCGACGGGACGTGGGCCCGTCGGGTCGGTGAGGAGGGGCGCGGGGTGCGCACCATCATCGACATGGTGGCGGCGACCCGGCTCGACTGCGTGCTGGGCTCGGCGGGGCTGATGCGGCAGGCGGTGGCGCAGGCGATCCATCACTGCACGCACCGTGAGGTGTTCGGCGGGAAGCTCGTCGACAAGCCGCTGATGCGCAACGTGCTGGCCGACCTCGCGCTGGAGTCGGAGGCGGCGACCGTGCTCGGGCTGCGGCTCGCGGCCGCCTATGACAACGGTGGGGAGCAGGAGCGGGCGCTGTTGCGGATCGCGGTTCCGGCGGCCAAGTACTGGGTGACCAAGCGCTGTGCGCCGGTGGCGGTGGAGGCGTCGGAATGCCTGGGTGGAAACGGTTACGTCGAGGAGTCGGGGATGCCCCGGCTGGTGCGCGAGTCGCCGTTGAACTCGGTCTGGGAGGGCGCGGGCAATATTCAGGCACTGGACGTGCTGCGCGCGCTGCAACGGGAGCCGGATGCGCTGAACGCCTATCTCCAGGAGGTGGGGCAGGCGCGCGGGGCCGATCACCGGCTCGACAGGGCGATCAAGGGCCTGCTGACGGAACTGGCCGATCTGGACGGCGTCGAGGCACGGGCGCGTCGGCTGGCGGAGCGGTTCGCTCTGGTGCTTCAAGGGGCACTGCTCGTGCGATTCGCGCCGCCGGAGGTCGCCGACGCGTTCTGCGCCTCACGGCTGGGCGGGGACGGGGGCGCGGCCTTCGGGACACTGCCCCACAGCTTGGACCTGGCGTCGATCGTCGAGCGGGCCGAACCCCGCTGCTGACCGCGCCGGCCTGCGGAAAAAGGAAGCGGGGGTGGTGCTGCGCCGACACGGCACCACCCCCGCCGCAATGGCCCTGCGAGGCCAGAATCGCCGCTCGGGACGGCGTGGCTCAAGTTTCAAACACCCTGTGGATGTTCACCAGGGTTGCAGGGGGTTGCAACTTGTCGGTGGTTGTGACCGGACTATGCCCCTCCGTCACCCGCGGACGGCAAGATGGGGCCTTCAGCAAGACCGGAAACAGTCGGCGCAGAAACTTGACATCCGGTTGTCCGACTGTGTGTTCCCGGGAGGCCCAGTGGTGATGCCACCGATGAACGTGCCGCAGCTCGCGGCCGTCGACGCCGCGCGGGCGGCGCGGGTGCTCAACGAGGTGCGCGACGCCCGGCTGGCCGGTCAGCAGGCGCGCGTCGCCCCGCGCCCCGTGATCGAGCAGTCCTGGGATCGGATGCTGCGCAGCGGTGTCGATCCGGATCACGATTTCCGAGCGGGGCTGCTCAGCGCCGACGAGGTGCGGCGCAGGCGGGAGGAGTCGCCGTTGCGGGAGGTGCTCCCGGTGCTGCGCGAAGGGCTGCTGTCGGTCGCGGACGTCGCCCACCACATCATGGTCGTCGCCGACGCGGAGGGCCGGGTGCTGTGGCGTGAGGGCTGCGGACCCGTGCTGCGCAAGGCCGACGGGCTCGGCTTCGAGCTGGGTGCGGACTGGGGCGAGGCCGTGGTCGGCACCAACGGCGTGGGCACGCCGGCGGTGGTGCGCCGTCCGGTGCAGGTGTTCGCCGCCGAGCACTTCGTGCGCTCGCACGCGGCCTGGACCTGCGCGGGCGCCCCGATCACCGACCCGCGCAACGGCCGGCTGCTCGGCGTGGTCGATGTCAGTGGGCCGCTGGAGACGATGCATCCGGCCACGCTCGCCTGGGTCGACTCGGTCGCGAAGCTCGCCGAGTCGAGGTTGCGGGAGAGGCATCTGGGGTCACTGGAACGGTTGCGCGCGGTGGCGGCACCGGTGCTGGCCCGGCTGGGCGGCCGGGCGGCGGCGGTGGACGGGGACGGGTGGACGGCCGCGGTGACCGGGATGCCCTACGCGAGCCGTATCGCGCTGCCCAAGTCGCCGTCGCCGGGCCGCCGCTGGCTTCCGTCGCTGGGGCTGTGCTCGATGGAGCCGCTGGCCGGGGGCTGGCTGGTGCGGTCGGTGGACGAGAGCGCGGAGTCGGCGCCGCACGGCGCGAGCCGGATCGTGCTGGACCTGACCCGGCCCCGGCGCTGGTCGGTGACGGTGTCGGGGGGCGCGGGTTCGTGGTCCCACGAACTCAGTCCCCGGCACGCCGAGTTGCTCTATCTGCTGGCGGCCGACCGGGGCGGTCGCAGCGCGGCGGGCCTGGCCCAGGACATGTTCGGCGATCCGGGCCGTACGGTGACGGTGCGGGCCGAGATGTCCCGGGTGCGGCGGTATCTCGGGGGTTTCCTGGAACATCGGCCGTATCGTTTCTGCGAGGACGCCGAGGTCGAGGTGCTCCTTCCGGCCGATCCGAAGGGCCTGCTGCCGCATTCGACCGCGCCGGCGGTGGTGAGAGACCGGGCGGCGGCACCGTGACAACAATGGTTGAGCCGAGTCCTTCCGGTGGCGTCTTCCGCATATTTGCGCGGTCTTCGTCCCCTACCGGGCCCGACTGCCGTAGCATCCCTGTACGGGTCACCCCACCTGCTCCTCGGTCAACGTACGGATCATCAGGCGCAGTTGGCCCGCCTCGGGAGGGCAAATGAAGCAACGCGGCCGGCACCGCCGGCGCAGACGGGGCAGGGCACTGCGCGCGTTCCTGTCCGGAACCGCTCTCGCGCTCACCGCTGCCGCCACCATGATCAGCGCCTCCCAGGCAACGGGCACGGCCGACCGGCCCGGGGACCTGAAACCCCTGACGGCCTCGGCAGAGACCGCGAAACTGCGTCTCACGGAGAACCGGGTGCCGCAGGCCTCCCTGGACCGGCTCGCCGCGGGAATGGGGCGACCGGTCGGCGTCGGCGCGGTGCTGGACGGGGCCGACCGTACGCTGCGGGACGCGATCGACTGCTCGGCGAGTGAGCGGAGGGCTCTGCCCGTCTCCCCCGCGGCCTCGCGCGCCTACTGCTGGAACACCGACGACACCGAGGGCTGGCAGCCGGGCGCGGTCACCACCTCGGGGGACGCGGACGACGACGGCGTCTGGGGCTCGAACCGGGTGATCCTCTCCGGCTGGTCGCGCAGCGGCGGCACGGCCGCCGACCGCGGCCTGGCCCGGGTCGGCTTCGTGAACGCGGGCGACCTGGACCACCTCACCTACACCTGGGCACTGCTCGCCGTCCCGGTGGACGAGGGGCGGGACTACCGGGGACTGGTCTCGCACGTCTCCGGGATGGTCTGGTACCAGGACAAACTGCTGGTCACCACCGACGAGGGGGACCGGGCCGCGCTCTACGTGTACGACATGAACCGGGTCCAGCGGGCCGACGTCGCCGGTGAGGCGGTCGGGCGGGTGCCGGGCGGCTGGTCCGCAAACGGTTACCGCTTCGTACTGCCCGCCATCGGTTCCTACGCGCTCGGCGGGGACTCCGACGCCCCGCACCCGGCAACCGTTTCCCTCGACCGCAGCACCGCACCGGACAGCCTGGTCGCCGGGGAGTGGACCCTCGACGACGGCGACCGGGACGCCCGCCTCTGGCGCTACCCCTTCAGCACCGCCCCCGGTCACGAAGGGCTGCTCGCCACGAGCGCCACCGGCCGGGTACGCGCCTCGGAGGCCTACGAGACGAAGGTGACGGGCGTACGCGGTGTGCTGTCGTACGGGGCGGAGTGGTACGTGACCCGTGCCGCCGGCCCCCGGGACGAGCAAGGAACGCTGTGGCGGCAGGACGACGGCGAGGACGACGGCAACAAGGCGGACACGTCCGAGGCGGCCGTGTGCGGCGCCGAGGAAACGCACAGCTGCTGGAGCCCGCAGACCGCATCCCTTTCCTACTGGGAGGCGACCGGCGAGGTCTGGACCCAGTCCGGGCGAGCGCTCTTCGCGCTGCCGCTGGCCTCGATCGACAGAACAACGGGATAGATGATTCCCTGACGGGCATGACCCACATCCCCGTGACCACCTGGTCCCTGGAGCAGACCGACCCGAACGACGTCCTCCCGGCCGCCGCGCCCGAGGGCGACGTCAGGATCGTCCGCTCCGAGGTCCCCTCCCCCGAGTTCAGCCGTTTCCTGTACGCGTCGGTCGGCGGGGACATCCGCTGGATCGACCGGCTGCGCTGGACGTACGCGCAGTGGCAGGAGCATCTGGCACGTCCCGGGGTCGAGACCTGGGTCGCCTACGACCGGGGCACGCCGGCCGGGTACGTGGAGCTGGAGCCGCAGGACGACGGTGCCGTAGAAATCGTTTACTTCGGCCTGATCCCGGCCTTCCGGGGACGCCGCATCGGCGGGCACCTGCTGGCCTACGGCGCCGCCCGGGCGTGGGACCTCGCGGACCGCTGGCCGGGACTGCCGCAGACCAAACGGGTGTGGCTGCACACGTGCAGCCTGGACGGCGAGCACGCCATGGACAACTACCGGCGACGCGGTTTCAAGCTGTTCGACACCAAGGTCGAGGAGCAGCCCGAGGTGTCCGCGCCGGGCCCCTGGCCAGGCGCCCTCCCCGCCTGACCCCTCGCTCATACCGGCTGTGACCTGCGCCGACAAGAGGACCGGCGAGTCATGTGATCGACGCCACCCTTGTCTCGCATTTCGGGACAAGGGTGTCCGCATCGCGGACGAAGCTGGACTGTGTCCAGATCGCCGTGACACGCTTTCGCCATGTCCGGAACTGGAATTGCCTTGGTGAGTCGGCGACACGTCGACCTCGGCCGCATGTCCAGCGCCATCTGTCCGGCGAGCTGACGAGCCGCAGCACCGCCGACATCTCCGTTCGAGCCTCCCGCCCGCGCAACGACGCGCACGCATGCTCCATGCGCCCGCGCGCGCAGGTCAGAGCCGCCCGCCCGACACCCGACCGCCACCCCTGCCGGACGGCGCCAAGCGCCGACACCCTCCTCCGCTGTCCCGAAGGACGTATCAACCATGGCCGCCACCCCGCAGAACCCTGCCGCCGCGACTCCCCGCCGCAAGGTGAGCCGTCACCGCGGTGAGGGCCAGTGGGCCGCGGGACACTTCACCCCGCTCAACGGCAACGAGCAGTTCAAGAAGGACGACGACGGTCTCAATGTGCGGACACGCATTGAGACGATCTACTCCAAGCGGGGTTTCGACTCGATCGACCCCAACGATCTGCGCGGCCGGATGCGCTGGTGGGGCCTGTACACCCAGCGCAAGCCGGGGATCGACGGCGGCAAGACGGCGATCCTGGAGCCGGAGGAGCTGGACGACAAGTACTTCATGCTGCGCGTCCGCATCGACGGCGGCCGGCTCACCACCGAGCAGCTGAGGGTGATCGGCGAGATCTCGCAGGAGTTCGCCCGCGGCACCGCCGACCTCACGGACCGGCAGAACGTCCAGTACCACTGGATCCGCATCGAGGACGTGCCCGAGATCTGGAACCGCCTCGAGGCGGTCGGCCTGTCCACCACCGAGGCCTGCGGCGACACGCCCCGGACGATCCTCGGTTCGCCGGTGGCCGGCATCGCCGAGGACGAGATCATCGACGGCAGCCCGGCCGTGGAGGAGATCCACCGCCGGTTCATCGGCAGCAAGGAATTCTCCAACCTGCCGCGCAAGTTCAAGACGGCGATCTCCGGCTCCCCGCTCCTGGACGTCGCCCACGAGATCAACGACGTCGCGTTCGTCGGCGTCGAGCACCCCGAGCACGGCCCCGGCTTCGACCTGTGGGTCGGCGGCGGCCTCTCCACGAACCCGAAGATCGGCGTCCGGCTCGGCGCCTGGGTCCCGCTGGACGAGGTCCCGGACGTCTGGGCGGGCGTGATCGGCATCTTCCGCGACTACGGCTACCGGCGACTGCGCACGCGGGCGCGCCTGAAGTTCCTCGTCGCCGACTGGGGCCCGGAGAAGTTCCGCCAGATCCTCGAGGACGAGTACCTCAAGCGCAAGCTGGCCGACGGCCCGGCGCCCGCCGCCCCCGTCGAGCGCTGGCGCGACCACGTCGGTGTGCACCGCCAGCAGGACGGCCGTTACTACGTCGGTTTCGCCCCGCGCGTCGGCCGCGTGGACGGCGCCACCCTGACGAAGATCGCGGAGCTCGCCGAGGCGCACGGCTCGGGCCGGGTGCGGACCACCGTCGAGCAGAAGATGATCGTCCTCGACATCGAGGAGGGGCAGGTCGAGTCGCTGGTCGAGGCGCTGGAGGCGCTGGACCTGACTGCCAAGCCCTCTCCGTTCCGGCGCGGCACCATGGCCTGCACCGGCATCGAGTACTGCAAGCTCGCCATCGTCGAGACCAAGCAGCGCGGCTCCGCCCTGATCGACGAACTCGAGCGCCGTATCCCGGAGTTCGACGAGCCGATCACCATCAACATCAACGGCTGCCCGAACGCCTGCGCCCGCATCCAGGTCGCGGACATCGGACTCAAGGGCCAGCTGGTCCTGAACGACCAGGGCGAGCAGGTCGAGGGCTTCCAGGTGCACCTGGGCGGTGCGCTCGGGCTGGAAGCCGGTTTCGGCCGCAAGGTCCGTGGTCTGAAGGTCACTTCGGAGGAGCTGCCGGACTACGTGGAACGCGTGCTGAAGCGGTTCCAGGCCGAGCGCGAGGACGGCGAGCGCTTCGCCGTCTGGGCCAGCCGCGCCAGCGAGGAGGCCCTCTCATGAGCGAGCGGGCCGCACCCTTCTACTGCCCCTACTGCGGCGACGAGGACCTGCGTCCGAGTGAGCAGGGCCATGGCGCCTGGGAATGCGCGGCATGCAACCGCGCATTCCAGCTGAAGTTCCTCGGGCTGCTCGCCCGGGGCGTTCAGCGCACCGACCCGGGAGGGGACCGGATATGACGACGCTTCAGGAAGGCCGTACGACCGACGAGTTGAAGGCGCTCGCCGAACAGGCGGGCCGCGACCTGGAGGAGGCCTCCGCGCTGGAGATCCTCCAGTGGGCGGTGGACACCTTCGGCAAGCAGTTCTGCGTGACGTCCTCGATGGAGGACGCCGTGGTCGCGCACCTGGCGTCCCGGGTCCGCAAGGGCGTGGACGTGGTGTTCCTCGACACCGGTTACCACTTCCCCGAGACCATCGGCACCCGGGACGCGGTCGAGGCGGTGATGGACGTCAACGTCATCACGCTCACCCCGCGCCAGACGGTCGCCGAGCAGGACGCCGAGTACGGGCCGAAGCTGCACGACCGCGACCCGGACCTGTGCTGCAAGTTGCGCAAGGTGCAGCCGTTGGAGGAGGGACTCACGGGCTACCGGGCCTGGGCCACCGGCCTGCGGCGCGACGAGTCCGCGACCCGGGCGGGTACTCCGGTCGTCGGCTGGGACGAGAAGCGGCAGAAGGTCAAGATCTCGCCCATCGCCCGGTGGACGCAGGAAGACGTCGATGCCTACATCACCGAGCACGGTGTGCTGTCCAACCCCCTGCTGATGGACGGTTACGCCTCCGTCGGCTGCGCCCCGTGCACCCGCCGGGTTCTGGCGGGCGAGGACGCGCGCGCCGGCCGCTGGGCGGGCCGCTCGAAGACCGAGTGCGGGCTGCACGGCTGACCGCGATGACCTCGAACCCGACGAACACCCCCACACCCGCCCCCACTTCAACGAACCGGGAGAACCACGTGACGACCGGAGCCACCGTCTGGCTCACGGGTCTGCCGAGCGCCGGCAAGACCACCATCGCGTACGAGCTGGCCGGCCGACTGCGCGAGGAGGGCCACCGTGTCGAGGTCCTCGACGGCGACGAGATCCGCGAGTTCATCTCCGCGGGTCTCGGTTTCAGCCGCGAGGACCGGCACATCAACGTGCAGCGCATCGGTTTCCTGGCCGAACTGCTCGCCCGTAACGGCGTCAAGGCCCTGGTCCCGGTGATCGCGCCCTACGCGGACAGCCGGGACGCGGTGCGCAAGCGCCATCAGGAGAGCGCAACCGGTTACCTGGAGGTGCACGTGGCGACTCCGGTCGAGGTGTGCTCGGTCCGGGACGTGAAGGGCCTGTACGCGAAGCAGGCGGCGGGCGAGCTGACCGGGCTCACCGGGGTCGACGACCCCTACGAGGCCCCGGAGTCGCCCGACCTGCGGATCGAGTCCCAGGACCAGACCGTGCAGGAGTCCGCGGCGTCGGTGTACGCCCTGCTCACCGAGAGGGGACTGGCATGACGACGACCGTCGCCGAGGCCGAGGAGGGCACGGCCAGCCCGTACGCCCTCAGCCACCTGGACTCGCTGGAGTCCGAGGCGGTGCACATCTTCCGCGAGGTGGCGGGCGAGTTCGAGAACCCGGTGATCCTTTTCTCCGGTGGCAAGGACTCCATCGTCATGCTGCACCTGGCCCTGAAGGCGTTCGCCCCCGCCGCGGTCCCCTTCTCGCTCCTGCACGTCGACACCGGGCACAACTTCCCCGAAGTCCTCGAGTACCGCGACCGGGTCGTCACCGCGCACGGGCTGCGCCTGCACGTGGCCTCCGTCCAGGACTACATCGACCGCGGCGCGCTGCGCGAACGCCCCGACGGCACGCGCAACCCGCTCCAGACACTGCCGCTGACGGAGAAGATCCAGTCCGAGAAGTTCGACGCCGTCTTCGGCGGCGGACGCCGCGACGAGGAGAAGGCCCGCGCCAAGGAACGGGTTTTCTCCCTGCGCGACGAGTTCTCCCAGTGGGACCCCCGCCGCCAGCGCCCGGAGCTGTGGAACCTCTACAACGGCCGCCACGCACCCGGTGAGCACGTGCGGGTGTTCCCGCTGTCCAACTGGACCGAGCTCGACGTCTGGCAGTACATCGCCCGGGAGGGCATCGAACTGCCCGAGATCTACTTCGCGCACGACCGGGAGGTCTTCCGGCGCGGCGGGATGTGGCTGACCGCCGGTGAGTGGGGCGGGCCGAAGGACGACGAGACCGTCGAGAAGCGCCTCGTGCGCTACCGGACCGTCGGCGACATGTCCTGCACCGGCGCCGTCGACTCCGACGCGGTGACGCTCGACGACGTCATCGCCGAGATCGCCGCCTCCCGGCTCACCGAGCGCGGCGCCACCCGCGCCGACGACAAGATGTCCGAGGCCGCGATGGAAGACCGCAAGCGCGAGGGGTACTTCTAAGCATGAGCACGATCACCTCCGAGGAACTCTCGGCAACGACCCTGCTGCGGTTCGCCACGGCCGGTTCCGTCGACGACGGCAAGTCCACGCTCGTGGGCCGGCTCCTGCACGACTCCAAGTCGATCCTCAGCGACCAGCTGGAGGCCGTGGAACGCGCCTCGGCCAACCGCGGCCAGGAAGCCCCCGACCTGGCGCTCCTCACCGACGGCCTGCGCGCCGAGCGCGAGCAGGGCATCACCATCGACGTGGCCTACCGCTACTTCGCCACGCCCCGGCGCCGCTTCATCCTCGCCGATACGCCCGGTCATGTGCAGTACACCCGCAACATGGTGACGGGTGCCTCCACGGCCGAGCTGACGGTGATCCTGGTCGACGCCCGCAACGGAGTGGTGGAACAGACCCGCAGGCACGCGGCGATCGCGGCCCTGCTCCGGGTTCCGCACGTCGTTCTCGCCGTCAACAAGATGGACCTGGTCGAGTACAGGGAAAGCGTCTTCGCTGAGATTGCCGAGGAGTTCACGGCATACGCGAGCGAGCTCGGTGTTCCCGAGGTCACCGCGATCCCGATCTCGGCACTCGCCGGTGACAACGTGGTGGATCCGTCGGCGAACATGGACTGGTACGGCGGGCCGACCTTCCTGGAACACCTGGAAACGGTTCCGGTCAGCCACGACCTGGCGCACTGCCACGCACGGCTGCCGGTGCAGTACGTGATCCGTCCGCAGACCGCCGAACACCCGGACTACCGGGGGTACGCGGGCCAGATCGCGGCAGGCACCTTCCACGTGGGCGAGGCGGTGACGGTTCTGCCGTCCGGCCGTACCTCGACGATCTCCGGCATCGACCTGCTGGGCGAGCCGGTGGACTCGGCGTGGACGACCCAGTCGGTGACCGTGCTGCTCAGCGACGACATCGACATCTCGCGCGGCGACCTGATCGTGCCCACCAAGGACGCGCCGCCCACCACGCAGGACGTCGAGGCGACCGTGTGCCACGTGGCCGACCAGCCGCTGACCGTCGGGCACCGGGTGCTGATCAAGCACGGCACCCGCACCGTCAAGGCGATCGTCAAGGACATCCCGTCCCGTCTCACGCTCGACGACCTGTCCCTGCACCCGCACCCGGGACAGCTCGTCGCCAACGACATCGGCCGGGTGAAGATCCGTACGTCGCAACCGCTTCCGGTGGATTCCTACGCCGACTCCCGCCGTACCGGCTCGTTCATCCTGATCGACCCGGCCGACGGCACCACGCTCACCGCGGGCATGGTCGGCGAGTCGTTCGCTTCGCCCGAGCCCGTCAAGGACGAGTCCGACGACGACGGTTGGGACTTCTGAACATGACCACAACCGACTTCTACTCGACGTTCGCGAAGGAGGGCGGCCGTGTCGGCAGCGGCGCCCTCGGCAGCGGGCAGGGCGGAGTGGCGCGATGTGCGCTCTGACGTACGCGCACTGCCTGCGCGCCCCGTCCCCCCACCCGCCGTCCCGGAAGCGACGAAAACCCTTTGCCGATTTCCCGGCCACGACCTGAAAACCCGTGACCGCCGGGCCAACGAGAGGAACCCCTCCCGTGCCTGCCAACCGCTCAGTTCTTCTTCGCCGCGGCATCGCCGCCGTAGCGGCCCTTCCCCTGCTCGCCCTGGCCGCCTGCGGTTACGGTTCCGAGTCCAAGGACGACAACGCCAACGAGAAGGTCGCCGCCGGCTCGGAGAAGATCGACGGGCTCGACACCGTCAAGATCGGCTACTTCGGCAACCTGACGCACGCGACCGCACTGGTCGGCCGTGAGCAGGGCATCTTCCAGAAGGCGCTGGGCGCCACCAAGGCGTCGTACGCGACCTTCAACGCGGGTCCCTCCGAGATCGAGGCGCTGAACGCCGGCTCGATCGACATCGGCTGGATCGGCCCCTCCCCGGCGATCAACGGCTTCACCAAGTCCGCCGGCAAGAGCCTGCGCATCGTCGGCGGTTCGGCGTCCGGCGGCGTGAAGCTCGTCGTCAACCCGGACAAGGTCAAGTCCCTCAAGGACGTCAAGGGCAAGAAGATCGCCACGCCTCAGCTCGGAAACACGCAGGACGTGGCGTTCCTGAACTGGATCGCGGACCAGGGCTGGAAGGTCGACGCCCAGAGTGGCAAGGGCGACGTAACCGTTGTCCGCAGCGACAACAAGGTGACCCCGGACGCGTTCAAGGCCGGTTCGATCGACGGTGCCTGGGTGCCGGAGCCGACCGCCTCCAAGCTGGTCGCCGAGGGCGGCAAGGTGCTGCTCGACGAGGCGTCGCTGTGGCCCGACAAGAAGTTCGTGATCACGAACATCATCGTGTCGCAGAAGTTCCTCACGGAGCACCCGAAGGTCGTCGAGGCGGTGCTGAAGGGTTCGGTCGACTCCAACAAGTGGATCAACGCCAACCCGGCGGCGGCGAAGGCAGCGGCGAACAAGCAGCTGGAGGCGGACTCCGGCAAGGCACTGCCGACCGAGGTCCTGGACCCGGCGTGGACGTCGATCCAGTTCATCAACGACCCGCTGGCCTCCACGCTCAACGCCGAGGCGGAGCACGCGGTCAAGGCGGGTCTGCTGGAGAAGCCCGACCTCAAGGGCATCTACGACCTGAGCATCCTGAACAAGGTCCTCAAGGCCGAGGGCGAGTCCACGGTCGACGACGCCGGTCTCGGCGTCAGCTGATCGGAATCCGATGAGTTCCCAGGAGGTGACGACCATGGCCACGACCTTCGCCAAGGCCGCCGAGTCCGCGGAGTCCGTGGAGTACGCGGCCCGGCTTGAGCACGTCTCGAAGTCCTTCGCGGGGCCGGGTGGGCAGCAGCTCGTCCTGGACGACATCACTCTCGATGTCGCTCCCGGCGAGTTCGTCACCCTCCTGGGGGCTTCGGGCTGCGGCAAATCCACGTTGCTCAACCTGGTGGCGGGGCTCGACGAGCCCACCACCGGCTCCATCACGACGGACGGCCGGCCGGCGCTGATGTTCCAGGAGCACGCCCTCTTCCCGTGGCTGACCGCGGGCAAGAACATCGAGCTCGCCCTGAAGCTCCGGGGAGTCGCCAAGCCCGAGCGGCGCGACAAGGCCGAGGAGCTCCTCGAGCTGGTGCGGTTGAAGGGTGCGTACGGAAAGCGTGTTCACGAACTTTCCGGCGGTATGCGGCAGCGCGTGGCGATGGCCCGCGCGCTGGCGCAGGAGAGCAACATCCTGCTGATGGACGAGCCGTTCGCGGCGCTGGACGCCATCACGCGGGATGTTCTGCACGACGAACTGACCCGGATCTGGGGAGAGACGGGACTGTCCGTCCTCTTCGTCACGCACAACGTGCGGGAGGCGGTGCGGCTCGCGCAGCGGGTCGTCCTGCTGTCCTCCCGGCCCGGCCGGGTGGCGCGCGAGTGGACGGTCGACATCCCGCAGCCGCGCCGGATCGAGGACGCCCCGGTGGCGGAACTGTCCATCGAGATCACCGAAGTCCTGCGTGGGGAGATCCGCCGTCATGGCCAGCACTGAGACGAAGACGACGGTGACGAAGCCGGCCACCACCGAGCTTGCCGGGGTGGAGGCGGGGCTCGACGCGCTGGACGTCGTGGCGCCCACCGGCCGTACGCCCTTTCGCCGGACCTTCATCGACAAGATCCTCCCGCCGATCCTGGCGACCCTGCTGCTGCTGATCGTCTGGCAGATCACCTTCAAGGTCGTCGACGACCCGACCAAGCTGGTCTCCCCCGTGGACGTCTGGCGTACGCTCCAGGACGCCTGGCTCGAGGGCAAGCTGCTCGGCTACATCTGGACCAGCGTCTCGCGCGGTCTGCTCGGCTTCCTCTTCGCGCTGGCGATCGGCACCCCGCTGGGTCTGCTGGTGGCCCGCGTGAAGTTCGTGCGGGCGGCGATCGGTCCGATCCTGTCCGGTCTCCAGTCGCTGCCGTCGGTGGCGTGGGTGCCGCCCGCGGTGCTGTGGCTGGGGCTGAACAACTCGATGATGTACGCGGTGATCCTGCTCGGTGCGGTGCCGTCCATCGCCAACGGGCTGGTGTCCGGCGTCGACCAGGTGCCGCCGCTGTTCCTGCGGGCGGGCCGCACGATGGGCGCGACGGGGCTGAAGGGAACCGTGTACATCACGTTGCCGGCAGCCCTGCCGGGCTATGTGGCGGGTCTGAAGCAGGGCTGGGCGTTCTCGTGGCGTTCGCTGATGGCTGCGGAGATCATCGCGTCCTTCCCCGACCTCGGCGTCGGTCTCGGTCAGTTGCTGGAGAACGGGCGCAACGCCAGTGACATGTCGATGGTGTTCGAGGCGATCCTGCTCATCCTGTTCGTCGGCATCGCGATCGACCTGCTGATCTTCAGTCCGCTGGAGCGGTGGGTGCTGCGCAGCCGTGGTCTGCTGGTGAAGAGCTGAATTCACATGTACAGGAAACCGGTTCCTCCCGTTCTCGTGGTGATTGCCCACGGCAGTCGTGACCCGCGGCACGCGGCGACCGTGCACGCCCTGGTGCGGCGGGTGCGGTCGTTGCGGCCGGGCCTGCGTGTAGAGACCGGTTTCCTGGACTTCAACATCCCCTCCGTCCATGGGGTGCTGGAGTCGTTGGCGGCGGAGGGCGTCCGTGACGTCGTGGCCCTGCCGCTGCTGCTGACCCGGGCGTTCCACGCGAAGGCCGACATCCCGGCGGTCCTGCGGGATGCTCCGGCACAGCTGCGGATCAGACAGGCCGAGGTGCTCGGCCCGTCGCCGCTGCTGCTCGCCGTCCTCGAACGGCGGCTGTACGAGGCCGGCCTGACGCCCGCCGACAAGTCCTCGACCGGGGTCGTGCTGGCCTCGGCGGGGTCCACGGACCCGGAGGCGATCGCAGTGATCGCAGACATCGCGCGGGAGTGGCGGCGCACCGGTTGGTGTGCCGTGCGGCCTGCGTTCGCCTCCGCCGGTTCTCCCTCGGGGTTCCCGCGCACCGAGGACGCGGTCCGCGAACTGCGGGCGCTGGGGTGCTCGCGGGTCGCCGTCGCACCGTACGTCCTGGCCCCCGGCTTCCTGCCGGACCGCATCGCGCGAGGCGCCGCCGCGGCGGACGTGCTGGCCGATGTGCTGGGTCCGGCGCCGGAGGTGGCGCGGGTACTGCTGGAACGGTACGACGCGGCGCGTACGCCGGCGCTGGCGGCCGTAGGAGCCTGACCGGCGATGGGCTCTCGCGCGCCGCGCGGGGATCTTGGCTTCACTTTCGACAGCGGTTTCCGTTGCGACACCGCTTGCCTTGCCTCACCCCCGGCCGACCCGAGGTGATCGCTCAGCGGTCCGCGCGTACGGCGCCCTGCCGGGGGTCGCGGCCGCTCGCCGCAAGCGCCCGTTCGAACGCCGGGGCGTCCTCCGCCCACGGCACCACCGCCGCGAAGCCCTCGTACCGGCGGTAGAGGTCGCCGTGCCGTTCGACGACGTCGAGGACGAAGCGGGCCGCGTCGTCCGAGATGTGGAACTCCTGGTCGGTGGCGACCGCCACGTCCCAGCCGTGTACCGCCGTCTCCTTGACGATCATCGCGGCCAGCTCGACGGCGGGCATCGCGGCCATTCCCAGGTCCACCTCGCCCTCCCACACGGCCGGCTCCGCCCAGGCCGCGACCGCGCGCTCCAGCTGGTCGGCGTACGCCTCGGCCCACCGCGGGTCGGCGGTGAAGTCGCGGGCGACCAGGTCGTCGGGGAGCGGCTTGCGCAGGGCGCGGTGCTCGAGGCCGTGGGAGGTGTAGAGGACCCAGTGGTTGACCAGGGTGCGGACATCCCAGCCAGGGCAGTGCGTCGGGTCGTTCAACCGGGCCGCCGGGACACCGCGGGCGACGCGCGACGCCTCGGCGGCGCATGCGGACATGTACTGGTGCGTCTCGTCGTACTTCATGCGTCCCACGCTAGGCGGCGGCAGGCTCAGGACTCTTGAACAAACGCGACAGCGCCGGCGGACCGGTCCTCGGCCAGTCGGACGAGTTCCGGCAACGGCAGGGAACCGGGCGCCCTCCGTTCCCGGGCGAACTGGTTGGCAAGCCGTTGCAGCAACTCGTTCAGCGGGGTCGGCACACCGTGCAGACGGCCGAGGAGCGCGATCTCGCCGTTGAGGTGGTCGGCCTCGATGCTGCCCGCACCGCGGCTGAGGGACTGCCAGGAGGAGCCACCGCCGCGCGGGGTGCCCTCCAGCGGGACGAGGGTGACCTTGTCACCGCGCAGGGCCTGCTGTTCCCCGGTGCTCGCCCACACGATCCCGGCGGCGCGCAGCACGGCCTCGCCCTCGGCCCGCACCCTCGCGTACAGCGCCTCCGCCTCGGGGTCGCCCACCGGGCCGCTCACCGCTTCCAGGGCGTTTCCGAGGTTGGACAGCAGCTTCGCGTACTGCCAGCGGGAGACGTCGGGCACGACCGGCGCCTCGAAGTGCGCGTTGTCCAGGTCGGCGGCGATACGGCGGGCCGTGTCGTCGGTGCCGTGCGGGTACCGGCCGAGGTGGAGGATGCCGGTGAGCGGGGTGCCGGCGGCGGAGACGACACCCGGTTCGACATGGGTGGCGGGCAGCCAGACGCAGACGCCGTAGACGTGCCGGAAGCGGCGCAGGGCGAGGCGGGGGCTCTCCACGCCGTTCTGCGCGCAGACCAGGGGCAGTCGCTCCGCGGCCGTGCCGCCGCCCTCGACCGGGGCCGGGCCCCAGACCCGGAGTGCCGCCTCGGTGTCCTGGGTCTTGACGGCGAGGAAGAGGACGTCGTCGGGGCGCAGCGCGCCGAGCGCGTCCGGTCCGTCGACGACGGGCAGCCGGTACGTCAGTTCGCCCTGCGGAACCCTGAGCCGCAGTCCGCCCTCCGTGAGCGCCGCCCGGTGCGCGCCGCGTGCGACCAGCACGACCTCGTGCCCGGCCTGCGCCAGTCGTCCGCCGACGGTGCCGCCGATCGCCCCTGCCCCGATGATGATGTAACGCATGGGACGAGCCTCGCACAGTCGTGCGTACGCCCCGTCAAGAGCATGGGTGTACGCACCGTCTAGAGCATGGGAAACGGTTTCGTACGAGGTTGCCCTTGTACCTGGGGCAGGCCCGAGGGGCCGGGCGTGGACGACTTCTCCCTGCGGCAGACGCCGTGCAGCGACCCTGGCAGCCTGGATGTCTCCGATCCGCCCACCGATCCTCGCGAACCGCTTGCCTGGGACGGCTGGGGGCTGTCGTGGTTGCGGAAACACGACGCTCGCTCACCGGGGACGATCCGGCTCTCGTGGACGCCGTGGCCGCCGACCCGCACCCACGAGAAGCCCCGCCGGCTCTACGCCGGTCCGCGGCTCGTAGTGCCCCGCGAGATCCTCTCTCCGGCACCCTTCCACGGCCCGCGCACGGTCACGCTTGCGTCATCTCCACCAGTTTGACGACGGTGTTCCAGTTCCGGGTGGTGGCGATGAGGCCCTTGTTCACTCGCGGCTTCGACAGTTGCTCGGCGAGCTTGGACCGGCCGAGGCCCTCGGGGGCGTAGAGGTACAGGACGCGGTCGCCGAGGCGGAACTCCTCGGGGAGGTGGGCGGCCCGGTCGATCCCGGCGTAGCGCTCCGCTTCGACGGGGGTGGAGAAGTACGTGGCGTGGAGCTGCTTGGCCTCCAGCTCGGCGGCCGGGAACGGGCAGTCGTCGGCAACCGCTTTCAGATAGGCGTGGTCGCGAACGATCACGCCGACGGCGAAGCCGAAGTGTTTCTCGATCGCCGCCGTGAGCTCGGCGGCGAGGTGCTCCTCGTCCCCGTGCGCGGAGGAGAAGACGGCCTGGCCGCTCTGGAGGTAGGTGCGGACGTCTCCGAGACCGAGCCCCTCGAGCAGGGTGCGCAGGTCGGCCATCGGGACCTTCCTGCTGCCGCCCACGTTGATGCCGCGCAGCAGTGCCGCGTACGTCGTCGTCATCCGCTCACCTTAAGCGGCCGTCGTGCCCCGTGGGGGTGGGCACGACGGCCGCGGCGGGGGGTGGGGCCCCGGGCGAAACTCTGGCTGATCGGCGGGACGCTGAGCAACATCTGCCGGACATCTCCACAGCCTCGCGACTTGTTCAACAAACTTTCGTAATCGCCATTCGCCCTGACTCCCGGACTGCCCGTCGGCTGCCCTGGCCACGGACTCTCACCACCGACTCTCACCAGCGGCCCGGGCCGTCGGCCCGGCGTGGCGGCCTGTCCGCCAGGCCGCCTCACGGCCGCACCCTGATCGTCATCCCCGAGATCCACGGATAGATGTAGGGGACCACTGTCCTCCCCAGCGGTGAGACGGCGGGGTCCGACGGGAGGAGTCGGGTGTCCGGCACCTCACCGGGCAGCACGACGAGATGGCTTTATCCAGCCCATACCTTCGAATCGAAAGGTGGCGGCAGGGGGCTTCCACCGCATCACACAAGAGGGCAGGCCCGTCATGGGGAACGGAGATATACGGGTGCGGGGCATCGCCGCGCGGGCAGGCGGCTGGAGCGCCCGGCACCGATGGGCCGCCGTGGGCATCTGGGTGCTGTTCGTCGTCCTGGCCATGGGGATCGGCTCGGCGGCGGGCACGGTCGAGGTCAAGGAGAGCGACCAGCTCGGGGGCGAGACCCACACAGCCGCCCGCATCATCGAGGACGCCGGCATCGAGGAACCGGCCAGCGAGACGGTCCTCATCCAGTCGAAGGACGGCTCCGTCAAGGCCACGGACCCGGAGTTCAAGGCCGCCGTCGCCTCGGTCGTCGCTGCCGTGGAGAAGACCGGCAAGGTCACCGACGTGACCTCTCCGTACGACTCGGACACGATCTCCAAGGACGGCCGCAGCGCGCTCGTCCAGTTCGACATGCGCGGCGACTCCGACACCGCGGGCGAGCGGGTCGAGCCGGTTCTCGAGGCCGTCGAGGGGGTCCAGCAGGACCACTCCTCGGTGCGGATCGAGGAGATCGGCGGCGCCAGCATGATGAAGACCTTCGACGACGCGTTCGGCGACGACTTCCAGCAGGCGGAGTACTCCGCCGTGCCGGTGGCCCTGGGCATTCTGCTGATCGCGTTCGGCGCGCTGGTGGCGGCGCTGCTGCCGGTGGCGCTCGCGGTCACCGCGATCATGGCGACGATGGGTCTGATGAGCATCGTCAGCCACTTCCAGCCGATGGACGACACGGCGAGCTCCGTGATGCTGCTGGTCGGCCTGGCCGTCGGCGTCGACTACTGCCTGTTCTACCTGCGCCGGGAGCGCGAGGAGCGGGCCGCCGGACGTGATCCGGAAACCGCTCTCAGGATCGCCGCGGCGACCAGTGGCCGTGCCGTGATCGTCTCCGGTGTCACCGTGTGCGTGGCGATGGCGGGCATGCTGTTCACCGGGCTCGCGACGTTCGAGGCGATGGGCCTGGCATCCCTGATGGTGGTCGCGGTCGCCATGGTCGGTTCGGTGACCGTGCTGCCGGCGCTGCTGTCGCTGCTCGGCCGGCGGGTGGAGAAGGGCCGGATCCCGTTCCTGCACCCCGAGAAGCGCCGCAAGAACGGCAACGGCGGGCGCGCCGCCGAGGGCAGCCGGTTCTGGAGCGCCGTCCTCAAGGTCGTCCTCGCCAAGCCCGGTGTGTCGCTGGTCGTGGCGGCCGGCGTGCTGCTCGCGATCGCCGCTCCGGCGGTCGGCATGAAGACCCAGAACCTCACCCTGGACCAGGAGTTCGGCGACTCGCTGCCCATCGTGCAGACCTACAACCGGGTCAACGACGCCTTCCCGGGCGGCTCCGAGCCGGCCGAGGTGATCGTCAAGGCGGACGACATCAACGCCGCCGAGGTGAAGAGCGCGCTCGCGGACTTCAAGGAGCAGGCGGTCAGCTCGGGCGCCTCCCGCGGTCCGGTCGAGATCAAGCTGCACGACGCACAGAACATCGCCTACGTGTACGTCCCGCTGGTCGGCGGCTCCGACCTGGACAAGGCGGGTTCGAGCCTGGACAAGCTGCGCGACGAGGTGCGGCCCGCGACGCTGGGCAAGGTCGACGGCCTCCAGGCGCCGATCACCGGTCAGGTGGCCGGTTCGAAGGACTTCAACGACCAACTGGGCGGCGCCGTCGCCCCGGTGTTCGCCTTCGTCGTGGTCTTCGCCTTCCTGCTGATGCTGCTGTCGTTCCGGTCGCTGACGGTCGCGGTCACCTCGATCGTGCTCAACCTGCTGTCGGTGGGGGCCGCTTACGGCATCCTGGTCGCGGTCTTCCAGCACGGCTGGGGCGCGTCGCTGGTGGGTGCGGAGGGCGTCGGCGCCATCGTGACCTGGCTGCCGCTGTTCCTCTTCGTGATCCTGTTCGGTCTGTCGATGGACTACCACGTGTTCGTGGTCTCGCGGATCCGTGAGGCGCGGATGCGGGGCCGTTCGACGAACGAGGCCATCAAGCACGGTGTCGTCACCACGGCCGGTGTGGTCACCAGCGCCGCGGTCATCATGGTCGCCGTGTTCGCGATCTTCGGAACGCTGTCCATGCAGTCCATGAAGCAGATGGGCGTGGGCCTGGCGGCCGCGGTGCTGATCGACGCGACGATCATCCGGGGTGTGCTGCTCCCGGCCGTCATGGCCCTGCTGGGCGAGCGCAACTGGTACCTGCCGAAGTGGCTGCACTGGCTGCCCGACCTCACGCACGACGAGTCGCCCGAGGCGGTCGCATCGGTGACCCGGGACGACGAGGGCGAGCCGCTGCGGGTCTGACGCCGACCGAGGCCCTCCGAAGGGGCCTGAACCGAGAGGCCTGAACCAAGAGGCCTGAGCCGAGGGCCCGTTGACCTCCCGGGGGAGTCAACGGGCCCTCACTCATGCTCGGTTCGGCCTCCGGTCCGGTGTCCAGCGTCCGGTGGGGTGCCTTGCGTGCGGCCCGGCGCCCTGCGTCCGGTCCGGTGTCTTGCGTCCGGTTCGGTGTCGTGCGTGCGGTCCGGCGGCTGACCAGTGCGGCGGCCGCCGAGGGGAGGTTCGGGGGCATCGGGACGGTTGTTCAGGACCGCTGCCTCATCAGCTCGGCCTCGACGAGATCCGCCGCCCGGCGGGTGCCGCCCTCGTCCGCCATCTCCGCCCGGATCTCCTTGAGCCGACGGGCCACCTCCGGGTCGTCGACCAGCGCGAGGGCGGCTTCCCGCAGGGTCTCGGCCGTCGCCTCCGGCGTGGCGATCCGCCGGGCCACACCGAGTCCCCGGAGCATGTCCGCGTTGCCGAACTGGTCGACGGCCTGCGGTACGGCGATCATCGGGGTGGCCGTGGCCAGCCCCTCCTGGCTGCCGCCCGCCCCGGCGTGCGTGACGAACAGGTCGGCCTGCTTCAGGACGGTCAACTGCGTTACCCAGGAACGTACTTCGACGTTGTCGGGTACGGCGCCCAGCGCGGCGGGGTCGACGTGTCTGCCGATCTGGAGCACGAGGTGCCAGCCCGGCAGCCCGCCGAAGGCCCGCACGCACTCCCGGTAGAAGTCCGGCCGGTCGGTGAAGGCCGAGCCGAGCGAGACGAGGACGACCTTCTCCGCCCGCCCGGGGCGCGTCCACTCCCCCTCGGCGGCACGGTCGCCCTGGCAGGAGCCGACGAACGTGTAAACGCTTTCGTCGACCCGGTCTGCGTGCGGCTGGAGGGCCCTGGGGATCAGCACGAGGGAGCGGGCCGGGCGGCCGACGAAGGAGTCGGGGTGCTCGGTGATGCCGTTCTCCTCCAGCCAGGCGTGGAACCTTGCGTAGTAAGCCTTTCCGCGGTCCGTTTCCCTCGGCTCCGCCCACATCGGGTCGGCGACCTCCTCCTCGTACCCCTCCCAGGCCACCAGGTTGGGCGAGAGGGAGATCGCCGGCACCCCCCAGCGGTGCGCGAGGACGCGGGCGGGGTAGGAGGTGATGTCGTGCAGCACCAGGTCCGGCTCGTCCCCGTCGTACGCCCCTATCAGCTGGGGCAGGGCCTGGATCGCGTCGGCCAGGAAGGGCTCGACGTTGTCGAGGAGGGTGCTTCCCCAGGCGGAGGGGTCGTCGTCGGGCCCGGGCAGCGTCGAGTGCCACGGCTTGACCTCGGCGCCGGTACCGGCGACCTTCTCGGCGAAGACGGGTGGAATCGCGTACGTCACCCGGTGCCCGCGCGCGACGAGCTCGCGGATCACCTCGAGGCTCGGGTTCACGTGGCCGTGGGCGGCGATGGAGAACATGGCGATGTGGGCGGGGCGACTGGTCATACCGCCGACGGTAAGCGAGACGATACGTCTCGTGCAACCTCAATACGTCGCGCCGCCCGTCACGCGACTCGCCCGCAACCCGGGCACGTCGCCGGGCTCGTCGGCCCGGGGTCACCAGGGGATGACGCCGTCGTCCTCGAAGAACGAGCCGGTCGGGCCTCCGTCGGGCAGCGTGGCGAGCCGGATCGCCGTGGCCGCGCCCTGCTCGGGGGTGCGGGGGCCGTGGAAGCCGGTGAAGTCGGTCGCGACCAGGCCCGGGCAGGCGGCGTTGATCAGGATGTCCGTATCGGCCAGCTGCCTGGCGTACTGCACGGTGACGGCGTTGAGGAAAGACTTCGACGGCGCGTAGGCCGCCATGACGGGGCCGATCCCCACGTCCGGGTCCGCCTGCCGGGTCAGGGAGGCGACGGCACTGGAGACGTTGACGATGCGCGGCGACGCCGAGCGCCGCAGCAGCGGCAGCATCGCGTTGGTCACCCGGATGACGCCGATGACGTTGGTCTCCACGACCGCGCGGACCACGTCGAGGTCGAGCGTGGTCGGGTCCTGCACCCACCCCGGCCCCGTGTCGCCCGAGATACCCGCATTGTTGACCAGGACGTCCAGGCGCCCCGCCTGCCGTTCGATCAGTTCCGCGGCATCGGTGACGCTCCGGTCGCCGGTCACGTCCAGCGGCACGGCGAACGCGTCCACCCCGGCGGCGAGCAACTTCTCGACAGCGGTTTCGCGCCGGGTCTCCGCGCGGGCCCCCACGCCCACGCGGTAGCCGAGGGCACCCAGCCCGGCCGCGATTTCGTAACCGATTCCCTTGTTCGCGCCGGTCACCAGCGCGATCTTCGTTTCGCTCATGCCGTCGATGGTCACGCGCGGACCGGCGGCGCATCCAACACCGATCCGGTGCCCTGTCATACCCGGCGGGTATCACTGCGTACGCTGTGGACGTGGACGCCTTGGAAACACGCGAGTTGAGGTACTTCGTGGCCGTCGCCGAGGAACTGCACTTCGGCCGCGCCGCCGAGCGTCTCGGCATGTCCCAGCCGCCGCTGTCCCGGGCGATCCAGCAGCTCGAACGACGCCTCGGCGTACGCCTGCTGGAACGCGACCGCCGCGGCGTCTCCCTGACCGGCGCCGGAGAGGTGCTGCTGCACGAGGGCCGCGCGGCTCTCGAGGCGACCAGCGCCGCCGCGCGCCGCACCCGTCGCGCCGGCGGCGCCGACCGTCCGGGCGGTCCCCGCAACCGCCTGGTGCTGGCGGTGAAGGCCGCCGCGGCGCACGAACTGCTGCGCAAGCTCCTCGCCGCCTACGCGGCCGAGCCCGACGCCGCCGAGATCGAGGTGCTGCCGAGCGGCATGTGCGAGCAGGCCGAACTGCTGCGCGACGGCCGGGCCGATGTGGCGCTCATGCACGCGCCGTTCAACTCCCTCACCGGGTTCGACAGCGAGGAGCTGATGTCGGAGGAGCAGATCGCGATCCTGCCCGCCGGTCATCCCCTCGCCACGCGCGCGGCTCTGTCCCTGGCCGACATCAGCGACATCCCCGGTCTTCCGCTCGCCCGCTGGCCCCGCCACGGCACGTACCCGCCCGGCCCGGGCCCCGAGATCCACGACCAGACGCAGCTGGCCCAGCTGATCGCCCTCGGACGCACCGTGGCCGTCCTCCCGGACTCCGCCCGCTCCTGGCTGTGGGCCGAGCACGCCGCCGTCCCCCTGACCGACGCGCCCCTCGTCGTCACCCACATCGCCTGGCCCGCGCACAGCCGCTCCGTCGCCCTCGCCGGTCTGATCCGCACGGCCACCCGGCTGTGACCTCCCCCGGGGGCGTCACCGAGGCGCGCCCGGCGAAGCCACGGAGCCCGGGCGTCAAGCGCCGGACAGGTGCTCGACCGAGGAAGTCGTGGAAGGCCCGGTCGGCGCGGGTGGTGTCGCCGGTGGCGTCGAGGTCCATGAGGAGACCACGGATGACGGCGATCCGGGGCCTGCCGGCCTACGACGGCCGGCCAATCGGCGGGCTGCCGCGCGGCCGTGTCCGCGCCGCTTTCCGGCGAGTCCTACCGGCGCGTCGAAGGCGCGGACGCGGTCGGCGACCCGGCCTGTGTGGTGAGGCCGGCCGGACAGCGCTCGTCGGTCCCCTCGACGCTCCGCCCGCGCGCGTTCGTCACCTTCACGGTCACGGTCCCGACGCCGACGCCGGTGCCGGTGTCGGCGGTGCGCTGCGCCTCCGCTGCCGTGCAGATCAGCTGCGCCACCGCGAGATCGCTCAACTCGTCGGTGACATACCGCAGGTGGATCGACACGACGTCGCTTCGCGCGTTCACCGACACGGCGGCCGACGCCGCGGCCTCGGCGGCGGAACCGCCGGACGGACCGACGGTGGGAGCCAGGCTCGCGGTAGGAGCCATGCTCGCGGTGGAAGGCACGGCGACGGTGGAGGGCACGCTCGCCGCGGGCGTCGGGCCGGAGGTCGCGGCGGCCGTCAGCGGGGGCAGCAGCGTGGTCAGTCGCTGCAGCCGTTCCGTGTCCGTCGGACCGTCGAGCAGGTTCATCACCGCCGACTCGGCGTCTACCGCGCCGGCGGGTCTGCGGGGCACCGCGACCAGGGAACCGTTTTCGACGAAATAGACCCGCAGCATCGGCACGAGCCCGCGCGCGGGTCCGCCCGCCTCCACCACGCCGGTCGCCGGAATGCCGCAGGAGACCAGCGTCCACAGGGCCGGGACGCACAGCAGTACGGCTCGGCGTACGGCCCTCATGCCCACTCCCCCCATGCCCGCTCCTCCCGCGTCCGCTCGCCCGGCGCCCGGTCCCGTGTCGGCTCGTCCGGCGCCCGGTCCCGTGTCGGCTCGTCCGGCGTCGGCTCGTCCCGCCGCAGCGGGAGGTCCACCGTGAAGGCGGCGCCGCCCTCCGGCCGGTTCGCCGCCCGGACCGTGCCGCCGTGCATCCGGACGTTCTCCTCGGTGATCGCCAGTCCCAGTCCGCTGCCCTCGGTCCGGGACCGGGCGGCGTCCGACTTGTAGAAGCGTTCGAAGACATGGGGAAGCACGTCGTCCGGGATCCCGGGCCCGCTGTCCAGCACCTCGATGACGGCCCGCCGTCCGGCGCCGGGCCCCTCGCCCGCGCCGCCGCCCTCGCGCAGGCTCAGCCGCACCGGACGGGAACCGTGCCGCAGGGCGTTGCCGACGAGGTTGGCGACGACGACGTCGAGGCGGCGCGGGTCGACGCGTGCGCGCAGCGCGTCCGGCTCCGGCAGGCGGGCCTCCACCGTGCCGGTCCAGCCGCGGGCGGCGAGGGTGCGCCGCAGGGACTCGGCGAGGTCGATCTCGTCCAGGTGCAGCACGGCCGCGCCCGCGTCGAACCGGGAGATCTCCATCAGGTCGTCCACGAGCCGGGCCAGTTTCACGGTCTCCTCGCTGATCAGGCGGACCGCGGTGGCGGTGTCCGGGTCGAGGCCGGCGGCATCCTCGTCGAGAACGTCGGTGACGGCCGACATGGCCGCCAGCGGGGTGCGCAGCTCGTGCGAGACGTCCGCGGCGAAACGCCGGGCCCTGGCCTCCATGCCGCGCAGTTCGGCGACCGACTCCTCCAGGGCGGCGGCCGTCTCGTTGAACGTGTGCGACAGCTCGGCGAGTTCGTCGGAGCCGTCGACGGCGAGGCGGGTGTCCAGTCGGCCCTCGGCGATGCTGCGGGTGGCGTGGCGCAGCGCGCGCACCGGTCGCAGCACCCCGCGGGCGGCGAGCAGCGCGAGCAGGACGGCGAGGGCCAGGGCGGGGACGGCGGCCCGCTCCACGGCGGTCACCAGGGCGTCCACGTAAGCCTGTTCGGTGGTCTGCGGCACCGTCAGGAACACCTGGAGGCCGGACAGGGGCCAGCCGCTCGACGCGGTGGAGGTGAAGCCGACCGACATGCCGACGACGAGTGCGGTGTGGTCCGCGCGGTTCACCCGCTGGAAGACGGTGGCCGACCGGGAGTCCACCGCCTCGCGCAGGGCGGGCGTCAGCTCCTCGAACGGGTCGTCGGGAACGGACGTGGCCTGCAGCCCCCGGTAGACGACCAGCACGCGCCAGGAGCCCGACGGATCGGCGCCGGCCACCTCGGCGGCGAACCGGCGCAGTTCGTCCCGGCCGGCGGGCAGGACGAGCTCGGGGGCGAGCCGGGTGACGTGGGTGCGCAGCAGCTCGATCACGGCGTCCTGGCTCTGCTGGAGCACGCCGGTGCGCGCCTCCCGGAAGGTGAGCGCGCCGGTGGTGGTGGCGGTGACGGCGGCGACCAGCGCGAACGCCACCACCAGCCGCACGCGCAGACCACGCAGTCGGTGCGTCCCGACCCGGAGTCCCAGGGGCCTCACCGGGAGGCGAACCGGTAGCCGAAGCCGCGCACGGTGTGGATGTGGCGGGGCTCGCGCGGGGGTTCGCCCAGTTTGGCGCGCAGTCGTTTGACGCAGGCGTCCACCAGGCGCGCGTCGCCGTGGTAGCTGTGCTGCCAGACCGCCTCGAGGAGTTGCTGGCGGCTGAACACCTGGCCGGGCGAGGCCGACAGGGTCAGCAGCAGGCGCAGTTCGGAGGGGGCGAGGGCGACCGGCTCCCCCTGCCGGGTGACCGAGAGTCCGGCCCGGTCCACGGCCAGGTCGCCGTAGGTGTCGATCTTCGGTATGCCGCCGTCGGCGGGCGCGCCGGCCGCCCGTCGCAGGAGGGCGCGGATCCGGGCCTGGAGCACCCGGGCCGGCACGGGCTTGACCACGTAGTCGTCGGCGCCGGCTTCGAGGCCGACAACGATGTCCTCGTCGTCGCCCCGGGCGGTCGCCATGATGATCGGCAGTGTCTGGTCCAGGTCACGCATCCTGCGGCAGACGTCCAGGCCGGTCATGCCGGGCAGCATCAGGTCCAGCACCACCACGTCGGGCCGGAAGGACCGCAGCCGGTCCAGGCCGTCCTCCCCGGTCCCGGCGGCGGCGACCTCGTGGCCCTGACGGCGCAGCGCGAGGGCGACGCCGTCCCGCACGGCGCGGTCGTCCTCGATCAGCAGAACTCGTGACATGGGCTCAGTATCCGTACACGGTGGGCCCGTTCGGAGAACTGTTACCGGATGATCACATGAAACGGAACTGAATGAGTCGTTATCATTTTGTTATCGTCTGGGCCAGATCCGATCACATGGCGATCACAATCTGAACAACCATGACCGCGCACAAAGCAACTCCCTCCTCCGCCCGTCGCCGTCGGGGCGGCCCCGCGCATGCCTCCGGCCGACGCGTGCGGAAGGGTTCGGTGTGGGGCGGAACGGCGGCACTGGCCGTGCTGGGCGCCGCCGGTTTCGCGGCCGCGGGCTGGACGTCCGCCGACGCGGGCGGGGCCTCGGCCGGGGGCCGCGCCACGGTGTCCGCCGAGCCGGGCGGAGCCGGGGGGTCCGACCACGCGCCCACCGGGCCGACGGCCGGTTCCGGGGCAACAGCAGGCACCTCGGGCAGTCCGTCGGCCGGTTCGTCGGGCAGCCCGTCCCCCGGTGCTCCGTCCGCCGGTTCGTCGGGCACTCCGTCCGGCGGTTCGTCCGGTGGCTCGTCCGACGGTGCTTCCGGCGGCGCGTCGGGCGGAGCCTCGGGCGGTGCGACCGCCGGGACGTCCGGGCCGGACATCCCGGCCTCGGGTCCGGGCACCTTCACCACGGCCCCCGGCTCCAGCGCCAAGGTGGGCAGGGGCACGGCCCTGCGCTACCGGGTCGACGTCGAGGACGGACTCTCCCTGTCCGCCGCGGTGGTGGCCCGGCAGGTGGAGATCATCCTGGGCGACCGGCGCGGCTGGACGGCGGACGGTCACTCGGCGTTCCAGCGGGTCTCCGGCGGCACCACCGACTTCGTCGTACGGGTCGCGACACCCGGCACCGTGGACAAGATCTGCGGGCAGTACGGACTGGACACCGGCGGCGAGGTCAACTGCAACGTGGCCGACAACGTCATGGTCAACCTCAGGCGCTGGCTGCTGGCCACCCCCGTCTACGCCAAGGACGTCACCGCCTATCGCGCGCTGATCGTCAATCACGAGGTCGGCCACTTCCTGGGGCACGGCCACGTCGGCTGTCCCGGTCCGGGCAGGCCCGCCCCGGCGATGATGCAGCAGATCAAGGGCATGGACGGCTGTGCCCCCAACGTCTGGCCGTACGACGAGCAGGGACGGCAGGTCACCGGTCCCGCCGTGCCCTGAACCGGCCGCTCACCCCCGTCCGCAGCGCGCCTTCACCGCCTGCGGCGCGCCTTCACCGCCGGGAGCCCGCCGCCGCGTCGGCGTCACCTCGGGGAGCCCGCCGCCGCGTCGGCGTCACCTCTGGTAGCGCGCCAGCACCAGATTGCCGTCCTCCTCGAGCCGCTCGCGCAGTTCGCCCAGCCCGATCGCCCCGCTGTAGTACTCCTGGAACGCGGGGGTGGCGACCTTGTCCTTCCACTCGGCATAACCACGGACGGACTGGGCGGGCGCCGGGCGCAGGTGTGCGGCCAGGGCGGTGCCGGTCGCCCAGTCGTCCTTCGTCGTGTGCAGGGCCGGGTCGGCGAGGGCCCGCGTGCCGGTCGGCAGCATCCAGTCGCCCAGCGCGAGGCGCACCATGTTCCTCGGCCGGAGCAGGAAGTCGATGAACGCGACCGCCTCCTTCTTGTGCGGGCTGTCCTCGGCGACGGACAGCGTCTGCGGGCTGACCCCCTGGGCCAGTCCCTCGGCGCCCGCCGGGGCGGGCAGCACCTGCCAGTCGAATCCCTCGGGCGCCTGCTGCACGATCTGCTGACGGTAGGAGAAGCCGAGCGGGACCATCGCGTACCGGCCGCCGAAGAACCCCGGCAGAGTGTCCGAGCCGCCGCTGCCCAGTGTCGTGGGCGAGGCGCTGCGGTCGGTGCCGACCTGGTCGTGGACGGTGCGCGGTACGACCTCGTCGCCGGCCTCGAAGCGGACGGTGACCTTGCCGTCCGCTCCCCGGTGGAAGAGCTGTCCGCCCGTCGACAGGGAGAGGTTGAGGGTGGCGGAGACGGGCTCCTTCAGCGGCCAGGCCACGCCGTACCTGCCGTCGCCGCTGAGCCGCTCGGTGATCCGCCGGAACTCCGCCCAGCTCCAGGGGTGCTCGGGGGTCGGGAGGCGTACCCCGGAGCGCTTCAGCCAGGTCGCGTTGGCGACGAGGACGCGCGGCTCCTGGAGGAACGGCACGCCGTAGACGCCGTCGCCGAAGGTCGTCGTCTCCCAACTGCGCCGCGGGATGTCCGACATGAGACGGGCGGGCAGCAGACCGCTCAGGTCGGCGAGGTAGCCGCCGTAGGCGAAGTCCGCGAGGTCGTCGGAGGCGTCGTGGACGATGTCGGGGGCCTCGCCGCCCTCGAAGGAGGTGAGCAGCTGATCGTGGACGCTCGACCAACTGCCCTGCACGTACTCGACCTTGACGTCGGTGTGGGTGGCGTTCCACTCCTTCACCAGGTCCTTGTTGGCCTGGACGGACTCCTCCTGCCAGGCCAGGGACTGGAAGCGGAGGGTGACGGGACCGTCGTCGCCCCCGCCGTCGGCCGTGCAGCCCGCGAGGAGCAGCAGGGCGGCCACGATCAGTGCCCGGATCCGCATCAGCTCTTCACCGCCCCGGCGAGCATGCCGCCCGTGATCCGGCGCTGGACGAGCGCGAAGACGACCAGCGAGGGGAGGGTCGCGAGGAAGGCGGCGGCGGCCAGGGGGCCCAGGTCCGCGACGCCCTCCGTGCCGATGAAGTGGGTCAGGACGACCGGCAGGGTCTGCTTCTCCGGCGTCTTCAGCAGCACCAGCGCGAAGAAGAACTCGTTCCACGCCGTGACGAACGCGAACAGCCCCGTCGCCACGAGGCCGGGAGCGAGCAGCGGCGCCGTCACCGAGACCAGTGTCCGCAGCCGCCCGGCGCCGTCGATCGCGGCCGCCTCCTCCAGCTCGACGGGAACGGCCCGGACGTATCCGACGAGCATCCACAGCGCGAAGGGCAGCGACCACACCACGTACACCATCACCAGCCCCGGCACGGAGTCGATCAGCCGCAGGTTCTTCAGCACCAGGAACAGCGGGATGATCACCAGCACGAACGGGAAGGCCTGGCTGACCACCACCCAGCCGGAGGCGGCCCGCGCGAGCCGGGTGCGCTGCCGCGCCATGACGTACGCCATCGGTGTGGCGAGGACGACGGCGATCAGGGCGGCGCTCACCGCCGCGGTCAGGGAGTTGAAGGCGGCGTGCAGCAGGGGCTGTTCGTCGAACGCCTGGCGGAAGTTGGCCAGGGTGGGGTGCTTCGGGATCCAGGTGGGGTGCAGGCTGCCCAGTTCACGCGCGGGCTTGAAGGCGACGGAGAGCAGCCAGAGGAAGGGGAAGACGAGGAAGACGAGGTAGCCGAGCAGGGCCGTGTACTGGGCGGCCCGGGCCGCGGGGCGGGTCCTCACGCGTCGTCACCTCCGCTGATCCGGCCCACCAGGAACAGGGCAAGGAACACCGAGATCACCGCGACCATCACACATCCCATCGCCGCCGCGTAGCCGAACTGGCCGTAGCGGAAGGCCTCTTCGTAGGCGAAGAGCATGGGCAGCCGGGTGCGGCCGCCGGGTCCGCCGTTGGTCAGCACATAGACCAGGGCGAAGGAGTTGAAGTTCCAGATGAAGTTGAGGGCCGTGACGGCGAGGGCGACGGGCCGCAGGGCGGGCCAGGTGACCGTCCGAAAGCGGCGCCAGGAGCCCGCGCCGTCCACCGCGGCCGCCTCGTGCAGTTCCCTCGGGGTGTTCTGGAGGCCGGCGAGCAGGGCGACCGTCGTCTGCGGCATGCCCGCCCACACGCCCACGACGATCACTGCGGGCAGGGCGGTCGCCAGCCCGCTGAGCCAGTCCCGGCCGTCGCCCCAACCCAGGTCGCGCAGGGTCTCGTTGAGGATGCCGGCGTCCGGGTTGTAGACGAGCCGCCACATGACGCCGACCACGACCTCGGGCATCGCCCAGGGGATGATCGCGAGGGCGCGGGCCAGCCAGCGCAGCCGCAGGTCCTCGTTCAGGAGCAGGGCCAGGCCGAGGGCGAGCAGGAACTGCGGGACGGTCACGCCCACCGCCCAGACCAGGCCGATCCGGAACGACTCCCAGAACAGCGTGTCGTGCAGCAGGTCGGAGAAGTTGAGGACGCCGATCCAGCGGGTGGGCGCGGTGCGGCCCGACTGGGCGTCGGTGAACGCCAGCAGGATCCCGTACAGCAGCGGACCGACGCTCAGGACCAGCACGGGGATCAGGGCGGGGAGGACGAGGAACCACGCGCCGTGGCGCGTGGTGCCGCGCGGCGGGCCGGTGCCGGACGTGCGTCGCACGGTCCGTCTCTTCTCGGTCGCCAACGACACCGGATCGGCCCCCTTCCCGCGGCTGTGACGGGCCCCGCCATGGTCGTGAAGGTGCTGTACCCCGTCAAGAGACCGTGCGCACGACCCGATCTGTGCGAATGCGACACTGGCCGTCGGATGGCCGGATCGCGACGCCGCCCGGCAGGGCCGGGCGGCGCACCACACGGAGGCGGACGATGGACGAGGCACGGGCGCGGGACGTACTGGGCGCGGCGGACGTACTGCCGGGCCCGGTGGCGGACGCGCGGCTCCTCGCCCTGGGCGAGAACGCGGTGTTCGCCGCCGGTGACCTGGTGGTGAAGGTGGGCCGTGACGCCGAACTCCTCGGCCGGGCCCGGCGCGAGCTGGAGGTCGCCGCCTGGCTGGCCGGGGCGGGTGTCCCGGCGGTGCGGGCCGCCGAGCCGGAGCCGCTGCTCGTCGAGGGGCATCCGGTGACCCTGTGGCACCGGCTGCCCGACCCCGTGCGCCCGGCCGGCCCACGGGATCTGGCCGGACTCCTGCGTCTCGTGCACGCCCTGCCCACCCCCGGCTTCGGTCTGCCCGCGCGTGATCTGCTGTCGGGCGTCGAGCGCTGGCTGCGGCTCGCGGGCGACGCGATCGACCCGGCGGACGCGGCCTATCTGCGCGAGCGCCGCGACGGCTTCGCCACGGCCGCCGCCGCGCTCACCCCGCACCTGCCGCCCGGCCCGATCCACGGCGACGCGCTGCCCCGCAATGTGCACATCGGGCCCGACGGCCCGGTCCTGGTCGACCTGGAGACCGTCTCGGCCGATCTGCGCGAGCACGACCTGGTGGTCATGGCGCTCTCCCGCGACCGGTACGGGCTGCCCGCCGCGTCCTACGACGCCTTCACCGAGGCCTACGGCTGGGATGTGCGGGAGTGGGCGGGCTGCGCGGTCCTGCGGGGCGCCCGCGAGACCGCGAGCTGCGCCTGGGTCGCTCAGCACGCGCCCGCCGACCCCAAGGCGCTGGTGGAGTTCCGGCGCCGGGTGGCGTCGCTGCGGGACGGGGACGAGGCGGTGCGGTGGTATCCGTTCTGATCCGGGTGCTGCGGGCGTGGCGGGCGGCCGCCCGGCTCGGCAAGGACGGCTCTCCGTCCGAGAGTCCCCCGTCCGAGAGTCCCCCGTCCGACAGTTCCCCGTCCGACAGTTCCCCGTCCGACGGCAGGTGAAGGCGGTCGGGCCGGGGTGGGCGGGGCCGCGGGAGCGTCAGACGGTCTTCTCCGCCGGCTCCCGCACCGGCCAGGCGCCGTCGATCACCGCGTCCGTTTCTCCCTTGCGGCGCAGGAAGCTCTGGAAGTCCGCCGCCCACTCGGCGTACCACTCGATCTGGCGGCGGTGCAGCTCCGCCGGGCCGAGGGCCGCGACCTTGGGGTGGCGGCCGGCTATCGCGCGGGCCAGGCGGGCCGCCGCGAGGGCGTCGGCCGAGGCGTCGTGCGCGGAGTCGAGGCGCACGCCGTACTCGGCGCAGACCGCCTCGAGGTTGCGCTTGCCGCGCCGGTAGCGGTCGACCGAGCGGTCGATGGTGTACGGGTCGACGACCGGCGCCGGGTCCAGGCCGCCCAGCCGGTCGCGCAGCGAGGGCAGGCCGTGGCGGCGCAGTTCGGCGGAGAGCAGGGTCAGGTCGAAGGCGGCGTTGTAGGCGACGACCGGGACACCGGTGCGCCAGTAGCCCGCGAGGACGTCGGCTATCGCGTCCGCGACCCGGTCGGCGGGGGCGCCTTCGCCGGCGGCCCGCTCGTTGCTGATCCCGTGCACCGCGACGGCGTCCGCCGGGATCTCCACGCCCGGGTCCGCCAGCCATTCGCGGTGTCCCAGGACCTGCCCGTCCCTGACCTCGATCACGGCTGCCGTGACGATGCGCGCCTCGCGCGGGTCCGTCCCGGTCGTCTCCAGGTCGAAGCCGACAAGCAGCTCCCGGTACCAGGCCATGGTGGCCCCCCTTCTTGGTGGTGCTTTCCCCCAGTGGTCTCCACCCTCGCATGCACCACTGACAATCAGAGGATCGCGTTCCGCTTGCCCGCCGGCCGAAACGGCTGATTCAGGACACCGGGCGCGAGTCGGCCCAGGCCAACTCGAACTCCTCGCGATATGCGGAGAAAAGTCCGCCGTCGTCCACCTCGCCCGACTTGACCACCCGGTTGCCGTTGCGCAGCACCAGCACCGGCGCCTCCATGCCGCGCATCCGCCGCAGGTAGGACTGGATCACCGCGATGCCGTCGGTGCCGTCGCCGTCGACCAGGTAGGCGGTGAAGCGCGGCGTCTCGTCGTACACCTGGATCTGGAAGGCGCCCGGGTCGCGCAGCCGGGCCCGGACGCGGCGCATGTGCAGGATGTTCATCTCCACCGCGCGGCTCAGCTCGCCCCGCTTCATCCCGAGTTCGCGCTCGCGGCGCTTGACCGCGCTGGAGGCCGGGTTGAGGAACAGCAGCCGGACGCGGGCGCCGGCCTCGGCGAGGCGGACCAGGCGGCGGCCGGAGAAGTTCTGCACGAGCAGGTTGAGGCCGATGCCGATGGCGTCGAGGCGGCGGGCGCCGTCGAAGATGTCCTCGGCGGGGAACCGGCGCAGCAGCCGGACCCGGTCGGAGTGGACGGCGACCACGTCCGCGTACCGGTCGCCGACGAGGTCCTCGACGGCGTCGACGCGCAGCCGGCGGGCCGAGGGCACGTCGCCGCTGGTGCCCAGCATCTCCAGCAGGCGCGCGGAGGCCCGCTCGGCCTGGCCGAGGACGGCCTCGGACAGGGCCCGGTTGCGGGAGACGACGTTGCGGGTCACCTCCAGCTCGTCCAGGGCCAGTTCGACGTCCCGGCGGTCGTCGAAGTACGGCTCGAAGCACGGCCAGTGCTGCACCATCAGCTCGCGCAGCTGCGGCAGCGTGAGGAAGGAGATGACGTTGTCGTCGGCCGGGTCCAGCAAGTAGCCCTTGCGGCGGCTGACTTCGCGTACGGCGACCGCGCGCTGCACCCACTCCTGGCCGGCCGGTCCGGCCGCGGCGACCACCCACTCGTCGCCGTGGACGGGTTCGTAGATGGGCCGCAGCACGGCGGCCACGACGGCGCGCAGCCGCTGTTCCACGAGGTTCAGCCAGATGTAGGCCCGGCCGGCCCGCTGGGCGCGGGTGCGTACCTCGCGCCAGGCTTCGGCGTCCCAGTCCAGCTCCGGTCCGATGGCGTTCGTCTCCATCGGCCGGGCCAGGGACACCGTGCCGGGCGGGACGTCTGCGGAGCCCCCCTCGTGACCCTCGTCACCAGGGGGCAGCTCCAGCCCTCCCGAGCCCACCCGCGCACCGCCTTCCGCTCCCCCGAGCATCCCCGTCCCAACGATCAAGGAAGGGTACTCCGGGAGCGGCGGGCGGTGCAGCCGGATGGACAGGTCGTTTCTCAACTACCGCTGTTCGACTGTCCGTTCTGTCCCGCCAGGGCGGAAGGAGTGAGCGGATTCATAGCGGTGACGTCCCGGGGGACGAGGGAGAAGCCCTGCCAGTGGACCGGCATGGGCTGCTGGTCCTCGTCCCGGGCGATGTGGTGGAAGCCCACGTTCACCCAGGTCACGGGGTGGGTGAGGGTCTGGCCGTTCACCCACTTGTCGACGGAGGTGCCGTGCAGGGGGCTTCCGCAGTCGCGGAGGTTGTTGCTGGCGTACTGCTCGCACTGGTTGTACTGGGTGAAGTAGACGTCGTGCTGGGTGAACTTGCGCCCGGAGTACTTGGTGGTGGCGCCGGGGACGAGCTCGTAGGAGCGGGCGTGGCCGTCCTTGTTCTTGCCGGTCGCGCTGACCACCCGCCACCAGCGCATGTTCTGGGCGTCACCGGCGAGTTCCTTGGTGACGGGCGTGCGGGTGGTCTTGGCGGTCGGGCCCTGCTGGCCGCCCGCGGGCGGGCTGACCACCGAGTCGTACTGCTCCACCTTGGTGGCCGAGGAGCCGTCGAGGCCGAAGTCCAGCCGCCAGAAGACGTTGTGGCTGTGGCTGGTGGCGTAGGACTTGGCGCCCTTGCCTATCGGCCAGCCGCGGCCGTCGCCCGCGTCGTAGTCGAACGGCGAGAGGCTGCCGGTGGCGCCGACGTTCATGTTGACGGCGCCGTCGTCGGAGAAGCGCCACTCGGTGATGTACTCGTACCAGCCGACCTTGTTGACGGTGTAGATCAGCAGGTCCTTGCCCTGGGCCTGGAAGACCTTGTTGCCGGTGTCGGACTGCATGCGGTAGGCGTGGCCGCGCGAACGGGTCGTGGTGCACAGGCCCTTGACGTTCGGGTTCTCCGAGAAGGACTCCGGGACCTTCACCGTCCTGATGGTGCCGCCGGGGCACTCGGCGGGCGCCATGTTGACCAGGCCCGAGCCGAAGTTGTAGTCGGTGATGTCGTTGTACTCGTTCTTGCCGTCGTCGTACGGCACGTGGATCTGGGCGATCTTGGCGCTGTTGAGGACCCTGATCGGCTTGGCCTCGCCGGGCGGCTGGTAGGAGACCTTCTCCAGCACCAGGCCGGACTTGGCCTCGAAGCGCCAGCACATGCGCCAGGTCGTGCCGGTGGCGAGCTTCTGTTCGATGCGGTAGGCGGCGCTGCAGTCGGCGGCCGCCGCGGGGGCCGCCTTCGGCTGGGCGGCGGCCGGACCGGCTCCGGCGGCCGCGCCGGTGGCCAGCGCGGCCACGCAGAGGCCGACTGCCGCGCCCCTGCGGGCACGGCCGGCGCCCTGCGGCCGGAGGCCGTCGATCAGATTCGGAACACGCATGAGGACATGACTCCCTTTGCCTCCCGCTCCGGGAAGCAGGTCGGAAAACGGACGTGGAGGTGGGCCTGCTACGGCTTCGGCCGGTCAGCCGGTCAGCCGGTCAGCCGGTCAGCCGGGCGACCTTGCGGGTGCTGAGGTCGATCACCAGGGACCGGGCGTCGATCCACGGGCCGTTCCTGACCTTCGGCAGCAGCCGGACGCAGCGGTGTTCCCCGCACTTGTCGAGGACGGTGGGCTCGGCGCCCGGCACCGCCCGGTAGATCATGGAGGCGAGCTGCAGCTGGTCCGGGGAGGTGAGCTGTTTGCCGGTGGCGTCCTTGAAGTCGGCCTTCAGACCCGCGCCGAGCGGGTCGGCGATCAGCAGGCTCGCCGCCTCGGTCTGCTCGGCGGTGCTGAGCGGCGGCTGGACGCCGTGCTGGGTGCCGGTGCCCTCGACCTTGCCGGTGTCGAGGTTGACGGTCTTGGTTACGAGGGCGTCGTCCTTGTAGTCGTAGAACGACACCACCGCGCGCCGGGGCGCGTCGGGGTCGTCCACCTCGTCGGCCGCGGGCTCGGCGAGGTCCACGCCGAGGCGCTGCGGGCCGCGGTCGCCGTCCACGTCCTGACTCGCGTTGAACTGCTGCCGGCTGAGCGCGAGCCTCTCGACGCGCGTGATCTCGTCGTCGGTGAGCGGGTCGCGGCCCTCGCCCTTCGTGCCCTCGGCGGGCGCCTCCTCGACGACACCGGGCTGTACCGCGGCCGCCGCGTCGCCCTGCGACTGTCCGGCCGACTGCCGGGTGCTCTGCCCGTCCTTGCCGCCTCCCGTGTCGTCCGCCCCCGCCGTACCCGGCAGGGTGATCCCCACCATCACGGCCGTCGCGGCCACCGCGATGGCCGTACCCGCCACCACCTTGCCCAGGTGGCGGCGCACTGTCGTACGCACAAATTCCCCCTACTCCCCCTGTTGCCCGGGAGTACGTTTCTGCCCCGCTGGTTCGGCACAGGACGTGGGTCACCTGTCGTCCTGTGCACTGGTCGTCGGGTAAGAGGGGCGTAAGTCACAGGTGGTTCCCTCACTTTCCTGGAGACTCGACGCCAAGGCGGCCCCGACGGGGCGAGACACCTGAAAGAGTCGTGTCCATGCAGGTCTGGCCTGGAGAGGCGTATCCACTCGGTGCCACGTACGACGGCGCCGGCACGAACTTCGCGGTCTTCACGGAGGCCGCGGACCGAGTAGAGCTGTGTCTGCTGCACGACGACGGCTCGGAGACGGCGGTGGAACTCCGCGAGAGCGACGCGTTCGTCCGGCACGCGTACCTGCCGGGCGTCATGCCCGGACAGCGGTACGGATTCCGGATGCACGGCCCCTACGAACCCGCGCGCGGGCAGCGCTGCAACTCGGCGAAGCTGCTGCTCGACCCCTACGCGAAGGCGATCAGCGGCTCGGTCCGGTGGGGCGAGGAGGTGTACGGCTACCACTTCGACGCCCCCGAACGGCGCAACGACCTCGACTCGGCGCCCCACACGATGACGTCGGTCGTGGTCAACCCCTACTTCGACTGGGGCGACGACCGCAGGCCGCGTACCGAGTACCACCACACGGTGATCTACGAGGCCCACGTGAAGGGCCTGACGATGCGCCACCCGGGGCTGCCCGAGGAGCTGCGCGGGACCTACGCGGCCCTCGCGCACCCGGCGATCATCGAGCATCTGACGGAGCTCGGGGTGACGGCCCTGGAGCTGATGCCGGTGCACCAGTTCGTCAACGACCACCGGCTGGTCGACATGGGCCTCAACAACTACTGGGGCTACAACACGATCGGTTTCTTCGCCCCGCACAACGCGTACGCCTCCTGGGGCGACCGCGGTCAGCAGGTCCTGGAGTTCAAGTCGGCGGTGCGGGCGCTGCACGAGGCGGGGATCGAGGTCATCCTCGACGTGGTGTACAACCACACCGCCGAGGGCAACCACCTGGGCCCGACGCTGTCCTTCCGGGGCATCGACAACCAGTCGTACTACCGGCTGACGGACGACCCCCGCTACTACATGGACACCACGGGCACCGGCAACTCCCTGCTCATGCGGTCCCCGCACGTCCTCCAGATGATCATGGACTCGCTGCGGTACTGGGTGCTGGAGATGCACGTCGACGGGTTCAGGTTCGACCTCGCCGCGACGCTGGCGCGTCAGTTCCACGAGGTGGACCGGCTGTCGTCGTTCTTCGACCTGGTCCAGCAGGACCCGGTGGTCTCCCAGGTGAAGCTGATCGCGGAGCCGTGGGACGTGGGCGAGGGCGGCTACCAGGTGGGGAACTTCCCCCCGCTGTGGACCGAGTGGAACGGCAAGTACCGCGACACGGTGCGGGACGTGTGGCGGGGCGAGCCACGCGCGGTCGGCGAGTTCGCCTCCCGGCTGACCGGCTCCTCCGACCTCTACCAGGACGACGGCCGGCGCCCGCTGGCCTCGATCAACTTCGTGACCTGCCACGACGGCTTCACCCTGCACGACCTGGTGTCCTACAACAACAAGCACAACCAGGCCAACGGGGAGGACAACCGGGACGGCGAGAGCCACAACCGGTCCTGGAACTGCGGCGCGGAGGGCGCGACCGAGGATCCCGGGGTCCTGGAGCTGCGGGCCCGGCAGATGCGCAACTTCCTCGCCACGCTGATGTTCTCCCAGGGTGTGCCCATGATCAGCCACGGGGACGAGTTCGGGCGCACCCAGAAGGGCAACAACAACGCCTACTGCCAGGACAGCGAACTGGCCTGGGTCCAGTGGCCCGAGGAGGGCAGCGAGCTGCTGGACTTCACGCGCGCGCTGGTGCGGCTGCGCAAGGAGCATCCCGTCTTCCGGCGGCGCCGCTTCTTCCACGGCCGGCCGGTGGAGGGCACGCACGACGAGCTGTCGGACATCGCCTGGTTCACTCCCGAGGGCAAGGAGATGGCGCCCCGGGACTGGGACCGGGCGCAGGCGTCCGCGCTGTCGGTCTTCCTCAACGGCAACGCGATCTCCGAGCCGGGCGCGCGCGGCGAACGGATCACCGACGACTCCTTCCTGCTGATGTTCAACGCCTCCGCCAAGCCGATGGAGTTCGTGGTGCCGGTCGACCACGGCCGGCAGTGGCAGGTGGTCGTGGACACCGGGAACCCGGAGGCTCCGGCGCCGGGCGCGGGCCCGAAGGTGCAGGCCGGGGCACGGCTGACGCTGGTCGACCGGAGCATGACGGTGCTCCAGCGGCCGACCTAGCCGGTTCCGTGGTGGCACGGGAGCGACCCGCCTGGAGGGGGGTGTGACACGAAACGCGGCGGGACGGGTACGTAGGTTGTCATGACCCCTGAGCGACGTGACGCCTCCGTTCCCGTGCCGCCCACGGCCACCTACCGGTTGCAGCTCCAGCCCGAGTTCCCGTTCCGGGCGGCGGCGGCGGCCGTGCCGTACCTGGCCTCGCTCGGCGTCTCGCATCTGCACCTGTCCCCCGTCCTGGAGGCCGTGCCCGGCTCCCCGCACGGCTACGACGTCGTGGACCCCACCCGCGTGCGGGCGGAGCTGGGCGGGGAGGAGGGGCTGCGGGCGCTGGCGCGCACCGCGCGGGAGCACGGTCTCGGGCTGGTGGTGGACATCGTGCCCAACCACATGGCGATGGCCCCGCGTCACAACCACGCCCTGTGGGAGGTGCTGCGCGAGGGGCCGAAGTCGCCGTACGCGCGCTGGTTCGACATCGACTGGGCGGCGCAGGGCGGTCAGGTGCTGGTCCCGGTGCTCGGCGGGCCCGTCGGCTCGGAGCTGGCACACCTGCGGGTGGACGGCGCAGTACTGCGCTACCACGACCACGTCCTCCCGCTGCGCGAGGGGACCGAGGGGCTGCCGCTGCCGCGGCTGCTGGACGCCCAGTGGTACCGGCCGGTGTGGTGGCGGCTGGCCCGCACCGAGCTGAACTACCGGCGCTTCTTCAGCATCTCCGAGCTCATCGGGGTGCGGGTGGAGGACCCGGAGGTGTTCGAGGCCACCCACGGCACGATCCTGCGGCTGCTGCGCGAGGGCGTCGTCGGCGGGCTGCGGGTGGACCACCCGGACGGCCTCGCCGACCCCGACGCCTACCTGGAGCGGCTGCGCACGGCGAGCGGCGGCCGCTGGACGGTCGTCGAGAAGATCCTGGCCGACGGGGAGCGGCTGCCGGACTCCTGGCCCGTGGCCGGCACCACCGGCTACGACGCCCTGCGCCACGTCGACGGCCTCTTCACGGACCCCGAGGGGGCCGGGGAGCTGCTGGCCCACTACCGGCGTTTCGCGGCCCCGCAGACGGACCGGGGCGGCGTATGGGCGGACACGGTGCGCCGGGCGGCGTACAAGGTGCTCACGCACGAGCTGGCGGCCGAGACGGAGCGGCTGACGCGGGCGGCGTCCCGGGTGTGCGCCGCGTCGGCCGACCCCGGCCTGCGCGACCGGGCGCCCTGGGCGCTGCGCACGGCGCTGGAGGAACTGCTCGTACGCCTGGAGGTGTACCGGCCGTACACCTCGGGCGACCCGGCCGCCGTCGTCACCGAGGAGGCGGCCGCCGAGGCGCGGCAGGCGTTCGTCGTGCCGGAGGAGGCGGGCGCCGTCGACGTGGTGCGGAAACTGGTGCTCGGCGGGGAGGGGACGGCCGGGGCGGACTTCCGGGCACGGTTCGCGCAGACGGCGTCCGCGCTGCGCGCCAAGTCGGTGGAGGACACGGCGTTCTACCGGTACGTGCCGCTGGCGGCGGCGAACGAGGTGGGCGGCGACCCCGGCACCCCGGGGATGTCCCCGGCCGGCTTCCACGCCTACTGCGCGCGCGTGCAGCGCGACTGGCCGGACGGCGGGACGGTCGTGACGACCCACGACACCAAACGCAGCGCCGACGTGCGCGCCGCGCTCGCCGTGCTCACCGAGTGCCCGGGACGCTGGGCCGACGTCCTTCAGGAGGTCACCCGCGCGGAGGAGAACGTACCGGACGGACAGCTGGCGTGGGCGGCCTGGCAGACGGTCTTCGGACTCGGCCCGGCGGCCCCGGAGCGTGTGCAGGAGGCCCTGCTCAAGCACGTGCGCGAGGCGGGCCTGTACACCAGCTGGACCGAGCAGGAGCCTGCGTACGAGAAGGCGGTGGCCGCGTTCGTGGCGGCGGGTCCGTGCGGGCCGCCGGGTGAGCGGGTGGCCGCGCTGCGCGGCGCGCTGGAGCCGTACATCCGTGCGAACGTGCTGGGTACGGCGCTGGTGCATCTCACGATGCCCGGGGTGCCGGACGTCTACCAGGGCACGGAGAGCGAGTACCGGGCGCTGGTGGACCCGGACAACCGGCGCCCGGTGCGGTTCCCGCCGGAGGATCCCGGCTCCAAGGGCACGGTGACCGCCGCGGCGCTGCGGCTGCGCCGACGACGGCCGGAGGTCTTCGGGGACGCCGCCGGGTACGAGCCGTTGCCCGCCGAGGGAGCGGCCGCGGCGCACTGCCTGGCGTTCGCGCGCTCCGGCCGGGTCGTCACGGCCGTGACACGCCTGTCGCTGCGACTCGCGGAGGCGGGCGGCTGGCGCGAGACCCGGCTGGCGCTGCCCCCGGGGACATGGGTCGACGTCCTGGACCCCGGCCGGGAGTTCACGGGCCCGGCGCGCGTGGCGGAACTGTTCGAGCGGCTGCCGGTGGCACTGCTGGAGCGGGCGGAGTGAGGCGGCGGGGTGGTCTCCGGCGTCGGTATCCGGCGTCGGTATCCGTGCCGGTATCCGGCGTCGGTATCCGTGCCGGTTCCGTGCCGGTCCCCGGCGTCGATCTGCGTGCCGGTCTCCGGTGCTGATCTCCGACGCCGGCCTTCGGTGCTGATCCCGCGTTGGTTCCGGCGTCTTCAGGTGACGGTGAGCGGGCGGGGTGAGGCGGCGGGGTGATTCTCCGGCGTCGATCTCCGTGCCGGTCTCCGGCGCGCCCATCTCCGCTGCTGATCAACGGCGTTGACAGGGTGACGGTCGGTTGCATGTAATGGAGGCGGTGTCGCGTGACGCCGGCCAAAGAGCAGTGGGCCGGCCGGCGGTCGGGCGAACACCCTTCTTCGAGGGACACGCCATGAGTTCACACTCCACGCCCGGCGACTGACCCGGCACTGACGCGCATCGGCCGCGCGCTTCCCTTCCGCACCGGCTCCTCGCGCTCTCCGTGCGTTTCCTCCGCGCGTTTCCGCCTGGGCGCCCTTCGCCTGCGCCCTTCCTTCACCGTTCCCGGCACCTTCCTGCGTGCCCAGTGCCCTGTGCCGCGTGCCATGCGCCGAGTGCCGTGCGCACGCTCACCGTGACTTCCGGAGAGACACACCCGTATGCCCACGTCGTTCAATGAATCCGTCACCGAGCAGTTCCGCGCCGACGGCGGGAAGGCCGACAGGCCCTTCGAAGGGGGGAACCTGCTCCTGCTGACGACCACCGGCGCCGAGCCGGGGACCGAGCGGACCACTCCGCTCGGCTACGTCCGCCACGGCGACTCCCTCGTGGTCGTCGGATCCGGCCCCGGGGGCCCGAGCCTTCCCGACTGGTACCGCGACCTGCTCGCCCGCCCCGTGGTGCGGGTGGAACTCGGGACCGAGACCTTCCAGGCGCTCGCGGTCCCCGCAGAGGGGGCCCGTCGCGAGGAACTCCTCGAGCACGCCGCGCGGACCGCGCCCGGATACGGCGACGATGAGGCCCGCGCCGCCCGTTCCCTGCCCGTCGTCGTGCTGGAGCCCGCCGATCCCGACGGCTGGGAAGGCCCCCGCGAAGTACGCACCCTCGCCGACAAGATCATGGAGGTGCACACCTGGCTGCGCGGTCAGTTGCGTCAGGTGGCGGCGCAGGCCGACGCCCATTTCGCCGCCCGCGCGGCCCACGAGGGGCCCGGTGAGCCGCCCGCTCCGGCCCTCGGGCTGCAGATCCGGCAGCGGTGCCTGGCGTTCTGTCAGGCACTGCGGTTCCATCACGTCAGCGAGGACGCGCACGTGTTCCCCACGATGGCCCGCCACCACCCCGACCTGGCCGGCACCTTCACCCGGCTCACCGAGGAACACCGCGCGGTCGCGCGCATCCAGGACGAACTCGTGACCCTGCTGGCGGGCGTCGCGATCGCCGACCCCGAACGCTTCCGTACCGAACTGGAGGCCATGACAAGGGAGTTGAACGACCATCTCGACTTCGAGGAGGAGACGATCGTCCCCCTCCTCGCCGGGATCCCCTGGCCACCGGCGCCGCCCGCCCGGCCGGCCGGAGCCGGGAGGGAGCACGAGGAGTGAGGGCCGGACGGCCGTACCCTCCGCCGGAGCGCGCATCCGAGCGCCCCCGGGAGCCTCCCCCAGGCGTTCTTGACAGTTGACAGAGACCATGGGGTACTGCGGATGCGAAGGCCGGGCGGACCTATACGGGGGTGAGTCTCCTGCCGGAGCTGCGCTACCCCACGGTGACCGAACTGACGTCTTCCGTCCGGGCGCTGGCCGCGTTCCAGCCCGGGATGTGCGTGCTGCGGCAGGTAGGGGTCTCCCGTGCGGGCCGCCCCCTGCACCTGCTGTCCGTGGGACACGCCCGGCGGGCCGTGCTCGTCGTCGCGGGCGCCCACGCCAACGAGCCGACCGGGGGCTCGACACTGCTTGCCCTCGCCGAACGGGTGATACAGGAGCGGGAGTTGCGGGACGGAACGTCCTGGCACTTCCTGCTGTGCGCGGACCCCGACGGGGCGAGCCTGCATGTGACCCCGGCGCCGCGCAGCCTGCTGGAGTACCACCTCGGCTTCTTCCGGCCCGCCGGTCCGGAGCAGCCGGAGTGGTCCCCCGCCGTGCTGCCGCCGGACCGGCTGCCTCCCGAGACACGCGCGCTGACCCGGGTCATCGACGAACTGCGGCCCTACCTGCAGGTGACGTTGCACGGCACCGATCTGGGCGGCAGCTGGGTGCAGCTGACCAAGGACATCCCCGGTCTCGCCGAGCCGTTCGTCAAGTCCGCGGCCCAGTTGCACATCCCGGTGGAGACGGGCGCGTCCGACGCGGCGGGCTGGCCCGCGTCCGGGCCCGGCGTGCACGTGATGCCGGCCGTCGGGACAGGGGCGGCGTACCCGAGCATGCCCGACGACGCGCGGCACAGCACCTGGTACCACGCCCATCGCTACGGCGGTCTGACCGCGGTGGTGGAGGTGCCGATGTGGGCGAGCGACATGGTGGACGACCCCGCCCCGCATCCCGCCCCGGCCGCGGCGATACGGCGGCTGGCGCGGCGGCTGCTGCGGGACACCACGGAGGTGGAGCGGGTGCTCGTGGAGGCGCTGCCGCGGCTCGAGGGCGTCGACGGGCCGCTGCTGCGGGCGGCGAAGTGGGCGCTGGAGCTGGTGCCCGGGCTGGCCGCGGACTGGACGGACACCCCGCCCGCCGACACGACGATGGCGTACGTCGGCAGCGTGGACGCCTTCGCCCGCCGGCTGCCCCTGCGGGCTGCCGCGATGCTGTGGCGGGTCCTGCAGGAGAGCGACGACCACGCCGCCCCGCGTCTGGAACAGCTCGTCGAGACCTGGAGCGACGCCTTCGCCTGTCGCTTCCGGGCCCGCTGGGTGCCCTTGGAGCACCAGGTCGAGCACCAGTCCCGCACGGTCGTCGCGGCGGCCCTGCACGCGCGCGAACGGGCGGCCTGACGGGCGGCATCAGAGGCGGCATCGGGGCGGCATCAGGGACGGCATCAGGGGTGGCGGAACGGGCCGCGACGACGGACAGGCCGGTGGCGGCGGCGGTGGCCGCGGCGGTGGCGATGGCCGCGGGCCGGCGCGTGCGCCCGCGGCCGTCCCGGCCGGGTCAGACCTCGGGCACCTCCTGGTCGTCCAGGGCGAATACCGCCCCCGTCAGCGCTTCCCGCTCGCAGTCGTTGCCGAAGGTGCGCTCGTAGTCGACCGGGCGCCCGTTCCACCGGCCCTCCGCGCGGACCGTGACCGGCGCGTAGACGAGCGGGCAGATGCGGCTGCCGTCCCCGGTGAGGGCGCCGACGTCGCCGTCGGCCCGCGCCAGGACGTCGCAGGCCTCCGCGGCGCGGGAGTGACCCTGGGGCGGGTCGCACAGCAGCAGGGTGCCTCGGGTGTCGCTGGAGCGGGAGTCGCCGCGGGTGACGGTGAGCTGGAGCCAGTTGCCGGGAAGGGCGTCGTGGGAGACCGCGACGGCCGGGGCGGCGCCGACGGCGAGCAGGAGGGCGGCCGCGGCAGGGAGCGCGCGTCGTACGGCTTTCGCCGGCCGGAGACAGGTGCGGAAGTACGTCATTCCCGATGCATCGGCACGGTCGGCTGCGCACCCCAGTCCGACTCACCCGAACGGGCACCCGCGAGCTCGGCGGCCCGGCGTCCGGCCAGCTCGAACGCGGCGAACACGACCCGCGCCTGGTACTCCGCCTGGCGCGCGACGGGAATCCAGCGCGCCCCGCACTCCTCCTGGTAGTCGGCGCACCACGCGTCGATGAGCGCGTCCAGCTCCGGCAGCGCGCCGGCCGGATCCCTTCCGGTGCCGGTGACGAGCTGGTGCAGCAGTCCCGCCGTCCGGACGGCGATCCGGCGGCCCGCGATGCGCAGGGCCGTCAGATGCGCGGTGCTGAGCGAGGGCAGCGGGCGGGCGGAGTCGGCGGTGGCGGGGTCCCAGGCGTTCGCGAGACCGGGGCAGACCAGTAAATAGTCGTCGACCGGGGCGAGCAGACGGGCCGCGTCGGGGGCACCGGCGAGGTGGGGCCGCACCCGCGCGAGGATACGTTCCAGCAACTGTGCGTCATGGCGCAGGGCAGAGCTGACCGTACGGAGTACCGCGTCCCGGTCGGCGGGCGGGGAGCCGTCCTCGACGGCGGCGACGCCCCACATGGGCGCCTCGACGACCGCGGTGACCGTGCCGTGCCGGTGCGGGTGGTACCAGGTCGACTCGACGGCGGCCTCGGTGATGGCGGCGGCCAGATCACGCGGCCGCGGTGGCGGGATCCGGTAGACGGCGGGTCCCAGGCGCGGCCAGTACAGGGTGTCGTAGGGCCCGAGTTCGCGGGGGATGCCGAGCCGGGCGGCGGCGTGGGCGACCCGCCGGGAGAGTCCGGGCAGGTCGCGGGTGAGTTCCACGAAGGCTCCGCCGACGTCGACGCCGTGCAGCGAGCACTGGAAGAAAGGTTTCAGTTCGTCCTGGAGCCGGAGCAGCGCACGGGTCTCCGGCAGCGCGGCGGCGGCCGCGCCGTCGGGCAGCCATTCGGGCTGTTCCAGGAAGCCGGGCCGGAAGAAGTGACGGAAGTAGCGGCCGAGGCTGTAGGGGCCGGTCAGCCAGCCCTCGTTGCGGCGCAGGCCGTCGGGGTCGAGGCAGAGCAGCAGGTTCCAGGTGGCGTCGGCGCCGACGGTGAGCCGCGGGTCGGCGAGGACGCGTTCGGCCAGCCGCAGGACGGTGGCGCCACCGACGGGCTCGTTGGCGTGCGGTCCGGCGACGACCAGGGCCTGGCGGGCACCCCGGCCGACGGAGAGCAGCCACAGCGGCGAGCCCGCGCGCGAGACCCCGACGCGGCGCAGCCGGACGTCTCCGGAACCACGGACGGCGAGCGCGGCCGCACGGGCCGCGAGTTCGTCCACGGTCGGATAGCGGAGGAGGGGCGGCAGGGCACACCTCCCACAGGGCGGCGCCGTCGGTTCACCTGGTGTGTCTGGTGTACGCACAGTGAGTCATGAGCCGGGGGTACGTCAACACCGCGTGAGGTATGGGGACTTGAGCGAACGGTGGCGACCCGGGCGCCCTGGAGGGTCCTGTCGGCCCGCCGGGACACCACGGTTCGGCAGGCCGGATTCGGTCCGACGGATCGTCCGCGCCGACGGGTCGACGGCGCCCCGCGCGGAGTGGCTGTCCGGTGCGGGCAGCGGGCAACAGTCGGCAGTCGGCAGTCGGCAGTCGGCAGTCGGCAGTCGGCAGTCGGCAGTCGGCAGTCGGCAGTCGGCCCAGCATGTACGAGGTCGGCGGTCGGGGCGATCCGGTGGCACGGCAGGGCGAGCCGGTGCGGCAGAGCGCCGGCCGGGAGGAATCCGGCCCCTCGGCGGAACGCGGTCGGTCCGGCCCTTCTGCGGATCGCGGTCGGTCCGGCCCGTCGGCGGAACGGACCGCTCCGCGCAGCGAGCCGCCCGGCGGAGCACGCCGGCCGACGGGTCGGTGCAGTGGGTCGGTCAGTTCACCGAGAGGCGGAACGCCATACGGCCGAAGGCGACCTGGTCGCCCTCGCGGACCACGGCCGCACCGATGACCCGACGTCCGTTGACCGTGGTGCCGTTGGTGGAGCCGAGGTCGCGCAGCACCCACATCCCGCCCTGGCGGCGCAGTTCGGCGTGCACGCGCGAGACGCTGTCGTGGGTCAGCCTGAGACCGCTCGCGGGGTCGCGGCCGATGCGCAGCGCGCTCTCGGTGCCGGGGTGCGGCAGCAGCAGCTTGGGCAGCCGTTCGGCCTGCCAGGCCCTGCGCAGCCGGACCGAGAAGCCGGAGACCGCCTCGACGGTGCCGAAGACGGCCCGCGAGAGGCGGCTCTCCCGGGGCAGGTCGGCGGTGAGGACGGCCAGTTCGTCGGAGCGTCGGGCGACGAGAGCCAGCTCCATGCGCCGGATGAACGTGTCGTGCGACAGTCGCCCCATGGCGACGCCGTCACGCAGCACCTTCAGCGCCCGGTCGCGCTCCACGTCGGACAACCGCGCGGGGTACGTGTTGAACTCGAAAGACGACGTCACGGTGCCGATTCTCGGTCAGCGCGCCCCGGGTGTCCAGAAGAAGCGAAAACGCCCGGCCCGCCCGCGTGCCGCCAATGGGAGTGTTCCAAAAGCGGATTGATCTCCGGTGGAGCACGATGGACCCGACGCGCTACATCACGGTGAGCAGACGAAGGGGAACCGTCCGTGCAGTTCGAGGTGTGGGCACCGCAGGCCGAACGTGTGACGCTCCAGTGCGACGACATCACCCGCGCGTTGGAGCGCGATCCGGAGCGGGCGGGGTGGTGGACCGGTGAGGCGGAGGCCGCGGACGGCACGCGGTACGGATTCGCGGTGGACGGCGGTCCGGTCCGCCCCGACCCCCGCTCGCGCCGTCAGCCGGACGGCCCGGACGGGCTCAGCGCGGTCGTCGACCAGGCCCGGTACGAGTGGCGTACGCAGTGGTCCGGCCGACCGCTGCCGGGCGCGGTCCTGTACGAGCTGCACGTGGGCACCTACACCCCCGAGGGCACGCTGGACGCGGCCGCGGAGCGCCTGGGGCATCTCGCCGGACTCGGCGTCACCCACGTCGAGTTGATGCCGTTGTGCGCGTTTCCCGGCCGGCACGGCTGGGGGTACGACGGGGTGTCGCCGTGGGCGGTGCACGAGCCGTACGGCGGTCCCGAGGCGCTGAAGCGGTTCGTCGACCGGGCCCACGCGCTCGGCCTGGGCGTCGTCCTGGACGTGGTGCACAACCACCTGGGCCCGTCCGGCAATTACCTGCCCGTGTTCGGCCCGTACTTCACGGAGACGCACCACACGCCATGGGGCGCCGCGATCAACCTGGACGCGCCCGGCTCGGACGAGGTGCGCGCCTATCTGCTGGGCAGCGCGCTGGCCTGGCTGCGCGACTACCGGCTCGACGGGCTGCGGCTGGACGCGGTGCACGCGCTGGCGGACACGCGCGCGTGCCACTTCCTGGAGGAGCTGTCGACGGCGGTGGACGCCCTCGCCGCGGAGACCGGCCGGCCGCTGTTCCTGATCGCCGAGTCCGACCTGAACGACCCGCGGCTGATCACGCCCCGCCGGGCGGGCGGCCTGGGCCTGCACGCGCAGTGGAACGACGACTTCCACCACGCCCTGCACACCGCGCTCACCGGCGAGTCCCAGGGCTACTACGCCGACTTCGCGCGCGCCCCGTTCGCCGCGCTCGCCAAGACCCTCACCGGCGGCTTCTTCCACGACGGCACCTACTCCGGCTTCCGCGGCCGGCACCACGGCCGCCCGCTGGACCGCACCCGTCTGCCCGCGCACCGGCTCCTCGGATACGCCCAGACCCACGACCAGATCGGCAACCGTGCCCAGGGCGACCGCCTCTCCGCCTCCCTCTCCCCCGGCCTGCTGGCCTGCGCGGCCGCGCTGACGCTGACCGCGCCGTTCACGCCGATGCTCTTCATGGGCGAGGAGTGGGCGGCGGGCACGCCCTGGCAGTACTTCACCGACCACACCGACCCGGAGCTCGCCGAGGCCGTCCGGCGGGGCAGGCGGCGGGAGTTCGCGGCGCACGGCTGGGCCGAGGAGGACGTGCCCGACCCGCAGGACCCGGCGACGCGCGAGCGATCCTGCCTGGACTGGTCGGAGCCGGAACGCGAGCCCCACGCGCGCGTGCTGGCCTGGTACCGCGAGCTGATCGCACTGCGGCACGCGACCGCGGACCTCACCGATCCGGATCTGGCCGACATCAAGGTCGCCTACGACGCGCGGGCGCGCTGGCTGGCGTTCCGGCGCGGGGACGTCCGGGTGGCCGTCAACCTCGGCAAGGAGCCGGCCGCGATCCCCCTGGGCCCGCGTCCGGCCCGCGTCCTCGTCACCTGGGACCCGGTGGACGTGCCGGGCCGGGACGGACTGCTGCACGTGCCCGGCGAGTCGTGCGTGGTGCTGGAGCAGGACTGAGGCAGACCCGGTGGAGGGGGCCGCCGTCCCCTTCGCCCGCGCCTGCTCCGCGGGCCCTCTCCCCCGTCGCCTCTCCCCCGTCCCCCTCGCCTCTCCCCCGTCCTCTCTCCCCCGTCCCCTCACTCCTCGTCTTCCGCCCCGTCCTCACCCTCCTCGCGGAACTCCGTCACCCGCTCCAGCAGGATCGCCTCCCAGGCGCGTCCCAGCCGGACCCGCGGGAGGGTGAGCGCCTCGGCGCCGTGAGGGCCCGTGGTGCGGCCGTCGAGTCGTTCCGCGAGGCGGACGACGCTGTCGCAGCGGGCGAGCCACAGGCCACGCAGGCAGGGGCGGGCTCCGTAACCGGCGAGGGTGGCGGCGCGGACGGCGGCGCCGGAGCCGACGGCGAGGGCGAGTCCGGCGATGTCCTCGGCGGGATCCCCGAGGACCGCGCCGGTCCAGTCGAGGACACCGCGCACCCGGCCGTCGGCGCTCACCACGAGGTGCTCGCCCCACAGGGCGTGGTGGACGAGGACGGCGGTGCCGGGCTGGGCGGCGAGCTGGGCCGCGCCGGGCGAGGTGAGCTGCTGGAGGCGGGCCGGGTCGAACTCGTCGGCGCGGGCGAGGCGTCCGGCGGCGGCCACCGCCATCCGCCGCAGCGCCTCCAGCGAGCGCGGGGCGGTGCGCGGCACACCCAGCGCCTCGGCCTGCCGGGGCGGCACCTCGCGCAGCCCCCGGAGCAGTCCGGCGAGGTCGGCCTCGCCGACGGCCGACACGTCGTATTCCTCGGCGGTGCCGCCGGGCAGCTTGGTGTCGAGGGTGTACATCAGCCCGGGCGACCACTCGCCGTGCGCGACACTGGTGGGTACGGCGACCGGGACGTGCGGGCGGACGAGGTCGCGCAGGCGCAGTTCGCGGCGGCGCCGCAGGGTCGTCTCACGGTCGGTCGCGAGGCGCAGCACGTGGCGGGTGCCGACCCACCAGGTGGTGGACGGGCCGCCCGCGACGACGGGCCGGACCTCGGGCCCGGAGCCGCTCGCGCCGCCCTCGTCGAGGAGCGCGCGGACCAGTCGGCGGACGGTGTCCGCGGTGGGTGTCGGTGCCTGGGTCATGGTCGCGCCGTTGCCGTTCGGATGGGTGCCGGGAACTCCTGGAGGCGGGTCAGTCCACTATGACCAGCTCGCGGGTGGTGTCGTTGAGACGGCGGCCGCCGTCCTCGGTGACGGTGACGATGTCCTCGATGCGCACACCGAACCGGCCCGGCAGATACACGCCGGGCTCCACGGAGAAGCACATGCCGGGCACGAGCGGCCGCTCCTCGCCCTCGATCATGTACGGCGGCTCGTGGGTGGTGACGCCGATGCCGTGGCCGGTGCGGTGGATGAAGTACTCGCCGTAGCCTGCGTCCGCGATGACGGCGCGGGCCGCCCGGTCGACCTCCTGGCAGGCGACGCCCGGCCGGACCGCCCGGAAGCCCGCCTCCTGGGCCTCGCGCACGAGGTCGTGGACCCGGCGCTCCTCCTCGGTGGGTTCGCCGACGTGCACGGTGCGGGAGGTGTCGGAGCCGTAGCCGTCCTTCAGGCCGCCGAAGTCCAGGACGACCATGTCTCCGTGTTCGATGACCCGGTCGCCGACCTCGTGGTGCGGGTTGGCGCCGTTCGGTCCGGAGGCGACGATGGTGAAGTCGACCTGGGAGTGCCCGAACCGGCGCAGCAGCGCGGCGAGGTCGGCGCCGACCTCGGTCTCCCTGCGCCCGGCGAAGGGAACCTTCCGGATCTCCTCGAACGTCCGGTCCGCGGCGGCGCCCGCGGCCGCCATCAGCTCCAGCTCCGCCGCGTCCTTCACGGCGCGCAGCATCGGCAGGGCCTCCGTGAGCGAGGCGTAGGAGGTGGCGGGCAGTGTCTTCTGGAGGCCCAGCAGGTGCATCGCCCAGGCGTTGTCGCTGATCCCGAAACGGCCGCTCGTGCCGAGGAGCGCGGCGGTGACGGCGTAGGGGTCCTTGCCGTCGGTCCAGTCCCGCAGGGTGAGCGCCGGGGCGCCGGCGGCCTTCGCGGCGTCGGGGGCCTCCAGCGTCGGCACGACGAGGACCGGGTCCCGGCCGGGGGCGAGGACGAGCAGGGTGAGCCGTTCGGTGGCGGCGGTGGGGGCGTATCCGGTGAGCCATACGAGGTCGGGTCCGGGCGCCACGAGGAGTCCGGAGAGTCCGGCGCCCGCGGCCTCGCGCGCGGCCCTCTCCATGCGGGCCCGGTAGTCGTCGGCGGTGAAGGGCGCGGTGGCGGTGCCGGTCATCCGGGCCTCCCAGACAGGACGTGGCGACTGACGTGTGACGGACGTGTTGATGCTGACGTGATGGCCACGGGCAGCATCCTGCCCGTACCGCGGGGGTCGCGCGAGCCGGTCGACGCGGGTTTCGGGCGGGCGACCGGCCCGGGTCGGCCGTCCAGGGCCATCCGCGGGCCGAGGAGCAGCAGGACGCCGCCGGAGACCTGTTCCAGGCGACGGCGTGCGCGGGCCCGGGACAGGACGGTCTTCATCCGGCCCACGCACCACACGTACGGACCGTGGTGGCCGATCTCGTAGACCGCCCGGAGCGCGGCGAGGACGGCGCTTCGGCCCGGGTGAGGCGGCGGCGAGGGTGCAGGCGCCCAGGAAGGCCGGAAGGGAGGTCGGCAGGGTGGTCACGTTGGGGTGGCCGGGTCCGTCTCGGCCGGTGATCCGCCCCCGGCGGCGGCGCGGCGGCCGGGCGCCGGCGGACCCGCGGTGGGGGCGGCCACGTCGCGGTCCGCTCACGTGACGACGCCGGGCATCACCGTCAGCCTTCCGTATCCGCCGCCTCGATGACGCACCGTCACCTTGATCGCCTTGCCGGGGCGGGCCTCGTCGACCGCCCGGGCGAGATCCGTCGCCGACCCGACCCTGGTGCCGCCGAACTTCAGCAGGACGTCGCCGCGGACCAGGCCCGCCGTGTAGCCGGGGCCGGGGACGTGGACGGCGACGATCTCGGCGCCCGTCTGCTCCGCGTCCACCGCCTCCAGGCCCAGGGTGGCGTCCGGCGGGCGCGGGGACGCCGTGGCGGTGCCGGGCGAACCGTCCCGCTCGGCCGGGCCCGTTCGGGCCGGGGTGGACGCCGCGGCCGCCGCGCCGGGTCCGCCCGGCCCCGTCTGCCGCTGGAGTTCGGCCAGCCTGCTCATGCCGATCACGGTCGCCCCCACGGTGCCGAGCCCGACGCCGGACAGGACCAGGACGGTCCCGGCGAACAGGCCGCACAGCGCGGTCGTCAGCCGTCGGCCGCGGCGGCGCGCGGCGTGCGGGCGCCGGCCCTGGCCGCCCGGCCCGGTGACGCCGCCGGACTCGGATCCGGGCAGGGGCTTGGGACGCAACGCTGTCTGTTCCATGGATCGCCTCCGGCTGGTGCTCTACCCGGCGCACCGGCGCACCACGAGCCACGAACGAGTGAGACTGACCCAGGGTCAGGAGCGGTACGAGCCGGCCGCGCCGCCGGTCACGGTCGGGTGGACAGCGCCTCCACCAGGGTCCGGGCCGCGCCCGACGGCGCACCCGCGTACACGAGTTCGATCCGGTGCACGACCCGAGGCCCGGTGACCGGGACGGCGGCCGCGCCCGGCACGGCGGCCGCCACCGAGCGGGGCAGCAGGGTGAGGCCGTGCCCGGCGGCCACCAGGGCGGTCAGGACGCGGAGGTCGGTGCCGTCGTAGCGCAGCGCGGGGCGGAAGCCGTGGCCGCCGTTCGCGGCCCGCAGCTGGGGCAGCGGCAGGCCGGCGTCGGGGGCGTCCAGCCAGCGCGCGTCGGCGAGGTCGCCGAGGCGCAGGCCGCCGCGCCGGGCCAGGGGGTGGCCGGCGGGCAGCAGGACACGGACCTCCTCCTCGCCGACGCCGTAGGTGGTCAGCGGCGCGACGTCGGGCAGCCGGAGCGGGTCGCTGGGCGCGGCCAGGCCGTCGACGAGGCCCACGTCGGCCGTGCCGTCGGCGACGGCGGCGCAGACGTCGGCACGGCCGAGCACCCGCAGTGTCACCCCCGCGGGCGGGAGCGCGGCGAGGGCGGCCGGGCCGAGGGCGGTCGGCGAGCCGGCCAGCGTCAGCCCGTGCGCGGGCGCCGAGGCGATCCGGACGACGTCCGCGCGGGCCGCGTCCAGACGCAGCAGCAGCGGCCCCGCGTGTTCGAGCAGCCGCTCGCCGGCCGTGGTGGGGCGGACGGGCCGGCGGGTGAGCAGCGGCGCGCCGAGGTCCTGTTCGAGGGCCGCGATGTGCTGGGAGACGGCGGACTGGGTGTAGCCGAGTTCCCGGGCGGCCTCGGAGAAGGAGGCGAGGCGCGCGACGGCGACGTAGGTGCGCAGCAGATGCGGATCCATGCGCCCAGGGTCGCAGGCCGCATCAGTTCTGCTTATCGAGGGTGCAGGAATCATCGTTGGACGTGAAGTCCGTGCCACGACCAGGATGAACGGCATGACCGACACCGCAGCTCGTATCGCCAGGGTCGCCCTGGTCGGCGACCGCTCCCCGAACGTCGTCTCGCACACCCGCCTCCCGCTCCTGGTGGACGCGCTCGCCGCCCGGGACCGGCTGGTCCTGGACGCCTACTGGATCCCGTCCGAGGAGGCGGAGGCCGAGGGCGCGGTGCGTGGCTTCGACGCGGTCTGGGTGGTGCCGGGCAGCCCCTACCGCAGCGAGGCGGGTGTCCTGTCCGCGATCCGCACGGCGCGCGAGGAGGGCATCCCGTTCCTCGGCACCTGTGGCGGCTTCCAGCACGCGCTCCTGGAGTACGCCCGTCACGTCTGCGGACTGCCGCGGGCGGCGCACGCCGAGAACGACCCCGACGCGGACGATCTGCTCATCGAGCCCCTGGCCTGTTCGCTGGTCGGCCACGAGGGGGTCGTGAGGATCGAGCCGGGGTCGCTCGCCCAGTCCGTGATCGGCTCCGAGCGCACGGTCGAACGCTACTTCTGCGCCTACGGGCCCTCCCGCCACCTGGACTCCCTGCGCGCCGGGGGTCTGCGGTTCTCCGGCCACGACGAGAACGGCCAGGTCCGCATCGCCGAACTGCCGGGGCACCCCTTCTTCCTGGCCTCCCTCTTCCAGCCGGAGCTGTCCGGCGACGGCTCGCGCCCGCACCCGATCGTCCGGGCGCTGGCGCGAGCCGCGGTCGAGCACGCCTCCCGCGAGGCGCGTCAGCCGTAGGAGGGCGCGGAGACCGGCAGGCGCGTCAGCCGTAGGAGGGCGCGGAGACCGGCAGGCGCGGGACGGGCACCGGCGGGGCGGCGTCCGGCACGAAGCCGTGGGTGCGGCGGGCCAGGTACGCGGACTTGTAGCGGTCGACCTCGCGGTGCCAGTTCAGGATGCCGGCCAGCCAGTTCTGCAGGTCGGCGACGTAGTGCCCCATCGCCTCGCGCGCTTTTGGCGAGAGGTCGAAGTCGTCGTAGAGGACGGGTAGTTCGTGCGCGACGACATGCTCGAACTGCTGCATGCGCTGGGTCATCAGATCGTGGACGATGCCGAGCGCGGCCGGGTAGTCGCAGCCGAAGAAGTGCTGCACGACGAGGATCGCGTTGTGCATCTCGCCCTCGTACTCGATCTCCTTCTGGTACGAGAAGACGTCGTTGGTGAGGCACGCGTAGTCGACGGCCGCGTTCTCCAGCGAGCGGACGACTCCGCTGCGGTAGACCTCGGGCGGCACGGCGGGGCCCTGGCCCATGCGGCACAGGCTCAGCGTGAGGTCGGAGCCGAAGGTGGCGCGGCGCATCTCCAGGTAGTCGACCGGGTCGGGGACACGGTTCTGGAGCTGGTTGGACAGCTCCCACACCCAGCTCTCGGTCATGACGTCGACCGCTTCGCGCAGGGTGCGCCGCTGGTCGGGGGTCATGCCCACGGTGGTGCGCAGCCACAGGTCGATCAGGCCGCGCTCCATGGCGTTGGCGGGGACGACGGGCGCCGCCTCGCCGTCGACGGGCATGCAGGCCGACAGCCGGGCCGTGGTCAGGCGGGCGGCCGCCAGGTCGCGGCGATTGCCGAAGACGAGCGGGTAGTAGTCGTCGCCGTAGGTGCCCCAGGCGAGCCACTGGGCGCTGAGGTCGAGCTCCTGCGCGGTGGCGTCCGGATCGAGGCCTGCCGAACACAGCGGGAGATCGTAGGCGGCGAGTTTGTCCTCGTCCCAGACGCCCTCCTCCAGGATGCCCGTCCGGTGCGCCCAGGCCGTCAGACGCGGGCGGCACGCCTCCAGGTGCGGGCTCAGCTCCACCCGGAAGGGCATGTGGAAGTCGGGCAGCAGCGACGGGCCGACCTTCTGGTGCGGCACGTGCGCGTACGCCCGCAGGCGTTCGGCGGCGGCCGAGGCGAGCAGCGCGCCGACGTCGGCGGCGGAGGTGCCGGGACCGGTCAGCCTCTGCCAGGGGGCGCCGGAGGCGGCGCCCTTGTTCATGTAGCGGCTGGAGCGCATGTGCCACTCGTGGCCGCCGGACTGCCAGTCCTGCAGGCCCTTGGTGTAGGCGGCGATCGCGAGAATCCCGTCGGGGGTGAGGCCCTTCTCCAGGGCCACCGCGGGCACTTCGGTGAACGCGGTGTGCTCGAACTGGTGGAGGCGGGAGGTGAGGATGTCGTTGACGGTGTCGGCGGCCTCCTGGGTGGTGCAGCCGAAGAACGTCTCCAGGACGAGGACGCCGTTGCTGTTCTCGCCCTCGTCCTCCACCTCGCGCTGGTAGGAGAACAGGTCGTTGCGCAGGTGCACGGCGTCGGAGAAGGTCTCCATCAGCACCCTGAGCGGCCTCGACCCGGCTACGGCGGAGGGGACTTCGGCGGTCGCGTACTCCACGAGCCCCGCCGACCACGGCGCGCCGCCCACCTTGCGCCGCATCTCGATGTACTCGACGGGGTTGGCGATCCGCCCCTCGTTGATGTTGGACAGCTCCCACATCGACTCGTTGAGCAGGTGCTCCGTGGCCACGGCGAAACGGCGTCGCCAGTCCTGCGACATGTCCGGCACCGTGCGCGTCCACAGGTCGGCGAGGCCTGCCTCGACCGGGTTCCGCGGCTCGGGCACGGGCGTCGACAGGTCCAGCGGCATGAACAGCGGCAGCCGGTCCAGGTGCGCCTTGCCGGCGGCCCGGTCCGGGGTGCGCTTGAACATGTCGAGGAAGTGGTCGTCGAAGAAGAACACCCACACGTACCAGTCGGTGATCAGCGACAGCGCGGGACCGTCGCAGTCGGGGTGGGTGTAGGCGCAGAGCAGGCCGTAGTCGTGCGCCTCCAGGTCGGCCTGCTCCCAGATCCCGGACCCCTCCAGCATGCCCATGTCGCGCGCCCACCGCGTCGAGTGGGCCCGCGCCTCCTCGACGTGCGGGTTCAGGCGCGCGGGGTGCGGCATGTAGAAGTGCGGGAGTTCGAACGGTTGCGTCATGGCCGGGCCCTACCCGGGGGCCCGCGCCACCATCCGCGGGGCGGCACATGATCACACCATCGCGTGAATCACGCCGGATGCCGTGCACCGTAAGGGACTTGGCGCATCCGTCGGCGCGACCCGCACGCCACCCGCACGCCACCTGCCCGATCGTCGTCGGTCGCGGTCGATCAGCGCCGTCGACGCGGGCGGACCACGGCCGGCGCTCCGGTCGCGTTCGCCCTGCAGTTCGGTGCCCGCCCCGGGCCCGACCCGACAACCCCGACGACCCCGCCCACCTCGACGACCGCGACGACCCCGAAGACCCCGAAGACCCCGACGACGGGTTCCGCCTCTTCGTCCGGCCGGCCCGCGGGTGTCACTCCCTCACCTGGATCAGCGCGTGCGTCCCTCCGGTGCGCCAGCGCTGCCCCTCGGCGGCGACCAGGGCGGCCTCCGTCGCGGCGTCCAGGCCGGTGATCACGTCGGACTTCAGCGTGCGCAGCGCCGCGACGGGGCCGGGGAAGCAGGCGGTGACATCGGCGAACGGGGTGGTGGGGTCCCACCTGCTGTCGCCCACCAGGCGACGGTAGTTGAGGTCGCCCTTCACGATCGTCAGGGAGGCCGCGGCGAATTCGGCTCGCAGTTCGTCCGGCATCGCGGCGTAGGGCAGTGGGGCGGCGGAGAAGGGGTGGGCCCGCACCGTGAGGGTGCCGTCGGCCATGGCCGCCCAGAGCCGCCGGCCGAAGTCGGCGGCCGCTCCCGGCGCCGCCGTCAGCTTCCGGAGCGCGTCGACGACATCGGCCGGCGTGGCGTCGGAGACGTAGTACGGGTACGGCTTGACGTGCAGGACGACGCGGCGGCACCGCCCGTGCGCGAGCAGGTGGGCGGCGAGGAGGAGATCGGGGATCAGCTCCCGGCCCGCGTTGTCGGCGACCAGGCACAGGGTGCCGTTACCGGTGCCTGCGCGGCCATCGGCAGTTGCGCCGGTACCGGTACGGGTACCGGCATCGGCATCGGCGCGGGAACCGGTTTCCGTACCCGGGTCCGTACACCTGTCCGCTGGATACGTGTCCGGGTCCGCCACCGGCAGCAGCGACCACAGCTTCTCGCTGTCGTCGGCGACCAGCCCCGGCACCGCCGCCCGCTTCTCCGCCTCGACGTCGGACAGCCGGAAGCCGAGGTCGGCACGGTTGCCCCAGAGTGACCCGTGCAGGAGTGCGCGGGCCCGTTCGTCGACCGGGCGGTCCTCGATGGTGTCGAGCACGGCCAGTTCCTCGCCGGTCTCGGGCGCGTCGAGCTCGGCGAGCTTGAAGGGGCGGAACGGATCGATGCCCTGCCAGGGCCCGGGACCGAAGTAGCCCACAGCGTCGAGGAGTTGACGGTAGAAGTAGCTCTCCGACCACAGCCAGGGCACGTCGAACCAGGATCGGCCGGCGTACGTGTCGAGTCCCCAGTTCCGCCACCGGTCGCGGTCGGGCGCGCCCGAGGAGAGCGGTTCGATCACGCCCTTGGTGCAGTTGTCCAGCAGCGCGTCCAGTCTCCGGTGGATGTCGGGACCGTAGGGGAACGCCTCCCGCACCGTCTGGATGATCGCCGGATGCCGTTCGGCCAGGACGCCGTGGGGGAACGAGCCGGGTTCGTCGCCGAGGATCACCGGCGGCGCGGGGGTGTCGGACATGCGGCTCACCGTATCCCGGAGGCACACCGCTCGGGCCGACCGTCACCCGCACCACGGCCCGCGCGGGCCCCGAGCCCCTCACACGACGGCCATGATCTCCCGCTCCAGCCGCGCCGCGAGGCTGAGGTAGCGCGGCCGGCGCGGTACCGGTACCAGGCCGCGGATGAGGACGTGCCACATCTCGGCCATCCTGCGGGGCAGCCGGCCGGCGGGTTCACGGGAGCGGCCGACGACCCGGGTGCCGACGAAGAAGCAGACCAGGGAGTGCGCCACGGCGTCGACGTCGACGTCCGGATGGATGTCGGACTCCTTGAGCGCACCGCCGAGCCGCCGGGAGATCAGGTCCAGCAACTCCGCGAAGGGATGCGGCAAGGGTGGCCGTACCGCCACTCCCCCCGTGGCGAGGCGCAGTCCGGCCCGGGTGATCGGGCCTTCGACCGACAACCGCGTCAGGGCGAACGTCAGGCGCATCAGGGCTTCGAGCGAGGCGTAGCCACGATCGTCGATCTCGCCGGCGATCCGGCGCGAGGCCGAGGACTGCAACTCCATGATGGCGTGCGCCAGATCCTCCTTCGCCGCGAAGTGGAAGTAGAGGGCGCCCTTGGTGACATGGGCGTGCTCGACGATGTCACTGAGGCTTGTCGACTCGTAGCCGTGCCGGTCGAACAGATCGGCGGCGGCCGTGATGATCGTCGTGCGGGTCTGTTCGGCGCGTAACTGCCTCGCCATCGACTGGTACTCTCCCGGGCCGGTAACGAACGGGTCATGCCGTTTTTTCTTACTCCCCGTACACAATAGCTCACAGTACGCCTGTAGTGGCCACGGGAGTACAGACCGCCGACGCCCCCTGCCCTCCACCGACTTGCACGCCACCGCGGGCCTGCCACGGAAGCCTCCCACAGAGAACATACCGGGGGCATAATCGAGCCTCGCTCGAAAGAGACGGGCTGTGCGGTTTCCGCTTGTGAGCACCTTGCGGACAGGGCACCGGAACACCCGAGCGACACGTGTCACCGCATATCGAGGTTCCCACGGAGCCCTGTGGATCACACCTCTCGGGCGGCATTCATGTGCGAGGCGGCCGGTTTGTTTTCCGGGGAAACGGCTGGAAACACACAGGCAACTCGTAACCGCCGAAGGGAACTTGCCGATGACGCCGGAGCCGACCCACGGCACCGCACGGAAACAGGCCGAAACAGGCTGCACCGGAAACAGGCCGGACAGGCTGCGCCGGAAACAGGCCGAAAAAGGCAGCGGGCGGGCCGGCCGGTGTCCATCCACACCGGCCGGCCCGCCCTGCTCGTGGGAACCGGCGAGAAGCGAGTTGCCTCAGAACGTCAACTGCCAGCTGTTGAGCTTGCCGGTGTCCTGCGCCGCGGTGTCCTGGACACGCAGCTTCCAGGTGCCGTTGGCGGTCTCACCGGAAGCGTTCACCGAGTAGGTCGTGCTGACGTTGTCGGCGGAGTCCGAGGAACTGGCCGCCTTCAGCCGGTAGGCCGTGCCGTCGGGCGCGACGAGGTCGATCACCAGGTCGCCGCGGTAGGTGTGGGTGATGTCGACACCGACCTTGAGGGCGCTCGGGGCGTTGCCGGTGCGGCCGCTGACGGTGATCGAGGACTCGATGGCGGAACCGTTGTCCGGGATCGGGACCACGGTCGTGCTGGTGAAGGTGGTGCCCCCCGTGGAGCCGCCGGAGCCGCTCACCGCCTGCACCGTCCTGGCCGCGTCCGCCAGACCCGCGCCGCAGCCACCGGAGCAGGCGCCGGGCAGGGCCCGGGCGTTGTTCTTGATGGCCGTCTCGATCTGTGCGGGGGTCAGCGCGGAGTTCGCCGACTTGACCAGCGCGACCAGGCCCGCGATGTGCGGGGTGGCCATGCTGGTGCCCTGGTAGTAGGCGTACGACTCGTTCGACGGCGTCTTGGTCCCGGAGTTCAGGGTGGACAGGATGCCGTTCGCGGTGCCGGTGCTGGTCTGGCCGCCGGGCGCCGAGATGTCCACGAGGGAGCCGTAGTTGGAGTAGGACGCCTTGGCGCCGGTGCGGTTGGTCGCCGCGACCGAGATGACGTTGTTGCAGTTGCCCGGCGAGTGGTTCGCGACGTTGTCGCTCTCGTTTCCGGCGGCCACCACGACGGTCGTGCCGCGGTTCACGGCGGCGGTGATGGCGCTCTGCGTCGCCGAGGTGCAGGCCCCGTCGCCGCCCAGGCTCATGTTGATGACCTTGGCGACGTTGGAGTTGGCGGGAACACCGGAAACGGTGCCGCCGGACGCCCAGGTGATCGCGTCGATGATGTCGGAGTCGTAACCGCCGCACTTGCCGAGCACCCGGACCGGGGAGATCTTCGCGCCGTACGCGATGCCCGCGACACCCTTGCTGTTGTTCGTGACGGCGGCGATGGTGCCCGCCACGTGGGTGCCGTGCCAGGAGGAGTTGCTCGCCGGGACGCCGGAGCCGCACTCGTTGGCGGCGTAGTAGTCGCCCGGGTCGGCCGGGTTGCTGTCGCGGCCGTCACCGTCGACGGAGACCGCGGTGTCGGCGATGAAGTCGTAGCCGCCGACGATGTTCGCGGCAAGGTCCGTGTGCGCGACGTAACCGGTGTCGATGACGGCCACGGTGACGCCGGTGCCCGTCGAAGTGGCCCAGGCGCCCGGCACGTTCATACCGGCGGTGGACTCGAACAGGTCCCACTGCTTGCCGTACTCGGTGTCGTTCGGGTCGGCCTTCGGCTTGTTCAGCCGGTCCGGGACCACATAGGCGACCTGCGGGTCCTCCCGGTACCGGGCGACCACGTCGGCGACGTCCGCCTCCGTGAGGCCGTCACCCAGGTCGACCAGGGCGGCGCCGGTGCCCAGACGGCGCTGGAAGTCGACGTCCTCGCCGGTCTCCTCGCCCTTGGCGGCGGCGTCGGCCTCGGCGGCCGGGTTCGACCTGGCTTCGGCGGCACCGGACTTGTAACCGACGATGAGGCGCTCGGCCGGGGTGCCGGGCGCGGCCTCGGTCTGGGCGGCGGGGGCGGCGGAACCCTGGGAAACGGTTTCCTGGGCGGCGACGGCCGAGGCCGTCGACGCGGCGGTGAGCAGGGCCGCGGAGGTCGCGGCGACGGATATCAGCTTCCGTCTCAGGGCGGGTGAGGTGCGCAAGGGCGTGCCTTTCGTAACCGACTCCGGGCAGGGCGGAGCGGCGGTCGATTCGCTTCGGCGGGGAAGCGGCGGGGGGTGCATCGAAGAGCAGCGCGAAAGGCCGGCCAGGCGCGGGGACCGACCCCGTCGGGGTTACCTGTGGGTCGGCTGTGCAGGAACGATAGGCAAAGGATCAGCCATCCGGATACAGGGGAAACCCTCGATCCGGCCAAAATCCAACCCTCGACGAACAAGATCAGCCATCGAGCGCCCGATTTGATCGTGTGCGTAGGGCGCGACCGCCACCGGACGGCGCGCTGAACGCGCCGGACCGCATTCCCGTACTCACAGCAGACCGTTCCCGCGCCGGCCGAGGAGACGTCCCCGATGCCCCGCACGACCGCACACCGCACCGCAGCTCTGGCGACCGCCGCCGTGAGCCCGCTCCTGCTGGGCCTGTGGGCCGCCGGACCGGCCCAGGCGCACGGCGCCCCCACCGATCCGGTCAGCCGCGTGTACGCCTGCTCCCCCGAGGGCGGGGCCGACGCGAGGACCGCGGCCTGCCGGGCGGCCGTCGACGCGGGCGGCACCTCCTTCGCCGCGTGGGACAACCTCCGGGTGGCGAACGTGAACGGCCGCGACCGGCAGACCATTCCCGACGGGCGGCTGTGCAGCGGCGGCCTGTCCGCGTACAAGGGACTCGACCTCGCCCGCGCCGACTGGCCGTCGACCCGGCTCACCCCGGGCGGGACGCTGCGCATGACGTACGCCTCGACGATCGCGCACACCGGCACGTTCAAGCTGTACCTGACGAAGCCGGGGTACGACCCGTCGAAACCGCTCACCTGGTCCGACCTGCCGACGCGTCCGTTCGCCGAGGTCAAGGACCCGGCACTGACGGACGGCGCCTACCACCTCACGGCGAAGCTGCCGGCCGACCGGACGGGTCGTCAGGTGCTGTACACGATCTGGCAGAACAGCAGCACGCCGGACACCTACTACTCGTGCTCGGACGTCGTGTTCCCGGAAGCGGTTTCACCAAGCGAGCCGGAGAGCGCCCCGACGACGAAGGCGCCCGCTTCGGCCAGGCCCTCGGCATCCGCGAGCACGGCGCCGAGCTCACCGTCGGCCGCTCCGTCGGTGGCGGCCGCGTCCGGCGCCGCACCCGCCGAGGACGCCGCGGCCGGTCCCGAGAGCACCCCCGTGGCGTCCACGACCGGGACCGGCTCCGGGCCGTCCGCGCCCATGCTGGCGGGCGGCGCCGCGGCGGTGTTGCTGCTCACGGGCGGCGCCGCCCTCGTCGCGCGTCTGCGTCGACGCTGAACTCCGTTCGCACGGACCCCGGTTGTGCGTCGGCCGATCAGCCGCGCGGACGGTGTTCAGCGGTGGGTGACGGTGTTCAGTTGACGGTGACAGCCGCGCCCGCGTCGGTCACCGGGGCGTACTTGGCGGTGAAGAATCCGTTGGCGAAGCAGAGCGACGAGCCGGACGACTTGGTGAACTGCTGGCTGGTGAAGGTGATGCTGTTGTCGGCGTTGCTCGCCGCGCCGGTCAGGCTGGGCGCCTGGTAGACGCAGTTGATGCTGCCCAGCAGGGTGCGCAGCACGACCGTGGTCTGGATGGTGGAGCCGCTCGGCGGGGTCACGCTGACGGTGCCGTCGGAGGAGACGCTCGTGGTGTAGGAGAGGTTGTTGACCGTGATGCTGGTGACGCCGAGCACGCCGACGACGTTGGCGGTGCAGTTGCTGAAGGTGTGCGCGGTGAGCGACTCGGTGGCGGTGCCGGGCGCGGTGGGGTTGTCGGTGACGGTGGCACTGAACCCGGACGTGGCACAGGAGACACCGCTGGTGCCGGTCGCGCTGGAGTACAGCGTGGCGGTCGTGCCGCTGGCCAGGGAGGCGTTGAGGACGTCACCGACGGCGACGTCGCCGTTGGCGGTCGTCAGCACCGCACCGGCGGCGGAGGCCGGCGTGACGGCGGTGAGCGAGAGGGCGGCGACGGTGCCTGCGAGGGCGAGGAGGGAGCGGGAGCGCAGCATGCGGGTGCCTCTTTCTCAAGTGGGGGTTGGTTCGGGGGGTTTGGCTGGTGGGGGGTGAACCGGGCGCGTCGCTGGTCGCGACAGAGGGGGACGCTGATCGGCATCCGCCGTCGCCGGCCCGTGACGCCTTCTCCGTACGTGACGGACCGGCAACGGCGGCCGGCCGGTGACCGGTCGGAGGCACTGGCGAGTGACTCCGGCCGGGCCGGGCGGTGAGGGGCGACCGGTCACGGGCCCGCGGGGGGAAGCGGCCGTACCGGTGCCGTGGAGGGATCGAGCTCGGGACCGAGTGGCCCGTACTGGCTGAAAAGCGTCCGGGAGCGCGGCGGTGTCGCCGCGCTGCGGATCCGGCGCCACGGATCCCGGCTGAGCCAGGGAGAGTTGTAGACCTGATGCTCAGTCAACGTCAAGGCTCTGCAACAAAGTTGATGGCTCGACAGATATATGCGGAAGAGCCCGCGGGCAGGCGATCAGCGGGCGGCACATAATGAACACTCTTTTTCCACATCTCCCTTGACCGGCTGGTGTAACCATCGGTAACTTCCTCGTCGGCTACTGCTGCGTAACCCAGAAAGCCCTTGCGGTTTCCGGGAGCCGCGAGGGACATGCGCGGCAGCCGCTGTCCGCGCCAGGACAACGTGCCACTGAAGCCCAACCCGCATGACCAAGCGCATGGGAGCAGACATGGCCTCGTCCCCGGACGTCAATGCGTCCGCCGACCACACCCCTGAAAACCCCGAAAGCGGTTCCGCAACGAGACGCGGCCGGGTCCGGTTGCGCCGGGCCGCCGTCATGGCGGTGCCCGCCACCTTCATCGCCGCGGGGCTCGCGGTCCTCACCGCGCAGGGCGCCCTGGGTGTCCAGTTCGCGATCTCCGGGATGCCCTTCGTCGTCACCGCCGACCGGCTCGACGGCGAGGGCTTCGCCCAGTTCGGCGGCCTGGACAACATGATCGAGAACAGCCCCAACCAGGGCGACACCGGCGGCCAGGTCCTGGTCGTCACCTCGGTCGTGAAGAACGGCAAGATCACCAACATGTGCCAGAGCGTCGACCTCGGCGGCATCCAGCTCATCCTCAGGGCCGGCGGCGGATCCACCCCGGTGAGCGTGAAGAACCTGGCCATCGACTCCGACGAGATCTCGGGCGACGCCGAGTTCAACAACATCGAGATCGGCCGCGACTCCAGCACCTTCGACAAGGTCCCGATCCAGGGTCCCGCGGGCGTCTACGGCCAGCAGGCCGACACGGTCGTCATCAAGAACCTGTATCAGCACAACTACGCGGCAACCGCGGCCGTCTTCAAGCTCCCCGGCCTGAAGATGAGCTTCTCGAGCGAGGGCTGCAAGTAATGACCTCCACCCAGTGGCGGGACCGCTTCCGGGAGTGGAGGGGCCACCGGCCCTTCGCGGGCGGCGTGCTGCTCGTCCTGGGCGGCGCCGAGATACTCGTGACCATGAAGGCGCCGCTGCCGGTGATCCTTCATGTGGGTATGCAGGGCCTGGCGGGTTACCTCCTGCCCACCCTGATGGTGGTCTGCGGTCTGCTGATCCTCTTCAACCCGACCCAGCGGCTGTTCTACTCGATCATCGCCATCCTGCTCTCCCTGGGCACCTGGCTCACGTCCAACATCGGCGGCTTCGTCATCGGCCTTCTGATGGGCGCGGTGGGCAGCAGCCTGGCCTTCGGCTGGCTGCCCGACCAGGAACCGCGCCAGAGCCGCCGGCAGCGGCGCAAGGAGACGCGGACGGAACGGACGGCCGAGCCGGTCCGGCAGGACGGCCCGCTGCCCGGGGCGGGGAAGCCCGCCTGAGCCACGGACCTTCGCGGACCTGACACGCGGACGCGCCACGCGGCCGTACGTCACTTCACCGGCGGCGCCGGGACGGCCTGCGCACAGCGGGCCGGGCCCGGCCCCGCCGGTTTCGTCACCCCGCCACCGCCACCCGGCATGCGAAAGGGCGGGGCCCCGGTGTGCCGTCGCGGAAGTCCCTGCCGGGGCGGCCGGCGTCCGGGCCGGATTCGCGACGGCGTTCCGTGGCGCTTTCGCCGTGCCGTTCGCCGTGCCGTTCGCGGCAGGGGTTCCCGTGCCGTGTTCGCCGGCCTCTTCGGGCCGGACCTCACGATGACGACGACGGCCACGATCGGCAGAGGCCGCAACCGGGCGCGGAAACGCGCTTTCCGGCGCGGCCGTCCGTCGGAGGTGGAAGGTTGGGGCGCATGGACGGCGACGCGACGGACAGCGGCGAAACGACCGGCGCCGGGTCCGGACCCGAGCCCGGGCCCGAACACGACGCGGTCGACACCGGGACGGCGCACTCCGCTCGGATCGACGACTACGTCATCGGCGGCAAGGACCACTTCCCGGCGGACCGCGAGGCCGGGGACGCGATGGTCCGGGAGTGGCCCGCGCTCCCCGTCCACATGCGGGCCAACCGCGACTTCATGAACCGCGCCGTGCGTCACCTCGCCCGGGAGGCCGGGATACGTCAGTTCCTCGACATCGGCAGCGGCATCCCCACCTCCCCCGACCTCCACGAGATCACCCAGGCGGCAGCACCCGACGCCCGGGTGGTCTACGTCGACAACGACCCGCTCGTCCTGGACCTGTCCCGGGACCTGATGAGCGGCACGCCCGAGGGCCGCACGGCCTACCTGCGGGCCGACATGCGCGACCCGGCGGGCATCCTGGCCGCACCGGAGTTGCGTACGGCGCTGGATCCGGGCCTGCCCGTCGCCCTCACCGTGATCGCGATCGTCCACTTCCTGCTCGACGAGCACGACGCCGTCGGCATCGTCCGCCGCCTGCTCGACCCCCTGCCCCCGGGCAGCCACCTGGCGATGTCCATCGGCACCGCGGACTTCGCGCCCGAGGAGGTCGGCCGCGTCGCCCGCGCGTACGCGGCCCGCGGTATGCCGATGCGGTTGCGCACCAGGGCGGAGGCGGCGGAGTTCTTCACCGGGCTCGACCTGGTCGACCCCGGGATCGTCCAGGTCCACCGCTGGCGTCCCGACGGCGCCGGCACGGAGGTCGTGCGGGACGCGGACATCGCGATGTACGGGGCGGTGGCCCACAAGCACTGAACCCGGCACCCGGATTGACGATCAGTCAATTCAGCTGCGGATATGCTCCCTTCCGTCCTCGCCGCACCGTCCCGGATCACGATGCGGCGGCAGCACCTCACCCCGTGTGGTCGCTCACTTGACTCCCAGCGGTCACACACGGTTGGCTCCGAGCCAACGAATGCCTCTCGCCGGTGCACACCCCCTCGCTCCGGCGCCGCTCGCCCCGTCCTCCCTGCTCTGCCGCACAGCGAGGTGCAGCCCCCCATGAACACTCCCCTTCCCGCTCCCTCCGCTCCCCTCCCCCTCGGCTCCGTACGCCTCACCGCGCTGGCCGCCGCCTGCTGTCTCCTCCTGCTGACCGGCTGCTCCGGCACCACGTCGTCCGGTGCGGACCTGGACACGGCCGGCGGCTCGGCCGACCGCGTCAAGATCACCCTGGTCACCCACGGCGCCGAGGGCGACGACTTCTGGGAGCTGGTGCGCAAGGGCGCCGAAGCCGCGGCCGCCAAGGACGGTGTCGACCTGACCTACGCCAGCGACCCCGACGCCGCCGGACAGGCGGAGCTGGTGCGGGACGCGATCGCCGACCGGGTCGACGGCATCGCGGTGACCCTCGCCAAACCGCAGGCCATGAAGGCTCCGGTGGCCCGGGCCAAGGCCGCCCGCATCCCCGTGGTCGGACTCAACTCGGGCATCGACGCCTGGCGTTCGGCGGGACTTCTGGAGTACTTCGGCCAGGACGAGAGCGTCGCGGGCCGTGCCGTCGGCGACAAACTCGACGGCCTCGGCGCCCGGCACGCCCTGTGCGTCATCCACGAACGGGGCAACATCGCCCTGGAGGCGCGCTGCGCGGGCGTGAAGAAGACGTTCACCGGCGAGACCGAGATGCTCTACGTCGACGGAACGGACATGGACGCCATGACCGCCGCCGTGACGGCACGGCTGCGGCAGGAACCCGACATCGACGAAGTCATCACCAACGGGGCGCAGTTCGCCCTCGCCGCGGTGCAGGCGACCGGGAAGGCCGGCAGCGAGGCCAAGGTCGCCACCTTCGACCTCAACAAGGACCTGGTCACGGCCGTCCGGGACGGCAGCGTTCAGTTCGCGGTGGATCAACAGCCCTATCTGCAGGGTTACTTGGCAGTCGACGGGCTCTGGCTCTACAAGACCAACGGCAACCTCAGCGGTGGCGGCGTGTCGCCCGTGCTGACGGGCCCGGCCTTCGTCACGAAGACCAACGTCGCCGAAGTCGCCCGCTTCGCCGCCGCCGGCACCCGCTGACCGGACCGCCCCCCTACTCGCCCGGTTCTCCCCCCTCTCCCTCCCCTTCCTCGCTCCCCCTCCCCCCCCGCTGATCGCTCTAGGACGACTATGTCTCCACGGACAGGTGCCCGGCGCCGACGTCTCGGCTCCATACGTCTCTCGCTGATCCTGCTGGCCCTGGTGCCCAGCGTCACCCTCGCCGCCATGTGGGGTGTGACGACGACCCAGATGTTCGCGGAGGGGCTGCGGCTGCGCGCGCAGACCGAACTGAGCCGGTCGACCGGGGCCATGGGCACCGAGGCGACGCTCATGCTCCAGCAGGAGCGCAGCCTGTCCGCCGTGTGGCTGGCCTCGCGGCCCGCCGGCTCCCGGGCCGCGCTGGAGGCACAGCGCGCGAGGACGGACGCGGCGGTCGCCAGGCTCGTCGCCCGGTCGGACGACATCCAGCAGGCGTCCGACCGGGTCAGGGACCGGATGTACTCGGTGGTCGCCTCCGTGGGCAGCCTGGAGTACTACCGGGGCCAGGTGGACGACCCCGTCGACATCACCGCCGCCCAGGCCCTGGACCAGTACACGTCGATCATCGACGACCAGATCCACGCCTTCCAAGAGCTGTCCCAGGTCGACGACGGCGACCTCACCTCGCAGGCCGGACCCCTCGTCGCCCTGGAGCACGCGGCCGAACTGGTCTCCGAGGAGGACCTCCAGCTCACGCTGGCCGGGCCCCGGCAGCGGATGGACGAGAAGACGTGGGCGCAGTTCGCCCAGTTGGTGAACACCCGGCGCTGGCTCGTGCAGGACCAGATCGTCCCCTCGCTCACCGGCACCGCGAAGGCACAGACCGAGAAGATCCTGACGAGCTACCAGTGGCAGATCCTGGAGTCCGTGGAGGACAAGGTGCTCGCGGCCCGCGCGAAACCGGGGGAAAACGGTGACATCGCGTTGCCGGACGTGCAGAAGCAGTGGCGTGCCGCACTCATCGAGGTCTCCGACCAGTACTCGGGGCTGATCCGGCTGCAGACCACGGCGCTGCTCCGGCACAGCGCGGACGAGGCACGCGAGCTGCTCATCACGGCCGCCTCGCTCAGCGCCGGCGGTCTCGTCGCCCTGCTGCTGTGCGTCGGCATGTCCTGGCGTATCACCCGCTCCCTGTCCCGGCGGCTGCACGGGCTGCGGATGGCCACGCTGAGCCTGGCGCACGAACGGCTCCCGGACGTCGTGGCCCGGCTGGACCGGGGCGAGACGGTCGACGTGGACTCGGCGGCGCCTCCGCTGGACTACGGCGGCGACGAACTCGGCCAGGTGGCGGCGGCGTTCAACACGGCGCAGCGCACCGCCGTGCACACCGCGGTCGAACTCGCCGACACCCGGCGCGGTTTCCAGAAGGTCATCCTGGGCATCGCCCGGCAGAGCCAGAACCTGGTCAACCTCCAGCTCAGCAAGCTCGACGCACTGGAGCGGCGCCACCAGGACCCGGACGTCCTCAGCGGGCTCTACGAACTGGACTCCACCGCAAGCCAGTTGCGCCGCTACGAGGAGAACCTCGTCATCATCAGCGGCGGCCGGCCGGGGCGCAGCTGGACGGAACCGGTGGCGCTGATCGACATCCTGCGCAGCGCCGTCGGGGAGGTCGCCGAGTACCGGCGGGCCGAGGTGCACACCGAGGAGGACGTGTACATCGCGCCTCCCGCCGTGGCGGACGTGATCCATCTGCTCGCCGAGCTCATCGACAACGCGACGGCCTACTCGCCGGCCCCCAGCCCGGTCGGCGTACGGGCCGCGCTGGTGGCCAGGGGCCTGGCCGTCGAGGTCGAGGACCGCGGCCTCGGCATGTCCGAGGAGGACTACGCCTCGTTCAACGCGCAGTTGGCCGTCCCACCCCAGTTCGACGTGGTGGCGCTCGCCGACGACCTGCGGTTGGGCATGTTCGTGATCGCCCAGCTGGCGACCCGGCACGGGATCGCCGTCACCCTGCGTTCGTCACCGTACGGCGGCACCACGGCCATCGTGCTGGTCCCGCACGACATCGTGGTCCGCGAAGCCCCCGGCCCGTCCGTCCCGGCGGCGCAGGACCCGGGCGAGCCGACGGACGCCGGGCCCCCCTCCCCGGACACGGACCTCGCGTCACCCGCGCGGGACACGTCGGACGCGGCGCGGGAGCAGGGCCGGCCGGGCACCGAACCGGCGGCGTCACCCTCCCCGGCAAAGGGCGCCTCCCTTCCGGCGCCCGGTTCGTCGGCCCCGTCGCCCCGGTCGGCCCTGTCGGCCGGCCGGTGGGACCCGGCACCGAGCCGACCGGCCTCGGAGGACCCCGCGCCGGAGTCGCCCGACCCGGCCGACCCCCCGTCCTCGACGGATGTCGCGCCCTCGACGGGCATCGCGTCCTCGACAGACGTCTCGTCCTCGACAGACGTCTCGTCCTCGACGGACCCCTCGTCCCTCCTCCCGCCGGACGAGGTGACGCCCGCGGCGCGTGCGTCCGCCTCCGGGCCCGGAGCGCCGGACGTCAGCGATGGCGGGGGTCTCCGGGCGGGCGAAGCGGCGACCGCCACGGCCCGGACGCCGGGTACGGCCGCCCGGCCCGGGGGTCTCACCCCCTTGCCCCGCAGGGTCCCGCAGACCAGTCTCGCCACCGAGTTGCGCGAGGACGCCACGTCCGCGACGTCAGCCGAGGAAGACGGTTACCCGGACGACTTCACGGCGGAGCGCGCGGCCTCTTCCCTCGCCGGTTTCCAGCGGGGCACGCTGCGAGCACACGCCGACGCCGACCTGTGGCCCGACGATCCGCAGGAACCGTCCACCGAGGAGGCCCCCGGCCCGCCGGTCACCGCCGCAATCACCTCCCAGACCCCGACACCGCCCGCCGACCGCTCATGAAGGACTTCGCGATGACACGCTCCATCCCCGGCACGAACACCCAGCTCGACCAGCTCCTCACCGGTCTCGTGGACCGGGTCGCCGACGTGAACCAGGCCGTCGTGCTCTCCGAGGACGGGCTGGTGGTGAGCAAGTCCACCGGCTTCCTGCGCGAGGACGCCGAACGGCTCGCGGCGACCGCGTCCGGCCTGATGAGTCTCAGCAAGGGCGTCAGCATGGATTTCCGCGGCGGCCCGGTGCGGCAGGCGCTGATCGAGATGGCCAACAGCTACCTGATCCTCACCTCGGCCGGCCCGGGGGCCCATCTCGTCGTCCTGGCGGGAAAGAACGCGGACGTGGGCGTGGTGGCGTACCAGATGAACATGCTGGTGAAGAAGATCGGCGAGCACCTCAGCGCGGCACCGCGGGCCCATGTCGGTCCCGCCGTCCGCACCAACGGCGGGTGAGGTGAGCGGAGGCGGCGAAGCGGGCAGACTCGTCAGGCCGTTCACCCTCACCGGTGGCCGGACCCGGCCCAGCCGTGCCGACTTCACGCTCATCACGACGGTGACCGCGGTCGACCCGCCGCCCGAGCGGGCCGCGCGGCCGCAGCCGGAGCACACCCGGATCCTGCGGCTGTGTGCCCGGCCGCTCGCCGTGGCGGAGCTCGCGGCCCATCTCGACCTGCCGGTGAGCGTGGTCGTCATCATGCTCTGCGACCTGCTGGAGGCGGGCCTGATCACGGCCCGGCCGCCGCGTCCCGTCACCGGCACACCGGATCTCGATCTGCTGGAGAAAGTGAGGGACGGCCTTGGCCGGATCTGATTCCACCGCTTCCACCGTCCTCGACGCCGGGCCGGCCGGTGCTCCCGACACGGTGAAGATCCTCATCGCCGGCGGCTTCGGCGTCGGCAAGACCACCATGGTCGGGGCGGTCAGTGAGATCGCGCCGCTGCGCACGGAGGAGCCGCTGACCGTCGCAGGCCTGGAGGTGGACGACCTCTTGGGCATCGAGGAGAAGCGGTCCACCACCGTGGCCCTGGACTTCGGGCGGATCACCATCGGCGAGGAGCTGGTGCTGTATCTGTTCGGCACGCCCGGCCAGCAGCGGTTCTGGTTCATGTGGAACGACCTGGCGATCGGCGCGCTGGGGGCGGTGGTGCTCATCGATGTGCGGAGGCCGGAGTCCAGCTTCGCCGCGCTCGACTTCTTCGAGCGCCGGGGCATCCCTTTCGTTGTCGCGGTAAACGGTTTCCACGGGTTGCACCCGTATCCGACGGAGGAGATCAAGGAATCGCTGGCGTTGCCGACCCATGTTCCCGTGTTGCTGTGCGACGCGCGGGAGCGTGACTCGTGCCGGGACGTGCTGATCGCTCTGATCGACCGGCTGATCGAGGACGTCACCCTCCAGCCGAGCCCGGCACACTGAGCGACCGCCCTGCGCCCGACCGCCCGACTGCCCGGCCGCCCGGCTGTCTGGCCGCCCGGCTGTCTGGCCGTCTGGCTGTCTGGCCGTCTGGCCACCCGGCCACCCAGCCGCCCGGCCAGCGGGTATCCAGGACCCGGGGACTCCGGGAATCCGTCAGTGGGCACCTGCGGCACGCAGTACGGCAACCGTTTCCGGATGCGGTCCCGCGGTTGCCCATTGCAGTGGGGTCAGCCCGGTGCCGTGGTCCTCGCGCAGATTGGGGTCGGCGCCGTGGGCGAGCAGGGTGCGGACCGCGTCGAGGTGGCCCCAGCAGGCCGCCGCGCACAGCGGGGTCCCCTCGGCGCCCAGACCTGCGCTCTCGACGTCCGGCGGCGCACCGGCTTCGAGCAGCCTGCGCGCGGCATCGGCGGACCCGTGAACGCAGGCCGCGTACAGGGGAGTTGTTCCTTCGACATCCGCTGCCGAGGGGTCGGCGCCGGCCCGCAGCAGCCGGCCGACCTGAGAACCGCCCTCGAACATCACCGCCGACATCAGACGCTTCGTCAGTTTCTTCTGCCGTCTCCTGTTCACGGTCGCCGAGAGTAGCCCGGACCGGCGCCGAGATCGCCCCAATTTTCCTGGGCCGTCCACAGGTGCGAGGCGGGAAACCGCCAAGCGTGTCCCAGTGATTGACCCGTGCCCCGCACACCCCTACTTTCTGACCGACTCACCGAACCTGGTTCGGTATCTCGAACCACCGGTCGGCATCAAAGGGCACCCCGCATCCCTGGAGCGCATATGACCCCCAACCCCTCCCGCCGCCTCGTCCTGGGCGCGGCCGCCTCCGTCCCCCTGGCCCTCACCCTCGGCGTCCCGTCCGCCCACGCGGCCGACTCGGCCTACGTCATGGGCTACTTCACCGAATCGACCAGCCTCGGCGCCGGCACCGACTACGGCCTCCACCTCGCCGTCAGCACGGACGGGTTGCAGTGGATGCCGCTCAACCAGAACAACCCCGTGGTCACGCCCACCGAGGGCGCGCTGGGGCTGCGCGACCCGTTCATCCTGCGCAAGCAGGACGGCACCTACGTGGTGATCGCCACCGACCTCAAGGGCACCGACTGGAGTTACGTCAGCCAGTACGTGCACGTGTGGAACTCGACCGACCTGCGCACCTTCACCGGATACCACCGGCTGAAGCTGCACGACATGAACACCCACAGCTGGGCGCCGGAGGCGTTCTGGGACGCGGGCCGGGGACAGTACGCGCTGATCTACTCCGCGGTGAACAGCAGCGGCCACAACGTGATCATGGTCAACTACACCACCGACTTCGTCACCGCCTCCGCCCCCCAGGTCTTCTTCGACCCCGGCTACGACGTGATCGACGGCGACATGGCCGTGGGGGTGAACGGCGTCAACTACCTCTACTTCAAGAAGGACCAGACGCTGGTGGGCGCGCGGTCCAGCTCCCTCGACCCCGGCAGCTTCACGGTCTTCAACACCGGGGTCGCCCACGGCGGCACCGAGGCGCCGACCCTCGTCAAGTCGCTGACCTCCGGCACCTGGTGGCTCTGGGGGGACACCTACACGCCCAACGGCGTCTTCTACGCCTGGCAGTCCACCGATCTCGCGGCGGGAACCTGGACCGCGCTCGACCAGAGGACGTACACCCAGCCGGTGAACTCCAAGCACTGCGGTGTCACGACGATCACCGGCACGCAGTACAGCAACCTCGTCGCCAAGTGGGGCGCCCCGGCCTGGAACCGGCTCAAGTCCTACAACTACCCGGACCGCTACGTCCGCCACGCCAACTACGTCGGCCGCATCGACACGTACCCCTTCGACCTGTACACCGACTCGCAGTGGAAGCTCGTCCCCGGCCTGGCCGACAGCTCCGGGGTCTCCTTCCAGTCGGTGAACTACCCGACCCGGTACCTGCGGCACTACAACTACCAGCTCCAACTCGGCGTCAACGACGGCACATCGGCCTTCGCCGGAGACGCGACCTTCTACCGTACGGCGGGGCTGGCGGACGCCGGATGGGCGTCGTTCCGCTCCTACAACAACCCGACGCGCTACATCCGGCACGCGAACTACGTACTGCGCATCGACCCGGTCTCGACCGCCACCGAGAAGCAGGACGCGACGTTCTACGTGGGCTACTGAGCGAGGCCTGTCATCGGAGCCGGCCGTCGGTCCGTCCGTCCCCGGGTCCACGGCCGGGGCGTCCATCCCCGGGGCTCACAACTCGGCCAGCTCCGGCAGCAGTTCGGCGGCCGCCGTCACATCGCCGGTCAGCGGACGGTCTTCCGTTCCCGCGGGAAGCACGGCCGCCGCGGCGAGGACGGCGGCCGGTGCCCGAAGCGACTCCGCCCGCGCCGGGCGCATCCTCAAAGCCCTTACGGCAGCGACGAGTTCACATGCGAGGACGGTGGCGTAGGCGTCCGTCGCCCGCGAGGTCTGGCGGGCGGCCTGTCCGGCGAAGCTGGCGGCCTCCTCCAGACCCCGCGACAGGACGGCGTGGCCCGCCGAGGCCGGAGTCACCCCCGAACGCAGTTCCGCCAGCGCGGAGTTGGCGGTGTACTCCAGGATCATCGTGCCGGAACTGGCCGCCGGTCCCCCGCCGAGGAACGGGGGCAGTCCGGTGAGCCCTGGATCGCCGAGCGCCGCCAGGCGAGCGGCGGAGAGCTGCGCGGTCTGCAGCAGGGCGAGGTTCGCGGCGTCCAGGGCGAGGCCCAGGGGCGCGGCGAAGAAGCCGCCGTGGTGATAGGCCGCGGTGCCGTCGGGATCCATGAGGGGGTTCTCCGACGGGCAGTTGATCTCCACCTCGACGACTTCCCGAAGTCGCTCGGCGGCGTCCAGGGCACAGCCGTGCGCCTGCGGGAAGGCACGGAACCCGAAGGGGTCCTGGATACGTCCGCCCCGGCGGCGCTGCGGCCGGTCGGGCAGCCCGAGCAGCCGCCGCACCTCACCGGCCGCGCGGGCCGCGCCGGGATAGGGCCGCAGGGCGTGGACGGGCGCGGCGTACGCCTCCGGCGAGCCGGACACCGCGGCGAGGGAAAGGGCGGCGACGGCATGCGTGGCCCGCAGCAACACGTCGAGCTCACGCTGGGCTAGCGCCGCCTGCCCGAGCGCGAGGGCGTTGCTGCTGAGCAGGGCCAGCGCGTCACCGGGCTGAAGGACGACCGGAACCGGAAGCCCGGCGGGGTGGGCTGCGGTCGCGACGGTGGAGACGGGAGCGGCCGCCGCCCCGGGGGCGGAAACGGGAACGTAGACGGTTTCGGCGGCGGGTCCGGGCAGAGTGACGAGCCGAACGGCGGGGGCGACGGCGTACCGAGCAGCGCCGGCGAGTTCGCCACCGGCGACTGCGGCGGGGGCAGTGGCGGGTGCGGCGGCTGTGGGGGTGGGGGCGGCAGTGGCGGCTGCGGTGATGGCGGGGGCTGCCGTGGCGGCTGCGGTGATGGCGGGGGCTGCCGTGGCGGCTGTCACCGATGCGACGGGCTCACCGTCCGGGTCGGCGCACTCCACCCGGCCGGTCGGCTCGCCGTCCGGCTCGAGGGTTTTCCCCGGCCGGGCCGGTTCCCCGCTCGACCAGGGCCGTTCGCCGATCAGTGTCAAGCCGGTCTGGGCGAGCGCGGTCAGGTCGCCGGTGCCTACAGCGCCGTACTCGTTGACCGCCGGGTGGACGCCGAGACGGAGCGCGTCGACGAGGGCGTCGATGAGCGCGGGCTGGATGCCCGAGCCGCCGGCGAGGAGCTGGTTGGCACGCACCGCGAGCATGGCGCGGACCTGGCGGGCGGGGAGCAGAGCGCCCGCTCCGCCCGCGTGGCTGCGCAGCAGGCGCAGGCCGTGCGCGGCCTGGTCGCCCTCGTCGACCGGCACCGAGCGCTGTGCGCCGACGCCGGTGCCACGGCCGTACAGCCGTCCGGCGGCGGCGAGCGTCTGCGCCGTGCGCCAGGACAGGACGGCGCGCTCACGGGCCTCGGGGGCCACCGCGGGGACGGCCGCACCGTCGACGAGCGCGATCAGCTCGCCGACGGTGAGGGTGGTTCCGTTCAGGACGGTCCGGGCGCCCCCGCGGTGCGGAGGAACCCGGGCCGGTCCGTTTGCTGTTGTTTCCAACGGTTCACGTGATCCGATGGAACCTCAGCCGAGGCCGGCCGACTTCAGCCAGGCCTTGGCGACGTCCAGCGGGTCCTTGCTCTCCAGCTGCACCTGGGAGTCCAGGTCCAGCAGGGCCTTGGTGTCGAGCTTGGCGGAGACGGCGTTGAGCGCGTCGATGCCCTCCTGGGAGAGCCCGCTCTTGTAGACCAGCGGGGTCACGTTCGCGAATCCGAAGAGGTTCTTCGGGTCCTGGAGGACGACGAACTTCTCCTTGGTGATGGTCGGGTCCGTGGTGAAGATGTCCGCGGCCTGCACGGTGTTCTTCTTCAGCGCGGCCTGGGTCAGCGGACCGCCCGCGTCGAGGGCCTTGAAGGACTTGAACTTCAGCCCGTACACCGACTCCAGGCCGAGGATGCCCTGCTGGCGGGTCTGGAACTCGGGCGAACCGCCGAGGACCAGCTCCGGCGCGATGTCCTTGAGGTCGGCGAGCGTGGACGTCGCGGTGAGGTTGTACTTCTTCGCGGTCGCCGCGTTGACCGTGACGGAGTCCTTGTCCTCGGCCGGCGACGACTCCAGCAGCGTCAGCTTGGAGTCGAGCTTGGCCTTCGCCGCGACGTTCACGGTCGCGAGCGAGGTCTGCTCGGCCTTCGCGTCCAGGTAGGCCAGCAGCGAGCCGTTGTACTCCGGCAGGACGGTGATGGAACCGTTCTTGAGCAGGCCGTACGTGGTCTCACGGCTGCCGATGTTGGGCTTGTAGGACACCTTGATGCCCTTGGCCTTCAGGGCCTCGCCGTAGATGTCGGCGATCAGGATGCTCTCGGCGAAGTTGTTGGAGCCGACGACCACGGTGTCGCCGGCCGCCTTGTCGCCGGCGAGCGGGTCGGAGGTGTCGTCGGACGAGGAGCATCCCGCCAGCAGGACCGTCACCGCCGCGAGGGCGACGGCCGCCGCACCTGGGTGGTTCCTGAGAGACCTGCTGCTGTGGGCGTTGGTAGTCACGGTTCCCGTTCCGAGCTGGGGGGTTGATGAGAACTCAAACACTCTGGCCTGATCCAATCCACCCGCTTCTTGATCAGTCAAGAGCAGCCGGGTTACCGATTGGCTTCGATCCGTGATCACTTACGACGGATCGGTAGATCACCTGTGTACCCCTTTGCAGGCCCCTGAACGGCCCTGGTTCACCGCTTCGTAATGGATTCTTGACGTAGGGCGACGCGCTCGACCGTTCGAATAGGCGATAGTCTCGCCGGAGTTGGTGTTCGCCACAGCAGTCGGCGTCGACCACGGCGGCGTACGGGGGCCGCTTCCGTATCATTCATATTCGGACACGTGTGTGCAGAAAGTCGGCATGCATGCAAAAGCCCCTCGCACGCCCGCAGCACCCCCTTGAAGGAGGCCCGGTGTCCACGAAAGAGGTGGACGCGCCCGCCCGGTCGGCATCTTCGCCACCCACGTCCGTACGCCGGGGTCTGCGGGGATTCGCCGACCGATGGCCCTTCCAGCGCAAGTTGAACGTACTCGTCGGTATCCCGCTGACGGTGATCGCGCTGCTGCTGACGTACCTCATCGTCGACCTGGTGCAGGAGTCCAACCGCGCGGAGGACGCCGCCCAACTGGTGCGTGACAGCGCCCAGGTCGCCCAGCTCGTGGCCGATCTGCAGGACGAACACCAGCAGGCGATCCTGCTCTCCGTGCGGCACGAGGCGTCCTTCGACGGCGGCACCCCCTCCACCGACGGCTACCGGCAGGCCCAGGCCGCCGTGGACACGCAGGTGCGAAAGGTGGTCGACGCCTTCGGCGACCGGCTGCCGGACACCGAGGTGCAGGCACTCAAGGAGGTCCAGGGCCTGGCCGGCCTGCGGTCCACCATCGAACAGGGGTACCTGCCCGCCGACAACATCGACCCCGCGTACTCGGGTGCGGCCGACGGTCTCATCGACGGCCTGGGCCTGGACCGCAACACCGGCCTCGCCACGACCTTCACCGGCAACCTCCTCGACTCGCTGCTGCGCGCCGACGCCGCGCACGGCGCCTTCGAGACGGGCGTGTTCTCCGCCCGGACCGGTGACAGCAACGCGCTCATCGAGTTCACCGGCGCGGTCGGCTCCTACGAACTGTTCACCTACCAGGCCGAGCGGTTCGAGCGCTTCGCGAGCGAGGCGCAGAACGAGGAGTTCGGCGGCATCGAGCACAACTCCTCGCAGGCCGCCATCGGCCAGCACTACGCCGAACTGGCCGTGGACCCAAGCGCGTTGCAGGCCGAGTCCAAGGCCGACATCCGTACGGCGTTCCGCGCGGCCATCGCCTCCTACCCCGACTACAGCACCCAGGCCCGGACCCGGCTGAAGATCACCGCGTCGCTCATCGACCAGATCGCCGACCGGGCCGACGACACCGCCTCCAGCGCCCAGTGGCGCGCGGGCCTGCTGCTGAGCCTGGCACTGTTCAGCTTCGCCCTGTGGATCGCCTTCTCCATCCTGGTACGCCGCTCCGTGGTCCGCCCGGTGCTGGCGCTCACGGGGGCTGCCCAGGAGGTCGCCGACGTCGCGGGCCGCGAACTCGCCCGCGTCGCCGACGACGACGCCGAGGAGTCCGGGCCCCCGCGGCTGCGGGAGCTTCCGGTCACCGCGGACGACGAGATCGGTGAACTCGCCGAGGCATTCAACAACGTGCAGACCACCGCGGCCGCACTGCTGGAACGCCAGGTGCTCAGCCGGCGCAACGTCGCCGAGATGTTCGGCAACGTCGGTCGCCGCGTCAGCAACCTGACGACTCGTCAACTTGCGCTGATCGACGCGGTGGAGCGCGGCGAGACCGACCCGGCGCTGCTCGAACGCCTCTACTCCATCGACCACATCGCCGTCCGCCTGCGCCGCAACGCCGACAGCCTGATGCTGCTGGCCGGCATCCGCGAGACCGTCCTGGACGCCGGGCCGACCGAGCTCACCAACGTCGTACGCGCCGCGCTGGGACAGATCGAGGGTTTCCAGCGGGTTCAGCTGCGCGCCGCGACCGAGGCCCTGGTGGAGCCCGACATCATCGGCGACCTCACGCTGATGATCGCCGAACTCCTCGAGAACGCCGTGTCGTTCTCGCCGGAGGGCAGCCCCGTCGAGGTGGTGGTCGGCGCCGACGCCGACGGCGCCTCGATCACCGTCGCCGACCACGGTCTGGGCATGAGCGCCGAGCGCCTGGCCGAGGAGAACTCGCGCCTGGTGCGCCGTGAACGCCTCGACGTCGTCCCGACGAAGGTGCTCGGCCTGTTCGTGGTCGGCGCGCTGGCCCGCCGCTGGGACGTCGACGTCACCCTGTCCCGCACCCCGGGCGGCGGCGTGACGGCCGAGGTGATGATCCCCTCGACCCTGCTCCTGACGATGAGCGAGCTGGGCCCTGTGGGCAGGCCGGCCCACACCGGCACCTCCCCGGCCACGGCGGCGCTCGCCGCCCCGTCGGCCCCCGCGGCCGGCCCCTCGCCGTCGTCCTCGATCCCGTCCGCGGTTCCGTCCTGGGCCACGAACGAGGACGATCCGACCGCGCTCCCGCGCCGGGTCCCCCGCCGTGACCCGTCCCCGGGCGAACGAGAGGCCGAAGCCCCGCTCGCACCGGTGGCAGACACCGACGACCCGACGAACGACACCGCAACCGCAACCGCAACGACGGTGGCTGGCCCCTCCGCGGAAACCGATGAAACCGGTATCTCGAGCCGTCCGGCGGGAACCGGTTACTCCAGCCTTAAGTCCGGAACCGGTTCGGCTGCCTCCGGGAACGCCGAGGTAACCGCTTCCTCCGACCGTGCCGTCGAAACCGGTGTCGTTGCCGATACGGCGAAGCCGGCGTCCCTCGCCGTCTCCGCCCCGCCCGAGGCTCCGGCCGGCACCGCTGCCGACCCGGACACCACGGCCGGGCCCGCGACGCGCGCCTACCCGGCCGGTGTCGGGATCCCGGCGCCCCGCACGGCCGAGGCGACGCCCCACGCCCGCGCGGAGCACGAACCCGGGGACCACGTCGGCACGGCGGAGCGCACGACCTCCGCCGGCACTGCGGAGCCGTCGCATGGCCACGCGGCCGAGTCCCGGCCCGCCACCCATGCGACGGAGCCCGCGCCGCACTCCCACTCGTCCGGCCCCGAGAGCGGCCCCGCCCGCTCCACGGGCGGCCCCGACGGCACCGGCGACTCCGGCCACAGGACGGAGCACCTCGCCACCGGGCGTGGCGCCGAACCGCCCGCGCACGACCGCGCCGCCGACCCTGCCGGTCCGACGGGTCCGACGGGTCCCCTCTCCGGTTCCGGCCGGGCCGGGGCCGATCCGTTCGCCGTCGGTCCCGACGGATCCCGTCCGCTCCGGCGACGGGTGCGCGGGGCGACGCTGCGGACGACCGCCGACGCCGCCGCCCAGCAGGCCGCGCGACAGGCCGCCCGCCCCGCCGACGCGGACGCCGTGCGCGACGCGCTGGAGGAGTTCGAGGCGGCCGTGGCCCGCGCCCACCGGGACACCGGCGAACACCCTCGCCCCGCCGAGCCCCACCCCCTCGCCCCCACCACCGAAGACCCGATCGACCGCCGGAACGACCGCCGGCACGATCACCGTCCCGACGTTTCGCCCGACCGGACCGACCGGACAGCGCCGTCCGACGCGTCCGGGCGGACCGAGCCGATCAACGACCGGATCAGCGGCCGGGACACCACGCACCACCAGAACCACCTTCCGGAAGGAGCCGAGCAGTGAGCACGTCGACAGGTGAGACTCCCGCCGGAGACGCCAAGCCGACCGATCTGCGGGCCGCCGCAGCCGACTTCACCTGGCTGCTCAACCGTTTCGCCACCGAGACGGCGGGAGTCGTGGACGCCATCGCGGTGTCCTCCGACGGACTGCTGATCGCGGTGTCGGAGCTGCGCGAGCACGCCGACTCCGAACGGCTGGCCGCGATCGTGTCGGGCATCACCAGCCTGGCCGCGGGCGCCTCCGGCAACTACGGCCTGGGCGGCCTGAACAAGGTCATCATCGACCTGGAGGGCGGCCACGTCCTGGTCTCCGCGATCGGTAGTGGCGCCGTGCTCGGCGTCGTCACCGACAAGGAGGCCAAGCTGGGCAACATCGCCTACGAGATGACGGTGTTCGCCAACCGCGCCGGCACGGCGCTCAGCCCGCAGCTCGTCCTGGAACTGAAGAACAGCGTCGGCGCCACGCGTACGCGCTGAGCGCGTGCCACCGTAGAGAGAGCGAACACCGATGGCGGACGGCCGCACACCGCGGGGGGCCGGCGAGGACGGCGTCGCCCCCGTCGGCCCCGCACCCGCCGTCCGGCCCTTCCTGGTCACGGCCGGCCGGGTCGCGGGCGGCGCGGGCGAGACGTCGTCCGGCCGGACGATGCCCGTGGAGACCCAGCTGGTGGCCACCACCGGCGGGCTCGACGCGCTCGGGCGGCTCTCCTTCGAACAGCACGACATCGTCGCCGCCTGCCGCGTCCCGCAGTCCATCGCGGAGATCGCGGCCAGGCTGCGGCTGCACCTGAACGTGGTGCGGGTCCTCGCCGAGGACCTCCGGACGGCGGGGCAGTTGTCGGTGCACGTGCCCGACTCCGGCGTCACCCACGACGCATCCGTTCTGCGCAGGGTTATCGATGGCCTGCGGGCCATCCCCGACTCCCGGGGGGTACTCCGTGACACCGACTGAACCGCTGGTCCGCACCTCGGCCGGCCAGGCCGCCGTACGGCCGCCGCTGCCGGTGAAACTGGTGATCGCGGGCGGCTTCGGCGTGGGCAAGACCACCGCCGTGGGCTCGATCTCCGAGATCGAGCCGCTGACCACCGAGGCGGCCATCACCGAGGTGGCGGCAGGTGTGGACGACCTCAGCCACACCCCGCGCAAGACCACCACCACGGTCGCGATGGACTTCGGCTGCATCACCATCGACCCGACGCTGAAGCTGTATCTGTTCGGTACGCCCGGTCAGGAGCGGTTCGGGTTCATGTGGGACGACATCGTGGAGGGCGCGGTCGGCGGGCTCGTCATCGTGGACACCCGCCGTCTCGACGACTGTTACGCCGCGGTCGACTACTTCGAGCACAAGCAGATCCCGTTCGCCGTTGCCGTAAACGCTTTCGACGGCCAGATCGCGCACACGCTGGACGAGGTCCGCTGGGCCCTCGACGTGTCCGAAGGCGTCCCGCTGCTCGTGTTCGACGCCCGCGAGCGCGGCTCGGTACGAGACGCCCTGCTGGTCGTGCTGGAACAGGCGCTGGCCCGATCGGGCGGCTGACGGCGCACACCGGACGGCCGGAGCGTCGGAGTCTGAAACGACTGGAAACAGCTAGCAACAGCCAGAGCCAGAGCCCCCAGAAACAGCCAGGAACAGCTGGGAACAGCTAGGCGCGGTTGGGGCCAGCGGAAATCAGCTGGAGCCGGTCAGAAACAACAGGAACGGTCGGATACAGCAAGGACAGTGCGGCGGGGCCAGAACTGCGGTGCGGGGGAACGGCCTTCCCCCGCACCGTCCTGCACGCCCGTTTCAGCGAGCGGTCGCCCGCGCAGACCCTGAGCGGGGTGGCCTCGCTCGCCCTGCCGGGCATGCTCTTCGAGGTCGACGCGATCGCCGTACGGCCGTCATCCCGGGACCGGGGCCGGGACCAGTCCTAGTTGCTGCGGCGTACCCCCGGCGAGACCGTCAGCTTGGCCGCCGCCCAGAACACCGCGAGCGTCGCGAGGGCCATGCCGGCGACCAGGGTGGCGCCGCCCACCACCTTCTCGTAGTCGTGCTGGTAGAGACCGTCGACGATGTAGCGGCCGAGGCCACCGAGGCTGACATACGCGGCGATGGTCGCCGTCGAGACGATCTGGATGGCGGCCGAACGCAGACCGCCGAAGATCAGCGGGAGCGCGACAGGCAGTTCGACGCGCAGCAGGATGCCGGACTCCCCCATGCCCATGCCCCGCGCGGCGTCCACGGGCGACGGATCGACGGAGCGCACCGCCTCGTAGGTGGTGACCAGGATCGGCGGGACGGCGAGGACGACCAGCGGGATCATCACGGGCAGCATGCCGAACCCGAGCACGATGGTCGTCACCACCAGCAGGCCGAAGGTGGGCAGCGCCCGGCCGGCTGTGGCAACCAGGGACAGGACGTTTCCACCCCGCCCGTAGTGACCGGTCACCAGGCCGATCGGCAGCCCGATCGCGGCGGCGAGAGCAAGCGCTTCCAAGGAGTACTGGACGTGTTCCCACACGCGGGTGGGGATTCCGTCGTAACCGTGCCAGTGTGCGCTGTCGCTGAAGAAGGCGTTTACGAAATTGATGACGTTCACCGGGCTGCGTCCTCCAGGGCGGGCACGGCCGGATCGGGCCGGACCCCGGCGGGCTTGGACTGTCCGCCGCGCGCGCCGCTCGGCATCCAGGGGGTGAGCAGGATGCGTACGACGACCAGCAGGGCGTCCGCGAGCACCGCCAGAGCGGCACTGGTGATCACGGAGTTCCAGGCGAGTTCGGGCCGGTTGTAGATCTGCGCGTCGTGCAGCAGGTTGCCGAGCGCACCCTGGTTGCCGATCAGCATCCCGACGCTGACGAGGCTGATGCTGGACACGGTGGCCACCCGGAGGCCGGCGATGATGGCCGGTACCGCGATCGGCAACTGGACCTGGACGTAACGGCGTACGGGTCCGAAACCCATGGCGGTCGCGGCGGCGAGGGTCTCCTGCGGCACCGACCGGACGCCGTCGACGATCGCCGGGACGAGCACCACCAGGCTGTAGACGGTGAGCGGGATCATCACCGTCAGTTCGGTCTGCCCCGTGTAGTCGATGAGGACGACGAAGAAGGCCAGGGACGGGATGGCGTAGAGCACGGTCGTCACCCACAGCACGGGCGGGTACAGCCAGCGCAGCCGCACACACAGCTGGGCCAGCGGGAGCGCGAGCAGCAGCCCGCCCAGCACCGGCAGCAGGGCCTCGCGCAGATGGAGTCCGATGAGGCCGAGCCAGTCGTGCTGGAGGTCGCTGGGGATGTCGAAGAAGCGGTTCACCGGATGACCTTCTGGGCGGTCTCCTCGGGCGACGACCGCACCTCACGGCCTGCCGCGTGGGCGCCGCGGATGGCCTCGCCGATGACGGTCTGGGAAACCACACCGGCGGCCCGGCCCTCGGCGTCCACGGCGACCGCCCAGCCGGTGGGCGACAGGACCGCACAGTCCAGGGCCGCGCGCAGCGAGTCCCGCTCGGCGACGAACGGCCGCCCGTACGGCAGCAGTCGGTCGGCGTCGACCCGTCCGGCCGTCAGCGCTCCGGGCTCGCTCCAGCCGAGCGGACGGCCGTCCAGGCCGGTGACGAGGAGGTAGGGGGCGTCGGTCGCGCCACGTGCGGCGATCTGCTCGGCCGTGGAGTCGATCGCGACGATCGGCGTGGTGAGCAGCTCCAGGCCGGCGGAGGAGAAGAACGACAGGCGCCGGATGCCCCGGTCGGCGCCGAGGAAGTCCTCGACGAAGGCGTCGGCGGGGTCGGACAGCAGCTCCGCCGGCGGCGCGAACTGGGCGAGCCGGCCGCCGGTGCGCAGCACCGCCACCATGGTGCCGAGCTTCACCGCCTCGTCGATGTCATGCGTCACGAAGACGATGGTTTTGCCCAACTCGGCCTGAATACGCAACAGTTCGTCCTGCAGACCCTTGCGGACGACGGGGTCGACGGCGGAGAACGGCTCGTCCATGAGCAGGACCGGCGGATCGGCGGCGAGCGCGCGGGCCACACCGACGCGCTGCTGCTGGCCGCCGGAGAGCTGGTAGGGGTAGCGCTTGGCGAACGAGGCGTCGAGTCCCACCCGTTCCATCAGCTCGCGTGCCCTCGCGCGGGCCTTGTCCTTGCTCCAGCCGAGCATCCGGGGCACGGTGGCGATGTTGTCGACGATCGTCCGGTGCTGGAAGAGCCCGGCGTTCTGGATGACGTAACCCATGCCCCGGCGCAGGGTGTTGACCGGCTGCTGACGGCTGTCGACACCGTCGATGAGGATCGTGCCCTCGCTGGGCTCGACCATCCGGTTGATCATCCGCAGAGTGGTCGTCTTGCCGCAGCCCGAGGGGCCGACGAGGACGGTGATCGCACGGTCCGGTATGTCGAGGGAAAGCCGGTCGACCGCCACCGTGCCGTCCGGGTATCGCTTGGTGACTGAATCTATCCGTATCAAAGCGCCGAATACCCTTCGGGTCTGGCAATTTCTGCCCGCTCTCGATACGAGTTCGGGCCGTTGCGGGGAGAGTCTAGACCGCTTACCAGATCAGCAGTCCGCCACCGGCCCCCAGCGCATACCGCGCGCTCGCCTCGATGCCGTCCAGGCGGCAGGAGATGTGGTGACGGTGGCTCTCGACCGTCCGGTCGGGCGGGCGGGTCTCGATGGCGAGACGCTCCGAGTAAGCGCGTACCAGAGCGATTTCCGTCAGGAAGGCGGGGATCTCGTCCGGAGCGACGACATCGCCGTTGTGCACGCACACCAACGCCGGCAGGAACCGGGCACCGATCCGGCGGATGGCCCGTGACCCCCAGACCGTCCTGCGCCACGACTCCGGCCCGGCCAGGTCCATGCCGTCGGGTCGTCCGTCCCGTTCCCCGGTCAGGATGTCGAGGTCACCGTGGTCCCTCACCAGGAAGACCTCACTCGTCAGGCTCATGGCGTCAGTGGATCACGCCACCCGCACCCGGGTGAAAGGGGTTTCCACTGTGCGCAAGCTGTGAGTCCGCTGATTCTCACTCTTCCCTCAGGACCGGCTCAGGGATCCCCCAGACATGGCCCCGATCGTCATGGCCATGAACGAAACGAACGCGGGAGGCGTCCGGCAGCGGTCGGTCGAGATCGTGGTGCCGGTGTACAACGAGGCGCACGTCCTCGCCGACAGCATCGGCCGTCTCCACACCCATCTCGAAGAGTCCTTCCCGTTCCCGTTCCGCATCACGATCGCGGACAGCGCCGGCACGGACGCCACCTGGTACGCGGCGACCGACCTGACACTGCGTCTCCCGCACGTGCACGCCGTGCGCCTGAAGGAGAAGGGCCGGGGCCGGGGCCGCGCCCTGAAACACGTGTGGAACCGCTCCGGCGCGGACGTCGTCGCCTGCATGGACGTGGACCTGTCGACGAGCCTGGAGGCGTTCCTCCCCCTGGTCGCCCCTCTGCTGTCCGGCCACAGCGACCTCGCCGTCGGCAGCCGACTGCACCGCCAGGCGGCCGCGGTCCGGGGCGCCAAGCGGAAGTTCGTCTCCCGCTCCTACAACCTCCCGCTCAAGGCCGGCCTCGGCGCCCGGTTCTCGGACGCCCAGTGCGGCTTCAAGGCGGTCCGCGCCGACGTGTTCCGCGCGCTCGCCCCGCACATCGAGGACACCGCCTGGTTCTTCGACACCGAACTGCTGGTCCTGGCCCAGCGCAACGGCCTCCGCGTCCACGAGGTGCCGGTCGACCGGACCGACGACCCCGACAGCCGGGTCGACATCGTCCGCACGGCCGTCGACGACCTCAAGGGCATGCGCCGGATGCTCCGCTCCACCCTCACCGGCCGCACCCGTGTCCCCGCCGTACCCCGCCGCACGAGCACCCCCCAGGTGCCGGCGGCACGCGTGACCACCCCCGCCGCCGTCCTGCCCACCGGGGCGAACACCCACCTGGAGTACGCGTCATGACGACACTCGCCCCGCCGCCCGCCCCCGTCCGCGAGGACGGCGCCCGCCACCGGTCGGTCCCGCCCGCCGACGGCGGACCCGCCTCCCGCGCCCGGCGTCTGTTCACCGGTGCGCCCGAGGACCCGCGCTGGGCCCGCCCGGCCCTGTGGGCGATCCTCGTCCTGGCCACCGCCCTCTACGCCTGGAACCTCTCCTCGATCACCGGCAACACCTTCTACGACGCGGCCGTCTACAGCGGCACCAAGAGCTGGAAGGCGTTCTTCTTCGGCGCCTTGGACGCGGGCAGCTTCATCACGGTCGACAAGCCGCCGTTCGCCCTGTGGGTGATGGGCCTGTCCGCCCGCGCCTTCGGGTACGGCACCTGGCAGCTGATGCTGCCGATGGTGGCCGTGGGAACCGGTTCCGTCGCGCTTCTGTACCGGCTGGTCAAGCGGGACTTCGGCGTGGTGGCGGCGACGATTTCCGCGCTGTCGCTGACGCTCACGCCGATCACGGTCGCCATCACCCGGGACACCAATCCCGATCCGATCCTGGTCTTCCTGATGCTGCTGGCCGCGGCCGCACTGCTGAAGTCCGTGCGCACCGGCCGGCTGATACCCCTGGTGTGGTCGGCTGCAGCCATCGGTTTCGCGTTCAACACGAAGATGATGCAGGCGTACGTCGTGTTGCCCGTGTTCTTCCTGGTGTACCTGTGGGCCGCGAACGCCTCGTTGGGCAAGCGCGTACGCAACCTTGCCGTCGGTACGGTCGCGCTGATCGTCTCCAGTGCCTGGTGGATGGTGGTCGTCGATCTGATCCCGGCCTCGTCCCGCCCCTACATCGGCGGTTCCACGGACAACACGGTCTGGGACCTCGTCATCGGCTACAACGGTTTCGGCCGTATCTTCGGGGCGAGTTCCTCGGTGGGCTCGCAGGGCAACGGCGCCGGCTTCGGCGGCGAGGCGGGCCTGTACCGGATGTTCAACGACACGATGGGCGGCCAGATCTCCTGGCTGATCCCCTTCGCGGCGATCGCGCTGGTGGCGGGTCTCGTGCTGCGCGGCCGGGCGCCCCGTACGGACGCCAGGCGCGCAGCGCTGATGCTGTGGGGCGGCTGGTTCGTCCTGCACTACCTGACCTTCGCCCTCGCCGAGGGCACCTTCCACCCGTACTACGTCACCGCCATGGCCCCCGGTATCGCGGCCCTGACCGGCGCGGGCGGCGTGATGCTCTACAACGCTTTCCGTAACGGCTGCGCGGCGGTGGGGGTCCCCCCGGCCGAGCGAAGCCGAGACCGGGGGATGGGCTGGGCGCTGCCGGTCGCGGTGGCGGCTAGCTCGGTGTGGGCGGTCGTCCTGCTCCACCGGGTCTCCGGCTCCGGAACGCTGTACACGGTCGCCGAAGTCGTGGCCGGTGTGGCAGGGGCGGCCTCGGTGATCGGACTGCTGGTCGCGCGTTTCACGAAGCGGCAACGGCTGATGGGCGTCGCGGCGCTGGCGGCGGTCGTGGCGCTGCTCGCCGGCCCGGCCGCCTACTCGGTCTCGGCCGCGACCTCCAGCACCAACGGCACCAACCCGACGGCCGGTCCGAGCACCGGCGGTATGGGGGGCATGGGCGGTGGCGGCGGCCAGCGGCCGAGCGGGACCGACGGCGGACCGGGAACCAACTCCAGTGATGCGCCCAGCGGTTCCGGCGACGGCCAGGCAATGGGCCAACCCCCGTCGAACAGCGGCACCTCCACGGCCGACGGCGGCTCGACGGGGTCGGGGACGACCGAATCCGGCACGGCGGAGTCCGGCACGGCGGAGTCCGGCACGGCGGAGTCCGGCTCGACCGAGTCGGGTACGGCGGAGTCCGGCGCCGCCGACGGTCGCACCGGTGGCGGGATGGGCGGTACCCAGGTGTCGTCCGCGATGATCACGTACCTGGAGAAGAACCAGGACGGCGCCACCTGGCTGGTGGCGGTGGCCACAGACCAGACGGCCTCCTCGATCATCCTGGCGTCGGGTGAGCCGGTCATCTCGATGGGCGGCTGGTCCGGCAGCGACGACGCGATGACGCTGGCCAAGCTGAAGAGCCTCGTGAAGGCGGGCAAGCTGCACTACCTCGTCGTCGGCGACAGCGGCCAGGGCTCCTCGAACTCCGAGATCTCCACCTGGGTCAAGGCGAACGGAACGGCCGTGTCCGACTACAGCGGTCTCTACCGCCTGGCGACTCATGAGCGCACAGGGTTCGCCGTACGCGTCCGGACCGCCCGCCTCCTCATGCCCTGAAACCGCCGTGAAAGCGCTTCAGAGCGAGTTGCCGCGGCAGCGAGCGCGAACAGAGCGAGCTGCGACCGGAAGTGTCCCGGTCAGCGACACCGGCAACTACGACGCGCCGGTGGCCGTCGTCCCCGACCCGACGTCCAGGCGAGGACCGTCGCGCCCCAGCCGAGCAGCCAGAGGGCGGCTCCCAGAGCCGCCGCCTCGATGCTCACGCGGCCGCTGCCCCCGCCGTCGGGAACCCGCCGGTGCGCAGCACGCGTCCGCCGGGCAGTACGGCGTACACCTCGCACCCGTCCCGCGCGGCCGCCCACTCGACGCCGTCCGCGCCCAGCGCGAAGGCGGCCGTGGCGACGGTGTCCGCCTCGGTCAGCGTCGGGGCCACGACAGTGAGGCTGTCGACACCGGTCACCGGCCGGCCGGTACGGCCGTCGCGGATGTGGTCGCCGCGCTCGTAGCGGGCGGAGGTGGCGACGGCTGCGTCGGTGAGGTCGAGGACGGTGCACAGCCGGTCGGCGATCTCGGGATGCCGTACGCCGACCCGCCAGGGGCCGCCAGAAACGACCACGTCACCCCCGGCGTTGAGACAGAACCGGCGGAGCCCGGCCCCGGTCAGCCGCTCCGCCGCCCGCTGCACGGCCCAGCCCTTGACCACCGCGCAGGGGTCCAGGCCGCGGCCGGGCAGCCGGATGTCGAAGGCGCCGCCGGTGGCCACCCGGTAGTGCTCGCAGATGTCGAGCACCTCCACGAGGTCGGCGCTCAGCTCGTCGGACGCCAGCTCGCCCCGGCCGTACCGGGAGACCTCGCTTTCGGCCCTGAACGGGCTGAACCGTGCGTCGACCTCGCGCAGCCACGCGAACACGGCGTCCCCGGTCCCGTCCGGGACGACGGTGTCGTCGACCCGAAGCGAGACCGGGAACCCCATGACGTGTTCGACGCGGTGCACGTCAGGCGCCCTTCGCGTCGATCGCGGCCTGCAGCGACTCCTTGTAACCGTCGCTCGTGACGGTGGCGCCGGAAACGGTGTCGATGTCCGCACTCTGCGCTGCAAGCGTTTCCGCAACCAGCTTCGGCACCGCCGCGGTCGTCTGCGGATGATTCGGCTGCTTCAGCATCCGCACAGCCGTCATCTTGTCGCCCTCGAAGGTCACCTGGACCTGGACGTCACCCTTCTCCGTGGCCACGGTCGAGCCCGCCACGGTCCGGGACGCCGAGGCGGCGGCCGAGCCCGAGGCCGATGCTGAGGGGGACGCAGTGGCGGCGGCCGCCTCGGCGTCGATCGCGGCCTGCAGCGACTCCTTGTAACCGTCGCTCGTGACGGTGGCGCCGGAAACGGTGTCGATGTCCGCACTCTGCGCGGCAAGCGTTTCCGCAACCAGCTTCGGCACCGCCGCGGTCGTCTGCGGATGATTCGGCTGCTTCAGCATCCGCACAGCCGTCATCTTGTCGCCGTCGTAGGTGATCCGGACCTGGACGTCACCCTTCTCCGTGGCCACGGTCGTACCGGTGAACGTGGTCGATCCCGAGCCCGAGGACGACGTGGAGGAGGACACGGAGGGCGTCGAGGCGGCCTCGGTGGTGGATGTCGTACCGGTCGACGGCTCGTAGCGCCAGACCGGGATCAGACCCGCCACGGAAAGGACCAGGACAGGGATTACTCGCTTCACGGTGTTCTCGTATCTCTCATCCGGCCAGGCTGAAGCGTTCGAAGTGGATCTGCGGCCTGGGCACGTCCAGCTCGCGCAGGGTGCCGAGGACCGCGTTCATCATCGGCGGCGGCCCGCACAGGAAGACGTCCCGCTCCGCGATGTCCGGTACGAGCGCGGCGAGTTCACGCGGCGCCAGTCGGTCCGGCACCGGCGGCCCGGTGACCAGGTGCAGCTCGGCCCCCTTGGCCAGGGCGAGTTCGCTCAGCTCGTCGTAGAGCACGGCGTCCCGCTCGCCGGCCACCCGGTAGATGACCACCGCGTGCCCGTCGATCTCCTCGAGGAGCGCCCGGATCGGGGTGACGCCGACGCCGCCGGCGATGAGCAGGGCCTCGGGCCGGGTGCGGTGCATGGCGGTGAAGGCACCGTAGGGGCCCTCCGCGAAGACGCGGGTGCCGGGCTCGAGGTGGCGCAGTCCGGCGGAGCCGTCGCCGGCCGCCTTCGCGGTGAGGCGCAGCCTGGTGCCGTCGGGCGCGGCCGAGAGGGAGAAGGGGTTCGCCTGCCACCAGCGGTCCTTGGTCAGGAACCGCCACAGGAAGAACTGGCCGGCCCGGGCGGGCAGGCGGTCCAGGTCACGACCGGTGATGTAAACGCTTACGACGTTGTCGGCCTCGGGGACGACGGCCTCGACGCGCAACTGGTGGCGCCAGTTCCGCCACAGAGGCAGGACCAGCCGGCCCAGGAACACCGAGCCGAGGGCGACGCCCCACACCGCGTACCAGTACGCCGTGGCGGCGGACGACGCAGTGAAGGTCGTCCCGACCGCGACCTGGTGCGTGAAGGCCAGCACCACGGCGACGTATGTGTACAGGTGGACGAAGTGCCAGGTCTCGTAGGCGAGGCGTCGGCGGGCCCAGCGGCCGGAGACGGCGCCGACGACCAGGATCAGCACCATCGCGACGGCGGCGCGCAGCACGCCCTCGACGGTCTCGGCCAGGTCGACGAGCTGGCTCACCGGGTCCAGCGACGACGATTCGGCGTAGCCGAAGGTGATGAACACCACATGGCCGACCAACGTCCACAACAGGCTGAAACCGGTCCAGCGGTGCCAGTTGGTCAGCCGGTCCATGCCGATGCGGCGGTCCAGCCAGGGCAGCCGGGCCACCAGCAGCAGCTGGAACGCCATCAGCAGGGCGCTGTACAGGCCGGCGAAGCGGCCGATCACGACGAGCGCGTTGGAGGCGAAGCCGGCCTGGACGGCGAAGAGGGTCACGACGGCCGCGTTCGCGGCCAGCACGGCGTACAGGCCGGTGCGGGCCACTACTTTGGGACGTATCGCCGTGGGGGGTACGGGAGGCGATTGGACGGTCGTCACGGACGGAAACTCCTAGATCGGGTCCTCAGAACACAGAGCTTGTCCGTGCTTCGCTGTCGATTTCCTGTCGTCCAACTTTCAAGATCTTATCGATCCGCGCGCACAGGAGACGCGGGTCTGGCGCCGCGGGGTGTGTGGCGCAGTATGAGCGGGTGGAAAAAGTACGACTCCTCGTCGTGGACGACGACCCGCCGATCGCCGATCTCGTGGCGACGGTCGCCCGCTACGAAGGCTGGGACGCGGTCACCGCGAACTCGGGTGCGGAGGCGCTGCGCCGCGCCGCCGACTTCCACCCCGACATCGTGGTGCTCGACCTGATGCTGCCCGACATCGACGGCTTCGGCGTGCTCGACCGGCTGCGGCACAGCGGGACGATGGTGCCGGTGGTGTTCCTGACGGCACGCGACGGGGTCGCCGACCGCGTCGCGGGGCTGACCCGGGGCGGGGACGACTATCTGGTGAAACCGTTTGCCGTGGAGGAGCTGATGGCCCGGCTGCGGACCGTGCTGCGGCGCAGCGCCGGTCCCGGTGCCCAGCGCTCCGTGCTGCGGGTGTCGGACCTGACCATGGACGAGGACACCCGGGAGGTCCGGCGCGGCGGGAAACTACTGACGCTCACCCCCACCGAGTACGAGGTGCTGCGCTATCTGATGCGGAAGTCGCCGACCGTGCTCACCAAGGCGCAGATCCTCGACCATGTGTGGGAATACGGTTTCGGCGGCCGTTCCAACGTCGTCGAACTGGTCGTCAGCCGACTGCGCCGCAAGCTCGCCACGACGGGCGACGACCCGCTGATCCAGACGGTACGCGGTTTCGGGTACGTGATACGGCAGGCTGCCGAGTGATCGGCAGCTTCCGGCACGCGTACCGCAGACTGCGGCTCGGCACCCGGCTGGCACTCGGCCTGGGCGCGCTGTCGCTGGTGGTGTTCGCGGTGGTCGGCGCCACGCTGACCATGTACATGCGGGACTACCTGAACCATCAGCTGCGGGACCAGATCAAACTGGTCCAGGTCGTGCAGACCAAGGACGCCAAGGCGCACGGCATCGTGGAACGCAAGCCGTACTACGGCTGGTACACCGCCGTGTACGACGTCTCGGCGGGGTCGGCCGTGCTGCGCAAGCCCGCGGACGTGCCTTCGGACACCACGGCGCTCACCGCCCTCGCCCGGCGGATGGAGGATGTCGACGCCGACGTCACCCGCACGGTACGGATCGACGGCGAGGGCACCTATCTGCTGCGCGCCTGCGAGGTCTCGCCCGGGGTCGTGCTGGTCAGTGCCGCGCCGACTGAGGACATCGACGGCACCGTGCGCCAGCTGATCACCGTGCAGGTGGTCGCCTTCGGCCTCGCCCTGCTGGCGCTCGTGGTGTTCGGCCGACGGATGCTGAAACAAGGTCTGAAACCGTTGAGCGACATGGCGCACACCGCGCACGGCATCGCCTCGCACGACCTGACCGAGTCGGCGTCCCGGCTGCATCTGCGCGCGGACGCCCCCGGCGGCGGTCCGGAGGTCGAGGAGCTGCGCACCGCCTTCAACACGATGTTGCAGCACATCGACGACTCTCTCGCCGTGCGGGCGGAAGCCGAACAGCGCCTGCGCCGCTTCGTCGCCGACGCCTCGCACGAACTGCGCACGCCGCTGATGTCGGTACGCGGTTACGCGGACCTTTTCCAGTACGCGGCCGCCAACGCGCCCGAGGAACGTGACAAGCACCTGGCCCGACTCCGTGCCGAGGCCGCCCGGATGGGCTTCCTCCTCGACGATCTGCTGCTGCTCGCCCGCCTGGACGCGGCCGAGGTGGAGACGCCCCTGCGGATGGAGGACGGCGACCTCGTGGACCTGGTCGAGCAGGCGGCCGACGCGTTCCGCGCGAGCCATCCCGGCCATCCGCTGACGGTGTCCCCCGGCCCGGTCGCCGTACCGCTGCGGATGGATCCGCACCGCATCCGCCAGGTCCTGGACAACCTCCTCACCAACGCGGCCGTGCACACCCCCGCCGGCACCGCGGTCCGCGTCGAGGTCGCCGTCTCGCCGGACACGGCACGCGTCCACGTAACCGACAAGGGCCCCGGCATCCCGCCGGGCGACCGCGACCGTGTCTTCGACCGGTTCTACCGGGTCGACAAGGCCCGAAGCCGTGACCGTGGCGGCAGCGGCCTCGGCCTGTCGGTCGCCCGGTCCCTGGCGCGGGCGCACGGGGGCACGCTGGAGCTGGGCGACGCGGAGGGGATCACGGTGTTCACGGTGACGCTGCCGAGGGGACCGGTCACGGCCGAGCGGGGCGCCGGTGGACCAGCAACGCGGTAACGCGGTAACGCGGTAACGCAAAGAATCGGGATCCGGGAGGCTCTGCGCACGGCACGGCACGGCACGGCACGGCAGGTACGACACGAAACAGCACGACCCCACCCGACCCGCGCCCGCGGCAGCCGCAACCGCAACCGCAACCGCAACCGCAACCGCAACCGCAACCGCAACCGAACGATCACCCGTTGTGGAGAGGCCCGCCGCGGGAACGCGCACGCTTCCGCAGAGCTGAGCTGCTCCTTCGGTGCGGCGGGAACAACTTTCCGTCGTTCCCGTAGGCGACCGACGGGCACACCCGGAGGGCCGCCCGTACTGCGCGCCGGTGAACCTCGGGGCGTGCCCGGGATGAACCCCGGGGGGTACGGGCAGAAATCCCACAGCCTCACCGCACCTCCCCCCGCCTCACGGCACCGCACAGCACCGCACAGCACCTCGCCTCCCGGCACCAGCCGCACGGCACCCCGCATCACCGCACTGCGGTCGCCCTTCGGCCCGCGCTCCGTCGGCTCACGGACACCGCACCGTCACACCGGAGGGGAACGACTTCCCCGTCCCCTCCCCAGGCCCGATCCGTCGCGCCGCCGCGCGCGGTCACGACGCGGAAGGACGACGTGCGCCGTGTCCCTGCTGCCCCTCGACGACCCCGCGTCCCCGCCACCGCCCCGGCCCCCGCTCGCGGAAGACCGCCGCCGCCCCCTGGCCGCCACCGCCACCCGCCGGGCCCTCACCCTGTCCCCGATCCTGCTGCTCGCGGTGTGGGCGGTGGTCGACTGGCACGCCGTGCGGGACGGCACCGCCCTGCTCGCCACCGCCGACCCCTGGTGGCTGCTGGCCGGACTCCTCTTCACCTACCTGGGCTCGGTCGCCGCGGCCTGCGTCCGCCAGGGGGCCATCCCGGACCGGCTGCCACCCGGTCTGCTGGTGGCCTCCCAGATCGCCGCGGGCGCCGCGAACCACATACTGCCCGCGAGCATCGGCGCCCACGCGGTCACGGTCCGCTTCCTGCAACGCCAGGGGGTCGCCCTCCCCCGCGCCACCGCCTCGATCGCCCTGTACTCCCTGGTCAGAGCCGTGGCCAAGACACCGGTTGTGCTGATTTTCCTGCTCGCCGCGCCCAGCGCCGTACCTCCCGCCAGGCTTCTTCCGGAGGGACGGACGCTGCTGCTGGCCGCCGCGGGCCTCCTGCTGGCCCCCGCGGCGACCGCGGCGCTGCTCGTCGTCGTACGGCCGCTGCGCGGTCCCGCCCTGAACTTCGTCCGGACGGCCCTCACGGATGCCCGGCATCTGCACACGCGCCCAGCCCGCTTCCTCCCTCTGTGGGGCGGTGCGGTCGCGGCGCCGCTGATCCAGGCGAGCGTGGTGGCCTCGGTGGGAACGGCGCTGGGCCTGCCCCTGTCCTGGCCTCAGCTGCTCTTCGCGTTCCTCGCGGCGAGCACCGCGGCCGGTGCCGTCCCCGCACCCGGCGGTATCGGCCCGGTCGACGCGGCCCTCGTCCTCACCCTGGCCGGGTACGGCACCCCGCTGGCCCTCGCCACGGCGACGGTCATCGGCTACCGGGTGCTGACGGTGTGGCTGCCCCTGCTGCCCGGGATGCTGGTGCTCTCGGCGCTGGTACAGCGCAAGCAGCTGTGACCCGGCACCTCTCGCCGGCCGGCCTCCCCGGCACCCTTCCCCGGCCACCTCACGGCCAGGCCACACCACCACGCATCACCCTCGGGCCTTGCCGCCAGACCTCACCGTCAGACCTCGCCGTCAGACCTCGCCGTCCGTCGCCAGCCGCAGCGAGATGCTGTTGATGCAGTACCGCTGGTCGGTCGGGGTCGCATACCCCTCGCCCGCGAACACGTGTCCGAGGTGCGAACCGCACCGGGCGCAGCGCACCTCGGTGCGCAGCATCCCGTGCGAGCGGTCCTCGATCAGCTCGACGGCGTCGGTGTCCTTCGGGTCGAAGAAGGACGGCCAGCCGCAGTGGGAGTCGAACTTGGTCCGCGAGGTGAACAGTTCGGCACCGCAGGCGCGACAGGAGTAGACGCCCTCGGCCTTGGTGTCGGTGTACTCACCGGTGAACGCGGGCTCGGTCGCGGCCTGCCGCAGCACGGCGTACTCGGCCGGCGTCAGCTCCGTCCGCCACTGCTCGTCCGGCTTTTCGACGTCGTACGACATGAGCCTCAGCCCCTTACTGGGAAAGACGGTCCAGAATGCGCGGGCCCAGGTCCGTCACGTCGCCCGCGCCCATGGTGAGAACGAGATCACCCGCCTTCGCCATTCCCGCCACGACCTCCGGTGCCCGGTCCTTGTCGTGCACCGCGGTCACGTCCGCGCCCGCCGCCCGGGCCGCGTCGATGATCAGCTCGCTGGTCACGCCCGGGATCGGGTCCTCGCGGGCGGGGTAGATGTCGAGGACGACGGAAGCGTCCGCGAGGGCCAGCGCCTGCCCCATCTCCTTGCCGAGTTCCTGCGTCCTGGAGAACAGGTGCGGCTGGAAGAGGACGAGGATGCGGGCGTCGCCGACCGCCGCGCGCATCGCCTCCAGGTCGGCCGTCATCTCCGTCGGGTGGTGCGCGTAGGAGTCGATGACCTGGACGCCCGCCGCCTCGCCCTTGAGCTGGAGCCGGCGCTTGACGCCCGTGTACGCGGCCAGGGCGGGGGCCAGTTCCGCGGCCGGGACGCCGAGGGCGACGCCCGCGGCCAGCGCGGCGACGGCGTTGTGCGCGTAGTGGCGTCCGGGCACGGAGACCGTGAAGGTGAGCTGCTGCCCGTCGAGCAGCACGGTCACCTCGCTCTTCAGCCCCTGGGGGACGACGGACAGCACCCGCACGTCGGCGTCCTCGGCCTCCCCGTACGTCACCACCCGTACGCCCTCGACCCGCCGGGTCAGCTCCCGCGCGCCCTCGTGGTCGGCGGCGATCACCAGGGTGCCGCCGGGCACGATCTTCCGGGCGAAGGTCTCGAAGGACGCGTAGATCTCGTCCATCGAGGCGTAGTTCGCGTGGTGGTCCAGCTCGACGTTGAGGACGATGGCGACCTCGGGCGCGTACTTGTGGAAGCTGCGGTCCGATTCGTCCGCCTCGGCGACGAAGATCTCGCCGTCGCCGTGCAGCGCGTTGGAACCGGGCGCGTCCAGGTCGCCGCCGATCGCGTACGAAGGGGCGAGGCCCAGCTCGGACAGCGACACCGCGAGCATGGAGGTGGTGGTCGTCTTGCCGTGGGTGCCCGCGACGGCGATCGGACGCGTCCCGTCCATCAGCCGGGCGAGCGCGTCCGAACGGTGGACCACCGGGATCCCCAGCTCGGCCGCGCGGGCGAGTTCCGGGTTGTCCGCGCGGATCGCCGACGACACGACGACACAGCTGGCGTCGTCGGCCAGGTGGTCGGCGGCGTGGCCGATGTGCACGGTCGCGCCGAGCGCCCGCAGCGCCGCCGCGGTCTCGGACTCCTTGGCGTCACTGCCGGCCACCTTCGCGCCGCGCTGAGCCAGGATCTTCGCGATCCCCGACATCCCCGCCCCACCGATGCCGATGAAGTGCGGTCGGTCCATGGCGGTAGGAAGGCCGGGTGCCATGCGTGTTCTCCCAGGGTGCGCTACGACGGTTCGGTGCGCCCCCACCCTATTGCGCGAGGCCCACCGCACCCACCCAGGGGCGCGGGGCCGTATCGACGGACGAGCGCGCGGCGGGGGCGCGAGCGGTCACGGGCGGTCACGGTGCACCCGTCCCGCACCGGCACCGGGATCACACCGGCACCCGCACCCGCACATCACAGGAGTCCGCCGTCGCGGGCCCTCGCAGCCCCTCGCAGGCGTCCGCTCACGCCTTGCTGTGGGAGAAGAGTTTCAGCACCGGGACCCCCACCTTGTGCCGCGCCCGGGAGGCCCAGTCCCGGTGGAAGAACTCCTCGACGTAGTGGGGGTCGGTCAGCACGATCACCTCGTCCGCCCCCGCCTCCGCCACCAGGGATTTCAGCGCGTCCAGCGGATGGTCCTCGACGAGGCGCCCGACCGCGTCGTGGCCCGCCGCGTGCAGGGCCTGCAAGGACACCTCCAGGGCCCGCACGCCGAACCCCTTCGCCTCGTCGCCCTCGGGCGTCTCGCCCTCGCGTGCCGCCTCGTCCAGCTCACCGAGAGCCACGTCGTCGATGGCCCGCAGCAAGCGGTCCGCCTGGTCGCCGCGCGGCTGGAGCAGCACCTGGAAGGTGACCGGCTCGTCCCCGTGCAAGGTGCTGACGAACTCCACGTCGGCGGACGTCAGGGCCTTCTCGATCATCAAAACGCTTGTGAACACCAGCGCCCCATTCTCCTTCGAGGACCCCCGTGGCCCTCTCTCCTCCGTGGGCCGTTGGCGGCCCTGCGGAAACCATCCTTCCCCGTGTGCGTACGGGGACTGCGAGATTCAGTGTGCCCGCCGGACGCCAAACGGAACGGTTGATTCCGCCCTTTCGGGACCGACGGTGACGATCGAACTCCTATCCGCATCACGGCCGTCGATACCTACTGAACAGGAAACCTTCCTCCTCCAGGAGGGAGACCAGCGCGAATCGCCGCGGAACCGCGACCGACGGCCCGCCCGCGATCCGCTGCGCGTCGCCGACGGCGAGCATCGGGGAGACGGTCAGACAGAGCTCGTCGAGCACCCCGGCGGCCACGAACTGGCCCAGCAGGCGGGGCCCGCCCTCCGTCAGCAGCCGGGTGTGCCCGAGCTCGGCGAGCGCCCCTACCGCCCGGGCCGGCTCCACGCCCGTGCCGTCACCGGCGATCACCACGCGCGCGCCCGCCTTCTCCGCGGCCGCGACCCTCCCGGGGGCCGCCGCGGCGCCGGTCAGGATCAGGGTGGGGACCAGCGGCGAGGTGAAGAGCGGGAGCGAGAAGTCCAGGTCGAGGCTCGCGGTGACCACCGCGACGGCCGGGGCGGGTCCCTGCCCGGCCGCCTCGCGCCGCGCGGCGAACTCGGCACGCGCGCGTGCCGGACGGTATCCCTCCAGACGTACCGTTTCCGCGCCCACGACCACCACGTCCGCGAGCCCGCGCAGCGTCCCGAAGATCCGCATGTCGGTGGCGGTGGAGATGGGCTGGGAGCGCCCGTCGTGCTGGGCGGCCCCGTCGAGCGTGGACACCATGTTGGCCCGCAGCCAGGGTCCCGGCCCGCCGGGACCGGGCTCGGGGTAGGCGTAGGCGTCGGCGAGTTCGCCGAGGCTCCACTCGCGGTCCTCCGCCGCGCCACCCCCTTCGCCACCGCCCTCGCCGGGGGCCCCGAGCGGCGTGCCGCCGGAGTCGGTCGTCACTGTCTGGTCGGTCACAGGGAACAGCCGTCGCATGCCAGGCAGTCTGGCACGCCCCGTAGCATGGGGAACCGTGTCGTCCTCCTCCCCCGCCCCCGGCCTCAGCCCGATAGCCGACGCGGCCCCGGTGTCCCTCTGCACCCGCCAGCCGCATGTCCCCGCGGACCGGCTGGTCGCCGAGATGGTGCCGCCGCCACGCTTCGACTCGGTCCGATTCAGCACCTACATCCCGGATCCCAACCAGCCCAGCCAGACCGAGGCGGTCGGCGTCCTGGAGGGGTTCGCGACCGGACTCGGCGGAGCGCACGCCACCGGCGGCGCGAAGCGGGGGTTCCTCGGTTTCGGCAGGCCGAAGGCGCCCAAGGTCCCCGCCGGACCCCGCGGCGTCTACCTGGACGGCGGCTACGGCGTCGGCAAGACGCACCTGCTCGCGTCCCTGTGGCACGCCACCCCGGCGGAGCCCGCCCTCAAGGCCTTCGGCACCTTCGTCGAGCTGACGAACCTGGTCGGCGCCCTCGGCTTCCAGCAGACGGTACGAACCCTCTCCGGGCACCGGCTGCTGTGCATCGACGAGTTCGAACTGGACGACCCGGGCGACACCGTCCTCGTGTCGACACTGCTCGGCAAGCTGGTCGAGGCGGGCGTCGCGCTCGCCGCCACCTCCAACACGCTCCCGGGCAAGCTCGGCGAGGGCCGGTTCGCTTCCGCCGACTTCCTGCGGGAGATCCAGGGCCTGTCGGCGCACTTCCGCGCGCTGCGCATCGACGGCGAGGACTACCGCCACCGCGGCCTGCCCGAGGCGCCGGCGCCGTACTCCGACGAGCAGGTGACGAAGGCGGCCTACGCCACCGAGGGCGCCTCGCTCGACGACTTCCCGCATCTGCTGGAGCACCTCGCCAAGGTCCACCCCAGCCGCTACGGCGCGCTGACCGATGGCCTGAAGGCGGTCTGCCTGACGGACGTGGGGGCGGTGCCCGACCAGTCCACGGCCCTTCGGCTGGTGGTCCTGGCCGACCGGCTCTACGACCGCGAGGTCCCGGTCCTCGCCTCCGGGCTCCCCTTCGACCGGTTGTTCAGCGAGGAGATGCTGAACGGCGGTTACCGCAAGAAGTACTTCCGCGCGATCTCCCGGCTCACCGCGCTGGCCCGCGACGCCAAACGACTCGTCGAGCCCCAATAAACGATCTTGGCCGTCGGGTCAAGAGTCGGTTCGCGCCAAGAATCCCTCCGTTTTGAGGCGCACTTCATCTCGCAACGTCGAGTTAACCCTGCAAACAACCTTGCAGGGTTAACGTGTTTCTTGACCAGTGATTGACCAACCGTTGGTCTGGACTAGAAACGCGAACCGACCGGAGGGGGGCGCATGTTCCGAGGTGCGACGACCCGGACCGTCCTCTCGGTCCTCGCCGCCGTCCTGCTCGCCCTCCCTTTCTTCGCACCCGCGCCACCCTTCGCACACGCGCACACGATGCGTCAGGTCGAGGCCAAGACCCAGCCCGGATTCAAACACTCCGGCAAAGCGATGCGCGACGAGGTCGTCACGTTCCGCGACTGCGACCGCTCCGGCGGCCCCGCCGATCCGCTGCGCACCCGCGACCGCCACCGCGCCGCCACCTCCGCCCCGGCCGCCTCGACTCCCCAGGAGCCCGAGCGCGCGCTGCTGGCGCAGGATCCCGCGGCCGCGCATCAGCCACCCCGGCCCGGCGACCCCTATCACCGCTCGTCGAGATCCTCGGCGGCCCACTCTCCGGCGGCCCTGCAGGTCTTCCGCTGCTGAGAGAGCAGAGCAGAACAGCAGTCCCCCACCTGTCCTGTGTCCTGCACGTCCGACGCGCCCCCACGGCGCGCCAGGAGGAGTCACCACGTCATGCAGCCCCTCATCGACAACGCCCGTACGTTCGGACAGCGCCCTGAGGAGTTCGCCAAACTCGCAGACGGCCAGTCCCCCCAGGTCCTGTTCATCACCTGCTCCGACTCGCGGGTCGTTCCCGCCCTGATCACGGGCGCCCGTCCCGGCGAGCTGTTCGAGCTGCGCACCGCGGGCAACATCGTTCCCCCCTACGGCTCCGACCGCCCCACCGGCGAGGCGGCCACCATCGAGTACGCCGTGGAGGTGCTCGGCGTCCAGGACGTCGTCGTCTGCGGCCACTCGCACTGCGGTGCCGTCGGCGCGCTGGTGCGCGGCGACGACCTCGACGGCGTCCCCGCCGTACGCGACTGGCTCGCGCACGCCGCGGACGAACCGGGCGCCGCCGACCCCGACGACCCCACGGTCATGCGGGCGGTGCAGAACCACGTGCTCGCCCAGCTGCTGCGGCTGCGCTCCTACCCGTGCGTGGAGAAGCGGCTGGCCGACGGACGGCTGCGGGTGCGCGGCTGGTACTACGAGGTGCACACCGGTGCCGTGCGCGAACACCGTGTGGACACCGACGGTTTCGAGGCCCTGTGAGCGCCGCGACGGGCCAGGGGCCCGCCGGGCGAATATCCCGGTTCCCCCACCTCAAGCAGGACTTCGCCGCTTCTCTCGTCGTCTTCCTGGTCGCGCTGCCGCTGTGTGTGGGCGTGGCCGTGGCCTCCGGCGTGCCGGCCGAGCTGGGGCTCGTCACCGGCATCGTCGGCGGCCTCGTCACCGGTCTGCTGCGAGGCAGTTCCCTCCAGGTGTCCGGTCCGGCGGCCGGACTGACCGTGCTGGTCTTCGAGGCGGTGCAGGAGTTCGGCCTGCCCGCCCTCGGAGTGATCGTCCTCGCCACGGGCGTCCTCCAGCTCGTCATGGGCGCCCTGAAGCTGGGCCGCTACTTCCGGGCCATCTCGGTCTCGGTCGTCGAGGGCATGCTGGCCGGAATCGGCCTGGTGCTGATCGCCGGTCAGCTGTACGCGATGGCGGGCGCCAAGGCGCCGTCGTCCGGCCTCGGGAAGATCGCCGGACTGCCCGGGGCCGTCGTGGACGCGGTCGGCAGTACCTCCGCGCTGGCCTCGCTCGCGATCGGCGCCGGCACCATCGCGGTGCTCGTGTTGTGGAAGCGGTTGCCGGCGACGGCGCGTACGGTGCCCGGCCCGCTCGCCGCGGTGGGCCTGGCCACGCTCGCCGCCCTGCTGCTGAACCTGCCGGTGGCCACGGTCGAGGTGCAGGGCCTGCTCGGTTCCGTCCAGCCGCCGTCGCTGAGCTCCTTCGGCGAGCTGGCGCACGTCGGCCTGCTCGGCACGATCGTCGCGTTCACCCTGATCGCGTCCGCCGAGTCGCTGTTCAGCGCGGCCGCGGTGGACCGGCTGCACGACGGTCCGCGCACCGAGTACGACAAGGAGCTGATGGCCCAGGGCGCGGGCAACGCGATCTGCGGGGCGCTCGGCGCGCTGCCGATGACCGCGGTGATCGTGCGCAGCGCGGCCAACGTGCAGGCGGGCGCGCGGACGAAGGCGTCGCGCGTCCTGCACGGCGTGTGGCTGCTGCTGTTCGCGGCCCTGCTGCCGGACGTGCTGGCGTACATACCCATCCCGGCGCTGGCCGGCGTCCTCGTCCACGCGGGCACCAAACTGGTACCGGTGCGGACGATCGCGGGCCTGTGGCGCGAGCACCGCGGCGAGGCGCTGATCCTGGTCGTCACGGCCGTGTCGATCGTCGCGGTCAGCATGTTCGAGGGTGTTCTCATCGGTCTCGCGCTGGCCGTCGCCAAGACGGCCTGGGAGGCCTCGCACATCAGGCTGGAGGTCGTCGACAAGGGCGCCGGCCCCGTCCAGGCGTACCTCTCGGGGAACGCGACGTTCCTGCGGCTGCCGAAGATCCTCGACAACCTGGAGGCCCTCCCGCAGGACCGCCCCGTCGAATTGGACCTCTCCGGTCTGCACCACCTCGACCACGCCTGCCGTACGGCACTGGAGAGCTGGGCCGAACGGCACAGCGCGGCCGGCACGGAGCCGGTGAAGGTCACCGAACCGGTGGCGACCGGGTAGCCCGCCCCACGCGCCGTCCGGCCCGGGACTCGGGGCGTGGCCCCGGGCCGGACAGCGGGCATATCGTTAAAGAACAGGCAGAAGCAGACGGAAACGCTCTTACGGGCCTCTCGCCGAGGAGGTCGTCATGCTCCAGGAGCTGCTGGGCGCGGCCGCGGCGGTCGCCGCCGGAGGCCTCGTGTACCTCGGGGCCGCGGCGCGGATCGTCAAGCAGTACGAACGCGGCGTCGTCCTCCGGCTCGGCCGGCTGCGCGGCGACGTCCGCCCCCCGGGGTTCACCCTCGTCGTCCCGGCCGTGGACCGGCTGCGCAAGGTCAACATGCAGATCGTGACGATGCCCATCCCCGCCCAGGAGGGCATCACCCGCGACAACGTCACCGTGCGGGTCGACGCGGTGGTGTACTTCCGGGTGGTGGACGCCGCCGCCGCGATCATCAACGTCGAGGACTACCGCTTCGCCGTCTCGCAGATGGCCCAGACCTCGCTGCGTTCGATCATCGGCAAGAGCGAGCTGGACGACCTGCTGTCGAACCGGGAGAAGCTCAACGAGGGCCTGGAGCTGATGATCGACAGCCCCGCCATCGGCTGGGGCGTGCAGATCGACCGGGTGGAGATCAAGGACGTGTCCCTGCCGGACACCATGAAGCGCTCGATGGCCCGGCAGGCCGAGGCCGACCGCGAGCGGCGGGCCCGGATCATCAACGCCGACGCCGAACTCCAGGCGTCGAAGAAACTCGCCGAGGCCGCGAAGGAGATGTCCGAGCAGCCCGCGGCGCTCCAGCTGAGGCTGCTCCAGACGGTGGTGGCGGTCGCCGCGGAGAAGAACTCCACCCTCGTCCTGCCGTTCCCGGTGGAACTGCTGCGCTTCCTGGAAAAGGCCCAGCAACCGCTTCCACAACAGCCCCCGCAGGAAGCACCGCACCGGTCACCGCAAGAGCCCCCGCAACAGCCGCTGCTGCCGCCTGGACCGCCGCCCTCTCCGAAGGACGTGGCCGAGTGACACGAGCTACGCGCGTGGTTCCCGGGGCGCACTCCGGGTGATAGACACAGCGGGATCACAGTTCCTGTCCGCCAGCAGGAAGGTTTTCCCATGTCTGCGACACGACGTCAGATCCTCGCCGGTACCGGTGCCCTGGGAGTGGGCGCGAGCATCGCGTTCACCGGCGCCCTCTCCGACCTCTTCGCGGGCACGGCCGCCGCGCAGAGCCTCGGCCAGGACGGCTACGGCCCCCTCGTACCCGACAAGGACGGCCTGCTCGACCTTCCCGCGCACTTCCGCTACCGCGTCCTCTCCCGCGAGGGCGAACCGCTGCGCTCCGGCGAGGGCCCTGTGCCCTCGAACCACGACGGCATGACGGCGCTGCCCGGCCGCGGCGGCCGCGTCCACCTGGTCCGCAACCACGAGAACCGCCCCACGGCGAAGTTCCCCGTCCCCACGGTCGAAGGTCTGACCTACGACCCGGCGGGCAAGGGCGGCTGTACCGCCCTGACGCTGGACTCCCGGAACAACGTGCTCGCCGAGCGGGTGGCCATCGCCGGTACGGCCGTCAACTGCGCGGGCGGACCCACCCCGTGGCACACCTGGCTGACCTGCGAGGAGACCGAGGACAAAGCCGGCACAAACGGTTACACGAAGGATCACGGCTTCATCTTCGAGGTCGACCCGTCCGACCCGCGCCGCAGCGGGGCCGTCCCGCTGACCGCGATGGGCCGCTTCCAGCACGAGGCGATCGCCGTCGACCCGCGTCTCGGAATCGTTTACGAAACCGAGGACGCGTTCCTGGAGCCGTTCGGCCTTTTCTACCGCTTTCTCCCGAAGAAACCGCTGGGCGGGGCGGGCTCGCTGCGCGCGGGCGGCCGTCTCCAGGCGATGCGCGTCCCCGGCGTGCCGGACCTGTCCTCGATCCAGGAGACGGGCGCCTCCTTCGACGGTATCGAGTGGGTCGACGTACCGGACCCCCTCGCCGTCGAAACCCCGGTCCGTCTGCAGGACTTCGGCCCCAAGGGCATCACCCACGCCCAGAAGCTCGAGGGCTGTTACTGGGGCGGGCACTGCGTGTACTTCGTGTCGTCGTTCGCGCGCGGCTCGGACGGCTCGGCGGCCGACCACTTCGGCCAGATCTGGCGGTACGACCCCAAGCTCCGCCGCCTCACCCTGGTCATCGCCTTCGGCCCGGACACGGACATCCAGCTCCCGGGCGAGTCCCCGGACAACATCTGCCTCGCGCCCAGCGGCGGCCTGATGGTCTGCGAGGACGGCAACGGCGCCCAGCACGTCTTCGGCGTGACCAGGGGCGGCGAGGTGTACGCGATGGCGCGGGGCCGCCAGAACATCGGAACGCCGCAGGCCCCCGAGTGGGGCGAGTTCGCCGGCGTCACCTTCTCCCCCGACGGCGACACGATGTACGTCAACTGCTACACCCCAGGGACGACCTTCGCCGTCACGGGGCCCTGGCGGCGCTAGTCCGGATCCGCGAGGCGGGGCCCCGACACGGCGGGGCCCCCCGGCGCGTCCGGCGCGTGCCGTTTCCGGCGCGCGTACCGCTTCCGGGGCGTCCGGCGCGTGCGGCGTCCGGGGCCCCCGGCGGGGCAGCTCCCGGCCCGCTCGACCGCGCCGCGACGTCACGGGGAAGCGCCGGGGAGGCGAAGGCTTCGCGGCTCCGCCCGCCCGGGGGCGTCCCGGGGACCGAGAGCCGGGGCGCTTCCCGAAGGATCGAGAGCCCGGGCGGGTGAACGACCGGAGGCGCGGTCACCCATCGCAACAAATGCCGGCACAACCCTCATAACTTCATATGATGATCCTTCCCGTACGCCGCCTCGCCGCCCTCTGCGCTCTCGGGGCCGCCCTCGCCCCCCTCAGCGCCTGCGGCAGCCCCCACGCTCCACGTGCCCTGCGCCCGGCGGCCCCCGCGCACACTTCCCTCGCCCCCGCCCGGCCCCCCACGCTGGCCCCCGGTCCGGCCGGTCTCACCCCCGTGTTCAGCAACGCGCCCCGCACCGCCGACAAGAGGGTCGCCCTCACCTTCGACGCCGACATGACGGCCGACCAGGGGGCCCGCGCGGCGGCCGGCGAGCACTTCGACAACCCGGGGCTGATCGCGGCACTGCGCGCGCTGAAGGTGCCGGCCACGGTGTTCATGACCGGCCGCTGGGCCGAGGAGTACCCGGACCAGGCCCGCTCCCTCGGCCACGACCCCGGCTTCGAGGTCGCCAACCACTCCTACAGCCACTACGCCTTCACCGACGACTGCTACGGCCTGCCGACCGTCCCCGAGGACAGGATGCGCGCCGACGTGGAGCGGGCGTTCACGGCCTTCCGCAGGGCCGGGGTGCCGGACGCGATGCCCTACTTCCGATTTCCCGGCGGTTGCTACGACCGGCGGGCGCTGCGCGCGGTGAGCGGCATGGGCGTGACGGCCGTGCAGTGGGACGTGGTGAGCGGGGACGCGTTCGCGACCGACGCGGACGCGGTGGCCCGGCAGGTGCTGGAGGGGGTCCGGCCCGGCTCCGTCGTCGTCATGCACTGCACGCGCAGCGCCGCCCCGACGACCGAGCAGGCGGTGCGGACGATCGTCCCGGAACTGCGCCGTAAGGGGTACCGGTTCGTGAAGGTGTCCGAGCTGATCGGGGCGGCGAGCGGACGGCGGTGAACCCCGTACGCCTCACCGGCCCGACCCCGCCGGTCACCTGGACCTCGCCCGCCTCGCACGTCGGTCCGCCTGCGAGGCGTACGCCGTCGTCGCTTACGTACGCTGGAGGTATGAGCGACGACAGTGACCGCGAGTACTGCCTGATCGACGCCACCACGCCGCCCAGGGCCGAGGGGCCGCCGTACGCGGAGTGCGTGCTGTGCCGGAAGCCGACGGAGTATCCGGAGTCGTACAAGGGGATCACGCTGTGCCCGGTGTGCGAGTGGCAGGAGGCCCAGCGGACGGCGTGCTCGGGGTGACCGGCTGCTCGGAGTGCCCGTGTGCTCGCTCGCGAGACCCGTTTTCTCCGCACAACCGGTTGCTTTCCGGGCGAGCAACCGGTTGCCCGCCCGGGTCAGGGGCGTCGCGTGCTCCGGAAGGCGGCCGCTCGCCGGCGGGTGGGCCGCCGACGAGCGCCGCGCCCGGTCGCTGATTCGAGATCGCTTACCGACGTGCGATCGCCTCGCGCACGCGTAACCGGTTACCGTCGCGTGAGTGTCTGTTCGGCGCGTAACCGCTTCCCGGCGCCTGATCGTCTCATCGACGCGCAATCGGTTACTGGCGCCCGTTCGTTCGCCAACCCCTGCAATCGGTTACCGGCGCCCGTGCGCTGACCCACCCCCGTAATCGGTTACCGATGCACACATCACCGACGCCCGTTCGTTTGTTGCCGCGCAAGCCGCGTAACCGCTTCCCCCGGACCTCCCCGCCTCACGGTGCTCGACGTGACGTGAGCGCGCACGCCACAGCCGTCGCCACCGCGCTCAGCAGGGCTGCCGCGGCCAGGGGCAGGAGCGGCACATGGACGGTCGCCGACCGGGAGCCGCTGACCAGGCCGCTCACCGCCGCCTGCGCCGGGGAACCGGTCACCACCAGCGCCAGCAGGGCCGCCAGCAGCAGGGCGGGGACCGCGCGGCCGGGCGAGCGCAGCACGGGCCAGGCGGTGAGCGCGCCCACGGCCGCGCCGAGCAGGGCGCAGGTCAGGACGGCGAGCAGTCCGGCCCCGGCGGCCTCCAGGACCGGAACGCGCTTGTCGTGGTCGTTGCCGACCGGGTCGCTGATGAGCGTGACCGTCGTCGTCGCCGCCGTACCGAACACGACGGCCGTGGTCAGCGCGACCAGGACACAGGCCAGGTGCGCGCGCCCGGGCCCGACCGCAGCCGCGACGACGGTGCGGGCGGCCGGGGGCTCGTTGGTGACACAGATCCGGACCAGCCAGGCGGCGACGGGCAGCAGGAACGCTGCCGCATAGCCGAGCGAGTCCAGCAGCGGCTGGCCTCCCTGCACGCCGACGCCCAGGAAGACGGCGTACAGGAGGAACGGGGGCAGCCAGCGCTGCGAGCGCAGGAGCAGGGCGGTCTGATAGCGCAGGAGGGCGGTCATCGGTGGCGGCTCCCGTCCGGACGGACGCTCACCACGTGCCACGGTGGGCGGGCGGTCAGCAGGGCGCGGAGCAGGACGTCGGAGTGGGAGGCGGGGACGGTGAGCCGGTGGGTGCGGTCGGCAGTCTCCTCGGTGGTGGTGGCCAGCCGGAGTGCTTCCGGTGGGAGCGGGGCGGTCGGGCCGTGCACCTCGATGGTCGTGTGCGGGCCGTCTTGGGCGGCGGTCGGCTCCGCTTCGGCACGGCGGTGGAGAGTGCCGTCGCGGACCGTGTACTCGGCGTCGGCCCGGCCCGCGAGGCGGCGGGGGTCGTGGTCCACGAAGACGACGGCCGATCCGGCGGCCGTCCGCTCGGCGACGGCACGTTCGAGTTCGGCGCGCGCGTCGGTGTCGAGTCCGGTCCAGGCCTCGTCCAGGATCGGCAACTCCGGTTCGGCGAGGAGTGCTTGTGCCACGGCGACCTTCTGGCTGCTGCCCTTGGAGAGGCGGCTCATCGGGGTGTGGGCGTGGGCGGTGGCGCCGAAGCGGTCCAGCCAGTCGCCCGCGGCCCGCTCGGCGGCCGCACGGGACAGGCCGTGGACCGCGCCGAGGTGGGTGAGGTAGCCGAGGGCGGTGAACGGGAGGGCGGCGGGGAAACGTTCGGGAACGTAGGCGGTTCGGGGGGCGCCGGTGACCTTGCCCTCGGTCGGGGCGTCGATGCGGGCGAGGAGGCGGAGCAGGGTGGACTTCCCGGTGCCGTTGGGGCCGTCGACGCGGGTGAGGGTGGCGGACGCCGGGTTCAGGTGCACGTCGCGGAACACCCAGGGGCCGCGCATGCCGTAGCGGCGCCCCACGGCCTCCAGCCGTAGCTCACGTGGCATGCGGACCGTCCTTTCCCTCGCGGTTGCCTGGATCTTCCACCTGGCAGACTGGAGGACGTGACCAGTGATCCGGCCGTTCCCGGCGACAGCCCCTTCCGTTCCGAACGTTCGACCCGGGACGAGGCTCCGCAGTTCGTCCTGCCTTTGGTGGTCCGTATCGAGCGTGCCGACCCGCCGGCCCGCACGGACGCGCTGGAGACGGCAGCGCGAGCCGTACTGACCCTCCTCGCCGACGAGCGGGCGCTGGGCGAGGGCGAGTGGGCGGCGGACGTGCGTGACTGGCAGGACGCCCGGATCCGCAAGGTGGTGCGGCGGGCGCGGGGCGCCGAGTGGCGGCGGGCGGAGGCGCTGCCCGGCATCACGGTCATGGGCAAGGCGGCGGAAGTAAGGGTTTTCCCGCCTGTTCCGCTGGACGGCTGGCCCAAGGACCTGGCGAAGCTGCAGGTTTCCGGAACCGATCTCGAGGATCCTGAGCCGCCGGTCGACATCGACGCGACGGCTCCCGTGATCTGGCAGAACCCCGAGGTCGGCATGTCCGCGGGCAAGGCGATGGCGCAGGCCGGGCACGGCGCGCAGCTCGCCTGGTGGGAGCTGTCGGACGCGGAGCGGACCGCCTGGCGCGAGGCGGGTTTTCCGCTCGCCGTGCGGACCGCGGATCCGCGACGGTGGCGTGAGCTGACGGAGAGCGGACTGCCGCTGGTGCGGGACGCCGGGTTCACCGAGATCGCCCCGGGCAGTTGCACGGTGGTCGCCGACCACCCGGCCCTACGGGCCCGCTGATCCATGGCTCCCTGGCTCCGGAGCCCGGCGCCCGCATTCGGTAGTCGGTAGTCCCGGAGCTCACCGCAGGCCATCCCCCGCCCCGCCCCGCCCCGCCAGTCGGCGCCCCCGTGGCTCCCCGGTCCTCCCGCCCGAACCTCAAATGTTGCTCTGAAGGAGGGTGGCGGGCGGTTCGGGCGTCGATGGCGGGGCCATACCACCGTCACCACGCAGGGGGCACTAAGGAGGCGGGGACCATGAGGCGACTGGGGACGGGGATCGGCTGGCGGCCGGAGATCGCGGACGCCGTCGAGCGCATGCCGGGCATCGACTGGGTCGAGGCCGTCGCCGAGAACCTCTGCCCCGGGCATCTGCCCGACTCCCTGCTCCGGCTGCGCGAGCGCGGGGTCACCGTGATCCCGCACGGCGTCTCGCTCGGGCTGGGAGATGCGGAGCGACCCGACGCGGGACGGCTGGCCGCGCTCGCCGAGCGGGCCGAGGCACTGGGTTCGCCGCTGGTCACCGAGCACATCGCGTTCGTCCGCGCGGGCGGCCCCCTGACGGCGTCCCCGCGGCTCGAGGCGGGGCACCTGCTGCCGGTGCCGCGCACCCGCGACGCCCTCGACGTGCTGTGCGAGAACGTGCGCATCGCGCAGGAGGCGCTGCCCGTGCCGCTCGCCGTCGAGAACATCGCCGCGCTCATCGCGTGGCCCGGCGAGGAGATGACCGAGGGACAGTTCCTGTACGAGCTGGCCGACCGCACGGGCGTACGGCTGCTCATCGACGTGGCCAACCTGCACACCAACCACGTCAACCGGGGCGAGGACCCTGCCAAGGCGCTCGCCGAACTGCCCCTGGAGGCCATCGCCTACGTCCATGTGGCGGGCGGCTTCGAGCGGGACGGCGTCTGGCACGACAGTCACGCCCACCCGGTGCCCCGGCCGGTCCTCGACATCCTCACCGACCTCGCGTCCCGGGTGTCGCCGCCGGGGGTGCTGCTGGAGCGGGACGAGAACTTCCCCGAACCGGCTGAGCTGGAGCGGGAGTTGGGCACGATCAGGGCGGCCGTCGAGGCGGGCGAGCGGGAAGGTGCCCCCGCGCGAGCTTCTTCGGCCACGGGGGAGCACGCCCCGACGCCGGGAACGGGCGTCGGGACCAGGACCGCGACCGGGATCGGCACCAGGACCATGCCCAGGACCGCGACCGCGATGGGTATCGGGACCAGGACAGCATCGGGGGACGGAGGCGCCCCGCCGATCTCGGAGCCGGGCCCGGCCGCCCTCGACGAGGCCACTCGTCAGCGCCTCGGGCTCGCGCAGGCGGCGCTGCTGTCCGCACTGGTCGCCGGGACGCCGGTTCCCGAGGGTTTCGACCGGGTGCGGCTCGGCGTACAGGCCCGGGCGCTGGCGGCGAAGCGGGCGGACGTGGTCGCGAAGGTGGCCCCGGAGCTGCCGCTCATTCTCGGAAGCGGTTACCGCAACGCGTTCATCGCCTACGCCCAAAGCCACCCGATGCACGGCGGCTACCGGCAGGACGCCCTCGACTTCGCCGAGCAGACGCTCCTGGGGGGACGGCTGACCGAGGGCCGGGCCCGCCGCGAACTGCGGCGCTGGTGGCTGGACCGCTCGGGCCCCGCGCCGAGGCCGAAGTCACGGTTGGGACGGGCGGGACGGGTGGGCCGGACGTGGATTCGACGGTGAGGAAGCCTGGGCCGTGGGCCACCCGAGTGTGCCGGGGTTAACACCGCACGGCCCGCGACGCGCACCGCAATCGCTCCCACAACGTTCCCGCACTGCTTTCACTGCATTTCTCCCGTTTCAAGGACTGGTTCACCCCTTCCGTTTCGCCCGAGATACTCCCATTGCAACCGTTTACCCCCGTACGGCAGTTGGCGGCGCAGGCGCAGTAATATGCCAGCCAGTCCCGCAAACCGAAGCGCACTAGCGTGCAGTGCCGCGAGCAGGAGGCACCCCATGCGGCCGCGACCGCCCGTCCAGGGCAGAGGCATCTTCAGCGGAACCGGGCTCATCATCACGGGCCTGGCGGCGACCCTGGCGGCGCTGGTGTTCCCGATCTGGTCGTACGCCGACCGTTCGGGCACCGGAGTGGACGTACTGAACGCGCAGACGGTGTCGACGCAGTACGGACCGCTGTCCGCGCTGGACCGGGAGTTCGTCACGAAGGTCCGGCTGGCGGGTCTTTGGGAGCTGCCCGCCGGTCAGCAGGCGCAGACGAAGGGCACGACGGAGGCCGTACGGACGGCGGGCCGGCACCTGGTCGAGGGGCACACCTTCCTGGACGAGCGCGTGCGTACCGTCGCCTCCCGGCTGGGCCTGGCGCTGCCGAACGAGCCCAACGAGCAGCAGCAGGGCTGGCTGGGCGAGCTCGACGCGGCGCAGGGCGAGCAGTACGACTGGAAGTTCGCCAACATCCTGCGTCTCGCGCACGGACGGGTTTTCTCCGTCGTCGCCCAGGTGCGGGCCAGTACCCGCAACTCGCTGGTGCGTGAGCTCGCCGACGACGCCAACACCACCGTGCTGGACCACATCAAGATCCTGGAGGCCACCGGGTTCGTCGACTTCGACGCCCTCGCCCGGGACATGGCCGCCGGCAGCACGCCGCCGATCACCCGCTCCCCCGGCCCGCCGGGCCCGACGGCCGACCCCGGGTCGGCCGTGCCGGTGACCCCGTCGGCGTCCCCCACCTACACGCTCCCGCCGGCCGCGGCCAGCCCGCCGCCCGGCGACTGACACCGGTTGCGAGACCGTTTCCTAGGGCCGGACGGGGCAAGCGGAACGTCACATACCCACAACGCTCGGTCCGTATGGTGAACAAGGCATGGTGTTTCTCGGTGCGCATGGCATAGAAACGCGGCATGGTCTGGGTGCTTCTCCTGCTGCTGGCATGGGCCGTCGCGGGTGCGGCGTGCACACGGCTGTGCCTGGCCGCCGTACGGGCGGCGGCCGTCGACGAGAACGCCGGCGGGGAACACGATCTGACGCTCTACGAGGCGGCCTTCCTGTCCGGTGGTCCGGGCAGGGTCGCCGACCTGACCATGGTCTCGATGGCGCGGCAGCGGCGGCTGGTGCTCGCCCGCACGGGCTGGGCGACCGTGGTGGACCCGCGCGGGCGGGACGAGATGGAGCGGTCGGTCATAGGGGCCATCGGGCCCGAGGGGCAGTCCCGTATCGCCCCGGCGCGGGCGGCTGCGGCCGCCGCGGACGCGGTGGGCGGCCTCGCCGACCGGTTGGTCCGCGCCGGTCTCGCGGTGCCCGACGGGGCCCGCACGACGGTCGCGGCCGGGGTGCGGCAGGTACGGGTCGCCGCCGTGGCCGTCCTCGCGCTGGGCGCCACCGCCCTGCTGGTCCCCGCCACCCCGGACATACCCCGCAACCTCGTCGCGCTCTGGTTCGCGCTGCCCCTGGCGCTCACGCTGAGCTGCCTCGCCATAGCGCGGGTGGAGGTGCATCCCTACTCGCGCTGGGCCTCTCCGGCCGGGCAGCGGCTGCTGGGCGCGCTGGCGCGGCACGCCGGCGGCACGGGGGACGACCATACCTATCTGACCTCCGTCGCCGTACGCGGGATCCGCGCGGTGGGCGAGCCGGACCTGCGGGCGGCCTTCGCCCATCGTGAGCAGTACGGGCGGGACTGAGGCGGGGCGCGCTCGACCACCGGGGGGCGCACAAGGGGCATTGGCGCCGACACCCGTCGATGGTGCTTGCCTTCCCCCACGGTCGAACCAACCATCCCTTTTGTCGCCGCCGTGCACCGAAGGGACACCCGATGAGAGCCGCCGCCCTCCACTCGGCCGCAGGAGCGCTCCTGCTGACCGCCCTCTCCGCCGTCCCGGCGGGCGGCGCCCCGAACACCGGCGGTCCGTCCGGCTCGCCCGGTGTCGCGCTGACCGCCGCGCGGGCCGCGGCGAAGGGCGTCGACTTCGGGAAGTGCTCCGCGGCGCAGGACCTGCCCGGCAGCATGCAGTGCGGCACGGTCTCCGTCCCGCTCGACTACGCGGCCCCGAACGGCAAGCAGATCGAGCTCACCGTCAGCCGGGTGCGGGCCACCCACCGGGACCCGCACAACAGCAAGCACCGGGTGCCCCGGCAGGGCGCGCTGGTCTTCAACCCGGGCGGTCCCGGCGGCTCGGGCCTGTACTTCCCGCTGATCGGGCTGCTGCCGGAGTGGAAGCGCATCGGGGCCGCCTACGACCTCGTCGGCTACGAGCCGCGCGGGGTGGGCCGTTCGGCGCCCCTGTCCTGTCAGGATCCCAAGCGCTTCTTCAAGGGCCCCGCCCCGGCCCCGGACCACCCCTCGGAGTCGTACAAGCGGGAACGCATCGCGCAGGCCAAGGCGTACGCACAGGGCTGTGCGAAGCGGTCGGGCAGCGCCCTGCGGCACTACAACTCGCTCAACAACGCCCGCGACCTCGACGTGCTGCGCGCCGCGCTCGGCGAGGAGCGGCTGACGTTCATGGGCGCGTCGTACGGCACCTACTTCGGTGCGGTCTACGCGACGCTGTTCCCCTCCCACGTACGGCGGATGGTGTTCGACGCGGCCGTGAACCCGGACCCGGCGCAGATCTGGTACCGCAACAACCTCGACCAGTCGGCGGCGTTCGAGAGCCGCTGGACGGACTTCCGGGAGTGGATCGCGCGGCACGACGACGTGTACGGCCTGGGCGCGACGGCGGAGGCGGTGCTGTCCAGCTACGAGCGGGCGCGCGCCCGGCTGGCCGCGGAGCCGGCCGGCGGGAAGGTGGGGCCGGGACAGCTCCAGGGAGCGTTCCTCCAGGCCGGGTACTACGACGACTACTGGCCCGCCCGGGCGCAGGCGCTGTCGGAGTATCTGAAGGGTGATCCGAAGCAGCTGATCGCGCAGGCCGGGCCGGTGCGGGAGGCCGCCGCGGAGGCGGAGAACGCCAATGCCGTGTACACGGCCGTGGAGTGCAACGACGCGTCCTGGCCGACGGACTGGAGGGTCTGGGACCGCGACAACACGCGGCTGGCGCGCGTCGCGCCGTTCGAGACGTGGGACAACGTGTGGGCGAACCTGCCGTGCGCGTACTGGCCGGCGCCCCGGCAGCAGCCGGTCGACGTGCGGACCGGTCCGGGCGAGCTGCCGCCGACGCTGATCCTGGCCGCCGAGCGGGACGCAGCGGCGCCCTACGCGGGGGCGCTGGAGATGCACCGGCGGCTGACGGGCTCGGTGCTGGTGACCGAGCGGGACGCGGGCACGCACGGCATCGCGGGCGGCCCGAACCGGTGCGTCAACGGTCACCTGGAGGCGTACCTGCTGGAGGGCAGGCTCCCGGTGCGGCGCGCGGCCTGCGCACCGCGCCGGGAACCAGAGCCGGCGGTCGCTCCCGCGGAACGCGCCGCCCGGCCGGGGCGCTGATCAGGCGAGGCCCGCGACCAGCTCCGTGAGGTCCTTGCGACGGCCCGTGTAGAACGGGACCTCCTCGCGGACGTGCATGCGGGCCTCCGAGGCGCGCAGGTGGCGCATGAGGTCGACGATGCGGTACAGCTCGTCGGCCTCGAAGGCCAGGATCCACTCGTAGTCGCCCAGCGAGAACGAGGCGACGGTGTTGGCGCGGACGTCCGGGTAGCCGCGGGCCATCTTGCCGTGGTCGGCGAGCATGCGGCGGCGGTCCTCGTCGGGCAGCAGGTACCAGTCGTAGGAGCGCACGAAGGGGTAGACGCTCACGTAGTCGCGGGGCGTCTCGTCGGCGAGGAACGCCGGGATGTGCGAGCGGTTGAACTCGGCGGGGCGGTGCAGCGCCATGTTCGACCAGACCGGGTCCAGAGCGCGGCCCAGCTTCGTACGGCGGAAGAGGTTGTACGCCTCCTGGAGCTGGTCGGCGGTCTCGGCGTGCCACCAGATCATGACGTCGGCGTCGGCGCGCAGGCCGGACACGTCATAGGTGCCGCGGATCGTCACGTCCTTGGCGGCGAGCTGGTCGAACAGCTCCTGGACCTCGTCGGCGTAACCGGCGCGGTCCTCGGGCAGCACGTCCTTCAGCCTGAAGACGGACCACAGCGTGTAGCGGATGACCTCGTTGAGGTCCTTGGCCAGCTTGCCCTTGTTCGGGACCCTGCCGGACTCGGTGGTGGGGGCGTCGTCACTCATGGCTCTCATTCTCCCGCTCCGCCGTGCAGACTCTGCACCGGGTTGGCCGCGAGCTCCCGTGCGGCGCTCAGGTCTCCGCCGAGCTGGTCGACCGCCGCGTACGCGCTCGCGATGCAGGCCGGGATGCCCACGCCGTCGTAGGGGGCGCCGCAGACCGCGAGGCCGGGGAGTTCGGCGACGTGCTCGCGGATGCGGGCCACGCGCGCGTGGTGGCCGACCGGGTACTGCGGCAGTCCGTCGGTCCAGCGGGTGACGCGGGTTTCGAGGGGCGTGGCGTCCAGGCCGGTGGCCGCGCGCAGGTCGTGCCGGGAGACGTCGACGAGGCCGGCGTCCTCGCGGCCCAGGATCTCCGTCTCTCCGTAGCGCCCCACGGAGGTGCGCAGCACGACCGTGTCCGGGTCCTCGTCGGCGATCCAGCCCCATTTCCGGGAGGAGAAGGTGGACGCCTTGATGGTGCGTCCGTCGACCGGCGGGACGAGGAAACCGCTGCCGTCGGGCAGGGCGTCGGCGGTGTCGGCGCGCCGGTAGGCGAGGGTGACCAGGGCCATGGAGGCGTATTCCACCGTGCGCAGTGCGGTGGCGGCCCCCGGGGACTCGGCGGCCAGGAGCGCGGCGGCGGCCGGCGCGGGCACGGCGACGACCACGGCGTCGGCGGGCAGCACCCGCTCCCCCGCCGTGACGTGCCAGCCTCCGCCGGGTGCGCGGCGCAGTCCGGTGACGGGCACGCGCGTGCGGATCTCGCCGCCGCGCGCCTCCACGGACCGGGCGACCGCGAGCGGCAGGGAGCCGACGCCGCCTTCGAGGCCCATGAACACCGGGCCGGTCTGCTGGCCGGCGGCGGCCTTCGCCTGGATCGCGCGGACGGCCTCCGTCAGCGAGGTGTGGGTGAGTGCCGCCCGGTAGAGCTGCGGGACGGCGGAGCGCATCGAGATCCGGTAGGCGTCACCGGCGTACACCCCGCCGAGGAGCGGTTCGACGATGCGGTCGACGACCTCGCGGCCGAGGCGGGCCGCCACGTACTCCCCGACGGCGACGTCGTCCCCGACCTCGGTGCGGGGCAGGTCGGCGTCGCGCTCGATCCGGGCGAGCCCCTCGTCGGAGAGAACTCCGGCGAGGGCGGCCGCCGTGCCGGGCACGCCCATGACGTGGCCCTTGGGCATGGGGCGCAGCGCGCCGCGGGTCCAGATCGAGGCCGTCGCGGTGGCCGGCGGCTGAAGGCGCTCGGAGAGGCCCACCTCGCGCGCGAGGTCGACCGCCTCGGGCCGGCGGGCCAGCATCGACTCGGCGCCGAAGTCCGCGCGCACGCCCGCGATCTCGCCGGGCAGCAGCTTGCCCCCCACCCGCTCGGAGGCCTCGAGGACGGTCACCCGCGCCCCGCGCGCCAGCAGCCGGTGGGCCGCCGCCAGCCCGGCGATCCCGGCTCCGACGACGATGACGTGCTGCCCCGTGCCCGTACCCGTTGAGCTCATGCGTCCACTCTCTCAGACCCCACTGACACCGCCGTCGCGGCACCCGGTGTCCTCCCCGCGTCCCGACCGTGACCTGTTCGGAACCTGTCCGCGCCAACGTCCCGGCCCGCCCGGGCGTCGAAGGAGCGTCACAGCAGTCACCGTCCCGGGGGTACACCCATATGCGCACACGACGTTCCGCAGGACGCTCCGTACGGCGTTCCGCACGGCCCTCCCACGCCCTGGCCGGCATCCTGCTGGCCGCGGCCCTGGCACTCAGCGGATGCAGCGGCGCCGCCGACTCGGGCGCGAGCAGCACGGCCGACAAGGCCGCCGTCGGGGAGGCCGGCGCCGGTGACGTGGACGCGGCGCAGGACGCGAAGGAGGGCGCGGGCGCGAGCGGCTCGAAGGCCACCTCCGCACCCGGCCTCACCGTCAACCGCATCATCCGCACCGCCTCCCTGACCGTGCAGGTCAAGGACGTGCCCAAGGCCCTGGACGAGGCTCGCGCGACCACCGAGAACGCGGGCGGTTACATCGGCGACGAGACGACGGTCCGGGACGGCGAGGGCGCCGAGCGGACCCGGGTGGTGCTGCGGGTGCCCGTCGAGAAGTACGACGACGTGCTCGCCGCTCTGCAGGGCGCGGGCAAGCTCCTGGAGCGCACGGCGAAGGCCCAGGACGTCACCGACCAGGTGGTCGACGTCGAAAGCCGCATCGCCTCGCAGCGCGCCAGCGTCGCCCGGGTCCGCGAGCTGATGGACCGGGCCACGAAGCTGAGCGACGTGGTCACCCTGGAGGGCGAGTTGAGCAGCCGGGAGTCCGACCTCGAGGCCCTGCTCGCCCAGCAGGCGTCTCTGAAGGACCGCACGAGCCTGGCGACCGTCACGCTGACCCTGTCGGAGAAGCCGGTCGTGCCGGCCGCCGAGGACGACGATCCCGGGTTCGTGGACGCACTGGCGGGCGGCTGGGACGCGTTCGTGACGACGCTGCGCTGGATCGCCGTCGTGTTCGGCGCGGCGCTGCCGTTCCTCGCCGTGGGCGTGCTGCTCGTGCTGGCGTGGCTCCGGCTGGTGCGACCGCGCCGGAGGGCGGCGGAGGCGAGCCGGGCCCGGTTGAGCGTGCCCGGGCAGAGCGGATCCGCGCGGCCGGAGGCCGGGCAGGCGGAGGCCGCGCCGACCGCAGCCGGGCGGGCCGGGGCCGGGCGGGCCGAGGCGGGGGCGGGCGAGCCCGAGCAGCGCTGAACTGCGAGCCCCCCGTAGCGTGTTCGTATGAGCATCGAGCGACTGGTGGTGATCGGCGGGGACGCCGCGGGCATGTCCGCGGCGTCCCAGGCCCGCCGTCTGAAGGGGCCCGGGGAGCTGGAGATCGTGGCCTTCGAGCGCGGCCACTTCACGTCCTTCTCGGCGTGCGGCATCCCGTACTGGGTGGGCGGTGACGTCACCGGGCGGGACGATCTGATCGCCCGCACCCCCGAGGAACACCGCGCGCGGGGGATCGACCTGCGGCTGCGCACGGAGGTCACGGAGATCGACGTCGCGGGGCGGCGGGTACGCGCGCGTGCGGTGGATTCCGGGGCGGAGTCCTGGACGTCGTACGACAAGCTCGTCATCGCGACCGGGGCCCGCCCGATCCGGCCGGACCTGCCGGGCGTGGACGCCGAGGGCGTGCACGGGGTGCAGACCCTGGACGACGGGCAGGCGCTGATCGACACGCTGGCACGCGCGCGGGGGAAGCGGGCCGTGGTCGTGGGGGCGGGCTACATCGGCGTGGAGATGGCCGAGGCGCTCATCAAGCGCGGCTTCGAGGTGACGGTCGTCAACCGGGGCAGCGAGCCGATGTCGACCCTCGACCCGGACATGGGACGGCTGGTGCGCCGGGCCATGGAGGGCCTGGGCATCACCATGGTGAACGACACCGAGGTCACCGCACTGCGCACCGCCGGGGACGGTCACGTACGGGCGGTGGTCACCCAGGACGCCGAGTATCCGGCGGACGTGGTGGTGCTGGGCATCGGGGTCCGTCCGGAGACCGGGCTCGCCCAGGCCGCCGGTCTGCCCCTGGGCGCGCACGGCGGGCTCCTCACAGACCTGGCGATGCGGGTGCGCGGGCCCCTGGCCGACGGAACCGTCTGGGCCGGCGGTGACTGCGTCGAGGTCCTGGACCTGGTCTCCGGCCAGGAGCGCCACATCGCCCTGGGCACCCACGCGAACAAGCACGGCCAGGTCATCGGCACCAACGTCGGGGGCGGGTACGCCACGTTCCCCGGCGTGGTCGGCACGGCCGTCAGCAAGGTGTGCGATCTGGAGATCGCCCGCACGGGGCTCCGTGAGAAGGACGCCCGTCGCGTCGGCCTCCGGTTCGAAGCGGTCACCATCGAGTCGACCAGCCGGGCCGGTTACTACCCCGGTGCCTCCCCCATGACGGTCAAAATGCTCGCCGAGCGAAGGACGGGCCGTCTGCTGGGCCTCCAGATCGTGGGGCGGGAGGGCGCGGGCAAACGCGTCGACATCGCGGCGGTGGCGTTGACGGCCGGGATGACGGTGGAACAGATGACGGCCCTGGACCTCGGGTACGCGCCGCCGTTCTCACCGGTGTGGGATCCCGTACTGGTGGCGGCCAGGAAGGCCTCGGCGAAGGTGCGCGGCGGCTAGCCCGGCCCCGGCGTCGGGGTGAGCGGGCCGAGCGGCGCGGGGGGCTGCGCCACCAGCCCCCGCGCACTCCGACCTCGGGTGCCCGGCCTCGCACGCCGGGACCCCGCAAAGTTGCTCAAGCGGTTCCCACCACGTTGCTCAAGCGGACCTCGCAAAGTTGCTCAAGCGGTTCCACAACGTTGCCCGAAGCGGACCCCGCAATGTTGCTCAAGCGGTTCCACAACGTTGCCCAAAGCGGACCCCGCAATGTTGCTCAAGCGGTTCCACAACGTTGCCCAAAGCGGACCCCGCAGAGTTGCTCAAGCGGTTCCATGACGTTGCCCAAAGCGGACCCCGCAAAAGTTGCTCAAGCGGTTCCACTCAGTCGCGGCAGCGCGGAGACCGCCGCCGCGGCCGGCTGCTCGGTGGGCTTCGCGTGCGCCGCGGGGGCCGGCCGCGACCGCAGACGGCTGCTGACGGCCTCGTCCAGCGTCACCGGCCGCTGCATCTGCGCGGCGAGCCGCCCGGCCTCCTGGCCGAGCCGCGCCACGTCCTCCCAGGGCAGCCGGATCACCAGGGAGATCTCCGCCTCTCCGTCGGGAGTGGCGTGCATGGGGGGAGTAACTCGGTCGTTCATCGCCTGATCCTCACGTCGTCCCCGCGGCCCGCCTTCCTCGTGCCGCGAGCAGTTGACGGTTCATACGCGCCCGTGGGGATCCCCGTTCACCGGTTCGCCGAACGGATCGGGGGCAGAACTCCCTTGTGGTCATCCCCGTCCATGACGTGAATCCCGTGCGCCGCACTCCGGTGGTGACGTACGCCCTCATCGCGGCGAACGTCTTCGTCTTCCTGTTCATGCCCGGCCTGTCCGGCTCCACGGCGGGCGACAGCAGCCTGGCCCAGACGTGTCATCTGCACGCTTTTCTGGAGCATTACGCCGCCGTACCAAGGGAGTTGATTCACCATCAGCTCCCCCAGCTCGTCCCCACCGGCGACGTGCGCGGCGCGGGCTGTGTGCTGGCCCCGCCGGGCTACGACAAGTCGCCCGCGCTGAGCGTGCTGAGCGCGATGTTCCTGCACGGCGGCTGGCTGCACCTGCTGGGCAACATGCTGTTCCTGCTGATCTTCGGCAACAACATCGAGGACCGCATGGGGCACGTTCGCTTCGCCCTCTTCTACGCCGCCTGCGGCTACGCGGCGTCGTACGGTTTCGCCCTGCTCAACGCCGACTCGACCGATCCGCTGATCGGCGCGTCGGGGGCGATCGCGGGGGTACTGGGCGCCTATCTGGTGCTGTACCCGAAGGCCAGGGTGTGGGTGCTCGTCCCGTTCCTGGTGTTTCTGCCGCTGCGGCTTCCCGCCTGGCTGGTGCTGGGCTTCTGGTTCGTGCTCCAGGCGGTGTACTCCTCCGGGGAGGGCGTGTCCGGCGCCGGCACCGTGGCGTACGCGGCGCACGTCGTCGGCTTCCTCGCCGGCATGGTGCTCGCCTGGCCGCTCAAGCCGGGCACGCCCCCGCCGCCGGAGCCGCGCGGCCTGCTGTTCGGCAGACGGGCGCGCCCCCGGCACACCTGGTGACAGGGGTCAGCGGGCGGTCTGCGTGTGGACGTACTCGACGAGGCGGGTGAGCGCGTCCGGGTCGGTGGACGGCATGACGCCGTGTCCGAGGTTGAAGACGTGGCCCTCGAGGCCGGCGGCCGCGTCGAGGACCTCGCGGGTCTTGGTCTCGACGGCCTCGGTGCCGGCGAACAGGACGGTCGGGTCGAGGTTGCCCTGGAGGGCCTTGCCGGGTCCGACGCGGCGGACGGCCTCGTCGAGCGGGACGCGCCAGTCGACGCCGACGACGTCCGCCCCGGCCTCGCCCATCAGCCGGAGCAGTTCGCCGGTGCCCACTCCGAAGTGGATGCGCGGGACGCCGTACCCCTCGACCGCGCGGAAGACCTTCGCGGAGGCGGGCAGCACGGAGCGGCGGTAGTCGGCCGGGGCGAGCGCGCCGGCCCAGGAGTCGAAGAGCTGGACGGCGCTGGCGCCGGCCTCGATCTGCACCTTCAGGAAGGCGGAGGTGATCTCCGCGAGACGGTCGAGCAGGTCGGCCCAGAGCTCGGGGTCGCCGTACATCATCGCCTTGGCGTTCTCGTACGTGCGGGACGGACCGCCCTCGACGAGGTAGCTCGCGAGGGTGAAAGGAGCGCCCGCGAAACCGATGAGCGGGGTGGCGCCGAGTTCGGCGGTCAGCAGGCCGATGGCCTCGGTGACGTAGGAGACGTCCTCGGGGGTGAGGTCGCGCAGCTGGGCGAGGTCGGCGCGGGTGCGGATCGGGCGCTCGACGACCGGTCCGACGCCCGGCTTGATGTCGAGGTCGATACCGATGGCCTTGAGCGGGACGACGATGTCGCTGAAGTAGATCGCCGCGTCCACGTCGTGGCGGCGCACCGGCTGGAGGGTGATCTCGGTGACCAGCTCGGGCCGCATGCAGGACTCGAGCATCGGAACGCCCTCGCGGACCTTGCGGTACTCCGGCAGGGACCGCCCGGCCTGCCGCATGAACCACACGGGCGTGTGCGGCACCGGTTCACGCCTGCACGCCTTCAGGAAGGCACTGTCGTAGGTCGCTGTCGGCTTCCGGCCCGCCGGGCTCTCGTTCGCACTCACGACGGCAAGTCTCGCACGGCGCCGGAGGCGGTGAGGCCGCCCCCTGCCGCTCCCGAGCCGGGCTCGAGTGCCGCCGTGCCCCGCCCCCGTCGAGCGCCTCGGCCGTGCGCGGCCCGTGCGCCTGTTCGCCCAGCGCGCACCCGCCCGCGAGCCCCGCACGGGTGTCTTGCCCTGCGCGAAGGCCCCGTTCCCCTTAACCTTCCCCGCATGGCTGCGGCTCAGGGACGACTGTCGGACGGCGCTGGCGGGATGGATGACGCGAACGAGGGGGACCCGGATGGGACCAGGTCGGCTCCACCGCCGTTCCGGGCGGCCGTCGACCAACTGAGGGCGGCCCGGCTGCGGCCGCAGATCGAGGCGGAGCCGACACCGGCCCCGAAGCGGCTCGCCCCGTTCGCGTACGCGCTGGAGGCGACGGTCGTGGACGGCGACCAGGACCTGGCCGACGGCCGGCTGGTGCTGCTGCACGACCCGGCCGGGCACGACGCCTGGCGCGGAACGTTCCGGCTGGTGACCCTCGTGCGGGCCGAACTGGAGCCGGAGATGGCCGCCGACCCGCTGCTGCCGGAGGTGTGCTGGTCGTGGCTGACCGGCGCGCTCCAGGCGCGCGGGCTGGCCTGCGGCGAGCCGAGCGGGACGGTCACGCGCGCGAGTTCGCACTACTTCGGCGGGCTGGCGGAGCGCCCGGCGACCTCACAGATCGAGATCAGGGCCTCCTGGACACCGCGTGAGGGGCTGGGCGGGGTCCCGGAGGCGGGGGCGCACCTGGCGGCCTGGTGCGATCTGCTGGCGCAGGTGGCGGGGCTGCCGCCGGCCGGCCCGGGGGACGCTTCGGTGGTGACGCTGCCGCAGCGCAGGGGGCCCCAGTCACGTTGACCATCTCTTTGTCGATACGGCCATTTTCGATCCCGTAAGACACCCAGTTAAACCGACTCGATCTTCGGATGATCGATCGCGTGTCCGAATTGCACGTATTGTTACTCACTAGATCGTGATCATTCTCTAAAGGACCCCGGGTTCGCTGCCGAAGACGACTGTGACCTTGAAAGCACGGTTCGTCCCGGCTTCCTCCCCACAAGCCCCGCGAGCCGGCTCCCGTCCCCCACCCAGGAGGCCTGGTGTCCGTTCTCCTCGAGCAGCCCGCAAGCCTGGTCGCCTACCGCCCGAACAAGCCCACCGCCATGGTGGTCGTGGCCGACCCGCGCGTCCGCTCCACCGTCACCCGCCATCTGTGGGCGCTCGGTGTGCGCGACGTCATCGAGGCCTCGTCCATCGCGGAGGCTCGTCCCCGCATCGGCAACCCCCGTGACATCTGCGTCGCCGACGTCCACCTGCCCGACGGCTCCGGCCTCACCCTGCTGTCGGAGACCCGCGCCGCGGGCTGGCCCAACGGGCTCGCCCTCTCCGCCGCCGACGACATCGGCGCCGTGCGCAACGCCCTCGCGGGCGGCGTCAAGGGCTACGTCGTCACCGGCACCCGCACCAACCTCGGCCTCCCCAGCCGACCCGGTGCCGCCCCCATGGGCTCCGCCGCCCGCCTGCACCGCCGCCCCCCGGGTGCCCCGAGTCACCCGGGCGGCTACCGCGAGCTCTCCGGCCGTGAGGTCGAGGTGCTGCGACTGGTCGCGGAAGGCCAGTCCAACAAGGCGATCGGCGTCTCGATGGGGCTGTCCGCGCTGACCGTCAAGAGCCACCTCGCCCGCATCGCCCGGAAGCTCGGCACGGGCGACCGCGCCGGCATGGTCGCGGTGGCCCTGCGGACCGGCATCATCCACTGAGACCCGCCCGGCACCCGGGGGTCTCCCCCGGGAACGCCCGTGACCCCCGGCCCGGCTTCTCCCGTCTCTGCCCGGTTTCTTCCCGACCCCTTCCCCTTCGTTCACCGTCCTGACTGGTTTACGACCCTCCGRCGCCCAAGAAACCGCAGCAGCCAGTTCACTGCGAACCACCGGAGGCGCCCCTCCGGACGACGGCGGATCAGCTGATTCCGGGGCGCCGACACCTTTGCTCGAACCGCGCGAGGGCATTCCTCCGGTGATCGCCGACGAGTCCGCCCTCGCCGAGGTGATCGCCGCCTTCGCCGCGGGCACCGGCCCCGTCGCCGTGGACGCCGAGCGCGCCTCCGGCTACCGCTACGGACAGCGCGCCTATCTGGTGCAGCTGCGCCGCGAGGGCGCCGGCACCGCGCTGATCGACCCCGTGGGCTGCCCCGACCTCTCCGCGCTCGGCGAGGCCCTGTCCGGCGTGGAATGGGTCCTGCACGCGGCCACCCAGGACCTGCCGTGTCTGCGCGAGATAGGCATGGTGCCGACGCGGCTGTTCGACACCGAGCTGGCCGGACGGCTCGCCGGATTCCCGCGGGTCGGCCTCGGCGCGATGGTCGAGGGAGTACTGGGCTTCGTCCTCGAGAAGGGCCACTCCGCGGTGGACTGGTCCACCCGGCCGCTGCCCGACCCCTGGCTGCGGTACGCGGCTCTCGACGTCGAGCTCCTCGTCGACCTGCGCGACGCGCTGGAGAAGGAACTGGACCGGCAGGGCAAGCTGGACTGGGCCCGGCAGGAGTTCGACGCCATCGCCTCCGCCCCGCCGGCCGAGCCCCGCAAGGACCCGTGGCGCCGGACGTCCGGCATGCACAAGGTGCGCCGGCGGCGGCAGCTGGGGGTCGTGCGGGAGCTGTGGCAGACGCGGGACCGGATCGCGCAGCGGCGGGACGTGTCCCCGGGCAAGGTGCTGTCGGACGCGGCCATCGTGGAGGCGGCGCTGTCGCTCCCGGCGGACGTGCAGGCGCTGGGCGCGCTGAACGGGTTCGGGCACCGGATGGGCCGGCGGCAGCTGGAGCAGTGGCAGGCGGCGGTCGACCGGGCGAAGGCGCTGAGCGAGGCGCAGCTGCCGCAGCCGGGGCAGCCGGTGGCGGGCCCGCCACCGCCGCGGGCCTGGGCCGACAAGGACCCCGTGGCCGCGGCGCGGCTGTCCGCGGCGCGGACCGCCGTCTCCGCGCTGGCCGAGGAACTGAACATGCCGCAGGAGAACCTGATCGCCCCGGACGCGGTGCGCCGGGTCTGCTGGGAGCCTCCGGCGGCCGAGGAGGAAGCGGTCGCCGGTGCGCTCGCTTCGTACGGGGCGCGGCCGTGGCAGGTGGAGCAGGTCGCTCCGGTGCTCGCCGCGGCGCTGGCCGGCCAGGGCGCCTGACCGCCGCGGACCGGTCCGGGGCGCCTGGGTACGAGCCGCAGGAGACGCACGAGGTGTACCGGGCACGGGAGCCGCGAGAGGCCCACGAGCCGCAAGCGGTTACCTCGTCGCTCCTCTCATGAAACCGTTGTAGATGTATTTCTGGAGTGCGAGGAAGACGATCAGTGTCGGCAGGATGACCAGCACGGCTCCTGCCGAGATCGTTTCCCAGTGGGCCGCGTAGGGGCCCTTGAAGCGGAACAGGGACGTCGAGATCACGCCAAGATCTTGTGAGGGCATGTAGAGGAAGGGGATGTAGAAGTCGTTGTAGACGGCGATCCCCTTCACGATCACGACCGTCGCTATCGCCGGTTTCAGCAACGGAAAGATAATTTTCCGGTAGATCGTGAAGGCGTTGGCGCCGTCGAGGCGGGCGGCCTCGTCCAGGGAGATCGGGATCGAGCGCACGAACTGCAGGAAAATGTAGATCGAGACGATGTCCGTACCCATGTAGAGGGCGATCGGGGCCCAGCGGGTGTCGAACATGCCGAGGCTGTGGACGATCTGGAAGGTGGCCACCTGGGTGGTCACCCCGGGGACCAGCGCGGCGATCAGGAACAGGGCGATCACCAGTTTCCGGAAACGGAAGGTGAACCGGTCGATCGCGTACGCCGTCATCGACCCGATGAGAACGGTTCCGCCGACCGAGACGACGAGGATGAAGGCGGTGTTGCCGAAGGCCGTGAGCATGCCGCCGTCCCGGAACGCCGTCACGTAGTTGTGGAAGTTGAACGGGTCGTGCGGCAGGGTGAGCGCCGCGCTGCCGTTCGCCGTCTCCTTCTCGGTCTTCAGCGAGGTCAGCAGTACGACGCCCAGCGGGAGCAGGACGACCAGCGTCGCGGCGATCAGCGACAGGTACACGAGGGCACGGGCCACGGCACGGCGTGTCATACGAGGTCCACCCTGTCGTCGGGGACAAGACGTCGCTGCACCCAGGTCACCAGCAGGATGATCAGCAGCAGCACGACCGCCGCCGCCGAGGCGAGCCCCGTCTTGTTGAACTGGAAGGCCAGCTTCACGGTCTGGATCACGAAGGTCTCGGTACCGGTCGCCCCGCCGGTCATGATGTACGGGATCTCGAAGGCCGAGAGGGAACCCGAGACGGAAAGGATCACCGTCAGGGTCAGCACCGGCTTGATGCCGGGCAGGATGATGTAGCGGAACTGGTGCCAGCGGCCGGCGCCGTCCAGTTCGGCCGCCTCGTACAGCTCCCCCGGGACGGACTGGATCGCGCCGAGGAACAGGACGAAGTTCATCCCGAGGTAGCGCCAGATCGAGACGCCGGCCAGCGAGGTGTTCGCCGAGGCCGGGGTGCCCAGCCAGGCGTGGTCGGTGTGCTGCCCGAAGAGGCCGAGGACCGTGTCGAAGGTGCCGCCGTCCTGGAAGAAGTAGAGGAAGACGAAACCGATTGCCACGCCGTTCACCAGGGACGGGAAGAAGAGCACGCCCTTGAAGAAGTTCCGGAAACGGATGCTGAAACTCAGGATTGTCGCGAAGTAGAGCGCGGCAATGATCTGGATCACCGAGGCAACCAGGTAGTAGCCGCTTACCCAGAACACCTGGAAGAGGTCCTCCCTGGTGAAGATCTCCTTGTAGTTCTCGGCGCCCGTGTAGTGCAGTTCGGGGCTCACGCCGTCCCAGTCGGTGAAGCTGTAGGCGACCATGTTGGCGATCGGCGCGTAGGTGAAGGTGATCAGCAGGACGAGCGGGGCGAGCAGGAACAGCCAGGGGGTCAGCAGCCGCCAGGTGCGCGCCCGGCGTGGGGCCGGGGCGGGTGCGGCGCGTTTCGAAACCGGTTTCGCGGCCTCGGAGTCCGTCTGCTCGGCGCGGTGCGCCGGGGGGTGCGTGTGCGCGTGCGCCATCAGTCGCTCACGGTCGCTTGCGTCTCGGTCCACTTCTTGCCGAGTCCGCCGAGGAAGTCGTCCAGACTGCCCTTCTTGGCGCCGCGCGCCAGGTCGACCAGGTCCTGGCGGTACTCGGGCTTGTAGATACCGACCTCGGACTCGTCGTCGATCAGCTTGACCTTCGCGCCCGCCGCGTCGTCCAGCTCGATGAGCTTGACGCCCGCCTCCTCGTACGGCTTCAGCACCTCGGGCATGGGCGCGTCCTTGAGCGGGGAGATCGCCAGGTTGTCCTTGTCGTAGCCGGACTTGTCGGTGAACCAGTCGATCCAGGCGCGGGCCGCCTCCTTGTGCGGGGAGTGGACGTTGACGGCCTGGTTGTAGTCGGGGCCGACCGTCGCGCAGAAGGTGCCGTCCGTCTGGGCGGGGAACGGCATGAAACCGATGTCGTCCGGGTTCACGCCGGCCTTCTTCGCGGCGTCCTGGAACTGGATGATCGCCCAGGTGCCGAGCCACTGGGTGGCGATCTCGCCCTTGGCCGTGCGGGGTTTGGACTCTTCCCAGTTGCTGGTCGTCGGGTCCTTCTCGGCGAGGCCCTGCTTGACGATGTCGTACAGCAGGGTGTCCCCGACGCGCAGGTCGGAGTTCTCGGCCCAGGGGTCGCCCTCGGCGAGTTTCGTGGTCGCCTGCGGGTCGCAGTGGACGGAGCCGTCGACATACGTCCACGAGGTCAGGGGCCACTGCGCGGCGAAGTTGGTGTAGTAGGGGATCGCGTCGGTCTTCGCCTTGATCGCCTTCAGGTCGGCGAGGAACTCGGCCGGGGTGGTGGGCCATTCGGTGACCCCCGCCTCCTTCCAGACCCGCTTGTTGTAGACGAAGCCGGGCATCACACCGACCGGGCTCTGGCCGTAGACCTTGCCGTCGACGGTGGTGAAGTCGGTGAAGCGGTACTTCTTGCCGCGTTCGGCGGCGGTGCCGAGGGAGGCGAAGAACTTCGGGTAGTCGTTCTTCTTGATGACCGCGGGGATCAGCAGGACATCGCCGTAGTCGTCCGTGTTCATCCGGATCTTGATCTCGGCCTCGTAGTTGGTGAGGGCCTGGAACTTCACCTTGACCCTGGGATAGGTCCTGTTGAACTCGGCGGCGTACTTCTTCATCGTGCCGTCCTGCACGAGGTCGGTGCGCACGGTGAGGACCGTGATGGTTCCGCTGACTGCGGCGGGGTCGTCGGGCGCCTCGGCGTCCGCGCCTTTCGCGCTGCCTCCGGTGCCGGTGCAGCCCGGGAGCAGCAGAGCGGCTCCGGCGACCGTGGCGAGGACCGTGACGGTACGGCGGTTCATGTGCATCACTTCCGTTCTCGGGATGTTCTCGGGACGGACGAGCACGTGCGGGTTGCTCGAACACGAGCGGGTTGTCGAACACGAGCGGGTTGGCTGATTCGGCACTCTGGCAGCGCTTTCCTCAACCGGTAAAGTCCGATTCCCGCCAACGATGAAGAAGTGGCGCTCAGTTGTGGGCTTGACCGGTTTAGGGAGTGCGCATGCTGGAGGCCTCACCGCTCGACGACGGATGGCACCTGCGGCACGAGGGAAAGCCGTTCCCGGCCGTGGTGCCGGGCTGTGTGCACACCGATCTGCTCGCCGCCGGGGTGATCCCGGACCCCTTCGTCGGCCTGGGCGAGAAGGAGGTCGCGTGGGTGGGGCGGCGTGAGTGGACGTACGAGCGGGAGCTGCCGGCCGGCCCGTCCGGGCACGAGCAGACCGACCTGGTCTTCGACGGACTGGACACGGTCGCGGAGATCACCCTGAACGGTCAGCCGCTCGGCCGGGTGCGGAACATGCACCGCTCGTACCGCTTCGACGTGACGGGGCTCGAGGGGCCGCTGGCGGTCCGTTTCGTCTCGGCCTACGCCGAGGCGGAGGCCGTGCGCGGCAAGGTCGGCGACCGCCCCTCCTCCTACACCGAGCCGTACCAGTACCTCCGCAAGATGGCCTGCTCGTTCGGCTGGGACTGGGGGCCCACTCTGGTGACGGCCGGGATCTGGCGGCCGGTGCGGGTGGAGCGCTGGTCGACGGCGCGGCTCGCCCGGGTGCGCCCGCTGGTGACCGTCGAAGAGGGCGTCGGGGTCGTCGAACTGCGGGTGGAGGTGGAGCGGACCCGGGTGGAGGCCGGGCTCACGCTGGAGGCCCGGGTGGCGGGACGGTCGGCGCGCGCCGAGGTGACGGGCACCAGCGGTGTCGTGCGCGTCGAGGTACCGGACGCCGAGCTGTGGTGGCCGCGCGGATACGGCGGGCAACCGCTGTACGAGGCCGAGTTGACCCTGCATCACGGAAGCGCGCCGCTCGATGTGTGGCGGCGGCGCGTCGGGTTCCGCAGCGTCGGGCTGGACACCTCCGCGGACGCCCACGGAACCGGTTTCACCCTTGTGGTGAACGGGGAGCGGCTCTTCGCCAGGGGCGTGAACTGGATCCCGGACGACGTGTTTCCGTCCCGGGTGACCCGGGAGCGTTACCGGAAGCGGTTGCGGCAGGCGGCCGACGCCGGGGTCGACCTGGTCCGGGTCTGGGGCGGCGGTATCTACGAGAGCGAGGACTTCTACGACGCCTGCGACGAACTGGGGCTGCTGGTGTGGCAGGACTTCCCGTTCGCGTGCGCGGCCTACCCCGAGGAGCAGCCGTTGCGGGGCGAGGTGGAGGCGGAGGCCCGCGAGAACGTCGTCCGGTTGATGCCACATCCGTCGCTGGTGTTGTGGAACGGCAACAACGAGAACCTGTGGGGGTTCAGGGACTGGGGATGGGAGGCACGGCTCGGCGGTGACTCCTGGGGCGAGGGGTACTACCTGGGTGTGCTTCCGCGTGTCGTGGCCGAGTTGGATCCGACGCGGCCGTACACGGCGGGGAGCCCGTGGTCGGGTTCGTGGGGGCACCATCCCAATGACCCGGCACACGGGACGCATCACTCGTGGGACGTGTGGAACCGGCGGGACTACGCCGAGTACCGGAGCGAAGTACCGCGTTTCGTGGCCGAGTTCGGCTGGCAGGCGCCGCCCGCCCACGCGACGCTGGTGCGGGCGCTGCCCGGCGAGGAGCTCGCGGCGGACTCCCCCGGCATGCTGCACCACCAGAAGGCCGAGGACGGCAACGGCAAGCTGGAGCGCGGCCTCGCCCGCCATTTCGCCGTACCGGCGGGCGATTTCGACCGCTGGCACTACCTCACCCAGGTCAACCAGGCGCGCGCCGTGGCGACCGGGATCGAGCACTGGCGGTCGCACTGGCCGGTGTGCGCGGGCACGATCGTCTGGCAGCTCAACGACTGCTGGCCGGTGACGTCCTGGGCGGCGATCGACGGGGACGGGTGGGAGAAACCGCTGTACCACGAGTTGCGGCGGCTCTATGCGGACCGGCTGCTCACCTTCCAGGTACGCGACGGCGGCCTGGTGTTGGCCGCCGTGAACCAGTCGGGTGAGCCGTGGGTGGGCACGGTGTCGTTGCGGCGGATGTCCGTGGCGGGGGAGGTGCTGGCCGCGGCGAGCGTGGAACTGGCGGTCGGCGCCCGGGTGGTGGACGCGGTGCGGGTGCCGGCGGACCTGGAGCCGGCCGGGGCGAAGGAGTTCCTGGTGGCCGACGCGGTCGGGTCCCCCGGGTCGGGCGAGGCCGCGGGCCAGGGCGGGCTGCGGGCCGCGCACTTCCCGGCGCCCGACCGTGACATCCCCTACCCGTGGCCGCAGTTCGAGGTGAACGTGGCCCCGGGGAGCGTCACGGTCACGGCCCGCACCCTCGTACGGGATCTGCTGCTCCAGGCCGACCGGCTGGGGCCGGGGACTCGGGCCGACCGGGGGCTCGTGACCCTGCTGCCCGGGGAGCGGGTGACCATCGGGGTGGAGGGCTGGGAGACTCCGGATGCCGCCGCCGCCCGGGCCGCGCTGTACTGCCAGGAGCCCGCTCGATGACAGCCTCCCCGTCGGCCCGCGTCACCATAAAGGACGTGGCGGCGCGCGCCGGCGTGTCCAAGGGCGCCGTGTCGCTCGCCTTCAACCGCAAGCCGGGACTGTCGGAGGCCACCCGGGACCGGATCTTCGCGGCGGCGCGGGAGTTGGGCTGGGAACCGAACCTCACGGCGCGCTCGCTGTCGAGTTCGCGCGTGGACGTGGTGGGGCTGGCGATCTGCCGGCCGGCGCGGATGCTGGGACTGGAGCCGTTCTACATGGAGTTCGTCTCGGGCGTGGAGAGCGTGCTGACCGAGCACTCCTGCTCGCTGCTGCTGAGGCTGGTGCGTACCGCCGAGGAGGAGGCGGGGCTCCTGGAGTCCTGGTGGCGGGGGCGGCAGATCGGCGGCTCGATCCTGGTCGACTTCCGCGCCGACGATCCCCGGGTGGCGGCGGCCGAGCGGCTCGGGATGCCCGTGGTGGCGGTGGGGCACCCCACGCTGACCGGGAGCCTGACGTCCGTGTGGACCGACGACGCGACGGCGGTGACGGAGGCGGTGCGCTATCTCGCGGCGCTCGGGCACCGGCGGATCGCACGGGTGGGGGGCGCGGCGGCGCTCGGCCACACGGTGATGCGGACCGCGGCCTTCGACGCGGCGGCGCGGACGCTGGGGCTGGCCGGGGCGTGGCAGGTCGCCACCGACTACTCCGGGGAGGCGGGGGCACGGGCGACCCGGTCGATGCTGACCGCCGCTCCGGCGGACCGGCCGACGGCAATCGTTTACGACAACGACATCATGGCGGTGGCCGGGCTGGCCGTGGCGGCCGAGATGGGGCTCGGTGTGCCGGGCGATGTCTCGCTTCTCGCCTGGGACGACTCCCAGCTGTGCCGGCTGACCCATCCGACGCTCTCCGCGATGAGCCATGACGTGCACGGTTTCGGCGCGGAGGCGGCGCGGACACTGTTCGGCGTGATCACCGGGTCGGGCCCGGGATCGCATCCGGTGCCCACGCCCGTGCTGACACCACGGGGCTCGACGGCTCCGCCGCGGGGCTGAGCGCCAGGGTGACTTCGGCCCCGTCCCGGGTGTGACGTTCACCGCTTGGCCCTCCGGGACTGGGCAGCTACGTTACCCACAAGTAGCATGGTTCCTGAGCGCGCGCTCAGCGCTTGCGTGTCGCAGCAGTGCCATCCCGCACCTGGAGGAGAGCCATCGTGCCTCGTACCGTCAGGGACGTCGTCTTCGTCGACGGCGTCCGTACCCCGTTCGGCAAGGCGGGCCCGAAGGGCATCTACCACGAGACCCGGGCCGACGACCTCGTCGTGAAGGCGATCCGGGAGCTGCTGCGCCGCAACCCCGGTCTCGACCCGAAGAAGATCGACGAGGTCGCCATCGCCGCGACCACGCAGATCGGCGACCAGGGCCTGACCCTCGGCCGTACCGCCGGCATCCTGGCCGGTCTGCCGACCTCCGTACCCGGTTACTCCATCGACCGCATGTGCGCGGGCGCTCTGACGGCCGTCACCGCGGTCGCCGGCTCCGTCGCCTTCGGCGCCTACGACGTCGCCATCGCCGGTGGTGTCGAGCACATGGGCCGCCACCCGATGGGCGAGGGCGTGGACCCCAACCCGCGGTTCGTCAGCGAGAAGCTGGTCGACGAGTCCGCCCTGTTCATGGGCATGACCGCCGAGAACCTGCACGACCGCTACCCGCAGATCACCAAGCAGCGCGCCGACGAGTACGCCGTGCGCTCGCAGGAGAAGGCCGCCAAGGCCTACGCGAACGGCAAGATCCAGGCCGACCTGGTGCCGGTCTCGGTCCGCCGCACCAACCCGGACGCCGGTGAGACGGGCTGGGGCCTGGTCACCGCCGACGAGCCGATGCGCCCGGGAACGACGCTGGAAAACCTTTCCGGTCTCAAGACCCCGTTCCGTGTCCACGGCCGGGTCACGGCCGGTAACGCGGCCGGTCTGAACGACGGCGCAACCGCTTCCCTCATCGCGTCCGAGGACTTCGCCCGCGAGAACGACCTGCCGGTCAAGATGCGCCTCGTGTCGTACTCCTTCGCGGGTGTCGAGCCGGAGGTCATGGGTTACGGCCCGATCCCGGCCACGGAGAAGGCTCTGGCGCAGGCCGGCCTGTCCATCTCCGACATCGGTCTCTTCGAGATCAACGAGGCCTTCGCCGTCCAGGTGCTGGCCTTCCTCGACCACTACGGCATCGCGGACGACGACGAGCGCGTCAACCAGTACGGCGGCGCGATCGCCTTCGGTCACCCGCTGGCCTCCTCCGGCGTCCGTCTGATGACGCAGCTGGCCCGCCAGTTCGAGGAGCAGCCGCAGGTCCGCTACGGCCTGACCACCATGTGCGTCGGCTTCGGCATGGGCGCCACCGTCATCTGGGAGAACCCGCACTTCGAGTCCGCCGGAGGCGACAAGTGAGCACCACCGAACTCCTGAAGGGCGCGGCCGAGCTGTTCCCGGACGAGGTCGTCACGCAGGCGCACGTCCGTCACCTGGACCTGCCGTTCGGCGCCGGGCGCTTCGCCCTGATCACGCTGGACAACGGTTTCGACCACACCAAGCCGACCACCTTCGGCCCGCAGTCCCTCGCGAACCTCGACTCCGCGATCGACCAGGTCGAGAAGGAGGCGGCGGCTGGCGAGATCGTCGGCGTCGGCGTCACCGGCAAGCCGTTCATCTTCGCCGTCGGCGCGGACCTCAAGGGCGTCGAGCTCCTCAAGGAGCACAAGGACGCGCTCGCCATCGGCAAGGGCGGCCACGAGGTCTTCAAACGTCTGTCGGGCCTCGCGGTCCCGACCTTCGCGTACTACAACGGCGCGGCGATGGGCGGCGGTGTCGAGGTCGGTCTGCACTGCGCGTACCGCACGGTGTCCGCGGCGCTGCCGGCCTTCTCGCTGCCCGAGGTCTTCCTCGGTCTGGTCCCCGGCTGGGGCGGCTGCACGCTGCTGCCGAACCTGATCGGCGCCGACAAGGCCGTCTCGGTGATCATCGAGAACTCGCTCAACCAGAACAAGCAGCTCAAGGGCGTGCAGGTCTACGAGCTGGGCATCGCCGACGCCCTGTTCGAGGGTGCGGACTTCCTGGAGCAGTCGCTGCTCTGGACGGCGTCCGTCCTCAAGGGCGAGATCGTCGTCGACCGCCCGGTGATCGACCGCGGTGAGGCCTGGGACCAGGCCGTCGCGCGCGGCCGGTTCGTCGCGGACAGCAAGGTGCACGGCGCGGCCCCGGCCGCCTACCGCGCCCTCGACATCATCGCCGCCGCCAAGAACGGCGACCTCCAGCAGGGCTACGACGCCGAGGACGTCGCGCTCGCCGACCTGATCATGGGTGGCGAACTGCGCGCCGGCATCTACGCGTTCAACCTGGTGCAGAAGCGGGGCAAGCGCCCGGCCGGCGCGCCGGACAAGTCCCTGGCGCGTCCGGTCACCAAGGTCGGTGTCGTGGGCGCGGGCCTGATGGCCTCGCAGCTCGCGCTGCTGTTCCTGCGCCGCCTCGAGGTGCCGGTCGTGCTGACCGACATCGACCAGGAGCGCGTCGACAAGGGTGTGGGCTACGTCCACGCCGAGATCGAGAAGCTGCTCGGCAAGGGCCGCATCAACCAGGACAAGGCCAACCGCCTCAAGGCGCTGGTCTCCGGTGTGCTGGACAAGGCCGAGGGCTTCGCCGACGCGGACTTCATCATCGAGGCCGTGTTCGAGGAGATCGGCGTCAAGCAGCAGGTGTTCGCGGAGGTCGAGGCGGTCGCCCCGGCGCACGCGATCCTCGCCACGAACACCTCCTCGCTGTCGGTCTCCGAGATGGCGTCGAAACTGAAGAACCCCGAGCGGGTCGTGGGCTTCCACTTCTTCAACCCGGTCGCGATCCTGCCGCTCCTCGAGATCGTCCGGGGCGAGCAGACCGACGACGCCTCGCTGGCCACGGCCTTCGCCGTCGCCAAGAAGCTGAAGAAGACGGCCGTTCTGGTGAAGGACGCCCCGGCGTTCGTCGTGAACCGCATTCTCACGCGTTTCATGGGCGAGGTGCAGAACGTCATCGACGAGGGCACCCCGGTCGCGGTGGCGGAAAAGGCGGTGGAACCGCTCGGCCTGCCGATGTCCCCGCTGGTGCTCCTCGAGCTGGTCGGTCCGGCGATCGGTCTGCACGTCTCGGAAACGCTCAACCGGGCGTTCCCGGACCGTTTCACGGTCTCCGCGAACCTCGCGGCCGTCGTCAAGGCGGGCAAGCGCGGTTTCTACGTCTACGACAGCGGCAAGCCCGAGCTGGACCCCGAGGTCTCCGCGCTTCTGCAGCAGGGCGACACCGTCCTGACCGAGGAGCAGGTGCGGGCGCGCGTCCTGGACTCGGTGGCGCAGGAGATCGGGCTCATGCTCGACGAGGGTGTCGTCGCCGAGGCGCAGGACATCGACCTCTGCCTGATCACGGGCGCCGGCTGGCCCTTCCACCTGGGCGGCATCACGCCGTACCTGGACCGCGAGGGCGTCTCCGAGCGCGTGAACGGCAAGAAGTTCCTGGCGCCGGGCGTGGCCTCGGTTCCGGCGTAACCGCAGTAACCGCAGTAACCGCTGTAGCCGTCGCGCGTCCGCGGACGTGAAGAGGGCCTCCGCCACCGGCGGAGGCCCTCTTTGCTGCTTTCCCCCGTTTCCGTCGCCCTGTCCGGCCGGCCCCGGCGGACCGCGCCTTCCGTGCGGCGCGGCCCCGCGTTGCGTGGGCCGCCGCGCTGCGTGGCCTGCCGCGTTGCGTGGGTCACCCACGGCCCTTGTCCTGACCCAGCCTGCGGCAGGGCTCCCGGGTGGGCCTACCGTCGGCCGCGGCGGACGCGTCACCCGGCCGCTCTACCGCCCGCCCGGTCGGCCGGTCCGCCGCTCTACCGCCCTACCGCTTCGCTCTACCGCCCTACCGCTTCAGACCGTCCGCCAGGCCATCAGGGCCAGGCCGGGCTCGTCCTTGCGGCGGGTGAGCTGGAGCAGGCCGGTCGACGGGGACAGGGCCGCCGCGACCACCCGGTCCTCGTGGTCCTTGGCGAGCGCCACCACGGCGTCGGCGGGCAGTTGGGGGCCCGACTCGGCCCACCAGGCGCCGGCCGACTCCCGTTCGGTCGGATACGCCGCGAAGGAGACGCGGCCGCTCGCGGAGCGCTGGGCGAGCAACGTGCAGTCGTGACCGTCGAGTTCGGTGCGGATCGCGGCGACCGGACCGGGTCCCGCGGCGGCGAGCACGGGGACGGGATCGGTGCCCGGACGCCACGCGCACACGTCACCGGAGTCGTCGGTGTAGAAGAGGGTGGTGTGCTCCGGGGAGGTGGCCAGCGCCCGCAGGGTATGGGGCCTGACCGGTGTCTTGAGGGGCTCCTGGAGCACCGGCTGGGTGCCCGGCGTCTCCTGGCGCCAGTGCAGGATCCCGTCGGAGACGGCCGCGTAGGCCTGGACGCAGCCGGACTCCCCCGTCACCGCGATCGGCGGCCCCTCGACGCCCTGACCCTTCAGGTCGCGCCACGGGTCCCAGCCGCCCTTCTCCTTCTGCGCGATCATGCGCAGTCCCGTGCCGATGGTGGGGGCGAAGACGTGCGCGCGTCCCTGGGCGTCCACCGCGACGGCCGGTGTGCCGGTGCGGCCGCCCTTCTTGTCGGGGTGGCCGATGGGCCCCCAGTCCAGGGCGGCGAGCAGCGGGCGGAAGTGCGTGGAGTGCACCAGGCCCGTCACCCCCTTCAGCGTCGTCCACCAGGTGGCCAGGTGGGCGTAGCCGTCGGCACCCTGGCCGACGGCGAGGGTCGGATGCACCTTCTGGTCGCCGCCCACCCTGCGTGGGGCCTCCCAGGGCCCGCCCGGGGTGTGTTCCGCCCGGCACAGGATGGCGTCGTCCGACATCAGATAGACCGCGAGCCGCCCGTCGCGGCCGCGTATGAGCCAGTCGCCGTTCACCCGATCACTTTATGCCGGACCCCTCACGGCGCCCGCGCGAGGGTCACGCCCAGGGAGCCGTCCGTGCGACGGTGGGTCCATGGACGACAACACCGCACTGCTCGTGATCGTCGACGCCGCGAACGTCGTCGGGTCGGTGCCCGACGGGTGGTGGCGGGACCGGCGCGGGGCCGCGGAGCGGCTGCGGGACCGGCTGGCCGCCGACGGGCTGCCGGGGCACCCGGGGGCCCAGGAGATCGTCCTCGTCGTGGAGGGCGCGGCCCGCGGGGTGGAGCCCGTGCCCGGCGTGCGGGTGGAGGCGGCGCCCGGCAGCGGGGACGACCGTATCGTCGAACTGGTGGCCGAGTCGGCGGGACGCTCCCGCCTGGTCGTCACGGCCGACCGCGAGCTGCGCCGCCGGGTGGCGGAGCTGGGCGCGGACGTGACCGGCCCGCGCTCGGTACGGGACTGAGGCGGACTTCCGGCCGACGAGGGGCCGCGCCATGTCGTCGGCACCGGAGCCGGCCCCGTGCGGTCGTGCACTCGTGCGGGGCCGGCTGCCCGGTCGCTATGCCGTGTCGTCGCGGCCCGGCGCGCGGGTCTCGTCGGCGGCTACCGCCTCGCGCCGTCCGAGGAGACTGTGCGAGCGGCCGTAGAGGAAGTACACGACGAACCCGATGACCATCCAGATGCCGAACCGCAGCCAGGTCTCGGCGGGCAGGTTGAGCATCAGCCACAGCGAGGCGCACACCGACAGGATCGGGATGAACGGCACCCACGGCGTCCGGAAGGACCGGGGCAGGTCGGGGCGGGACCGGCGCAGGATGATCACGCCGATGGCGACGACCACGAAGGCGAAGAGGGTGCCGATGTTCACCAGCTCGGCGAGTTCGCTGAGGCTGGTGAAGCCGGCCAGGATCGCGATGAGGACGCCGAGCAGGATGGTCGGCCGGTGCGGGGTCTTGAACCGCGGGTGGACGTGGGAGAAGAAGCGCGGCAGCAGGCCGTCGCGGCTCATCGCGAAGAACACCCGGGTCTGGCCGAGCAGCAGGATCATGCAGACGGTCGTCAGGCCGACGGCGGCGCCGAAGCTGATGAAGCCCGCGAACCAGGGATGCCCGGTCGCCTTGAAGGCGTCGGCGAGCGGGGCGCTGACCGACAGCTTGGTGTAGTGCTGCATCCCGGTGACGACGATCGACACGGCGACGTACAGCACGGTGCAGATGATGAGGGAGCCGATGATGCCGCGGGGCATGTCACGCTGCGGGTTCTTGGTCTCCTCTGCGGCCGTGGCGACGACGTCGAAGCCGATGAACGCGAAGAAGACGACGGAGGCGGCGGTGAAGATGCCCATCACGCCGAAGTTGGACGGCGCCCAGCCGAACATCAGCTGGATGAGCGGGGCATCGAGGCCGCCGCCCGCGTCGACGGTCTGCGCCTTGGGGATGAACGGGTCGTAGTTGTCGCCGCTGATGAAGAAGGCGCCTGCGATGATCACGGTCAGGACGACGGTCACCTTGATGGCGACCACGACGGAGGTGACCCGCGCGGAGAGCTTCGTGCCGACCACGAGAATGGCGGTCAGCACCAGGACGAGGGCGGCGGCGAGGATGTCGAATCCGAAGCCGTCGGCTCCCTCTCTGCCGCTGAGCGCGGCCGGCAGGTGCCAGCCCGCGTTGTCGAGCAGGGAGGCGATGTACCCGGACCAGCCGACGGCCACCACCGCCGTGCCGAGCGCGAACTCCAGGACCAGGTCCCAGCCGATGATCCAGGCGGGGAGCTCCCCGAGGGACGCGTACGAGAAGGTGTACGCCGAGCCGGCCACCGGCACGGTCGAGGCGAACTCGGCGTAGCAGAGCGCGGCGAGCGCGCAGGCCACCCCGGCCGCCACGAAGGCCAGGGCGACGGCCGGACCGGCGTTGTTCTTGGCCACCGTGCCGGTCAGGACGAAGATGCCGGTGCCGATGATGACGCCGACACCGAAGACGGTGAGATCGAGCGCGGACAAGGATTTCTTGAGCGCGTGCTCGGGTTCCTCGGTATCGAGGATGGACTGCTCGACCTTCTTCGTCCGGAAGAGGGTGCTGCTCACGGGGACCTCCCACGCTGTGTCGTCCTCGACATGATCGAGAGGGGGCGTAGACCGTATGCCCCGACGCGGGCGGGTTAACGCGAATGGGCCGGTTTCACCACTCTTCACAGTGGTGAAACCGGCCCATACGGGTGTGTCGGCCGACCCGGGTCGGCGTCAGTCGCGGGCGGACTCCACGGAGTCGACCTCGGCGGCCGTGCTGCCGTACTTCCCGTCCAGCTTGGACACCAGGCCGGTGACCTGGCGGGCGATGTCCGGGGCGGTCAGACCGATCTCCGCCATGACCTCGGCGCGGGAGGCGTGGTCGAGGAAGCGGGGCGGGATGCCGAAGTCGCGCAGCGGGACGTCGACGCCCGCGTCGCGCAGGGCCTGGGCGATCGCCGAGCCGACGCCTCCGACGCGGGAGTTGTCCTCGACGGTGACGACCACGCGGTGCCGCTCGGCGAGCGGGGCCATGGCCTCGTCGACGGGCTTGACCCAGCGGGGGTCGACGACCGTGGTGGTGATGCCCTGCCGGTCGAGGAGGGTCGCGATCTCCAGGCACATCGGCGCGAGGGCGCCGACGGAGACCAGCAGCACGTCCGGGGTGTCGGTGCCGCTCTCGCGCAGCACGTCCATGCCGCCGACACGTCCCACGGCGGGTACGGCGGGGCCCACGGCGCCCTTGGAGAAGCGGACGACGGTCGGCGCGTCCTCGACCTCGACGGCCTCGCGCAGCTGGGCGCGGACCTGGTCGGCGTCGCGCGGGGCGGCGAGCCGGAGGCCCGGGACGACCTGCAGGATCGACATGTCCCACATGCCGTTGTGGGAGGCGCCGTCGGTGCCGGTGACCCCGGCCCGGTCCAGTACGAAGGTCACACCGCACTTGTGGAGGGCGACATCCATCAGGACCTGGTCGAAGGCGCGATTGAGGAAGGTGGCGTACACCGCGAACACCGGATGCACCCCGCCCGCGGCCAGGCCGGCGGCGGAGACGGCTGCGTGCTGTTCGGCGATGCCGACGTCGTAGATGCGGTTCGGGAAGGTGTCCGCGAACTTCTTCAGTCCGACCGGCTGCAGCATCGCCGCCGTGATCGCGACGATGTCCTCGCGCTCCTTGCCGAGCTCGACCATCTCGTCGCCGAAGACCGAGGTCCAGTCGGCGCCCGAGGCCTTGATCGGCAGACCGGTGTCGGGGTGGATGGGGCCGATGCCGTGGAAGCGGTCGGCCTCGTCCTGGAGGGCGGGCTGGTAGCCGCGGCCCTTCTCGGTGAGGCAGTGCACGATGACCGGGCCGCCGAAGCGCTTGGCGCGGGCCAGCGCGGACTCCAGGGCCTCGATGTCGTGGCCGTCGATCGGGCCGACGTACTTCAGGCCGAGGTCCTCGAACATGCCCTGGGGGGCGATGAAGTCCTTCAGGCCCTTCTTGGCACCGTGCAGCGTCTCGTAGAGGGGTCGGCCGACGACGGGGGTGCGCTCCAGCACCTCCTTGGTGCGGGCCAGGAAGCGCTCGTAGCCGTCCGTCGTCCGCAGGGTGGCGAGGTGGTTGGCCAGGCCGCCGATGGTCGGCGCGTACGAGCGCTCGTTGTCGTTGACGACGATGACCAGCGGGCGGTCCCCGTCGGCGATGTTGTTCAGCGCCTCCCAGGCCATGCCGCCGGTGAGCGCGCCGTCCCCGATGACGGCGACCACGTGGTCGTCGCGGTCGAGGATCTGGTTGGCCTTCGCGAGGCCGTCGGCCCAGCCGAGCACCGTGGAGGCGTGGCTGTTCTCGATGACGTCGTGCTCGGACTCGGCCTGCGAGGGGTAGCCGGACAGGCCGCCCTTCATCTTCAGCCGGGAGAAGTCCTGCCGGCCCGTGAGGAGCTTGTGCACATAGGACTGGTGGCCCGTGTCCCAGAGCACCTTGTCCTTCGGGGACTCGAAGACCCGGTGCAGGGCGATGGTGAGCTCGACCACGCCGAGGTTGGGCCCGAGGTGGCCACCGGTCTTGGAGACGGCGTCGACGAGGAAGGTGCGGATCTCCCCTGCCAGCTGGTCCAGCTCCTCCAGGCTGAGCCGGTCCAGATCACGCGGTCCCCTGATGCGGGTCAGCAGCGGCACCCGTGCCTCCTTGCAGTAAAAGCTGATCGAGCTGTTGCCGGGCTTGTCGAGTCTAATGTTCCGCCCGGGCGGTCCGACTCCGGCCCTTGCGTCATAGGTCACGCGAACGGCCGTACCCAGAATGAGCCTTTCCTATGACACGACTGTGCCCGGCACCGAGACGGATGCCGGGCACAGGGGTCAGCAGGAGCGTCAGCCGCGGCCGGCGGCCTTCTGGCTCTTGCGGGAGATGGAGTCGATGACGACCGCGCCCAGCAGAACACCACCGGTGATCATGTACTGGATCGAGGTGTTCATGTTCAGCAGGTCGAGGCCGGTCTGGATGGACTGGATGACCAGCATGCCCAGGAGGGCCGACCACACCGTGCCGCGGCCGCCGAAGAGGCTCGTACCACCGATGACGGCCGCCGCGATGGCGAGCATCAGGGTGTTGCCGCCACCGGCGTTCAGCGTCGCGGACGCCGTCTGGCCCGCGAAGAACATGCCGCCGACCGCCGCGAAGCCACCGGAGATGGCGAACACGGTGATACGGACCATCGGCACGTTGATACCGGCACGGCGGGCCGCCTCGATGCCGCCGCCGACCGCGAAGACCTTACGGCCGTACGTGGTGCGACGGAGCACGAAGTCGACGATCACCAGCGCCGCCAGGAAGATCACCAGCGCGTTGGAGACACCGGACGCGTTGTTCAGCACGCTCGCGGCCAGGAAGGACGCGACGGCCAGCGCGCCGACGCGCAGCAGGATCTCCGTGGTCGGCCGGAACGGCACACCGGCGGCCCGGCGGCGGCGCTGCTCACCGAAGTTGCCGACGGCGGTCAGCACGACCGCGAGACCGGCCAGCAGGTAGGCGCCGATGATGGCCTGGTCCATGAAGAAGGAGTTCTGGCCGAGCAGGTGCACCGGGCCGGAGTCCGACGGGATGTTGATCGTGCCGCTGGAGCCCAGCAGCCACAGCATCAGACCGTTCCAGCCGAGGAAGCCGGCCAGGGTGACCACGAAGGCCGGTACGCCGATCTTCGCGAAGAACCAGCCGTGCAGTGCGCCGATGCCGACACCGGTGAGGATCGTCAGGACCAGCGACAGCCACGGGTTCATGGTGTGGTCCACCACGAACACGGCGAACAGGGTGGACGCCAGGCCGCTGACGGAACCGACCGACAGGTCGATCTCGCCGAGCAGCAGGACGAACACCAGGCCGATGGCCAGCATGCCGGTGGCCGACATGAAGTAGCTGATGTTCGAGAGGTTGTCCGCGCTCAGGAACAGGTCGTTCTTCGCCTGGAAGATGGTCCAGATGACGATCAGACCGAGGACGACGGGGATCTGGCCCAGCTCGCCGCCCTTCACCTTGCGCTTGAACTCGGTGAGGTAGCCCTTGAAGCCCTCTTCACGCACCAGAAGGCGCGGGTCGACGACGGAGACCGGCGCGGCGGTCGGGTCGTCGGCGGGCGCGACGGTGGTCTGGTCCTCGATGACGCCGCCGGTCTTCTCGACCTTCCCGGGCTCCGAGGAATCGCTCTTCACGGTCTTGGACGTGTCGCTCACTTTGCCGCCTCCGCGGTGCGACGCCCCGCACGACGGGTCACGGCGTTGTCCGTGGCCCCGGTGATCGCGGCGATGATCTCTTCGTGGCTGGTGTCCTTCACGGGGAAGGAGCCGTTGTTCTTGCCCAGACGCAGGACGGCGACCGTGTCGGCGACCGCCTTGACGTCGGCCATGTTGTGGCTGATGAGGATGACGCCGAGGTTGCGCTCGCGCAGCCGCTCGACCAGGTCGAGGACCTGCGCCGTCTGCTCGACACCGAGGGCGGCGGTGGGCTCGTCAAGGATGACGACCTTCGGGTCACCGATCAGGGCGCGCGCGATGGCGACGACCTGACGCTGACCACCGGAGAGGCTGGCGATCGGGATGCGGACGCTCGGGATGCGGATGGAGAGCGTGGACAGCAGCTCCCGCGCGTTCTTCTCCATCGTCACCTCGTCGATGACGCCCCGGTGCAGCAGCTCGCGTCCGAGGTAGAGATTGCCGACCACGTCCAGGTTGTCGCACAGGGCGAGGTCCTGGTAGACGGTCGCGACGCCGAGTCCCTGGGCGTCGTGCGGCCGGTTGATGCTGACCGGGCTTCCCTCCCACTCGATGACGCCCTCATCGATGGGGTGGACACCCGCGATCGTCTTGACCAGGGTGGACTTTCCTGCGCCGTTGTCGCCCACCAGGGCGACCACTTCTCCGGCGTGAACCTCCAGCTCGACGTCGGTGAGTGCCTGCACAGCACCGAATCGCTTGGAGACTCCGCGCAACGCCAGCACGGGCGTAGCGGACACGTGAACCATCTCCTTCGCCGCCTGACCGGCGGGGATGCCGCGCTCAAAGACAGGCGCGGAGGGATGTGCACGGCAGGCGGGGTACGCGATGCCGACGCACGAGGTTTACAAGATGAACATGCGTGAATCCGCTGCGCTTGGCAACGGTTCCGTCCGACGCCCGCCCCGGCAGCGGGGTGTGAGGTGGGGCGGGCGTCGGACAGGTCTCACGGGACCGCCGGGCGGTCGGTGGGACCCGAGGGCCGGCTCGAGATGCGACTCGAGCGGGGCCCTCGGGACCGGGTGCCTACGAGAGGACCGGCGGACTACTGGATTCCGGCGGTCTTGCAGGCGGCGGCGTACTCGCCGGCGCAGATGTCGGCGACGGTGTACAGACCGTCCTTGATCACCGTGTCCTTGATGTTGGCCTTGGTGACCGACACCGGGGTCAGCAGCTGCGAGGGGACCTTGTCGCCGGAGCCGCTGGTCAGCGTCTCGGTGGCCAGGGCCTTGATGTCCTTGCCCTCCAGCAGGTCGACCGCGAGCTGGGCGGCGGCCTCGGCCTCGGGCTTGAAGGCCTTGTAGACGGTGGAGGACTGGGTGCCAGCGACGATGCGCTGGATACCCGCGAGCTCGGCGTCCTGACCGGTCAGCGGGATGCCGCTGATCTTCGCACCCTTGAGGGTGTTGGCGATGCCACCGGCCATGCCGTCGTTGGCCGCGTAGACGCCCGCGATGTTCTTGGCACCGAGCTGGGTGATGGCCGCGGACATCTTCTGCGCGGCGACCGTGTCCTTCCAGAGGCCGGACTGCTCGTAGGCGATGTCGACCTTGCCGTCGAGGGCCTTGTGCGCGCCTTCCTTGAACTGGCCGGCGTTCGGGTCGGCGTCGTCACCGTTGATCATGACGACCTTCGCCTTGGGCGTCGCCTTGGCGCCGAGGGAGTCGAGCAGGGCCTGGCCCTGGAGCTCGCCGACCTTGACGTTGTCGAAGGAGACGTAGGCCGAGACGGGGCCCTGGGCGAGGCGGTCGTACGCGACGACCTTGACGCCCTTGTCCACCGCGGACTGGATCGAGGACTTGATCGCGGCGGAGTCCTGCGCGGAGATCACGATGACCTTGACACCCTTGGTCACCATGCTGCTGACCTGCTGGGCCTGCTTGGCCGAGTCGGCCGCGGCGTTCGCGTACTCGAGCTTGCAGTCGGAGCAGAGCGCCTTGACCTTGGCGTCGAAGTACGGCTTGTCGAACTTCTCGTACCGCGCGGTGACGCTGTCGGGAAGCAGCAGGCCGATGGACTTGTTGCCCGAGCTGCTGCTGCCGGAGTCGCTGTCCTTGTCGTCGCCGGCCTTGCCGCACGCGGCAATCGACAGCGCCATGGACACGGCGGTGGCGCCGATCACGACTCTACGCATCGTTGCGTTCATTGGGGTGTGCCTCCCTGACAGGGCCGCAACGCTGCGGCCGAGGTGGCTCGAAGTCAACTCGGCCGCAAGTTCGACGTCAAGAAGTAAATACTTAACGAGATGGCAACGGCCTCATTCGTTCTCTAAGTGAAGGCAGGTGTCGCCGCAGTCAGCGTGCCGTCCAAAAGCGTCGAATCGCCCATCTCGCTCAGTGCGAGGGCGAGCGCTCCGAGCACCTCCGCGCGGCCCCCAAGTGCCCCTGGGAGAACGGAAAGTTGACGCGCCGCACTCGGGATCGCATAGCGGCCGACAGACTCCCTGATCGGCCCGAGCACCAGCTCACCGGCCTCGGCGAGATCACCGCCCAGCACCACCCGGCTCGGGTTCAGCAGGTTGCAGAGATTGGCGACTCCACTGCCGATGTGTCGGCCGACGTCGGCGATCACCCGACGGCAGCCCGGATCACCGTCCCTCGCCAGCCGCACGACGCCTTCCATCGTCAGATCCGTGCCATGGCTGGACTGGAGGAGCGGGAGCACGTAGCGCGCCGCCGCGAAGGTCTCCAGGCAACCGCGATTTCCGCAGCGGCAGACGGGGCCGGACTCATCAAGTGTAATATGCCCGATTTCTCCTGCGGTGCCGCCGGGACCCCGGTAGATCTTCCCCTCGATCACCAGACCGGCGCCGACACCGCTCGCGACCTTGATATATGCAAGATCACGAACGCCTCGGCCGCTGCCCCAGACCATCTCGCCGAGGGCACCCAGGTTGGCGTCGTTGTCCACGTGCACGGGTACGCCGAGCCGGTCCTTCATCTCCTCGGCGGGCCTGGTGCCGATCCAGCCGGGCAGGATGGCGGACGAACCGAGCGTTCCGGACTCCAGATCGATCGGTCCGGGCACGCCGAGACCGACTCCCGCGACCTTCGTACGGTCCACCCCTGTGGCCTCGATCAGGCGGCTGACCAGCTGTTCCGCCCGGTCGAAGCCCTGCGTCGAGGAGGCGTCCACATCCAGCGGCTCGGACTCCTCGGCCAGGACCTGATGGGCCAGATTGCCCACCGCGACACGTAGGTGGGTATGCCCGAAATCCACCCCGATGACGATGCCCGCGTCGCCGCTCAGACTGACGCTGCGCGCCCTGCGGCCGCCGGCCGAGGTGGGCGTCACCTCGACGGTTCCGCCGTCCTTGAGCTCGCGCACGATGTTGGACACGGTCGCGGCGGACAGGCCCGTACTCCGGGCGATCTCCGCTTGTGTGAGGGACCCGGCCAGACGCACGGCGCGTACGACTCGCTCCAGGTTGGCTCGGTGCAGCGACGACTGCGACCCCGGAGTCTCCACGACGACCTCCTGCGCGCGGGACCGCTTCGATGAGGCCCCGTCTATGTCCAACTAGTGAACTCTAAGCTGAGCCGTTCGGGTCGCCTCCCGTCAAGAGGTTGAACAGTATCCGCATGCGTGCGAAGAGACACGGAGGGTGGCGGAGCGGGGGGTCGCGGGGTGTACGGGACCGGTCGCGGGGCGTTGCGGTCAGGGGTTCGAGCGGGCGGGGGCGGGGCGGGAACGGGTGGTGACAGGCCGCACGGAAAGGTGTGCGCCGGGTGAGCGCCCGGGAGCGGGTCGGGGCGGTGGGTGCACGGGTGGCCGTCGGGGGCCAGGTAATGAACGCGAAGCCGGTTTCGTCTCGTTACGGGAAAGCCGGGGCCCGGACTCGGAGCGGGGAGCCACCGGAGAACTCGGCCGGCGCGGGCTTGCGCAGAAGCCGCGGCGGCCGACCGGCGAGACGCGAACGGCTGAGGGAAGCCCGCGCCCGGCGCCGGTGCCGGCGAACAGCTGCGGAAAGGCCGCCGACGGAAGGCCGACAACGGGCGCGACCGATTGCGGAGGCGGTCCCCGCGAGTGCATGCCACGACGCCTAGGACAGCCGGCAGGCGGCAGGCGGCAGGCGGCAGGCGGCAGGCGGCCAGGCGGCAGGCGGCAGGCGGCAGGCGGCAGGCGGCAGGCGGCAGGCGGCAGGCGGCAGGCGGCAGGCGGCAGGCGGCAGGCGGCAGGCAACGGTAGCGGTTGCAGCGGGTCGGGGTCTGCGCGGGCGGTCCCGTGTGGCGGGTGCCCGCGCAGAGACGAAGGGTGTCTCGACGCGGGGGCGCCGCCCGCACCTGCCCCCGGACGTGCTCCTACTTCAGCGCTCCCGCGGTCAGCCCCTGCACCACCTGCCGCTGGAAGACGATGTACGCCGCGAGTACCGGCAGCATCGCCATCACCAGGCCCGCGAAGAGCCCCGACCAGTCACCCTTGTAGCCCTGGCTGACGGCCAGTTGGACCAGTCCCTGGGTGAGGACGCGCTTGTCCGGATCGGTGTTGAGGACTGTGGGCAGCATGTACTGGTTCCACTGGCCCAGGAAGTTGAAGATGCCGACGCTGATCAGGCCCGGCTTGGCCATCGGCACCATGATCTGGAAGAACGTACGGCTGTGCGAGGCGCCGTCCACGAAGGCCGCCTCCGCCACCGAGCTCGGCAGCGTGCGGAAGAAGGCCGTCAGGAAGAACACCGTGAACGGCAGCGAGTAGGCGATGTAGACGAGGATCAGCCCGTGGATGGAGTTCAGCAGGCCCATGTTGTTCACGACGTAGAACAGCGGGACCAGCGCCAGCATGATCGGGAAGCTCATGCCGCCGATGAAGAGGTAGTAGATGAAACGGTTGCCCGGGAAGTCGAAACGCGCCAGGACGTAGGCCGCCATGGAGCCGAGGACCAGCGTGCCGATGAGTGAACCGCCCACCACCAGAACGGTGTTGAGGAAGTAGTCGCTCATGTTGGCCTCGGTCCAGGCCCGCGACCAGTTGTCGAAGTGCAGCCTGTCCGGCAGCGACCAGGGTGAACCGAAGATGGAGCTGTCGTCCTTGAACGAGGTCATCACCGCCCACAGCAACGGCAGCACGACCATGATCGCCCAGATGACCAGGATGCCGTGAGAGAAGGCGTTGAGAACGTTTCCTTCCGTTTTCTTCCCCGCAGACGGTTTCCTGGTCGCCAGGTCGACCTTCGTGACGGGGACAGCCGAGCCGGCCTCGGCCGGCGGAGGCACGGGGGTTTCGGTCGTCTTCATCGTCAGTACTCCAGCCGCTCGCGCCGTCCCAGCCGCATCACGACGGCGGCGAAGGCCAGCGTCACGATGAGCAGGGCGACGCCGATGGTGGTGGCGTAGGCGGCCTGACCGTCACGGAAGGCCTTCTGGTACACGTAAAGGACCATGACGGTGGTCGAGTAGTCGGGGCCGCCGGGTCCGGTCGTCATGATCTGCACGACCGCGAACGACTCGGCGCCGAGCGCGAGGATCCCCATGTAGACCCAGCCCGACTGCACGGTGTCCCAGAGCAGGGGCAGGGTGATGCGGAAGAAGGTGGCCGCCCGGCCCGCGCCGTCCAGCAGTGCGGCCTCGTACAGGTCCGCCGGGATGGAGGCCATGCCCGCCGAGAACAGGACCACGAAGAAGCCGACCGTGGACCAGACCAGCACCGCCATCACGCACCACAGCGCGAGATCCGGGTCGCCGAGCCAGAGCGGCTGGAGGCCGTCCAGCCCGACCCCTCGGAAGAAGGAGTTGATCGCGCCGCTGTCCGGGTTGTAGGCGAAGGCGAACAGCAGCGCCACGATGGCGATCGACAACACCTGCGGAAAGAAGTAGACGATCTTGTAGAAGGAGGAGCCCCGGACCCCGGAGATCACCGGGCCGCCCCTCCTTCGCCGCCCACCGACATTGATCATGAAGGCGAAGAACAGCGCCAGGCTGATCGTCACCAGCGGCAGCACGACCGCGAACATCAAGCTGTGCTGCAAGGACTTCCAGAAGATCTCGTCGTCCAGCATCCTCCGGTAATTGTCCAGGCCGACCATCTTGAATTCGGGGCTCAGGCCGGTCCAGTCCGTGAACGAGTAGTAGATGGACTGGATGAACGGCCACACCACGAAGAGCGCGTACAGTCCCAGGGGGAGCGCCAGGAACCCCACGATGAACCGGTACTTGCCGTGCTGCATCGCCACTCCGGTGCTTTTATGGATACTTCGCCGTGATTCTCACCGTCACTGGTGCTTGTAATGCTTGATCGAGGTGTCCTTCGCGGCCTCGTCGGCGTAGCCCTGGATCTTCTTGATCGCCTCGGCCGGGGTGAGCCGGCCGGCCATCATCTCGCCGAGGCCGGACACGCCGATCTTCTCCTTCTGCAACTGGACGTACCAGTCCTGAAGTCGCGGATTCACCACGTTCTCGCCGGCCTTGTCCAGCGCCGCCACGCCCGACTTGAGGCCGGGGGTGAGGGTGATGCCGTCGGTGCCGCCGTTGTACGCGGTCAGCGACTTGACCTTCGCGGTGAAGTTCTTGGAGGACGCCTCGCTGAGCATGATGCGCAGCTGTTCCATGCCGCCCGCCGTGTTCTTCGCCTTGGCCGGCACGACGAACGGCTCGCCGCCCGAGGCCCAGATGGTGCCGAACGGCATCTTGTCGGAGGAGTCGATGCCGGTCGGCGCGGAGACGGCCAGGTCGAAGTCGGCGGGGATGACGTTCGCCGACTCGTTCTCCACCCAGGAGCCGTTGGGGATGAACAGGGCCTTGCCCTTGGCCCACGCGGTCTGCGACTGGATGTGGTCCAGGCCCGGGGTGCCCTTGAGGATGTACCCCTTCTTGAAAAGCTCGTAGTAGGCGTCGAAGCAAGCCTTTACTGCCGGGTGTTTCCAGGCGTTCGGCTCCAGGTTGTCGATGGCGTCGAGGACCTCGCGACCGCCCACCTTGCCGATCATCGGGTACAGCGAGAAGGGGAGGTAGTACGGGTATTTGCCCGCGTACGTCCAGCCCGCGATGCCCTTCTTCTTGGCCTTCTCGCAGACCGCGAGCATCTGGTCCCAGGTCTCGGGGTACGTGGCGTCGAGCGAGTCCAGGGCCTTCTGCGAGTACCAGACGCCGTAGACGGTGTAGGCGTAGTACATGATCCAGACCGGGTCGCCGTCGAACTGGCCCATCTCGACGATGCCGGGTCGCAGGGTGTCGCGCACCTTCTTGTTCGGGTCGTCGTAGGACGCGGCGTCCAGGAGCGGAGTGAGGTCGGCAAGCTGTTTCTTGCCGACCAGCACACCCATGTCCATCTGCTCGGCGCCGGAGTTGTCGATGAGGTCGGGCGGGGTGCCCTGGTTGAAGCGGGGCTGGAGGGTCGACTGGATCTTCTGGGTGGCCGAGAACTTCACCTTCGCGTCGGGGAAGCTCTTCTCGTAGATCTTGACCGCGTCCTCGGCGTACTCCTTGCCGAAACCGCCGTCGAACAGGACGAATTCCATCTGGGCGGTTTCGTTGACCGCGAGGGGATTCTTCGCGGTCCTCTTGCCGGCCTTGGCCTTGTCCTCGTCGCCCCCGCCGCTGCTTGCGCAGGCGGACAGAAAGCTCATCGTGGGGACGGAGATCAGGCCGAGCGCCGCGGATCTCTTGATCAGGTCTCGGCGGCCGACACCTGCGGAGCCGTTCTTGTCGGAGCCGATGTTCTCGGAGTGGGATCCCATGCTCAAGTCCTCGCCTTCTCCAGGACTCAGGCGGTGCACCGGATCCTTCCCGGCACCGCGGTCAGGTCAAGCAGGGTCGTACGGATCATGCGGTCGGACGGCATCGTCGGATTCGACGGTGAATCGCCGACAGGTATAGTCCACTTCTTGCCAACGGAGCAAGATCGAATGCAAGGTTGGCCGTTGGTCTTTTCCGAGTTGAGACCTCCCGGAAATATGACCGGCCGGTGGGTACCTTGCCGGAAAATTGCATGACATGAGCCTCGCCTGGCGCAATCAACATCCTTGACATCACTGTCCACTTGGCCACCTACTGATTCCTGCGCAACCAGGAGGACAACGTTGTCCGGGGCGTTGTCCGGCGCGGGGAGGGTGCTCACGCATGCAGCGGTTGGGGCGGTTGCGGGCGGTCGTGATCACGGCTGCTCTGGTCATGACGGTCGGCGCACAGGGGACGGCGGTCGCGCTGCCCTCCCCGGTGCCGATACCGGGCCGGGGGTTCGCCTCGTCCTTCGAGGCGGGTGAACACGCCCCCGACTGGCAGAGCAGCGTCGACACCGCGCCGGGCGGCGGCAAACGGGCCTCGGGGGTCGACGGCGGCTACGGCGGCGGACTCCCCGGCGATGTCACCGACCGGGTCACGGATGTCCGGGCGAGCGCGGAGAACACGGCCGGCGGCGAGGTGAAGGAGAACCTCGTCGACGGCGAGGCGAGCACGAAATGGCTGGCGTTCTCCTCCACCGGGTGGGTCGAGTTCGACCTCGACGAGCCGGCGCGGGTAAACGCTTACGCACTGACCTCGGCCAATGACGCCGCCGAGCGCGACCCCGCCGACTGGACCCTCTCGGGCTCGGCGGACGGCACCGCCTGGACACCGCTGGACACCCGCTCCGGGGAGTCTTTCGCCGAGCGGTTCCAGACCCGTACGTACACCCTCGCGGCCCCGGCCGAGTACCGGCACTTCCGGCTGGAGGTCACCCGCAACCACGGCGCCGGGATCCTCCAGCTCGCCGACGTGCGGTTCGGCACGGGCGGCAGCGACGGGCCCGTCCCGCCGGACATGCTCACCGTCGTCGACCGGGGCCCGAGCGGCTCACCGACCGCGAAGGCCGGCGCCGGGTTCAGCGGGCGGCGTGCGCTGCGGTACGCGGGCCGGCACACCGCTTCCGGCCACGCGTACTCGTACAACAAGGTTTTCGACGTGAATGTCCGGGTCGGTACCCGCACGCAGCTGGCGTACCGGATCTTCCCCGGGATGGCGGACGGCGACCGTGACTACGCGGCGACAAACGTTTCCGTGGACCTTGCCTTCACGGACGGCACGTATCTGAGCGGGCTGGGGGCGAGCGATCAGTACGGCTTCCCGCTGTCGCCTCGCGGGCAGGGCGCCGCCAAGGTGCTGTACGTCAACCAGTGGAACGACGTGGTGTCCAGGATCGGGACGGTGGCGGCCGGCAAGACGGTCGACCGGATCCTCCTCGCCTACGACTCCCCCGGCGGGCCGGCCCGGTTCCGGGGCTGGGTGGACGACATCGCGCTGCGCACCGCTGCCCCCGAGGCGGCGAAGGCGCACCTGTCGGACTACGCGGTCACCACCCGCGGCACCAACTCCAGCGGGAGCTTCTCGCGCGGAAACACGTTTCCCGCCACGGCCGTACCGCACGGCTTCAACTTCTGGACGCCGGTGACCAACGCGTCCTCGCTCGGCTGGCTGTACGACTACGCGCGGGCCAACAACGCTGACAACATGCCGACGATCCAGGCGTTCAGCGCGAGTCACGAACCAAGTCCGTGGATGGGCGACCGGCAGACCTTCCAGCTGATGCCGTCGGCCGCGGCAGGCGTCCCGGACACCGGGCGGACGGCACGGGCCCTGCCCTTCCGGCACGTGAACGAGACCGCCCGCCCGTACTACTACGGAGTCCGTTTCGAGAACGGTCTCACAGCGGAGATGGCGCCGACGGACCACGCGGCCGCCCTGCGCTTCACCTACCCGGGCTCCGACGCGAGCGTCGTCTTCGACAACGTGACCGACCAGGCGGGGTTGACCCTGGACAAGGAAGCCGGTGTCGTCACCGGATACTCGGACGTGAAGTCGGGACTGTCGACGGGAGCGACCCGGCTGTTCGTGTACGGCGAGTTCGACGCCCCGGTGACGGATGGTTCATCGAGCGGCGTAAAGGGTTACCTGCGTTTCGACGCCGGCGCCGACCGCACGGTCACCCTGCGTCTGGCGACCTCCCTCATCAGCGTCGACCAGGCCCGCGACAACCTCCGCCAGGAGATCCCGCAGGACACCGACTTCGACACGGTCAAGGAGCGCGCCCAGCGGCAGTGGGACAAGCTCCTCGGCACCGTGGAGGTCGCGGGCGCGAGCCAGGACCAGCTCACCACGCTGTACTCCAGCCTGTACCGGCTCTACCTGTACCCCAACTCCGGCTTCGAAAAGGTCGGTTCGACGTACCAGTACGCGTCGCCCTTCTCGCCGATGCCGGGCCAGGACACCCCGACGCACACCGGCGCGAAGATCGTGGACGGCAAGGTCTACGTCAACAACGGTTTCTGGGACACCTACCGGACGACCTGGCCTGCCTACGCCCTGCTGACGCCCACTCAGGCCGGGGTGCTGACGGACGGGTTCGTCCAGCAGTACAAGGACGGCGGCTGGACCTCGCGCTGGTCCTCGCCCGGGTACGCCGACCTGATGACCGGCACCTCTTCCGACGTCGCCTTCGCGGACGCGTTCGTCAAGGGAGTCGGCTTCGACGCCGAGGCCGCCTACGAGGCGGCCCTGAAGAACGCGACGGTCGTGCCCCCGGCGTCGGGGGTGGGCCGCAAGGGCATGTCCACCTCGCCCTTCCTCGGCTACACCGGCACGGCCACGCACGAGGGCCTGTCATGGGCGCTGGAGGGCTACCTCAACGACTACGGCATCGCCCGCATGGGCCAGGCCCTGTACAAGCGGACCGGCGAGAAGCGCTACCAGGAGGAAGCCGACTACTTCCTCAACCGCGCGCAGGGCTATGTGCACCTCTTCGACACGAAGGCCGGGTTCTTCCAGGGGAAGGACGAGAAGGGCGACTGGCGGGTGGCCTCGGAGAGCTACGACCCGCGAGTGTGGGGTTACGACTACACCGAGACCAACGGCTGGGGCTACGCCTTCACCGCCCCGCAGGACAGCCGTGGCCTGGCCAACCTGTACGGCGGCCGGGACGGACTGGCGAAGAAGCTCGACACCTACTTCGCCACCCCGGAAACCGCTTCCCCGGAGTTTGTGGGTTCGTACGGCGGCGTCATCCATGAGATGACGGAGGCGCGGGACGTCCGCATGGGCATGTACGGGCACTCCAACCAGGTCGCCCATCACGCGATCTACATGTACGACGCGGCAGGGCAGCCGTGGAAGGCGCAGGCGAAGGCCCGCGAGGTGCTCGCACGGCTCTACTCGGGCAGCTCGATCGGGCAGGGGTACCACGGCGACGAGGACAACGGTGAGCAGTCGGCCTGGTACCTGTTCTCCGCGCTCGGCTTCTACCCGCTGGTGATGGGAAGCGGCGAATACGCCGTCGGCTCACCGCTGTTCACCAAGGCGACCGTGCACCTGGAGAACGGCAAGGACCTGGTGGTCAAGGCGCCGAAGAACAGCGCCAAAAACGTGTACGTACAGGGCCTGAAGGTCAACGGCCGTACCTGGACGTCGACTTCGCTGCCCCACGCATTGCTCGCCAAGGGCGGGGTCCTGGAGTTCGACATGGGGCCGCGGCCCTCGTCGTGGGGGTCCGGAAAGAACGCCGGTCCGGTTTCGATCACGCAGGACGACAAGGCCCCGGCGCCGCGCACGGACGTGCTGAAGGGAGCGGGCGCGCTGTTCGACGACACGTCGGCGACACAGGAAACGGTGTCGGGCACACTCGCCCTGCCCGTCACCGCCGGCACCAAGGCGGTGCAGTACACCCTCACCTCGGCCGACCACACCCAGGCGCCGACGAGTTGGGTACTCCAGGGTTCCGCGGACGGCCAGACGTGGACCGACCTGGACCGGCGCGCCGGCGAGACCTTCCCGTGGGACCGGCAGACACGCGCCTTCACGCTCGAACGGCCGGGCACGTACCCGCACTACCGGCTGGTCCTCGACGGCGACCCGGCAGCGCATGGCACCGAGAGCGCGACGAGCAAAGCGTCCGCCGTTGCCCGCGCGGGCCAAGTCAGCCTCGCCGAGGTGGAGTTGTTGTCCTGATCCGGTAACCAACAGCGATGGCCCGCTGTACCGGGCGTCACACGTCTTCCACAATGATCGGGCCGCCCGCGGACACCGGGCGGCCCGTCACGGAGGGGGAAATCGGAAGATGAGCATCATCAGACGGTTCACGGGACTGCTCGCGGGTGCGGCGCTGGGAGCGGGGGCGCTGTTCGCGACGGCGGCTCCGGCGCAGGCGTACAGCCCCAACCCGGTGTTCCAGGCCTACTACTACGACACCGACAACTGCCCGTGCAGCGGTGGCAACCTCACCGACCCGTTCGACAACACCTACTTCGCGAACGACGCCGGCGGCCAGGCCGTGAAGATGGAGCTGACCCAGTCGGGGGCGTTCGTCGGCAAGGTGGAATTCCACCCCAACGACGAGAAGCTGTGGGTGTACGACACCGCCAACGACGGTGACACCTACTACGTCAAGGTCGGCTACACCTCCGGCGGCGTGAGCCACAACCTGGGCACCTTCAGCCCGCCCGGGACCACGGCGGTGCTGGACTACCAGGTCATCGACTTCGACCTGCCGGAAGGCGCTTACGTCGACATCTCCGTCTACGACGACGCGGCGCTCACCGACCTCATCGGCGCCGCCCGCGGCACCGGCTCGGCCATCGCCTAGGCAAGCCCGGACCACCCGGAGGGACCATGCCGCTCACCGTGCCCGTCCTGCCCGAGGGGATCGACCCCGCGTGGCTGCCACCGGAGGCGTTCCGACCGTTGGGCAGGCGGAGCACGCTGGTCGACGGCTCGGGCCCACTGGTGGACACGGTGCACGGTGAAGTGGCCCACGCGTGCGCTCGGTTCGGTGGCGAGGTGGTCGTACGAGGCCGTGGCGGATCGGACGCCTCGACCTCGTACGACCTCGTGCTGCGGGTGACGCGGACACACGGCTCCGGCGACCCCGCTCCGGGTCTGGGAGCTGTCGGTGAACCCGACGGCCCGGCCGATGTCGCTGAACTCGGCGCAGAGGGGTTCGTCATGGAGCGCGCCGGCGGAACCACCGTCGTCTCGGCGAGCGGTCAACTCGGCCTGCTGTACGGCCTGTTCCACGTCGTACGGCTCGGTGAGGACGCTTTCCGGGGCACGCGAGCTCCTGAGGCACACCGTCCGTCGACGACCCTGCGGATGCTGGACCACTGGGACAACGTGGCCGTGCATCCGGTGATGGGCCAGGTGGAGCGCGGGTACGCGGGCGGCTCGCTCTTCTGGGACGACGGCCGAGCCCGGCGGGAGCCGGAACGGGTTCGGGCGTACGCCAGGCTTCTCGCGGCCTGCGGGATCAACGCCGTCTCGGTCAACAACGTCAACGTGCACGAGACCGAGGCGCACCTCCTCACCGACCGGATCGGCGAAGTCGGCGACATCGCAAGCGCGTTGCGTCCGTACGGCATCCGCACCCATCTGTCCGTGACCTTCGCCGCACCGGTCGTGCTCGGCGGTCTTGCCGCCGCCGACCCGCTGGACGAGGCGGTGTGCGCCTGGTGGGCGCAGACCGTTCGGGAGGTGTACTCCGCGATCCCCGACTTCGGCGGGTTCGTGGTGAAGGCCGACTCGGAGGGCCAGCCGGGCCCGTTCACCTACGGCCGCTCGCACGCCGACGGCGCGAACATGCTGGCCGCCGCGCTCGAGCCGTACGGCGGCACCGTCCACTGGCGGGCGTTCGTGTACGACCACCACCAGGACTGGCGGGACCGGTCGACGGACCGGGCCCGGGCCGCGTACGACCATTTCGCCCCGCTGGACGGGAAGTTCGCGTACAACGCCGTGCTCCAGGTGAAGCACGGGCCGATGGACTTCCAGGTGCGTGAACCGGTCTCGCCGGTACTGGGAGCCCTGCCGCGCACCCGGCTCGCCGTGGAGGTGCAGGCCACTCAGGAATACACCGGGCAGCAACGGCATGTGTGCTGGCTGGGCCCCATGTGGAGCGAGGCGCTGCGCTTCCGACCCGAGGGTGAACTGCACGCGACGGTCGGGGAGTTGGCGCGGGGCGGATTGGTTGCCGTCGCCAACGTCGGTGACGACCCGTTCTGGACCGGGCATCCGCTGGCGCAGGCGAACCTCTACACCTTCGGCCGGCTCACCTGGCAGCCTGCTGCCGACCCTCATCGGATCCTGGACGAGTGGATCGCGCTCACCTTTCCCTCGGCCTCCGAGCGGCTGGCCGCCGGGCTGCGGGCGGTGCTGCACGGCTCCTGGCGGACGTACGAGAAGTACACCGCGCCGCTCGGGGTCGGCTTCATGGTGCAGCCGGGCCACCACTACGGGCCGAGTGTCGACGGCTACGAGTACAGCCCGTGGGGGACGTACCACTTCGCCGACCGGGAGGGGATCGGCGTCGACCGGACCGCGGCCACCGGCACGGGGTACGCGGCGCAGTACGCCAAGCCCTGGGCCGAGCTGTACGAGTCGGCCGCGTCGTGTCCCGACGAGCTTCTGCTGTTCTTCCACCACGTGCCGTACGGGCATGTGCTGAGCAGCGGGAAAACGGTTGTGCAGCATATCTACGACGCCCACTTCGAGGGCGTGGAGGAAGCCGAGGAGGCCCGCCGGGTGTGGGCGGGCCTCGCGGACCTGGTGGAGCCGGCACGGCACGCGCGCGTGGCAGAACGGTACGAGGAGCAGGTGCGCGGCGCACGCGAGTGGCGGGACCAGGTGAACAGCTACTTCCTGCGGAAGTCCGGAATCCCGGACGCCCGGGGACGCACGATCTACTGAAGCCGGAGGACGGCCACCCCCAGCGGGTCCAGGGTGAGCACGTCGCCCTGCTCGAGGCGCTTGCCGGTGAGGAGGTCGGTCGCGGCTGTGTGGGCGGGCAGCGAGGCCTCCTCCGCAGCGTGGTTGAGGAGGAAGAGGAGACGGTTCCCGTCCGGTGTGACGCGGGTGGAGGTCTCGACGGTGTGGTGGTCGGCGTAGGGTCCGACCAGGTCGTGGCGGGCTAGTACCTGGCGCACGACGTGGTCGACGCCGGGCTGGTCGAGGGCGGTCGCCACGTACCAGGCCTGGCCCGCGCCGAAGTGGTGACGGGTGACGGCCGGGGTGCCGGCGTAGAAGTCGGCGCCGTAGGTGGCGACCGGTTCGGCGCCGCGGAGCCGGACGAGCTCGAAGACGAGCCGGGCCCGCGCCGCCACCTCACCGAGCTGTACCGGCTGTTCGACGTCATCGGGCCGGGCGTCCCATTCGTCGACGCGGATACCCATGAGGGGCGCCAGTGGACCGGGGACGTCGGCGAGGAAGGCGCGGTCGTGTTCGTCGGAGCGGGCGGTGAGGAAGGTGGCGAGGACGGTTCCGCCTCGCCGGACCACCGCCTCCAGGCGTTCCGCCAGGTCCCCCTTGACGAGATGGAGCACGGGGGCGAGGACCACGTCGTACGGCGTGAGGTCGGCGGTCACCGCCACGACGTCGACGTCGGCTCCCGCCTCGCGGGCGGCTCGGTAGTAAGCGTGTACGACGTCCTGGTAACGGACCAGTCGCGAGGGGCCGTCGGAGATCTCCAGCGCCCACCAGCTGTCCCAGTCGAAGAGAAGCGCGGTGCGGGCCGGGGTCCGGCCGCCCAGGGTGGCCGCGCCGATTTCGCCCAGTTCCCGTCCGAGGGCGGCGACTTCACGGAACACGCGGGTGTCGTCGCGGCCCGCGTGACCGATGACCGCACCGTGGTACTTCTCGCAGGCGCCGCGTGAGGCGCGCATCTGGAAGTACAGGGCGGCGTCCGCCCCGTGGGCGATGGCCTGCCAGGTGGCGAGGCGGAGTTCGCCCGGTCGGCGCAGGGGGTTGACGTCACGGCAGGCGGTGGTGGACGGGGTCTGCTCCATCAGCCAGAAGGGGGCGCCGTCCTTGAGGCCGCGCATCAGGTCGTGGGCGAGGGCGGGGCGGGTGGGCGGGGCGTCGAGTGGCGGGTAGTTGTCCCAGGAGGCGAAGTCGAGGTGGGGCGCCCAACGGTGGTAGTCGAGCGGACGGTAGGTGCCCATGAGGTTGGTGGTGACGGGCGTGTCGGGGTCGTGGGCGCGGATCGCCTCCTTCTCGCCGCTGAAGCAGCCGAGGAGGGCCTCGGTCATGAAGCGCTGGTAGTCGAGGGTGATGCCCTGGAAGGCGGTGTGGTCGGGGCCGCGCCAGTGTTCGGTGAGAACGCTCGGCGGCTCGATCTGGTCCCAGTCGGTGTAACGGTGCGACCAGAAGGTCGTCCACCATGCGTCGTTGAGGGCGTCGAGCGTGCCGTGCCGTTCGCGCAGCCAGCCGCGAAAGGCCTCAGCGCACAGGTCGCAGTAACAGGTTCCGCCGTACTCATTGTTGACGTGCCAGGCCAGCAACGCCGGATGCCCGACGTACCGTTCGGCGAGGCGGCCGGCCAGAGACGTGGCGAGTCGACGGTACTCGGGTGAACTCGGGCAGAAGTTGTGCCGTTGGCCGTAGCGGTGCCGACGGCCCTCGAAGTCGGTGCGGTTCACCTCGGGATACTTCTTCGCCAGCCAGGGCGGCAGGGCGGCGGTCCCGGTGGCGAGGCAGACCTGCCGCCCCTCGGCGGCGGCGCGGTCGAGGATGCCGTCGAGGATCGTGAAGTCGTAAACAGTTTCGTCGGGTTGAGTGAGCGACCAGGTGAAGACGCCCACGGTGAGGGTGTCCACTCCGGCCCGGGTGAACAGGCGGTGGTCCTCGTCCCGGACGTCCTGCGGCCACTGCTCGGGGTTGTAGTCGCCGCCGTACGGGATCTTGTCGGTGCGTGGGAGACGGCCGTCGTTTCCTGTCCGGGGTCCGATGCCGGGCTCGGTCATACGGTGAAGTCCTCCTGAGTCTCGACGATCACCGGACCGCTGGACCCCAGCAGGGAGAGCAGCAGTGGTGCGGCCAACAGGGCGGGCAGGGCTTCCGTGAGCAGGGCGGTCAGAGCGCCGACCAGGACGAGCAGAGAGGCTGCGGCAAGGGTGGCGCGGCTCCGCCGCAGCAGGAAGTACGCGGCGAGGCGGGCGGTGTCACGGGCGCGGAAGGCGAACAGCGAGGTGAGGACGAGCGCGTGGGCGCCCCAGAGGAGCGACGCCACCGCGATCACCCCGAGCAGCACCGCCCACCAGCCGGGCAGGCCGGTGGCGGCGAAGTGGGTGAGGGTGAACGCGATCACGGTGAGCCAGGCCAGCAGGGGTGCCCAGAGCTTCAGCGCGGGTAGGGCGTTGATGCGCCAGCCACGCAGATAGCAGCGGGCCGGGTGGAGGTCGGTGAGGTCGCGGCTGCGGTGGTGCAGGGCGTACAGCGCGGCGGAGAGAGCCGGGCCGAGCGGCAGCAGGCAGCAGGCGGCGAGGGGCAGGTTGGCCGGTTCGGGGCCCAGGAAGAGCAGGCCGCCGAGTCCAGGGGCGGCCGCCGCGAGGAGAAGGGCTTCGACGGTGAGGAGGGTGTGCAGGAGGGCGGCGGCCCGGGACAGGGGTCCGGTGCCGAATCCGCCCGCGGTGGTCGCGGAGCTCATGAGGCTTTCCTTGCCGTCGATGGGCCGCGGCGGGGGGAACCGGTTCCGGAACCATTCGGCCCGCTGCTCGGGCGGCCCTGCTGTGGAGTGGTCGGCGAGGGCGGGGTGGGAAGCCGGTATCGAAACCCCTCACGCGGCGATTCCCGGGGTCGAGCCGCCGGATACGCGTCGGGGTCGGAAAGCGGTGTCGAAGCACTTGCCGCGCTCATGGCGCCGCCCCGCCGAGCAGCCGTCGTTCGTCCCACCAGGGAGGGGTCTCGTCGGTGACCGGGGTGAGTTCGACGAGGGTGATCTCGTGGCGGGAGAGGGTGAGATCCAGTTCGGCGCGGCCCTCCGGGGCGGTCAGCCGTCGGTGGCTGCGGGCGGGTTCGGCGGCCTCGTGCAGGATGTCCAGCTGCCCGGCCCGCGGTGAGCGTGGGCTGCCCATGTGCCGCCAGGCGGTGTAGGCGTTTCCGTGCTCGTCGTCGACGGTGGACCGGCGGACGAAGACCTCCCGCGCCACGACCGGGAGGGACAGCCGCAGCGCATGCCGGTCGGGGCCGGGGGTCTCGCCGGTCGGGTCGACGGGCGCCCAGGCCAGGACCGTGATCCGGCCGTCGTGGTGGCGGGTGACCAGGTGGTCGTCGCCGCGCGCGAGCAGGTCGGGGCCCATCCGCGCCATGAACGCGTACAGGTGGTACGTCGGTTTCCTGATCTGCCGGTGGGTGAGCAGCCCGAACCCGCCGTGGAAGAGCGACGTGGGGACACCGGTTTCCTCGAACATGTCGCTGAACGTCCAGTACGAGAAGGAGTCGGCGAGGTCACCGCCGTGTGCGAGGACCGGTGCCAGGTAAGCGGCGTGGAAAGCGGTGTCGTGGATCGGGTTGTCCGGGCGGTAGGAGGAGTTGAACTCCGTGATGTGCACCGGCAGCCCGGCCAGCCGGGTTCCCTTGAGGAGTGCGCGGGGTGTGGCGAACTGGTCGAGCAGGCCGGATGCCGGGGCCAGGGTCTGGTGGACACCGAACGGCACGTGCTGCGCGGGGCCGGAGGTGTAGGCGTGCTTCGACACGAAGTCGACGGGCACGTCCCGGTGCTCGGTGAACTCGGCGAACCGCTCCAGCCAGTCGTCGGCGCCGGGAGAGATCGCCGGGCCCCCGACCTGGAGGCCGGCGTCCACCTCCTTCGCCGTGTGCGCGGTGACCTCGTACAGGCGGTGATAGGCCCCTTCGTCCGCGTCCTGCCAGAAGTCGGGCAGGTTCGGCTCGTTCCACACCTCGACCGGCCAGGTGCGCACCTCGTCGAGACCGTAGCGCTCGACGAGGTGAGCGAGCGTGGAGCGCACCAGGCCGGCCCATTCACGGTGTGAGCGGGGCGGGGTGACATTGGCCTGCCACCAGAAGACGGTCCGGCTTCCGGAGGCCAGGTCCGCGGGCATGAAGCCGAGCTCGACAAAGGGTCGGACGCCGGCCGTCAGGAGGGCGTCGACCACCTGGTCCATGTAGGTGAAGGAGTGATGGGTGCGGCGGCATCCCTCATGGTCGTAGGGGCGGTACACACCCATACCGTCGCTGAGCAGGCCGTGGCCGCGAAGGTGTCGGAAACCGATTTCGCGCTGGATCAGGGCGAGGGAGTCCTGGTAGTCGCGGCGCAGGGCGAGTTCGATCCGGCCCGTGCCCACACAGAAACGCCAGGCGTCGGAGAGTCGGCCTGTCGGCTCCGCGGGAACGGTGGTCACCCGTTCTCCTTCTTGAAGCGTTCCCGTGCCTTGTTGTGCAGGCCGACGAGCTGATCCATGTTCTTGGCCTTCAACTCGGTGACGTAGTCGTCCCATTCGGACATCGGGCGCTTGCCCATGGCGAACTTGAGCGTGTTCTGGGTGACGTGGTCCCTCAGGGGGGTGTCCCACAGCGATGCCTGCTCCTGCTCCACGGACTGCAACGGGTGGGCCGGGCCGATCGGCAGTTGCTCGCGTTGGGCCATCGCGTCCTGGAACTTCTTCTCGTCCGGGCTGAAGGAAGAGGAGACCAGCGCCCAGCTGCCGCCGTAGGTGAAGACACCGTTGAAGAAGCCGTAGTCCTTTTGCAGGTCTTTCGGGGCGTCCGGATCCGAACCCATGAGGGTGATGCCCGGCTCCAGCCTGTACTGGTCGCCGGCACAGGTGTAGGTGACGTCCTGGACGCCCCATTTGGCGAACCGCTGGCCCTCGTCCGAGTACCACAGCCAGTCGACGAACTGCATCATCGCGACGAAGGTGTCGCTCTTGAGCGCCTTGGCGGAGATCATGACACCGTTTTCCAACCGGGCGCCGCCCATCACCACCGGACCGGCCGGGCCGAGCGGCACCGGCACCATCTCGATCTTCGCTCCGCTGACCTGTTTCTCCAGGTTGTAGCGGTAGTTCTGGACCAGCTCCTGCGGATTGGCGCTGATGGCGAAGGATTTCTCGCCCAGCAGCTTCTGCACGGCGTCGTCGTCTGTCTGGGTGAAACTCTCCGGGTCCATCAGTTTCTCGGCGACCAGCTTTCTCAGGTACTCGACCATCTGGCGGTAGCCGTCCGTGGCGCCGGTGAAGACGAACGCCCCGGCCTTCGCGTCCCAGCTGATGTTGTCGTAGGTCCAGCCCGCCCTCACCCCGTACGCCTGGCCGAGGTAGCTGAGCAACGCGGCCGCCGGGAACGGGGTGTTGGTGCTCCAGCGGTCGGTGAACGGGTAGCGGTCCGGGTATTCGGCCTTGATCGCCTTGAAGACGTCGTACACCTCGTCCCAGGTGGTGGGCAGGCTCAGGCCGAGCCGGTCGAGGACGTCCGTGCGCAAGGACAGCGAGTAGCCGGACTTGACCTTCTCGTGCAGGCCGGGGAGAAGGTAGTACTTGCCGTCGGACTGCCTGATGGAGTCGAGTTCCGGTGCCAGCTTCCATTTCCGCACCTTGTCCTGGAAGTTGGGCATCAGATGCACATACTCGCTGACCGGCAGGATCGCGCCCGAGGAGACGAAGGCGACCTCCGACGGGTGGTACGTCTTGGGAATCAGGAACGGGGCGTCGCCCGCGCCGATGAGGACACTGCGCTTCTTCTCGTAATCGCTGAGCGGGACGGCAACGGGTTTCAGCGTGATACCGGTGCGCTTGGTGAGTTCCTTCCAGAACAGCCAGCTGTCCTTCAACGGGTAGACCGGGTTGTTGTTGTGCAGGACCGAGAAGGAAAGCGGCTTCGACGCCTTGAACTGCTGTCCCGCCCGGTACTCCTTCATCGCGCCGTTCTGTTTCTTGGAGAGGTCTTTGGGGTCCTCTCCGTCGTCGCCGCTGCCGCACCCGGTGAGGGTCGCCAGGCCGATGAAGCCTGCGGCGGTGAGGATCTGACGTCGGGACAGCTGACCGGCGTTCTTCACGGATACTCCCTTGTTCCGTAAGAGGGACGGCTCTCAGCCCTTGACCGCGCCGAGCATCACGCCCGAGACGAAATAGCGCTGGACGAACGGGTAGACGCAGAGGATGGGCAACGACGTCAGCACGATCGTGACCGCCTGGATGTTGGCCCCCACCTGACTGAGCTGTTCCGTACCGGCGCCCGCGTTGCCGCCCGTGGTGGCACCGGAGATGAGGTTGCGCAGATAGACGGTGGCCGGCATGAGTTCGGTCCGGTCCATGTAGAGATACGCGGAGAACCAGGAGTTCCAGAAGGACACGGAGTAGAAGAGCACCATCGTCGCGATGACCGCCTTGGACAACGGCAGCACGACCCTGAGCAGAATGCCGTAGGTGCTCAGACCGTCGATCTCCGCGGCTTCCTCCAGTTCCGTCGGCAGGCTCTCGAAGAACGCCTTCATCACCAGCAGGTTGAAGACGCTGATCGCGTTGGGCAGCGCGATCGCCCAGATGGAGTTCTTCAGGCCGAGGCTCGTGACCAGGACGTAGTTCGGGATCAGCCCGCCGGTGAAGAACATGGTGAACACGGCGACGCCGACCAGGACACCCCGCCCCTTGAGGTTCCTCTTCGACAGGACGTAGGCATAGCAGGTCGTCAGTGTCATCGCGACGACGGTGGAGACGACCGTGTAGAGAACGGTGTTTCCGTAGTTTCGCCAGAACATCGAGTCCTGGAACACGATCCTGTAGGTGGTGAGGTTGAACCCCTCGGGCCACAGGGTCACCTCACCGGCGCGGATCTGGCGTTCGCCGCTGAACGACCGGGCGATGATGTTGACGAAGGGATAGAGGGTCACCAGCACGACCAGGGTGAGGATCGCACCGTTCACGCCTTGGAAGACCCGGTAGCCACGCGTGGGCTGGTTCACGGAGGTGCGCGGACGCGGAGCACGGGACGTCAGGAGGCTCACCACAGGCTCGTCCCCACCGTGCGGCGCGACAGCTGGTTCGCTCCGGTGACCAGCACCAGCCCGATGATCGCCTCGAACAGACCGATCGCGGCGGCGTAGCTGAAACTGTTGGACTCCACGCCGGCCCGGTAGAGGTAGGTCGAGACCACGTCAGCCGTCGGGTAGGTCAGCGGGTTGTAGAGCAGCAGGACCTTCTCGAAGCCGACCGCCAGGAACGTGCCGATGTTCAGGATCAGCAACGTGATCATGGTGGGGCGGATACCGGGCAGCGTGACATGCCAGATCTGCCGCCAGCGGCTCGCGCCGTCGATCCGGGCCGCCTCGTAGAGGTCTTCGTCGATCGTGGTGAGCGCAGCGAGGTAGAGGATCGTGCCCCATCCGGCGGTCTGCCAGATCTCCGAGCCGACGTAGATCGTGCGGAACCAGCCGGGTTCCTGGATGAAGCGGACCGGATCGTGGCCGAGCCGATCCAGCACATGGTTGACCGGGCCGTCCGTGGCCAGCATCTGCATGGTGATGCCCGCGACGATCACGACCGACAGGAAGTGCGGAAGGTACGAAACCGATTGCACGAACCGTTTCAGCGAGCGTCGGCGCACCTCGTTGAGCAGCAGCGCCAGGACGATCGGGATGGGGAAACAGAACACGAGCGTCAGTCCGCCGAGCCACAGGGTGTTGCGGAAGACCTGCCAGAAGGTGGGGTCGGTCAGGAACATCCGCACATAGCGCAGCCCCACCCACCGCTCCCCCAGGATCGAACCGCCGGGTTCGAAGCGGCGGAACGCGATCACGTTTCCGATCATCGGCAGGTAACGAAAAACCAGGAAGAACAGCAGCGGCAGCACGGCCAGCGAGTACAGCTGCCAGTCCCGGCGCATCGCCCGCCGCCAGCCGCGGCGCGCGATGACCGGTGCGGGACCGTGCCGGGTCTTGGGCGGCGGGTCCTGCGTTCCTGGGGGTGGGGCCGATGTGGTGGAGGTGCTCATGCTCGGGCCTCCCGGGGCGTTCTTCGACACGCTCGATGCTCAGCGCGTGATCTCGAAACTTTCGTGCCCTTACCGGTAACTCTGCGGCAACGTAAGGGGTCATGGAAAGCGCTGTCAATGGGTGCTGCACGGCGGACTGGTGGGACGAGGCATGGGGTTGGATTCCGTCAGCGGTCGGGTAGAACGGGGAGGTTGAGTGCTACGGTCCACCGCAAATTTCTGTCTCACCTACGCAACGATCGATCGCTCCCAACCCCTGCGAGGTGTCCCCGTGCCCGCGTTCGACCTGCCGCTGCCGGAGCTGGAACGACACCGCCCCGAGCCCGACGAGCCCGACGATTTCGATGCCTTCTGGAAGGACACCCTGAAGGAGGCCGGGCCATTGGCCCCGCTGGTGTCGCTGCAGCCCGTCGAAACCGGTCTCCGTCTCACGAACACCTGGGACGTGACGTTCCGGGGCTTCGCGGGGGATCCGGTGCGCGCCTGGTTCAGCCTGCCGGCCGGCGCTCGGGAACCGCTTCCGGTCGTGGTCGAGTACGTCGGCTACGGACGTGGCCGCGGTCTCCCCCACGAGCGCCTGACCTGGGTGAACGCCGGCTACGCCCATCTGCTGATGGACAACCGCGGCCAGGGCGACCAGTACGGCAACGGGGGCGCCACTCCCGACCCGCACGCCACCGCGCCCGGCGGCCCCGGTCCGGTCACGCGCGGCCTCCGCTCCCCGCACGACTACCATTACAGGCGTCTGATCACGGACGCGGTACGAGCGGTGGCGGCGGCTCGTGCGCTACCCGGCGTCGACTCCACCCGCACGGTCGCCGCCGGCAACAGCCAGGGCGGCGGACTCGCCCTCGCTGTCGCGGGTCTGGTCCCCGACCTGGGTGCCGTCCTGGTCACGGCGCCACTGCTGTGCGGGATCCGGCGCGCTCTGGACCTCACCGACACAGGTCCGTACGGCGAGATCGCCACCTACCTCTCCGTCCACCGGGGCTCCGAAGAAACCGCATACCGCACGCTTTCCTACGTGGAAGGTGTTTCTTTCGCCCGCCGCGCCCAGGCCCCCGCCCACTTCGGCACCGGCCTGCGCGACACGGTCTGCCCGCCGAGCGGGGCGTACGCCGCGTTCAACCGGTACGGAGAGCTGAGCGGCGGCGCCGATCCCCGGAGGGAGATGCACGCGTATCCGTTCAACGGTCACGAGGGTGGTGAGGGGGAGCAGGTGGCACGCCAACTCCGCTGGCTCGAGGCGACGTTGCGACGCTGACGTCCGCATCACGTCACCGCTCTCCCGCGACAGCCGGTGCTGCACGGCATGCCGGAATTCCGATGGGGGCGCCGCGGTGGGGCTCCGCGCTTCGGGCCGGGACGATCACACACACCCTGACCGAGCAGACACGAGGGCCATCTCGGCGCCGGAGGGCGTTTCCCGGCCAAGCGTCCCCAACTCGGTTGGCTCCTACACGCGTTGACCCGGTAAGGTCGTCCACACGACGTTCAGACAACGTTGTCGCATCGCGATCCCCGTCCGTGGCACCGTCCGGGCGGGGACACCCCGGACCGCCCCGCTCCCCCCTTGGGGCAGGCCCGGCTCGCGGGCCCGGTGGGCGTGCGGCTCACCGCCCACCGGGCCCGCCCTGAGCTGATCCCGCTCAGCCGACCCTGCAGGGAAGGCTGGTCGCGCTGTCGCCGCCCGAACCCGTGACGACGTATCCGAACGTCGTACTCTGGCCCGGACTCAACGAGCCGTTCCAGTCGGCGTTGTGGACCATCACCGCCTGCCCGTTGTACGTCGCGTTGCCGCTCCACAGGCTGGCCACCGACTGACCGCCGGGCAGCGTCCAGTCGACCATCCAGCCGAGCATCGGAACGTCACCGGAGTTGGTGACGGTCACTTCGGACTGGTAGCCACCGGTCCAGCTGTTGGTCGTCCGCCGAGTGGCGGTGCAGGTGCCGGGAACGGGTTCGGTCGGGTTGCCCGGTTCATGGATGCCGGTCACCTCGCCGTTTCCGCCGTCGAAGACAACGTCGGAGCAGGAGTAGAAGGTCTCGGCACTGTCCGAGCGCTGCCAGACCATGTAGATGATGTGCCGACCGGACTTGTTCGCCGGGAGTTGACCGGTCCAGGAGTAGTTGGCCTCGACCGTACCCGGACTGCCGTTGAGCGGCGGGTGGTCGACGGAGAGGAAGGGCTGGCTCTCCATCGCGTCCCAGGTGAGGGTCTGGGTCGGGTCGAAGCCGTCCTTGGTCACATAGACGTAGAACCAACCCGGGTGCGCGGCCCAGGCGTTGTAGGAGAAGTCGACGCTCGCGCCGGACGTGAGATGGGTGAGCGGCCAGTCGCTGCGGGCCGCGTTGAAACCGGTGAAGTTGGTGTTGCCGCCGCTGCACAGCTGACCGTCCGGCACGAAGCCGCGGGTGCGGCCGGCCCCGTCGGAGCGCAGCACCGAGAACCAGTTGTAGAAGGGCGTGGTACCGCTTACCTGCTGCGCGTTCTTGCAAGCCGGGTTGACCGGCTTGATCTCACCGGTGTCGGTCAGCCCGTCCTGCCAGCACAGGAACGTGCGACTGCCGGGTTTCATGGGGGTGCCGTGAGCCTCGGCCTTGCCGCCGGTCGTGACGATCAGGCCCAGGGCGGGGACGGTGGCCAGCAGGGCGAGGAGGACGAGGAGCAGGGCCCGGGTGCGTAATCTCGACCGTGTTTTTGGCGCGATCATGACAGATTGCATGGCAAGTGAGTCCGCCTTCCGTGTACGGACCGTGCGTGCATGGGGTGCACTGCGGATGCGGGTGTGGGGGCGTGAAGTGGGAGCCTCCCGGACCCGAGCCCGACAGGTTCCGGTCCGCCGGACGCGAGCGGATATGGGAGCGCTCCCACTTCACCTGTGGCGGAAGGTAGCGCCGTACGGCCCACTTGTAAACCGGCACATACGATGCTGCTGCGAAGACGTCGGCTGTCAGTGGTGGTGCGGGGACCTCCGGAGGTGCCGGCGCAGAAGCTCCCTGCCGTAGTCGTTGCCGTCGGGTGTGCGGCCCGCGCTGTGCAGTACCAAGCCGGATCGGCGAACCCGGACGGCCGAGGGCACGGGTCGGCAGCGCGTGGGGATCAAGCTGAGGGACGTCCCCGCGTGGTGCGACAGGGCTTGCCGACCCGAGTGCCTCGGCAGCGTTCAGCTCATCGCACCGACAGCCGTGGAGTCCGGGTCAGGGTGTCCGCGCCGGTCTCCCCCGTGAGCGGCAGCTCCACCGTGAACTCCGTGCGGCCCGGTTCGCTGTGCACGTCGATGTGACCGCCATGGGCCGCCGTGATCGCCGCGACGATGGCGAGGCCTAGGCCGGCGCCGCTGCCCGCGGTGGCGCGGGCCCGTGACGCGTCGGCGCGGGTGAAGCGTTCGAAGACCGTGGGAAGGAGGTCGGGCGGGATGCCGGGACCGTCGTCCCGGACACGCACCGCGCACGTCCCCCGTCGTGCCTCCACCACCGCCACGACACTCGTGCCGGCGGGTGTGTGCACCCGTGCGTTGGCCAACAGGTTGGCGACCACCTGGTGGAGTCGGGCCTCGTCGCCGAGGACCAGGGGCGCCTCGTCCAGGCACAGTTCCAGTTGCCAGTCGTGACCGCTGCCCGCGGCCCGGGCGTCCCACACCGTCTCGGCGACGAGCGCCGCGAGGTCCACCTCTGCGGATTGCAGCGGTCTGCCCTCGTCCAGCCGGGCGAGCAGCAGCAGGTCCTCCACCAGGCCCGTCATCCGCGCCGACTCGGCCGTCACCCGGCGCCAGGCCAGTCCGGGTTCGATGCGGTCCGTGCCCCGGTTCATCAGCTCCGCGTATCCGGCGATGGAGGCCAGAGGGGTGCGCAGTTCGTGACTGGCGTCGGCCAGGAAGCGGCGCATGCGCTCCTCGCTGCGGCGCATCCGCTCCTCGCTGCGCTGGCGTTCGGCGAGCGAGGACTCCACGTGGTCGATCATCCGGTTCAGGGCGGCGCCCACCTGACCCGCCTCGCTTCCCGGGTCGGTGTCCCGTTCGGGAACACGGGTGAGACCGGTTACCTCGCCGCGGCAGAGCGGGGCGTGGGAGACCTCGACGGCGGTTGCGGCGACCCTGCCGAGGGGGCACAGCTGCCGTCGTATGACCACCGCGCACACGCAGCCGGCCACCGTCAGGCCCACCGCGGCGACGACCGCCTCCACGACCACCAGGCCGCTGATCATGTCCTGGACGTCGTCCATGGGAAGGCCGGTGAGAACGCGTACACCGTTGTTGTCGAGCGCGGTGAAGCGGTAGGTGCCGAGGCCGGGGATGGTCCTGGTGTGCAGGTGGCCGTCGGGCGCGATGCCCTTCAAAGCCGCGATCTGGGTTTCCGTGAGGTTCTGCGGCGGAGCGTCCTGGCCCACCGTCGCCGCCGCGAGGACGGTGCCGTCCGCGTCCGGACGGGCGGCGAGCATCCCGGCCGGATGGCCGCTCTCGTTGAGGAAGGTGAGGTCCCGCGTCAGGTCCGGGTGGAGGGAGGCACCGCCCAGGCTGCGTTCCGCGGCGTTGGTGACACGGTCGTCCAGGTTGCCCAGCAGGTAGGCACGCTGTGCGAAAACGGTGGTGAGTGCCATCACGGCGCACACGGCGACGAGAACCACGCTGATGAAGATCAGGAGACGGGTGCGCAGGGAACCGCCCCGGGCACGGGCATCCGTCCTGCGGAGATCCCACCGGCGCGCACTCCCGGGACGGACATCGGTCGGACAGGCGTCGGGAGGACGAGTACCGGCCGAACGGGCGTCTGCCGGACGGGCGGTCCTCGAACCGGCAGCACGCGGGCGGACGTTGCTGGGACGGGTCCTCATCTTCCGTCCTCCACCGGCCTGATGGCGTACCCCAGTCCGCGCACGGTGTGGATCATGGGTGAACGTCCCCGGTCGAGCTTGCGGCGCAGGCTCGAGATGTACACCTCGACGAGGTTTCCGCCGCCGTCGAAGGAACTGGTCCAGACGTGATCGAGGATCTGTGTCTTGCTCAGGACCTGCCGCGGGTGCTCCATCAGCAGGCTGAGCAGTTCGAACTCCTTGGCGGTCAGGGCGATCCGCGAACCGTCCCGGTGCACCTCACGGGACTGGCCGGTCAGCACCAGGTCGCCGAGGACGCGTACGGAGTCGTCGGTGCGGGTCCGTTCGGCACCGGACCGGCGCAGCAGCCCGCGCAGTCGCAGCACGACCTCTTCGAGCGAGAACGGTTTCGTGACGTAGTCGTCGGCCCCGTTCGCCAACCCGTCGATACGGAACTCCAGGGCGTCGCGGGCGGTGAGCATGAGGATGGGCAGCTCGGGGTTCTCGTAGCGCAGACGGCGCAGCACCTGGACGCCGTCGAGGTCGGGCAGCATGCCGTCGAGGACGACGGCGTGCGGGGCGCAGCCGCGCGCAATCCTGAGCGCGCTGTGTCCGTCGGCCGCCGGGTAGGGGCGCCAGCCCGCCTCGGTGACGGCCACGGAGAGCACTTCGGTGAGCGCGGGCTCGTCGTCGACGATCAGAACGCGGACCCGTCCGCTTCGGGTACCGGAGATGCCAGCCATGTCCTGATCCTGTCCCGGTTGGCTGGGGGAACCCTGTGCTCCGACTGAGCCGAAGCCGTGTGAAACGGGGCTCCTCCCATGCGGGCCGGCCCGTGGCGGCGCACGGCTTTCCTTCCCGGCCCCGGGCAGGTCCGCCGGCTGCCTGCCGACCGCTTGCCGACTGCCGTGGTCCGAAGGGGTAGCGGCACTGCTCGGCCGCGGGGCCCAACGTCCGGGCGGCACGGCGGAGGGCCGCACCCCCACTGACGGGGATGCGGCCCTCCACTACCGTGCCGTACTGCTTGCGGAACCGTTTGCCTGATCGGTTGCGGAACCGCTTGCCCGATCGGTTACTTGCGGATCAGGCTGCGCAGCACGTACTGCAGGATGCCGCCGTTGCGGTAGTAGTCCGCCTCACCGGGGGTGTCGATGCGGACGACCGCGTCGAACTCCACACCGGTGTCGGTGGTGACCTTGACCGTCGCGGGGGTGGTGCCGTCGTTCAGCTCGGTGATGCCGGCGATGGAGAAGGCCTCCTCGCCGGTCAGGCCGAGGGTCTCGGCGGACTGGCCCGCCGGGTACTGCAGCGGGATGACGCCCATGCCGATGAGGTTCGAGCGGTGGATGCGCTCGTAGGACTCGGCGATGACGGCCTTGACGCCGAGCAGCGCGGTGCCCTTGGCGGCCCAGTCGCGGGACGAGCCGGAGCCGTACTCCTTGCCGGCCAGGATGACCAGCGGGATGCCCTGCTCGATGTAGTTGCGCGAGGCGTCGTAGATGAACGACACCGGCGCGTCGGCCTGGGTGAAGTCGCGGGTGTAACCGCCTTCCGTCCCCGGCGCGACCTGGTTGCGCAGGCGGATGTTGGCGAAGGTGCCGCGGATCATGACCTCGTGGTTGCCTCGGCGCGAACCGTAGGAGTTGAAGTCACGTCGCTCGATGCCGTGCTCGGTGAGGTACTTGCCCGCCGGGGTGTCGGCCTTGATCGCACCGGCCGGGGAGATGTGGTCGGTGGTGACCGAGTCGCCCAGCTTGGCCAGGACGCGCGCGTCGGCGATGTCGGAGACCGGGGTGGTCTCCATCGTCATGCCCTCGAAGTAGGGGGGCTTGCGGACGTAGGTCGACTCGGCGTCCCACTCGAAGGTGTTGCCGGTCGGGATCGGCAGCGCCTGCCACTGGGCGTCGCCCGCGAAGACGTCCTGGTAGGACTTGTTGAACATGTCCTCGCCGATGGCGTTCGCCACGACGTCGTTGACCTCGGCCTCGGAGGGCCAGATGTCGGCCAGGAAGACCGGCTTGCCCTCCTGGTCGACACCGAGCGCGTCGCGCGTGACGTCCACCTTCATGGAGCCCGCGAGGGCGTACGCGACGACCAGCGGCGGGGAGGCCAGGTAGTTCATCTTGACGTCGGGGTTGATCCGGCCCTCGAAGTTCCGGTTGCCGGAGAGGACCGAGGTGACCGCGAGGTCGTGGTCGTTGACGGCCTTGGAGACCTCCTCCGGCAGCGGGCCGGAGTTGCCGATGCAGGTGGTGCAGCCGTAGCCGACGAGGTTGAAGCCGACCTTGTCGAGGTACGGGGTGAGGCCCGCCTTGTCGAAGTAATCGGTTACGACCTTCGAACCCGGGGCGAGCGTGGTCTTGACCCACGGCTTGCGGGTCAGGCCCTTCTCCACGGCCTTCTTCGCGACGAGCGCGGCGGCGACCATGACGTACGGGTTGGAGGTGTTGGTGCAGGAGGTGATGGCCGCGACCGTCACCGCGCCGTGGTCGATCTCGTACGTCGAGCCGTCGGGGGCGGTCACGGTGACCGGGTTGGACGGGGCGCCGTTGGGGTGGTTGGCCGGGGCGTCGGAGGCCGGGAAGGACTCCTTGCCCGCCTCGTCGGCGGTGTCGACGTAGTTGAGCACGTCCGTCTTGAACTGCTCGGCGGCGTTCGCGAGGACGATGCGGTCCTGCGGGCGCTTCGGGCCGGCGATGGACGGGACCACCGTGGAGAGGTCCAGCTCGAGCTTCTCGGAGAAGTCCGGCTCGGCCTGCGGGTCCAGCCAGAGGCCCTGCTGCTTGGCGTACGCCTCGACGAGCGCGACCTGCTGCTCGGAGCGGCCGGTGAGCTTGAGGTACTTCAGCGTCTCGTCGTCGATCGGGAAGATCGCGGCGGTGGAGCCGAACTCCGGCGACATGTTGCCGATGGTGGCGCGGTTCGCGAGCGAGGTGGCGGCGACGCCCTGGCCGTAGAACTCGACGAACTTGCCGACGACACCGTGCTTGCGGAGCATCTCGGTGATGGTCAGCACGAGGTCGGTGGCGGTGGTGCCGGGGGTGAGCTCACCGGTGAGCTTGAAGCCCACGACGCGCGGGATCAGCATCGAAACCGGTTGCCCGAGCATCGCGGCCTCGGCCTCGATGCCGCCGACGCCCCAGCCGAGGACGCCGAGGCCGTTGACCATGGTGGTGTGCGAGTCGGTGCCGACCAGGGTGTCGGGGTAGGCCTGGCCGTTGCGGACCATGACCGTGCGGGCGAGGTGCTCGATGTTCACCTGGTGGACGATGCCGGTGCCCGGCGGGACGACCTTGAACTCGTCGAAGGCGGTCTGGCCCCAGCGCAGGAACTGGTAGCGCTCCTTGTTGCGGCCGTACTCCAGCTCGACGTTCTGGGCGAAGGCGTCGTTGGTGCCGAACTTGTCGGCGATGACGGAGTGGTCGATGACCAGCTCGGCCGGGGCCAGCGGGTTGATCTTCGCAGGGTCGCCGCCGAGCTCCTTGACGGCCTCACGCATGGTGGCGAGGTCGACGACACAGGGCACGCCGGTGAAGTCCTGCATGATCACGCGGGCCGGCGTGAACTGGATCTCCTGCGACGGCTGGGCCTGGGAGTCCCAGTTGCCGAGCGCACGGATGTGGTCGGCGGTGATGTTCGCGCCGTCCTCGGTTCGGAGCAGGTTCTCCAGCAGCACCTTCAGGCTGTACGGAAGGCGAGCCGAGCCTTCCACCTTGTCCAGCCGGAAGATCTCGTACGACTCGTCGCCCACCTGCAGCGTGCTGCGGGCGTCGAAGCTGTTCGCCGACACGACAGTCTCCTTCATTGATGTGCGCTTACCACCGCATCCTGCCGCCACGCAGACTTGGCCGATCCGCTAAGGTCAGGCTAAGTTAGGTAACCCTTACCAGGGTGGGCGGCTGCGGGGCGCCTCGGCAGATATCTCGATGTCGAGATAACTCTAGTACATGGGGGCTGAATGGTCATGCCCGGGCTCGCTGTCCGCTCCCGGGGAAAGCCGGATGCCGTACTCGGCGGTCAGGCCGGCAGCGCCCGCCGGGAAGCGGTGACGAGTATGCCGCCGGTGAAGCGCACGCCGTCCGTGACCTCGGCCACGCACCGCGGAGGCGGCACGAAGGCCCGCGCCTCCTCGTCCTCCGAGAGCTCCGCCTCCGCCGGAACCAGGCCCTTCGTGGGACCCTCGAAGACGTCGACACCCAGGGCGGCACGCCGAACCGCGTCTTGGACGGCACTGCCGCCGGGATCCGGCGTCCGGACACCCCTCCACCTGATCCGCAACCGCGTTCCGGGCGCCCGAGCCGCAATCGCGCCGCCTCCGGACGCTGGTCCCGGATCAGCCGGGTAACCGTTATCGACGAAGGTGTCGTAGGAGCCGTCGGCAGAAAGCGGTCGGCGGAAACCCTCCCTCCCGCTCGATCCGCGCGTACTTCCGCTCGCTCACGAAATCGGTTTCCGGCCCGGCAACTCCGATCCGGCCCGTTCCGACCCAGCCCAGGCCGGCCCGGCGCAGCTTCACCGCACCGTACGCGACGGTGGCGGTAATGGCGGTGCGGGACGTCGACGCCTGAACGAGCGTCGAGGTGAGGGGTATTGAAGGCGCCCCGGTCATGAGCCCGCCGACTCGGGGTAGACGGGTGCGGACGGACGCCACGCAACCAAGGAGGCCCGATGCCCCTCACCTTCCGCAAAAGTTTCCGCATCCTCCCCGGGGTGCGCCTGAACATCAATCGTCATTCCTGGTCGATCACGACCGGCGGCGGCAAGCACGGACCGCGTCACACGCACAGCAGCACCGGACGTCGTACGACATCGGTTGATTTGCCCGGACCTTTCGGGTGGCGGCGTACGCGTAAGGAGAGGCACCATTGACGAGACGTCACCCGAATGGACCCCCCAAGAGGTGCCATCTCATATCTGAGATAACCTCAACCCCATGGCAGACGACTACCTCGTACGCATCGGCAAGCTCATCCGTGACGCCCGGCAGCATCGGGGCTGGACACAGGCGCAGCTGGCCGAGGCGCTCGCAACCAGCCAGAGTGCCGTCAACCGCATCGAGCGAGGCAATCAAAACATCAGCCTTGAGATGATCGCTCGAATCGGTGAAGCTCTGGACAGTGAAATCGTCTCTCTGGGCTACGCGGGACCGATGCACCTGCGGGTGGTGGGCGGTCGGCGGCTGTCCGGCGCGATCGACGTGAAAACCAGCAAGAACGCTTGCGTGGCCCTGCTGTGCGCCTCGCTGCTCAACCAGGGGCGCACGGTGCTGCGCCGGGTCGCCCGGATCGAGGAGGTCTACCGCCTCCTCGAGGTCCTGAACTCCATCGGCGTACGGACCCGTTGGGTCAACGACGGTGTCGACCTGGAGATCGTGCCGCCGGCCGAGCTGGACATGGCCGCGATCGACGCCGAGGCCGCCGTACGCACGCGTTCCATCATCATGTTCCTCGGCCCGCTGCTGCACCGGATGAACCACTTCAAGCTGCCGTACGCCGGTGGCTGCGACCTCGGTACGCGGACCATCGAACCGCACATGATCGCGCTGCGCCGGTTCGGGCTGGAGGTCGCGGCGACGGAGGGCCAGTACCACGCCGTCGTCGACCGCGCCGTCCGCCCGGACCGGCCGATCGTGCTGACCGAGCGCGGGGACACGGTTACCGAAAACGCTCTGCTGGCGGCCGCCCGGCACGACGGTGCAACCGTTATCCGCAACGCCTCCTCCAACTACATGGTCCAGGACCTGTGTTTCTTCCTGGAGGCGCTCGGGGTACGGGTCGAGGGCATCGGCAGCACCACGCTCACCGTGCACGGCGTGCCCGACATCAACGTCGATGTCGACTACTCGCCGTCCGAGGACCCGGTCGAGGCGATGAGCCTGCTGGCCGCCGCCGTCGTCACGGAGTCGGAGCTGACGGTGCGCCGGGTGCCGATCGAGTTCCTGGAGATCGAGCTGGCGGTCCTGGAGGAGATGGGGCTCGACCACGACCGCACGCCTGAGTACCCGGCCGACAACGGCCGCACCCGTCTGATCGACCTCACGGTCCGGCCCTCCAAGCTGGAGGCGCCGATCGACAAGATCCACCCGATGCCGTTCCCCGGGCTGAACATCGACAACGTCCCGTTCTTCGCGGCCATCGCGGCCGTCGCGCAGGGCAAGACCCTCATCCACGACTGGGTCTACGACAACCGCGCGATCTACCTGACCGACCTGAACCGGCTCGGCGGACGACTCCAACTCCTCGACCCGCACCGGGTGCTGGTCGAGGGGCCGACGCGCTGGCGGGCCGCCGAGATGATGTGCCCGCCGGCCCTGCGTCCCGCGGTCGTCGTGTTGCTGGCGATGATGGCGGCGGAGGGCACGTCGGTGCTGCGCAACGTGTACGTCATCAACCGCGGTTACGAAGACCTGGCCGAGCGGCTGAACTCCGTCGGGGCGCAGATCGAGATCTTCCGGGACATCTGACGGACGAGTGCCGCCGCGTCTTCTCCGATCCGCACGGGCGCGGGCGCAGGTTCGGAGGGGGCGCGGCGGCACTGTGGGTTTTCTCTGAGCCTGGGTTTCTGAACCTGGGTTTCTGAACCTGGGTCGGGGAAGCGGGCCTCGGCTCTTCCCTGCGTCGGAGGGACGCACACCCCTGCGGACGGTCGGGTGGCCGTTGATCGCCTATCTTGGCGCCTATGCAGTCCTACACGATCGGCCAGGCGGCGCGTCTGCTCGGGGTGAGTCCGGATACCGCGCGGCGGTGGGCTGACGCGGGCCGGGTGGCCACACACCGGGACGAGGGCGGGCGACGCCTCATCGACGGCAGGGATCTGGCTGCCTTCTCGGTGGAGCTGGCCAAGGCCGGCGGCGGCGAGGAGGGTGCCTCGTACACCTCGGTCCGCAACGCGTTTCCCGGCATCGTCACGGCCGTGAAACTCGGTGATGTCGCCGCCCAGGTGGAGATCCAGGCAGGGCCGCACCGGCTGGTGTCGTTGCTGACGCGGGAGGCCGTGGAGGAACTGGGGCTGGAGGTCGGGGTGGAGGCCACCGCCCGGGTGAAGTCGACGAACGTGCACATCGACCGGGCCTGAGCACGCGGAGCAGCCGTGGCCGCCACCGGTCAGGCCCGGCGGTGACCGGACGGACGTCGGCCGCGGGCACGCGCCGGACACACCGGTGCCGCCCGTCGCGGCGTGCTCGGCCGGCGCCCCGGCTTCGTCAACGCGACCCTCGATCACGCGCGCCTCGGCCATACGGCCCCTCGACCACGCGGCCCCTCGGCTTCGTCGCGATCACCGCCCCGGGCGGGGGGGGCGGTACGGGACGACCAGGACGCCGGCCGGTTGCCCCCGGCTCACGGGGCGCTCTCGCTCGTCGCGGCAGGAATCGCTCAGCATCACGCCCACGAGTTGTAGCCGCCGTCCACGCGGATCGCGCTGACGCCGCTGATGTGCCGGGCACCGCAGCGGTCCTGCGGAAGGACGAGCTGGGGTCCGGCGCGGTCGAGCGGGGTGTCGTCGATGGTGACCGCGAGGAGGACGGGCGCGCGCCCGAAGTCGGGGTCGATCTCCGCCCAGGCCAGCAGGGCGTGGTGACCGTCCGCCCCGGACACCGCGATGAGGAAGCTCAGACGGTCCTTGCGCCGGGTCGGGTCGAAGGCGGGGCCGGCGTCCACGAGAACGTCGTGCAGCAGCGGTCCGGTGAAACGGTGGTGCCGGACGCCGCTGGTGGCGCACGCGAAGGTCACCTCGGCCTGATGCTGCGGCCAGCCGAGCAGATCGGGCACCGTGAGTCCGGCCGCCCGGGTCGGATCGCCGACGAGGACGAGTTCCGCCACCGGACCGACAGCCGCACCGCCAGCCGCGCCGACGGCTGTTTCGGCGAAGGTTTCAGTAGCTGTTTCAGCGAAGGTTTCCGGGGCGGTTTCAGCAACCGTTTCAGCAACCGTTTCAGCGGCTGTACCGGCGGTCGTACCGGCGGCTGCGAGGGACTGGGGCACGGGCTACCACCTCCTGGATGACCGCACCCGGACCTGCCTGCCGTGCAAACGCACATGCCACCCCGAACGATCTCGGTCCCGGCTCATGCGAAGTGACAGGAGACTTTTACCTTGCATCTGCGGCAGTATCATCAGCGCATGCACACCTACCGGATCGGGGACGCCGCCGCCTTGCCCGGTGTCAACGCCGACACCGTGAGGTGCCTGGTCGACGGCGGGAAACTCACTGGCGCCGGCCAGCCGCGAGCCGGCCGATGAACCGGAGCCGGAGCCCGGTGGTCCGGCGGTTGCCGTGATCAACCCGACCAACGTGGTCGTCGAGAGACCGTGGATGGTCCGTCAGGACCACACGTGATTGTGTCCGTCAGGACCAGAGGGAGTGGACCCGTGATGACCCGTACCGCGCGCCGGACCGGCCGACCGATGCAGGTGGCCGCCCTGGGAGTCACCGCGCTGCTGGCCCTGAGCGCCTGCTCGTCGTCCGACGACTCCTCGTCGACGGACGCGAACTCCGCCGCCTCCGGGTCTGCGTCCGCGTCCGCGTCGGACCAGCTGTCCGGCACAGTCACCGTTTTCGCCGCCGCTTCGCTGAAGGAGAGCTTCACGACGCTGGGCAAGCAGTTCGAGAAGGCGCACCCGGGTACGAAGGTGACCTTCAGCTTCGGCGGCAGCGACTCCCTCGCCGCGAGCATCACCGGCGGCGCCCCGGCGGACGTGTTCGCGTCCGCCAGCCCCAAGACGATGAAGATCGTCACAGACGCGGGGGACGCCTCGGGGACGCCCGCCACCTTCGTCCGCAACCAGCTGGAGATCGCCACCCTGCCGGGCAACCCCGACAAGGTCGCCTCCCTCAAGGACCTCACCAAGTCGAGCCTGAAGGTCGTGCTGTGCGACAAGACGGTGCCCTGCGGCGCCGCCGCCCAGAAGGCCCTCGACGCGAGCAAGCTGAAGCTCACCCCCGTCTCCCACGAGCAGGACGTCAAGGCCGCCCTGACCAAGGTGGAGCTGAAGGAGGCCGACGCCGCCGTCGTCTACAAGACCGATGTGCACGCGGCGGGTGACAAGGTGGAGGGTGTGGAGTTCCCCGAGTCGGCAGACGCCGTCAACGACTACCCGATCGTCCAGCTCAAGGACGCGCAGAACAGCGAGGCGGCCAAGGCGTTCATCGCGCTGGTGCAGTCCGCCGAGGGCCGGAAGGTCCTGACCGAGGCCGGGTTCCTCCAGCCGTGACCCTCCCGACCGGCAGGTCCGATGTCGCGGCAGACACCGTCCGGGGTGGGCCGCGGCGCCGGCGTGTCCGGGCCCAGGTGCGCGGCGCGCCGCTGCCCCTGCTCGTGCCCGCGCTGATCGGCGTGGCGTTTCTGGTCGTGCCGCTGATCGCCCTGCTGGTGCGGGCCCCGTGGCGCAGTCTGCCCGAGCTGCTGACCAGCGCCGAGGTGTGGCAGGCGCTCCGGCTGTCGCTGGTCTGCGCCACCGCCGCCACCGCCGTGAGTCTGGTCGTCGGTGTGCCGCTGGCCTGGTTGCTGGCCCGCGTCGAGTTCCCCGGTCGGGGCCTCGTCCGGGCCCTCGTCACCCTGCCGCTCGTCCTGCCGCCGGTGGTCGGTGGTGTGGCGCTGCTGATGGCGCTGGGCCGCAACGGCATCGTCGGGAGGACGCTGGACTCCTGGTTCGGCATCACGCTCCCGTTCACCACCGCCGGGGTCGTGGTCGCCGAGGCGTTCGTCGCCATGCCGTTCCTCGTCATCAGTGTCGAGGGCACCCTGCGCGCCGCCGACCCGCGCTACGAGGAGGCGGCCGCCACCCTCGGCGCCTCCCGTTTCACCGCGTTCCGCCGGGTCACGCTGCCGCTGATCGCGCCGGGCATCGCGGCCGGCGCGGTTCTGGCGTGGGCCCGGGCGCTGGGCGAGTTCGGCGCGACGATCACCTTCGCCGGCAACTTCCCCGGCCGTACCCAGACCATGCCGTTGGCCGTGTATCTGGCCCTGCAGAGCGACCCGGAGGCCGCCATCGCCCTCAGCCTGGTCCTGCTGGTCGTGTCCGTCGCGGTGCTGGCGGGCCTGCGCGACCGTTGGATGACAGCGGGATGACCAAGCCAGAGCCCCCGCCCTCGCCCGAGCCCGAGCCCGAGCCCGAGCCCGGGAAGGCCGCCGCCGGCTCCCGGGCCGTCCGCGACCCGCGCGACCTCCGCGACGGCCACCGCGCCGACACGTTCCCGGACGGGCTCGACGTCCGCCGCGCAGGCTCCTCCACGGACGGGCTCGACGCCCACCTGGTCGTGCAGCGCGGCGCGTTCCGGCTCGACGTGGCGCTGAACGTTGCGCCGGGTGAGGTGGTCGCCCTGCTCGGTCCGAACGGCGCGGGAAAGACCACCGCGCTGCGCGCCCTGGCCGGTCTGACGCCGCTCACCGACGGCCGGCTACGCCTGGACGGCAGCGCGTTGGACGGTACGCCGCCGGAGTCCCGCCCGGTCGGTGTCGTCTTCCAGGACTACCTGCTCTTCCCGCACCTGACCGCCCTGGACAACGTGGCTTTCGGGCCCCGCTGCCAAGGCGCGACGAAGGCGGCGGCCCGTGCCCAGGCCGCCGAGTGGCTGGACCGGCTGGGTCTGGCGGCGCACGCCGGCGCCAAGCCGCGCAGGCTGTCCGGGGGCCAGGCCCAGCGGGTCGCGCTGGCCCGTGCGCTGGCGACCCGACCGCGGCTGCTGCTCCTCGACGAGCCGCTGGCGGCCCTGGACGCCCGCACCCGGCTGGAGGTCCGCGCCCAACTCCGGCGCCACCTGGCCGAGTTCGAGGCCGTGGCCGTCCTGGTCACCCACGATCCGCTGGACGCCATGGTGCTCGCCGACCGGCTGGTCGTCGTCGAGCACGGGCGGGTGGTCCAGGAGGGGGCGCCCTCCGACATCGCACGCCATCCCCGTACGGACTACATCGCCCAGCTGGTCGGCCTGAACCTCTACCGGGGCGAGGCCGACGGTCACACCGTCCGCCTCGACGCCGGCTCGCCCATCACCACCACCGAGGTCCTGTCCGGCCCGGTGTTCGTGGCGTTCCCGCCGAGCGCGGTCACCCTCTACCGCGACCGCCCGACCGGCGCCAGCGCCCGCAACCTCTGGCACTGCGAGGTCGCAGGCCTGGAGACGCACGGCGACCAGATCCGCGCCGACCTCACCGGCGAACTCCCGCTCGCCGCGGACCTCACTACGGTCGCCGCGGCCGAACTCGATCTGCACCCGGGGGCACCGGTCTGGGCGGCGGTGAAGGCCACACAGACCCACGCTTACCCGGTCTGAGACGGAGCTGGGAGCCGGCCCTCCCGTGCCCGTCAGGGGGCCCGCCGCCCAGGACCGGATGCTCAGCCGGTGGTCAGCGTGGTGGTCAGCGTGATGTCCCGCTCCTGCGCCGCGTGGAAGCGGGGCAGCGGCAGGCCGCCCTGGGGGCGGAGCTCCATCAGTGTGGCCTCGACGTGGGCCGCACCGGGTTCGAGGTCGGCCGGACCGGCCTTGCCGGTGTTCTTCCAGGCGTGCTCGGCGCCGTCGCACAGGGCGCGGGTGCCGCCGATGCCGTGCCGTACCTTCCCGGAACCCTGGCCGACGGAGGAGCTGACGAAGACGGGACCCGTGTTGCCGAGACAGCGGTAGGTACCCGAGAGGGTGATGGTGCCGTCCGAGGCGATGCCGCCGACCGGGTCGACGGTGACGGACTCCGACGGATCGGCGGTGGCCGTGACCGTCGGGACGGCGAGCAGGAGCAGTACGGCACCGACGGCCGCGGAGAGGGCGGGACGCAACGACATGGGAGAACCTCCTGTTGTGGGGGCCTCCACTGGTACCGGGCGGGCGCGCCCGGGGCGGTGATCGTCACTCCTTCGGTGGCGAGTCCGCACCTGTCGTCGACGAACGGTCCTGGACTTGTCCTGGTGCTGTCACGCTTGCGGGCACCCTCTGGAGATGCGGGCGGGACGGGCGCATGGTCTGTCCATGGGGGCCGACCGGACGGCCGACCCCACCGACGTGGAGGTGCTCCATGTGTTCCCACCAGCTTCCCAGCGCTTCTGCCGGCGCCCGGCCGGTACACCTCGCGCACATCGTCGCCGCCCACCCCGAGCAGGGCTGGAGCCTGCTGTGTGACGGCACCATCGTCTTCGACGACTCCGGCGAACTGCTGCCCGACGGCCGGGTCGTGGACCCGCACCGGGTGACCGCCGGAGCGCTGGCCGTCGCCGCCTGACCTTGATCATCGGGACGGGCCCGACGTCCGCCTCCACCCGAGCCGGTTACTGACATCGGTTACCGAACCGAGCTACCGCGCCTGCTTGCCGGAAACGGTTACGGAAACCCGTCGCGATACGGCTACGGCAACGGCAACAGCAACAGCAACGGACCGCCGATACCGGTTACGGAAACGGGTTACGAAACGGACCGCTGGCCCGGATTACAGAACGGACCGCCGATACCGGTTACCGAAACGGGTTACGGAAACGGGCCGCCGATACCGGTTACCGAATCTGGCAGCTGACACCGGTGACGGCCCCGGTTCACCCGAGTACCGCGAACCCGTCCAGTTCGACGAGTGCTTGCTCGTCCCAGAGGCGCACGATCCCGACGACCGCCATCGCCGGATAGTCGCGTCCCGCCACTTCCCGCCAGATCGCGCCCAGTTCAGAAGCTCGCTCGCGATAGGCGGCGACATCCGTGACGTAGACGGTGACACGCGCCAGATCCGAGGCCGCACCGCCCGCCGCCGTCAGCGCGGCCAGCAGATTCGTCAGCGCCCGATTGAACTGCTCCGGCAACGTCTCCCCCACGATCTTCCCGTCGGTATCGAGTGCGGTCTGGCCGGCCAGGAAGACGATCCGCTCACCGGCGGCGACGACGGCATGGGAGAAGCCGAGGGGCGGGGAGAGTTCGGGCGGGTTGACGCGTTCGATGGTCACCTGGCCTCCAGGTCGGCGAGTTCGGCGTACAACTCCCTTGCGATGATGCCGCGTTGGACCTCGCTGGCACCTTCGTAGATCCGTGGCGCGCGCACCTCCCGGTAGAGGTGCTCGAGGAGGTGGCCGCGCTGTAGGGCCCGAGCGCCGTGGAGTTGGACGGCCGTGTCGACGACGTACTGCGCGGTCTCGGTGGCGAACAGCTTGGCCATGGCGGCCCGCTTCGGGACGTCCTGGGCTCCGCTGTCGTACGCCGAAGCCGCCGCGTGAACCATCAGACGCGCGGCCTCCGTGCGCAGAGCCATCTCGGCGACCTGATGGGCCACCGTCTGAAGGTCACGCAACTTGCCGCCGAAGGCGTCCCGTCGGGCGGTGTGGACCAGGGTCGCGTCGAGGGCGGCCTGCGCCATGCCGACGGCGAAAGCTCCGACGCTGGGGCGGAACAGGTTGAGGGTCCCCATGGCGACCCGGAAACCGCGGTCGGGTTCGCCGAGCACGTCGTCCGCCGCGACCGGGACGGCATCGAAGCGGAGGGCCCCGATGGGGTGCGGGGAGAGCATGTCGAGCGCGGAGCCGGTGAGACCCGCACGGTCGGCAGGAACGAGGAAAGCGGTTACGCCGCGGGCGCCGGCCCTCGGGGTGGTGCGGGCGAAGACGGTGTAGAAGTCGGCCTCGGGAGCATTGGAGATCCAGCACTTCTCCCCGGTGAGCCGCCAGCCGTCCGGTCCGTCCCGCTCGGCGGCCAGAGACAGGGCCGCCGCGTCCGAGCCCGCGCCCGGCTCGCTCAGCGCGAAGGCGGCGATCGCGGTGCCGTCGGTGACGCGGGGCAGCCAGTACTGCCGCTGGGCAAGGCTGCCGTGGGCGTGGACCGGATGCGCGCCCAGCCCTTGCAGCGCGAGCGCGGTCTCCGCCTCCGTGCAGGTGTACGCGAGGGACTCGCGCATCAGGCAGAGGTCGACGGCACCGGAGGTGAACAGTCGCGACAGCAGGCCGAGCCGACCGAGTTCGGCGACGAGCGGGCGGTTGACGCGACCCGGCTCGCCCTTCTCGGCGAGTGGGTGCAGCCGTTCGGCGGCAAGGGCACGCAGTTCGGCGCACCAGGCGGCCTGTGCCGGTTTGAGCGAGAATGCGGGCATCGCCTGTCCCCTCTGCCGTACGTGACCTGCTGTTCCTGTTCCTGTCGTTCCTGTTCCTGTCGTTCCTGTTTCTGCCGTTCCTGTTTCTGCCGTTCCTGTTTCTGCCGTTCCTGTTACTGCCACTGCTGCCGTTGCTGTTTTCCCGTTGCCTGTTTCCGTTTGCCTGTTTCCCGCTTGCCTGCTTCCGCTGCGCCGGCTCCTGACGTGTTCGTGCCCCCGTATGCGCTGCCCGGACGGTTACGCCCACCCCCGACGGTATCGCGTACCGTTGACTGTCGTCACCAACGCGCTACGCTCCTTGCGCGACCCCAAGACGACGCCCGCCCGGGGCAGCCCAGCCGGACAGTCCATCCAGGCAAGGGGGCGAACGCCCATGAACGTCTCGGCCCACGTCGACACCTTCGCGCGCGACCACCTTCCGCCGCCCGGCCACTGGCCCGACCTCCGCTTCGATCTGCCCGAACTGGACTACCCCGCCCGGGTGAACTGCGCGGCCGAGCTGCTCGACCACGCCGCCCCGGACCGGCCCGTGTTCCACACCGGCTCCGGGCCCTCCTGGACGTACGGCGAGCTGCGGGCCCGCGTCGACCGGATCGCGCATCTGCTCAGCGGCGCCCTCGGAGTCGTCCCCGGCAACCGTGTGCTGCTGCGCGGTCCCACCACGCCGTGGCTGGCGGCCTGCTGGCTGGCGGTACTGAAGGCGGGCGCGATCGCGGTCACCGTTCTGGCCCAGCAGCGGCCGAACGAGCTGCGCACCATGTGCGAGATCGCGCGGGTGGGGCACGCTCTCTGTGACATCAGGACGGTGGACGACCTCGCCAAGGCGGAAATACCCGGGCTCCGGATCACGACGTACGGCGGTGACGCTCCCGACGACCTGCTGAACCGGCCGGCGCCGCAAGAGCGGTATCAGGCTGTCGAAACCGCTTCCGACGATGTGGCACTGATCGCCTTCACCTCCGGCACCACCGGACGCCCGAAAGGCTGTTTGCATTTTCACCGGGACGTACTGGCGATCGCCGACACCTTCTCGCGGCACGTACTGAAACCGCTTCCGGACGATGTCTTCGCCGGCAGTCCCCCGCTCGGTTTCACCTTCGGCCTCGGCGGGTTGGTCGTCTTTCCGATGCGGGCCGGCGCCAGCTCGCTGCTGCTCGAACAGGCGGGCCCCCGGCAACTGTTGTCCGCGATCGCCGCACATCGGGTGACCGTGCTGTTCACAGCTCCCACCGCGTATCGCGCGATGCTCGACGACCTGAACAGCAGGCACGACCTGACGGGCGCGAACGACGTGACGGGCGCAAACGGCTCGACCCGTCCGAACGGCCCGAACGGCCCGGCACTCCCCCACGCGCACGACATCTCCTCGCTGCGCCGTTGCGTCTCCGCCGGCGAGAACCTCCCCGCCGCCACCTGGCGGGCCTGGCACCAGCGGACCGGGCTCCGGCTGATCAACGGCATCGGCGCCACCGAGCTGCTGCACATCTTCATCTCGGCCGCCGACGAAGACATCCGGCCCGGCACGACCGGCGTCCCCGTCCCCGGCTGGCACGCGCGCGTGCAGGACCCCGGCGGCAGACCCGTGCCCGACGGCAAGCCCGGACTCCTCGCCGTGCGCGGCCCGGTCGGCTGCCGCTACCTCGCCGACCCGCGCCAGCGGCAATACGTGCGCGACGGCTGGAACGTCACCGGCGACACGTACGTCCGTGAGGCCGACGGCTACTTCCGGTACGTCGCCCGCGCAGACGACATGATCATCTCGGCCGGGTACAACATCGCGGGGCCCGAGGTGGAGGAGGCGCTGCTGCGACACCCGGACGTGGTCGAGGCCGCGGTCGTGGGACGGCCCGACGAGCGGCGGGGGCAGGTGGTCGTGGCGTTCCTCGTCCTGCGGGCGGGCGCCCGGCGCGACGCGGAGGCACTGCGCGCCTTCCTCAAGGAGGAGTTGGCCCCGTACAAGTGTCCGCGTGAGTTCGTCTTCCTGGACGCGCTGCCGCGCACGGCGACCGGGAAGCTCCAGAGATTCAGGCTGCGTACCGAAGGCCACCTCGGAGACCAGCTCAAAGGCCCGCTCGAAGGCCATCATGAAGACCACGTCGAGGAGGCCCACAGGCAGCGCCACGGCGAGGGCCGCGCCGACGACCGGAGCAGAGACCCGGGCAACGGCGGCAGCAGGAACGGAAGCGAAGATCACGGCGAAGACCACCGTGAAGATCACGTAGGTGATCACACCAATAGTGACCAGCACTGATACCGAAGACCTAAGATGATCAACGTGTCCGACCAGCCCGCACCCCGGTCTCTCATCGTCACGCTCTACGGCGCGTACGGCCGCTTCGCACCGGGCCCGGTGCCTGTCGCCGAGCTGATCCGGCTGCTAGCCGCGGTCGGCGTCGACGCGCCCTCCGTACGCTCCTCGGTGTCCCGGCTGAAGCGGCGCGGACTGCTGCTGCCGGCACGTACGGCGCAGGGCGCTGCGGGATATGAACTGTCCGATGAGGCACGGCAGTTGCTCGACGACGGTGACCGGCGCATCTATGCCACGGCCCCACCGGCGGACGAGGGCTGGGTGCTGGCGGTGTTCTCCGTGCCGGAGTCGGAGCGGCAGAAGCGGCACGTGCTTCGGTCGCGGCTCGCGGGTCTGGGGTTCGGCACCGCCGCACCGGGGGTGTGGATCGCGCCTGCGCGGCTGCACGACGAGACCCGGCACACCCTCCGACGGCTGCGTCTCGATCCGTACGTCGACCTCTTCCGCGGCGAGCATCTGGGCTTCTCACCGACCGTCGAGTCCGTCGCCCGCTGGTGGGACCTGGCGGCCATCGCCAAGGAGCACGAGACGTTCCTCGACGGTCACGCGCGCGTGCTGCACGCCTGGCTGCAGCGTCCGGACACGCCGCCGGAGGAGGCCTACCGGGACTACCTCCTCGCCCTGGACTCCTGGCGTCACCTGCCCTACACCGACCCAGGTCTGCCCGCTCGTCTGCTGCCCGAGGACTGGCCGGGGACCCGTTCGGCGGCCGTGTTCCGGGGACTGCACGAGCGACTGCGGGACGCGGGGGCGCAGTTCGCGGGAGTGACCCCGCACGCGTCGTGAGTCACTCACTCAAACCCGTCGTCCCCGTGATCGCGCCCTACGCCGACAGCCGCGAGGCGGTGCGGCTCCGGCACGAGAAGAGCGGCACACCGTACGTCGAGGTGCGTGTCGCGACCCCGGTCGAGGTGTGCCGGGAGCGGGACGTGAAGGGGCTGTACGCCCGGCAGGCCGCGGGCGGGCTGACGGGGCTGACGGGTGTCGACGCCCCGTACGAGGCCCCGGTCGACCCCGAGCTGGTGCTGACGAAGCAGGACCGGACCCCGCCGGACTCGGCGGACGCGGTGTATGCGGTGCCGGCAGATCGGGGACTGGTGTGAGCCCGGCGGTTCTCGTCGCACCCAGGCAGGCTCCGCGCGCCGGCTCACCTGCGGCTCCCTCACCGGTTCCCGGGTCGCCTCCCGGACCGATGTCCGGACCGAGGCCCGGGCCGGCTCCCGTGCCGACTCCCGGGCCACCCGACTCTCGTGCCGACTCCCGGGAGTCGGCTGCCGGGTCGGCTCTCGGGTCTTTGCCCTCCCCCCCCCCGCCGCCTCAACTCGTCAGCGTGAGGCGGGGTTTGGGCGCGTCCGTGCGTCCCGTGCGCGGCGGCCTGCTGCCCGCGCGATAGGGGGCGGGCCACTCGGCGCCCGGGCCGCTGTAGCCCTGCTCGGCGGCCGCGTGCAGGGTCCAGTTCGGGTCGTAGAGGTGCGGCCGGGCGAGGGCGCAGAGGTCCGTTCGGCCCGCAAGGATCAGTGAGTTGACGTCGTCCCAGGAGGAGATCGCGCCGACCGCGATCACGGGGACCCGCACCTCGTGCCGGATCCGGTCCGCGAACGGTGTCTGGTACGAGCGGCCGAACTCGGGTCGCTCGTCGGCCACCACCTGGCCCGTCGACACATCGATCGCGTCGACGCCGTGCGCGGCGAAGGCGCGGGCGATCTCGACGGCGTCGTCGGCCGAAGTGCCGCCCTCGGCCCAGTCGGTGGCCGAAATGCGGACGGTCATCGGTCGTTCCGCGGGCCACACCGCGCGGACCGCGTCGAAGACCTCCAGCGGGAAGCGCAGCCGCTTGGTGAGCGTGCCTCCATAGGCGTCGGTTCGGTGGTTGGTCAGCGGGGAGAGGAAGCCGGACAGCAAGTAGCCGTGGGCGCAGTGCAGTTCGAGCAGATCGAAGTCGGACCGGGCGGCGCGGGCGGCGGCTGCGGCGAACTCCTGCCGGAGGTCGGTGAGTTGGGCTCGGGTGAGCGCGCGGGGCAGTCGGCTGCCCGGCTTGTACGGCAGCGGCGAGGCGGCCACCAGCGGCCAGTTGCCTTCGGGCAGCGGTTCGTCCATCCCCTCCCACATCCGTTTCGTCGACCCCTTCCGCCCGGAGTGACCGAGTTGGACGCCGATCGCGGTGCCGGGCGCCCGGTCGTGCACGAAGTCGGTGACGCGGCGCCAGGCTTCGGCCTGACGGCCGGTGTAGAGGCCGGTGCAGCCGGGCGTGATGCGCCCCTCGGGAGACACGCACACCATCTCGGTCATCACGAGTCCGGCTCCGCCGAGGGCGCGGGCGCCGAGGTGGACGAGGTGGAAGTCGCCGGGGAGGCCGTCGGTGGCCGAGTACATGTCCATGGGCGAGACGACGACCCGGTTGCGCAGGGTCAGGCCGCGCAGCCGGAACGGGGTGAACATCGGGGGTGTGCCGGGCGGGCAGCCGAACTCGCGCTCCACTGCGTCGGTGAAGTGGGGGTCGCGCAGGCGCAGGTTGTCGTGGGTGACGCGGCGGCTGCGGGTGAGGAGGTTGAAGGCGAATCGGCGGGGCGGCTGGTCGAGGTAGAGGCCTATGTTCTCGAACCACTCCAGGCTGGCCCGGGCGGCCCGCTGGGTGGAGGCGACGACGGGCTTGCGCTCCTCCTCGTAGGCGGTCAACGCGGTGTGCAGGTCGGGTTGTTCGTGCAGGCAGGCCGCGAGCGCCAGGGCGTCCTCGACGGCGAGCTTGGTGCCGGAGCCGATGGAGAAGTGGGCGGTGTGGGCGGCGTCGCCCAGCAGGACGATGTTGCCGTGCGACCAGCGCTCGTTGACGACGGTCCGGAACCTGGTCCAGGTGGATCGGTGGGACTTGAGCGAGCGTCCGCCGAGGGCGTCCGCGAAGATCTTGGCGCAGCGCTCGACCGACTCCTGTTCGTCGAGTTCGTCGAAACCGGTTGCCCGCCATACCTCTTCGCGCATCTCGACGATCACGGTCGAGGAGTCGGGCGCGTAGGGGTATCCGTGCAGTTGCATCACGCCGTGCGGGGTCTCGGCGATCTCGAAGCGGAAGACGTCGAAGGCGAAGTCCGCGGCGAGCCAGATGTAGCGGCAGCGGTGGCCCGTCACCCGGGGGCGGAAAGCCTGGGCGTACGCCTCGCGGGTGGTGCTGTGCACACCGTCGGCGGCGATGACGAGGTCGTACTCCTGCGCCAGCCGCGCGGGGTCCGGCGCCTCGGCGCGAAAGCGCAGGTCGACGCCCAGCGAGCGGCAGCGCTCGTGCAGGATCTCCAGGAGTCTGCGCCGGCCGAGGGCGGCGAAGCCGTGTCCGGTGGAGGTGTGCCGGCAGTCGCGGCGCACGATGTCGATGTCGTCCCAGCGGACGAAGTCCTGCTGGAGGGCGGCGTAGACCTGCGGGTCGGCGTGTTCGATGCCGCCGAGGGTCTCGTCGGAGAGGACGACGCCGAAGCCGAAGGTGTCGTCGGGGGCGTTGCGTTCCCAGAGGGTGATCTCGCGGGCGGGGTCGAGGCGTTTCAGCAGGGCGGCGGCGTAGAGACCGCCGGGGCCGCCGCCGATGACCGCGACGCGCCGGGGCCGGCCGGTGCCGTCGTGCGGCGGCGGGCCGCCCACTGCCGGTCGCGGACCTCCGGGAAGTCGCGGGTCGGCGCCGCCCGGCACCGTTGACGCCGGTGTCCGCGTGTCGGTCGACGTGATCACCGTCCCCGCCACCTCGGTCGACGTGGTCACGGCCCCCGCCACCTCGGTCGACGTGGTCACCGCCCCCGCCACCTCGGTCGTCATGGTCACCGCCCCCGCCACTTCGGCGGCCGCTTCTGCGTGAACGCCTCGTGGAACTCGGCGTAGTCCTCGCCGTTCATGAGCAGTGCCTGGGTGGCGGCGTCCAGTTCGACGGAGGCGGCGAGCGGCATGTCCAGTTCCGCGGTGAGGAGTGCCTTGGTCTGGGCGTACGCCAGTGCGGGTCCGTCGGCCAGGCGGCGGGCGAGTGCCTGGGCGGCCTCGTCGCAGCGACCCTCGTCCGTCAGTTCGCTGATCAGGCCGATGCGCTCGGCCTCGGGGGCGCGGACCGGCTCTCCGAGCATGAGCAGCCGGGTGGCGTGGCCGAGGCCGACGACCCGGGGCAGCAGATAGGCGGCGCCCATGTCGCCGCCGGAGAGGCCGACGCGGGTGAAGAGGAACGCGAAGCGGGCGCTGGGGTCGGCGATCCGGAAGTCGGCGGCCAGGGCGAGGACCGCGCCGGCGCCCGCCGCCACGCCGTGCACGGCGGCGATGACCGGGAACGGGCACTCCCGTACGGCCCGCACGACCTGGCCGGTCATCCGGTTGAAGTCGAGCAGCCGGGCGGTGTCCATGCCGAGGGTGGCGCCGATGATCTCGTCGACGTCTCCGCCGGAGCAGAAGCCACGGCCCTCGCCGGCCAGCACCAGGGCGCGGACCGACCGCTCCCGGGACAGCTCGGCGAGCAGATCGCGCAGGTCGGCGTAGGCGCCGAAGGTGAGGGCGTTGAGTTTCTCGGGTCGGGCCATGGTGACGGTGGCGATGCCGTCGGTGCGCGAGACGCGCAGGTGGTGCCAGTCGGAGGTGCGGGCGGCGGAGCCGGTGAAGGGACTCATGAGGGCGGCCTCCTCGACAGTCACTCCGAAGCTATCACCTTCTCGTGACTGTCGTCAGGAGTACGCGATAGAGGCCCCGGGAAGAATCGCTGTGTCACCGCACGGCATGTTCTCGTCACACACGTCACCGGTCGTCAATAAGGCGGTAACAACGGGATCAGGTGCGCGAGAGGGACCGTTGACCCGGGTAAGTCGCCGGGCAGGGGCCGAAGGTCCCGTACGGCGCCCGACGAGCGCCTCTGCCGGAGGCCGCCGTACCATTCCTGAAGTTGAAAGCAGGGCCACCTGATGTCGACCATCGGAACCTGCGCCATGAACGGACTCGCCTTGTACGAACGCCCCTCCGAGCCGCCCGCCTCCTGGCGTATCGCGCTGCCGCACTCCGCCGCGGCCGTGCCGGTGGCCCGTGCTCTGGTCCGAACGGCGCTGGCCGAGCTGAAGCACGGGGCGGACAGCGACACCGCGGAGCTGCTCACCGCCGAGTTGGTGGCCAACGCCGTGGAGCACACCGCAGGGGACGCTCCGATAGAGCTGGTGGTGGAGCTGCAGCCGACCGGCTGCCAGGTCGAGGTGCACGACCCCGACCCGGTGCCGCCCGGCGATCTCACCCACCCCTCCGGGGAGGAACCCGACCCCTGGCAGGAGCACGGGCGCGGGCTGCTGCTCATCCGCACCCTCAGCTCGTCCTGCGGTCACCGGCCCACCGAGCAGGGCAAGGCGGTGTGGTTCAGGCTGGCCGCCGTTCCGGCACAGTGGCGCCCGCACCCGGCGTGACGTCGGCCGCCCCGGCCGCGACGGGCGCGCCTCACGTCACCCGTCACCCGTCACCCGTCACCCGCAGGCTGTCACCCGTGAGCCCGTCACCCCTGAGCCGTCGACCATGGGCCGTGGCGTTTGTGGCGGGCGTGGCGTGTGAGTCCGGGCCGCCCGCTCAGGCGAGCGTCGCCACCAGTACGGCCTTGATCGTGTGCAGGCGGTTCTCGGCCTCGTCGAAGACGACCGAGTGGGCCGACTCGAACACCTCGTCCGTCACCTCGAGGGAATCCAGCCCGTGGGCCTCGTGGATCTCGCGCCCGACTTTGGTGCCGAGGTCGTGGAAGGCCGGGAGGCAGTGCAGGAACTTGACGTCCGGGTTTCCCGTGGCGCGCAGGACGTCCATGGTCACGGCGTACGGGCCGAGGGCGGCGATCCGCTCGTCCCAGACCTCCTTGGGCTCCCCCATGGAGACCCACACGTCGGTGGCGACGAAGTCGGCGCCCGTGACGCCCTCGGCGAGGTCCTCGGTGAGCAGGATCGCGGCGCCGGAGTCCTCGGCCAGCTTGCGGGCCTGCGCGACCACCTCGTCGGCGGGCCAGTACGCCTCGGGCGCGACGATACGGACGTCCATGCCGAGCAGGGCGCCGGTGATCAGGTAGGAGTTGCCCATGTTGAAGCGGGCGTCGCCGAGGTAGGCGAGGACGAAACGGTCCTCACCGAGGTTCTTGGCGCAGTGCTCGGTCATCGTGAGCACGTCGGCGAGCATCTGGGTGGGGTGCCAGTCGTCGGTGAGGCCGTTGAAGACGGGCACGCCCGCGTGGGCGGCGAGCTCCTCGACCTTGTCCTGGCTGGCCCCGCGGTACTCGATGCCGTCGTACATCCGGCCCAGTACGCGGGCGGTGTCCTTCACCGACTCCTTGTGGCCGATCTGCGAGCCGGAAGGGTCGAGGTAGGTGGTGGAGGCGCCCTGGTCGGCGGCGGCGACCTCGAACGCGCAGCGGGTGCGCGTAGAGGTCTTCTCGAAGATCAGGGCGATGTTCTTGCCGCGCAGGTGCTGGACCTCGGTCCCGGCCTTCTTGGCGGCCTTCAGCTCGGCGGCCAGCTCGATCAGGCCGCGGAACTCCTCCTCGGTGAAGTCCAGCTCCTTGAGGAAGTGGCGGCCGGCGAGGGCGGTCGGGACTGTCGCCATGGGGGTCGCTCCAGAAGTGCGGTGAAGAGATGCAGCATGGACTGCGGTGACGAGGACCCTCGGAAGTCTATACGACACTCAACATTTTTATACAGACACCCGAGCGACACCCGTACACCCGCACGGCACACCCACACGCGTGCCCAGACGCCATGCCCAGAAGACTCACCCAGAACGCCACGCCCAGAAGGCTCGCCCGCACGGCGCGCCGGTACGGCCACGTCCGTACGACCCATCCGCACGACCCATCCGTACGGCTCGCCCGCACGGCRCGCCKGTACGGCCACRTCCGTACGCACGCCAGCCCGGCACAACCGTCCGGCACACCTATACGGCGCTCCGTTCGACCGGGCAGCTCATGCAGCGCGGCCCGCCCCTCCCCCGGCCCAGCTCGCTGCCGGGGATCTCTATCACTTCGATGCCCTGTTTGCGCAGATGGGTGTTGGTGGTGACGTTGCGCTCGTAGGCGACGACGACGCCCGGCTCCACGGCGAGGACGTTGCAGCCGTCGTCCCACTGCTCCCGCTCGGCCGCGTGGACGTCCTGGGTGGCGGTGAGCACCCGGATCTCGCTCAGACCGAGGGCGGCGGCGATCGCGCGGTGCATGTGCTCCGGCGGATGGTCGGTGACCTTGAGCTCCTTCTCGCCGACGCCCGGCTCGATGGTGTACGAGCGGAGCATGCCGAGGCCCGCGTACTGGGTGAAGGTGTCGCCGTCGACCATCGTCATCACGGTGTCGAGGTGCATGAAGGCGCGCCGTTTCGGCATATCGAGGGCCACGATGGTCTGGGCCGAGCCCGCCGCGAACAGTTTGTGGGCGAGCATCTCGACGGCCTGCGGAGTGGTGCGCTCGCTCATGCCGATCAGTACGGCGCCGTTGCCGATGACGAGGACGTCGCCGCCCTCGATGGTGGACGGATAGTCCGCCTGCCCCTCGGACCAGACGCGGAACGTTTCGCCGCGGAACAGGGGGTGATGCCGGTAGATCGCCTCGAAGTGGACGGTCTCGCGCTGCCGGGCCGGCCAGCGCATGGCGTTGATCGCGACACCGTCGTAGATCCAGGCGGAGGTGTCCCGGGTGAAGAGGTGGTTGGGGAGCGGGTCGAGGAGGAAGTCGTCGAGGTCCATGACATGGAAGCGCACGGAGGTCGGTTCGGGATGCGCTTCCAGAAACTCCCTCTTGGTCATACCGCCGACGAGGGCCTCCACCAGTTCCGGGGCGGGGAGCTTCTCGAAGGCGGCGCGGAGGTGGTCGGTGGCGAGCACCCCGTATTCCTTCTCGTCGAAGACGCGGTCCAGGACGAGCGCTCGGGCCGCCGGGATCTCCAGGGCCTCGGTGAGCAGGTCGCCGAAGAGGTGTACGGCGACACCGCGGTCGCGCAGCACGTCGGCGAACCCGTCGTGCTCGGCGCGTGCCCGGCGCACCCACAGCACGTCGTCGAAGAGAAGGGTGTCCTTGTTGCTGGGGGTGAGCCTTTTGAGCTCGAGATCCGGCCGGTGAAGGATGACGCGGCGCAGCCGCCCGGCCTCGGAGTCGACGTGGAATCCCATGCCTCCATCCTGACCATCAGGGACCGTCTTCACCCCCTGCTGGACCGTTTCCGCATGAGCTTGTTCCCCCCTCGTCACCCTCGGGCACCTCCCACCCGTTCTCGTCCCCTTGACGACAAGGGGAACGCGCGACTATCGTTTTCTTATCGTCGCATTGACGAGAAACGGATCGAGGGGGGTCTCTCATGGCCGACATCACCCGGCGCCTGGGCTGGCGCCATCTGCGCGGCGCACCGACGGCGCATGTGCGCCACCACCGCTCCGGCAAGCTGGCGCACGACGGTCCCGGGCTCAGCTTCTGGTTCCGCTCGCTGAGCGCGGCGCTCTCCGAAGTGCCGGTGGACGACCGCGAGTTGGCGATGACCTTCCACGCCCGTACGGTCGACTTCCAGGACGTGACGGTGCAGGCGACGGTGACCTACCGGATCAGCGACCCGGCCGTCGCCGCCGCCCGCCTCGACTTCTCCATCGACCCCGACACCGGGATCTGGCGCAGTGCGCCCCTGGAGCAGCTCGGCACCCTGCTGACGGAGACGGCGCAGCAACACGCGCTGGACGTCCTCGCGCGTACGTCACTGGCGTCGGCGCTGGTGGACGGCGTGACGTCGGTACGGGAGCGGGTCGCGGCGGGGCTGGCGGCGGAGCCTCGGCTGCCGGCCACGGGCATCGAGATCGTGGCCGTGCGGGTCGTGGCGCTGCGGCCGGAACCGGAGGTGGAGCGGGCGCTGCGCACCCCGGCGCGCGAGCAGATCCAGCAGGAGGCCGACCGGGCGACGTACGAGCGGCGGGCGGTGGCCGTCGAGCGGGAGCGGACGATCGCCGAGAACGAACTTGCCAGCCAGATCGAACTGGCCCGCCGCGAGGAGCAGTTGGTTGAGCAGCGCGGCACGAACACCCGTCGCGAGGCGGAGGAGAACGCGGCGGCGGACAAGGTGCGCGCGGAGGCGGAGGCCTCCCGGTCCGTGCGGCTCGCGGAGGCGGAGGCCGCGCGGTCGGTCAAGCTGGCGGAGGCGGAGGCCGCGAAGCAGGTGCGGCTGGCGGACGCCGAGGCACAGCGCACGGAGCGGCTCACCCTGGCGGAGGCGGCGCGCACCGTCCGGCTCGCGGAGGCGGAGGCGGCCCGCTCGGTCCGGCTCGCCCACGCCGAGGCCCAGGCGGCGCGTGAGGTCGGCGAGGCGCGGGCCCAGGCGCAGGCCGCCTGGCTGCGCGTGCACGCGGACGTCGACGTGGCGACCCTGCACGCCCTGACCGGGACGCGTCTGGCCGAGAACCTGCCGCACATCGACAGCGTGACGATCTCGCCTGACGTCCTCACCGGGCTCCTGTCGAGGCTCGGCGCCGGGGAACGGGAATGAGTCTCGCCCCGCGGGCCGTGCTGGTCCACCGCACCACGGAGTACGAGGAGTTGGTGGCCCGGCACGGCACCCACGGCCAGGCCGCCTTCTTCCTCTCCTCGCGGGGCCGGGACATCGAGGAGGTCGCCGAACGCCACCGGCGCACCAGGCGGGCCATGGCGGAGGTGACGGCTGCCATTCCTCTGACCTGGCGTCAGACGCGGGTGGAGCGCGGGGACTTGGACCGCTTCCTCTTCGCCCCCGAGGACGTGGTGGTCGTGGTCGGCCAGGACGGACTGGTGGCGAACGTCGCCAAGTACCTGACCGGCCAGCCGGTGGTGGGCATCGACACCGACCCCGGCCGCAATCCGGGCGTCCTGGTCCGCCACCGCCCGGCGGACGCCCGGCTGCTCCTGCCCTCCGTGTTCGCCGCGGGCACCGGCACGGACGGGCTGACCATGGTCGAGGCGGTGGCCGACGACACCCAGCGGCTGCTGGCCCTGAACGAGATCTATCTGGGCGCCGCGGGTCACCAGACCGCCCGCTACCGCCTGGGCCTCGACGACGACGGGGGTGCCGTCGAGGCCCAGGCCTCCTCAGGGGTGCTGGTGGGCACCGGCACCGGGGCGACCGGCTGGATCCGGTCCGTGTGGCAGGAGCGGGGCGGCGCGGGCGACGGGGGCCCGCGCCTTCCAGGCCCGACGGAGGACCGGCTGGTGTGGTTCGTGCGGGAGGCGTGGCCGTCCCCCGCGACCGGCACCTCGCTGGTCGCGGGCGAACTCGCGGCCGGCGGCCGGCTGACGCTCACCGTCGAGTCGGAACGGCTCATCGCCTTCGGCGACGGGATCGAGAGCGACGCGGTGGAGCTGACCTGGGGGCAGCGGGTACGGGTGGGAAGGGCGGAGACGGCGCTGCGGCTCGTCGGTTGAGCCGCAGCGCCGCCTCCGGCCGCCGGGCACGGCGGCGGCTCCTCCACGGGCCTTCACCGTGCGGGCGGAACCGCCGCGCCGCACACCGGCGCCCCGCTCACAACCGCGGGTCCACCGGCTCCGACTCCAGGGCCAGCACGCCGAAGACCGCCTCGTGGACGCGCCACAGGGGCTCGCCCTCGGCGAGGCGGGCCAGGGCCTCCAGGCCGAGGGCGTACTCGCGGATCGCCAACGACCGTTTGTGGTTGAGGAAGCGCCCGCGCAGCCGGGTGAGGTTGTCGGGACGGGTGTACTCCGGGCCGTAGATGATCCGGAGGTACTCGCGGCCCCGGCACTTGATGCCGGGCTGGACCAGGCGGCCCTCGCCGCTGCGGACCAGGGCGCCCAGCGGCTTGACGACCATGCCCTCGCCGCCTCGGCCCGTCATCTCCAGCCACCAGTCGACACCCGCCTGGACCGACTCGGGGTCGGCCGTGTCGACGTAGAGACGGCGGGTCGTCTGGAGCAGACCCGTGTTGTCGTGTTCCACCAGCCGGTCGAGGAGCGACAGCTGCTCGTCGTGGGGCAGGTCGGCGAGGCTGCGGCCCTGGACCGCGAGGATCTGGAACGGGGCCAGCCGTACGCCCTCCAGACCGTCCGTCGTCCAGCAGTAACGGCGGTACGCCTCGGTGAACGCGGCGGCGTCCGAGGCGCGTTCACGCTGACGGGAGAGAAGGTCCCCGACGTCGACACCGCGTGCCGCCGCGCCCTCCAGGGCGGACAGGGCGCCCGGGAAGACCGCGCGGGACGCGGCGCCCACGGCCGCGTACTGCGAGCGGAGCAGACCCGATGCCTTCAGCGACCAGGGCATCAGCTCGGCGTCCAGCAGCAGCCAGTCCACCGTGCCGGAGGCGCTGCCGGGGGCGGCCAGCTCCGTCCAGAGACCGGCCTCGTCCACCGCGGTCCGTATCCGGCCGAGGATCTCCTCCGTCACGCTCTCGTCGTCGAAGAACGGCCGGCCCGTGCGGGTGTACAGGGACCCGGTGGGGCCGTCCACGCCGAAGCGCTTGCGCGCCGTTTCCGCGTCGCGGCACACCAGGGCCACCGCCCTCGAGCCCATGTGCTTCTCCTCGCACACGACCCGCGCGACACCGTCCTGCGCGTACTGCGCGAACGCCTCCGCCGGGTGCTCCAGGTAGCCCTCGACGTGCGAGGTGGCCGTGGGAGCCATCGTCGGCGGCAGGTACGGCAGCAGCCGCGGGTCCACCGCGAAACGGCTCATGACCTCCAGGGCCGCGGCCGCGTTCTCCTCGCGGATCGAGACCCGGTTCTGACCCTCGTAACGGGTTTCGACAATGCGTCGGCCCTGTACGTCCGCCAGGTCCAGCGGGCGGCCGTCGTGCCCGCCGGGTGCCTCGGAGCGCAGCGGCTTCGTCGGCTCGTACCAGACCTGCTCCGCCGGTACGTCGACCAGCTCGCGCTCCGGCCAGCGCAGCGCGGTCAGCTTGCCGCCGAACACGGCGCCGGTGTCCAGGCAGATCGTGTTGTTCAGCCAGGTGGCCTCCGGGACGGGCGTGTGGCCGTAGACCACCGCCGCGCGGCCCCGGTAGTCCTCGGCCCACGGGTAGCGCACCGGCAGGCCGAACTCGTCCGTCTCGCCGGTGGTGTCGCCGTACAGCGCGTGCGAGCGGACCCGTCCGGAGGTGCGGCCGTGGTACTTCTCCGGCAGACCCGCGTGACAGACCACGAGCCTGCCGCCGTCGAGGACGTAGTGGCTGACAAGGCCGTCGATGAACTCCCTTACCTCGGTGCGGAACTCCTCGCTCTCGCTCTCCATCTGCTCGATGGTCTCGGCCAGTCCGTGGGTGTGCTGGACCTTGCGGCCGCGCAGGTGACGGCCGTACTTGTTCTCGTGGTTGCCGGGCACGCACAGGGCGTTGCCCGACTTGACCATCGCCATCACCCGACGGAGCACGCCCGGGCTGTCCGGGCCCCGGTCGACCAGGTCACCGACGAAAACGGCCTGCCGGCCCTCCGGGTGGACGCCGTCCACATAACCCAACTTGCCCAGGAGGACGTCGAGTTCGAAGGCGCATCCGTGGATGTCTCCGATGATGTCGAACGGGCCGGTGAGGTGGGTCAGGTCGTTGTAGCGCTTCTCGGTGACGACCGAGGCGTTCTCGACGTCCTCGACGCCCCGCAGGACGTGCACCTTGCGGAAGCCCTCGCGCTCCAGGTGACGCAGCGAGCGGCGGAGTTCGCGGGTGTGACGCTGGATGACCCGGCGGGGCATGTCGGCGCGGTCGGTACGGGCCGCGTTGCGTTCGGCGCACACCTCCTCCGGCACGTCCAGCACGATGGCGATGGGCAGCACGTCGTACTGCTTCGCCAGGTCGATCAGCTGACGGCGGGCGTCCTGCTGCACGCTGGTGGCGTCGACCACCGTGCGACGGCCGGCCGCGAGCCGCTTGCCCGCGATGTAGTGCAGGACGTCGAAGGCGTCCCGGGTCGCGCTCTGGTCGTTCTCGTCGTCGGAGACCAGGCCTCGGCAGAAGTCGGAGGAGATGACCTCGGTGGCCTTGAAGTTGCGGCGGGCGAACGTGGACTTGCCGGACCCGGACGCACCGATCAGCACGACCAGGGAGAGGTCGGTGACGGGCAGGACGCGGCCCTGGTTCGTGGAAACCTGAGTGTCGGTCATGCTGCCTTCGCCTCCTTCTCGTTCACGCTGCTCATGGTGAAAACGGCCATCTGGGTGGGCGGACCGACCTCCGGGTCGTCCAAGCCGACCGGGACGAACTCGACGGCGTAGCCGTGCCGTTCGGCGACAGCGGCCGCCCAGCCGCGGAACTCCTCGCGGGTCCACTCGAAGCGGTGGTCGCCATGCCGGACGTGTCCTGCCGGGAGGCTCTCCCAGCGGACGTTGTACTCGACGTTCGGGGTGGTCATCAAAACCGTGCGCGGACGGGCGGAACCGAACACCGCGTACTCCAGGGCGGGCAGCCTGGGCAGGTCGAGGTGCTCGATCACCTCGCTGAGCACGGCCGCGTCGTAGCCCTTGAGCCGGGTGTCGGTGTAGGCGAGGGAGCTCTGGAGGAGCTGGACGCGGGAGGCCTGCCGCTCGCCCATCCGGTCCAGCTTCAGTCGCCGGGAGGCGATGGTGAGCGCGCGCATCGACACGTCGACCCCGACGATCTCGGTGAATCGCGGGTCCTTCAGCAGCGCCTGCACCAACTGGCCCTGTCCACAGCCGAGGTCGAGGACCCGGGCGGCCCCGGATTCCGTCAGCGCCGTGACGATCGCCTCACGGCGCAGCACGGCCAGCGGGGTCGGGCGCTCCTCCGTCTCGGCCTCCGCCTCGACCGCGTTGTCGATCTCCTCGACCTCGCTGTCGTCGGCCTCGGCGAGCCGGACCAGCTCCAGCCGCTCCATCGCCTCGCGGGTCAGCGACCAGCGGCGGGAGAGGTAACGACTGGTGATCAGTTTCTGCTGGGGGTGATCCGACAGCCATCCCTCACCGGCGCGCAGCAGCTTGTCGACCTCGTCGGAGGAGACCCAGTAGTGCTTGGCGTCGTCGAGGACGGGCAGCAGGACGTACAGGTGACGCAGAGCCTCGGCGACGGTGAGCGTCTCCGCCTCCAGGACCAGGCTCACATACCGCGAGTTTCCCCACTCCTCGAACTCCGTGTCGAGGGCCACCGGTTCGGCGTTCACGGCCCAGCCGAGCGGCTCGAACAGACCACGCACGAGGTCGACGCCGCCGCGGGCGGGCAGCGCGGGGACCTCGACACGCAACGGCCTTGTCTGCGAAGGGAGTTCGGGCTTCGCCGTGCACACACCGCGCATCGCGCTGGAGAACACGCCGCTCAGGGCGACCGCGAGCAGCGAGGAGGCCGCGTAGGGGCGGTCGTTGACGTACTGGGCGAGGGCCGCGTCCGGAGCACCGCCCCGGCCCTTGCCCTTGCCGCGCCGGACCAGCGCCACGGCGTCCACCTCCAGCAGCAGCGCCGCCGTGCAGCGCTCGGCATCGGCCTCGGGATAGAGGACGTGGGCCTTGCCGTAGGAGGTGGAGAACGCCTGCGCCTTGTCGGGATGCTTGTGCAGCAGAAAGCCCAGATCGGTGGCGGGGCGTTCAGGGGTGCCGGTGGTGCTGATCGTCAGGAACACGTGGGTGCCTCGGTGGGTTCGGAAGAAGAGCGGAAGCGCTGATCGTGCGCTCGCGCACTCCTACAACGTACAGAGAACGCCGCCGCGCCACTCACGATTTTCCCAGCCGATCGACGACCGTCCGCGCTGGTCAGACGGCGGGCGCCGGGGGTGGGGGGAGGAGGCGGGGGCGGGCCGGGAGCGGGCCGGGCCCCGCGGGGCGGGCGGTTCCGAAGCAATTGGCGCGGGACGGGCGGGACCGGCGGGACCAGGGGGACGGGTGGGACCGGCAGGACCGGTGGGACCGGTGGGACCGGTGGGACCGGCGGGACCGGCGGGACCGGCGGGACCGGCGGGACCGGTGGGACCGGCGGGACCGGCGGGACGTCCGCCCTTATGTGACTCCGTCGATTCGTCCGTGCGTCATACCGCCCGTCCGCTACTCCGTCCGTCTGCCATTCCGTCCGTCTGCCATTCCGTCCGTCTGCTACTCCGGTGGCCTTCGCCACGGGCTGACGCCCAGCTTTCCGGTGGTGCCTAGGTCCAGGTGGGGGGTCACCATCACCGGCTCGGCGTCGGACTCGGCACGCACCCGGACGTACGGGACGTCGACCGCGGTGCCGAAGCCGGTGGTGTTGCGCCACATCAGGCCGGCGTTCGCGCGTTCGCCGGGCTTCAGGGTGACGGGCCGGGGCGGGTCGTCGAACCCGGTGACGGTGGAGATGCCGCCGCTGCCCTGGAAGATCTTGACGCCGTCGATCGGCTCGTGGTCCTCGTCCAGGAGGGTCACCTGCGGGTAGCCGTCCACCGTGTAGTCCCGATCGCCGCAGTTCTCCAGGATGAGTCCCACGACGCGCAGTCCCATCGCGGCGTCGCCCTCGTCGGCGGAGACGCGGATCCCGGAGGCGGGGCAGACCCCGGGCTCGGTCGGAGCCTCGTCCGCCGGGACCTTCGTCACCTCACCCACCTTCACCGTCGTCACCTGCGACGCTCCCAGAACGAGCGGGCCCTGTCGTACCGTGCCCCGTACCGTCCGGCCTGCCCCCACCGAGCGCACGGTCACCCGCTCGTTGCCCATGGTCTCGCCCGCGCTCGTCGTGAAGTCGAAACGGACGGTGTACGTCAGCTCTTCGGTACCGGAGTTGGTGACCTCGTACGCGGCCGAGACGCCGGAACCGGCGGCGAGCCCGGTCGGGAGGCGCTCGGCCTTGACGGGGCCGCCGTCCGATGCGCTGGGGCCGGCGGAGGCCGAGGCGGAGGGAAGGGTCACCGAGGTGATCCGGACCCCGTCCACCGCGGGCTGGATGACCTGCGTCCGCGGCGTCGAGTCGCTCGCGCCGACTCCGCCGTTCCGGGTGCCGGCCTGTTCCGACCCGCACGCCGCGAGGAGCAACACGGCGGCGAGGGCCGGGAGAAGGGGGAGGGGTCTGCGCATCCGGCCACCTCATCAAGGCGCGGCCATGCCGACTGTGACGGAAGCCATACCTCCGGTCACAGCCGTGTCACAGATGATCGGCGGCACGTCCCGGCCGTCCGGACAATCGCGACAACGGACAACGAAGACAACGGAGATAACGGAGATAACGGAGACAACGATGTCCAAGCCCGGCCGGAAGCGCCGCCGTTCACGACCCCGATCGCCGCACTAGTTCAGCTGTGCCTGCACCTGCGCGGAGATCAGCTCCAGGTGATCCAGGTCGTGCAGGTCGAGGACCTGGAGGTAGAACCGCCGGGATCCGGCCTCGGCGTAACGGCCGATCTTGTCGACGACCTCGGCGGGAGAACCGGCCAGCCCGTTGGCCTTCAGCTCGTCGACCTCACGGCCGATCGCGGCGGCGCGCCGGGCGAGCTCCTGGTCGTCCTTGCCGACGCAGACGACGAGGGCGTTGGAGAAGGTGATCGCGTCGGCTGCGCGGCCCGCCTCCTGCGCGGCGGCCCGCACCCGTCCGAACTGGCGCTCACTGTCCTCGACCGAACCGAACGGCATGTTGAACTCGTCGGCGAAGCGGGCGGCCAGCCGCGGCGTGCGGGTCGCGCCGGTGCCGCCGATCAGCACCGGGATCCTCGCCTGCGCGGGCTTGGGCAGCGCGGGCGAGCCGGTGAGGTCGTAGTACGTGCCGTGGAAGTCGTACGTCTTGCCGGGCTCCGTCGCCCACAGGCCCGTGACGATCTCCAGCTGCTCCTCAAGCCTGCCGATCTTCTCTTTCGGGAAGGGGATCCCGTACGCCGTGTGCTCCTCCTCGAACCAGCCCGCGCCCAGGCCCAGTTCGACCCGCCCGCCGGACATCTGGTCCACCTGCGCGACCTGGATGGCGAGGACACCGGGCAGCCGGAACGTGCCGGCGGTCATCAGCGTGCCGAGGCGGATGCGCTTGGTCTCGCGGGCAAGTCCGGCGAGGGTGATCCAGGCGTCCGTGGGGCCCGGGAGGCCGCTCACGTCGCCCATCTTCAGATAGTGGTCGGACCGGAAAAAGGCGTCGAACCCAAGGTCCTCGGTTGCCTTCGCCACGGCGAGGAGGGTGTCGTAGGTCGCCCCCTGCTGGGGCTCGGTGAAGATACGCAGATCCATACCTCCATCCTGCACTCCGGCCTTCCCGTCAACCCCACCGGTCCCGTCTCCCCCGGCCGTCCCCGGTCGGGTGAAAATCGCTCGTGCCGTGCGTGGGGGGTTGCCCGGGCCAGTGACCCGCCCCTCGGGTGATCGTTGGGCGGGCGGAGCCGGACCGCCCGGCGCCCGCGCCCGGCCGGTCAGCGCCGGGACGTCACCCGCATAGGCCCTCCTCGCTAGGGGGCCAGGGCCGAGGAGGCCGTCATGTCCGAAGAGACCGTGCCGCAGCAGGGCGGGGGCCCCGCGGCAGCCCAGCCGAAAGGACTGCTGCAGCAGATGGAGGAGCTCATGGCGGCACTCAACGCGGATCTTTCCGCACTGGATGCGGATTTCCAGTCGGCCGGGGGTACGCGGCGGGGGCCGAGGGAAGAGGGTGGCACGGCGGGCTGAGCCTCTCCACCCGCTTCCCCCCCTCCCCTCCCCCCACCCCCCAACCCGCCCCTTGCGACCCTCTCTGGCATCTCTGCACCTGCGCCGGGCGCCAAGCCTCGGACGCCGAGCTTCGGGCGCCGCCCCTCGGGCACCAGGCACCGGGCGTTGACCCTCGGGCACCGGGCACCGGGCACCGGGCTTCGGGCACCGGGCACCGGGCGCCAGGTTCCAGGCGTCGAGACTCGGACGCCGAGCACCGGGCGCCGAGCACCGGCACCGAGCGCCGGGCGCCGGACAGGCCGGCTTTCCTCACCTCTCCGGCAACGCGCCCTCTCTCTCCTCCCGTTCCTCTCTCGCCGCCAGCTTGCGCAGCATCTCCAGGACCCGGTCCCTGGACTCGTCCGCCGCGTCGATGGCCTCCATGCACTTCCAGTACGTGCCCTGGTCGTCCGCCGAGCTGGCGAGGCCGACCAGGGCGATGCCGACCTCGCCCAGCAGGCCGCTCAGGTCGAGCAGCGCCCGACGGGCGTCGTCCAGTTCGGTGAGCCGGGCGGCGAGCAGGTCCCCGGGATCGAGGTCCGGCGCGCCCAGCACACCGCAGCCTCTGCCCGCCAGCTCGGTCAGTCCCAGTGCCTCGCCGCGCAGTTCGGGCGGGCCGGAGACGGCGAGGCGACTGCCGATCGCCTGCGCCAGGGCCTGCGCCTGCCACACCTCCTCAAAGATCCTTGCTCCCTCGCCGCTGCCCGCGAGCGCGCTCCTGCTCGTCAGGATGAGCCGCACCGCATCCATGCGCTGCCCCCGTCTGCCCGACGTGCTGCCCGCACGTCCGCCCGAACACCCGTGTCCACCAGTCCACTACCCAGAGTGAGGGTCTGTGGGGCGAAAAGCCAGAGGAAGACCGAAATCTGTGGACAACAAATCGATTTCGGTCCGCCGACTGACTGCGGAGAGTGAAAACGGACTGTTCGGCTCACCTCCGAGGTGCCGCCACGAAGCTGCCCCGAAGCCGCCACGAAGCCGTCTGGAAGCCGCCACGAAGCCGCCACGAAGCCGCCGCTGAGCCACCACGTCACTGCCGGAGTCGCCGCCGGGTCGCACCCGGTGGCAGTCGCGCCGACGCTACGGCGCCGGGAACCTGTGCTCGTTGCGGTCGATCTTCGCGTTCAGCGCCGCCAGCGGATCGACACCGAGCACTTCGCAGAGCTGGAGCAGATAGGCGAGCACGTCGGCGACTTCGTCCGTCACCCGGTGGGCGGTCTCCGGGTCCTCCATGACGTTCGCCGACTCCTCCGGCGTCAACCACTGGAAGATCTCGACCAGTTCCGACGCCTCCACGCTGAGCGCGGAGACGAGGTTCTTGGGGGTGTGGAAGGGCTGCCAGTTCCGCGCGGCCGCGAACTCGGCAAGTCTGCGCTGGAGCTTCGCCACGTCGAGGTGTTGTTCTGTCACGGACCCAGGTGTACCACCGTCACTCCCTCGGTCCGGGCGGCCCCGTACCCGTCGCCGACGGCGCCGACGCAGCGGATGTGCCCCCGCTCGGCCATCCGCACCGCCAGCCGCAGCAGTTCGGCTCGCTGGCGTACGTCGAGGCCGCGGTCGAGGCCGTCCGCGAGCAGGGTGAGGGTCTGCATCGCGGCGGGAACCTCGCCGGCCGGGTCCACGTCGAGGACGCCCGGTCCGGTGAGCAGCACCAGCGCGAGGGCGACGTACCGCAGTTCGCCGTAGCCCAGCCGGGCGAGCTCCGTGCGGCTGCCGTCCGCGCGGTGCACCAGTGCGCGGACCGTGCCGTCGGCCAACGGCTCGGCGCGCAGGTCCACGACCGGTCCCGTGGATCCGGCGGACAGCGCGGCCACCAGTTGCGCGTGCCGCCGTCCGCACTCCTCGCGGGTGCGCCAGAGGACGTCGGCGAGGTTGTCGCAGCCGGCGAGCAGCCTGCCTGAGCCGGTAGGGACGGGTACCCCCATCCAGTCCGGCTGCGGATCGCAGGCGAAGACGGACCGCAGGGCGACGACCATCTGTTCCGCGGCGGCCAGCACCTGCCGCTGTCCGTCGGTCTTGCCGGCCACGCGCAGCGGCAGCAGTGCGGTGCCGAGCCGGTCGTCAGGCAGGGGGGCGCGCGTCACCGGTGCGGAGCCGCCGGTGTGCCAGGCCGCCTGTACCGTGCGGCGCCCGGGATCGCGCAGCGCCGTCTCCAGCAGCACGACGCCCGCCGCGCTCAGCCGTTCCCCGACGATGCGCAGCTCGGGTTCGGCCTGCACGGCGACGTCGAGCAGAACCGGGCCGCCGGGTCCGTCGGCCGTGCAACCGATACGGAACCCCCGACGGCGCTGGCCATCGGGCCGCGACCCCTGCGGCACACACGCGGCCGGGTCGGCGAACACCTCGCCCAGCGGGGCCCCGCCCCCCAGCCGGGCCAACGCCTCGTAAGCCCGCAGCGCGCTGCTCTTGCCACTCCCGCTCGCCCCGACGAACAGCGTGACCGGCCCCAGCGGAAAACGGGCCCGGCGATGCCCCGCGAAGGCGGAGAGCCGCAGTTCGGTGACACAGGGCCGGACGTACCGCGCCTGGGCGGACGCCGCACGAAGACCCGGCGTGGGGGACGGATCATGTCGCTCGGCAAAGGACGGCGCCTGGGCGGGCACGGTACGGGCGACGTCCCCGGGCGACGGCTCGTCGGACGCCCGTGGAGGCAAGGCCGGGGGAGGTAAGGGCGTGGAGGAGGCGGAGGAGGACGCAAACGGCGAGGGCATATCCGGACCGTAGGACTCCGCCACCAGACGAACCGTTCCGCCCCGAAAAGCTTCCTACGATCGAGCGACCCGACGACCACGCAGAACCGACGACCACGCCGACCACATTGCCCACCGATCCCCGCCGACCCTGCCGACCCCGCCGACCCCGCCGAGTTGAGGATCCGAACAACCCAGAGGCCCCGGAAGCCCCGGAAGCTCCAAGGGACCGCGGTACGACTCCTGCGACTGAAGCGGTCCCGGCGACGCAGGGGGACTCAGAGGGCTGAGAGGACTCAGGGGACCGTCGCGGAGTGCGACAAGCGATGGGGGTGACGCGGCTGGCGAGCCGACGTGTCCGGGGGGCGTCGAGCAGCGCGCTCAGTGCGGCCGCTCGACGCCCACGGACCGCTCAGACTCCGGGAACCCCCGCCCCTTCCATGATCCCGCTGACCTCGGTGCCCGGCGGGGTCAGCAGGAAGACGTTGCGATCGACCCGGTGCATGCCGCTGGCCAGGCCGAAGACGACTCCCGTGGAGAAGTCCAGGACGCGCTTGGCGGTGTCGGTCTCCGCGCCTGTCAGGTCGAGCAGCACAGGGATGCCCGCCATCAGCGTCTCGGCGACCTCGCGGGCGTCAGCGAAGACGTTGACCCGCAGCACGACGAAACGGCGGCGGGTCTCCGTCTCCGCGTCGGGGAGCGAGCGGTGGCTCACCGCCGACGGCCACGCGTCCCGGCCCCGCAGCGGAACAACCTGAGCGAGCCCTTCCCACTGTTCATCGGTGACGTCGTAACGGTTCACCGGCACCCCCCGAACTGACTCGCCTTCAATGCCTGCACCAGCCATTCTTACGCCAAGTCACCCGTTCAGCCCAACAGCGACACGGTCCGCCACCGTCTCGGCTGCCGCGCAACGGCCTCCCACCTTGGCCGCACCGGAATCCTCACGTCCAGGCACACCCCGCCCACCAGCCCCGATAGGCGTTGTGAAACCGGTTGCCCGGCAGAAACAGCGCAAGTAACACCCACCGAAACCGAGATCCTGCGGCGTCCGCCGGACAGGGGTGAGGGGCTCACAATATGCGCAAGCGGGTAGCGCGACAGCGGCGGTACCGGCGCTGTCCGTGCTGTCGGCGTCGCTGTTCGTGCTGTCGGCGTCGCTGTTCGTGCTGTCGGCGTCGCTGTTCGTGCGGCGCTCGGTCCGGCGGTTACCGATCCGCCCCGGCCCGCGCCGTCCCGCCCCGCGCCGTGCCGGTCCCCGGCGCGTACGGCATCCGCCGTGACGGGACGACGCCCCCTGTGTGCATGCGGGTCACATCGGCCCGCCGCGCCGCCGCCGACAGGGCAGGGAGTGGTAGCGGATGGTCACCAGGAACCTCGGATGCCGCGCCGTCTCAGGCGACCGCGCGCGTGAAGCGGAGCGTGGTGGTGATCGTTGTCAGGCCGCCCATCATGCCGAGCTGGTTCAGGGTGATCCCGAACTCGTTCCGGTCCACGGTGAATGTGGCGTCCAGGGTGACCGCGTCGCCGTCCGCCCGGCTCAGGCGAGCGGTGAAGTCGTGCGGTCGGCTGATGCCGCGCACCGTCAGCCGGCCGGACACCTTCACGGCCCCGTCGGCGCCGAGTTCGGCCGCGCGCACCGCGTAGGTGATCTCGGGGTACTTCTCGACGTCGAAGAAGTCCGCGCTGCGCAGGTGGGTGTCCCGCTTGGCGTTCTTGGTGTCGATGGAGGCCGCGTCCAGGACCAGGGTTCCGGTGACGGTTCCGTCGGCGGCCACCTCACCACCGCCGCTGACGATGGCGAAGACTCCCTTGGCAGCGACCAGGCCCCACATCGACTTGTGCCTCAGGGCGACGGTGGAGGCGCCCGTGTCGAGCTGCCACAGTCCGGTTTCCACGGCGACGGTCATGGCCGTTCTCCTTGATAATCCAAATTTGGATGAAGCTGGGACGGCTCACGGTAGCCGGTAATCCAAACCTGAACAACCTGGTCGTGCAAATTTGGACCACAGATACACTCGTAGCTATGGCAGACCCCTCTGAGCACCCCACCGACCTGCCCTCATGCCCGTCCGCACAGGGCGCCGGCCTCCTGCCGACCGAACTGCGCGGCTGGATGATCCTGCTGGCCGCGACCGGAGCGGTTGAACAGCGGCTGCGCTCGGTGGTCAAGGAGCGGCTCGACGTCTCGCACGACGAGTTCCTGGTCCTGTGCCTGCTGGCGGAGCATTCCCGGGAAGGCCTCCGCATGACCCGTATCGCGGAGCTGCTGGGGCGGCCCAAGACACGGCTGACCTACCAGATCGCCTGTCTTCAGCACGCCGGTCTCGTGACCCGCAAGTCGGTCTGCGGCGACAAGCGCGGCGTGGAGGTGGCCCTCACCGACAAGGCCCGGAGCATGCTCCGGGAGGCGTCAGGCGCCCTGGCCGAGACGGTGACGGGGGCGCTGGCCCATGTCATGGGTCCCGAGCAGTGCGCCGCGATGAGCGGGCTGATACCGAAGACGGCCACGGCCACGGCGACGGCGACGACTACGGTCACAGCTCTGGAGCCGACTCCAGAGCCGAAGCCGAAGCCGGAACCGGAACCGGAGGCGGAGCTGGAGCCGAAACCGGAGCCGGAGCCGGAGGCCGAGCCGCAGCACTCCATCGTCTCCGACTGATGTCCGTCTCCGACTGATCTCCGGCTCCGACTGATGTCCGGACGCCGGACGCCCCACCGGCGGGTTCCGAGGAACACCACGGCAGGGCGGGGCGAGCGGGCAGCGGGGCGACGAGGCGGGTCGCCCTAACGGGAAGCGTCGGAGTACTCCTCCGCGGACGCGGCCTCCTCCGACCGCTCAGACCCCTCAGAGCCCTCAGACCGCTCCACCCGCTCCGCGTCCGCCGAGGCCTTACGGCCGGGCAGGACCGCGAAGACGATCATCGTGCCGGCGGCCATGATGATCCCGCCGACCAGGCTGGTCTGGGCGACACCGTGCGCGAAAGCCTCGTGCACCGCCTCGATCAGGGCCTGCGCCTGCTGCGCCCCGCCGGCGGGGTCCTTCGCGACCTGCTCGGCGACCGCCAGGCCACCGCCCACGGAGTCCTTGGCGGTCTCCAGCGCTGCGCCCGGAAGGTTGCCACCGACCAGGTCGGTCAGTTCGTCGCGGTACGCGGTGCCGAGGAGCGAGCCCAGGATCGCGATGCCGAGCGAACCCCCCAGCTCCAGCGCGGTGTCGTTGGCGCCGCCGCCGACACCGAGCTCACTCTCCGGGAACGAACCCATGATCGTGTCGGTGGCCGGGGACACGCTCAGGCCGATCGCGAAGCCCAGCATCATCATCGGCGCGAGGAAGTCCGCGTACGTCGAGCCCGTGTCGACCCCGGCGAGCAGGAAGACACCCGCCGTGCCGATCGCCATGCCGGACACGACCATCGCCCGGACCCCCAGCTTCGGGGTCAGCCGCCCGGTCACCGCGGCGCCGACGAAGACCGCACCGGCCAGCGGCAGCAGTCGTACACCGGTCTCCAGCGCGTCGTAGTCCAGCACGAACTGGAGGAACTGGGTGGAGTAGTAGATCGCGCCGAAGGTGCCGAAGAAGAAGAACAGCACCGCCAGCATCGACCCGCTGAAGGGCCGCAGCCGGAACTTGCGGACGTCCAGCATCGGATGCGGATGACGCAGCTCCCAGGCCACGAACCCCACCAGACCGACCCCGGCGACCACGGCCGCGGCGATCGGGCCGGTGCCCCAGCCGAAGTGCGGACCCTCGATGGTCGCGTACACCAGCGAGCCGACGGAGACGATCGACAGCAGTCCACCGACGTAGTCGATCCGGCCCATGCCCGCCGCCTTGGACGGCGGGACCAGCGCGAGCGCGCCGACGACGGCGACGACCGCGATGGGGACGTTGATCAGGAACGTCGAGCCCCAGGCATGACCCTGGAGCAGCCAGCCCGCGACCAGCGGACCGACGGCTATGGCCAGCCCCGAGGTGGCCGTCCAGGCCGTGATGGCCTTGGCCCGCTCACGCCGCGGGAAGATCGCGACCAGCAGTGACAGCGTGGCCGGCATGACGACCGCGGCACCGACTCCCATGATCGCGCGGGCCGTGATGACCAGCTCGGTCCGGTCCACGAGGCTACCCATCACCGAACCGCCCGCGAAGACCAACAGCCCGGTGACGAGCGCGCCGCGACGGCTGTACTTGTCGCCGATCGACCCCAGCACCAGCATCAGCGCCGCATACGGGACCGTGTAGCCGTCGATGACCCACTGAAGGTCACTGCTGCTCAGGCCCAGGTCCGTGGTCATGTCCGGCGCGGCCACGATCAGCGAGGTGTTCGCCATGACCACGATCAACAGGCTCAGACAGAGCACGATCAGCGCCGACCAGCGCTTGGCGTAGGGCCCGGTCATCTTCTCGACGGGCGTATTGACGGGGAAGGGCATGGGGGGCTCCTAAGAGAACGAGTTAATTGCCCATCGATGTGCAGACTAGTTTATTGCCCATCAGTGTGCAAATATTCCGATGCCCTGCTGCCCCGAGCACCGAGCTCCCAGCCCGAGGAGGCGAAGTGACCGGCCGACCGCCCCGCGCGAACGGCGGTGCCATGCCTCCCCACACCCCACCCCCGATCTGCCCGCCCCCAACGCCCGCGTCAGGGAGACGGCCTACGGGACCGAGCAGCGCCCGACGGGACCGAGCCGCGACCCCGATGCCGGGATCACCCGCCTCACCGGGATCGCCGACGCCACGAGTGCCCCGGCTCGCTCCGTCCTCACCTCGTGCACGATGAACGACCGCTTTCGTGCGCTCATCGGGCTCACATGGGGCTCACCCATCGGACTTCACCCATCGGCCTCGTACGCCGGTCTCGTAGCCGCCCTTCATGAAGGAGAGTTGATGTACCAGTCCACGTACGAGACCGGCGCGTCCTACGACACGACCGAAGCACCCCGCACCCGACGCAGGCGGCGACCGGCCGCCACGACCATCGCCCTTGCCGCCCTGCTCACGCTGATCCTGGTCCCCGTGACGGTCGACCGGCTCGTGACGGCACGGGTGGAGTCACGAACGGCGGAGGCGTTCCAGGAAGGCATGGGCACCCCGGCGCCACCCGAGGTCCACGTGCGCGGGTTCCCCGTCCTGACGCAAGTGGCCTCCGGCACCCTGCGACGGGTGGACATCACCGCCCATGACATCCCCGCCGACGGGTCGGCCCGCCCGCTGCCGCTGTCCGAACTCGACCTACGGCTGGACGGGCTGACCAGGTCCGACGACGGCAGCGAGGCGCGGGCCCGTTCGGCGGCGGCGACCGCCCGTCTGTCCTACCCGGACGTGTCCGAGGCCCTCGGCCTGGAGGTGTCCCAGGGCGAGGGTCCGGGCCGGATCAGCGCGGACATCCCGCTGCCTCTCGGCGGAGGGCAGGTCACGGTGACCACGACCGTCTCGGCGGCGTCCGGCAACCGGATCGCCTTCGACGACTTCCAGGTGGATGGCGGGCCGCTGCCCGCGGCCGGTGAAGCGGTGCTCGACCAGCTCTTCGCACAACCGATCCAGCTGCGGAACATCCCCGACGGCCTGACCCTGCGCTCCGTGACCACCACCGCCACCGGCCTCGACGCCCGGTTCACGGGCAGGTCGGTCACCTTCCGACCGGACGGAGCACAGTCGGCCCAGGACCTGTGAACGCAGAAGGCAGAAGCAGAAGACGGCAGACGGCAGACGGCATGCACCACCGAGAGGAGAGGGAACCCGGTATCTGAGCAACCGGGGAACCCGGGAACCCGGGAATTACGGCGACCCGAACGACTCAGGCCCCCGGCTCAGCACCCGCTGCTGCTGCCGAAACTGCCGCCGCTGCCGCCGCCGACACGACCTCGCCGACCACGGCCCGGGCCCGTTCCTCCGGCACCCCGGCCGCGACGAGCGTCACGACGGCCGTCCGGGTCCCGTCGTCCTCCAGCGCCCCGGTGTTGACCTCCTCCAGCAGCGCGACCTGCATCGCCTCGAGCCCCGCGCTCAGCACGGCGGGCGGCAGCTGCGTGTGGAAGACACCGTCACGCTGCCCGCGCGCCAGGATGTTGGTGACCTCGTCGCGGGCCGGGGAGAGGATCTCGGCGACACGCTCGTCGCCCAGGTCACGCCGGGCCAGCGCGAGGAGCAGCCGGTAGCGGTCGCCCACCGGCCAGATCGTGTGCACGAAGTGCGCGAGCGCCCGCTCGGCCGGCTCCTGCGGGGCCGTCGCGACCGCCAGTGCGCCGCGCAACGCCTCGGACGCCTCCTCCGCGAGTGCCTCCAACAGCGCCGCCCGTCCGGGAAAGTGGCCGAAGAGCGTCCGTCGTACGACGCCGGAGGCCCGCGCGATCTCCTCCAGCGTGACGTCCGGGTTCCGGCCGAGCTCCTGCCGGGCCGTGGCCAGAATGCGCGCCCGGTTGGACCGCGAATTACGCCGCTGCGGCTCGCGGGCCACGGAGTGGGTCACGGGAAACCTCGGGTGGTTCGGTGCGGACGAACGGATGACGGGCGCCCATTGTGGCCGATCTTCGCCGCGGGGGCGACTCGGATGCGACCAGGGTTTCACCCCGGCCGCGACCCGGGCGCGCCCCGGCCAGCACCCGGCTGCGCCTCGAAACGAGGGCAACGCCTCGCCGGGAGCAGCACCGGCCCGACGGCAAGGTCACACCGACGGCAGCATCAGACCGACAGCCGTGCCGGACCGACAGCCGCGTCAGACCGAGGCGGCCGGTTCCCGTGCCCCTGCCACGGCCGGGCCAGCCCGACCAGGGCGAGTCCCGCCCCCGCGGCGGCGGCCAGCATGATGAGGGCCATCGGCAGGGAGCTGTCCTCCCCGAACACCCCCACCAGCGGCGAGGCCAGTGCTCCGAAGAGGAACTGGAGTCCGCCGAGCAGCGCGGACGCAGCTCCCGGCGCCATCCGCCCCACCGCCTGTCCGATGCTCATGCCGCCCGGAAAGACCAGCCCGATGCCGCTCGCGGTCACGAACAACGTGACCCACGTGCCCAGGAGGCTCTCCCCCACGGACAGGACCAGCAGAACCTGCCCCAGCGAGCCCATCAGCACCACACCGACCCCGGCCGTGAGCAGGGTGTTCAGCCGCACGCCCCGCCCGGCGAGCCGGGAGAAGACCGTACCGGCGAGCAGCATGCCGACCGCGTTGGTGGCGAAGATGAGGGAGTACGTCGTCGAGGAGACGCCGTGGAGGTTCTCGAAGACGAAGCTGGAACCGCTGATGTAGGTGAACAGGGCCGCCGCGACGAAGGCGACGACCAGGACGTATCGCATGAACGCCCGGCGGCCGAGCAGCGTTCCCATGGCGCGGAACGTGTTCACGAACCCGCCGCTCCGACGCCGCTCGGGCGGCAGCGACTCCGGCACCCGGCGCACCACGGCCCGATCAGCAACTGCCCGACGACCAGCCCGGCCAGGAACGCCGCCCCAGGACCGCCCGTCACCAGAACCGCCCGCCTCTCCGCGCGCGTCCTGCTCTACGGTGCCAACAGTCACCTGGGATCGGGGAGGAACCGTGCAGCAGCCGAAGGCGGCACTCGCCGAACGCATCGCCGAGCGCAGAGGCGGAGGCGACGACCCGCGTGCTCTGGTCGGCGAGATGCGGCGCTCGGTCCTCCTGGTGCCGATGGCCGACGGAGGCCTCTGGTCGGTGCGTTCGGGCGGCGTGCGGTGGATCTGCGGGTTCACCGACGAGGCCGCGCTGGCCCGGTTCGCCCTGCGCCACGCGCGCGGTGACCAGCCCACGGACTACGCGGCGCTGCTGGGCGCGCGCATCGTCGACGAGATCGTGCCCGCCCTGGGCGAGCCCGCCGGTCTCGCCGTCGACATCGCCACCGAGGACGGGTCGATGTTCTTCCCGCCGGTCGTCGGCATCGTGCCGGACGCGGTCGCCGTCGACGCCGGTGCGGCGGGACAGGGGCCGCGGTCATGAGCGACGACGGAACGGACCTGCGGCTCGGCAAGGAGGCCGTCGCCAAGTTCACCCAGGGCGTGGGCGCGACCATCGACGAGCTGGGTGAACTCGGCGGCGCCACCGGCTCGGTGATGGGAAAGGGCTTCTCGGAGCTGGCGATGACCGGGATGGAGGCCGGGCACCACGGTCTGTCGGTCGACTTCGAGGACTTCTGCGAGCGCTGGGAGTGGGGTGTCCGTGCCCTGGTGAGTGACGCCAGCGCGATCGCGAACCTCCTCGGCCTGGCGGCGGGCACGCAGTGGGAGCACGACCAGTACGTGGCGGGCACGCTGAAGGTGGGCGTCAACTCCCTGATGGGCGGCAATCCGCACGCGAGCGAGGAGGAGATCGCCCAGCAGGACTGGGGCGATGTGTTCACACCGGACTACCTGAACCCGGACTGGAGCGCCGAGTCGTTCGACAAGGCCGGTCAGGACATGGAGCAGACCTGGAAGGACACCGGTCGCACCGTCCTCACCGAGGGCCACGGCGGTCAGCAGTCGCAGGTGCTCAACGACGCTCTGGGCATCTCCGACGACCAGTGGAACCAGGCGCTGGACGACACCTTCGGCCCTTCGCCGGAGGAACGCGCCCAACAGGAGCAGCAGGAGCCGCAGGAGCCGCAGCAGGGTGAGTCCGGGGGGAACTGACGGTGGGCATCGGCGACTTCATCAGTGACATCACGCCCGACTCGGTGGAGGACGCGGTCGAGGACGGCGTCGAATGGGTGGGCAACCGGGTCGAGGACGCGGGCGAATGGACCGCCGACCGGCTGGAGGACGTCGGCTGGGAGTCCGGTGCGGACTGGGTGCGCGAGCAGTCCCGTTCGGTCGCCAACCGGTTGGGCGCCGAGGTCGACGAGATGGACCTCGGGCAGACCGAGGACAAGACCAAGCTGATCTACGGCAGCGCGGACAAGATCCGCTCCACCGCCGGGAAACTCCGGGCTTTCCAGGCGGCCTTCGACAACGCGGGCGAGGGCCTCAAGGGCCTGGACTCCTCCCGGCTCAAGGGCGAGACGGCCGAGGCCGTGCGGACCGCGGTGAGCACCCAACCGCCCAAGTGGTTCACCGGTTCCGACGCGGTCGAGAAGGCGGCCGCCGCGCTGGAGGCGTTCGCCGGCACCGTCACCTGGGCCCAGGGACAGGCCCAGACGGCGATCGACAAGTGGAAGGACGGCGTCAAGGCCTCGGAGGACGCGGCCGACGCCCACCGCAAGAAGGTCGACGACTACAACAGCGCCGTCGACCGCTACAACGCCCAGCCCGCCGACAAGCGCGACCCGGCCTCGCTGCCGCCCAGGCCCGCGGCGACGTTCGACGACCCCGGCAAGAAACTGCTGCAGGATGCCCAGGACCTCCTCGCCGACGCCCGCAAGCAGCGGAACTCGGCCGCGGAGACCGCGCGTTCCGCGGTACGGGCCGCACGTGACCTGGCGCCGAAGAAGCCGTCGTACGCCGAACAACTGGGCGACGGCGTCCAGGAGCTGCAGATCATGGGGGACCACGTCGGCGGCGGTGTCATCAAGGGCACGGCCGGGCTGCTCAACTTCGTTCGCAGCGTGAACCCGATGGACCCGTACAACATCACGCACCCGGCCGAGTACGCCACGTCCCTCAACAGCCTGGCCGCCGGCCTGGTGGTGGCCGCCAACGACCCGGTCGGCACCGGCAAACAGATGATCAGCGACTTCATGAAGGACCCGGCCGAAGGCTTCGGCCGCTTGCTGCCCGACCTCGCGCTGACCGTGGCCACCGGGGGCGGCGGCGCCGGGGTGAAGGGCGTACGGATCGCCGAGGAGGCCGCCGACGCCGCGCGGCTGCGCCGCCTGATCGACGACGCCCCGGACGGGACCCACAGCCGACCGGACGGGGAGCGCCCGGCCGAAGGCACGGACCCGGTGGACCTCGCCTCGGGGCGGATGTTCCTGCCCCAGACCGACCTCGAGATCCCCGGCATCCTGCCGCTGCTCTTCACCCGCCGCACCGAGTCGGGCTGCACGGTCGGCCGCTTCCTGGGGCCCGCGTGGACGTCCACGGTCGACGAGCGTCTGGAGATCGACGCGATCGGTGTCCTCCACGTCACCGCCGAGGGACTTCTGGTGCCGTACCCGCACCCGGTCCCGGGCTCGCCCACCCGGCCGCGGACGGGCCGGGCCCGCACGCTGCTGGCCCGCGACACGGACGGCGGCTACACGATCAGCGCCCCCGACAGCGGCCTGGTCTTCCACTTCACCGCCCCGTCCGGCGGCGACCCGGGAGGCGACGGCGTGGCCTGGCTGTCGGGCATCACCGAACGCAACGGCCACGCCGTCGAAGTCGACCGCGGCGAGGACGGGCTGCCGCTGGCCCTGGTCCACTCGGCGGGTCACCGGGTGAACCTGTCCGTCGCCGACGGCCTGGTCACCGGCCTGTCCCTGGCCGGCGGGGGCGAGAACGGCGCGGACCTGCCGCTCATGGCCTACGGCTACGAGGACGGCGACCTCACCACGGTCACCAAGCCGTCGGGTGCCGTCACCACCTTCGTCTACGACGACCGCCGCCGCGTCATCGCCTGGATCGACTCCAACGGAAGCCGCTACGACTACGTCTACGACGACCGCGACCGCGTCGTGGCGGAGGGCGGCGAGGCGGGCCACGTCCAGATCACCCTGTCCTACACCGAACCGGACGCCGAGACCGGTCACCGCACGACGGTCCTGACCACGGCCGACGGCCGGGTCACCCGGCATCTGATCGGGCCCGGCTGCCGCGTCCTGGCCACCACCGACCCGCTCGGCCACACCACGCGGTTCCACCACGACACGAGCGGCAACCTCGTGGCCCGCACCGACCCGCTGGGCCTCACCACCGCCTTCGCCTACGACGAGGAGGGCCGGGTCGTCTCCGCCGTCCGCCCCGACGGCAGCGAACTGCGCACGGTGCGCGGGCCGTTCGGCCTGCCGGTAGAGGTCATCGGCCCCGACGGCACACGTATGGTCCACGCGTACGACGAGCGCGGCAACCGCACGGCGGTCACCGACCAGGCCGGGGCCACCACCCGCTACACGTACGACCACACCGGCCGGCTCACCTCGATCACGGACCCTCTCGGATCCACGACGCACGTGGTGTGTGACGCGGCGGGGCTGCCCGTGGAGGTGACCGACCCGGTCGGCGCCCTCACCCGCACGGAGCGGGACGCCCTCGGCAGGCCGATCCGCGTCACCGATCCGGTGGGCGGCGTCACCCGCCTGGAGTGGGACGCCGACGGGCAACTCGCCCGGCGCACCGGTCCCGACGGCTCCACCGAGTCGTGGACCCACGACGGCGAGGGCAACCTGCTCACCCGCACCGACCCGTCCGGTGGCGTCACCCGCTTCGAGTACACCCATTTCGACCTGCCGGCCGCCCGTACGCGACCCGACGGCGCGCGTTACGAGTTCGAGCACGACGCCGCGCTGCGCCTCACCCGCGTCACGAACCCGCAGGGGCTGGCCTGGACCTACGAGTACGACGCGGCCGACAACATCGTCTCCGAGACGGACTTCGACGGCCGCACCCTCACCTACCGGACGGACGCCGCGGGCCGGCTGGCCGCCCGCGTCGACGCGCTCGGCGGGACCGTCTCGTTCGAGCGCGACCAACTCGGTCGGGTGGTCGCCAAGGACGTCGACGGCCGGGTGACGAGCTACGCCTACGACCGGGCCGGGCGCCTGCTGGAGGCGGCCGGACCGGACGGTGAACTGCGCTACCGGTACGACCGTCGCGGACTCACCAAGGCGGAACTCGTCGACGGCCGGGCCGTCCTGTACGCCTACGACGTGCTGGGCCGCCGCACGCGCCGCACCACGCCCACCGGTCACGTCACCTCGTACTCCTACGGCGCCGACGGACTACCCCACCGCCTGACCAGCGGCGGTCACGGAATCGACTTCACGCACGACGCCGCCGGCCGGGAGGTCGCCCGCGTCTTCGACGACGCGATCACCATGACCTCCGCCTGGGACGAAGCCGGACGGCTGTCCACGCAGCAGATCACCGCCGAGGGCCGCGACGTCAACAGCCGCGCCTATTCCTACCGCGCCGATGGCCGGCTGACCTCGGTCGTGGACCGGCTGTCGGGCTCCCGCAGCTTCGATCTGGACCGGGTGGGCCGCGTGACCGCCGTCCACGCCGAGGGATGGACGGAGCGGTACGCCTACGACGACGCCGGCAACCAGACCTCGGCGTCCTGGCCCTCCGGCCACCCCGGCCACGAGGCCACCGGCTCGCGCGCCTACACGGGCACCACCCTCACCCGCGCCGGGGACGTCCGCTTCGAGTACGACGCCCTGGGCCGGGTCGTCCTGCGGCAGAAGACCCGCCTCTCCCGCAAGCCGGACATCTGGCGCTACACGTGGGACACGGAGAACCGCCTCACCTCCGTCACGACCCCCGACGGGACCCGGTGGAGGTACCGCCACGACCCGCTCGGCCGCCGCACCGCGAAACAGCGCCTGTCGGCCGACGGTGAGAGCGTGGTCGAGGAGGTCCGCTTCACCTGGGACGGCCTGACCCTGTGCGAACAGACGAGCCACCGGCCGGACGCGCCGAACACGGTCGCCCTCACCTGGGACCACCGTGATGTCGTCCCCCTGGCCCAGACCGAGCGGATCCTCACGGCCGACGACCGCCAGGAGGAGGTCGACCGGCGGTTCTTCGCCATCGCCACGGACCTCGTCGGCACACCGACCGAACTCATCGACGAGACGGGCGGCATCGCCTGGCGCACCCGGAGCACGCTCTGGGGCACCACGGCGTGGTCCCGGGACAGCAGTGCCTACACGCCTCTCCGCTTCCCTGGCCAGTACTACGACCCCGAGACCGGCCTCCACTACAACTGCTTCCGCCACTACGACCCCGAGACCGGCCGCTACACCTCGCCGGACCCTCTCGGTCTGGCTCCCGGCCCGAACCCGCTCGCGTACGTGGACAACCCGCACAGCGGGTGCGACCCGCTGGGCCTCATGCCCAAGTACACGAAGGAGGAGCGGGCCCAGAAGCGGATCGACAAGATCGTGGACGGCGTCGTCGACAGGGCGAACAACGCAGAGTTCAAGAAGCGTTTCGACTACCACGGCGACACCCGGCACGCCTTCAGCGACGAACGGGTCATCGAGATCCTCAAGAACCCGGACGCCGTGTACCACTCGACGGGCCAGGCCGGGACATTCACCTTCCGGCAGGGCGACGACATCGTCGTGGTCGACGGGCCCGGCAACACCCAGGGCCAGGCCATCACGGCGTACGGGCCGTCGGGCATCAAGGGCGGCTCCGGAGCCGAGGCCCTCGGCGGCAAACCCACGGACCCTGGTGCGCCGGTGACCGACGAGGCCATCGTGACAGGCAGGATTCCCGCCAAGGACGGCTTCCAGCCTCCGGCAGTGCGAATCAGATGAGGCAGTGATGACGACGAAACTGAAGTTCGACGGCGACTGGTACGCGACCGTGACGGACGACCCGCTCCCCCTCGCCCCCCGGCTTCTGGGCACCTTTGTGATCGTTTCCCCCTATGCCGACAGGGTGGAACGGGAGAAGTTCCTCGCGGACACGTTCGGCAGCCAGGACTGGCTGTGGGACGACCCCGACATCCTCCGCTTCGACCCGACCGGCCGACAGCTGGTCGGGGCTGAGTTCCAGATGCCGGAAGAGTCCGCGACGGCCGAGGACCGCGCCCGCCTTCCCGCCACGCCCGCGGTACGCCCGGGCGGGCTCCGCGCGGACGAGGTCAAGAACTTCCGGCACGAGATGTGCACGGTGCTGTGCCGCGCCCCCGGCGATACCGTGCTGACCTGTCTGCGCGACCTCGACGTCCTCGACGAGCCTCTGGAAGCCCGTATCGGCATCGCCCCCGACGTGGCGCTCCTCGTCCAGCAGGGCGCGGTCGTCGGCTGGAGCCTGACCGACCCGGTCCGGTACTTGACCTCTGGATTCGCCGCCCCCGACCCCGACCCGCCCGCACCCGCCACCCGCCGCCTGCTCACCGAATGCCTGGACCTGATCACCACGCCGCTGAACGACGACGTGGTCGACGGCGACCCCTCCGCCCTGGCCCGGCTCCGCACCGCCTACGAGTCCCTGCGCAACCAACCCGAGGACCGCCACCGCGCGGACGCGCTGCTCGCCCTGATCGCCACACTGGTGGAGGACTACGGGAACGGGTAACGATGGAATTCCCGCGGAAGTGAGCGACGTGGAGAATCGCGGGTATGGACCGATGGCAAGAGAAAGCAGATTCGAGGGGCCGAAATATCCGGGGTGCACAGCTGCTGACATAGATGATCGACGCGCTGGGGACGTGAGATCCGGGGCGTCGAGGTCGGTGCGGCTGGTCGGGATGCGTCCGCATCTCCGAGCGAGGAGCCACGTGTGGTGGAGCTGCGGATTTCTCCGGGTCGTCCCGCGGGTGAGACCGGTGCGGGAAACGCGTACAGCTGGGGCCCGCACCCCGAAGGATGCGAGCCCCAGCTGCAGATGGTGGGCGGGCGTCAGGCCGGAACGATGTTCTCGGCCGTCGGGCCCTTCTGGCCCTGCGCGATGTCGAAGGTCACCTTCTGGCCTTCGAGCAGCTCACGGAAGCCCTGCGCGGCGATGTTCGAGTAGTGGGCGAACACATCGGCGCCGCCACCGTCCTGCTCGATGAAGCCGAAGCCCTTTTCCGCGTTGAACCACTTCACGGTACCAGTAGCCATGTCATATCTCCTTTGGGGCAGTACATCGGAATCCGCACCGTGCGAACACCGTGTCGCCGCGATGATTACCCCGCCGGAAACGACCGGAAATACAAAAGCGCTCCCACCGTAGAAATGTCGGTGAGGGCACTTGGAGTTTCGGGAACCACAACTGCAACTTGGATCGACAGTAGCACGCCGAAACGACCCATGCACGCTACATAATTCCGCTCCCCCCGTCGCGGCAAAAACCCTCACTGCAGGGTCCGTGAAACTCTCGCTTCGCGGGCGCAGATATTTATCCACTCGAAGTGCAGCGTTCCGGGAGGAGCAGTCTCACCATCGCCTCGGGGCGCCCGGAGCATCAAACGGGCGTCACGTCCCGCCGAAAGGCAGCACACCGGAATCGGGCGCTCCTCGGTCATCCGGCGACGTCGACGCCGTAGCCCCGGGCAAGGGGGGCCAGGCCATGGTCATAGCCCTGCCCGACGGCACGCAGCCGCCAGCCCGCTCCCCGGCGGTAGAGCTCGGCGAGGATCATGGTGCGCTCGCTAGTGGCGGCATCGAGGGTGGCCCGTGCGGTCGGGGCCGCGCCGATCCCGCAGGTGGCCGTGATCTCGATGGCTCCGACGTCGGAGAAGGTCGCGGCACCGTCGATGGCGGCGGCGATGACGATCCTGTGGATCTCCAGGGGCAGGCGCTCCAGGTCCGCGGTGACGGCCTGCTCCGTCGGGCCGTCCGTGGCGAGCCGCACGGTGCCGTCCGGGTGCTCGGGGGCGCCGTAGAAGACGAAGTCCTCGTCCCCTGCCACCAGTTCCTGCGCGTCGACCGCGAAAGCGACGACGTCCACGTCGCAGGCGGTCTGCTGACGCCACGCAGCGGCCACCGTCCAGGCCGTGCCGGCGTCGGGCAGGTCGATGACGGCACCTCGCACCAGTACCTCGGCCGTGTCCGGTTGGTTCCCGGCCGTGCTCTGTGCCGGCGCGGATGTGGGTGCGAGAAGCCAGTCGGCGTCGTGGACGCGGAGCCCGAGGGAGGTGATGCGGCCCATGCGCCGGTCCGCCTCGCCGCCGGGGAGTACGACGACGTCGGACACGTCGGCCGAGAGGTTGACCGCCGCGGAGGCACCGAGGGCGACAGCACGAGCGCGCGCCCCGGCAGCCTCGTCGTGCGTGCCGCCCAGGACCAGGACCCTGCGTCCGGCGAGCGGCAGATCCGCCGTGCCGGTGGACGCGGCCGGCGTGGCGGTGCGCTGGACCGGGACGTGCGGCGTCGGCCCGGAGGGTGCGGTGGTCGTGCTCGCGGGCGTCTTCGTCGCGCGACGCTGCCGGGCGGCGCCCTTGGCCCGGCCGGGCTGCACACTCTCGAGCAGCCGCAGGTAAGTCGACTCGTCCACCACGGGGACACCCTCGTCCGCGGCGCGGCGCAGCTTCCCGGAGGCGGCACCCGGGTCGTTCGTGACGACGACGCTGGTCTGACCGCTGACCGAGGTCATCATGTTCAGCCCGGCCGCCACCGAGCGGGCGACCAGTTCCTCACGGGCGACGTGGGTGTCACCCGTGATGGCGACCTTCATGCCCTGGACCAGCGCCCCGCCCGACTCCGGACGACCCGGATTGCGATACGCGCACGGCGTCTTGGGGACATACGGCTTGTAGTCCTGGCGGGGTGGGCACTCCAGGAGCGGCAGGGACAGGCCCAGTCGTTCGGCGGCGCCCAGTGAGCCGCGCAGGATGCCGGAGAGCACCCGTACGTCGTCCTGCGCGTCATGGGCCTTCTCCTGGCGCACGCCGTAGTGCACGGCGAGGGTACCCAGCTTGAGATCGGGCGTCGCGGGCCCGACGAGGCGGTTGAGGGCCAGTGTGCACAGCCGTCTGCTGACCGGGACCCAGGAGCGGACGTGGGCGAACTCGTGGGCCAGGAAGTCGTAGTCGAACTGCGCGTTGTGGGCGACCAGGACGCGGCTGCCGAGCAGCGCGCCCACTTGCGGCGCTACTTCGCCGAAGGTGGGGGCGCCGGCGAGACGGGCGGGAGTGAGGCCGTGGATGTGCACAGGGCCGGGGTCGCAGCCCGGGTTGAGGAGGGTGGAGAACTCCCCTGTCCGGTTGCCGTGGGCGTCCAGCGTGAGGATCGCGAGCGAGAGCACACGGTCCCGGCCGGGCCTCAGCCCGGAGGTCTCCACGTCCACCAGCGCCCAGTCGTGGGAGTAGTCGGGAAGGACGGGCCACTTCGGGCTCGACGCCGACAGGGCCATGTGAGGCTCCCCCTCCCCCGGTGCGGTGAGCGGCACGCACTCTCCGCAGTGATGATCAACCGGGTGGGATTTTCGCACGCGATGGGCGCCTTTCGTGGTGGATCCGCGGCAAAGAGCCGACCCACCGGCACCGATCGAGGACGTCGGCACCCGCACCTCGCACGAGCGCGCGCACCGAACCCAGGTCGGATTTCCGCCGTGACCGGTCCTCAAGTCAGTTCCGGCCCCACCGGCGCGGGCGGATTCGGTGGATCACCGCCACAGGTCAGCCCCTGGCGGTTGCGGCGCGCTCGCCGGATGGCCGACGGGCGAGGGCCGGCCGGGTACATGCGGGGGCGACCCGTGAGTCCGACGGAAAGGCAGGCGACAGCTTCCACGCCGCAGAGCGCAAAGCCGCAGCTCAGGCCCCCTTCGCCACCGGCTCCAGAATCGCCACGCACTCCACGTGATGCGTCATCGGAAAGATGTCGGCTTGAACGGGTCTCGGAAAAGGCCAGGTCAGAGGCCATTTCTCCGCTCGCTGTGCCGCCTGCGGGAGGCCAGAGCGTCAAACGAGCGTCACGGCGTGCAGCACGTCCCTTCTCTCCGGGACGGAACAGGCGGCCACGATCAGCTGCCCCGGCATGGCCCGTCGGCACGGCAGGCAAACCTGTGGGCTTTCGGGCTGACCGACCGGTGCACCCGATGAAGCCGTACCTCTGCACTCCATCGAGAACGCCAGGGCCTCGTTTCTTCCAGGCCGACGGCTGCTCGCAGAGGGACAATGGGGACAATGAAACCTTGTCGGTTCGTGAGGCCGGCCTACCGGTGACTCGCCGACTCCGACGGCCGGTGGATCGGGCCGCTGATCCGGGTCAGGGGTCTGCCCGTGCCGTGGTTGGCCTGGGCGATGATCTCCGCGGTGATGGAGACGGCCGTCTCCTCGGGTGTGGAGGCTCCAAGATCGAGGCCGATGGGGGAACGCAGCCGGCCCAACTGGTTCTCCGTGACGCCCTGCTCCCGCAGGCGGCGCATGCGCTCGTCGTGGGTGCGCCGCGAGCCCATGGCCCCGACGTAGGCGACGGGCAGGTCGAGGGCCAGGCGAAGCAGCGGGATGTCGAACTTGGCGTCGTGGGTGAGGACGCATACGGCGGTACGCTCGTCCACGCCGGTGCGTTCCAGGTAGCGGTGGGGCCAGTCGACGACCACTTCGTCCGCGTGCGGAAACCGGGCGGGAGTGGCGAAGACGGGGCGGGCGTCGCAGACGGTGACGTGGTAGCCGAGGAAGCGGCCGGCCTGGCTGAGGGCTGCGGCGAAGTCGACGGCGCCGAAGACCAGCAGGCGCGGCCGGGTGGCATGGACGTGGACGAGGACGGACAGCCGTTCGGGGCATTCGTCTGCCTGCCCGCCGGTGTCGATGCGGACGGTGCGGCCCGCCCGCAGCAGGGCCCTGGCCCGGTCGGCCACAGCCCGGTCCGCCGGACCGCCGTCGACGCGCCCGTAGGCGGCATGGCCGCCGCCGAGCACGCTCAGCGTGGAGCCGAGGAGGCGCTCCGGGCCGTCCACGACCTGTGCCACGGCGACCGGTCGCCCTTGAGCGATCTCGGAGAGGGCCGTGGACACGTGCGGCTGGGCTGCGGGATCGATGCGCTGGACGAAGACGTCGAGCTCGCCGCCGCAGGTCAGACCGACGGCGAAGGCGTCGTCGTCGGAGTAGCCGAACCAGGCCCGCTGCGGAGTGCGCCGGTCACGGAGCACCTGCCGGCACAGTTCGTAGACCGCTCCCTCGACGCAGCCGCCGGAGATGCTGCCGACGGCGTTGCCGTCTTCGTCTACCGCGACCGACGTGCCGACCGGCAGAGGGGCGCTGCCGCGCACGCCGACGATGGTGGCCAGGGCGAAGGGGCGTGCCTCGCGGCACCAGCGGTGCAGTGTGTCCGCGATGTTCAGCATGGCAGTTCTCCACGGCAGGGCAAGGACGGGAAGGCGAGCGGGCCGCCGCCACGACGCGGGGAAACGTCACGCGGCGGCGGCCCTGGGAGGTCCGGCAGCCTCCGGGCAGGACGGGGCGGCCTGCCGGACGAGCGGTGTGCACCCCGCCGGACCGAAGTCCGCGGATCAGAGCAACGCCTCCGCGGTGATGGGCAGTTCGCGGATGCGGCGGCCGGTGGCGTTGAAGACCGCGTTGGCGATGGCGGGCGCCACCCCGATCATGACGAGCTCGCCGAGTCCCTTGACGCCGAGCGGGTCGGCCTCGCGGTCCTCGCCGTCCAGGTAGATCGCCTTGAGGTCGGGGATGTCGGCGTTGACGGGCACCAGGTAGTCGGCGAGGTTGGCGTTGACGATGCGTCCGTCGCGGTGGTCGGTGAGCGTGTGCTCCAGCAGGGCTGTGCCGATGCCGCCGACCATGCCGCCGAGGGCCTGGCTGTCGGCGAGCTTGGGGCTGATGATGCGGCCCGCGTCGTACACGCCGAGTACCCGCCGTACCCGCACCAGGCCGAGCGTCGCGTCGACGGCCACTTCGGCGAAGGTGGCGTTGTAGCCGTAGAAGGAGTGCCGCTCCGGGCCCGAGGGCGGCGCGAAGGAGCCGTCCGCTTCCAGGTGGGTGCGGTCGTTGCGGGCCAACAGCCGCTGGTACGTCTCACCGAGGGCCGGATTGTTCTTCACGTGCAGCCGCCCGCCCCGTACGACGATGTCGGCGGTCGGTACGCCGTACAGCGGTGATTCGCGGTCCTCGACGGCCAGTTGGATCGCCTGGCGGCGGACCTTGTTGCAGGCGTCGAGGGTGGCGGAGCCGACGCTGGCCATGGTCATCGAGCCGCCGTGCGGTGGGGTCGGCGGGTAGAGGGAGTCCCCAAGCCGGAAGGTGACCGTGCGCACGGTCAGCCCGAGGGCGTCGGCGGCGACCTGGGTCTGGGAGGTGTACGTGCCCGGTCCCATGTCAGTCGCGGCGGCCTCCACCACGGCGGTGCCGTCGGCGTCCAAGCGGGCTCGCGCCTGGGCGGGCATGCGCGCGGTGTCGTAGACGCCGGCGGCCATGCCCCTGCCGATCAGCCAGTCCCCCTCACGCGTCGAGCGGGGCCTGGGGTTGCGGCGGTGCCAGCCGAACTCCCGGGCACCGACGGTGTAGCACTCCCGCAGCCGGCGGGTGGAGAACGGCAACCCACTCGACTCGTCCTCGTTCGGCTCGTTGCGCCGACGCAACTCGATCGGATCGACGCCGAGCTTGTGGGCGACCTCGTCCATGGCCGACTCGATGACGAAGGAGGCCGTCTGGAAGCCGGGGCCGCGCATGTACAGCGGTGTGGGCAGGTCCAGCGGCACCGTCCGGTACCTCTGGGTCACGTTGGGCATGCTGTAGAGCATCTGCCCGGCTGCCAGGATGGACTCGGTGAACTTCTCGTACGACGACGTCTCGGCGTCCAGCTCGTGCGCCGCGGCGGACAGCCGGCCACGCCGGTCGCTGCCCAGGCGCAGGCGGTACTCGTACGAGGGCCGGAAACCGGTCCCGAGGTACATCTGCTGGCGACTGAGGACCAGCTTGACCGGGCGCTTCGTCACACGGGCGGCCAGCGCGGCGACGACCACGTGCGGCCAGCAGCGCAGCGCCGTGCCGAAACCGCCTCCGACGAACGGCGAGATGACCCGCACCGCGTCCGTCTCCAGGCCGAACACCGCCGCGAGTTCGGTCTGCGTGCCCACCACCCACTGGGTCTTGTCCCACACGGTGAGCCTGTCGCCGTTCCAGCGGGCGATGGTGGCGTGCGGCTCCATGGGGTTGTGGTGGTTGCGGGCCGTGCGGTATGTCAGGTCCAGCCGTACGGCCGCCGAGCGCAGGGCCGCTTCGGCGTCGCCGCGCGCGTAGTTGGTCGGCTCGTCCGGTTCGGCCTCGGTCAGGTCGGTCGAGGGTTGTTCGGCGTCGTAGCCGACCTTGACGAGGCTCGCGCCGTGCTGGGCGGCCTCCAGCGTGGTGGCGACCACGACGGCGACCGGCTGGCCGTGGAAGAGCACCCGGTCGTCCTGGAAGACCCGCAGCCTGCGCCCGGGCGGGTTGTTGGAGCCGGAGTTGTCGCGGTACGGCAGCTTCGGCGCATTGCGGTGATGGATCACCTTCAGTACGCCCGGAAGGGCTTCGGCGGCGCCGCTGTTGATCGACATGATGCGGCCGAGGCCGATGGCCGCGTCGACGATGACGGCGTGAACGGACCCGTCGACATCGTGCTCGGCGGCGTACAACGCCTTGCCCGTGACCTTGAGCCGGCCGTCCACCCGGGACAGCGGCGCACCCACGGCTGCCTGCGGCTGGGGGCTCACTTGGTACCTCCTACGACGCGCAGCTGGCGTTCGACAGTGCGCTTGAGCAGCTCGACCTTGAACCGGTTGTGTTGCAGGGGACGGGCGCCGTCCGCCGCCTTGGCGGCAGCGGCCGACCAGAGGGCCCCCGACGGGCGTTCACCGAGGAGGTGCTGCTCGACGGCGGGCAGTTTCCAGGGCACCGTGCCCACTCCCCCGGCGGCGACCTTGGCCTCGCGGATCACCCCACCGCGTATGTGCAGCGCGACGGCCGCCGACGTCAGGGCGAACTCGTAGGACTGCCGGTCCCGCACCTTGAGGTAGCCGGACCTGAGCGGGCGCGGAAGTGCGGGGATCTCGACCGCCGTGATCAACTCACCTTTACGCAGGGCCTGTTCGCGTTGAGGAGTGCTGCCGGGCCGCAGAAGGAAGTCGGCGAAGGGGACTTGGCGTGCTCCGTCCGGGCCCAGCAGGTGCACCCGGGCCTCCAGGGCGGCGAAGGCCACGGCCGCGTCGGACGGGTGCGTGGCCACGCAGGCGTCGGAGGTCCCGAGGATCGCATGGGTGCGGTTGAAGCCGTGCAGCGCGGCGCAGCCCGAGCCGGGCTCACGCTTGTTGCAGGCGGCGGTCACGTCCCGGAAGTACGTGCAGCGGGTGCGCTGCATGATGTTGCCGCCGATGGTCGCCATGTTCCGCAGCTGTGCCGACGCGCTCAGCTCCAGCGCCTGGGAGACGACGGGGTACAGGGTGCGCACCTTGGAGTGGGCGGCGGCCTCGGACATGGTCACCAGAGCGCCGATACGCAGGCCCCCGCGCTCGGTGACGGTGACCTCGCGCAGCGGCAGGCCGGTGATGTCGACCAGGGTCTCGGGGCGTTCGACGGTCTCACGCATGAGGTCGACAAGGGTGGTGCCCCCGGCGATGTAACGGCCGCCGCGTCGGCCGGCGTTGAGCGCCTCATGGGTGTCGGACGCCTTGGTGAAGTCAAAGGGATACATCAGGCCCTCACTTCCGGCCGGCGGTCTGCCCGACCGCGCGCACGATTTTGACGTAGCAGCCGCAGCGGCAGATGTTGCCGCTCATCCACTCGCGGATCTCCTCCGGCGAACCGGTATGACCTTCCTGGATGCAGCCGACGCCGGACATGATCTGTCCGGGGGTGCAGTAGCCGCACTGGAAGGCGTCCTGGTCGATGAACGCCTGCTGCAACGGGTGGAGTTGATCACCCTCGGCCAGGCCCTCGATCGTCGTGACCTCAGCGCCTTCCAGACGCACCGCGAGCGTCAGGCAGGCGTTGTGCCGCTGCCCGTCGACCAGGACGGTGCACGCCCCGCAGGCACCGGCGTTGCAGCCCTTCTTCGAGCCTGTGAGGCCGAGGTGCTCACGGAGCAGGTCCAGCAGAGAGGTGCGGTTGTCGACCGTCACGGTCCGGCGGGTGCCGTTGACCGTCAGGGAGACGCGACTGGAGGCCGGCGCCTCGGCAGCGCTCACCTCCTGCGCGTCGGCGAAGATCGTCCCTCCGATCACACTGCCCGCGACCACGGCACCGCCGACCGCGGTGCTGGTTGCGATGAACGTGCGCCGACTGGGTGCCGAGGAGGACTCGTCGGCTCCGGTGGGGGGAGGAACGTCGAATTCAGGGAGTTCAGCAGACATACGTACGCCTTCGCATCACGGACGGATCCGTCGTGCACGACAGAGGGACAGCAGGCGGGATCGTCGCCACCACGGGCATCGGTGACCGCTCACCTCGACAGGGGGCTGGTCTCGCGGGAAGTCTTGCACCACCGGCAACACTCGTGGCAGGGAGACTTTCCTCCCCCTTTACGCTCCGTCAGGAGCGAGTGGCCCACGTCATCGGGGGCAGTTGCGCACGGGGCGAGGCGGGACAGAACCGCGTCGCCCCCCGCTTATGGGTGCGTCCGCGTCGCTCACCACGTCGTCGCGTGTGGCGGACTGATCGTTCGCTCCGAGCAGGTCGCCGACACGGCCCCTCCCCCGGGACACCGTGACATCCCGTGTCGGCCCGGGGGGTGTGATCGAGGGGCGGGGTTACTGGTTGCGGGTGCGGGGGCCGTTGTACTGCTGGTCGGTGACCGGATCGGCCCAGGCGGTCTCTGGAGTGCCGTCGCCCGCGCCCTCCCACAGGGCGATGTGCTCCATGAACCGGTCGGGGGTGGCGCCGTGCCAGTGCTCCTCGTTCGGCGGACACGCGACGGTCTCGCCGGGGTGGGCCTCGAAGACGGTGCCGTCCCGGGTGCCGATCAGGGCGATGCCGGAAACGACGTGCAGGGTCTGGCCCAGGGCGTGGGAGTGCCAGTTGGTGCGGGCGCCCGGCGAGAAGCGCACCAGGTTGGCACGCATCCTGGACGGGGCCTGGCCGGCCACGATGACGTCCCACCACACGTCGCCGGTGAACCAGTCCGCCGGGGCCTTGCTGCTGGGCTGCTGCTTGATGAATTCCATGACGGAGCTCCAGTTTTGTCGATGCGTCGGTTGTCTCTAGCGGGCGACGTAGCCGCCGTCCACGGGGAGGGCGACGCCTACGACGAAGCCCGCTCCGGGACTGCACAGCCACAGGACGGCCTGGGCGATCTCCTCGGCCGTACCGAGGCGATTGATGGGCTGGTCGGCCTCGGCCTCGGCGCGGTCGAGTTCTCCCTTGGCGATCATGTCGCTGACCATGGGGGTGTCGATGGTGCCCGGGCAGATGGCGTTGACGCGGATGCCGCGCGGGGCGTATTCGAGTGCCGCGCTGCTCGTCAGACCGATCACGCCGTGCTTGGAGGCGTGGTACGAGGCTCGGCCGGGGAGGCCGACCAAGCCGCCGAGGGAGGAGCAGTTGACGATGGCGCCGCTGCCCTGGGCGCGCATGTGCCGAAGTTCGTGCTTCATGCAGGCCCAGATGCCACGGAGGTTGATTCCGTTGACGCGGTCGAAGCGTTCGGCGGGTTCGTCGGCCGCGTCGCTCGGCGGGATCTGGATGCCGGCGTTGTTGTAGGCCATGTCGAGGCGCCCGAAGGTCTCGACGGTGCGGTCGACCGCGGCGGCGACCTGGTCCTCGTCGCTGACGTCGCAGGTGAGGGCGAGGACTTGGTGCCCGGCGTCGGCGAGTTCCTTCGCGGCCGCGTTCAGGGCCGCTTCGTCGACGTCGGTGAGGGCGACGGCGGCCCCGGACTCGGCGAACGCCCGGGCGGTCGCCAGGCCCATGCCGGCGCCTGCCCCGGTGACGAGGGCGACCTGGCCGGTGAAGTCGTAGGTGGGATTCACGTCGTGGTCTCCGTTCAGTGCAGAGGTACGGGTGGCGCGAGTGGCGGCGGGCTGCCCGGATGCGCTGCGGCGGCACGACGCCTGGCCATGAACCCCCGTCAGACGGTCTGGCCGCCGTCGACGACCAGGGCGTGGCCGGTGGTGAAGGAGGCGGCGTCCGAGCAGAGCCAGAGCACGGCGGCCGCGATCTCGTCCGGTGTGCCGAGGCGCCCGATGGGCTCATCCGCGATCAGGGCGTCCCGTCCTCCGGGTGTGCTTTCGGCGAAGCGCTGGATCATCTCGGTGTCGATGATGCCGGGGCAGACGGCGTTGACCCGGACGTTGGACGACGCGTAGTCGAGGGCGGTCGAACGGGTCAGGCCGATGACGCCGTGCTTGGCCGCGGCGTAGGCCGCCTGTCCCTTGAAACCCTTGACGCCGGCGCCCGACGAGGCGTTGACGATCGCGCCACCTCCCTGCTGGAGCAGCAGGGGGATCTGGTGCTTCATGCACAGGAACATCCCGGTCAGGCTGACGCCGATGACGCGGTCCCACTCGTCCTTCTCGATGTCCGCGGCCGGTTTGACCGGCTGCTCGACGCCGGCGTTGTTGAAGGCGACGTCCAGGCGTCCGAATGCCTGAATGGTGTCGTCCAGCGCGGACCGCACGTCGTCTTCGCCGGTGACGTCACAGGTGAGGGCCAGAGCCTGCCCGCCCGCCTCCTCGATGAGCCGTGCGGTCTCCCGCAGGCCGTCCTCGGACCGGTCGGCGAGGGCGACCCGGGCGCTCGCGCGGGCGAAGGCGACGGCGGTGGTTCGGCCGATGCCGGAGCCGGCTCCGGTCACGAAGGCCACCTTGCCGGTGAAGTCCGCGGTGTTCGCAGTCATGTGCAGATTCCTCTCGCATGCTGGTACGTCGTCGGGTTCTGATCAGCAGGACGCGGATCCGGGCTTGAGTCAGTGCTGCGACGACACCTGCGCGGGTTCGTCGTGTCGCGTCTGGGTGGGAGCGCTGCTCCGGGCCACGATGCGGCCCTTGCGGGAAGTGCCGTGGACGGCGAGGGCGCTCAGGGGCAGCAGTGTGAGGGCGGCGATGACGGTGCCGACCAGGGGCGGCCCGGTCAGGCCGAGGGAGGAGTCCAGGGCCGTACCGGCAATCGCCGAGCCCGCGGCGATACCGGTGTTGAAGGCGGTGGTGGTCAGCGCCGAGGTGAGGGTGGGGGCGTCGCCGGCGAAGCGCATGGCAAGCGCGGTGACGACCGGGTTGACCGTGAAGCCGGTCAGGCCCATGAGGAAGACGAGCAGGGTGGCCGTCACCGGGTTGCCGGACAGCGGGATCATCAGGAGCAGGACCAGGGCGGTGGCCGCGGCGGCCGTGATGGTGGTGACCGTCGGACGTCGGTCGCCCAGGCGGCCTCCCGTGGTGGTGCCGCCCAGCGCGCCGACACCGAAGGCGATCAGGACGAGCGGTACGGCGCCTTCGGGGATACCCGCGCGGTCGGTCAGCAGCGGCGTGACATAGGTGTACGTCGCCAGCACACCGCCCATGATCAGCATCGCGGCGCCCAGCGCCAGCCACAGCCGGCCCTGCCGCAGAGCCCGGACCTCGGCCCCGAGGGACACCTCGGCGCGCTCCTCCTGGGCCGGGATGAAGCGCCCGATGAACACGGCGGCGAGCCCGGACAGGACGGCCAGGGCCCAGAAGGGGCCGCGCCAGCCGGTGAACTGGCCGGCGAAGGAGCCGACCGGCACGCCGACGACGTTGGCCAAGGTCAGGCCGCCGATCATGACGCCCGTGGCCCGGGTGGCGTTGCGCGGCCCCGCAGCGGTGGTGGCGACGACGAAACCGACAGACCAGAACGCACCGGTGGCCAGGGCCGTGACGACGCGGGCCAGGAGAACGATCGTGAAGGACGAGCTGAGGGCGGCGACCAGATGTCCGAGGCAGAACACGGACAGGGCCAGGACCAGCGTCTGGCGCTGGGGCAGGCGCAGGGTCGCCATGGCCATGGTGGGCGCGCCGATGATCATGCCGACGGCGAAGGCGGTGATCAGCAGGCCGGCGTGGGAGACGCTGACTCCGAGGTCACCGGCCAGTTCCGGCAGCAGGCCGGCGACGACGAACTCGGTGGTCCCCATCAGGAACGTGCCGGCGGCGAGCACCCAGACGACGAAGGGAAGCTTGCCGGGGGTGGTCCCGGATGCGGAAGGCATACGTGTGGTCTCTCCTTGCGTGGAATTCGGCGGATCGGGGGGTGGCTGAAGTCGTCACGGCGGATGGACGGACGGCGCAGCCAGGTCTTCGACGGTTCCATGGAACGGAACGGGTGAAAAGGGGAGGATCTTCTCCCCCTTTCTTTCGGCTGCTCTCCGTGACGGGCGAGAGGTGGCGTGGGTCAGGGCGCGGCTTCGATGGTGATCTCGTCGGCGGTGGCGAGCTGCTCGGCGCCGCCGTCGGCCATGTGCCCGAGGGGGACCAGGCCGACCGCGTAGGGGGCGTCGCGGTAGTAGGTGGCGAGCTGGTTCCAGGGGGCGTAGTACGCCAGGTCACCGACCTCTTGGTCGGCGCCTTCCGGGGCGCCGGAGGTGGACAGCTTTCGCGGCAGGTCGGCGATCTTCTCGGCCTGGTTGAAGTCGCGCAGGGACAGGGTGAGGGGCAGCTGGGCGGCGAAGTCCCGGGCGGTGGGGCTGTCGTTCAGGGTGGCGGCGACGTGGTGGCCGTTGAGCGTGAGCCGGATGTTCATGGCGGTTGTCCTGCCGGGTGAGGTGGTGGCGGCCGCAGTTGTCGAAACCTGCGGCGACGCGGGCTCGGAAGGAGAGGAGGAGGAAGAGGAGGAATCGTTGGTGCAGGCGGTCGCGACCAGCAGCAGGGCGGCGGCCGGGACCACACGCGCGAGAGCGCGACGGGGTGCCGGGTTCACGGGTCGTCCTGTGGCTAGTCGGGCAGGGGCTCGGAGTAGTGGCGGAAGCCGTCCCGCTGCTGGTGGATGTCGTACAGCCGCTGTGCCAGGGCGTCGGGGCTGCTGTGCTCGGCGTCGGGCCGGATGGCGCCCGGGATGATCAGCTGGGCGGCGTGGATGTTCTCCGGGGCGAGCGTGTCGTGCAGCATGCGGGCGTAGGCGCTTTCGGCGGCGAAGGCGATCGAGGTGCCGGCGACCTTCGGGTTGGGGCGTACGGCGCTGGAGCCGTTGACGAACAGCAGGGTGCCACGGCCGAGTTCGCGCATGCCGGGCAGGACGGCGTTCACGGCGGCGACGGGGCCCTTTACGGAGAAGGCGAGCGGCGCGTCCAGGTCGTCGGCGCCGGTGTCGAGGACCGGCTTCATGAAGTCGGCGCGCGGCACCGGGCTGTACTGGAGGATCTCGATGGGGCCAAGGTCCTTGGCGACCGCGTACAGGGCCGCGTCCAGTGACTCGATGTCGAGGACGTCGGCGGGGAAACCGCGCGCCTGAATACCCTCACGGGCCAGCTCAGCGGTCATCTCCTCCAAACGCTCGGCGTTGCGGGCGATGAGGGCGACGGTGTGGCCGGCGCTTCCGAAGCGGCGGGCGGTGGCCAGCCCGAGTCCCGGGCCGGCGCCGATGAGAGCGAAGGTCGTCATGGGGTTCGTCGTTCCTTGTGTGAGGCGGTGGCTCCCGCCCGCATTCGCGCTACCGTGATGCGGGCCCGACGGTGTGGATGCTGGGCGGGAGGGGGCCGAGGCAGGGACGATGTGCGCCCGGCGCCGTCCGGTGCGGCCGTACGCGAGGGCGGCGTGCGATCAGGCCAGGTTCTTGCTGAAGAACTCCTCCAGCTGGTCGAACGGGAGCAGGTCCGTCCTGTCGTACAGATCGACGTGGCCGGCGTTAGGGACGGCGTAGAACTCCTTGGGCTCGGCCGCGAGTTCGTAGGCGTCCTCGCTGAAGTACCGCGAGTGGGCGTTCTCGCCGACGACGAACAGGATGGGTCGCGGCGAGATCCACTCGATCTTCGACAGCAGCGGAAAGTTCATCAACGACATGCCGCTCGTCAGCGTGAACTGGGTGATGGAGTTCGGGTGGTAGCCCCGGGGAGTGGAGTAGAACTCGCCGAACTCACGGCCGACCGGGTTGGTGTTCTCGTCGAATCCGATGGGCGCGCCGCGCGGGGTCAGGGCGGGGGCGTTGGCCTCGAAGTCCGCGTACCGCTGCTCGGCGATCGCGTCGAGCATGGCGCCTCGCTCCTCCGCGGTGAGAGAGCCCTGCCAGCCCTCCGAGGCGATCCGGGCGATGTCGTACATGACGACCGTGGCGACCGCCTTGATGCGCCGGTCGACCTGGGCCGCGCTGAGCGCGAAGCCGCCGCTGCCGCACATGCCGACGACGCCGATACGGTCCCGGTTCACGAAGTCACGGGTGCCCAGGTAGTCGACGGCCGCATGGAAGTCCTCGGTGAAGACGTCGGCGGAGGAGACGTGTCGCGGGTCGCCGCCGCTGTAGCCGTTGTAGGAGGGGTCGAAGGCGAGGGCCACGAATCCGCGCCGGGCCAGGTTCTGGGCGTAGATGCCCGGGCCCTGCTCCTTCACGCCGCCGTACGGCGCGCCGACGATGATCGCGGGGTGTTCCTGCGAGGCGTCGAAGTCCTTCGGCTGGTAGAGGTCCGCGGAGATGGTGATCCCGTACCTGTTCTCGTACGACACCGGCTGGCGGGTGACGTTCTCGTCCAAGTCGAAGATGTAGTTGTCTGCTCCAGGCATTCTTGTCTCACTTCTGTGGCGCTTGACAGGGGCAGCCGGTCACGGGGGGGGTGGGGGTCAGGGCTTGAGGAGCGCCTTGATGGCGCGGCGCTCGTCCATGGCCTTGTAGCCCTCGGCGACCTGGTCCAGGGGCAGGGTGAGGTCGAAGACCTTGCCCGGGTTGATCCGGCCGGACAGGACGCGGTCGATCAGGTCGGGCAGGTAACGGCGGACCGGGGCGGGGCCGCCGCGCAGGCCGACGTGGGAGAAGAACAGCTCCTCGCCGTCAACCGACACGTCGTGCGGGACACCGACGAAACCGACGTTGCCGCCGGGCCGGGTGGAGTGCAGGGCCTGCCGCATGGACTCGGCGGTGCCCACGCACTCCAGCACGGAGTCCGCGCCGATGCCGCCGGTGAGGTCCTTGACGCGGGCGATGCCTTCGTCGCCGCGTTCGCTGACGATGTCGGTGGCGCCGAACTCCAGGGCGAGCCTCTGGCGGGACTCGTGCCGGCTCATGGCGATGATCCGCTCGGCGCCGAGTTCCTTGGCGGCGATGACGCCGCACAGGCCGACCGCTCCGTCACCGACGACCACGGCCGTCGAGCCGGGCTTCACCTCGGCGGCGAGGGCGGCGTACCAGCCGGTGCCCAGCACGTCGGACACGGCGAGCAGGCTCGGCACGAACTCGGCGTCCGGGTGCTCGTCGGTGGCGACGAGGGTGCCGTGAGCGTTGGGGATGCGCACGTAGTCGGCCTGGCAGGTGCTCATGAACTCGCGGTGCAGACAGGACGACTGCCAGCCGTTACGGCAGTTCACGCAGGTGTTGTCCGAGGTGGCGAAGGAGCCGACCACGAACTGGCCCGGCTTGACGTTGGCGACCTCGCTGCCGACCTCCTCGACGATGCCCACGTACTCGTGCCCCATCGGGTGCGGGTCGCCGATGGGTTCCGCGCCGCGGTAGGGCCACAGGTCCGAGCCGCACACACAGGTGGCGACCGTGCGAATGATCGCGTCTGTCGGGTTGAGGATCTTCGGGTCGTCGAGGTTCTCGAAGCGGACGTCGCCGGGGGCGTAGATGACTGCTCCGCGCATGGGGGGCTTCCTTCGGTGCGAGTATCGGTGAGCGCGCAGCCGGTGATCGCGATCGGCTGCTCGACATCGAGCCTCACACGCGAGGGCAAGCACGAAAAGCGGAGAAATTCATCCTGGGATGAGAACATCCTGGGAGTAAATTCTCCCCCCTTTCCCGGGTGGAATCGGTGTCATGCTGGGCAGCATGACCGCCAACGTCCCCCTCAATGAGCTGGGAGAATTCCTCAAGAAGCGCCGCTCCGAGCTGAGCCCCCGCACGGTCGGACTGCCCGAAACCGGCAAGCCCCGCCGGGTTGCCGGGCTGCGCCGCGAGGAGGTCGCCCAGCTCGCCAGCATCAGCACCGACTACTACACCAGACTCGAACAGGGCCGCATGCAGGCATCGGCGCCCGTGCTGGATGTCCTCGCCCGGGTGCTCCATCTGGATGACGACGAGCGCGGCTACCTCTTCCAGCTCGCGGGCAAGACCACCACCCGCGCGCGGCGCCGAGGCCGGCAGAAGGTCCAGCCGCAGCTCCAGCGTGTCCTGGACGACCTCACCGCCACCCCGGCCATCGTGCAGGGCCGGCGCGGCGACATCCTGGCCTGGAACGCGCTGGCCGCCGCTCTGGTCACCGACTTCTCCCGCGTCCCGGAAAAGCACCGCAACTACCCGCGGATCATCTTCACCACTCCCGCGATGCGCACCCTGTACGCCGACTGGAAGACCTCCGCGCAGATCGCCGTTGCCCAGCTGCGGATGGAAGCCGCGAAGTATCCCGAGGACCCCCGCCTGATCGAACTGGTCGGTGAACTATCCCTGCGCGACAAGGAGTTCGCCCGGTGGTGGGGCGAACACCACGTCGCCGCCCGCACCGTCGGCACGAAGACCCTCAACCATCCGGTCGTCGGCGAACTCGTCCTGGACTGGGACACCCTCACCGCCAACACCGACCCCGACCAGCACCTCACCGTCTGGACCGCCGCCCCGGGCTCCCCCACCCACGAACGACTGCGCATCCTCGCCTCCTGGGCCGCCGACCAGGACCTGCCCGCCTCCTCCCCCCTCAGCTGACCGCGACCGGCCGCCGCCGTAGGAGCAGCCGGCGGATCGTGCCGGTCGCGTGGCACAGAGGGAGGCCCGTGCCTGGCCTGGCCCCCGGGGACGCGACGCCGACCAATACCTGCCGGTCGCCTCCCCTCACCAGCTGACGGCGACGGGCCGCCCCCCGGAGGCGGCCGGTGGAGTCCTGTGGCAGGCGGAGCCACCCCCGACGAGGACAGGGTCGGCCGTCCCGACGCGGGACAGAGCAGTCGCAGGCGAGCAGGTCGGGCGAGCCACGCCCGGCCAGACCAGCTGACCGTCCACCTGACGCTCCGTCGGAAGCAGCGTCAAATGAGCGTCGAGACGGTTTCCCGTTATGCAGACCCGGTTGGGGGAGGCCGAGATGCACCTGGAGCACCTCACGATCACCCGCAAGACCGTCACCGGCCTCGCCGACCGACTAACGGCCGTCGCGCCGGACCTGCCAGAGCACTCGGACTACCCCCGCATCCTCGCCGCCTTCAACCACGCGTCCGGGCCGCTACGAGCCAAGGACGTCTGCGAAGCCCTCGGCCACGAACTGCTGTCCAAGAACGTCGAAGGCACCCGCGCCAAGCTGAAACGCCTGGTCAAACTCGGGATCCTCACCGAGGCCGACACCGACAACTTCGCCAGGAAGCAATAACCGACACAACCTCCACCAGCGTCCTTGCTCCCAACTCAGCAAGACACGGACATCACCCTACGACCCACCCACTGAGGGAGTACGACCACAGGGCGATACGGCAGGCGATGATGCTGCCAGCCTCGGCGGCGGGAACCAGGCGCCGGTAAGCGCCCCGAGCGGCAGGCCGGCCAACCGCTCGTTCTGCATCAGAGGGTGAGAAGCCAGAGGCTGAGTCCGACGAATGCGACCCCACTGACGCCGAAGGCAATAGCGAGTTTCGGGTTACGCAGCCGGGGTGTGTCGAGGCTTGCGAGGACGCCGAAGAAGCAGAAACCGGCGATAAGGAGTGCCCCGCATGCCATGAGGAAGTACTTCATCTCCATTGCCCCCGTGTTTGGTGTGTTCGTGGACGCTACGGCTTCCGCAGCCGCCAGACAGCGGTGGCCCAGCGACGTATTCAACGCACTCCTCTACATCAACCGCACCGGAATCCCCTGGAAATACCTCCCGCACGACTTCCCCAACCACGGCAGCGTCTACGCCTACTACGCCGCCTGGCGCGACGAGTCGGGAAGATGGTCGGATTCGGCGAGGGCCTGACCAATCACCTCCCCGGCCGCGACGCGTTGGGGCGGGGTCATCTCATCGACAGCCGAGAGGATCTGCCGGGCCAGGGTGGTTCCTTCGCCCGCCAGGGAATGCAGCACCTCGGCCTTGATGTTGGCGGGTCGCCACGGCCCCAACAGGAGTTCGACCCGGCGGCCGCGCTGCCCGTTCTCATGTCCGCAGGCGATCCCTGGACTCATTCAGGGATCCGGGGCGTGCCCACTGCGGTGACTATGCGTCACGGTCATTTCGCAGGGCCTGGATGAGCCAGGGGTACACCGGGATCAGGTTCGGTACTACCTGCCAGCCGTTGACGATCCACACCAGCCGCCAGTACCGGTCCACCCTGGGATCGTGCGCCTCTTCGAACTGCTGGGCCATCCAGTCCCGGAATTCTGTGTCAGGGGTGGTGCGCGCGAGCACCTCGGCGAAGCGGTGCACAAGGTCGTCGATGACGGGTGCGCCCCTGTCGCTGAGCGGATCGATACCCGACTCCATGGCCTCGGCCACCTTCTGACGGGTGAATTCCATCAGTTCCTCGCCGGCATCGCATTCGATGTCGAGCGGGCGCCCGGCGGCCTGACGTACGGCCGTCCGGCGCATCCGGGCACGGAAATCCTCGTCGCCGACCAGCTCGGCGAGCTCCACCCACGCGGCGACCTGCTCGCCGGTCGGATCATCGGGGAGGTCGGGNGGCCGTCCGGCGCATCCGGGCACGGAAATCCTCGTCGCCGACCAGCTCGGCGAGCTCCACCCACGCGGCGACCTGCTCGCCGGTCGGATCATCGGGGAGGTCGGGAGTGGCAGCGCGAACCATGGCCACCGCGGTCGGGTCGGCATCCACTGTGCCGAAGGTGCCATCCACGAAATCGTCGATCAAACGTCGGCGTTCCTCGCCGGACAACTGTGTGAGCCTGTGCATGAGTGTGGTCTCCTCAGGACTGGACCCGCGTCTGGCTACGACTCGCAGAACGCTCCGACGCAGTTGCAGCACCCGGATCTGGACGTCTATGGCGTCGGCGTGCGCCGCGGCGACTTCCGTCACCGAGAGCTCGCGGTCCAGTACCCGTTGAATAGTGGCCAGGTCCATGCCCAGCTCGCGCAGTGTGCGAAGGAGTTTCAGACGAAGCAGTGCGTCGAGGTCGTAGAGCCGATAGCCGGCGGGACTACGGGTGGTCGGCGCCACCACCCCCGAATCGGAGTAGAACCGGATAGTCCTCACAGACAAGCCGGTCCGTCGGGAAAGCTCCCCGATCGAGTAGAGGGTCGTAACGTCCATGCCCCCACTCTGCTGTCTCCAGTCACTGGAGACTCAAGGCCATTGTTCCCGAGCAGGGCCCCGACCACGAGACGTCCTCCGAGTTGCTGAAGCATGCGTCGCGTGCTCTTCGCTGACCGCCAGGATGAAACGGGCACGCCTTGCACGTGCTGGGCGAGCGATGGCAGCGACATGCGAGACCGCTCGCTGACGGCCTACGGCTACCAGCCCTTGGACTCATTCATCTAGGGGCGTGTCCGACGGATCGCGCAACCGTTCCGGGTTCGACTCGTTGGCATGTCATGGGGCGGGGGGATCTCACGAACGAGGAATGGGCCCGACTGAAGCCGCATTTGCCGAAGTCGGTTGAGCAGGGCGGCCGTTGGGCGAGCCACCGCAGGATCATCAAGGGAATCCCTGTACCGGCAGCGCACGGGGGGTGCCGTGGCGGGATCTTCCTGCGCGTTTCGGCTCGTGGAAGACCGTGTACGAGCGGCACAGACACTGGTCGGCGGACGGCACCTGGGACAGGATCTTCGCGGCCGTCCTGGCCGACGCCGACGCGGAGGGCCGCATCGACTGGTCGATGGTGAGCGTGGACTTCACCTCCTGCCGGGCGCACCAACATGCCGCCGGAGCCGTAAGAAGGCCCCGCGAGTCCCCGGGAAAAGACGCACGCCCTGGCAGCACCGCCCCGACGAGGGGTTCGGACGCTCCCGGGGCGGCCTGACCAGCAAAATCCACCTCGCCAGGGAAGGTGGGCGACGACCACTCGCCTTTCTGATCACGCCGGGTCAGTGGGGGGATGTTCCACAGTTCGTCCCCGTCATGGAACGGATCTGGGTGGGCCGACTCGATGGCGGCCGACCCCGCACACGCCCCGACCGCCTCGGCGGAGACAAGGCGTACTCCTCCCGCCACAACCGCCGCTACCTGCGCAGACGCCAGATCAAGCACACCATCCCCGAGCCGAAAGGCCAGCGGGCCAACCGCCAACGACGCGGCAGCAAGGGCGGCCTCCCCACCGGCTTCGACAAGACGATCCATGAGCGCGGGAACGAAGTCGAGCGAACGATCAACGCGCTGAAGAACTCCCGGGCCGTCGCGACGAGATACGACGAGGGCGCCTACGTCTTCCACGGCACCGTAACCGTCGCCGCAATCCGACTCTGGCTCCGCGTCTGAACGAGCGGGCCGCCGGTGCGGTTTATCCGGCGTGCTCGGCGGCACGCGCTGCGGACATCCCTCGGATGACTTCCAGAGTGTTCTGCACGACCTGCAGGGTGCTGACACGCATGCGCTCGGCGGCCTCGCTGTCGTGTTCTGCCCCGGCTGCCTGGCCATGGAACAGGACCTCGTTGGCGAAGGTCAGGGTCAGGCCGCCGGACTCATCCTCACCAATCTCGTTGTGAATCACCCACGTAGCGCGGTCGTCCCGGCGGTGGAAACTGACACGCTGACCTTCCTGGAAGGAGACATCCTCGCGGATCCGTTCACCGCGTACCACTACCTCGCGCACCAAGCCGTCCTGCCTGCGCTCCAGTACGGTGCACTCTGACATTCCGACAACGAACGGGACAGCATTCTCCGCTTTGCTGCGAAGACCAGCCCACACCTCGTCACGGTCAAGCACGTACTGACCAGCCTGAGACTGATCGTTGACGGGCTGAGTGACCTCGACGTGAATCACGACGGCTCCCATGACGTGGTAGATCGAACAGCGACTATCGCGTCAACTGCCGTGGAAGAAGATCCATTCCACCCGACCAACTGCAGAACGCGCCGGTTCCGGACTGTAAAACGTTCGGCCCTGTCTCGCATCCGGTGGTGACGGAGCGTGCTGTTGTCCGAGGAGGATTGCGGTGGCGAAGCAGGGTGAAGCCTGCTCGTCCGTGCATCTGGCGTGCGATCCGTTTGGTCTTGGTGTTGACGCCCTCGGTGGGGCCGTTGCTGTACGGAAGCGTGAGGGCGGCGATCACGGCGTCGATGTCCCGGTCCAGGCCCCGGGTGAAGGCGTGCAGGTGGGGCAGATCGGCTGTTCGGACTTGGGCGATCCAGCGCGTGAGCACGTCGGGATTGTCGGTGTGTGGAGTAAGAAGCGGGGCGAAGTCTCTGATGCCTGAGGCCAGTTGCGTGATCTCGGGGCAGGCGGCGGTGAGCTTGGCCAGGAGCTCGTGCTGCTCGGGCTTGAGGTTGTCGGGTCTGGTCAGCAGCATCCGGGCGAGTCGGCGTGGCGAGATATGGCTGCGGTCGGCGTCCGCGCGGCCTTGGTTGATGTACTTGTGCAGAAGGTTCGGGCAGCCCGTGAAGCCGAGGGTCTTGATCTCTTCGAAGAGGTGCTGGACGGGGACGCCGGGGTCTTCACTTCGGCGTTTGCGTAGGTGCTCGCGGTAGGGATCGACCAGGCCGGCACGGTACTTGGGGACGCGGAGCATGCGCTCGGGCCGGTCGGCTCGGGCGTAGCGTTTGACGGTGTTCAGGGCCAGTTGCAGTCGGCGGGCGCATCGAGCAGGCCCACGCCCTTCTCGAGCAGGCCAGGACCTGGTGCCGGCGTTCGAGGGTGGTCTGAGCGCGGGGCCCGTGGTAGATCGGTGCGTCCAGTACGGTGGCCCAGCAGGTGCTGTGTGCCTTCATCTCGCTCAGGGCGGCTTCGCACAGGTTCTTCCATAAATGCCAGCGATCACCGACTTGCACCGCGTCAGGCAGAGCGCGGCGGATGGCCTCGGCGTAGGTGGTTGAGCCGTCGCGGCACACGGCCTCGATGCCCGGATGTTCGTGCAGCCACGCTTCCAGGGTGTCGGCCGTGCGGTCGGGCAGTACGTCGATCCGCTCATGGGTCTCGGCGTCGATGATCACGGTGACATAGCGGTGCCGCCGGCGCAGGGCGAAATCGTCGACGCCGATCACGCGGGGCACCCGGCCGGTGGGCAACGGTATGCGCAGCAGGGTGCGCAGGGCCGTGTGACCACCGAATGTGAGACAGGGCCGCTCGTTTGACAGGCCCTCAGCACCGCGAACCGCAAGCTCATCGCGCCTTTGCTGCCCTGGCGCCAGGTCACCTCGGTGAACCGGCCGGCACCGGCCTCGACTGCGAGGGCGGAGACGGCCCGCGGTGGGATGCGGTAACGGGGCAGCGTCGGCGGCCCGAGCCCGCCATCAGCGGGGCCGATGCGGCTCGGCATCCTCCGGATGGGCGACTTCCTTTCCGGTCAGGGCCAGGACATAGGCCAGCCCTCGCTGCTCGAGACCGAGCCGGAATGGGGTGCTGACGCCGTAGCCGGCATCGGCGACCACCACCGGCGCCTTCAACCGCCAGGCGGCGAGTGTGTCGAGCAGGCCAAGCGCCAGACGCCACTTCTCCTGGTGGCCGGTGCCGTCGGGGACTCCGGCCCTGCGGCGGCGGTCCGGCTCATCCGCCCACTCGCGCGGCAGATACAACTGCCAGTCCAGCGGGCAGGACGCGGTGTCGGTGGCGGCATGGACGCTGACCGCGACCTGGCAATTCGCCCGCTTGCCGACCGCCCCGCAGTACTGCCGGGCCACCCCCACCGACGCGGTGCCGCACTTGGGGAACGACACGTCGTCGATCACCCACACCTCGGGCGTGATCGCCTCGGCCAGCCGCTCGGCGATCCGCCGCCGCACCGGCCGCGGATCCCACGGCGACTGGTTCACGTACTGCTGGCAGGGCCTGCATGTTCCCGTCCGGCAGCCGCTCAGCCATCGGCTGGACCGACTTCCGCCGACCGTCCAGCATCAGACCCCGCAGATAACACTCACCCCACCGCCGCTGATCCCGCCGCGGCACGGAAGCGAACACATCGGCAACGAACTCCGATAACTCACCCCGGAGCCGTTCCACCTCCCCCAATCTCATACCGGAGAGGATGCCCACCACCAGCAGAGATCACCCAACGTAACGAAGCACTACTAGGATGACCAGCGAGAACGCCCTGAGTGTCGGTGGCAACCGGTTCGAGCTTCTCGGGTAGGTGTCACCCAAAATGGCCTCTTGGTGGGTGCCGACCATCGCGGCCAACCCGTACGGGGGGGGCGAGGACAGCCCGGGCACCTCCGTTACGCCAGCCCGCCGGTGTCGGCCTGAGCCCCTGCAACCCAGCCCTGGAGCGCAGTCGGCTCTTCGGTCAATCTTTGGGCCGGTCTGCCTGGTTCGCCTCACGGAGAGCCACCCAGGCGTCCGCTACTGGACCGACGTGCCCGAGCTTATCGGGGTTGTTCACCGTGTGGATTGTCTGGATCTGGCCGTCGAGTAGGTCGAGCGCCCAGATGCTGAGGACCTGGCCGTCCCGGTCGCGGAAGATCGCGCCCGGCTGGCTGTTCACCTGCCGCGGCTCCACAACACCACCGCTCCTGATAACCAGCGGCACGAACGCCGCGAGCACCCGGACCACGTGCCCGGCACCAAGGACGACCGGCTTGAACCGCGGGGCCTTGCCGCCACTGTCGCCGATCATCGACACGTCGGCGGCCAGCAGCTCGGCCAGCCCGTCGACATCCCCTTCCCGAAAGGCGTCAAAGAACCGTTCGGCGAGTTCCTCGCGCTCCTTCCGGTCCGCCTCGAACCGGGCCCGGCCCGCGTCCATGTGACGGCGCGCCCGCACCGCGAGCTGGTGGCACGCCGCCTCCGATCGCCCCACGGCCGATGCGATCTCCGGGAAGCCGAAGGCGAACACCTCCCGCAACACGAAGACCGCGCGTTCGAGAGGGGTGAGCCTCTCCAGCAGGAGCAGGGCCGCCATCGACAGCGAGTCCGCCAGCTCCGCCGACCGCGCCGGATCCTCGTACGGGTCGGTCAGCAGCGGTTCGGGGAGCCACGGTCCGACATACTCCTCCCGCCGGACGCGGGCTGAGCGCAGCACGTCGATCGAGATCCGGGTGACCACGGTCGACAGGAACGCCTTGGCCGACCCGGGCTGGGTGGAGGTGGCCTGGTAGCGCAGCCAGGTCTCCTGGACCGCGTCCTCGGCCTCGCTCACACTGCCCAGAATCCGGTAGGCGATCGAGAACAGCAGCGGCCGCAGGTCCTGGAACTCTTCCGTCTTCGTCACGCCGGCTCCTCCTTGAATCTCTGCCGCCACGAGGGTGGCGTCGGCTCCCAGCTGGAGAAGCCGCGCCCCTCGGCCATCAATTACCACTGCCTGTCGTGTGGCCGACAGCAGGGCCGGGCACCTGCGGACCGGCTATGGCGCCCGGCCCGCCGAACGCCCCGTTGTCCAGGGCCACCATCACCAGGGCACCGGGCCCTCCTCACTGAAGAATCCGGCGGTCGGGCCATCCGCGCCGAGCATGGCCAGGCGCACCACGCCTGCGGCACCCTGCGCGACCGTAAGGAATCCGGTGTGGTTGTTGCTGTCCGTGTCGACGAAGCCGGGGGCGACTGCGTTGACAAGGATGCCGTCCTTCCGCAGCTCATTGGCGTACTGCACGGTCAGCGCGGTCAGTGCGCTCTTGGACGGCGAATATGCAGCCGACGGCAGCAGTGCCGCGAAGGGGCCGTCCGGATCGCTGGTGAGACTCAACGACGCGGCGTGGCTGCTGACGTTGACGATGCGTGGCGCCGACGACCGCCGCAGCAGTGGAATCATGGCGTTGGTCACCGCAATCACCCCGAAGACGTTGGTCTCGAACACCGCCCGGACCATGTCCAAGTCGACAGAACTGGGGACTTGGTCGTGGGCCTCTTCGGGCGAGACCTGCCCAGAGCCGGTGATGCCGGCGTTGTTGATCAGTACGTCGAGGTAGCCGAAGCGCTCCTCAACCTGCTTCGCGGCCTCCTGGACGGTGGCCTGGTCGGTGACGTCCAAGGCGACGGCGTGCGCGTCTCCGCCGGCCGCGCGCACCGCCACAGCGGCTTCCTCACCGCGCCGCAGGTCTCTGGCACCGATCAGGACCGTCATGCCCAGCGCAGCGAGTTGCTCGGCAACCCCACGACCGATCCCCTTGTTCGCCCCGGTAACCAGCGCGACCTTCTGATGTGTCGTCCGCTCGCTCATGCCCAGCTCCCTGTTGTCGAGGTGGGGTTCTTCTCAGAACCTGTCTTCGCAACCTGAGACGAGACAGCCCGGTCGTCTCTGACACGCGGGCAGAATCAACTGTTCTCGGTCGAGGCGATCTGGTCAGAGTCAGGCAGGACGGTCTACTCGCCTTCGAGGTTCACGAAGCAGCAACCGGTGATGACCTACAACAGCGAAGATTGATCCATTGCGGAAGCTTCAGCTCTCACAGTTGCGGTGAGACTGGCCGTCCGAGAAACGCGGCAAGCCGATCGATGGCAGGAGCGGTCTTCTCGACGGGCTGGGGCTCGGCCATTCGTCCCGTTCGGGACTGGGTGGAGAGTTGGACCTGAGCGAACGCCAGGCTCTGCTCGGAAACATCTGCGGGCAGCCGGGCAGGGATGCCGGTGGCCTGGGCGAGGTCCCATCCGTGAGCGAGCAGATCGTACAGGCGGATCTGCAAGCGCTCGGCGCCCGTGGCCCTACCCAAGGGGCCGCGATAACTCCGCTCGAGTACCCCCGGACGGGAGAAGGCGGCCTGCAGCAGAGCACTCGAGGACCGGTAAGCTCCGACCGCGTCGTCACCGAGGCGGTCTGCCCCGCGTTCGGGCATCGGGCCACCCTCGATCATGGCTGCGACCGCCAGGTCCATGCCGACCAGGTGGTCGACCACCTCACGCACATTCCATTCCATTCCGTGCACGGCGTCGGCGCCTTCCACTGCGCGGCGCGGATCTCGGCGATCAGGTCACCGACGGCTTCACATGCGCGTGCAAGATTTTCAAAATCGCGCCGCGTCGGCCGTCGCCAGTGCGTCCGGCAGCTCCTGACGGGTGAGATCCGTGCAGTAAGCGGGGGTGCCGGGCTGTTGCCGCCACGATTGTGCGAGCGGCCCCGCGTCGAGGGCGTCGAACCCGGTGTCCTCAACGAGTGCCATGGCCAGGTCACGCTCTCGCGGACTGTCGGCCGCGACGGGCAGCGCGATGCGGTCCGCGCTTCCCGCCGGCTTGTTCCTGTGCGCGAACGACTCGGCTCCGATCGAGTTCCACGCCTTGACGATGGGCCGGCCCAGCTGCTCGGCAGCCCACACACTCTCGGCCTGGCCGGCCTCGATCGCCGCGATCCCGCTGTCTCGGTGCGGGTAGTAGTTCGACGTGTCGATGACCACCGTGTCAGTCGGCACCGTGGCGATCAGTGGTGCGACTTGCGGAATGCGGGCGAAGGGAATGGAGAGGATCACGGCGTCGACGTCCACTACGGCTTCCGACGAAACGGAACCCCGGTGTCTGTGACCGGGGTTCTCGGGGCTGCGGGCCGGCCGCGGACGCGGTGGTGCGGGTGAGTAATGGCGGCCTTGCCGAAGTGAGCCCCGTTCTTCGTGTTCGTCGTGTGTGTTCGCGGCGTGCCGGCGTTGCCGCTCTCGTGTCGTTGCGTGGACGAGAGCGGCGCCGGGTGTCTCAGCGGTGGGCGGCGCGGTTCATCTCGACGACGTCGTCGACGGTGGGGTTGGCGCCGAGGGCGGCGATGCGTTCCGGGAGGCTGTCGCGGATGGCGGCGTCCTTGGTGCGGTCGGCTGCGGCCAGGGCCGCGGGCAGCTCGTCGAGGGTCAGTTCGGTGCAGTAGGCGGGACTGTTGGGCTGCTGGCGCCAGGAGTCGGCCAGGGTGCCGACGTCGTAGGGGTCGAAGCCGGTGTCGTCCACGAGCTGCATGGCCACGCGCCGCGCCTCCTCGTTGTCACCGGCGACGGGGATGGCGAGGCGGCCGGGTGCTCCGGCCGGAACACCCTTGGCCCGCTGGGTCTCTGCCAGGGCGGCGTTCCATGCCTTGACCACGGGGCGGCCCAGCTGCTCGGCGGTGTACACGCTCTCCACCTGGCCGTTGTCGACCGCCTCGATCGGCTCGCTGAGCATGCCGGGGTAGTAGTTCGCGGTGTCGATGACCACCGTCTCGTCGGGCACCGACGCGAACAGGTCCGCCAGCTGGCCCGCCACCCCGAACGGGATCGACAGGACGATGACATCCCGGCCCTGGACGGCGTCGGCGAGGTCCACCGCGCGAGCCCCGGACTCCAGCACCTCCGCCCGGACGGCCTCGGGGCCGCGGGCATCGGCCACCTGGACGTCATGACCAGCCGTGCTGAGCTTGACAGCGAGGTTGCCGCCGATGGCACCGGCGCCTATGACAGTAATTTTCATGATTTGTCCCTTGAGAGGTTGTGCCGCCCCTGAGGGCAGCGCGAGGTGATGGCCGTGCGGTGGTGCCGCCTGGCGTTGCGGGGGGCGGGGCGCCTGGCGGTCTACGCCTGGGGGTCCCGCTGGCGGTAGCCGCTCGCGATGAGGGTGCGGAGCCGGTCGAGCGACTCCTCCTCGGTACCGGTGCCCTTGATCCAGGCCACGGAGCAGGCCGCGAGGAACAGGTCGTGCCCCCGCACCGAGGCACGCACGTGTCCCGCGCGCTGCGCTGCTCGCACGTACTGGTCGGTGGCGGTGATGAGGATGTCGCAGGGAATCGTGAGCGGGCTGTCCGGCTCCTGTGCGCGGGCCGCGGCCATGAGCGGTTCCGGCAGGCCGCTGTAGGCGCTGAAGTACTCCTCCATCGCCCGCAGCCACTGATCCAGCGCCTCGGCGGGGTCGCCGAGTTGCTCGATGCCTGTCTGGCGGGCCACGAGTTCCTCGGAGCGGGTCTGTAGCACGGCCGCGAGCAGCGCCTCCCGGGTGGGAAAGTGCCGGTACAGAGTGCCGGGCCCCACGCCCGCCTCCTTGGCCACCGACTCCAGGGAGGTGCCGACCCCGTGCCGCAGGAAGTGCCGCTGCGCGGTCTCCAGGAGGGCCGCGCGGTTGCGCTGGACGTCCGCGCGCGGCTTGCGGCCCCGCTGTTCACCGGCACTCATGCGCCCTCCTGCCTGCCGTGGTCCTGCGGACGCATCAAAACGGATGCTGCCTCCGTATGCATTCAAGACTAAAACGGAGGCGGCATCCGGTCAAACCGGCGGCCCGACCACGGGAGCCCGGAAGTGCAGGGGCCGACATATCTGGCCGCAGAGCGCAGGGCAGAAGCCGTGCCGGCTGCACCATTCCAGGGTGCCCTTGTCCGGCCCCTGCAGCACGAACCGGCCCGGTCCCCGGTCCGGGACGTCAGGGGGTGAGCTGCTGGCGTCCGATGACGGAGAGCAGTTCGAGTTTGCTGTGGCTCTCCGTGCCGGGGCGGGTGGTCAGCACCACCAGAGTCTGGGCGCGGTTCTCGGTGTACAGGAGCTGGACGTCGACGTCGATGCGGCCGAGTTCGGGATGGAGGAGGGTCTTGCAGTCGCCGTAGCGGGCGACCTCCTGCAATTCCCACATGCGGACGAACTCGGGGCTGTGTTCCTGGAGTTCGGCGAGGATCCGGGCGGCTCGGGGGGTGTCGCTGCCGGCTGTCAGCGCGGCCCGCAGGCGTGCCGCCTGGGCACGGCCGTGGCTTTCGTGGGTCTCCTCGGGATACACCAGGCGCTCGGCCGGGTCCATGAACCAGCGGTAGTAGCCACTGCTGGCCAGACCGGTGTGACGGGTCTGGTCGCCGAGCAGCGCGACGGCCAAGGGGTTCATCGCGAGGGTGTCGACCAGGTCGGTGGTTACCAGGGCCGGGGTATCGTCCAGGCGGTCCAGGACCCGCATCAGTGTCGGGCTGACGTGGTCGGAGCGGTGGAAACGGGCCGGGGCGTTGTGGCCGATGAGGACGAAGAGATGATCGCGTTCATCCAGGGTCAGCCGCAGCGCCCGGGCGAGCGCCGCGGTGATCTGTACGGAGGGCTGCGGAGCACGCTGCTGTTCCAGCCGGGCGTAGTAGTCGGTGGACATGCCGGCGAGCTGCGCGACCTCCTCGCGGCGCAGCCCCTGCGTACGCCTGCGCGGCCCCTCGACCAGCCCGACGTCGCGGGGCCGTAGCGTCTCGCGCCGGTGGCGCAGGAATGCCGCCAGTTCTCTCTTGTCCATGCCCTCATCCTCGTGGCATCCCGCCCGGCTATCCAGAGACCGCCGATCCATGGCTGAGCACTCCCTTCCCGCCTGCGCAAGCCCACTCGGTCGGCCGACGTCGAGGCACTCGCAGCGAGAAGTCTCGATGGTCACCGGACGGGCATGACCCGCTGGGCAATGCGCCGCCCCTTGGCAGTGCGCCGCAGGCCGCCGGTACGGAAGACGGCCTGCGGCGACGGTCCCCCGTCAAGGACGCCCGCTTGGGACCGGTCCCGGGCCTCGTCGCCCGGCCCGGCCGGCCCGACGATGTTCACCGTGCCGGCCGGGCGCTCGCGTGCCCGTCGGCCCTCAGGACGCAGCCGGCCCCCTCTCGTGCGACGACCGGGGCGAAGCCGAAGACGCTTCCTTACCGTTCCGCATCCTCGGTGAGGACCACCCCGAAGCGGGTCCCGCTCGCGTTCGTCCCTCATGTGGCCCCACAGGACCCGCCCGCGTGCTGCTGGTTCCGCGTCGGTCACTACAGGTCGGTCAGCTACCGGTCATCATGGCGAGGACGTCGTCGTAGGAGCCGGTGGCCACCGCGTCGCGGATGAACCTTGCGGGCTCGACGACCAGCTCCTTCGCGTCGGGCTTCTCACGCAGCAGATCGAGGACCTCGGTGAGGAAGTCGTCCAACGGCATGGACTGCTCGCTGTCCTGCTGGCCCATCAGGGTCGTGCGCACGCCCGCCGGGACCACCTCTATCACCTGGACACCGGCGTCAGCACTGGCGAGCTGGATACGCAGGCTCTCGGAGAAGGAGTGCAGCGCGGCCTTGGTCGCGCTGTAGGTCGGCGTGATCGGGAACGGTACGAACGCCAGCGCGGAGGTGACATTCATGACGACCGCGTCGTCCTTGCCCACCAGCAGCGGCAGGAAGGCGTACGTCATCCGGATCGTGCCGAGCAGATTGGTCGCGACGTGATCCTCGGCGACCTGGAGTCCTGCCGGGTCAAGGACGCTCTCCAGCAGCTGAATGCCGGCGTTGTTGACCAGGACGTTCAACCCCGGGTGGCTCGCCGCCACGGCCTCACGGGCCCGGGCAATCGAGTCAGGGTCCGCGACATCGAGGACGACCGCGTCGATACCCGGGTGCTCGGCCGTGATCTCGTCAAGGAGTTCCTTGCGCCGGCCGGCGACAATCACCTTGTTGCCAGCCTCGTGCAGACGCACCGCCAGGCCGAGACCGATGCCAGAGGTGCCGCCGGTGATCAGGATCGTGTTGCCAGTCATCTTCATGGAGGTCTTGCTCCTTCGGTACGGCGGGCCGGTGACCACCCGCAGCCTCGACCGTAAGAGCGCCCGCACAGGGGCGGGAGAGGAAGGTTTGTCCATGGATCGGCAGTCTCTGCCTCGTGAAGAGAACGCCGGCCGTCGGGCCGGGTCCTGCGCAGAAACTGGACGGGGGCCGCTGGCCGAGCAGTCGCGAAGGCGCATCGCGTCGGCGAAACGCTCGGCTACGAGGGCGTCGTCCAGGAGCTCATCGCGCGCTCACGCAGCGACTTCGCGCAGCCGAGCCTGCTCGTCCTCGAGACCGCCTGGTTGATCGACCGGCACGGCGCCAAGGTGGCGACGGCGGGCGCGGCGACTTTTACGGCTGCTATCTCAGCACGCGCTACCGACCCGCGCCTGGCGTCCAACTCCTGAGCCCGCGTGCAGTCTGAGTTTGATCATTGACCTCGCTGCTGTTTCAGGCGCACGAGCCTCGTGACGCCCCATCAGAAGCAGCGTCGAACGAGCGTCAAGACCCTCCCCCACCGCCCCCTCACGAAGCTGGGGCAGAGTGTTCATCGCCCGCACCCCGCTCTTCGAAGCAGCAGGTGAGGCATGTGGCGCGAGCCTGCGACGCACTCCACGCGATGGACTGAGGGAAACAGGTCGGGCACACCTCGACGCACCTGAGCAGTCCAAGTAAATCGCAGGTCAGGGCGCCTTTGAAGCCGGTTCGAGAATCGCCACGCACTCCACGTGGTGCGTCATCGGGAACAGATCGAACGCCCGGAGCATCCGCACCTTGTAGCCGCCGTCGCGGAAGTACGCCAGGTCGCGTGCCAGGGCCGCCGGGTCGCAGGCCACGTACGCGATCTTCCGGGCGCCGAGGGAGGCCAGGTGTTCGACCGTCTTCTTGCCCGCGCCCGCGCGCGGCGGGTCGAGGACGATCAGGTCGACCTCGGTGATCCCGGTGCGCGGCAGCACCGCCTCGACCTTGCCCTGTTCGATCCGTACCCGCTCGAACCCGGCGAGGTTGTGCCGGGCGTCCTCCACGGCGCGCTTGCCGGACTCGATGCCGAGCACGGCGCCCTTGTCGCCGAGGCGGTCGGCGAGGGCGCCCGCGAAGAGGCCGACGCCGCAGTACAGGTCGAGCGCCATGTCGCCCTTGCGCGGCAGCAGGCCCTGCATGACCGCCTTGACGAGGGTGTCGGCCGCCTGCGGATGGACCTGCCAGAAGCCGCCGCTGCCGACGCGGTACGTCCGGCCGTCGGCCCGCTCGCGCACGAAGGCCCGGCCGTGGACGCGGTGGATGCCGCCGTCGTGCTCCTCGACGCGCATGACGGAGACGGGCCGGTCCAGCTCGACGAGGGGAAGGCGGGCGCCCGGGCGGGGCTCGAGGATGACCATGCGGTCCTGGGAGCCGGTCGCGGCGATCGCGTCGACGGAGGCCATGCCCGACCAGTCGCGGTCCTCGATGCCCAGCTCGCTGACGCCCGGCGCCGCGATCATGCAGTGCTCGATCGGCTCGACCTCGTGCGAGCGGTGGCGCCGCAGGCCGGCGTTGCCGTCGGCGTCGACCGCGTACTGGACGCGGGTGCGCCAGGCGGGCACCTCGCCGGCCGGCAGTTTGTCGCCCTCGGCCGGCATCACGGTGCCGTCCCAGCCGGCCTCCTCGGGCGTGAGGCCCGCGAGCCGCTGCAGCTGCTCGGCGATCACCTCGCCCTTGAGGCGGCGCTGGGCGCCCGGCTTGGCGTGCTGCCAGTCGCAGCCGCCGCAGCGGCCGGGTCCGGCGTACGGGCAGGGTGCCTCGACGCGGTCCTTGGACGCCTCCAGCACCTGTACCGCGTCCGCGCGCAGGTACCGGGCCCCTTCCTCGCCCTCGGTCACCCGGGCCACGACCCGCTCGCCGGGGAGCGTGTGCCGGACGAACAGCACCTGGCCGGCGTCCGTCCGGGCGATGCAGTGGCCGCCATGGGCGACGGGGCCGATCTCGACCTCGTATTCCTGCCCCACGAGCGACACCGCCTGCGACTTCTTCGGTTCTGCCTGCATGGCGGGGTGACTCCACAACGTCGAACGAGGAACGGCCGGACAACAGCCCACCAGTCTACGTGGCTGTCGTCCGGCCGTTCACCACGCGCCGGGGCGGGGGTCAGGGGCCGAGGGGCGACGGGCCGCCCGGCGTGCGGGTCACTTCTTCGGGTCCGGCTTCGAGGGGCCCGCGGCGCTGCCGGAACCGGTGCCCGTCGGCTCCTTCGGGTGACCCTGCTGCGCGGGACCGCGTCGCACCGAACCCGGGGCGTTCCACTCCTGGCGCCTGCGGGCCCGCTTCTTCGCCACCTCGGACGACTGGAGCTGGTACGGGACGGACGTGACCATGACGCCCGGCGTGAACAGCAGCCTGCCCTTGAGCCGCAGGGCGCTCTGGTTGTGCAGCAGGTGCTCGTACCAGTGGCCGACCACGTACTCCGGGATGATCACCGACACCGCGTCGCGCGGCGACTCCTGGCGCAGGCTCTTGACGTACTCGATGACCGGCCGCGTGACCTCGCGGTAGGGCGAGTCGAGGACCTTCAGGGGTACGTCGATCCCGCGCCGCTCCCACTCGTCGCGCAGCGTCCTCGTCTCGGCCGGGTCGACGTTCACGGTGAGCGCCTCGAGGGTGTCGGAGCGCATCAGCTTGGCGTAGGCGAGGGCGCGCAGCGTCGGGCGGTGGATCTTGGAGATCAGCAGCACCGAGTGGACGCGCGAGGGCCGGACGGTGTCGTCGCTGGGGCCCTCGGGAGCGGCGATCTCCGCGGAGACGCCGTCGTAGTGGCGGCGGATCGCGCTCATCGTCCCGTAGAAGATCACCATGCCGAGCAGGGCGACCCAGGCGCCGTGGGTGAACTTGGTGACCAGGACGACGATCAGGACCAGTCCGGTGAAGAAGGCGCCGAAGGTGTTGATCGCCCGGGAGCGGATCATGTGCCGGCGCTTGAGCTGGTCGGTCTCGGTGGCCAGGAGGCGGTTCCAGTGCCGGACCATGCCGATCTGGCTGAGCGTGAACGACACGAACACGCCGACGATGTACAGCTGGATCAGCCGCGTGGAGTCGGCCCCGTAGATGATGACCAGCAGCGTGGCCGCGCCGGCGAGCAGCACGATGCCGTTGGAGAAGGCGAGGCGGTCGCCGCGGGTGTGCAGCTGGCGGGGCAGGTAGCGGTCCTGGGCCAGGATCGAGCCGAGCACCGGGAAGCCGTTGTAGGCGGTGTTCGCCGCGAGGAACAGCACCAGGGCGGTGGCCGCGGCGAGGACGATGAAGAGGAAGCTGTCCTTGCCGAAGACGGCCTCGGCGACCTGGGTGATCACCGGGTTCTGGACGTAGTCGGCGCCGACCGCGACCCCGTTGTGCAGCAGGTCGACGGCCGGGTTCTCGGCCATCCGGACCTTGGTGAACAGGGCCAGCACGATGATGCCGCAGAACATGGTGACGGCCAGCAGGCCCATCGCCGCGAGCGTGCTCGCCGCGTTCTTCGACTTGGGCTTGCGGAAGGCGGGGACGCCGTTGGAGATCGCCTCCACGCCGGTGAGCGCCGCACAGCCGGAGGAGAAGGCGCGCAGCAGCAGGAAGACCAGGGCGAACCCGGCCAGGCCCTGGTGCTCGGCCTTGATCGTGTACTCGGCCGTCGGGGCCCGCATGGTGTCGTCGAGCACCAGCCCTCGGAAGGCGCCCCAGGCGATCATGATGAAGACGCCCGCGACGAAGACGTAGGTCGGGATCGCGAAGAGCTTCCCGGACTCCTTGACGCCGCGCAGGTTCATCAGCGTCAGCAGCACGATCACGGCGACCGCGCAGGCCACCTTGTGCTCGACCACGAACGGGATCGCGGAGCCGAGGTTCTCGATGCCGGAGGCGATGGAGACCGCGACGGTCAGGACGTAGTCGACGAGCAGCGCGCTCGCGACGGTCAGGCCGGCCTTGGGGCCGAGGTTGGTGGTGGCCACCTCGTAGTCGCCGCCGCCACTGGGGTAGGCGTGGACGTTCTGCCGGTAGGAGGCGACCACCGTGAACATCAGCACGACGACCGCGAGGGCGATCCAGGGACTGAAGTGGTAGGCCGACACGCCCGCGATGGACAGGACCAGCAGCACCTCCCCGGGCGCGTAGGCCACGGAGGACAGCGGGTCGGAAGCGAAGACGGGCAGGGCGATGCGCTTCGGCAGGAGCGTTTCTCCGAGCCGATCACTGCGCAGTGCGCGCCCGATCAGAATCCGTTTGGGCACGTCGGTCAGTTTGGACACAACAGAGGATCGTAGGCCTTCGAACACGGGACCGCCCACCCTCCCCCGGCCTCAGCCGGGTGATGGCGTGCCGCGTCTGCCTCCCGGGTGAATTCGGCCATGCCCGTGCTGCGGATTCCGCGACCGCACCGATCCCCATGTCTATATGACAATCCCCGCCCGCTGCCGCCCCCTTGGAGGGTCCATGCACACGACCGCGGAGATCATCGGCGCCGTCGGCACCCTCGTCGGCCTCGGAATCCTTACCTTCCTCAGTCTCTGGAGCATCAGCCGCCGCTGATCGCGTAAAGCGTGCACGGGGGTGCCCTGCGCCGACCGCACGTGTGTAGCTTGGGCGACGGTCTGAGACCCTGTTCAAAGCCAAGCCAGAATTTTTATTGACTTCTTGACTTCTTGACCTCGGAAGGACGGTCGTGCACATCGTCATCATGGGCTGCGGCAGGGTGGGTTCCGCCCTCGCGCAGACCCTGGAGCAACAGGGGCACACGGTCGCCGTGATCGACCAGGACCCCACCGCCTTCCGACGACTGGGCTCCGGTTTCGGTGGCCGGCGGGTCACCGGAGTCGGCTTCGACCAGGACACCCTGCGCGAGGCGGGCATCGAGGAGGCCGGCGCCTTCGCCGCCGTGTCCAGCGGCGACAACTCCAACATCATCGCCGCCCGGGTGGCCCGTGAGATGTTCGGCATCGAGAACGTCGCCGCGCGTATCTACGACCCCCGGCGCGCCGAGGTCTACCAGCGCCTCGGTATCCCCACCGTCGCCACCGTCCGCTGGACGGCGGACCAGATGCTGCGCCGGCTGCTTCCCTCGGGGGCCGAGCCTCTGTGGCGCGACCCCACCGGAGGCGTCGAACTCGCCGAGGTGCACGCCGCCGCGTCCTGGGTCGGCCACAAGATCAGCAAGCTTCAGGAGGAGACGGGCGTCCGCGTCGCGTTCCTCACCCGCCTCGGCGAGGCGATCCTGCCCACCTCCCAGACGGTGCTCCAGGAGGGCGACCTGGTGCACGTGATGCTGCGCAGCGACGAGGTCGAGAAGGTCGAGGCCTCGTTCGCCGAGGGCCCCAAGGAGGACGGTCACTGATGAGGGTCGCCATTGCCGGAGCCGGCGCCGTCGGCCGCTCGATCGCGGGCGAGCTGCTGGAGAACGGCCACGAGGTCCTGCTCGTGGACAAGGCGCCGACCGCCATCTCGGTCGAGCGCGTCCCGCAGGCGGAGTGGCTGCTGGCCGACGCCTGCGAGATCACCTCCCTCGACGAGGCGGCCCTCCAGCGTTGCAACGTCGTGATCGCCGCGACCGGCGACGACAAGGTCAACCTGGTCGTGTCGTTGCTGGCCAAGACGGAGTACGGCGTCCCGCGCGTCGTCGCCCGGGTGAACAACCCGAAGAACGAGTGGCTGTTCAACGAGTCCTGGGGCGTGGACGTGGCCGTCTCCACCCCGCGTCTGATGTCGGCCCTGGTCGAGGAGGCGGTGAGCGTCGGCGACCTGGTCCGGCTGCTCCGCTTCAGCCACGGCGACGCCAACCTCGTCGAGCTGACCCTCCCCGAGGAGTCGGCCCTGGCCGGCACCCAGGTCGGCGACGTGGAGTGGCCGGAGGACACCTCGCTGGTCACCATCATCCGCGGCACCCGGGTCCTGACCCCGACCCGCGAGGACTCCCTCGAGCCGGGCGACGAACTGCTCTTCGTTGCCGCCCAGGCCAGGGAGGAGCAGCTGGAGGACCTCCTGTCGGTCCGCAAGGAGGACACCGGCAGCTGACCTTCGGTCCGAGACACACATGTGAGGGGGCGCCCGGAGATCTCCGGGCGCCCCCTCACATGTGTGTCTCTCAGCCCGTCCGGCGTTTCGGGACGGGCCCCAACAAGTCCTCACCACCCCGTACGAGTCCTTGTCAGCCCGTCCGGCGTTTGAGGACGAGGCCCGTTCAGGGCCGAAGGGGGTCTGGGGGCGCAGCCCCCAGGGACGGTCACCCCGACACCGGGAGCTAACCCTCCCGACGGTGCCGCCCACCAGCCTCCGACGCCTCCGACGCCCCCGCGGCAGCGGCCGCGGCCTTCTCCTCCGCCTCCATCTCCGCGAACACATCGATCGGCGCGGGCGCCTTCGCGAGGAAGACCCACGTCAGCCAGACGGCGAGCAGGAACGGCGGGATCTTCAGCGCGATCAGCACCCAGCCCAGCTGCGCGGTGTCGGCCCACCAGTACAGCGGGAACAGGATCGCGCACTTGGCGAGCAGGATCAGCCCCCACGCCCAGCTGGCCTTGGCGTACGCCTTCTTGCGGCCGGGGTTACGGGTCCGCCAGGAGAGGTTCTCCTTGAAGACCGGGCCCAGGATCAGGCCGATCAGCGGTACCCCGCACAGCGTCGTGATGATGTAGGCGAGGGCCAGGCCGAGCGTGTAGAGCATGCCCGGCAGATAGAAGTCCTTGGCGTTGCCGGTCATCATCGCGAAGACGACACCGAACGCCACGCCGAAGACCCCGCTGAAGGCGTGCTTGACCGTGTCCTTCAACGCCAGGCGGACCACGACCAGGATCAGCGACACCGCGAGCGCGGCGATCGCGGACATGTGCAGATCCTTGTTGATCGTGAAGATCGTGACGAAGAGCAGGCCGGGCACGACCGTCTCGACCATGCCCCGCACCCCGCCGAACGCCTCGAAGAGCGCGGCCTCGGTCACCGCCCGGGCGTCGGCCGCGGTCGTGTCGTCCGCGGTCGTGTCTTCGGTCGGCTTGTCGAGCGACGTCACCGGCTACTCCCTACCCAGGGGTCTCAGTTCGTACTTGGGGTTGAACAGCACCCGGCGGCCCCGGCTCATGGAGACCCGCCCCGATGCGATGAGTCTGCGCCCCGGCTCTATGCCCACTATGGAGCGCCTGCCCAGCCACACCACGTCCAGTGCCGCGGTGCCGTCGAACAGTTCGGCCTCCAGGGCCGGGACTCCGGCGCGTGGCCGCAGAGTGACCGTGCGCAAGGTACCAGTAACCGTGACGATCTGGCGGTCCTGGCAGTCTCCGATCCGCGTACATCCGGCCGTCTCGGTGTCCTCCCGCAGCTCCTCGGACTCCAGGTCCTCCTGCGAGGAGGAGAGCCGGTCGAGCATGCGCCGGAACCGGCCCACCGGCTTTTCGGAACGAGGGACAGCACTCATGTCTGAAGGGTACCGGGGCACACCCGCCGAGCCGTAGCCGCCGCCCCACCCCTCGCACTAGCGCTCGAACCGGTACCCCATCCCGGGTTCCGTGACGAAGTGCCTGGGATGCGAGGGATCCGCCTCCAGCTTGCGTCTCAGCTGCGCCATGTACACCCGGAGGTAGTTGGTCTCCGTCCCGTACGACGGCCCCCACACCTCCTGGAGCAGCTGCTTCTGGCTGACCAGCCGGCCGGTGTTGCGCACCAGCACCTCCAGCAGATGCCACTCCGTGGGGGTCAGCCGTACGTCCTTCCCGGCCCGGTTGACCTTCTTCGCGGCCAGGTCGACGGTGAACCCGTCGGTCTCCACCAGGACCTCGTCCTCACCGCCCCCGGCGGGTTCCGCCCTGCGCACCGCGGCGCGCAACCGGGCCAGCAGCTCGTCCATGCCGAACGGCTTGGTGACGTAGTCGTCGGCACCCGCGTCCAGCGCCTCGACCTTCTCGTCCGAGGAGTGCCGGGCGGACAGCACCAGGATCGGCACCCTGGTCCAGCCGCGCAGTCCCTTGATCACCTCGACGCCGTCCATGTCCGGCAGCCCCAGGTCGAGGACGATCACGTCCGGGTGGCGGGCGGCCGCGAGCCGCAGGGCGGTGGCGCCGTCGTGGGCAGCGTCGACCTCGTACCTGCGGGCCTTGAGGTTGATCACGAGGGCCCGCACGATCTGCGGCTCGTCGTCGATCACGAGCACTCTCGTGGGGGCCTGGGGCGTCCCCTCGGCCGGGCTCAGCATGAGGCGTGCCTTTCGGGTTGTGCGGGTTGCGCGGCTTGCGGCTCGATGCGCTGCCCCGCCGCGCGGACGGTGAGGACCATCGTGAGGCCGCCGCCGGGGGTGTCCTCGGCGTTGAGGGTGCCGCCCATGGCCTCGGCGAAGCCACGCGCCACCGCGAGACCCAGCCCCACCCCGGCCCCGCGCGGAGCGTCACCGTAGCGCTGGAAGGGGGCGAATATCCGCTCCTTGGCCTCATCGGGAACGCCCGGCCCGCGGTCCACGACCCGCACCTCGACCCGGTCGGACATCGCGCTCGCCGAGACCAGCACGGGCTCGCCGCCCGGACTGTACTTGACCGCGTTCTCCACGAGGTTGGCGACCGACCGCTCCAGCAGTCCGGCGTCCACGGCGACCATGGGCAGCGACTCCGGGATGTCCAGCTCCACGCTCGCCGACGGGTCGGGCACTCCGCCGAGCGCCATCGGCACCACCTCGTCCAGGTCGATCTCCCGGATGATCGGCGTGACCGTACCCGTCTGGAGGCGGGACATGTCCAGCAGGTTGCCCACCAGGTGGTCGAGGCGGTCCGCGCCCTCCTCGATGCCCTCCAGCAGCTCCGCCTGGTCCTCCTCGGACCAGGCCACGTCGTCGGATCTGAGGCTCGACACGGCCGCCTTGATCCCGGCCAGCGGGGTCCGCAGGTCGTGGCTCACGGCCGCCAGCAGGGCCGTGCGGATGCGGTTGCCCTCGGCCAGCGCGCGGGCCCGGTCGGCCTCCTCCTGGAGCCGCCGCCGGTCCAGTACGACGACCGCCTGCGCGGCGAAGGCGGCCAGCACCCGCCGGTCCTCCGCGGGCAGCAGGCGCCCGGTGAGCGCCAGCGCCAGGTGGTCGCCGACCGGCACCTCCACGTCCGCGTCCTCGGGCCGCTCGACCGGTCGCCCGAACCCGACGTGACCCGCGCGGGTCCACGGCGCGCTGTCGTCCACCCGCTCCAGCAGGGCCGCCGACTCCATCCCGAAGGTCTCGCGCACCCGTTCCAGCAGCGCTTCCAGGCTGGTCTCGCCCCGCAGGACGTTGCCGGCCAGGTAGGACAGGATCTCCGACTCGGCCCGCAGCCGGGCCGCCTGGTGCGTACGCCGGGCCGCCAGGTCCACCACCGAGGCCACCGACACCCCCACCCCGACGAAGATCACGATGGCGACGATGTTCTTCGGGTCGGCGACCGTCCACCGGTGCAGGGGCGGTGTATAGAAGTAGTTCAGCAGCAGCGAGCCCACCGCCGCGGAGGCCAGCGCAGGCAGCAGCCCGCCGAGCAGCGCCGCCGCCACCGTCACGGCCAGGAAGAGCAGCATGTCGTTGGCGAGGCCGAGATGGACGGTGTTCAGCAGCAGCGCCAGCAGCGCCGGGCCCACCACACCGACCAGCCAGCCCCAGATGATCCGGGCCCGCCCGAGCCGGGCGCCCCGGGCCACCGGCAGTCCGCGTCCCTTGGCGACCTCGTCGTGGGTGACGATGTGCACGTCGAGGTCGGACCCCGACTCCCGGGCGACCGTCGCGCCGACCCCGGGCCCGAAGACGTACTGCCAGGCCTTGCGGCGCGAGGAGCCGAGCACGATCTGCGTCGCGTTGACCCCGCGGGCGAAGTCGAGCAGCGCGGCCGGGATGTCGTCGCCGACCACGTGGTGGAAGGTGCCGCCCAGGTCCTCCACGAGGGTGCGCTGGACCGCCAGTTCCTTGGGGGAGGCGGAGGTCAGCCCGTCGCTGCGCGCGATGTACACGGCCAGCACCTCGCCGCCGGCGCCCTTCTCCGCCAGCCGCGCCGCCCGCCGGATCAGGGTGCGTCCCTCCGGGCCGCCGGTCAGCCCGACCACGATCCGCTCGCGCGAACCCCAGATCGCCGACACCCGGTGCTCACTGCGGTACTGCTTCAGGTACTCGTCGACCCGGTCGGCCACCCACAGCAGGGCGATCTCCCGCAGGGCGGTGAGGTTTCCGGGCCGGAAGTAGTTGGACAGGGCCGCGTCGACCTTGTCCGGCTTGTAGATGTTGCCGTGGGCCATCCGCCGCCGCAGCGCCTGCGGTGACATGTCCACCAGCTCGATCTGGTCGGCGCGCCGGACGAACTCGTCGGGCACCGTCTCCTGCTGCCGCACTCCCGTGATCGACTCCACGACGTCGCCGAGAGACTCCAGGTGCTGGATGTTCACGGTCGAGACCACGTCGACACCGGCGGCGAGCAGTTCCTGCACGTCCTGCCAGCGCTTGGCGTTGCGCGAGCCCGGGACGTTGGTGTGCGCGAGTTCGTCCACCAGGGCGACCCGCGGGGCGCGGGCGAGGACCGCGTCCACGTCCATCTCGGTGAAGGTGCCGCCGCGGTGGTCCAGTTCCCTGCGCGGGACCTGTTCGAGGCCGTGGAGCATCACCTCGGTGCGCTGGCGCCCGTGGTGCTCGACGAACGCCACCACGCAGTCCGTGCCGCGTTCCACCCGGCGGTGCGCCTCGGACAGCATCGCGTACGTCTTGCCCACGCCCGGTGCCGCACCGAGGTAGATCCGAAGCTTTCCGCGTGCCATGGCCTCATTGTCTTCCTGTGACTCCTGCGTACGCAGCGTCGACCTTACGGCCAACGGTTCCGACATAAGGGACGAGCTGAAGGGTGAGGGACGCCTTTGACGCAACCCTGACGCGGCGAGACGACCACCGGCGCCCCTCACCCCTTCATCGGACGAGCCCCCCGGATCGGTTCACGCACCGGGTCACGCGGGATTGTCCCCGTGGGTGAGGGTCTCCCAGGCGACGAACAGGTTGTTGCTGCCGGCCGGGCGGTTCCGCAGGGTCAGCGTCTGGGTGTTGGTCATCGCGATGCCCAGACGGTTGTGCAGCGCGTTGTAACCGACTTCGGTCACCGGGCCGAGCGCCTGGTTCAGCGAGCCGCCGCACAGCCAGCTCGGGACGGCCGCGCCGAGCTCGTACTTGGCCTGGAAGCCGAGGGCCTGCCGCAGCCGCTCGCCGACGTCGGTGCCGTACAGGTCCTGCCCCTGGATCCGGCTGGTCTCGGCGACGTGCGAGATCGCGGAGATGCCGTACCCGGTGTGGGTGAGGTCGCGGCAGGTCTCCTGGGTCAGGCCGGTGACGAAGGTGCCCTGCCCCTGCCAGTAGGCGACGACCTTGTCCCGGGTGTTCAGGTTCTGGCTCGGCACGGTCTTCGGCAGCTCGCCGTCGGAGGCCAGGTAGACGTAGGCCGCCGTGCGGGTGCGGAACTTCGCCATGGCCTTGTCGTAGGAGGTCCTGTCCTCGAGGAAGACGGAGATGCCGATCGCCGCCTCCGTCATGGACAGCTCCCAGTTCCCGTTGGAGTTGGAACCGTTGATGACCTCGGGCAGGTAGACGTCCCGCAGCATGGTCGCGAAGCGGCCGGAGTTGGCCCAGCCGCCGCTGTACGTGTACTTGATGATCTCGGCGGCCCTCGGCCAGGACGAGCCGGCCCAGCCGGTCTGGAGGGGCGCGTTGCTGTTCGTATGGTCCTTGACGACGGCCGACCAGGCGTCCATCAGCTCGATGGCCTTCTTCGCGTACCGCTCGTCCCGCGTGACGTACCAGGCGAGGGCGTCGGTGTACGCCGCGAGGGCGTCCTCCCGCTCGTCCGTGCAGCCGTAGTTCGGGTTGGAGTAGGACCCGCACTCGACCACGGCGCGGGGCTTGGGGGTGCGGCTCAGACTGGCGTACTTGCCGGCCAGAAGCTGGTCGAAGGCGCCCTTCCAGGGCTGGGCCGCGGAGTCGACCTTGCCGCGGACGAAGTCCAGTTGCGCCCGGGAGACGGTGACCCCGGGGTGGGCGAAGGTGGCGGGGGCGGCTTGGGCCCGGGGGACGTTCGGGGACGCGAGAGCGCCCAGGACCAGGGCGGTGACGGTCACAAGGAATGCGGTTCGACGCACAGCAGCTCCGTTCTCGTTCTTGTATGTGAACACAGAGCGCCCTTATGAACTCAGGCGTTGAGCGGAGACCGTAGGTCCAGACCAATACCCCGTCAAGGGTTCACACACGAGGAGCACGCAAGACGCTCACACGACAAAGGGCCGCACCCCGTGCGGGGGTGCGGCCCTTTCAGCCGTCGCGGTCGGCCGTCGGTGGACTAGCGGACCTCGGTGATCTCCGGTCCGCGCTGGAGCTGGCCCATGCCGCCGGAGAAGCGGGAGCCCTCGTCCTGCTGCTGGACACCCTCGGGGACCATCTGCGCGTCGTTCGGCAGCTTGAGGACGATCGGGTCGCGGGGCGCCATCGGGCCCTCACCGCGGACCACGACGGTGTCCCGGAAGATCTGCTCGAGCAGACCGGCCGCCTGCGGCTGCACCGCGCCCTGACCCGAGATCACCCCGCGCAGGAACCAGCGGGGACCGTCCACACCGACGAACCGCACGACGTGGAAGCCACCCGTGCCGTCCGGCAGCTGCACCGGCACCTGGGCCCGCAGCTCCCAGCCCAGCGGGCCTTCGACCTCGTCGACGATGCCACCCTGCTGAGTGATGCCGGAGCCGATCTCCTCGCGCACCTCGCCCCAGATGCCCTCACGCTTGGGAGCGGCGAAGGCCTGGAGCTGGATGGCGCTGTCACGCAGGACGACGGTCGCCGCGACGATCGCGTCACCGGCGACCTCGACCCGCAGCTCCATGCCGTCGACCCCGGGCACGAAGATCCCGCCGAGGTCCACACGGCCCTCGGCCGGGTCGCGCACCTCCGAGTCGTCCCAGGGCCCGTCGGGCCGCGGCTCGGGCTCGAGCCGCACCCGCTCGCGCTCGCCCTCTACCTCGTCCGCCTCAGCGTCGACACTGTCGACGACCTGCTCGGCCTCGCCGGCCGCGTCCTCGGCGGCACCCTTCTTCTTGCGACGTCCGAACACGTCACTGTCCTTCCCGGTCGGATACGACCGAAGCGTATCGATTCCCACCCGTCGCGCCGCCCTCGGCGGCCGAGGCGCTTGTACCGCTTTCACCGCCCACGGCGGCATGCCCGCCGGTGGACCCGAAGCCCCCTGCGGCCCGCGCCGATTCGGGAAGCTCCGCCACCTCCTGGAAGCGGACCCTCTCGACCTGCTGGACGACCAGTTGGGCAATCCGGTCGAAGCGCTCGAACCGCACGGACTCGCGCGGGTCGAGATTCACCACGATCACCTTGATCTCCCCACGGTACCCGGCATCAACCGTCCCCGGGGCATTCACGAGGGCTACTCCGCACCGGGCGGCCAGCCCCGAGCGCGGGTGCACGAAGGCCGCGTACCCCTCGGGCAGGGCGATGGACACCCCCGTGGGCAGCACGGCCCGCTCCCCCGGAGCGAGTTCATGGCTGCGTGTGGTGCGCAGATCGGCCCCGGCGTCACCCGGGTGCTCGTACGTCGGAAGCGGTACGTCGGGGTCGACGCGCCGGATCAGGACGTTCAGGGGGTCGCGGCTCACGGGTTCACCTCGAAGGCGCGGGTGCGCCTGATCTGGTCCGGGTCGCTCATGGCGGCCTGGATCTCGGCCTCACGGCCGTGGCTCACGAAGTGCTCGACCGCGACCTCGACGAAGAGTGCGTCGGCACGGACGGCGAGCGGCCCGTCGGGGCCGCCGATCCGCCCGGTGGCACTCGAGTAGATCTTGCGCCGGGCGACCGCCGTCACCTCGGCCTCCAGGTAGAGCGTGGTACCGACGGGCACGGGGCGCACGAAGTCGGTCTCCAGCCGTCCGGTCACGGCGATCGTCCGCAGGAGCCAGTTCAGTGAGCCGAGCGTCTCGTCGAGGGCGGTGGCCAGGATCCCGCCGTGTGCGAGGCCGGGCGCGCCCTGGTGCGCGGGCTGCACGGTGAACTCGGCGGTGACGGTCACGCCCTCGCCGGCCCGCGCCTCCAGATGCAGTCCGTGCGTCTGCTCGCCGCCACATCCGAAACAGTGTTCGTAGTGGGCACCGAGAAGCTCACCGGGAACGGGAGCGTCGGGGTGCCGAACGGGTTTCACGGCATCGGCCGGAGGCTCAAGAGCTGCGGAAGTACCACTCACAGCCGCAGACCTTACCCGCGCGTCCGCCATATCAGGACACCGTGCCAAGCTTGGCCCCATGCAGCTCTCGACCACCCCGTACGAAGAACGCCTCACCGCCCCACGATCGTGGTGGTTCGTCTCGTTCCTCGTGGGTGTCTCCATGGCCCTGATCCTGCTGCCCTTCGGCACCCTGCCGCTGCTCGGCGGTCTGGTCGGCGGCACCGCGGCCGCGGCGGTCGTGGCCAGCTCCTACGGGTCCCTCCGGATCCGCGTCGTGGGCGACTCGCTGATCGCGGGCGAGGCGAAGATCCCGGTCGCGGCCCTGGGCGCGGCGGAGATCCTGGACGCGGACGGGGCGCGCGCCTGGCGCACGTACAAGGCCGACACGCGGGCCTTCCTGCTGCTGCGCTCCTACATCCCCACGGCCCTGCGGGTCGAGGTCACCGACCCGGCCGACCCGACCCCCTACCTGTACCTGTCGACGCGGGAGCCGGAGCGCCTGGCAGCGGCGCTGAAGGCGGCGCGAGAGGCGATGGCGTAGCCGCAGCCCTCAGCGCCCGAGCCCTCCGGGCCTCTCGGGGTTCTCAGGGTTCTCAGGGTTCCCGGAGATTTCGGGATTGCCGGGCCCCAGGGGGTTCAGGGGGTTCTCGGGGATCTCACCGATGGCCAGGGCATCCGCCGGCTTCTCCAGCGGCGGCAGCGCCGGCAGCGCGTCCCACGGCACCTGCATCTTCCGCAGGTCGGCCCGGACCTTCGCGGCCACCCTCCGGGTGTCCCGCCGGTTCATGACCGCGCCGACGGCGGCGCCCACCATGAAGGGCATCAGCATCGGCAGATCGCGGACCATGCGCTTCATGATCTGCTGGCGCAGCTCACGCTTCATCTGGCCGCCGAGCGCCGAGTTGACCGTGGACGGCTTCATGACGTCGACGCCGCGTTCGCCCGACCATGAGCGCAGATACGCGGTGCTGCGGTCCTTGAGACCGCCCGCCGGCCGCACTCCGTAGACCTCGTGGAGTTCGGCGATCAGTTTCAGCTCGATGGCCGCGACGCCGGTGATCTCCGCGGCCAGTTCGGTCGGCATGGCGGGCGGCACGGGAAGCATCGCCGCCGCCCCGATGCCCGCGCCGACGGTGGACGTGGCGTTCGCCGCGCCCGACACGAGTTTGTCCGCGAGCTGCTCGGGCCCGAGACCGGGGAACTGCCTGCGCAGCGTCTGGAGGTCCCGTACGGGGACTCGTGGAGCAAGGTCGATGATCCGGTCGGCGAGGTGCCCCAGCCCCGCCCTGGCGCGGTTCCCGCCCTTGCGGACGCCTTCCAGGGCCAGGTCCTTCGCCTTGTCCCGGATGACCGCCGCCCGTCGCTTGGCGACGGGGGCGGCGTTCCGCGTCGGCGCCGGGAGGTCAGCCCGGTCAGCCGCGCGTTCGAGCGAGGCCGATCCCGCCGGGACCACTCCCGTACCGGATGAGCCTCGCTCGTCGTCACGCACGCCGTGAGGGCCTTGGGAAGGCCCCTTGTCCGTTCCCCGCAGGGGGAAGCGGCGCTTCCGAGGTGGGGTCGAGCCAGTCACGGCCGACCCCGCCTCAGTCGCAGTCGCGGCAGATCGGCTGGCCGTTCTTCTCCCGGGCCAGCTGGCTGCGGTGGTGCACCAGGAAGCAGCTCATGCAGGTGAACTCGTCCTGCTGCTTCGGCAGCACCCGGACGGCCAGTTCCTCGTTCGAGAGGTCCGCGCCGGGCAGTTCGAGCCCCTCCGCGGCCTCGAATTCGTCGACGTCCACTGCGGACGCGGACTTGTCGTTCCGCCTGGCCTTCAGCTCTTCGAGACTGTCTGAGTCGACGTCGTCATCGGTCTTGCGTGGGGTGTCGTAATCGGTAGCCATTTCGCCTCTCCCCCTCTGGGTGTCTGCGGTGTCTCCAGCGCACGTAACGCGTGAGAGGCCGGACTTGTGCCCGCCTCGAGGCGGAGATTTTGCCTCACATCAAGGTCTGTTACTCAATCGACACCCAACCGAACTCCTCACGAGTGATCGGCTTGGATGGCGATCGGGACCGTACACGGTCCGATTGCCGCACTTCAAAGGCGTCTCACCGTGTACTTCCCGTGATCAGGACCCCTGAAAACCCGGATTTTCCGGGCTTTACGACGGCATTCATGATCACGGAGAGTAGATGGCCGGAAATTCGCCCTTGTGATCGATCACACATGGGGAAGCCAGGTCGGGACCCAGAAAATTCCGCGCAAAGCGAACATCCCCGCGTGTGTCGGCGACATGATCTCAGACGGGGAAAGTGACCCGCATCACGAGCCCACCCCCCTCGCGCGGCTGGGCCGCGATATGACCGCCGTGCGCCCGGGCAACGGACCGCACGATGGACAGGCCCAACCCGACCCCCTTGTCGCTGCCCGTCCGCTCCGTGCGCAGGCGACGGAAGGGTTCGAACAGATTGTCGATCTCGTAGGCGGGCACGACCGGCCCGGTGTTCGACACGACGAGGACCGCCTGCCCGTGCTGGACCTCGGTGGTCACCTCGACCCAGCCGCCCTCGGACACGTTGTACCGTACGGCGTTCTGCACGAGATTCAGCGCGATCCGCTCCAACAGGACACCGTTGCCCTGAACGACGGCGGGTTTCTGCTCCCCGCGGATCACCACCCCCTTGGCCGACGCCTCCCCGTGCACCTGGTCGATGGCCTGCCCGGCGACCTCCGCGAGGTCGACCGGCTTGCGCTCGACGATCTGGTTGTCGCTGCGGGCGAGCAGCAGCAGCCCCTCGACGAGCTGCTCGCTGCGCTCGTTGGTGGCCAGCAGCGTCTTGCCGAGCTGCTGGAGCTCCACGGGCGCCTCCGGATCGGACAGATGCACTTCGAGCAGCGTCCGGTTGATCGCCAGCGGGGTCCTCAGCTCGTGCGAGGCATTGCCCACGAAGCGCTGCTGGGCCGTGAAGGCCCGCTGGAGGCGCTCCAGCATGTCGTCGAAGGTGTCGGCCAGCTCCTTCAGCTCGTCGTCCGGCCCGTCCAGCTCGATACGGCGGGACAGGTCCGACCCCGCCACCGCGCGCGCGGTGCGGGTGATCCGGCCGAGCGGGGACAGCACCCGGCCGGCCATGGCGTAGCCGAAGGCGAAGGCGATCACGGCGAGGCCCAGGAGGGCCAGCAGGGAGCGGCTGAGGAGGTTGTCCAGAGCTGCCTGGCGCTGGTGGTTCATGCACTGGCTGATCGCGTCGTTGAACTCGCCCAGCGTCTGGCCGCTCGCGAGCCCGGGACAGTCGGTGCTGGAGACCTTCAGGTTCCCGACGTCGATGATCTTGAACAGCGGCTGGTTGCCGGTGTGCAGGGCCTGTGCGGCCAGCAGGTAGATGATCGACAGCAACAGGATGCCGGCGATCAGGAACATGCCGCCGTACAGCAGCGTGAGCCGTATGCGGATGGTCGGTCGCAGCCACGGGAAGGGCGACTGCGGGCTCCGGGGAGCCCAGGTGGGCTTCGGGGGTGCCTGGGGAGGGGCGGGAGTCGATGCCACGGCGGATCAGATCCGGTAGCCGGAGCCGGGGACGGTGACGATCACCGGAGGTTCGCCCAGCTTGCGGCGGAGCGTCATGACGGTGACGCGGACGACGTTGGTGAACGGGTCGGTGTTCTCGTCCCAGGCCTTCTCCAGGAGCTGCTCCGCGGAGACCACCGCGCCCTCGCTGCGCATCAGCACCTCCAGGACGGCGAACTCCTTGGGCGCGAGCTGGACCTCCTTGCCGTCGCGGAAGACCTCGCGGCGGTTGGGGTCGAGCTTGATGCCGGCCCGCTCCAGGACGGGCGGCAGCGGCAGGCTGGTGCGCCGGCCGAGGGCACGCACGCGTGCGATCAGCTCGCTGAAGGCGAAGGGCTTCGGGAGATAGTCGTCGGCGCCGATCTCCAGACCCTCGACGCGGTCGCTGACGTCACCGGAGGCCGTCAGCATCAGCACGCGCGTGGGCATGCCGAGTTCGACGATCTTGCGGCAGACGTCGTCGCCGTGGACGAGGGGGAGGTCCCGGTCGAGGACGACCACGTCGTAGTCGTTGACGCCGATGCGCTCCAGGGCGGCCGCACCGTCGTACACGACGTCGACGGCCATGGCCTCCCGGCGCAGTCCGGTGGCCACCGCATCGGCGAGCAGCTGCTCGTCCTCGACGACGAGTACGCGCACGTCGCTGTCCTTCCTGTGTCCACCCGCGTAGCGCTCCATGAGCGCCCGGGGGCAGGGGTTTCGGTGAGTGTGGCCTCCATCCTGCCCTTTTCGGCCATAAGTCGGCGGTAAGACGGGTGCGCGGAAGATGAAGGGCCGGTGTGAAGCCCGGGAATGCGAGATTTTCTCGTGAGGTTGAGGTTTCCACGGAAGGGAGCGGGGGGAGGACGGCTTTACACCCCGCGATCACGCTCTGCATGTGCCGCAACACCATGCGGTACTCCGCGGTCCGTTTGCCGCAGAGCGGGCGTGGGTGTCCGGCACCGTCGCCGCCCGGCAGGGCAGCGCTGGGCACCTGTGGCAGACGTGATCGCCCCTTCCCAACCGGCACACCCCCGTGCCACCGACCCACGACCCAGGACGAGGGGGCGCAGCATGGACGCATTCACCGCAGGACTTCTGCACCGCATAAGGACGACCGAGTCCGACCTGACGCGGGCTCGCGACGAGGGCGACGACTTCCTCGTCGAGGTGGAACAGGCCGAGCTCGACGACCTGCGCCGCCTCGCCGCCGAGCACGGTGTGGAGGTCGGCGCGACGAGCGTCGCCTGAGGCAGTTCGCAGCAGACGGAGGGGCCCCGGCGAATCCAGCGCCGGGGCCCCTTCGCGTGTGCGCGGGAGCGGCTCAGTCGTGCCAGGCGCCGAAGTCCTCCAGGAGTCGCTGGAGGGGCTCGAAGACGCCGGGGGTGGCAGCCACCGTCAGGTCACGTGCGGGGCGCTCTCCGGGCCGCCCACCGGTCAGCGCGCCCGCCTCCCGGGCGATCAGGTCGCCCGCCGCGAGGTCCCAGGGATGCAGCCCGCGTTCGTAGTAGCCGTCGAGGCGGCCCGCTGCCACGTCACACAGGTCGACCGCGGCAGAGCCACCGCGCCGGATGTCCCGCAGCAGCGGGATCAGCCGCTGCGCCACGTCGGCCTGGTGGGTGCGGACCTCGGTGACGTAGTTGAAGCCGGTGGAGACCAGGGCCTGCTCGAGGGGCGCCGCGGCACGGCAGGACAGGGCCCGCTCGCCTTCCCGGGCGCCGCTCCCCCACGCCCCGCCGCCGCGCACCGCGTGGTACGTCTCGCCGCGCATCGGGATCTCGACGACCCCGACGACGGTCTCGCCGTCCTGCTCGGCGGCGATGGAGACGGCCCAGGTGGGCAGTCCGTAGAGGTAGTTGACCGTGCCGTCGAGGGGGTCGATCACCCAGCGGATGCCGCTGCTGCCCTCGCTGGAGGCGCCCTCCTCGCCGAGGAAGCCGTCGTCGGGGCGGTGTTCGCAGATGAGGCCCGTGATCAGTTTCTCGGCCGCGATGTCCATCTCGGTGACCACGTCGATCGGGCTCGACTTGGTGGCGGCGACCGCGAGGTCGGCCGGGCGGCCGTCCCGCAGCAGTTCGCCGGCCCGGCGGGCGGCCTCCTTGGCGAGTTCGAGCAGTTCGGTGTGCAGGGGGTCGGTCACGCCGTTCCTCACGCGTAGGGGCTGTCGGCGCCCGCGGCGGCGGGCCTGGGGGCGCGGGCGGGGCAGCAGCCGACCGGGCACAGGTTGTGGCTCGCGCCGAGCGCCCCCAGGGCGCACGGGGTGACCTGGAGGCCGCTCTCCGCGGCGGCGCGCTCCAGGACGAGCTCACGGATCGCGGCGGCGAAGCGCGGGTCGGCGCCGACGGTGGCCGAGCGGCGGACCGGCAGGCCCAGCTCCTCGGCCTTGGCCTTTGCCTCCGTGTCGAGGTCGTAGAGGACCTCCATGTGGTCGGAGACGAAGCCGATGGGGGCCATCACGACGGCCGGGACGGCGGCCGCGTGCCGCTCCTCCAGGTGGTCGCAGATGTCGGGCTCCAGCCAGGGGATGTGCGGGGCGCCGGAGCGTGACTGGTAGACGAGCTGCCACGGGTGGTCCACGCCGGTGCGCTCGCGGACGGCGTCGGCGATGAGCCGCGCGGTGTCCAGGTGCTGCTTCACGTACGCGCCGCCCTCGCCGTGGTCCTCGGCCGGGCCGGAGGTGTCCGCGGAGGCGTTCGGGATGGAGTGGGTCGAGAAGGCGAGGTGCGCGCCGTCCCTGACGCCCTCGGGGAGATCGGCCAGCGACCGCAGCACGCCCTCGATCATGGGCTCCAGGAAGCCGGGGTGGTTGAAGTAGTGCCGCAGTTTGTCGACCTTGGGCAGCTCGAGCCCTTCGGCCTCCAGCGTGGCCAGCGCGTCGGCGAGGTTCTCGCGGTACTGGCGGCAGCCGGAGTACGAGGCGTAGGCACTGGTGGCGAGGACGAGGACGCGGCGGCGGCCGTCGGCGACCATCTCGCGCAGGGTGTCCGTGAGGTACGGGGCCCAGTTGCGGTTGCCCCAGTAGATCGGCAGGTCCAGGCCGTGGTCGGCGAAGTCCTTGCGCAGGGCGTCCAGCAGGGCGCGGTTCTGGTCGTTGATGGGGCTGACCCCGCCGAACAGGAAGTAGTGCCGGCCCACTTCCTTGAGGCGTTCCTTGGGGATGCCGCGCCCGCGCGTCACGTTCTCCAGGAACGGAACCACGTCGTCCGGGCCTTCCGGGCCGCCGAAGGAGAGCAGGAGCAGGGCGTCGTAGGGGGTGGCATCGAGCGCGTCTCGCATGACTCGATCCTGCCACCCCCCTCCGACAGCCGGGAAACGGCGGGGTACCGGCCGGGCGCCGGCTGCGGCCGGATGCGTTAGGGTTACCTAACTTCGTAAGCTGTATGAGCTGCGTTCACGCCTTACCGGTTCCACCGGGCTCACCGCCCGCCTTACCGAGTCCCTGCCGAGCCGCCTTCCCCCACGCCGCGCCGAGCCCTCACGCGCGCGTGCCCGGACCCACCGGAGACCCCGTGCCCAGCCCCTACCGCGCTCTGTTCGCCGCCCCCGGCTCCAAGGGCTTCTCCGCCGCGGGGTTCGTCGGCAGGATGCCGCTGTCGATGATGGGCATCGGCGTGGTCACGATGGTCTCCCAGCTCACGGGGCGCTACGGGCTCGCGGGCGCGCTGTCGGCGACCATCGCGCTGGCGGCCGCCGCCTTCGGGCCGCAGATCTCGCGGCTGGTCGATGTCCACGGTCAGCGCCGGGTTCTGCGCCCCGCGACCCTGGTCGCGCTCGCCGCCGCGACCGGGCTGCTGCTGGCCGCGCACTTCGAGTGGCCGGACTGGGTGCTGTTCGTGTGCGCCGCCGGGATCGGCTCCGTGCCGAGCCTCGGCGCGATGATCCGGGCCCGCTGGGCGGCCCTGTACCGGGGCACACCCCAGCTGCACACCGCGTACTCCTTCGAGTCCGTGGTGGACGAGGTGTGCTTCATCTTCGGGCCGATCATCTCCATCGGCCTGTCCACGGCCTGGTTCCCGGAGGCGGGGCCGCTGCTGGCGGCCTGCTTCCTCGCCGTCGGCGTCTTCTGGCTCACCGCCCAGCGGGCCACCGAGCCCGCGCCGCATCCGCGCGAGCAGCGCGGCGGCGGTTCGGCCCTGCGCTCGCCCGGACTCCAGGTTCTGGTGGCCACCTTCGTGGCGACCGGAACGATCTTCGGGGCCGTCGACGTGGTCACCGTCGCCTTCGCCGACGAGCAGGGCCACCAGGGCGCCGCCAGTGTCGTCCTGGCGCTCTACGCGGCCGGTTCCTGCGTGGCCGGGCTCGCGTTCGGCCTGTTGCACCTCAAGGGAACACCGGAACGTCGCTGGCTGCTGGGCGTGTTCATGATGGGCGTGAGTATGATCCCCCTCCTACTGGTCGGAAACTTGCCGTTTCTGGCCGTGGCGCTGTTCTTTGCGGGTCTGACCATCGCTCCCACGATGATCACCACGATGTCCCTCATCGAAGAGCACGTACCACGCGCACAACTGACCGAGGGCATGACCTGGATCAGCACCGGGCTCGCGGTCGGCGTCGCGCTCGGCTCCTCCATCGCCGGCTGGGTCATCGACGCGGCGGGGGCACGGGCCGGGTACGGGGTTCCGGCGGTGTCCGGAGCCGTCGCGGTCGCGGTCGGTTTCCTGGGGTACCGCCGGCTGAGCAGGCCGGCGCCGGGTCGGGGAGGCACTGTTGAGCAGGACAGCGAGCGGGAAGAACGGCACGTGGCGTAACTGGGGCGGCAATGTCGCCGCACGCCCCGTGCGGGAGGTCACGCCCGCCTCCGTCGACGAACTGGCCGAGGCGGTGCGCCGGGCCGCCGAGGACGGGCTGAAGGTGAAGGCGGTCGGCACCGGCCACTCCTTCACGTCGATCGCGGCGACCGACGGTGTATTGATCCGCCCTCAACTCTTGACCGGCATCCGCAACATTGATCGCGACAACATGACGGTCACCGTCGAGGCCGGCACCCCGCTCAAGAGACTCAACCTGGCGCTCGCGCGCGAAGGCCTGTCGCTCACCAACATGGGCGACATCATGGAACAGACGGTGTCCGGGGCGACCAGCACCGGCACGCACGGCACCGGCCGTGAGTCCGCCTCGATCGCCGCCCAGATCAAGGGCCTCGAGCTCGTCACGGCGGACGGCTCGGTACTCACCTGCTCCGAGAAGGGGACCGAGGAGGAGCGCTCCCTCTTCGCCGCCGCCCGCATCGGCCTGGGCGCCCTCGGCATCGTCACCGCGATCACCTTCGCCGTGGAACCGATCTTCCTGCTCACCGCGCGGGAGGAACCGATGCCCTTCGACAAGGTCCTCGCCGACTTCGACGAACTGTGGGCCGAGAACGAGCACTTCGAGTTCTACTGGTTCCCGCACACTGGCAGCACCAACACCAAGCGCAACAACCGCAGCGCGGGCCCCCGCAAGCCGGTGGGCCAGGTCTCCAGCTGGATCGAGGACGAGTTCCTCTCCAACGGGGTCTTCCAGGTGGCCCAGTGGGTGGGCCGAGCGGTGCCCGCCACGATCCCGACGATCGCGCAGGTGTCCAGCAAGGCCCTGTCCGCGCGCACGTACACGGACATCCCCTACAAGGTGTTCACCTCTCCGCGCCGGGTGCGCTTCATGGAGATGGAGTACGCCGTCCCGCGCGAGGCGGTGACCGAGACGCTGCGCGAGCTGAAGGCGATGCTCGACCGCTCGGGCCTGCGGGTCAGCTTCCCCGTCGAGGTGCGCACCGCGCCCGCCGACGACATCACCCTGTCCACCGCTTCCGGCCGTGACAGCGCCTACATCGCCGTCCACATGGTCAAGGGCACGCCCTACCAGGGGTACTTCACCGCCGCCGAGCGCATCTTCACCGCCCACGAGGGGCGGCCGCACTGGGGCAAGGTGCACACGCGGGACGCCGAGTACTTCGCCGGCATCTATCCGGGCTTCGGCGAGTTCACGGCGCTGCGGGACCGGCTGGATCCTGACCGTCTGTTCCAGAACGACTACTTGCGGAGGGTTCTGGGGGCGTAGCGGACTCCGTGGGTTCGGGGGTCGCCGAGTCACCGGCCCCCGTGCCGCCCTCCGGGGCCGTGGAAGTCGGCGCCGTCCCGGCCGTCGCACCGCCTGCGGAGTCGTCGCCCGCGCCCTCCCCGCTGTCGCTGCCGCCGTCCGGGGAGGAGGTCCCGCCCGAGGACGGCGCCTCCCCGGTCGAGGGGGAGGAGGGCGAGGACGAGGAGGGTGACGGCGTCGGGTCCGCGTCCTCGTCGGAGGAACCCGGCGAGGTACCGGACGAGGAACCGCCGCCCGAGACCGCCCCGGTGACCGTCGTGCCCTGGTCGCCGCTGAAGCTGTCGCCCGACACCAGCTCGTACGTGGTGATCCCGGCCATCGCGACCCCGAAGACGAGCGCGGCCGCCACCACCGGCCGCCTGCGGCGCCCGCTCCGGGCGCGGTGGACGGTGCCCTCGGTGAACTCGCCCGGCGCGGGCTGCGCGCGCACCGTCGGTTTCGCAGCCACCCGTGGGGCGCGGACCTTGGCGTCGCGGAGCTGTGTGTCACGGACCTGTGCGTCGCGGAGCTGTGTGTCACGGAGTTGCTCGCCGGTACGACTGAAGAAGTGCTGGAAGAGCGATCCGCCACAGGTGGCGACGACACTGACCAGACCCGCACCGAGGATCGTGCCGTAGACCCCGAAGTACGAGGCGAGTTTCGCGGCCACCACCGCGGCCACGGCGCTGCCCGCGACCTGAGGCACGCTCAGGTCGATCCGCTTCCGTTTCACCTCCTCCCCGGCGCTCGACTCACCGACGACTTCGGGCCTTTCACGCATACCGGGAGCTTGCCTGCCTTTCCCGCACTTGATCAATCAACTGCACGAGAAGGGGACGTACGGACGAAACCGATAGTTCCTTTTCGGGAGATTGCGTGAACTACGCCACGTCCAAGATCGATAAACGCCCACGACGGACGGTCAAATCCCGCCTCTCCACAGAAGTTGGATGGCGCGCCAATCCACGCACGTGGCCCAAATGGAGTACTGTTGCGAGCCCTGGGCCCGGTCTCCCTCCAGGATGTCCGGAGCCTCGCTGGACCGCTTGAGGGGGGCTAGTTGCACAGGGTGACGGTGTTGGTCACTTAGCGTGGCGGATAGGTAACCGTGCCATAACGGCGGCGCAGGGCCTGTGCCCGACACGCCGGGCAACTCGGCAAGGTTGTGGCAGGCTGCACCCGGGCAGGCCACACTCGACTAGCGGAAGCAGCGACGCACGTGACGTCGGCAGGCACCACCCGGGAGGTCCCCATGCCCGAACTGCGTGTCGTGGCCGTCTCGAATGACGGCACACGGCTGGTGCTGAAGGCTGCGGACAGCACGGAGTACACGCTTCCGATCGATGAGCGTCTGCGCGCCGCCGTCCGCGGCGACCGTCCCCGCCTCGGCCAGATCGAGATCGAGGTGGAGAGCCATCTCCGCCCCCGTGACATCCAGGCGCGTATACGTGCCGGTGCCACCGCGGAAGAAGTCGCCCAGATGGCCGGCATCCCCGTCGACCGTGTGCGCCGCTTCGAGGGCCCCGTGCTGGCCGAGCGCGCCTTCATGGCCGAGCGGGCCCGGAAGACTCCGGTCCGTCGGCCCGGCGAGAACGCCGGACCCCAGCTCGGCGAGGCCGTCCAGGAACGGCTGCTGCTGCGCGGCGCCGACAAGGACACCGTCCAGTGGGACTCGTGGCGTCGCGACGACGGCACCTGGGAAGTCCTCCTGGTCTACCTGGTCGCGGGCGAACCGCACTCGGCGAGCTGGACGTACGACCCGCCGCGGCGGCTCGTCCAGGCCGTCGACGACGAGGCGCGTTCGCTGATCGGCGAGTCCGACGACCTGGCCGCTCCCGAGCCCAGCTTTCCGTTCGTCCCGCGCATCGCACGGCTGCCGCGCGACCGTCCGCTGGACCGCGCGCTCGACCGGCCCAGCCTGCCGGCCCAGCCGCCCGAGCCGGCCGAGGAGAGCGCCGGCGAACGGGAACGCGACTCGCTGACCAGCCTGTTGGAGGCGGTGCCGAGCTTCCGCGGCGACATGGTCGTCCCGGAGCGCCCGGCGGAGCCCGCTCCGGAGGAGCCCGACGAGCAGGAGCCCGACGCCGAGGAACCCCCGGCGCCGGCCGCCTCCGCCGGATCCGCCTACGCGGACGTCCTCATGCCGCGTTCCGTCGGCAGCCACCGCGACCGTCTCGTCGGCGCCACCGACCGCCAGGCCGAGGCGGACGGCGTCCGTCCGGGCCGCCGGGCCGCGGTGCCGAGCTGGGACGAGATCGTGTTCGGCACCCGGCGGAAGAAGCAGGAGTAACCGGCCCTCGGGCAACTCGCCCGAGGCGTCGGCCGGTTCACGGAAGCCGGTGGGCACATCCGTACATACGCAGGAGAGGGCCGCACCTGTTCGGTGCGGCCCTCCCCCATGTGTCCGCGCGGCCGGACTACCGGGGGTCGGGGCCCACGGCGACGGGCCGGGCCGGGTCCGAGGACCACTCCGACCAGGAGCCGACGTACAGGGCCGCCGGAATGCCCGCGACAGCCAGGGCCAGTACCTCGTGCGCGCCGGAGACACCCGAGCCGCAGTACACGCCGACCTCGGTGCCGTCGGACGCCCCCAGCGCCTTGAAGCGGTCCCTCAGCTCCTCGGCGGACAGAAAGCGGCCGTCCGGGCCCACGTTGTCGTTCGTGGGCGCGGAGACGGCACCCGGAATGTGGCCGCCGACCCGGTCGATCGGCTCGACCTCACCCCGGTACCGCTCCCCCGCGCGGGCGTCGAACAGCACTCCGGAGCCGGCGAGAGCGGCGGCTCCGTCGGCGTCGAGGAGTCCCGTGGCGCCCGGCACCGGCTCGAAGTCGCCCTCCACGCGCGCGGGGACCTCGCCGGAGAGATCTCCCCGCCAGGACGGCAACCCGCCGTCGAGGACCCGCACGTCCGGGTGACCCGTCCAGCGCAGCAGCCACCACGCGCGGGCCGCCGCCCAGCCCTGCCCGCCGTCGTACACGACCACCGGCCTGCCCGCCGAGACACCCGCCCGGCGCATCGCGGAACCGAACAACGCGATGTCGGGCAGCGGGTGCCGGCCGCGGCCGCCCGGAGCCCCCGCGAGCTCCCGGTCCAGGTCGACATAGACCGCGCCGGGCACGTGCCCGGCCTCGTACGCGGCGCGCCCGTCGAACGGCGGCTCCCCCGCCGCCTTCGCCACGCTGAGCTGCCAGCGGACGTCGAGGACGACGGGCGGGTTCTCCCCCGCCAGGTCGCCGGCCAGTTCCGATGCGGTGATGATGGCGTTCATGGTCACCATCCTCGCGCACGGGGTGGCCCCATCGCTCATGTCCGGCTACTCTGCTCGGCCGGACAGGCTCGATCACGCGGCGTGCGGGATCGAGCACATGCCGTACAGGCGATCGACATACAGCGACAACCGCACGTAAACCAACGAGAAACCCCCTATCAGGCATCCTCCGAGGGCGGAAGCGACACGGCCACCGCAAGGGGCTGAGGAGAGAGTGACGATGACCGAGGCAGGTGGGTCGGCCGGCCCGATCGGCGCAGCACACGCCCGGTATGCGCCCGGTACACCCTGCTGGGTGAGTCTGATGGCGCACGGGTTGACCGCGACGCAGGAGTTCTACGGCGAGCTGTTCGGCTGGGAGTTCAGGCCCGGCCCGCAGCAGCTGGGCCCCTATGTGCGGGCGCTGCTCGACGGACACGAGGTGGCGGGGATCGGTCAACTGCCCCCGGACCGCCACCTGCCGGTCGCCTGGACGCCCTATTTCGCCTCGGACGACGTGGACACGACTGCCGAAACGGTCCGGCTGTGCGGCGGCACGATCGGCGTCGGCCCGCTGGACGCCTCAGACGCCGGACGGCTGGCCATCGGCTCCGACCCCTCCGGCGCCGTCTTCGGCGTCTGGCAGGCGGCGGCGCACGTGGGCACCGCCATCACGGGCGTGCCCGGCACTCCCGCCTGGAACGAGCTCACGACCTACGAGGCCGCGGGCGTCCGCAAGTTCTACGAGACGGTCTTCGGCTACGAGGAGACGGTGGTGTCCGCCGACTTCGACCACGTGACCCTGCATGTCGCCGGCCACCCGGTCGCCGGCATCCACGGGGTGGGCGCCGCGCTGCCCCGGGACCGGGGGCCGCACTGGACGACGTACTTCGAGGTGGCCGACACGGACGCGGCGCTCGGTCTCGTCGTCGACCTCGGCGGGCAGGTCCTCGAGCCGGCCCAGGACAGCGAGCACGGGCGCGTGGCGGGCGTGGCCGACCCCGAGGGGGCCCGCTTCTCCCTGATCCAGGGACCCCGGTGAGGGACGGTCTCCCAAGCCGTCGGCGGCTAGACCGGCTGCACCGGCAGCACGTCCGGCGACAGGGCCGCCGCCCGCGCCGACGCCGAGGTCATCCGGCGGCGGTGGTGGCGCCTGCACAGGACCTCGTAGCCGACCGTGTCCGCCTGGTCGACGTCCCCGACGACGACCTGGGCGCCCTCCACGACCATGACCCCGCCCACCGTGCGGGCGTTGTGCGTGGCGCGCGCGCCGCACCAGCACAGGGCCTCGACCTGGAGGACCTCGACGCGGTCGGCGAGTTCGACGAGCCGCTGGGAGCCGGGGAACAGCTTGGAGCGGAAGTCGGTCGTGATCCCGAAGGCGTAGACGTCGATGTCCAGGTCGTCGACCACGCGCGCGAGCTGGTCGATCTGCTCCTCGGCCAGGAACTGCGCCTCGTCCGCGATCACGTAGTCCGCGCGGCCGCCCTGCGAGAGGTGGTCGACGAGAGAGGCGTAGAGGTCCTGCCCGTCCTCGACCTCGACCGCGTCGGTGACCAGGCCCAGGCGGGAGGACAGCTTGCCCTCGCCCGCGCGGTCGTCCCGCGTGAAGATCATGCCCTGGAGGCCGCGCGAGGAGCGGTTGTGCTCTATCTGCAGAGCCAGCGTCGACTTCCCGCAGTCCATGGTTCCGGAGAAGAAAACCAGCTCGGGCATGGGGAGTTGAGCGCCTTTCGGAGAAGGTGGAGGAGAAACGGTTCTGGGCGTCAGGAGCGTACTTCGAGCAGCGGGACCAGCTGCTCGGCAGGGGTCATCGAGCCGTGGTTGCCGACCATCGCCGACTCCTTGGGCTCCCGTTCGGAGGCGATGATCAGCACGTCGTCCCGGGCGGCCGCGACCACGTCGCCCAGGCGGTGGTACACCCGCTCGTCGACCTGCGGCCCGAACCAGCCCGCGGCGATCGCCTCGTCGCGTGAGGCGATCCAGAACTGCTCGCCGAGCACCTCGCGCCAGCAGGTCAGGACGTCGTTCTCGGCGCCCGGTACGGCGTAGACATGACGGGCGCGGCCCTCGCCGCCCAGCAGGGCGACCCCGGCGCGCAGCTCCCAGTCCGCGTCGAAGTCGATGCGGTGCTCCTCGTCGAAGGGCACGTCGACCATGCCGTGGTCGGCGGTGACGTAGAGCGCGCTGCGCGGCGGGAGCTGCTCGGCGAGGCGCTGGACGAGCCGGTCGACGTACATGAGCTGGCCGCACCAGGTGTCGGAAGCGACGCCGTAGCGGTGCCCGGCGCCGTCCAGTTCCGCGTAGTACGTGTAGACGAGGGAGCGGTCGCCGGCGGCCAGTTGCTCGGCGGCGAGGTCCATGCGCTCCTCGCCGGTCAGCCTCCCGTGAAACGTTCCGCCGCTGAGCGCGACCTTCGTCAGCGGGGTGTTCTGGAACGTGGGGGACGACACCTGGGCGGCGTGCACACCCGCCTCGTGGGCGAGCTGGAAGACGGTGGGGTACGGCTGCCAGGCGCCCGGGGCCGTCCACGGCTGCCAGCGGAGCTGGTTCATCAGGGCGCCGGTCGCCGGGTTGCGCACGGTGTAGCCGGGCAGGCCGTGCGCGCCCGGGGGAAGGCCGGTGCCGACGGAGGCGAGGGAGGTCGCGGTGGTCGCCGGGTAGCCGGCGGTGAGCGGACGTCCGGTGCCCCCGCGGGAGCTGCCGAGCAGCGCGTGGAGATAGGGCGCCTCGTCGGGGTGGTCCTTGATCTGCTCCCAGCCGAGGCCGTCGATCAGGAAGACGCAGTTGCGGTCGGCCGGGGTCAGCTCCGGGATGGCCGCGGTCGTGCCGGGTACGCCCATGCCCGCGGCCAGTGTGGGCAGCAGGTCGGCGAGGGACCCGGAGCCGTACTCGGGGACGGGGGCGGAGCCCACGGCGAGCGGTTCGGGGAATTCCCAGGGCGCGGAGTCGAAGGGGGTGGGCACGGAGCGCGACATCAGCGGGTTACGTCCGCGGTCGCCTCGGACAGCGACTGCGCGAAGACGAGCGCCTGGCGGACCGTCTCCGGGCCGTCTCCGGCCTCGCTCACGCGCAGGCTGAGGTCGTCCGCCGTCGAGCTGCCGGTGTAGCCGTGGTCGGCGTCGCAGTTGGGGTCACCGCACGCGGCCGGCTCCAGGTCGATGCGGGAGACGGCGCCCCAGCCGATGGTCAGCACGATCTCGCGCGGCAGGGTGCCCGGCGTGTACGACTCCGGGTTGGCGACCACCCGGCTGAGGACGACGGACGAGATCCGGCCGAGCTTCACGGACTCCGTGGACGTCGTGGCGTACGGCGTCGGAGAGGTGGTGTCGGCGGCCTGCTCGTCGGTGTGGCTGACGATGAAGCGGTTGCCGGTGAGGACGAGCACGGTCACATGGCGGCGCACCTCGTTCTGGTCGAACGTGGTCTCCTGGTGGACCAGGTACGACCGGATCGGCTCGCCGCCCACGGCGGCCTCCACCGCCTCGGCCACGAGGGCCGGGTAGTAGCCGCTGCGCTCGATCGCCGCGCGCAGCCCCTGGGTCGTCGTACTGGTCTTGGCCATGCCCTCCATCCTACGGGGACCCACTGACTGCGAGGCACCGCTCAGGACCGCTTCGGTACGTCGGCGGCGACCGGGGCGCGCTCCGTCCGTGATCCGTGGGACGCCTCCGCGGGGCGGGCCACTGCCCGGACGGCGCGTCCTCGCGCGCGTGCCCGACGACGTGCTCCCGGACGGTCCGCTCAGTACGTCGGCAGCGTCCTCGGCCCGAGGTCGTCACGCGCCGGTGGGGGTGCGAGGCGGACGGAGGCACCGAGGACGCTCAGCCCGTGCGGGGCGACGACGACCGGCTCCAGGGTGACCGCGACGACCTCCGGGTGGTCGTCGACCAGCCGCGACACCCGCAGCAGCAGCTCCTCGAGGGCGGCGGTGTCGACGGGTGTGGAGCCGCGCCAGCCGAACAGGAGCGGGGCGGTCCGGATGGACCGGATCAGCGAGGCCGCTTCGCGGTCGGTGACCGGAACGAGCCGGTGCGCCATGTCTCCGAGCAGCTGTGAGGCGGCCCCGGCGAGCCCGAAGGACAGTACGGCTCCGGCCGCCGGGTCGATGACCGCGCGGACGACCGTGTCGACCCCGCGGGGTGCCATCGCCTGGACGACCGGGCGGATCTCCTCCGGCCTGCCGAAGAGCTCGGCCAACTCGGCGTACGACCGGCGCAGTTGCTCTTCGTCGGCCACGTCGAGCCGTACGCCGCCCAGGTCTGCGCGGTGCCGCAGGTGCGGGGCGGTGGCCTTGAGGGCGACGGGGTAGCCGAGGGCGGCCGCGGCCCGCGCCGCCTCGTCCGGGGTGGGTGCCGGGATGGCCCGGCGGGTGCGGATGCCATAGCGGCCGAGCAGCTCGCACGTCTCGTCGGTGCCGAGGGTCAGGCCCTGCCCGCGCGCGAGGAGCCCGCCGATCATCTCGGCGGCACCCTTCTCGTCGATGTCCTCGTACTCGGGCACCTTGCCGGCGTCGGCCGCCTCGCGCCGCCAGTGGGCGTACTTGACGGCCTCCGCGAGCGCGCGGACGGCGCGTTCGGCGGCGGGGTAGGCGGGGATGAGGTGCGTTCCCTCCGGTGCCGCGACGGCGGTGGGCACCGACGGCGCGCCCTCGGGGGCGTCGGTACGCGCGTGTGCGGCCGCTTCGGCGCGCGGCGCGGTGCTCGCCGCGGCGGACAGCGCCATGGCGAGGCCGCCGAGTTCCACGTGCACGACGAGCACCGGTTTGGCGGGAGCGGCCGCCGCGGCCGACCGCAGGGCCTCCGCGAGTTCCGCGTCCCCGGGCGACCGCTCGCCGATCGCCGGGATCGCCGTCACGACCACCGCGTCGCACGTCTCGTCGGCGAGCGCCCGGGCCAGCGCCGCGTGGAAGTCCTGGGCCGAGGCCTCGGTCGTCAGGTCCAGCGGCGGCAGCGGACGCAGCCCTTCCGAGAGACAGGCGTCGTACGTCAGCAGGCCCAGCGACTCGGAGTTGCCGAGAATCGCCACCCGCGGGCCCGTCGGCAGCGGCTGACGGGCGAGCAGCAGGCCCGCGTCGACCAGTTCGGTGATGGTGTCCACGCGGATCACGCCGGCCTGCCGCAGCAGCGCCGACACGGTCGCGTGGGGCAGCCGGGTCGCCCGTACGGCGTGCCCCTGCGGGGCGGAACCGGCGCCCTGGACGACGACCAGGGGCTTGGCGGCCGCCGTGCGCCGCGCGAGGCGGGTGAACTTGCGCGGGTTGCCGATGGATTCCAGGTACATCAGGGCGACGTCGGTGTCGGGGTCGTCGTACCAGTACTGGAGGACGTCGTTGCCCGAGACGTCCGCGCGGTTGCCGGAGGAGACGAAGGTCGATACGCCGGTGACGCCGGTGACGCCGCCGCCACGCCGGTGGAGGCGGGACAGCAGGGCGATGCCGATGGCGCCGGACTGGGCGAACAGGCCGATCCGGCCGGGTCTCGGCATCTCCGGGGCCAGCGAGGCGTTCAGCCGCACCTGCGGGGAGGTGTTGATGACTCCGAAGGCGTTGGGGCCGATGATCCGCATGCCGTACGCGCGTGCGTGCCGCACGAGTTCGCGCTGGCGCTCCCGCCCGTCGGGACCGCTCTCGGCGTAGCCGGCGGAGAGGACCACGAGTCCCTGCACGCCGTGCTCGCCGCACTCGACGACGGCCTCGGGGACCTGCTCTGCGGGGACGGCGACGACCGCGAGGTCGACGGGCTCCGCAATGTCGCGCACCGAGCGGTGGGCGGGCACCCCGTCCAGTTCCTTCAGATCCTCGGGGAAGGCCTTGTTCACGGCGTACAGCCGCCCGGTGAAGCCCGCCTCGCGGAGGTTGCCGAGGACGCTGCGGCCGACGCCGCCGGGGCTGCGGCCGACGCCGACGACGGCCACGGAACCGGGCGCCAGCAGCCGCCCCACGGAGTGCGCCTCGGCGCGCTGTTCCCGCGCGCGCTGCACGGCGACTGAGCGCTCGGTGGGTTCGAGGCCGAACTCCAGGCGCACGACGCCGTCCTCGAAGCTGCGCTTCTGGGTGTACCCGGCGTCCGTGAACACCTTGATCATCTTGTTGTTGGCGGGGAGCACCTCGGCCGCGAAGCGGCGGATGCCCCGCTCGCGCGCCACGGCCGCGATGTGCTCGAGCAGCGCGGAGGCGACACCCCTGCCCTGGTGGGCGTCCTGGACGAGGAACGCGACCTCGGCCTCGTCGGCCGGGGCCGAGGCGGCCATGCCGTCGGCACCGATGCGGTCGTAGCGTACGGTGGCGATGAACTCGCCGCCGACCGTGGCCGCGAGTCCCACCCGGTCCACAAAGTCGTGGTGCGTGAAGCGGTGGACGTCCTTGTCGGACAGGCGCGGGTAGGGCGCGAAGAAGCGGTAGTACTTCGACTCGTCCGAAACCTGCTCGTAGAAGCTGACCAGGCGCTCGGCGTCATCGACGGTGATGGGGCGGATGCGCGCGGTGCCGCCGTCGCGCAGCACCACGTCGGCCTCCCAGTGGGCGGGGTACTCGTGCCGGTCCGACGCGCTCTGCATGGGGCCCAGAGTACGGCTCGCGTACGACAACGGCGCGAGGCAGTCTGTGGAGGACGCACGTCGGATCGAGGCCGCGATCCGACGACCACGTCGGGAAGAGACACACGACCCCTCCCTCACACGCTTCACGTGTGGAACACTGGTCTAGACAACCTGAACACTGAAGGGCAGCATCACATGGCTGAGCGCCGCGTCAACGTCGGCTGGGCCGAGGGCCTTCACGCCCGCCCCGCTTCCATCTTCGTCCGGGCCGCCACGGCCGCAGGTATCCCGGTGACGATCGCCAAGGCCGACGGCAACCCCGTCAACGCGGCCTCCATGCTGGCCGTTCTCGGCCTGGGCGCCCAGGGCGGCGAGGAGATCGTCCTCGCCTCCGAGGCCGACGGCGCGGACGCCGCTCTCGACCGCCTGGCGAAGCTGGTCGCCGAGGGTCTCGAGGAGCTCCCCGAGACCGTCTGAGCGCGCAGCCCCCTGCCGCCCGAACCGCCGCCGCACACGCGGAAGCGGTTGCGCGTCGCCGGGGCAGCTCAATTGACGGTGGCGGTGTTCGCCACTCCGAAGGTGTCGTCCTGCTAAACCCCGAAGGGCTCGTCCGAATTATCGGGCGAGCCCTTCGCATTTCCCGTCACGGGCAGCAGAAATAATCCCCCGCGAATTATCCCCCTCTTTGTATACGGCCCTCGTGTTAATGCCGCAGACCCGTCATGTTTACGGGAGGTTGCGAAGTCCTCACACGGTCGGCGCGCTCGGGACCGCCGGAAAAGCGCAGCCGGTGCGCGGCCGTCGCGCGCTCGGTGTGCAGCGCCGTGATCGCCCGCGCGCGCTCGCCGTCGCCGCGCGCCACCGCGTCCACGATCGCGCCGTGCTCCGCCCAGGACTCCACGGGGTTGCCCGGCGCCTCGACCGCGTACATCCAGGCGATCTTGTGGCGCAGCTGGGTGAGCATCGACGTCAGGGCATGGCTTCCGGAGGACTGGGCGAGCGTCTCGTGGAACCAGCCCCCCAGGGAGCGCAGATCCTCGCTGTTGCCCCGCCTGGCCCGCTCCTGGCCCAGCCGGACGAGGCCGCGCAGCACCTTCAGATGGGCCTCGGTGCGCCGCTGGGCGGCCCGGGAGGCGCCGAGCGGCTCCAGGAGCATGCGCATCTCCAGCAGGTCCGCGGCCTCCTGCTCGGTCGGCTCGGCGACGCACGCGCCCGCGTGCCGCCGTGTGACGACGAAGCCCTCCGCCTCCAGCGTGCGCAGCGCCTCTCGGACGGGGACGCGGGAAACGCCGTAGCGGCGGGCGAGGAGTTCCTCGGTGAGGCGGCTGCCGCGCTCGTAGACACCCGCGACGATGTCGTCCCGAATGGCCGTGCACACCGAGTGCGCCGGAATACGCATGACGGACCTCCGCCTTAATCCCCGTGAAACGTCGACGATTGACGTGTGTTCCGTGACTCTATTGCAATGAGCGGGGATTTCCGATGGCGGGCCGGAATCCAGGGATATTTTTTGGACAGCAGTGCCTCGAAAACGGCGAAAGCCCCGGCCGGGAGGGCCGGGGCAAGACGATCTGTCGCCGTGGGTCGTCAGACGTTCACGCCGTGGTTGCGGAGGTAGGCGACCGGGTCGATGTCCGAGCCGTACTCCGCGGTGGTGCGGGCCTCGAAGTGCAGATGCGCGCCGGTGACGTTGCCGGTGGCGCCGGACAGGGCGATCCGCTGGCCCGGGGTGACCTGCTGGCCCACCGACACCTCGATGGACGACAGGTGACCGTACTGGGTGTACGTCCCGTCGTTCATCTTGATGACGATCTGGTTGCCGTACGCCCCGCCCCAGCCGGCCTCGACGACGGTGCCCATGCCGACCGCGTGCACGGTGGTGCCGCTCGCCGCGTGGAAGTCGATGCCGGTGTGGCTGCCGGAGGACCACAGGGAGCTGCTGGCCTGGTAGCTGGTCGACACGTAGGAGCCGGTGATCGGCGAGACGAAGGTGTTGAGGCGCTTGCGCTCGGCCTCGCGGGCCGCACGCACGCGTGCCTCGCGCTCCTCCACGGCCTTCTTGGCGGCGGCCTGCCGGGCGGCCTCCTCGAAGGCCGCGTGCTTCTGCACGGCGACCTGGTCGTCGACCTGCTCCGCGACGGCCTCGGAGGCGGTGACGACGGGGATCAGCCCGGTCTGCTCGGGGCTGGGCTCGGCGGCGAGGGCCGGGGAGGCGGCGACGGTGGCCATCACGCCGGTGGTGGTGAGCGCCGCGACGCCCGCCGCGCGAGCGGTGGTCCGCTGCATCCGGCCGGGACGACGATGCTTGCCGGGCGCGCAGGTGAACGCCATGAAGTCGGGTGTGTCCTTTCCTTCCCTCTCGCCTACCGGGTTAGCTGACGGGTTCGGAGCAGGAAGGTCTCCTACGGACCCCCTCGCGTTCACGCGCGGGCGTCCGATTCACCCCAGGGACTTCACAAGTGGGTCCCCGGCTCCCCTGGCTCGCGCCGTACGGGGACTCGGCGATGACTGTCCGGTGCCGCGGCTGCGGCGCACTGCCTGACGAACAGTCCGGATGAAGCTAAGCGGCGCGGGTTTCAATCCTCAAACGGATCCCGGTTTTTGTAGCGCATCCCACAGGGCAGACGGGCAACCTCCGCATCAATTCGGACATACGGAGGCCCTGGTGACGCTCGGTCGACCAGGGCCCCCACACGCGCGTGCCGCCGCCTACTCCGCGGACACGGCCTTTGCCTACTCCGCGGGCACGACCTTCACTTCGCCGATGCCGAGGGCCTCGACCGGCTCCTTGATCTGGGCCGCGTCACCGACGAGGACGGTCACCAGGCGGTCCACCGGGAAGGCGTTCACGGCCGCCGCGGTGGCCTCCACCGTGCCGGTCGCGGCGAGCTGCTGGTACAGCGTGGCCTGGAAGTCGTCGGGCAGGTGCTGCTCGACCTGGTCCGCCAGCGTTCCGGCGACGGCCGCCGCGGTCTCGAACTTCAGCGGCGCCACACCGACCAGGTTCTGCACGGCGACGTCACGCTCGGCGTCGGTCAGCCCCTCGGCGGCGAGGGTGCGCAGCACCTTCCACAGGTCGTCCAGAGCGGGACCGGTGTTCGGGGTGTCGACGGAGCCGCTGATGGCGAGCATCGCGGCGCCCGAGCCGTCCGGGGCGGACCGCAGGACCTGCCCGAACGCGCGGACACCGTAGGTGTAGCCCTTCTCCTCGCGCAGGACGCGGTCCAGGCGGGAGGTGAGGGTGCCACCGAGGCAGTACGTGCCGAGCACCTGAGCGGGCCACACACGGTCGTGCCGGTCGGCGCCGATCCGGCCGATCAGCAGCTGCGTCTGGACGGCGCCGGGACGGTCCACGATGACGACCCGGCCGGCGTCGTCGGCGGTCACCGGCGGCACGGGCCGCGGCTGGGCCGAGGAGCCCGTCCAGGCGCCCAGGGTGTCGCCGAGGAGCGCCTCCAGGTCGACACCGGTGAGGTCGCCGACGACCACGGCGGTGGCCGTGGCGGGACGCACGTGCTTCTCGTGGAAGGCGCGTACGGCGGCGGAGTCGATCTTCTCGACCGTCTCCACGGTGCCCTGGCGCGGCCGCGACATCCGCGCGGTGGCCGGGAAGAGCTCCTTGGAGAGCTCCTTGGCGGCGCGCCGGGAGGGATTGGCCAGCTCGTGCGGGATCTCGTCCAGGCGGTTGCGGACGAGGCGCTCGACCTCGCTGTCGGCGAACGCGGGGGCCCTGAGGGCGTCGGCGATCAGACCGAGGCCCTTGGGCAGGCGCGAGGCCGGCACTTCGAGGCTCAGCCGGACACCGGGGTGGTCCGCGTGCGCGTCCAGAGTGGCGCCGCAGCGCTCCAGTTCGGCGGCGAACTCCTCGGCGGAGTGCTTGTCGGTGCCCTCGGAGAAGGCCCTCGCCATGATCGTGGCGACGCCGTCGAGGCCGGCCGGCTCGGCGTCCAGGGGCGCGTCGAGGAGGATCTCGACGGCGACGACCTGCTGGCCGGGACGGTGGCAGTGCAGCACGGTCAGGCCGTTGGCGAGAGCGGTGCGCTCGGGCGCCGGGAACGCCCACGGCTTGGCCTCGCCCGCCCGGGGCTGGGGGTGGAAGTCCATCGTGGCGAGCTCGGTCACCGGGCCGCCTCCTCGTTCTCGTCCTGGTCGGCGGGGGCTTCGGCGGCGGTCGGCTCGTAGACGAGCACCGCGCGGTTGTCGGGGCGCAGGCGGGCCTTGGCGACCTCCTGCACCTCCTCGGACGTCACGTCCAGCACGCGCTGCACGGCGGTCAGGGCGAGCTGCGGGTCGCCGAACAGGACGGCGTACCGGCACAGTTCGTCGGCGCGGCCGGCGACGGTGCCGAGCCGGTCGAGCCACTCGCGCTCCAACTGCGCCTGGGCCCGCTCCATTTCCTCGGCCGTGGGCCCCTCCTCGGCGAACCGGGCGAGCTCCTCGTCGATGGCGGCCTCGATGACGGGCACCTCGACGTCTCCGGACGTCTTGACGTCCAGCCAGCCCAGGGAGGGCGCTCCGGCGAGCCGCAGCAGGCCGAAGCCGGCCGCGACGGCCGTACGGTCCCGGCGCACCAGCCGGTTGTACAGCCGGGAGGACTCACCGCCGCCGAGGACGGTGAGCGCCAGGTCCACGGCGTCGCACGCGCGCGTGCCGTCCTCGGGCAGCCGGTAGGCGGCCATCAGCGCGCGGGCCGGCACCTCCTCCTCGACGATCTCGCGCAGCTGCTCGCCGATGACGTCGGGCAGCCCGCCGTCACGGGGCGCGGGCTTGCCGTCGTGTCCGGGGATGGAGCCGAAGTACTTCTCGACCCAGGCGAGCGTCTGCTCCGGGTCGATGTCACCGACCACGGAAAGGACCGCGTTGTTGGGCGCGTAGTACGTCCGGAAGAACGCGCGCGCGTCCTCAAGGGTCGCCGCGTCCAGGTCGGCCATCGAGCCGATCGGCGTGTGGTGGTACGGGTGGCCTTCCGGGTAGGCCAGAGCGGTCAGCTTCTCGAAGGCCGTGCCGTAGGGGACGTTGTCGTAGCGCTGACGGCGCTCGTTCTTGACGACGTCGCGCTGGTTCTCCATCGACTCGTCGTCCAGCGCGGTGAGCAGCGAGCCCATGCGGTCGGCCTCCAGCCAGAGGGCGAGCTCCAGCTGGTGGGTGGGCATGGTCTCGAAGTAGTTCGTGCGCTCGAAGCTGGTGGTGCCGTTGAGCGAGCCGCCGGCCCCCTGGACCAGCTCGAAGTGTCCGTTGCCCTTGACCTGGCCGGAGCCCTGGAACATCAGGTGCTCGAAAAGGTGAGCAAGGCCCGTACGTCCCTTGACTTCGTGGCGTGAACCGACGTCGTACCAGAGGCACACCGCCGCCACGGGGGTCAGGTGGTCCTCCGAGAGCACCACGCGCAGGCCGTTGGCCAGGCGGTGCTCGGTCGCTGTCAGGCCCCCGGAGCCTGCCTGGGCTGTGGCCGTGTGACCCATGGGCATGTACGTCCCTTCCGATCGCGGACGCGGTCGTCGAAACCGCGGTTTTCCTGCCGGTCCTGCCACTGTATGCAAGCGTGCCGACGGTCCGCGAAGTTCCCGGACGACATACGCCGAGAGCGAGATCGCGTAGCCTGCGGGCAGCCGTGGAGGAGATGCCTCTGCGTTCGGGCCGGACGGCCGACGCCGGGTCCTCGCCCGTGCTGTCAGTGCCACGGTCCACAATGGTCCGCGTCAGATCCCGTATCACGCCCCAGCAAGGAGCCGGCAGCGATGGCCCGCCGCAGCACGAAGACCCCGCCGCCCGACGAGTCGTTCGAGGAGCGGATCCTCGACATCGACGTCGTCGACGAGATGCAGGGCTCCTTCCTCGAGTACGCGTACTCGGTCATCTACTCCCGCGCCCTGCCGGACGCCCGTGACGGCCTCAAGCCGGTGCACCGGCGCATCGTCTACCAGATGAACGAGATGGGCCTGCGGCCCGAGCGCGGCTATGTGAAGTGCGCGCGCGTGGTCGGCGAGGTCATGGGCAAGCTGCACCCGCACGGCGACGCGTCGATCTACGACGCCCTGGTGCGGATGGCCCAGCCCTTCTCCATGCGGGTGCCGCTGATCGACGGCCACGGCAACTTCGGCTCGCTGGGCAACGACGACCCGCCGGCCGCCATGCGGTACACCGAGTGCCGCCAGGCCCAGGCGACGAGCCTGATGACGGAGTCGATCGACGAGGACACGGTCGACTTCTCGCCCAACTACGACGGCCAGGAGCAGGAGCCGGTGGCGCTGCCCGCCGCCTTCCCGAACCTGCTGGTCAACGGCGCGTCCGGGATCGCGGTCGGCATGGCCACCAACATGCCGCCCCACAACCTGGGCGAGGTCATCGCGGCCGCCCGCCATCTGATCCGCTATCCCGGCGCGGATCTGGACGCCCTGATGAAGTACGTTCCGGGTCCCGACCTGCCCACCGGCGGCCGGATCGTCGGCCTCTCCGGCATCCGGGACGCCTACGAGAACGGCCGCGGCACGTTCAAGATCCGCGCGACGGTGTCGGTGGAGACCGTCACGGCCCGCCGCAAGGGCCTGGTCATCACCGAGCTGCCCTTCACCGTCGGGCCCGAGAAGGTCATCGCCAAGATCAAGGACCTGGTCGGCTCGAAGAAGATCCAGGGCATCGCCGACGTCAAGGACCTCACCGACCGCGCGCACGGTCTGCGCCTGGTCATCGAGATCAAGAACGGCTTCGTGCCGGAGGCGGTCCTGGAGCAGCTGTACAAGCTGACGCCGATGGAGGAGTCCTTCGGCATCAACAACGTGGCGCTGGTCGACGGCCAGCCGCTCACGCTGGGCCTCAAGGAGCTCCTGGAGGTCTACCTCGACCACCGCTTCACCGTGGTGCGCCGCCGCAGCGAGTTCCGCCGCAGCAAGCGACGTGACCGGCTGCACCTGGTGGAGGGCCTGCTGACGGCGCTCGTCGACATCGACGAGGTCATCCGGCTGATCCGCTCCAGTGACAACAGCGCGGAGGCGAAGCAGCGCCTCATGGAGCGCTTCTCGCTGTCGGAGATCCAGACCCAGTACATCCTGGACACCCCGCTGCGCCGGCTCACCAAGTACGACCGCATCGAGCTGGAGGCGGAGAAGGAGAAGCTCAACGAGGAGATCGCCGAGCTGACCCGAATCCTGGACTCGGACGCGGAGCTGCGCAAGCTGGTCTCTGCCGAACTGGCCTCGGTGGCGAAGAAGTTCGGCACCGAGCGCCGTACGGTCCTGCTGGAGTCGTCGGGTACCACGGCCGCCGCCGTGCCCCTCCAGGTCGCGGACGACCCGTGCCGTGTCCTGCTGTCCTCCACGGGTCTGCTGGCCCGCACGGCGAACGGCGAGCCCTTCACGGAAAACGCCGAGGACGCCGAGGACGGGGGCGGCAAGCGCACCAAGCACGACGTGATCGTCTCGGCGGTGTCGGCCACCGCGCGCGGGGAGATCGGCGCCGTGACCTCCTCGGGCCGCCTGCTGCGGATCAACGTCGTCGACCTGCCGCAGCTCCCGGACACGGCCTCCGCGCCGAACCTCTCGGGCGGTGCCCCGCTGGCGGAGTTCGTCTCCCTGGAGGGCGACGAGACGGTGATCTGTCTGACCACACTCGACGAGTCGTCCCCCGGCCTGGCCATCGGCACGGAACAGGGCGTCGTCAAGCGGGTCGTGCCCGACTACCCGACCAACAAGGACGAGCTGGAGGTCATCACCCTCCGGGACGGCGACCGGATCGTCGGGGCCGTCGAACTGCGGACCGGCGAGGAGGATCTGGTCTTCATCGCCGACGACGCCCAGCTGCTGCGCTATCAGGCCTCGCAGGTGCGGCCGCAGGGCCGTGCGGCGGGCGGTATGGCGGGCATCAAGCTCACCGAGGGCGCGAAGGTCATCTCGTTCACGGCCGTGGACCCCGCGGTGGACGCGGTGGTCTTCACGATCGCGGGCTCGCGCGGCACCCTGGACGACTCCGTCCAGACGACCGCCAAGCTCACCCCGTTCGACCAGTACCCGCGCAAGGGCCGTGCCACGGGCGGTGTGCGCTGCCAGCGGTTCCTGAAGGGCGAGGACTGCCTGTCGCTGGCCTGGGCGGGTCCCGTCCCCGCCAAGGCGGCGCAGAAGAACGGCCTGCCGGCCGAGCTGCCGGAGATGGACCCGCGCCGTGACGGCTCGGGCGTGTCCCTGACGAAGACGGTCTCGGTGGTGGCCGGGCCGTATCGCAAGGCGGAGGATCGCCCGCGCACCGGATGCACTCGGGTGATCCGACAACGCGGCGGGGTGCCGTGCCGGGCGTCGCGCGCCCGGCGGGAATTGCCAGACGCGCCCTAGGCCTCGGGCCCGGCCTCCTGGAAGGCCTCGTCGTCGGGGGCTCGTACGTACCGCAGGACGCCCCACATGCCGTGCTCGTCGGCGTGTGGGGCGTCGTCCTTGCACGCCTCGAGTTCCTTGCCGAGCGTGGCGGCGTCGATGCCGGAGCCGATGAGGACGAGCTGGGTCAGGCGGGCGGCGCCCGCGCGGGCGTCCGCGGCCGGCCAGGGCTCCGGGTAGAAGCGGAGAAAGCGCCCGACGGCGTGCACGGCGTACCGGTTGGCCGGGTCGTGCGGGCCGAAGTCGACATACCCCTTGATGCGGTACAGCCCCTCGAGCCTGCTGTCGAGGAACTCCATCAACCTGCGGGGGCCGAGGGGAACTTCGGAGGTGAAGGAGAGGCTGTCGTAGGAGCTGTGGAGGTGGTCGGCGTGATCGTCCCCGGAGTGGTCGTGCAGGTCGTCGAAGGAGAGCTGCCCGACCCGCTCCTCGCCCGGCCGGCAGTCGAAGAGGAACTCGGGGTCGACCCGGCCGTAGGTGGCGGGGACGACGGCGGCCCGGTCGGTGAGGGAGCGGACGAGTCCGAGGACCCGGTCGGCGTCGGGCGCGCGGTCGAGTTTGTTCACCACGACGAGGTCGGCGAGGGCGAGGTGCCGGTCGATCCCGGGATGCTTCGCCCTGGTCTCGTCGAACTCGGCGGCGTCGACGACTTCGACGAGCCCGCCGTAGACGATGCCGGGATGCTCACTGGCCAGCACCATCCGCACGAGTTCCTGGGGTTCGGCGAGACCGCTGGCCTCGATGACGATGACATCGATGCCGGCCGCCGGCCCGGCGAGCCGTTCGAGGTAGACGTCCAGTTCACTGGCGTCGACGGCGCAGCACAGGCAGCCGTTGCCGAGGGAGACGGTCGAGTCGCCGAGCGCACCGGCCACGGCCATGGCGTCGATCTCGATGGCGCCGAAGTCGTTCACGATCGCCCCGATGCGGCTCCCGCCGCTGCGGTGCAGGAGATGGTTGAGCAGGGTCGTCTTGCCGGAACCGAGGAATCCGGCGAGTACGACGACCGGGATCTGCTGCGGACTGCGGCTCTGCGACACGTGCGACCTTTCCGAAACCTACGCGTGCACCGGCGCGCGGCCCCGGCGCGCGTACGAGGAGTGAATGCCGCCCCAGGATACGAGCCGTGGGAATCACCGCGAAGTGAACGATTGTTAGCAGCATCCGCGGGGCAGACCCTGGGCAAGGCACCCTGGCGTGCGACCCTCGCTTCCCTCCGTGCGCCTCCCCTCCGCCTCCCCCGCCGATCAGAGCCGCTCGGCACTCTGGGAGACGGCAAGCGCCGCCCACCGCTCGCCGGTCCCCGTCATGTCCACCCGCACCCCGACGACCGGCGCACGGCCGCCCGATCGGGGGTTTTTGACATGGCCACACAGAGGTTTGGGGTACGCGGACTCGGTGCAGTCGCCGCGGCTGCCGCCGGCATGGCCGCGGGCGCCCTCGTCACCATGGCGGCACAACGCCATGCGCTGGAGACCCTGCGGGTACGGCTGGAACACCTGGAACGGACCGCCCACTCCCAGCAGCACACCAATCTGGCCAACCAGCAGCGCCTGCACTGGGAATTGCTGAGCAAAGCCATCGACGACCCCGAACTGGCGGAAGTGCTGGACCTCTTCGAGGCGCCCGTTTCCACCAAGCAGCGGCGCCAGTACCTCTACGCCAACGCTCTCTACACGAACGCGCTGTTTTATTACCGGATAGGCAACATCTCCCGCGAGGAGTTCTTCGGGTACATTCGAGGCATTCTCCAGAACCCTGTGGTACGGGAGTACTGGTACGCCACAAGACACCAGCGGGCGACCATTGCCGACGGTTCGGACGAAGCGGAACTCGGCCGAATGGTGGACGAACTCCTGACGCAACTCGAGGAGTCGGACGCCGACGAATGGTGGGTGGTGGGGGAGCCGCCGAGCCCGTGAACTCCCCCCGGCCGTCGGCGCACTCCGGCAGCCGAGGGCTCACGCTCCGGGGCTCGCACCCCCTCGCGCGGAATCACACCCTCGGCCCATTACGAAAAGGTCAAGTCGGCAGTTAGGTGAGGCGTCAGGGAGTTGACTCGCGCTTGATCGCGTAGAGGACCCCACCAGATCGTCGCCTACGCCGCCGGATGACGAGCGACCCCACAGGGCCCGTCTTGCACCGCGCAGTCGTCGTGCGCAAACCAACGGACCCAAGGAAGCAACAGTGAGTCAGATCATCCGTCGGATCGGTGCATCTCCGCGCGCTCGCGGAAGCGTGAGCGGAGCCAATTGCCCCGATATTTTCGAACTTGCCGATGGTAATTTCGCCGTTATCGGCACGGATGCCACGGATTCACTGGACCCGGATCTCCCCTCCGATGCCTCACGCGGTGACCACGAGAGAATTGTCGTCATCACCCGCGAGACCCTGATTCGCGCGAAGGCCGATATTCCGGACCTTTAGGCTTTTCGGGAGGATGGCCCGGCCGGCCCGGCCGCGATGCCGGGCCCTCCTCGCGTACGGGTGCCCCCAGGGTGTGTTCACGCCACCGCGGGCACCTCGGCCGGCGCCCCCGGCCCCACATACCGCGCGACCGGGCGGATGATCTTCGAGTCCTCCGCCTGCTCCAGGATGTTGGCGCTCCAGCCCACCACCCGCGCCGCCGCGAACGTCGGGGTGAACATCTCGCGCGGCAGCCCGCAGAGCTCCATGACCACGCCCGCGTAGAACTCCACGTTCGTGTGCAGCTCCCGGCCGGGCTTCAGCTCGGCGAGGATCCCCTCGACATGCCGCTCCACCTCGACGGCGAACTCGACGCGTGGGCCTCCGAACCGCCGGGCGATCTCGCGGAGCATGCGCGAACGCGGGTCCTCCGTGCGGTAGACGGCGTGGCCGAAGCCCATGATGCGCTCGCCGGCCAGGACACGCTCGCGGATCCAGGGATCGATGCGGTCCGGAGTGCCGATGGCGTCCAGGGTGTCCAGGGCCCGGCTGGGCGCGCCACCGTGCAGCGGCCCCGACAGCGCGCCCACCGCCCCCACGAGGCACGCGGCCACATCCGCCCCGGTCGAGGCGATGACCCTGGCCGTGAAGGTTGATGCGTTGAAGCCGTGATCAATGGTGGAGATCAGGTATTGCTCGATCGCCCGGGCCCGCTCCGGATCGGGCTCGACGCCGGTCACCATGTAGAGGTAGTTCGCCGCGTACGGCAGGTCCTCGCGGGGCTCAACGGGAGCGAGGCCGCGTCCCAGCCGGTACAGCGCGGTGAGCAGCGTGGGTACGGCCGCGGCCGCGGCGACCGTGTCCTCGCGGCGCCGGTCCGCGTCGACGTCGTACACCGGCCGGAAGCCCTTCGCCGCGCCCAGCAACGACAAGGCCGTCCGCATCCCGGCCAGCGGATTCGCGTCCGCACCGGCCGCCGCCAGGGCGGGCAGGGCGGCGGCCACCTCCTCGGGGAGGCCCCGCAGTGCCGCGGTCTCGGCGGCGAAGGCGGCGCTCCGTCGCCCGTCCGGCAGTTCGCCGTGGACCAGGAGGTGCCAGACGTCCTCGAAGCGGCGGGTGCGCGCGAGGTCCACGGCCGAGTACTGGCGGTAGTGGTAGAAGCCCTCACGCCCTCGGACGTCACCGACCTCCGTGTCGGCGACGACGACGCCCGCGAGTCCTCGCGGCACGTCCATGGATGGGGCGGCTGACAGGTTGACGGACATGTTTCCTCCCTGAACTTGATTCGACTGTCCATGCTTGACTAGATCTCTGTCAATATTGATTGAGTCAATGTATGTGTCTTGTGGATACGGTGACCCTCATGCGCGATCACGAGCCCGGACCCGGCCACCCCGAACGACGGCTGAGCACCAAGGAGGCCGCCGAACTGCTCGGAGTGAAACCCGAGACCGTGTACGCGTACGTCAGCCGTGGCCAGCTGAGCAGCCGACGCACGCCCGGGGGCCGGGGCAGCACCTTCGACGCCAAGGAGGTCGAGGCGCTCGCGCGGCGCAACAAGCGGGAGAGCAGCGGGAGTCCGGGCTCCGGGGCGGAGCTGTCCGTACGCACGCGCGTCACCTTCATCGACCAGGACCGCTACTACTTCCGGGGCGTCGACGCGGTCGAGCTGGCCTCCCGGCACTCCTACGAGGAGGTCGCGGAGTGGCTGTGGACCGGCCGGCTGCGGCCCGGCGTCACCTTCACCGCGCCCGAGACGTCCGTCGAGGCCGCCCGACGCGTCGTCGGGGCGCTGCCCGAACACACCGGCCCCACCGACCGGTTGCGGGTCGCCGCCGTCGCCGCCGCGGCCGCGGACCCCCTGCGGTTCGACCTCTCCGAGGACGCCGTGCTCGGCACCGCCCGCATTCTGATCCCCACCCTCGTCGCCGCCCTGCCCCCGAAGCTGCCCACGCACCGCGACGACGGCCCGCTCGCCCTGCGCCTGTGGGGCCGCCTCAGCGGACGGCCCGCCGACAAGGCACAGCTGCACGTCCTCGACACGGCCCTCGGCCTGCTCGTCGACCACGACCTGGCCGCCTCGACGCTCGCGGTGCGCGTCGCCGCCTCGGCCCGTGCGCACGCCTACGCGGCCGTCTCCGCCGGGCTCGGAGTGCTCGAGGGACCGCTGCACGGCGCGGCCGGGGGCCTGGTCCACCGCATGCTGCTCGAAGTGCTCGACGTCGGCAGTGCCGCCCCGGTGATCGCCGAGGAGCTGCGCGCGGGCCGCCGCATCCCGGGCCTCGGTCACCAGCTCTACGCCGGCGAGGACCCACGCGCGCGTGCCCTGTTCGCCCTCCTGGAGGAGATTCCCGCTGCCGGGCCGGCCCTCGCCGCGGCCCGGGACATCGTGGCCACGACCGCGCGCCACGCACCGCTGCACGCCAACGTGGACCTGGCGCTCGCCGTCCTCACCGTGTCCAGCGGCATGGAGTCCTCGGCCAGCGAGACGATCTTCGCCGTCGCCCGTACGGCGGGCTGGATCGCCCACGCCCTGGAGGAGTACGGCGAACGCCCCCTGCGGATGCGCCCGAGCGGGCACTACGTGGGGCCGAAGCCGCCCCAGCCGCTGCCGACGTAGGAGGACCGGGGGAAACCGTCACCGGCGGGTCGGCGTCACCGTTCTGGGCGCCGGCCCGCTCGGGCACCCCGCACTCGGACGGCCTGCAGCGCTGCGACCAGGGGTGACGCCCAGGCGGGCCGGGATGCCCCGTCCGTCGCCGCACGCGTAGGCGTGCCCGCACGGCCGAGCACAGGCCCCGGCCGGAAGTCACGCTCCGGCAAGTCAGGTTAGGCTCACCTCTGTGAGTACGTGCGCGACCGTCTCGCGGGATCTCGACGAGCCCATTTCCGGAACCGCGGCCACGGCAACGACCTGGCTCCTCCTGGAACAGCCCGGCCCCTGGGGTGCCAAGGCGCTGGTGTCGAGCCACCTGGACCCGGCCCTGGGCCGCGCCCTGGACGCCGCCGCGCGGGACACGGGAGTACGCGTCGCGCTCATCCGCCGCCCCGGGCGCCACGCGGACTTCGGCGCACCGCCCCTGCGGCAGGTGTACGCGGCCCACACCGTCCCCGGAAACGTGTGGCTGCGCAGCGCCACCACCCACGACCCACGGCAGCTGCTGGACCTCGACTTCGCCGCGCTCGGCAGGGGCGACCACCGCACCTTCGACACCGCGCTGCGGGGCGGGCCCCACACGGGCGACCCGCTCGCCCTCGTCTGCACCAACGGCAAGCGTGACCGCTGCTGCGCGCTCCTCGGCCGCCCACTGGCCGCCGAACTGGCCGCCTCGGGGGTGCGGGGCGCCTGGGAGGTCACCCATCTGGGGGGTCATCGCTTCTCCCCCACCCTGCTCGTCCTGCCGTACGGGTACGCGTACGGCCGCGCCGAGGCCCATGCCGTCCAGGAGGTCCTGGACGGCGTCCGGGACGGGCGGATCGTCGTGGAGGGGTGCCGGGGCCGTTCGGCCTGGGAGCGGCCCGGCCAGGCGGCGGAACTGGCGGTGCGCTCGGCGACCGGAGAGGACGCGGCGGAGGCGCTGAGCGTCGTCAGGACCGCGGGCGGCGCGCCGCGCTGGGAGGTGACCGTCGCACACCGGGACGGACGCCACTGGCAGGTCGTCGTCGACCAGGGCGCTTCACTGCCGGCCCGGCCGGAGAGCTGCGGCACCTCGGTCCTCGGTTCACCTGCACGGATGGACGTGGTGGCGGTACGCGAGCTGGCCGGGACGGCCCTGGTGGGCTGACCCGCCTCCGCACACCACGCGGCCGCACGCCGCGCGGGCGGGGAGGAATCGTTTCCTGTTGAGTCGGTCAAGAGATCCACACCACCCAGCCCTACGGCTGCGCCGGTCCACCCACGTACCGTCTTGGGTATGAGCCCCACTCCCCCCGTCCGCCGCCTGCGCCTCGGAATGCCGCGGCGCATGTTCTCGCAGGTCCTGCTCATGCAGCTGACGATCGCCGCGGGAGTCGTGGTGCTCGCGACCGGGCTGTTCCTCGCTCCGCTCAGCGATCAGCTGGACGACCAGGCGATGCGCCGTGCCCTCGCCATCGCGCAGACCACCGCGGCTGTGCCGCAGATCGCCGAGGACCTCAGGAGCACTCGGCCGTCGGTCGACGGACCGGTGCAGCGTGAGGCCGAACGGATCCGCAAGGCCAGCGGCGCGGAGTACGTCGTGGTGATGGACCTGCACGGCACCCGCTGGTCGCACGCCGACCCCGCGCAGGTCGGAGGCCATGTGTCGACGGACCCGAGCCAGGCCCTGGCGGGCAAGGACGTCATGGAGATCGACAGCGGCACCCTGGGCCGCTCGGCCCGCGGCAAGGTGCCCCTGCGCGACGGCGACGACAAGATCATCGGCGCGGTCTCGGTCGGCATCGAGTACGACAGCGTGCGCGCCCGCCTGATCCACGCGATCCCCGGACTGTTCGCCTATGCGGGCGGCGCCCTCGCCGTCGGCGCCCTGGCCGCCTGGCTGATCTCCCGGCGGGTCCAGCGACAGACCCGCGATCTGGCCTTCTCGGACATCTCGGCGCTGCTCTCCGAGCGTGAGGCGATGCTGCACGGCATCCGGGAAGGCGTCGTCGCCCTGGACCGCGCCGGCCGCGTCCGGCTGCTCAACGACGAGGCCCAGCGCCTTCTCGGCATCGGGGAGGAGGCGGTGGGCGCGTCACCCGACGAGGCGCTCGGCGACGGACGTACGGCCGATGTCCTGGCCGGCCGGGTGACCGGTACGGACCTGATCGCGGTCCGCGGCCAGCGCGTCCTGGTCGTCAACCGCATGCCCACCGACGACGGCGGCGCCGTGGCCACCCTGCGCGACCGCACCGAACTGGAGCAGCTCGGGCGCGAACTCGACTCGACGCACGGCCTCATCGACGCGCTGCGCGCCCAGGACCACGAGCACGCCAACCGAATGCACACGCTTTTGGGGCTGCTCGAACTGGAGATGTACGACGACGCGGTGGACTTCGTCGGGGAGGTGGTCGGCGATCACCGGGCGACCGCGGAGCAGGTGACCGAGAAGATCGGCGACCCGCTGCTCGCCGCCCTGCTGGTCGGCAAGGCGACCGTCGCGGCCGAGCGCGCCGTCGCCCTGTGGGTCTCCGACCGCACCCGGCTGCCCGATCGCCTGATCGACCCGCGCGGCCTGGTCACGGTGGTGGGCAACCTCGTGGACAACGCGCTCGACGCCGTCGCGGGCACACCGCACGCGCGCGTGGAGGTCGAACTGCGCGCGGAGGGCCGTACCGCGGTCCTGCGGGTGCGCGACACCGGCCCCGGCATCCCGGCCGAGCAGCGCGAGTTGATCTTCACCGAGGGCTGGTCCACGAAGAAGCCCCCGGCGCACGGCAAGCGTGGGATCGGACTCTCCCTGGTGCGCAGGCTCGCCGAGCGGCAGGGCGGCCACGCCACGGTGGACGAAGCCGACGGCGGGGGCGCCGAGTTCACCGTCGTCCTGCCCGAGGCCCTCACCGAGCCCGACCTGGAACCCGCGCTGGCGGCACCGGCGAAGAACACTGCCGAAGAGGAATCACGATGATCGAGGTCCTGGTCGTGGACGACGACACCCGGGTCGCCCAGGTCAACGCCGCCTACGTCGAGAAGGTGCCGGGCTTCCATGTGGCCGGCGAGGCCCACAGCGCGGCCGACGCGCTCCGCCAGCTGGAGCTGCTGCCCCGCCTGGACCTCGTCCTGCTGGACCACTACCTGCCCGACGAGACGGGTCTCGAAGTCGTCCAGGAGATGCGCCGGCGCGGTCACCAGACCGACGTGATCATGGTGACCGCCGCGCGGGACGTCACGACCGTGCAGGCGGCGATGCGCCAGGGTGCCCTTCAGTACCTGGTGAAGCCGTTCGCCTTCGCGGGTCTGCGCGCCAAGCTGGAGGCGTACGCCGAGCTGCGCCGGACGCTCGACGGGGGCGGGGAGGCCGAACAGGCCGATGTCGACCGCATCTTCGGCGCGCTGTCCGCCTCCTCGGAACCCGGCCTGCCCAAAGGCCACTCCCCCACCACGGCCGAACTCGTACGCCAGTCCCTGATGAACGCGGAAGGGCCCCTGTCGGCCCAGGAGATCGCCGACCGGACCGGGGTGAGCCGCCAGACCGCCCAGCGCTACCTGAAGCTCCTGGAGCGCACGGGGCGGGCCCGGCTGACCCTGAAATACGGCGACGCGGGCCGCCCGGAACACCGTTACGTGTGGGCGACCCGCGCCTGAAGGACGCGGTCCTCGGGGGCGGGGGAAGGAACCGGCCCTCCTGGGGTTCGGATCCCGGCCCGCCGCCCGCTCGACCGTCAGCCCACCGCCTTCTCGACGAACTCGGTCGTGTAGGTCTTGCTCAGGTCCACGTCGGCGTTCTGGATGTTCGGGTTGAAGGCCTTGAGGACCTTCTCGACGGTCTCGGGACCGTTCTTGGGCATCACGCCGTCCTTGGTGAACATCGGCAGCGTGTTCTCGATGGCCACCGAGTACAGCAGCTTGTTCCCCTGGGAGTAGTCCGTCGGCATCTTCTCGGCGATCTCCGCCGCGCTGTGGGTGGACATCCACTTGAGCGTCTTGACGAATGCATTGGCCAACTTCTGGACGGTGTCCTTGTGACTGTTGACCCAGTCCGTCTGCATGTACAGGCTTGACGAGGGATACGGTCCGCCGAGCGCTTCCTCCGAGCCCTGCGGGGTGCGCATGTCGAGCAGGACCTTGCCCGCCTTCTTGTCCAGGATGGTCGCCACGGTCGGGTCGGTCGTCATGCCGCCGTCGATGGCGCCCTGCTGGAGCGCTGCGATGAAGGTCGGCCCCGCGCCCACGGCGACCGGGGTGAACTCGCTGACCTTCACGCCGTTCTTGACCGCGAGGTACTTGGTGAGGAAGTCGGTCGAGGAGCCGAGACCCGTGACGCCGAGTTTCCTGCCCTTGAAGTCCTTGGGCGAGGTGATGTCACCCTCTGCCTTCGTGGAGACGATCTCCACCTCACCGGGTGCGTGCGAGAACTGCACGACGGACTCCACCGCCTTGCCCTTCACCTGGAGGTCGAGGGTGTGGTCGTAGAAGCCGACGGCTCCCTGCACCTGGCCGGAGACGAGTGCCGTCTCGGCCTGGACACCGGCCGGCTCGCTCAGCATCTCGACCTCCAGCCCCTCGGCGTCGAAGTAGCCCAGGCGCTGGGTCAGCATGGCGGGCAGGTAGATGACCTTGTCCAGGCCACCGACCATGATCTTGACCTTGGTGCCCTTGCCGTCTCCCTTGCCACCGGAGCCCGTGGACGCGGTGCTCGCCGCGTCGTCGGCACAGGCGGTGAGCGAGGAGAGGGCGAGCAGACCGGCGGCGGCCAGGGCCGTGTATCTGGCGGTTGTGCGCATGGCGGGTTCACGTCCTTGTGAGAGTGCGGCGATGCGGGAGTGGGGCAGCAGTGAGGGGAGGCAGCGGTGAGGGGAGGGCGGGGAACTGCCCGAGGAGGTCCCGAGGGCCCCTGCGTGGGAACGGCTCCCCCATGGATCGTTGAACGAAGGGTCAGCTGTCGGAGCCCGACGGCTTCCACCGGAAGACGCGGCGCTCGACGAAGGTCAGCAGCCCCTCCGCGACGAGTGCGACAACGGCGAGGATGACCATCGCGGCATACACACCGGCCGCGTTGAACGTGCCCTGGGACTGCGCGACGAGCAGTCCGATCCCCTTGGTCGCGCCGATGTACTCACCGACGATGGCGCCGATCAGGGCGAAGCCGAAGCTCACGTGGAGGCTGGTGAAGATCCAGGAGGTGGCGGACGGGACGACCACCTGGAGCGTCACCCTGCGGTCGCTCGCGCCGAGGATGCGGGCGTTGGCGACGAGGTTGCGGTCCACCTCGCGGGCCCCTTGGAAGGCGTTGAAGAAGACCGGGAAGAACACCAGGACGACGGCCGAGGCGACCTTGGAGGCGGGGCCGAGGCCGAACCAGATCACGAAGATCGGGGCCAGCACGATCCTGGGTATGGAGTTGAGCACCTTGATGTATGGACCAAGGATGTCGGCGAGGAAGGTGATCCGCCCCAGTGCGATACCGCACACGACACCGGCGACCACCCCGATGACCCAGCCGAGCAGGGCCTCGTAGAGCGTGTACCAGATCTGCTCGCCCAGTGAACCGAGCGCGGTCCCGTGCGTCACCCAGGTCCAGATCTGGTCCCAGATCTTGGAAGGCATCGAGAAGTTGAAGGGGTCGATGACCTTGGCCCGGGAGAACGCCTCCCACAGGGCGAGCACGGCCACCAGCAGCAGGACGCGCGACGCCGTCACCACGGCCTTGCGTCTGCGAGCGGCACGCGCGCGTGAATGGGCGCGATCGGGCACCTTGGCCGTGTCGACGACCGGTGTGCTGAGAACCTCAGGCGACATGAGCCGCACCTCTCTCGCGGGTGATGCGGACCTCTTCGCCGAGGGACTCCCAGATCTCGCGGTAGATCTCGATGAACCGCGGCTCCAGACGCACCGACTCGACCTTGCGCGGCCTCGGCAGGTCGATGTCGAAGACCTGCTTCACGGTTGCGGGGCCGGCGGTCATCACGACGACCTTGTCGGCCAGGGCGATGGACTCCTCCAGGTCGTGGGTGACGAACACGACGGACGCGCCCGTGCCCTCCCACAGCTCGAGGAGCTCGTCCGACATCAGCGCCCTTGTCTGCACGTCGAGCGCCGAGAACGGTTCGTCCATGAGGAGGATCTCGGGGTCGTTCACGAAGGTCGCGGCGAGGGCCACGCGCTTGCGCTGACCGCCGGAGAGCTGGTGCGGGTAGCGGTCCTCGAAGGCGGTGAGCCCGACCCGGGCCAGCCACTCGCGTGCCTTCCGTTTCGCCTCCGCCTTGGGCACCCCGCGAAAGCGCGGCCCGGCCATGACGTTGGAGAGGACCGTGCGCCAGGGAAAGGTGGCGTCCTGCTGGAAGACGAAGCCGACCTTGTCGCCGACGCCACGCACGGGCTGCCCGGCGACCATCACCTCGCCCTGGGTGGGCTCTTCCAGGCCGCTGACCAGGGTCAGCGTGGTGGACTTGCCGCAGCCGGTCGGGCCGACGACGGCCACGAACTCGCCCCGCCCGACAGTGAGGTCGAGCTCCCGCAGGGCGGTGTGCGGGGCCCCCGACGGGGTCCTGAAGACCTTGCTCGCGCCCCGCAGCTCGATGGCGGGGCTGGTGTGTGCGCTCATGGCCGGGGACGGTAGAGGCGACCCGGGAAATGGCGTCAGCCTTCTGGGCGCATGCGCTTCTTTTGCTTGCAGTAGCCTGTTGTGCTCGTTTTGCTCGCGCTAGAACAGCGAAGCCGAAACACGGGCTCAACGCCCGCCTGGCCTTGACGGAGAGAGGCCCGATGATTGACGTCCTGGTGGTGGACGACGACTTCCGTGTCGCCGAGATCAACGCCAAGTACGTGGGAAAGGTTCCCGGATTCCGGGTGGCCGCCCGCGCGCACAGTGCCGCCCAGGCGCTGGGAACCATCGAGCGCGGAACCATCGACCTGGTGCTGCTCGACCACTACCTGCCCGACCAGACCGGCCTCCAGCTCATCCACCGCATGCGTGAGCAGGGCCATGGCACCGACGTCATCATGATCACGGCGGCCGGTGACGTCACGACGGTCCAGACCGCGATGCGCCTCGGCGCGCTGCACTACCTGGTCAAACCGTTCACCTTCGCCGCCCTGCGCACCCGCCTCGATTCGTACGCCGCCCTGCGCCGCACGGTGGACCGGGTCGGTGGGCACGGCATCGCCGGCCAGGAGCAGGTCGACCGCATCTTCGGCGCCCTGCGCACCGGACCGGCGCCCTCCTCACCCGGCCTGCCGAGCGGCCACTCGGAACCGACCACGGACCTGATCTGCGACGTTCTGCACCGCGCGAGCCACCCCCTGTCGGCCCACGAGGTCGCCGCCGAGACCGGCCTGAGCCGCTCCACCGCCCAGCGCTACCTCCGCCACCTGGAACAGGCCGGACGCCTGCACCTCTCCCTCAAGTACGGCGACACGGGCCGCCCGGAGCACCGATACGCCTGGGTGGCGCCCTAACCGTGCGCCAGGACCCCGAGGCAGCTACGGCGGTGAGGCGTCGCCCGTTACGCGGCTCCCGCCCCGGTCAGTGACCGCACCTCGGTCTCCGCGTGCTTGGCCTCGTCCGCGACCTCGGCCGAGGTGACCGTGCCGAGCCAGCCCGCGACGAAGCCCAGTGGAATCGAGACCAGGCCGGGGTTCTGCAGCGGGAAGTACTGGAAGTCCACGGTCGGGAAGAGCGACTCGGGGCTGCCGGATACCACCGGCGACAGCACGACGAGCGCCAGAGCCGGCACCAGTCCGCCGTACACCGCCCACACGGCGCCCCGCGTGGTGAAGCCCGGCCAGAACAGCGAGTACATCAGGACCGGCAGATTCGCGGACGCCGCGACGGCGAAGGCCAGCCCGACCAGGAAGGCGACGTTGAGATCGCGGGCCAGCAGGCCGAGTGCGATCGCCACGACGCCGACCCCCACGGCGGCGACCCGCGCCACCGCGACCTCGCTGCGGGGTTTGGCCTGCCGGCGGCGCAGGGAGGCGTACAGGTCGTGTGCCACCGACGCCGAGGAGGCGAGCGTGATCCCGGCGACGACCGCGAGGATCGTCGCGAAGGCGATGGCCCCCACGACCGCGAACAGCACGGCTCCGCCGGTGGAGTCGGCGCCGCCGCCCAGGTCGAGTGCCAGAAGCGGAACCGCCGTGTTCCCCGCCGCGTTCGAGCCGCGTACCGCCTCCGGGCCGACGATCGCCGCCGCACCGAAGCCGAGGACGATCGTCATCAGGTAGAAGCCGCCGATCAGCCCGATCGCCCAGACGACGGAGCGGCGGGCGGCCTGCGCGGTCGGCACGGTGTAGAAGCGGGACAGGATGTGCGGCAGTCCCGCCGTGCCCAGCACCAGCGCGAGCCCCAGGCTCATGAAGTCCAAACGCGCGGTCCAGTCACCGCCGTACTTCAGCCCGGGTGCCAGGAACGCGTCACCGTGCCCACTGCGCTCGGCCGCCGTGCGCAGCAACTGGTCGAAGTCACCGTGGAAGCGCACCAGGACGAGCACGGTGAGCGCGACGGTGCCGGCCAGCAGCAGAACCGCCTTGACGATCTGGATCCACGTGGTCGCCCGCATCCCTCCCAGCGACACATAGATCACCATGAGCGCACCCACCCCGATGACGGCCCAGGACCGGGCGGCCTCGCCGGTGTTCCCGAGGAGCAGCGCGACCAGGCTTCCGGCGCCCACCATCTGGGCCACCAGATAGAGAACGGACACGGTGACCGAGGAGGTTCCCGCCGCGATCCGCACCGGCCGCTCGCTCATCCGCGCGGCGACCACGTCGGCGAGTGTGAACCGCCCGCAGTTGCGCACCAGTTCGGCGACAAGGAACAGCACCACCAGCCAGGCCACGAGGAAGCCGACCACATACAGCAGCCCGTCGTACCCGAACAGCGCGATGAGCCCGGTGACACCGAGGAAGGAGGCGGCGGACATGTAGTCACCCGCGATGGCAAAACCATTCTCCATCGGGGAGAACAGACGCCCTCCGACGTAGAACTCCTCCTCCGAGCCATGGCGGTTGCGGCTCACCCAGGTCGTGATCCCCAAGGTGACCGCGACGAAGGCGCTGAACAGCAACAACGCCAGCGCCTGATGGTTGCCGGTCACGCCGCACCGCCCTTTGCTTCCCGAGTCAGCTCCTGTGTGTCCCAGCGCAGTTCGAGCGCCGCACGGTCCCGGCGCAGCCGCGCGTGCCGGGCGTAGGCCCAGGTGAGCAGGAACGTGCTGAGGAACTGCCCCAGCCCTGCCAGCAGTGCCACGTTCACCGCGCCGGCCACCGGCCGCGCCATGAGCCCGGGCGCCGTCGTCGCGGTGACCACGTACGCCACGTACCAGACGAAGAACCCGGCGGCGGCGGGCACCACGAACCGGCGGTACCGGCTGCGTACCTCCTGGAAGGCCGCGCTGTGCTGCACCTCGAGGTAGATCTGAGCCGCCGCCGCGGTTCCGGTCTCCCGCCGACGCGCCGCGGGAACCTCGGGTCCTGGCGTGCCCATGATGGCCGACTCGCCCCAGCCCGAGGCGAGCGCGTCGTACCACGGGTCCTCGTAGCGCACATCGCCTGGTGCCTCGGCGTACACCTGGCCCTGGCCTTGATGATGTTCGTGCGCGTGTGGTGTGGGGGCACCGCTATCGGGACCGTCCCCGTCGGCGCGGGCACGACCGTTGCTTGACTGCATGCCCAAGGATGGACAGAACGGGAAGATCCCCGACTATTGTTCCCCGAACACTTCACCCCATCAGGTGACCAACGCGCCGTTCACCCCGCGGGCGGCCGGACCAGCCCCTTCCCGTACGCGTAACGCACCGCCTGGGCCCGGTCCTTGAGTCCCGTCTTGGAGAACATGTTGTTGATGTGTGTCTTCACCGTCGCGGTGGACACGCTCAATCGGCGTGCGATCTCCTGGTTGCTGAGCCCCTCGGCGATCAGGACCAGCACCTCCGCCTCGCGTGTGGTGAGCCCGTCGGGCACGACAGCGGGCGCAGCGGGCTCCGGTTCGGGCGCCGACAGGCGCTCCAGCAGCCTTCGCTGGACACTGGGCGACAGCCCCGCGTCCCCGGACAGCACACTGTGCACGGCCCGTACGATCTCGTCCCCGCCCGCGTCCTTGGTGAGGTACCCCCGTGCGCCGGCCTTCAGCGCCGGGAAGAGGGATTCGTCGTCCGCGTAGGTCGTGAGGACCACGACCTGTGTCCCGGGGTACGCGGACCGGATCCGCCGGGTCGCCTCCACCCCGTCGCAGCGAGGCATCCGCAGGTCCATCAGCACCACGTCGGGAGCCAGTTCGGCGACGAGCCGCACGGCCTCCTCCCCGTCCCCTGCGGCGCCCACGACCTCGACCCCCGGCAGCAGCCCGAGCAGCATCACGATGCCTTCCCGGACGACCGTCTGATCGTCCGCGACCACCACCCGGGCGGGCTTCCTCTCCGCCTCCTCCGTCATACCGGCACCTTCAGCGTCACCACGAAACCTTCCTCGTCCGGCCCGGCGGCGAGCGACCCACCCAGCAGTTCGGCGCGCTCCCGCATACCCAGCAGACCGTACCCGCCGCCGGCCGCGGCGAGTTCGCCCGGCGAACCGCCCGAGTCCCGCACGTCCAGGGTCACTTCATGCCGGCTGTACTCCAGCCGGACACGGACCTTGGCGCCCGGCGCGTGTTTGCGGGCGTTCGTCAGGGCCTCCTGAGCGACCCGGCGCACGGCCTGCGACGCCTCGGCCGGCAGCGGTCTGCGTTCACCGCCCACGGTGACCTCGGCGCCGTCGGACGTGCGGACGAGGTCCGTCAGGAAGTCCTCCAGCGGCGTCAGTTCACCGCGCAACGCGGAGAGTGACTGCCTGGTCTCCTCGAGACCGTCGCGGGCCATCCCCCGTGCCGCCACCACGCGGTCGAGGATCTGCTCGCGGTCCGCGCCCCGCTCGATCAGCAGCCGGGCCGCCTCCAGGTGCACGAGCTGCGCGGAGAGACTGTGGGCCAGGACGTCGTGGATCTCCCGGGCGATGCGGGCCCGCTCCGCGAGTGCGGCCGATTCGGCCTCGGCCACGCGCGCGGCCCGCTCCTGGGTGAGCAGTCGCTGTGCGGTGGCTCTGGCTTCGGCGTCCAGACGCAGTGCGTATCCGGCGAGGGCCATCCCCGCGATGGCGGCGGCCGAGGTCACCCCCGAGTCGTCGTTGACCACGGCGAAGGCGGCGAACCCGACCGATGCCGCCGGCAGCGCCGCGACCAGAGGCAGCCGCTCAAGTGCCACGATGGCGCATCCGCACCACAGGACCGCGGCCGGGGAGTGGAAGTCCGCGGTCTCGGCGCCGGCCGCCAGCCCCAGCAGCATGAGGAGAAGAACCAGGGACGGCCACAGCCGGTGCTCGAACGTGGTCCGGAACAAGGCCCAGGCCAGGCCACCCGCCACCAGGACACCGCCGGCACCGGCGACCGCGACCCACCCCTCGATGCGGCTGTCGTGGAAGGCGCTCCACGCGAGGGCGCCCACGACCAGCAGCCTTACGGCCCAGGCCAGCAGCCTCCTGGGGCGCGATACCCCTCTGGGGCCCAGCGCCTCCCGTGAGGGCCAGCGGGTCCAGACGTTCTCCGTCACACGTGCTCCTTCCGCGGGGACCGGGGCACGCGGTCACCGTACGCCGTGGCCTGCGCGGGAGCCCGGTGCAGAGAGCGCACGCGCAGGATCAGGATCCCGGAGCGGACCAGCAGGGTGGCCGCGAGTCCCAGCATCAGGGCCGCGCTGTCCTGGTGGATGTCCAGCAGGGCGCCGACCCCGAAGAGGCCCAGCCTCAGACCGATGCCGGCCCCCCACACCGCCACGCTCGCTTTGGTGCTCCTGCTCCAGACGGCGCCGTCCGGCTCCACCCAGATGCGGGTGGTCCAGGCCCATGCGGCCCCCATGGCCAGGGCGACGATCAGTTCGGCGCCGAGCACCAGGGCCGACTCGGTGGGGTGACGGGTGCCGAGCAGATCGGGTTCGCGCAACGCTATGACGGCGAGGATCCCCGGCAGGAGCCACCATCGCCGGTCCGTGTCGATGCGGCTTGCGCGGAACTGCCGCACGATCACGAGTGCGGCCACAGCCACGATCACCAGTGCGTTGACGAGCCCGGACATCACAGCCTCCGTGAGCGGGAAGGGAGGCCGGCAGCGAGCGCCGCCGACGCCTTCGACGCTACGGAAACGGGCCGGTCCGCAGATCGGAGCGGGGGTGGATCATGGGTGGATCTCCGGAAGCCGAAGTTCTCCACCCATGGGTGGAGAACCCCCAGCCGGACCCGCCCGACACCGGCCTGACCTGCGCAAGGACAGTCGGACGTGCACGACAACCGGCCCGACCTGCGCGAGACCAAGCCCGACCCGCACGAGACCGAGCCGGACCTGCCTGAGGTCCGGCCGGATCCGTACGGGTGGATCCGGCCGGACCCGTACGGATGGATCCGGCCGGATCCATCGGCGATCCGGCCGGATCGAACCGCGCCTACGCGTCGATACGGGACCGGTCCAGCGTCGCCGCCGAGCTGGAGATGAACTCCTTGCGCGGTGCCACGTCATTACCCATGAGCAGATCGAACACCTGCTCGGCCGCCTCCAGGTCGGAGAGGTTGATGCGGCGCAGGGTGCGGTGGCGCGGGTCCATCGTCGTCTCGGCCAGCTGGTCGGCGTCCATCTCACCGAGACCCTTGTAGCGCTGGATGGAGTCCTTGTACCGGACGCCCTTGCTCTGGAACTCCATCAGCTTGTCGCGCAGCTCACGGTCCGAGTACGTGTACACGTACTTGTCCTGGCCCTTCTTGGGCTGGATGAGCTCGATGCGGTGCAGCGGCGGCACCGCGGCGAAGACCCGCCCGGCCTCGACCATGGGCCGCATGTAGCGATGGAACAGGGTCAGGAGCAGCGTCCGGATGTGGGAGCCGTCCACATCGGCGTCGGTCATCATGATGATCTTGCCGTAGCGGGCCGCGTCGATGTCGAAGGTGCGCCCGGAGCCCGCTCCTATGACCTGGATGATCGCGCCGCACTCGGCGTTCTTGAGCATGTCGGTGACGGACGACTTCTGGACGTTGAGGATCTTGCCCCGGATCGGCAGCAGTGCCTGGAACTCGGAGTTCCGGGCGAGCTTGGCCGTACCGAGCGCGGAGTCCCCCTCGACGATGAACAGCTCGCTGCGCTCGACGTCGTCGCTGCGGCAGTCGGCGAGCTTGGCGGGCAGGGACGAGGACTCCAGAGCCGTCTTGCGGCGCTGGGCGTCCTTGTGCTGCCGGGCCGCGATACGCGTGCGTGCGGCGGCGACCGCCTTCTCCATGACGACCCGCGCCTGAGCTGCGGCATCGCGCTTGGCGGAGGTCAGGAACGCCTTGAGCTCCCGGGAGATCACGGTGTTCACGATGCGCCGGGCCGCCGAGGTGCCGAGGACCTCCTTGGTCTGGCCCTCGAACTGGGGCTCGGCGAGACGCACCGTGACGACGGCGGTCAGGCCCTCCAGGGCGTCGTCCTTCACGATGTCGTCCTCGGCCACGCGCAGCAGCTTCTTGGCGCGCAGCACCTCGTTCATCGTCTTGGCGACCGCCTGCTCGAAGCCGGCGACGTGAGTGCCGCCCTTGGGCGTGGCGATGATGTTGACGAACGACTTGAGGTTCACGTCGTAGCCGGTGCCCCAGCGCAGCGCCACGTCGACGCCGAGCTCACGGGTGACTTCGGTCGGAGTCATCTGCCCGTGCTCGTCCAGGACCGGGACGGTCTCCTTGAAGGTGCCGTGGCCGGTGAAGCGGAGGACGTCGCAGACGGGCTTGTCGTTGGCCAGGTACTCGCAGAACTCGCTGATGCCACCGTCGAAGCGGAAGGACTCCTCGCCCTTGCTTCCGCCTTCGCCGAGGCCGTACTCGTCGCGGACGACGATGGTCAGGCCGGGCACCAGGAAGGCGGTCTGGCGGGCGCGCTGATGGAGGTTCTCGAGGGAGAGCTTGGCGTCCTTGAGGAAGATCTGACGATCGGCCCAGTAGCGCACCCGGGTGCCGGTCCGGTTCTTGGCGACCCTCTTGATCTTCCGCAGGCCGCCCGTCTCGAACTTGGATTCGGGGCCGTCCGCGGCGAAGGAGCCCGGAACACCGCGCCGGAAGCTGATCGCGTGCGTGTGGCCGCCTCGGTCCACCTCGACGTCGAGGCGGGCGGACAGAGCGTTCACCACGGAGGCGCCGACGCCGTGCAGACCGCCGGAGGCGGCGTAGGAGCCGCCGCCGAACTTGCCGCCGGCGTGCAGCTTGGTCATGACGACCTCGACGCCGGACAGCCCCGTCTTGGGCTCGACGTCGACCGGGATGCCCCGGCCGTTGTCACGGACCTCGACCGAGGCGTCGTCGTGGAGGATCACCTCGATGTGGTCGCAGTAGCCGCCCAGTGCCTCGTCGACGGAGTTGTCGATGATTTCCCACAGGCAGTGCATCAGACCACGGCTGTCGGTCGAGCCGATGTACATACCCGGGCGCTTCCGCACGGCCTCGAGCCCCTCGAGGACGAGCAGGTGCCGCGCGGTGTAGTTGGAACCGTCCCGGTCTGCTCCTGCCAGCAGCGCTGTGGACGGCACGGACGTTTCGGCGGTCACGCGGTTCGCTCCTCGCTGAATTTCACTTGAGGCCCTTCTGGGTAAGGGCGCGGCTTGGGTTGCCGCCAAGAGGGTACCGAGGCCTGGTAGAGCCGTTGTAACGCCACCCTCGTCTGAACTCAGACTAGTCCAGCGTCGCATACGTGTTCGATCCCTCGATTGAGTGAAGTACATATCACGTTCCCTTCGAGGCATGAACCATTTAGGCTCCGGGCACGTCCTCATGAACAAACCGGCAACCCAGCCGGGAGGATGGAACCATGACCGACAGCGCGAAACCGTAAGCACTACAGACCACGCAATACGGCACATTCGCCGCCAAACCGGCAGCAGACGGCCACCTCGGAAAGATTTTTTCGAGGACAAGCCACGAGCGGGAACGTTTTGGGGCTGGTTGGATGTTGACCCTGGTACGACAGCTCGTCGAGCTAGAGAAGAGGCGACGTGACTACTGTTCTGACCCCCGCGAGCCCGCTGACGGCCGCAGACCGCTGCGACCGCTGCGGCGCCCAGGCGTACGTACGCGTCGTGCTGCTCAGCGGCGGAGAACTGCTCTTCTGCGCCCACCACGGCCGCAAGTTCGAGCCGGAACTCAAGAAGATCGCCGCTGAGATACAGGACGAGACAGAGCGGCTGACGACCGTTCCGGCCTCTACCCCGGAAGAAGAGCGCTGATCTGCGCGTCCACGACGAGCCATGACCGGCACAGGCCGGTATACGGGCGGCCGCCCCTGCATCAGGGGCGGCCGCCCGCTCTCGTGACCCGAAGACCCGGCCCCGAGGGAGCGGGGCTCGCTCAGACGCCCTCAGGGACCCGCGTCGCGCCTCCGAGCGCCCGCGTCCAGCCCAGCGTCTTCACGGCGTCGGACACCCGCGTGTAGACGCCGGGACTTCCCGCGCGCCCACAACCGCTGCCCCAGGACACGAGCCCGATGAGTCGGCCCTGCGCGACCAGCGGCCCGCCGCTGTCCCCCTGGCAGGCATCCCGACCGCCCCGCTCCTCCCCGGCGCACACCATGCTCCGCGCGTCGTAGGTGCCGTCCGAGGTACCCGGGTAGGCCCGCTCGCAGGACGCGTCGGACAGCACATGCACACGGGCCGCTCGCAGACTGTGGGCGTACGCGCCGAACCCGGTAGCGTCACCCCAGCCGTAGACCACGGCCTCCGTGCCGGCCTCGTACGCCGGATCGCCCTCGGCGGCCATGGGGATGACCGCGGCCGCCGGAAGGGGCTGCGCAAGGGTGAGTACGGCGAAGTCGCCCGCGTTACTGACGCCGTCGTAGCCCGGATTCACCCAGACGCCGCGCACGGAGACCTCCTGTCCGGTGTCCCTGTACAGGTCCGTACGGCCCGCGACGACCTTCAGGTCGGCCAGCTGCCCGGGCGGTGCACCCAGGACGTCCTCGCCCATGCAGTGGGCCGCTGTGAGCACGGTGGAGGGGCCGACCGCCACGCCTCCGCAGAACTGCCCGGAGCGCGTACCTCCGAACCGGTCACGACTGGACAGCGCGACCGTCCACGGGCTCTGGGAGACATCGACCGGGAAGCCGCCCACGACAACACCGTCGGAGGCCGCCGGGACCGCGGAGGCCAAGGGTATGGCCACCGCCGCGGCCGCCAGGATCAACGGCCGGGACAGGGCCCGGACCAGGGGACGACGCATGCGCGCTCCTCACTCTGGAGTGACTGATGGACACCCAGAGTCATCCAGCGCGCGGCGGCCCGCACCCTTGCGCCGAAGCCGAAGGCCCGGCTCCCTGACGGGAGACCGGGCCTTCGGCTTCGTACGGCTACGACCTAGTCGAGGTAGTCGCGCAGCACCTGCGAACGGGACGGGTGGCGCAGCTTGGACATGGTCTTGGACTCGATCTGACGGATGCGCTCGCGCGTCACGCCGTACACCTTGCCGATCTCGTCGAGGGTCTTCGGCTGACCGTCGGTGAGACCGAACCGCATGGAGACGACGCCCGCCTCGCGCTCGGACAGGGTGTCGAGGACGGAGTGCAGCTGCTCCTGGAGAAGCGTGAAGCTGACCGCGTCGGCCGGGACCACGGCCTCGGAGTCCTCGATGAGGTCACCGAACTCGCTGTCACCGTCCTCACCCAGCGGGGTGTGCAGCGAGATGGGCTCGCGGCCGTACTTCTGGACCTCGATGACCTTCTCCGGGGTCATGTCGAGTTCCTTGGCCAGCTCCTCCGGGGTGGGCTCGCGGCCCAGGTCCTGGAGCATCTGGCGCTGCACGCGCGCGAGCTTGTTGATGACCTCGACCATGTGCACCGGGATACGGATGGTGCGGGCCTGGTCGGCCATGGCGCGGGTGATCGCCTGACGGATCCACCAGGTGGCGTACGTGGAGAACTTGTAGCCCTTGGTGTAGTCGAACTTCTCGACCGCGCGGATCAGACCGAGGTTGCCCTCCTGGATGAGGTCCAGGAAGAGCATGCCGCGGCCGGTGTAACGCTTGGCCAGGGAGACCACCAGACGGAGGTTGGCCTCCAGAAGGTGGTTCTTGGCGCGTCGGCCGTCCTCGGCGATGATCTCCAGCTCGCGCTTGAGCTTCGGGGCGAGCTTGTCCGCGTTGGCCAGCTTGTCCTCGGCGAACAGACCGGCCTCGATGCGCTTGGCGAGCTCGACCTCCTGCTCGGCGTTGAGCAGCGGGACCTTGCCGATCTGCTTGAGGTAGTCCTTCACCGGGTCGGCGGTGGCACCGGCCACGGCGACCTGCTGGGCAGGCGCGTCGTCCTCGTCGTCGTCGGAGAGGACGAAACCCTTGTTCTCGGTCCCCTCCTCTTCCTCTTCGCCGGGCTTGGCGTCCTCGAGGACCTCGTCCTCGGCAACCTCGGCGTCGTCCTTGCCTGCGGTCTTCTTGGCCGCCGTCTTCTTGGCGACGGTCTTCTTCGCGACCGTCTTCTTGGCGGTCGTCTTCTTGGCAGCCGCCTTCTTGGCGGGGGCGGCTTCGTCTGCGGGATCGTCCACAGCGGGAGCCGCCGGGGTGACCGGGGCGGCCGTGGCGGTGGCCTTCCTCGTGGTCACCGCCTTCGCCGCGACCGTCTTGGTGGCGGTGCGCTTGGCCGGACTCTTCGCTGCGACGCTCTTTCGGGTGCGCTTGGGCTCCGCGGCACTGACCATCAGCGTCACACCCTCTTCCTCGAGGATCTGGTTGAGGCTGCGCAGTACGTTCTTCCACTGAGTGGCCGGAATCTGGTCAGCTTCGAAGGCCCGACGCACATCGTCGCCGGCGATCTGCCCCTCAGCCTTTCCCCGCTCAATGAGCGCCATGACAGAGACGGACTCGGCGATCTCAGGCGGGAGCGTACGGGATGTGCTGGCCGACACGAACAACCTCTCGGAACGTTGGAAAACGGCTTCCGGCCCCGTCCGTGACGGACAGGAGCCGACCACCGGCCTGGGGGTGGGCCGACGGCGCGGGCGGGGGCCGGGAGGATTCACAGCGCCTTGAACGGCGTCCGTATTCCCTCCGCGGCGGTCACCTCTTAGGTCATCGCGTTGTTTCCACAAGCGTTACGCCCAATCTTCGTGGCCCGAGTCACACCCCGTAAGCGTTCAAAAACGGTCAGACGCGGGCAGATGAGGTCACCCGTCGAGCCTACCGGTACCGCCAGAGCCTGTTCGGCCACATCGACCGTCGGACCCCGCAGGCCCCGTGACGGGTTCTGCGGGGTCCGAGGGGAGTACGGAAGGAGCGGCCGAGGACGACGCGGGAGGGGGAGGCACCCCCGACCGTCCCCCGCGCGGTGCGGTCAGTGCTCGCGCGGTGCCGGCACGACGCGCTCCACCTCGGGATGAACGGTGAGCAGCGCCCGCATGGCCGTCTCGGCGGCGGTGCCGTCGCCCGCCGCGAGGGCGTCGACGATCCGGCCATGGTGTCCCAGCGACGCGTCGCTCGGCCGGTCACAGCCCGTGACGGGGCCGCCGGAGACCTGGAGGGCGGACGACACGATCCCGGAAAGGTGTTCCAGCATGCGGTTGCCCGCGACCTGGATGAGCAGCGAGTGGAACTCGGCGTCGGCCCGGGAGTAGGTGAGGGCGTCACCCTGCCCCATGGCGTGCGCCATGATCTCGACCATGTCGGCCATGCGCTGCTGGATGTCGGCACGGCCGTGCCCTGCGGCGAGGCGCGCGGCCAGCGGCTCGATCGTCCAGCGCAGCTCATTCAGCTCCCGCCGTTGATCATCGCGCTGGGGGCCGAACGCCCGCCACTCGATGATGTCCGGGTCGAGAAGGTTCCAGTCGCTCACGGGACGCACGCGCGTGCCGACGTTCGGACGGGCACTGACCAGGCCCTTGGCCTCGAGGACGCGCAGCGACTCGCGGACGACGGTGCGGGACACCTCGAACCGCTGACCGATCTCCTCGGGCACCAGCGGTCGGTCGGCACCCAGGTCGCCCGAGACGATCATCTGACCGAGCTGCTGGACGAGTTGGCCGTGCAGTCCGCGCCCCCGGCTGCCCGCGGCGCGGCGGCCCACGCGGCCAAGCTCAGGTTCCGCGGACTCCCATACGGGGGCTCCGACGCGTTCGGCCACGGGGGCCTCACCGAAGGGATAGCGGTCGAGTTCGCCCGGGCCGGCCAGACCGGAGTCGGTGGAGCGGGCGGCGGTCATCATGGTGTGCGCAAGGGTACTCACGGATCCTTTGTCGGCGCTGCTTCCAACTCCCTTGAGGTCTTTGGTGAAAAGCACACGAAAGGGTGATCGCTCACCCCGTCGCAATTGACGCCTTATCGGAAAGAAATGGGCTTTCTTCGGGGAGTTGCGCACACGCCGGGATCGGATCGGCCCGGCCGGTGGTCATCGGGCCCTGTTGCGCAGGGTCGTGAGCAGGTACGCGCACAGCAGAGCCGTCAGCGACAACGTCATTGCGCCGCCGACCGGTTGGGCGATCACACGTGCCGCGGCGGCCAGATAGCGCTCTCCGCCGAAGGGCCACTGCACCAGGAGCAGCTCGCGCAACCGCATCGAGAATCCGGCCGCCGTCCGCACGGACGTGCTCTCCACGGCCTTCTGTACGACCGGCAGGACGACCACGGGCATGGCGACCACCGCCGCCAGTCCGGCCGTGGTGGAACGGAAGACACCCGCGGCCAGCACACCGGTCCAGGCGCAGCCGACCACGAGACCGATCCAACTCGCGCTCAGGGAAAGCCAGTCCCCGGGAACCTGTGCGACCTCCCGTCCGTAGACGAGATAGAGCGCTTCGGCGTCGCAGCCCACCGTGAGAAAGGCCAGCATCAGTGCGGTGAGAGCGGCGACGAGGAGCTTGGCGGTGAGCACCCCGAGCCTTCGGGGCACGGTGCCGCGGTCCGCGGCCAGGGCGGGGTGGCGGAATTCGTCGCCGAAGGCCAGCGCACCGAGCAGTCCCGCGCCGAGCGCCGCGGGCGGCAGCGGAAGCTCCGTGGGCCACGCGGCCAGCAGCCGTGCCTGCGCGGTGTGCCCCGCGCGGGCCAGGAGCAGGGCGATGAGGGCGGAGACGATCAGCACGGCGGCACCGGTGGTGAATCCGGTGCCGATCCCGGTGGCTCGACGGAGTTCGTAGCGGAGCGGGCGCAGCGGGCTGGGGGCCGAGCGGACGGAGATGGGAGGCGGCAGGGCGGGCAGGGTGTGGACATCGCGAGACGCGAAGGGGCGGACGGAGCGCTGAGCCGTGGGCAGTCCAGACGCGGCCGGGGAACGGGGGGCGTCCGGGTGGGTACCTGGGGCGGCGCCGTCGGAGGCGCCGGCTTTTCCGGGCGGTCGGAGTTCGTCGACGATCGTGACTGCGGATGCGGCCGGTCCACTCTCGGAGTGCCTGCCGGGGGCGGTCGGAGCCGCCGTCGCGTCCAGGGTCTCAGCAGTCCGGCCGACGGCGGCGGCGGGCGCCGCGACACCGGACGAGGAGTCGCCGTCGGAAGCCGGGATACCGGACGGGGAGCCGAGGCCGCAGGCCGGGAGGCTCTCCCGAGGCACCGCGTCGGCCGGCCGGTACGGCGCTGCGGACGGTGGACGCTCGTCGCCTTGGCCGTCCTGGCCGTCCTGGCCGTCCTGGCCGTCCTGGCCGTCCTGGCCGTCCTGGCCGTCCTGGCCGTCCTGGCCGTCCTGGCCGTCCTGGCCGTCCGAGGCGTCCGAGGCGTCCGAGGCGTCCGAGGTGCCCGTGCGCCGGGATTCGCTCGCCACCCGTGCGTCTTCCGCGGCCTCCGCGCGTTCCGTGCCCGGACCGGGGGCGGCGAGGGTGGTCGGTTCCCTCTCCGCGGGGCCCTGGTCGCCTGCTTGCGCCGAGAACCCCCGCCTTGCCTCGGAGGCCGCCCGCCACTGGCCCTCCGCCCCTGCCCCCGGCCCCATGTCGCCCGTCTCGTCGGCGAGTTGGTGGACCAGGATGTCGTGTCGGAACGCCGTCTCGCCGACCTGGGCACAGCTACTGCCGTACACGGAGAGCCGATTGCCGTCCTCCTGCACGACCTCGACGGAGCGCTGGGCGGTTCGCGCCTCCCTGGCGAGCACAGCGGCCAGGCGGGCGGCGTGCGGGCTGCGGACGGCCACCCGGGGGCGCAGCCGGGTGCGGGCGAAGTCGGTGGCCTCTTGATCGCAGACCACTGTGCCCCGGTCCAGGGTGATGACCCGGTCGGCGGTGCGGGCGGCCTCCTTGGGGTCGGTCGTGGTCGTCAGGACGGTGCCGCCCTGGTCCGCGTGGGCGCGCAGCATGCCGTGCAGCCAGCGGCTCTCGCGCCCCGAGAGGCCGTCGGCCGGATCGTCGAGGACGAGGGTGTGCGGGTCGGCGAGGAGAGCGCAGGCAAGGCCCAGCCGCCGGTCCATGCCGCGGGACAGGGTGCCGAGGCGTTCGTCGCGCAGACTGACGAGGCCGACCACCTCGAGCACTTCGTCGGCCCGCCGCACCGGAACCCCGGCAGCCGCGCACAGCATGCGCAGGTGACCCCGGACGGTGCGGGCCGGGTGGCCCGGCACATCGCCGAGGAGGACGCCGACCTCGCGCGAGGGGTGGGCGATGCGGTGCAGCGGACGGCCGCGGAAGTAGGCGAGTCCGCGGCCCTGCTGGAGTCCGAGCATGAGTCTCAGCGCCGTGGTCTTGCCCGCGCCCGGCGCTCCGAGCAGCACGGTGACGCGGCCCGCGCGCGCCTCGAAGGAGACATCGTCGACGGCGGGCGGGAGCGCCTTGCGGGAGTTGCTGGTCAGTCCGAAGGCCTGGATCACCCGTAGCAAGATAGCGCGGTATATCCCTTTTTTCCGTTCACCGCACGGTGGCACCGCGCAGACGTCACGCAGCCGCGGCCGACCGGTTCGAGCACCTCCCCGACCTGCGGCCGGCCCGATCGGCCTGCGTCACACCTCGGGCCGCAGCATCGGCGGATTGAGCAAAGTCGCGCCGCCCGCTCGGAACAACTGCGCAGGGCGGCCGCCCTGCCGGGTGGTGGTGCCACCGGTGGGCACCAGGAAGCCGGGTGTGCCGGTCACCTTGCGGTGGAAGTTGCGCGGGTCGAGCGCCACGCCCCACACCGCCTCGTAGACCCGGCGGAGCTCGCCGACCGTGAATTCGGTGGGGCAGAACGCGGTCGCGAGGGACGAGTACTCGATCTTGGAACGGGCCCGCTCCACGCCGTCCGCGAGGATCTGGGTGTGATCGAAGGCGAGCGGTGCGACCGGCTCACCGTCCCGCCCGTAACCGCCGTGCTGAAGCAGTTCCTCCACCGGCGCCCACCGCGCGTTGCTGGCGTCTCCGCCCGCTCGCGGGGCCGGCAGGTCCGGTGCGAGCGCCAGGTGCGCGACGCTGACGACACGCATCCTGGGGTCGCGCTTGGGGTCGCCGTACGTGGCGAGCTGCTCCAGATGGGCACCGTTGTCGTGCGCCGGGGCCGAGGGATCGTGGGCACGCAGTCCCGTCTCCTCGGCCAGCTCGCGCGCCGCGGCCTGGGTGAGGTCCTCGTCGGCCCGTACGAAGCCGCCCGGAAGCGCCCACCGTCCCTGGAACGGCGCCTCGCCCCTGCGCACCGCCAGCGCGCACAGGGCATGGCGGCGCACGGTCAGCACGACCAGGTCCACGGTGACGGCGAAGGGCGGAAAGGCTGACGGGTCGTAGGGCATGCGGCGATCATAGTCGTCTTCCTGACGATAAACACTCCCTTCGTCGGCCGCTTCGATGGCTGATCCACTTCGGTACCGCCCGGCCGTCGTCGTCCGCCCGGGCCGGCGTCCGGAGGTGTGTCGTACGAGGTCACACTCCCAACTGGAGTCCGTCGGCCGCTTCCTCGACCATGGCGAGACCGAGCCGACTGACCCGTACGGAGAAGGGGGCACCGGCGACCCGCAGCCCGGTCAGGCCGATCTCCCCCAGGGGTGCGCCGCGCAGTGGCCGCAGGGTGACGGTCCCGCCCGGAGCATCGGGCCGGACGCCGGCCAGGGTGTTCAGCAACAGGACACCGGCCGCCGCCGAAGTGGCCGCGGGACGACAGGCGGCCGGGTGGGGAAGCGGGGCCGTCCCGTCACCGCGTTGCTCCCCCGCGTACATCTCCGGGAGGCGGTGGCCGAAGGCCTCGGCCGCCGTCAGTACGCCTCGCAGCAGCGCGGCGCCCTCCTTCTCGTAGCCCGCGGCTGCCAGGCCGGCGACGGCGATCGCCGTCTCGTGGACCCGGACGGCGCCGCTGCGGTGGCCGAAGGGGTTGTAGCCGACCTCCTTCGCGCCGAGGCCACGCAGCCCCCAGCCCGAGTCCATGACCGGGCTGCCGAGCAGCCGGGCCAGCTGTTCGGTCTGCACCCGGTCCAGCAGCCCGGGAGCGTGAGCGCCGCCGCCCAGCAACCCGGTGTCGAGCAGGTGGACCGCCGTCGCGCAGAGGTGGGGCAGCGGCCGCCCGTCCGGGGTACGGGCGGCCGCGGGCCGGCCGCCTCCGGGGTCGTCGATCCAGAAGTCCCGCCGGAAGGTGGCGCGCAGCTTGCGGGACCACTCCCGCAGCCCGTCCCCGCCCGGTCTGCCGCAGGCGTCGAGCAGGTCGGCGCCGAGCAGTGCGGCCCGGTGGGCGTAGGCCTGTGTCTCGCAGCGGACGGGCCCACCGGGTTGGGGATCACTCACGTAGGGCCCCTCGCCGACCGTGGTGCGCAGCCAGGCCAGGCAGCGCTCGGCGGCCGGGAGCAGCTCCTCCGTCTCGTGGTCGGGCAGGCCCCATCGGCGGGCCTCCGCGAGGAGCACCGGGAAGAGCAGCGTGGCCTCGGTGCCCGTGCATCCCGGCGGAAGGTGCGCGCCCGCGTCCCGACGGGGGCCGGGGATCATGCCGCACCGTGGTCCCGGAGCCGTGATCTGTGTACGGGCCAGGGTGCGCAGCGTGCCGACGGTGAGGCGGGTCCCGAGAGGCAGTGTCATGCGGGCCGCGACAAGCGCGTCCGCAGGTGCCAGGCCGCAGCGCCACGGCGCCCCTGCCGCGAGGTGGGTGTCCGCGGGATGTGCCGGGTCGCGCACCAACAAGGCCTGGAGGTCCGCGACGCTCGCCGCCAGGAGCGCCCGGACGCGTGGATCGTCGCCCGTCGCCTGTGCCGTGGCCAACGGGCCGGTGGCCGCCCGCCCCACGGCTCGGACCGGTCCCGCACCGTCCAGGCGGACTCTCAGCTCCACGCGGACGGTTCCGCCGGGAGGCACGTCGAAGTCCCAGCGCAGCAGTCCCGCGGAGGCGATCGCGTCGGCCGGCGGCGGGTCGGCCGTGACGCTCGAGGCCCCGGCGGCACAGGACCACCGCAGGCCGCAGTCGTGGACGCTGGCGGCGAGTTCGGGCCCCACGGTGCCGGACGCGATCGCCCCCAGGTCGGCCAGATCGGTACCGAGCGCCACCTCGACCGGGAGGCGCAGCGGCCGGGCGGCGGCGCTGTGCAGCGTGATCAGTTCCGTGCCGTCCGCGGAACGGGTCCGCTCGACGACGATGTCCGGGTCCGGGCCGCCGTGCGGTGTGACCCGGAGCGTGCCGATGAAACGGGCCCGGTCGGCCGAGGTCATCCGGGCCTGGACCGCCAGCGGTTCACGTCCCGCCACCCGCACCTGGCAACGGGACAGGACGCGTCGGCCCGCCCGGTAGAACCCTTCCAGCCCATGCCCCGTCAGCTGCCCCTGATCGGTCGAGATGGCGAGGCCCGGCAGGGCGACGCAGATCATCGCCGTGTGGGCGGGGGGCAGGCCGACCGGGCGGGGCTGGGCCGGCGTCCCGGGCGAAGGTCCGGCGCCTCTGGACGAGGGCGGCGGGCGCCGCGCGGTGCCGGCCGACGGGAAGGCGGACGTGCCGCGGCTGCCCGGTCCGGCGGGCGGGCGCGGGCCTGCGACCGGGCCGGTGGTGGGAGCGGGTGGTGAGGTGCGCCGGCCCTCGCCCGGAACTCCGGCCCGGTGCGGATCCGGCCCGTCCGTGAGCGGTGGGTCGGCTCCCGCGTCGGGGACCGGCGTCGAGGTGTCGTGGCTGGAGAGTGCGTCGGCGGCTGAGGGCGGAGTCGGCTGGTGCATGCGGTGACTTCTTCTGCTCTCTGTGCGCCTCGGGCATGGTCGAGGCCGGGTGGACGGCTCCGGCAGGGCGGGTGCGCTGCGGCGGCGCGCCCCGTGCAGGCGTTCCGCCACTCAGGTGAACGGGGCGGGACTCCGCCAGGTCACGCCCCTGGGCCGCAGGCCCCACCGAATGGCCGCCGGATCCGGTCACCCGCCGGGCCGGCTTCGGAGCCCGCGGAGCCGGCTGCGGAGGCTGCGGAGTCGGCTTCGGAGCCTGCGAAGTCGGTTTCGAGGCCACGTCAGGGCTGTCGGGGCGGGGTGTCCGGTCGGCGGCGTTCACCCGGGAGGGCAGTCCGTCACCGCGGCCTCGGTCCTCGCCGGCCCGCCCGCGCAGCACCGTCCTTCACCCCGGCGGCAGGACGGGCGTCACCCCTGCCCCGTCGTGTCGCCGCTGTCGGACCGCAGGCCTTCCGGGCAGGCGTCGCGGCGCCGCGTAGGGGCCTTCCCCGCGGGGCGGGTTCGGGATCCGCCCCGGCTCGGCGCGGCAGGGCGCGTGACACGCGGCCTCGGTGTGTGAGCGCGAGGCTCGTTCGCTCCCCGCGCGTGGCGTTCCGGTTCCTGGCCTTCTTCCGCTCCGGCCGCTGCCGGTGCGTGGACCGCGCCCGCTGCGCTGGGGCGGACACGGCGGCGCCTGCGAGCAGCGGCGGGGGCGGGTACCGGCGCAGGTTCCGAGGCGGGCGTGGCCGAAGCGTGCGGGAGTACGCCGGAGGTGCGGCCCTTCACCTCGCCGGGTCGGTCCCCGTGCCCGGCTTCGCCGGCGCCGTCCCGGTCGTCCGGCGCGCTGGAGCGGTCTCCATCGCCGGAGCGGCCTCCCTGCTCGGAACGGCTTTCCTCGCCGGGGCGATTCCCCGCGTCTGGACCCCGAAGGTCGGCGGACGCCTCTCCCCTCTCTGTTCCGCACTGGCCTGCGGGGAATTCCGTCCCGCCCGGGTCCTGCGTGCCCTCGGACGTTTTGCTGCCCTCGGCCCCCTCGGGTCCCTCGGAGTCTTCGGTCACAGGCGGCTTGCCGGGCGTTGCGGCTGTCGTGGGCAGCCCGCCGTCCTCGCGCTCGGCGCGCAGACAGCGTCGGACCGACTCGGGGTCGAGGCCCTCGTTGCAGGCCTGGTGCAGAAGGCGGGCGAACAGATAGTCCGGGTCCGCTCCCAGGGCCATGGCGAGAGCCTCCCTCGCCTCGAGCTCATCGCCGGTGGACCAGGCGACCCAGCCGGCGAGGGTGAGGGGCGCCGCCGCGTGTTCGCCGTAGGGTCCGACGCAGCGCCGGGCCAGGGCCCGCCAGAGACGCAGGGCGGGGGCCGCCTCGTCGCCCTCCATCCAGCCCGCCGCCCGGTCACGCGTCACCCGGTCCTGGAGGCCGAGAATCAACGCTGCGGCCTCGTCGGATCCGAGCAGTTCGTCGTCTCGGCGGTCCGCCGGGAGAGCGCCCGGCACCACGGGGGCCTCGGCGAGGCGGCGCACCACCCGGCCGGCCAGATCCAGCGTCTCCTGGGCCACGGCCGCGCGGCTCGCCTCGTCGAGGATCCTCGGGACGAGCGCCATACCGGCGGTGTCCAGGGCGATCTCCTGCTCCAGCGCGGCACCGGTCTCCAGGGGAAGCAGTCGGGCACGCAACTCGCGCAGGGTGCCGCGGACCTGGATGCCCGCGTAGGTCGCGGCCGCGGCCAGCACAGAGGTGCCGGGCAGGCCCATCGCCACCCCTTCGACCGGGCAACAGCCCTTGCCGCCGCAGCAGTACGACCAGAAACGGCCGTCGGCGATACAGAGCGCCTCGATCACGGGGACGTCGAGGCGGCCGCACTCGAGGCGCAGTCGGTGGGCCAGCGGTTCGAGCCGCTCCATCACCTGACGGCCCGTCTCCCCCTTTCCCGGTTCCTGGCAGAGGTAGGCGACCATGCTCGCGGGACGGGTGCCCCGGCGTTCGCTGCCCTTCACGAGCCCCTGCGTCAACTGCTGGGCGACGGCTCCCCAGTCGTCCGGGTTCGCGGGAATGCCGAGCCGTGCCCGGCCGCCGAACCGGCCTCGTCCGCCACGGTCGTGCAGGGCGACCAGGACGATGCTGTCCTCCGGCCGGTACCCGAGCAGGTAGGGCAGGGCGTCGGCCAGCTCCGCCGGAGTCCGCAGGGTGACCTGGTGGTCGGCGGGGTTCGCGCCGTACCCGACGTCTCCCTCGAACACCGTGTGGCCGGCGCTCGCCGGGTGCTCGCGTCCGTCGTGTCCGGTGATGTCGCCGTTTTCGGAGGATCCAGTGGTTTCGCTGTGATTCGTCATGCGCCGACGATCTCGCGGATCATGAGGTTCCGCTTGGCCTGTGGAAAAGTCCGATCAGGGGCACGTCAGGAATCCGGAGGGGAGGGGCCTCGGTGCCGCCGGGCAATACCCGGTCCCCTCCGCCGCTGACCGGATTGTCAGCGCCGTCCTGTTGTATGGGGGCATGGAGCACACGAACAACGCGGATCTCCGGGCCGACGCCGACGCCGTACTCGCCCGCCTCGTCGGTGATGCCACAGGCGTGGCCCGGCTGCGCGAGGACCAGTGGCGGGCGATCGAGGCGCTGGTCGCGGACCGGCGCCGGGCCCTGGTGGTGCAGCGGACGGGGTGGGGCAAGTCCGCCGTCTATTTCGTGGCGACCTCTCTGCTCCGAGCCCGCGGTTCGGGCCCCACGGTGATCGTCTCCCCGCTGCTCGCCCTGATGCGCAACCAGGTCGAGGCCGCGGCCCGGGCCGGTATCCACGCACGGACGATCAACTCCTCGAACACCGAGGAGTGGGCCACCGTGCAGGCCGAGATCGCCGCCGGCGAGGTCGACGTCCTGCTGGTCAGCCCGGAGCGGCTCAACAACCCTGATTTCCGGGACGAGGTACTGCCCGCACTGGCCGCCGCGACCGGGCTGCTCGTGGTCGACGAAGCCCACTGCATCTCCGACTGGGGCCACGACTTCCGCCCGGACTACCGTCGGCTGCGGACCATGCTCACCGATCTCCCGGCGGGGGTACCGGTGCTCGCGACGACCGCTACCGCCAATGCGCGCGTGACGTCCGACGTAGCCGAACAGCTCGGCACCGGCGGCACCTCGGACGCCCTGGTGCTGCGCGGCCCGCTGGACCGCGAGAGCCTCAGCCTGAACGTGCTGCGGCTGCCCGACGCCGCGCACCGGATGGCGTGGCTCGCCGACCACTTCGACGACCTGCCCGGCTCCGGAATCGTCTACACGCTCACCGTCGCCGCCGCGGAGGAGGTCACCGCCTTCCTCCGCCAGCGCGGCCACATCGTCGCCTCGTACACCGGACGCACGGAGAACGCCGACCGGCAGCAGGCCGAGGAGGACCTGCTGGCCAACAAGGTCAAGGCGCTGGTCGCAACCTCCGCGCTCGGCATGGGCTTCGACAAGCCCGACCTCGGATTCGTCGTGCACCTGGGTTCGCCCTCCTCCCCCATCGCGTACTACCAGCAGGTGGGCCGCGCCGGCCGCGGTGTGGAGCACGCGGAGGTTCTCCTGCTGCCGGGGAAGGAGGACGAGGCGATCTGGGAGTACTTCGCGTCGCTCGCCTTCCCGTCGGAGGAGCTGGTGCGCCGCACCCTGGACGTCCTCGCGCGGGCGGGGCGCCCCGTGTCGCTGCCCGCTCTGGAGCCCTTGGTGGAGCTGCGCCGCTCCCGCCTGGAGACCATGCTCAAGGTCCTCGACGTGGACGGGGCGGTCAAACGGGTCAAGGGCGGCTGGCTCGCGACCGGGCAGCCGTGGACGTACGAGACCGAGCGGTACGCGTGGGTCGCCAGGCAGCGCAAGGCCGAGCAGGAGGCGATGCGGCAGTACGCGTCGACGACGGACTGCCGGATGGAGTTCCTGCAGCGTCAGCTCGACGACGAGGGCGCCAAGCCCTGCGGCCGGTGCGACAATTGCGCGGGGGCGCGCTACACCGCAGAGACGTCCACGGCCGCGCTGGACGCCGCGCGAGTGGACCTGGGCCGCGCGGGCGTCGAGGTGGAGCCCCGCCGGATGTGGCCGACCGGCCTCCCGGCGATCGGCGTGGAACTCAAGGGGCGCATTCCGGCCGGTGAACAGGCTTCGACCGGGCGGGCGTTGGGGCGCCTCTCCGACATCGGCTGGGGCAACCGGTTGCGCCCGATGTTCACTGCCCAGGCTTCCGACGAGCAGGTTCCGGACGATGTCGCGAGGGCCGTGGTGGGGGTGCTGGCCGACTGGGCGAAGGGTCCCGGCGGTTGGGCCTCCGCGGTGAGCGACGCCTCGCCACGCCCGGTCGGCGTGGTCACCATCGCCTCCCGCACCCGACCGCGGTTGATCCATTCCCTTGGTGCGCGCATCTCCGAAGTCGGCCGACTGCCGCTCCTGGGCTCGGTGGAGTACACGGCCGACGCCTCGCCGATCTCCCGGAGCAACAGCGCCCAGCGCCTCAAGGCGCTCCACGGCATGCTGGAGGTGCCGCCGGCGCTCGCCGCCGCGCTCACCGAAGCTGCGGGACCCGTTCTGCTCGTGGACGACTACACCGAGACGGGCTGGACTCTCGCGGTCGCGGCCCGGATGCTGCGCCGCGCGGGCGCGCAGGGGGTGTTGCCTCTGGTACTGGCCGTGCAAGGCTGACCACGGGTTGCGACCGTCGACGCGTGTCCCGAGCGCGTCCGACCGCCTGTCAGTGGAGCCTCGGCATCGGTGGGCCGGTGTGGTTGTCCGTCGAATCCGCCGCCGCGGAGGCACTCACAGGGCGTGAGCTGGCGGCTCACGTGTCCTTCCGAGAATCACTGGGTAAGGATATAAGTCACTCATCGTCACATAACGGTCGGTGGCCCCAATTGCTCGTTGCCGCATCCCAGTTCGCCAGGAAGAATTGAGTTCCGCTCCCCGCACGGCTCGCCCGTAGTCCGGTAGGGCTTTGCTGCGGCGTGCGCTCCCCCGAATCCGACCCGCCCGCTGTGTGGGCCGTAGCCGAAGGGAGGATCGTGACCTTCGGATTCGCTCCGTCCTCGGCGGCATCGCTGTCGACGTCCACGTCCGCCACCTCCGCCACCCGCCTGCTCGAACCCGCCGAGTGGGCAGCGGCCGGCATCCCGCTGCTGCGCAACCCGCGGGAAGTCGTCAGCGGACTGCACTCGCGGCACCGGCCACGGCCGGCCACCGCGATCGTGGCCGTGCTCGACCCGGACGAACGGGTGCGGGCCAGCGCCTCGTTCACCCGGCGCCAGGCATCGTCCGACGGCTGGATGTTCCGCAACGCCCTGCTCGCCCAGCTGCGCCGGGTCATCCCGCACGACCTTCGGCTGCGCACGCCCGTGCGCACCGCCGTGCTGCTCTACTGCCGGGACGGCGACGCGCGCTGGACGGAAGAGGACGGGGCGTGGATGTGGGGTCTGCGCGATGCCTGCACGTTGCACGGGTTGCGCTGTGGGGCGTACATCACGCTCACCCGGGACGGCTGGCAGGTTCTCGGCGAGGGGCGCGGAGGCCGTCGGCCCCACGCCGATTCGACTCCGGAGCCCTTCGCACTGTCCGAGGCCCCACCGCCGCTGCCCCGAACCGGCGGCGCCGCCTCGGAGGTACTCCGGCGCGCGGCAGCCCGCTGAGAGGCGGCCGGCGGCCGAAGACACGACAGGAACGTCGGCCCCCGGGAGGTGCGAACCTCCCGGGGGCGACCCGCATCCTCGCGCGCCCGGACTCCGGCCGTCCGGCACACGCAAAAGCCCTACCGGCGGGGCGCACACCACAGAGGCGCCGCACAGGCGACGCCTCCGTGACCCCGGCGCCTACCGGCCTACCGGAACCGGCTCAGACACCCGCGCTCAGTGCCGCGTTGATCTGCTGCGGGTCGCCGCAGACGATCAGCAGGCCGGCTGCCCGAGCACGGGCCAGCGGCAGCGCGGTGGCGGCCACGGAGTCGGGTCCCCCGTTGACGGCGACCACGACGACGGGACGCACGCCCGCACGGTCCAGGGCGGCGGCATCGGCGTAGAAGACGTCGTCTCCCGCGTCGTGCTGCGCCCAGTAGGGCGCCTCACCGAAGGACAGTTCGTGGGTGGCCCAGGGGTGCTGCTCGCCGGTGGTGACCACCAGCACGTCCCCCGGAGTACGGCCCGATTCCAGGAGGAGGTCCACGGCCTCCTCGGCGGCGTCCAGCGCCCCCTCGGCCGAGGCCGGGATCAGCTGAACCTGGGGAGTCACCGAAGCGGGCGCGGCGACGGCAGGGGCGGCCGGGGCCGAGGGCCCGGGCTTGGCGGCCGCGTCACGCGGCGCGCGTTGCGCCGGTGGTGCGGGCCGGACGGGTCCGGGACGACCGGGACGCGACGGAGCCGCGGGACGGGGTCCGGGTACAGGTCGAGGGGTCGGCGCTGTGCGGCCGCTGGCCGGAGTGGCGCGGGGACCCTGGGCACTCTCGTGAATCTGAGGCTCCTGGGGAATGAGAGGCATGAGCTGTTATTTATCAAACGTTGGTGCGGCTAGCGCCAGCGGGTGGCACATCAGTGCGACCGGAATCGTCAGAAGTCGAAGCCGAGTTGACCTTCGACTCCCGAAACGCTCCCGTTCGCCCAGGTGCGGGCCTTCTTGAGGTGCCGCCACTGGGGCAGCGCATCAAGATACGCCCACGACAACCGGTGGAGCGGAGTGGGTCCCCGCTCCTCCAGTGCGGCCTTGTGCACGGGCGACGGATACCCGGCATTGTCCGCAAAACCGAAGTCTGCATGGTCGATACCCAGTTCGGCCATCATTTTGTCGCGCTGGACCTTGGCGATCACCGAGGCCGCCGCGACCGCCACACAGGACTGGTCACCCTTGATCACCGTACGGACCCGCCACGGGGCGCCGAGGTAGTCGTGCTTCCCGTCGAGGATCACCGCGTCCGGGCGGATCGGGAGGGCCTCCAGGGCCCGCCCGGCGGCGAGCCGGAGCGCGGCGGTCATCCCGAGGTCGTCGATCTCCTCCGGGGAGGCGTGACCCAGGGCGTGCGAGGTCACCCACGTCAGCAGCTCCTGGGAGAGCTCGTTGCGCCGCTTGACGGTGAGCAGCTTGGAATCGGTGAGGCCTACGGGTGGCCTGCGGAGTCCGGTGACGGCGGCGCAGACGGTGACGGGTCCGGCCCAGGCACCGCGGCCCACCTCGTCGACACCGGCAACGACCTTCGCTCCGGTCGTGGCGCGAAGGGAGCGCTCGACGGTGTGAGTGGGTGGTTCGTACGGCATGGCGCCCTTAGATTACGCCGCCGGGATCCCGTTGCGACACCCCGGTCGGCGCAGGGCCCCCGCCGAGCGATCACAGGGGCACCGAATCCGCGCTCACGATCGGTCCGGCCGCAGCAGCGGCAGCATGAGCCGGTCGATCATCTCATCGAGCTCGTGATCATTCCATTCGCTTCCGCACATCTTCGATCGATACATCATCATGGCCGGAATGACATCGAACACGTAGCCGTTCGCCGCGTCGGACCGCACCTCCCCTCTCCCGATTCCGCGGCTGACGACCTCGCGAAGCAATTTCACGGTCGGCTCCACCACTCCATCGATGATCAAGGTATGGAAGCGTTGAGCCTGAGTCGGATCGCATTCGTGAATGATCGAACGCAACGCGAAACCGGGGCGGGAAAACATCGCGTCCCGCGCGTCACGACACAGCGCCATGAGGTCCGCGCGCACGCTGCCCAGATCGGGCACGGCATCCAGCCGGGGCAATCCGGCCCGTAGGGCGTCCGCGACGAGCGCCTCCTTGGAGGGCCAGCGCCGATAGACGGCGGCCTTGCCGGTCTGGGCGCCGGCCGCCACCCCTTCCATCGTGAGGCCGTTCCAGCCGACGGTGCCCAACTGCTCCAGCGTGGCATCGAGAATCGCACGTTCGAGCACGGCGCCGCGCCGGCGGGGAGAGGACGCCCGAGCGGGGGCGGCCGTCCAGCGCGAAGTAACCATCCAGGTGTCTCCAGCGAACAGAGGAGCGGGGATCAGGGGGAGCGGGGATCAGGGGGAGCGGGGATCAATGGGAGCAGGGATCAAGGGGTGGAGCGAGGCTCTGCGCGACCGCGACGGGGGACACGCCGAGAGGCGACGCCGCAAGTGAACGCTTGCGTTCACTACGAGGGACTCACTACCGTTGACGCGCCAGTGAACGCCATCGTTCACTAATGCTCTTGTGGGGGACTCATAGTGACAACCTCTCAGCTGACTCAGAACCAGAAACCCGGGGCGGCCCGCCGGGAGGGGCATCCCGGCATCGCACTCACCGTGATCGCGGCCTGCCAACTCATGGTGGTACTCGACGCGACGATTGTGAACATCGCGCTTCCGCACATTCAAGACTCGCTCAAGTTCAGCACCACCGATCTCACCTGGGTGGTCAGCGCCTACACGCTCACCTTCGGCGGCCTGCTGCTGCTCGGCGCCAGGGCGGGTGACATCCTCGGCCGGCGACGCGTGTTCATGGCCGGCATCCTTCTCTTCACCTTCGCCTCGCTCCTGGGCGGACTGGCGCAGGAACCCTGGCAGTTGCTCGCCGCACGCGCCCTCCAGGGCGTGGGAGGCGCGATCGCGTCGCCCACTTCGCTGGCGCTCATCACCACCACGTTCCCCGAGGGGCCGGAGCGGAACCGGGCCTTCGGCGTCTTCGCCGCGGTCTCCGCGGGCGGCGGCGCCATCGGCCTGCTCGCGGGCGGCATGCTCACCGAGTGGCTCGACTGGCGCTGGGTGCTGTTCGTCAACGTGCCCATCGGCGTGCTCATAGCCTTCGTCACACCGCTGTACATCAGCGAGTCCGAACGCCACCCCGGACGCTTCGACATAGCCGGCGCGCTGACCTCCACGCTCGGCATGGCCTCCCTGGTCTACGCGTTCATCCGCGCGGCGGAGGAAGGCTGGCGGGACAGTCTGACCATCGGCGCCTTCGCGGTCGCGCTGGTCCTGCTGGTCGCCTTCGTGTTCACGGAGTCGCGGGCCAAGGAGCCCATCACCCCGCTGAAGATGTTCGCCGACCGCAACCGCTCGGGTACGTACGTGATCATGCTGAGCCTCGCTGCGGCCATGTTCGGCATGTTCTTCTACATCGTTCTCTTCGTGCAGAACGTGCTGGGCTACAGCCCGATCAAGGCGGGGCTCGCCTTCCTCCCCGTCACGGTCGCCATCGCCGCGGGCGCGGGCCTGTCGCAACGCTTCCTGCCCACCGTCGGCCCCAAGCCGTTCATGCTCGTCGGTTCCGCGCTGGTGGCGGTCGGCCTCACCTGGCAGGCCTTCATCAGCCCCGACAGCTCCTATGTCGGCGGAGTGCTCGGGCCGATGGTGGTCTTCGGCTTCGGCATGGGACTGAACTTCGTGACGGTGACGGTGACCGCCGTCTCCGGTGTCGCCCCGCACGAGGCAGGCGCCGCGTCCGGTCTGCTCAACGCCACGCAGCAGGTGGGAGGGTCGCTCGGGCTGTCCATCCTGACGACCGTCTTCGGTACGGCGAGCAAGGACGAGGCGGAGAAACAGCTGCCGAAGTTCCTCGCGGACGGAACCCCCGAGCAGAAGGCCGAGTTCGCCAAGACGCACCAGTTGCCCGCTCCCTGGGGGCATGAGGTACTCGCCCACGGCATCTCGACGGCCTTCGTCCCGGCCGCCGCGATGGCCGTACTCGCTCTGGTGACGGCCTGGTTCGTCATCCGTGTCCGGAAGAGCGACCTGGAGGCACTGTCCGGCACGGCGGGTCCCATGGCCGGCTGACGGACCGGCACTGCCGACCGGCCCGGGAGTGTCACCGCCCGTCACGACGAAGGCGCGTCCACCGCTTCCGGGTCGGCCCGCGCGGCCTCTCGACACCGACAACATGATCGCCAACACGTCGAACCGCACGCGCACCCCCTCTGCCGTCCCACGACCACCCGCCGACCCGCACGCACACGTCCCACTGCGGATGCCCGAACAACGCCCAGGCCGTCACGCAGAGTTCCCATCGAACACCGAGAGTTCTCACCGGCTGCCCTGCCGCCTTCCCCAGCACGACTACGCGCGCACGGTGGCCGTACGGCGACCGCCGACAAACGACAAACGGCAGATGGCAGACGGCAGACGGCAGCTGGCAGCTTCAGGCTCTGGCACCACGTGACGCAGAAGAGCTTCAGGCTTCCGGCACCGCGTGGCGCACCGGCATCCACTCCGGCAGCGCTTCCACCTGTCGCGCCCATGCCTCCGGAGGAGTCCCCGCCTCGCCGGACGCGAGTATTCCGCCCACGATGGCGCAGGTCGTGTCGACATCGCCGCCGACCTGCGCGGTGGTCCAGAACGCCGTCTCGTAGTCACCGAGGGCGCGCGCCGCCGACCAGACCGCGAAGGGGACGGTGTCGTGGGCCGACGTCCGTCTCCCGCAGCCCAGCACTGCCGCGACGGTGGCCGCGTCGGCGTAGTCGAGCATGTCCCTGGCCCGTCGCAGACCGGCGCCGACGGCACTCTTGGGAACGAGGGCGACGACGCCGTCCAGAAGCGCCTCGGCGCTGGGCGGCCCTCCCGGGGCGCCGACCAGCGCGGCGGCCGCGGCGACGGCCATCGCCCCGACCACGGCCTCCCGGTGCTGATGTGTGGGGTAGGCGGAGATCTCGGCCTGGTGGGTCGCCTGCTCGGGATCGTCCGCGTACCAGGCACCCAGCGGGGCGACGCGCATGGCGGCGCCGTTGCCCCAGGACCCCTGCCCGTTGAACAGGGCGGCCGACAGCTCACGCCAGTCGGCGCCTTCCCTGACCAGCCTCAGCAGCCGGTTGACCGCGGGACCGTACCCGCGGTCGAAGTCGTGGTGCCGCGCGAAGGACTGCGCGAGGGCGTCCTGGTCGATGCGGTGGTGAGCGGCCAGGACGGCCACGACGGAGCAGGCCATCTCGGTGTCGTCGGTCCACTGCCAGGGGCCGGGCGGCAGGGCGCGGCGCTGGAGCAGCGGATAGTTCACCGGCACGAAGAACTGTGAGCCCAGCGCGTCACCCAGGGCGAGGCCGCGCAGGCTGGCCAGCGCGCGCTCAAGGCGCCGGTCGGGAGAGGAGTCAGCGGTCATCGCTCTGCCACTCTATCCGGTGATCCCGTACGGTTCCGGATCTCGCCAGCGGTTGAAGGGCCGGTCGAGCGTGTACCTGTCCTCGTCCCCGAGAACGAGCATCCGCATCTCGGCGTTCCCCGGGTTCGCGAGGGACTCGAATTCCGCGACCGTCCAGTGGAACCAGCGCATGCAGAACAGCCGCATCGCGAGCCCGTGGGTCACGATGAGCACGTTCGGCGGGTGGTCGGGGGCCTCGAAGCTGCGGAAGAGGCTCTCCAGGAAGCCGCCGACCCGGTCGTAGACGTCGGCGCCGCTCTCGCCCTGGGCGAAGCGGTAGAAGAAGTGCCCGTAGGCGTCGCGGTAGGTCTTCTGCAGCCGCACGTCGTCGCGGTCCTGCCAGTTTCCCCAGTCCTGCTCACGCAGCCGGGGCTCTTCACGTACCCGTATGAGCTCGGAGTCCAGGTGGAAGGCCCGGAGAGTCTCGTGTGTACGCCGGTAGGGCGAGACGTACACGCTGACCCGCTCGCGGCCGAACACCTCCCGCAGGGTCTTTCCCGTCTCCTCGGCCTGCTGCCACCCTCGCTCGGTCAGGGCCAGTGCATGGTCGGGTTCACGCTCGTAGACGGTGTCATCAACATTGCCCGTTGACTCCCCGTGCCGGACAAGGACGATGCGCCGTGGTCGTGCCATGCCAAAACCCTAGATCGGGTGACGGCCGACTGAGCACTCGTACGGCCTTCATACAGCGTAGGTCACACAAATCCCGCAACAGAAAGCGCGTACAGCGCACGATCCACGCGTCCGACGGCTCCAACGGAGCCCCAGGACGTCCGACGGGGCCGTGCGTCCGTTTTTCAAACCGTCCAGGTCGACTCGAGTTCGACGATGTCACCGGTGAGGGCGGATATGTCCGCCTCCGTCTGGGCGCGCAGCGCGAGCCGCTCCACGCGTTCGGTTCGGTACTTTCCGTGTTCGGCCGCGGAGCGCCACATCGAGAGCACCATGAACTCGTGCCCGGGCGCCTCGGCGAACAGCCCCCGGATCATGCCGGGCGAGCCGGCCATGGCGGGGTTCCACACCTTCTCCTGCATGAGGGTGAAGTGCTCGGCCCGTTCCTCGTGGACCCGGCAGAGGGCCACCCGCAGCAGGTCGGAGTCGGTGAAGCGCGGTTCGAAGCCCGTCTTCACGTCGAAGCGGTAGTCGAACAGCCGCACCTGGGCGTCCTTGAAGGTGCCCGACTGAGCCGCCGCCAGCCGGTCATGGGAACGCGCCATGAAGGAGTCATAGAAGGCGCGGCTCTCCCAGAACGCGAAGACATGCGCGACGGAGGGCCGCCCCCTGCTCCAGCCCCCGCCCTGCCCCCGGAACCCCGGCTCCCCCAGAAGCCCCGCCCACTTTCGCTGTCCCCGTTCGAAACCGCGGCGGTCCACCACGGTGCAGCGAATCCACTTGACCAGCACCGCGCCATCGTACGGCCAGTGGGCGTGGCGTTGGTCACTCTCGTTCACAGAGCGACGCTGCGAGGGCGCACACGCGCGTGGCAGGATGGGCAACCGGCCCTGAGAGTCGGCGGGTTCAGGGCGATATCAGACGGGGAAACGGGGAGGGGTATCCGGTGAGCGGCCTCAACAAGGGAATCCGCAAGGTCGAGATGGCGCTGAAGTGGGACCCGAGTCCGACGGGTCAGCCACCCACCGACCTGGACATCGTGGCCGCGACCTACCTGGAGAGCGATCCGCATGGTGCCCCTGCCTATGTGGTGCACTTCGACAGTCGCTCCCCCGACGGAACGATCTATCTCAACCGGGACAGCAAGGACGGCAAGGGTTTCGGCTGGGACGAGGTGATGACGCTGGAGCTCGACCGCCTGGACGCCCGGTACGCGCGCGTGGTCGTCGGTGTCGTCATACAACAGAACCCGCACCGCACGTTCGTCGGTGTGCTCAACCCCGCCTTCCGGATACGGGAGGGCTACACCGTCCTGGACGAGGACGACTTCGCCGGCGTCCTCGGCGCGACCGCGGCGACGGTCGGGGAGTTCCTGCGCGAGTCGTCCGACGGATGGTCGTTCCACTCCGGTGTCCAGGGCTTCGAGGACGACCCGGCGACCTTCACCAGGACCATGGGCCAGGTCCGCCACTCCTGAAGGCACGGAGGACGGCCACCGACGCCTCGCGGACGGTGGAGCCTTGAGAAAACACCGAGGGCGGTGGAGCCGGAAACCGGCTCCACCGCCCTTTGTCAGGTCATCGCGACCTGACCGGCACGGCGGGGATCAGCTGCAACCGCTGGTCGAACCGCAGCCCTCGCAGATGTAGCAGGAACCGGCCCGCTGCATCTTCGTACCGCAGGAGAAGCACAGCGGGGCGTCGGCCTGGATGCCCAGCTGCATCTCCACCAGCTCGGCGCTGGTGTGAACCTGCTTCGGGGCGGGCTCGGCCACCTCGACGTCGGCCTTGGGGGTGGCCACGGCCTTCAGGTCCGTCTGACGCGGAGCGGACTGCGCGAGCCCCTCGACGTCCACGTTCTCCTCCTCGAAGGTCGGCTCGTACGAACCGGTCTCCAGGTGGCGCTGCCGCTCCTCGGCGGAGTGGATGCCGAGCGCGGAACGCGTCTCGAAGGGCAGGAAGTCGAGCGCCAGGCGGCGGAAGATGTAGTCGACGATCGACTGCGCCATCCGCACGTCCGGGTCGTCGGTCATGCCGGCCGGCTCGAAGCGCATGTTGGTGAACTTCGAGACGTACGTCTCCAGCGGCACGCCGTACTGGAGACCGACGGAGACCGCGATGGAGAAGGCGTCCATCATCCCGGCGAGGGTCGAACCCTGCTTGGACATCTTCAGGAAGACCTCGCCGAGACCGTCGTCCGGGTAGGAATTGGCGGTCATGTAGCCCTCGGCGCCACCGACCGTGAAGGAGGTCGTGATGCCGGGCCGGCCCTTGGGCAGACGCTTGCGGACCGGGCGGTACTCGATGACCTTCTCGACCGCGGTGCGGATCGTCTCCTCGGCCTTCTCGGTGATCTCGGTCTTCTCCTTCTCCTTGGTCTTCGCGGAGAGGGGCTGACCGACCTTGCAGTTGTCGCGGTAGATCGCGAGCGCCTTGACGCCGAGCTTCCAGGCCTCGAAGTAGATCTCCTCGACCTCCTCGACGGTCGCCGTCTCCGGCATGTTGACCGTCTTGGAGATGGCACCGGAGATCCACGGCTGGATCGCGGCCATCATGCGGACGTGGCCCATCGGGGAGATGGCGCGCTCGCCCATGGCGCAGTCGAACACCTCGTAGTGCTCCGGCTTGAGGCTGGGGGCGTCGATCACGTTGCCGTTGTCGGCGATGTGGGCGACGATCGCCTCGATCTGCTCCTCCTGGTAACCCAGGCGGCGCAGGGCCTGCGGGACGGTGCCGTTGACGATCTGCATCGAGCCGCCGCCGACGAGCTTCTTGAACTTGACCAGGGCGAGGTCGGGCTCGACGCCGGTGGTGTCGCAGGACATCGCCAGACCGATGGTGCCGGTCGGGGCGAGCACGGACGCCTGGGAGTTACGGAAACCGTTCTTCTCACCGAGGCGCAGCACGTCCTGCCAGGCCTCCGTGGCGGCGGCCCAGACCGGGGAGTCCAGGTCGTCCATGCGGACGGCCGCCCCGTTGGCGTCGGAGTGCTGCTTCATGACGCGGTTGTGGGCGTCGGCGTTGCGGGCGTAGCCGTCGTACGTGCCGACGACGGAGGCCAGTTCGGCGGAGCGGCGGTAGGCCGTGCCCGTCATCAGGGAGGTGATGGCGCCGGCCAGCGAGCGGCCGCCGTCGGAGTCGTAGGCGTGGCCGGTGGCCATCAGCAGGGCGCCGAGGTTGGCGTAGCCGATGCCGAGCTGGCGGAACGCGCGCGTGTTCTCGCCGATCTTCTGGGTCGGGAAGTCCGCGAAGCAGATGGAGATGTCCATCGCGGTGATGACGAGCTCGACGACCTTCTGGAAACGGTCGGCCTCGAAGGACTGGTTGCCCTTGCTGTCGTCCTTGAGGAACTTCATCAGGTTCAGCGAGGCGAGGTTGCAGGACGTGTTGTCCAGGTGCATGTACTCGCTGCACGGGTTCGACGCGGTGATCCGGCCGGACTCGGGGCAGGTGTGCCAGTTGTTGATCACACCGTCGTACTGGATGCCCGGGTCGGCACAGGCCCACGCGGCCTCGGCGAGCTTGCGGAACAGCGCCTTGGCGTCGACCTTCTCGATGATCTCGCCGGTCATACGCGCGCGGAGGCCGAACTCGGTGCCGTTCTCGACGGCCGTCATGAACTCGTCGTTCACGCGGACGCTGTTGTTGGCGTTCTGGTACTGGACGGACGTGATGTCGTCGCCGCCCAGGTCCATGTCGAAGCCCGCGTCGCGCAGGGCGCGGATCTTCTCCTCCTCCTTCACCTTGGTGGCGATGAAGTCCTCGACATCCGGGTGGTCCACGTCGAGGACGACCATCTTGGCCGCGCGACGGGTGGCGCCACCGGACTTGATGGTGCCGGCGGACGCGTCGGCACCGCGCATGAAGGAGACCGGCCCCGAGGCGTTGCCACCGGAGGAGAGGAGCTCCTTGGAGGAGCGGATGCGGGAGAGGTTCAGGCCGGCGCCGGAGCCGCCCTTGAAGATCATGCCCTCTTCCTTGTACCAGTCGAGGATCGACTCCATGGAGTCGTCGACGGCCAGGATGAAGCAGGCGGAGACCTGCTGGGGCTGCGGCGTACCGACGTTGAACCAGACGGGGCTGTTGAAGCTGAAGATCTGGTGCAGCAGGGCGTACGCCAGCTCGTGCTCGAAGATCTCGGCGTCGGCGGGCGAGGCGAAGTACTTGTGGTCCTCACCGGCCTTGCGATACGTCTTCACGATGCGGTCGATCAGCTGCCTGAGGCCGGTCTCGCGCTGCGGGGTGCCGACGGCACCGCGGAAGTACTTGCTGGTGACGATGTTGACCGCGTTCACCGACCAGAAGTCGGGGAACTCGACGCCACGCTGCTCGAAATTGACCGAGCCGTCGCGCCAGTTGGTCATGACGACGTCACGACGCTCCCAGGCCACCTCGTCGTAGGGGTGCACGCCGGGGGTCGTGTGGATGCGCTCGATACGCAGGCCCTTGGTGGTCTTGGTGCCCTTGGCTCGGGAACCTCGTGCCGGACCGCTCGCCGTCTCTGTCATGCCGCCTCCCTCTACGGGCGAAAACGCCCTAAAATGCCACGTTTGTTCCCGTGACACGGTGTTCTGTCTTGTGCTGTGGGCACCCACGCGCTATCACCCACAGCAGGTCTTGGTCAGCCGCCGCCCGGCCGTCCCCGGACTCGAAACCCCGGTTCCGGCCCTCGGGTCAGTCGGCGGCGTGGGCGGGCTCGGGGACCTGCACGGTCCCTCCGGTCCCGCCTTCGTCTTCCCGGCTCCCCACTACAGTCCCTGCATCGCCCTCGCGGTCGTCGTCGTCCGCGGCGAGGCGTGCCGTCTGGTCCCTGAGTTCCGCGATGGCGGCCTCGAAGTCCTCGAGCGAGTCGAACGCCCGGTAGACGGAGGCGAATCGCAGATAGGCGACGAGGTCGAGCTCCTGCAACGGGCCGAGTATGGCCAGCCCCACGTCATGGGTGGTCAACTCGGCACTTCCGGTGGCCCGGACCGCCTCTTCGACCCGCTGGCCGAGCTGAGCCAGCGCGTCCTCGGTGACAGGCCGCCCCTGACATGCCTTGCGCACGCCGTTGATGACCTTGATACGGCTGAAGGGCTCGGTGACTCCGGACCGCTTCACCACCATGAGCGAGCACGTCTCCACGGTCGTGAAACGACGGGAGCAGTCAGGGCACTGGCGGCGCCTGCGGATCGACGTGCCGTCATCCGTCGTACGGCTGTCGACGACTCGGCTGTCGGGGTGCCTACAGAAGGGGCAGTGCATGAACTCCAACCCTCCTCACAGCAGACTCAATGGCCTCGCCGGACCTCACGGGCCCCTCGAAGCAGCCCCAAGCATAGGGGATCCATGAGCATCCGAAGACACCGGGGACCACAACTTCTGGGCCGCTGATGCAATCCAACCACTACATGTGGGGGCCTGGCCTATACATCCAGGCTGTAACGCGTGTCGCGTCCGACACCTTCACCCCTCGCGATCCCGCCGTCACACCCAGCACCCGGAAGCCACCCGCGCACGCGCGTGTGCACCCGTATCGGCGCGCCGGATACGGCGATACCGTGGGCGCCGCAGGGAGGAGAGGTGCGACTCTCGCGCAGAGCGGGGTCGATTCCCTGTCTGCGGGGCGCCGGATGGCAGACTGAGGCCACACCTCACAAGGTCATCCGTCTCGGCGCAGAAGAGTACAACAATGAGCCCTTTTGTCCGTCGGGCGCCACGTTAGCCATACACCCAGACACATGATCAAGTCAGGCTATCCACGCTTTTTCACTCGAACGTGTGTTTGGCGCAACCTTTCGAAAGCAACTACCGTTGTCCAGCAGGGAGACAATCGAGAGGGGCCGACGTGACCACCACCGCAGACAGTGCCACCATCACTGCCCAGGACCGCTCCCAGGGCCGACTCGAGCCGGTGCATGCGATGAACGAAGCCATGAATCCCGAGGGACACAAGCGCTCTCTGCCTGGGCGACCTCCAGGCATCCGCGCCGACAGCTCGGGACTCACCGACCGGCAGCGCCGAGTGATCGAGGTCATCAGGGACTCCGTACAGCGGCGCGGCTACCCGCCGTCCATGCGCGAGATCGGTCAGGCGGTCGGCCTGTCCAGCACGTCCTCGGTCGCCCACCAGCTGATGGCACTGGAGCGGAAGGGCTTCCTGCGCCGCGACCCGCACCGGCCGCGCGCCTACGAGGTGCGCGGTTCCGACCAGGCCAGCTCCGTGCAGCCCACGGACACCGCCGGCAAGCCCGCCGCGTCGTACGTCCCGCTGGTCGGCCGCATCGCCGCCGGTGGCCCGATCCTCGCCGAGGAGTCGGTCGAGGACGTCTTCCCCCTCCCGAGGCAATTGGTGGGTGATGGCGAGCTGTTCGTCCTGAAGGTCGTCGGTGACTCGATGATCGAGGCCGCGATCTGCGACGGCGACTGGGTCACCGTCCGCCGGCAGCCCGTCGCCGAGAACGGCGACATCGTGGCGGCAATGCTGGACGGCGAGGCCACCGTCAAGCGCTTCAAGCGCGAGGACGGCCATGTGTGGCTCCTCCCGCACAATGCCGCCTACGAGCCGATCCCGGGCGACGACGCGACCATCCTCGGCAAGGTGGTGGCCGTACTCCGCCGCGTCTGAGTACGGCGGTGGACGGGTCGCCTCCGTCCGCCCCTGAAGCTGGGCCCCGGGATCCCTGCGCCGGTTCCGGGGCCCTGTGCTGTACCCGAACAGTGCTGTACCCGTTCAGCGGTGCACCCGATGAGCCGTGAGGGAGGGGGCCGTCCCGGAAGCGGGACGGCCCCCTCCCTCACTGTGCCTCCGCCTGCTTGGCCACCGCGTCGATCGCCGCGAGCGACCTGCGGACCTGATTGCGGTCCGTCGTGTACCAGAAGTCCGGCAGGGACGCCTTCAGGTAGCTTCCGTAGCGGGCCGTCGCCAGTCGCTGATCCAGTACGGCGACCACGCCGCGGTCCCCCGACGCCCGTACGAGTCGTCCCGCGCCCTGGGCCATCAGCAGCGCCGCATGGGTGGCCGCGACGGCCATGAAGCCGTTGCCGCCGGAATCCTCCACCGCTTTCTGGCGGGCGCTCATCAGGGGGTCGTCCGGGCGCGGGAACGGGATCTTGTCCATGACGACCAGCTGGCAGCTGGGACCGGGGACGTCCACGCCCTGCCAGAGCGACAGCGTGCCGAAGAGGCAGGTCTGCGGATCCGCCGCGAAGTTCTTGATCAGCTCACCGAGTGTCTCCTCGCCCTGGAGGAGGATCGGGAACTCGGGGACACGCGTGCGCAGTTCCTCGGCGGCGAGCTGCGCGGCCCGCATGGAGGAGAACAGGCCGAGCGTGCGCCCGCCGGCCGCCTGGATCAGCTCGGTCAGTTCGTCGAGCATGTCGCCGCGGTCGCCGTCCCGCGCGGGACGCGACAGGTGTTTGGCCACATAGAGGATGCCCTGCTTGGGGTAGTCGAAGGGCGACCCCACGTCGATGCCCTTCCACTGCGGGACGTCCTCGCCCTCGGTGCCCTCCGGCGCGAGCCCCATCGAGGCGCCCACACCGTTGAAGTCCCCGCCCAGCTTCAGGGTCGCCGAGGCCAGGGTCACGGAGCGGTCGGCGAAGAGCTTCTCCCGCAGCAGGCCCGAGACGGACATGGGAGCGACGCGCACGGAGGCACCGAAACGGTCGTGCCGCTCGTACCAGACGACGTCGTACTCGGAACCGTTGACGATCCGCTCCGCCACATCGTGCACGCTCTCCACGGACGCCAGCGCCTGCTTGCGGACCGCGTCCTCGTCCTGGACCGACTTGTCGCGGGTCGCGCCGATGGCCGAGATGACGGTCCGCGCTGCGTCGCGCAGCGCCATGAGGGCGTACCCGAGATCCTCCGGGATCTCCTCCAGGCGGCCGGGCAGCGCCAGCTCCATGAGCCGCTCGAAGCCCTCGGCGGCGGTCTGCAGCTGGTCGGCCGCCTTCTCGTTGACCAGCTTCGCCGCCCGGCGTACGGCCCGGTTGACCTGGCCGGGAGTGAGCTCGCCGGTGGCCACACCGGTGACCCGCGAGACCAGCTCGTGGGCCTCGTCGACGATCAGCACCTCGTGCTGCGGCAGGACCGGCGCACCCTCGATGGCGTCGATGGCGAGCAGCGCGTGGTTGGTGACGACGACCTCGGCGAGTTTGGCCCGCTCGCGGGCCAGCTCCGCGAAGCACTCGGCGCCGTAGGCGCACTTCGTGGCTCCCAGGCACTCCCGGGAGGACACCGACACCTGCGCCCAGGCCCGGTCGGAGACACCCGGCGTGAGGTCGTCCCGGTCACCGGACTCGGTCTCGTCCGACCAGTCCCGCAGCCGGAGCAGGTCCTGGCCCAGCTTGCTGGTGGGCGCGGCCGCCTCGAACTGGTCGAAGAGACCCTCCTCCTCGTCCTGCGGGACTCCTTCATGGAGTCGGTGCAGGCAAAGGTAGTTCGACCTGCCCTTGAGCATCGCGAACTCGGGGCGCCGGCGCAGCAGCGGATGCAGCGCGTCGACCGTACGCGGCAGGTCCCGCTCCACGAGCTGGCGCTGGAGGGCCAGCGTGGCGGTCGCGACCACGACGCGCTCCCCGTGCGCGAGTGCGGGCACGAGGTAGCCGAGCGACTTGCCGGTGCCGGTGCCGGCCTGGACCAGCAGATGGGATCCGTCGTCGATCGCCTCGGCGACGGCTTCGGCCATGGTCACCTGGCCGGGGCGCTCCGTGCCGCCGACGGCGGTGACGGCAGCGTGCAGGAGTTCGGGGAGTGAGGGCTTCGTCATAGCGCGACCACCCTACGGCGCGGCACTGACAAACGTGTGGTCAAGGCGGACGGGCGGGAGGGGATCAAGGCGGTGGGTTTCCCGGTGGGGGCGGGGAGGGCGGGCCTCGGCGGGGGCGGGAACTCATGCGGTGCGACGGACGTTCCATGTGTGACGGCTCGATCACTCGGCGTCATGACGGATCACGCGGGGCCCGGTCCCGCACCATGAGCGCGGCCCGCTTGGTGGGCAGGTCGACCTCTGCCAGGAACCGGAACCCCGCGCTCAGGAAGGTGGCGATGGACGCAATGTTGCGAAGGTCGGGCTCGGCGACGACCCGTGCGCAAGCGGGCCTCCTGTCGAGGATCAGGTCGGCGACTGCTGCGAGCAGACGGCTGCCGAGGCCTCGCCCGCGGTCGGCGCCACCGCCGATGAGCAGATGGACGCCGGTGTCGTGCGGTCGGGCCGGGTAGCGGCGCGCCAGCGGGTCGAGGTCCGCCCGGTAGATCTCCCAGTAGCTCATCGGCCTGCCCTCCAGCACTCCGAGGCAGGGCATGCTGCGCCCGTCGCCGGCGAGCTGGCGGCGCAGGTGCCGCGCCGTCCTGGACGCGGGTCCCGCCAGTTCCCAGTACGCCGCGACAACGGGGTCGTTCATCCACCGGCAGACGAGCGGGAGGTCCCTCTCGACCTGTACGGGGATCAGGTGGAACACACCCGCCGGGGTGGCGGCGGGCCCCCAGCCGCCGACGCTGTCGAGCAGGTCGGAGGCGGCGGGAAGGGTACGGCGGCTGTCGGCAGCCGTCTCGACGGGAGCCACGGCAGCTCCTCTCGGCAGGTCGGGCGGGATGTGTTCCTCGGAGAAGGGCAGGGGTCGGGGTGGCCGGTGCAGCTGCGGCTCAGGAGCACAGGGGGTTGGCGATGGTGACGTAGACGGACTGGGTGTCCACGGGACCGACGAGTTCGTCGAGGCCGTGCAACCGGGTCAGCAGATTGGCCTTGCAGCGCAGGCGGGGTGAGTCGAGCAGTCGGGCGGGCAGCGAGCCGCGCAGCCGGCGGGGGCCGGAGGCGGCGTCGGCGAGAAAGCGCCGGAAGGCGGCGAGCAGCAGCCGCTCGTCGGCGAGCCGTTGGGAACCGAACGCGCCGATGAGTCCGAGCACGTTGTTGATGCCCAGGTAGTAGGCGAAGCGCTCATCGGTGACGTCGTCGGACACGAAGGTGTCGCTGTGTTCGCCGATGCCGGGCAGCCGGGCCTCGAGTTCCGCGCGGCCGGACTCGCGGAAGTAGTAGCCCTGGTTGTCGCGGTAGCGGCCGCCGGTGGGCCAGCCGTCGGCGTCCAGGAGGAGGAGCGTGTTCTGCTGATGCGCCTCCAGGGCGATCCCCGCCTCACCGTCGAGCCACAGGACGGGGCGGACGACATGCTCCAGGTAGCGCAGGAACCACTCGGCGGCGACAGCCGACAGCGGCCGGCCCGTCCGTGCGGCGAGGTGCCCGACGATCGCGCTCAGCCGGGAGCGGTGGGCGCCAGCAGTGTCCGGCCGGGGTGCGACGAGACCGGCGACGCAGGAGACGTCGTCCTCCGGGGCGAACGGATTGTGGCGGATCACCACGTCGAGGCCCGTCAGCGGGAGGCCGTCGGCACCGTCGACCGCGAGCCAGGCCGGATCCCGGACGATGTCGAAGTCCGGGTGGGCAGCCTGCCACTGCTTGGCCAGGCCCGCGCGCAGAAGCCGGTGGACCTCGACACCACGGTGGAGTTCTTTTCGGAGGTTCTCACGACGGGAGTTGGTGATGCGCAGACCGAGCGACAGTTTGAGCATCGCGGGGGCCCCGGTCCGATGCACGGTGCGTACGGAGGAGGTCGGATGCCACGCAGGGCCGTGGGCGCCCAGGTCCTGGAGGTGTCCGGCGTCGAACAGGGCCTCCACCTCGGGGCGGTGCCGGGCCTCGCGCAGTTGCCAGGGGTGCACCGGCAGGGCGGCGAACCCGGTCGGCAACGGCAGCCCGGCGCCGCCGAGCCGGGCCGTCAACCGGGCGGCGGGGACGGGACGGCCGCCTTCGGTCCAGGCGGAGTCGGTGGCGACCACGGAGGGAGCGACGGCGAGCCAGCGAAGAGGGAAGGAGCCGCGCGACTCCGGTGAGCAGAGCCGCGCTTCGCCCTCCGAGAGGCCTTCCCGGCTCTTCGGCGTCGGGTGCAGCGGATGCCCGAGCAGCAGGGCCTGTTCCGCGGTCAGGAACAGGTCGGCCCGGTCGTCGGGGCGTTTCCGGCGCTCACCGATGAACTCCGCGGTGCGCCGGACGGAGTCGGCGACGCGGGCGACCAGGTCGGTGCCTTCGCCACTGCTCCTGTGAGGGGGCGCGCTACGGGGCGTCGGCTCGGCAGCGGTGGCGCGCTCCACCGGGACGGCACCCGCACGGGCCGCTGCCACGGCTACGGCTGTCGCGCCGGACGGACGGCCGCCGTCCCGGAGCGTCTCGCGGACCAGCAGGGCCGCGACCGTGACGGCGTCCGCGGGCGGGGAGTGTTCGGGTGAACAGGCCAGGCGCGGGAAGCCGAAGCGGTGCCAGCCGGTCGGAGACCAGTAGTGGACGGGGGCGAGCAGGGTGACGCCGCTGGCGGGCAGCGGCACGCGCAGGACGCCGTCCTGGGGTGCGGGCAGGCCCGTCTCGCGCACCCAGCAGCGCAGCAGGTTCTCCACGGTGGCCGCGTCGGCCGCCATGTGCGGATCGGGGTGGTCCAGGAGATCGGCGCCGCGGCTCGGCGATGCCACGCGGACGGCGTCTGGCTGCTGGTGCGGGACGGGGGACGTGCGGGAGGTGGACTGGTGGGAGGAAGTGGACTGGTGGGAGGAGGTGGTCAAGGTCGTTCCTCGTGAAGTGATGGGGTCGGCCGCGGGCGGGCGGTGGTGCGGAGCCCACGCGCCCGCGGGTCGCGTGGGCGACGCCCGCCGATGGAGGGGTCGACACCGGTGCCGCCGGCGTCCGCGGGCCCGGGGGTACGCCGGCGGCCGCCCGGGGCTACCCCGTCCACCCGGCATGACCGTCCTGGCGCCGGTCGGGCCCCGACGGACGGCCCGGCCGGTTCGGTGGGTGAGGTTGGTGCTGGGCCCGGTACTCCGGCTGATGCCGGCGCTCGGGCTGATGGTTCGGCTGATCGGGCACCCTCGGCCCGGCACCGCGGAGGTGGTCGCGGGACACCGCCGCCATCGCGTCCGACAGCCGGTCGAGCACCGCGGCGGCCTGCTCGTCGGTGATCGTCAAGGGCGGAAGCAGCCGTACGACGCTGGCGTGACGGCCGCCGAGTTCGACGATCAGGCCCCGCCGCAGGCACTCCCGTCGGACGGCGGCGGCCAGTGCGGGGGCGGCGGGGCGGGGGGCGCGCCCGGGAGCCGCAGGCGGCGTCGGGCGGGGCGGAACGCCGGGGGCGCGGACACCGTCGGCGGACGCGCCGGGCGTTCCACCGGCCTGCGCTGCGCCCTGTCCGACGCCCTGCGCAGCGCCGACGGCACCGGACCCGCGCTCCCCCTCGGGGTCCACCATCTCGACCCCGATCATCAGCCCGCGGCCCCGTACATCACCCATGCACGGGAACTCCTCCGCGAGAACGCGCAGTTGGCTGAGCATGCGGCCTCCCAGGGTGGCCGCGCGTTCGGCGAGACGATTCTCGCGGACGTAGGCGAGGGTGGCCGTACCGGCGGCCATGGCGAGCTGGTTTCCGCGGAACGTGCCCGCGTGGGCACCGGGTTGCCAGACGTCCAGGGCGTCACGGTAGACGACGACGGCGAGCGGCAGGCTGCCTCCGATGGCCTTGGACAGGACCATCACGTCGGGGACGACCCCGCTGTGCTCCACCGCCCAGAAGGCACCGGTCCGGCCCACGCCCGTCTGGACCTCGTCGGCGATCAGGGGGATCGAGCGCTCGGCCGTGATCTGCCGCATACGCCGCATCCACCCGTCCGGTGCGGGAATCACCCCGCCCTCGCCCTGGACCGGTTCGAGGATCATCCCGGCGGGCTGCCGCACCCCCGACTTGGGATCGTCGAGGAGGGACTCGGTCCAGCGGGCGGCGAGTTCGGCGCCGCGCTCGCCGCCGATACCGAAGGGACAGCGGTAGTCCTGCGGATAGGGCAGCCGCGCCACCCGCACGTCGAAGGCACCCCCGGAGGCTTCGAGGGATCCGGCGGTCATCCCGTGGTACGCACCGGTGAAGGCCAGGACACCGGTGCGGCCGGTGGCGGCCCGGACCAGCTTGAGTGCGGCCTCCACGGCGTCCGTTCCGGCCGGTCCGCAGAACTGCACCCGCGCGTGGTCGGCGAGACCGGGGGGCAGTGTCCGGAACAGTTCGGTGACGAAGGCGTCCTTGACCGGGGTGGCGAGGTCGAGGACGTGCAGGGGGGCCCCGAGTCGAGGACCTTGCGGATGGCCTCCAGCACGACGGGATGGTTGTGGCCGAGCGCGAGCGTTCCGGCGCCCGAGAGGCAGTCGAGGTATCGGCGGCCGTCCGCGCCCTCGATGGTCAGCCCGCGCGCCCGGACCGGCACGATCGGCAGGGCCCGCGCATAGGTGCGTGCCGCGGACTCGCGAGCGGACTGACGCCGGAGGATCCCCTCGTAGGCGGGCCGGCCGTCCGGCCGGCTCACCGCGGCGGCCGTTCCGGCGAAGTGGGCTCCCGCGACGGAAGAGCCGGCGACGGGAGAGCCGCTGACCGGAGACCCGGGGCCCGGAGAGCCGCTGGCCGGAGACCCGGGGCCCGGCGACCCGGGGTCCGGAGATCCGGCATCGAAGGCTCCGTCGGCGCGAGTTCCGGTGGCACGCCCCGAAGGGGCCTCCTCGGGTACTGGCTCGGTCACGGCCACGCCTCCCCCTGTCCTCCCGCCCGTCGGAGGCGAGCACACACAACAGCCCTCATCGCTACCAACACCGGAAGGCCGCGCTGGTTACGGGTCGTCACGGGAATGACGGTGGCCACGCCGACGTCGGCGCGCGCCCGCGTGCTCCACGCGCTCCCCGCGGTCCCGCTCCTGGCCGGTTCTGTCCGCGGTCTGTGGCGGAACAGTTGCCATTCGGTCGGGAGTCCCCCGCGGCGACCGCATATCGTGTGGTGGCATCACACATGGCCGTGAGACCCGCTTGAACTCGGTGTGAGATCACCATGAGTTCCACTCGGCGGGGCGGCCGGCACTTCAAGTTCGTTGACAGCAGGGGGAGTCAGATCATGCGATCCATACGGCCGTCGTTCACCGCTCGGCGAGGGAGGAACGCGCGCCGCAGAACCTCCCCCGTCCTGGGCGCCGTGGCCCTCGCCTCGGTGCTCGCGCTCACCGCGACCGCCTGTGATTCGGGCGACACCAACGCGGACAACCAGTCCGGCGCGACGGCGTCGACCGGCAGCGACGGCAAGATCACAATCCCGGACGACATCAAGGACAGGCTCAAAGAGCACGGGATCGACCTCGACAAGTGGAAGAACGGCGCCTGGAAGAACTGGGACAAGGACGACTGGCTGCGTGAGGCGCAGGACTACGTCAACCCGATCATCGAGGGCCTGTGGGACCCGGACCGGATGCGGGAGGCCGAGGACCCGGACCGGAGCGTCGACGAGAACGACCTCTCCGGCGACCAGGGCGTGACCGACCCGACGCCGCAGGAGGTGGACGCGAAGGCCGTTTCGCCCTCGTACCACGAGAACGCCGCCGAGGCGGGCAAGGTGCTCTTCGACTCCCCCGAGGGCACGATGGTCTGCTCGGCGACGGTCGTGAAGGACCCCGCCCACCCCGGAAAGTCCAACCTGGTGTGGACGGCCGGCCACTGTGTGCACGCCGGCAAGGGCGGCGGCTGGTACCGCAACATCGCGTTCGTGCCGTCGTACAACGATTCGGGCCTGTCGGCCGAGCAGTTGGAGACGGCCACCAAGGAACAGGTGGCTCCGTACGGGGTCTGGTGGGGCGACTGGACGAAGACGTCCGACCAGTGGATCGCGCAGGGCGGGCAGACCGGCGGTGACGGTGCCTCGTACGACTACGCCGTCATCCATGTGACGCCGGAGGAGGGCGGTACGGGCAAGTCCCTCGAGGAGACGGTCGGTTCGGCACTCCCGGTGAACTTCAACGCCCCGGCCGTGCCGAAGGTGAGCAGCATCACCGCGACCGGCTACCCGGCGGCGGCGCCGTACGACGGGCAGAAGCTCTACCAGTGCCAGGACAAGCCGGGACGGTTCTCGCTGAGTTCCTCGGACCCGACGATGTACCGCATCGGCTGCACGATGACCGGCGGTTCGTCCGGCGGCGGCTGGGTCGCGGCGGGCTCGGACGGAAAGCCCGCGCTGGTGTCCAACACCTCGATCGGCCCGGTCAACGCGGGGTGGCTCGCGGGACCGCGGCTGGGTGACGTGGCCAAGGGTGTGTACGACTCGGTGAGCGACAAGTTCGCCGGTCAGTAGCTTGATCGGCGGTGGGACGCCTGACGGGAACCTTCACCGTCCCACCGCCGTTCGTCCCGAATTCCACGGGCATGATGGGGTGTTGCCTGTGAGCGAGCGCGGCGTCGACCCGACCCCGTGCCTGTCAGGCTCATGACATTCCAGTCGGCTCGGACGTTCAACGATCCACACGCATCACCTTCACACGCTTCAACGGGGGACATCGCACCATGCGTTTCACACGTACGCCCGTCGCGCGCCCGCACGGCAGACGGCGCACCCTCCTCGCGGCCGGGCTCGTCACCGCCCTGGCCCTGACGGCGACCGCGTGCAGCGGCTCCGACGACACGAAGGCCGACGCCACCGCCTCCGGGACGGCCACCGGCTCCGGTGACGGCAAGGTCCAGGTCCCGGCCGACATCGCCGACAAGCTCGAGAAGCACGGCGTCGACGTCGACAAGTGGGCCGACGGCGGCTGGCGGGACTGGGACAAGGACAAGTGGCTCAGCGCGGCCGAGGACTTCGTCAATCCGGTGATCGAGGGGCTGTGGAAGCCCGAGCGGATGCGGTCCGCGAAGGAGGCCGACAAGACCGTCACCACGAAGGACGCCGCCGCCGACCAGGGCGTCAGCGATCCGGATCCGACGGCCGTGAAGGCGGAGGCCGAGAAGACGCCGTACCACGAGAACGCGGCGCCGGTCGGCAAGGTCTTCTTCGACTCGCCCGAGGGGGCGATGGTCTGCTCCGGTACGGTCGTCAAGGACGTGAACCACCCGGGCAAGTCCAACCTCGTGTGGACGGCCGGGCACTGTGTGCACGCCGGGGGCGACGGCGGCTGGTACCGCAACCTCGTCTTCGTCCCGGCCTACAACGACCTCGGCAAGACGGAGGCCCGGCTCGGCGACGCCACGGCGTCGGAGATCGCGCCCTACGGCAACTGGTGGGCCGACTGGGCGTCGACGTCGAACGAGTGGATCGCCGGCGGATCGGACACCGGCGGCGCGGGAGCGGCGTACGACTACTCCGTGCTGCACGTGACGCCGGAGCAGGGCTCCAAGTCGCTGGAGGAGACGGTCGGCGCGGCGCTGGACGTGGACTTCTCCGCGCCGTCCGCGACCGAGGTTGCCTCGATGGGCGCCTGGGGCTACCCGGCGGCACCGCCCTACAACGGGCTGAAGATGTTCAAGTGCCTCGACCGGCCGGGGCGGTTCTCACTCGACCCGTCGCTGCCGACGATGTACCGCATCGGCTGCACGATGACCGGCGGTTCGTCCGGCGGCGGCTGGTTCCGGGTGGTGGACGGCAGGACGGAGCTGGTCTCCAACACGTCGATCGGCCCGGCCGACAACAGCTGGCTGGCGGGGCCCCAGCTCGGCCGGGAGGCCGAGGCGCTCTACCGGAACATGAGCAAGACGTACGGCGGTCGGTGAGCTCGGCCGTCAGTGAACCGAGCACGCCGAAGGCCCGCCCCCTGCTCGACGCAGGGGGCGGGCCTTCGGGCATGACGCGGGCCGCGACGGCTCAGCCGAGCGGAGCCGGCACGTACGGTGCGAGGTCCGCCGCCAGCTCCTCGTGCACCCGCACCTTCAGCAGGGTGCCCTCCGCCGTGTGCTCCTCGGAGATCACCTCGCCCTCGGTGTGGGCGCGGGCGACCAGGCCACCGTGGGTGTACGGCACGAGCGCCTCCACCTCGACCGACGGCCTCGGCAGCTCGTTGTCGATCAGCGCGAGCAGCTCGTCGATGCCCTGGCCGGTACGGGCAGAGACCGCGATGGAGCGCTTCTCGATCCGCATGAGCCGCTGGAGCGTCAGCGGGTCGGCCGCGTCCGCCTTGTTGATCACGACGATCTCGGGCACGCCGGTGGCGCCGACGTCCCGGACCACCTCGCGTACGGCGGCCAGCTGCTCCTCCGGGTTCGGGTGCGAACCGTCCACCACGTGCAGGATCAGGTCGGACTCGCCGACCTCTTCCATGGTGGAGCGGAACGCCTCGACCAGGTGGTGCGGCAGGTGCCGGACGAAGCCGACCGTGTCCGCCAGCGTGTACAGACGGCCGCTCGGCGTCTCCGCCCGGCGCACGGTCGGGTCCAGGGTCGCGAACAGGGCGTTCTCGACCAGGACACCCGCGCCGGTGAGGCGGTTGAGCAGCGAGGACTTACCGGCGTTGGTGTAGCCCGCGATGGCGACGGACGGCACCTTGTGGCGCTTGCGCTCCTGGCGCTTGATCTCGCGGCCGGTCTTCATGTCCGCGATCTCACGGCGCATCTTCGCCATCTTCTCGCGGATCCGGCGCCGGTCCGTCTCGATCTTGGTCTCACCGGGGCCACGGGTGGCGAGGCCGCCGCCCTTGCCGCCGCCCATCTGACGGGACAGTGACTGACCCCAGCCGCGCAGCCTCGGCAGCATGTACTGCATCTGCGCGAGCGCGACCTGCGCCTTGCCCTCTCGGGACTTGGCGTGCTGGGCGAAGATGTCCAGGATCAGGGCCGTACGGTCGATGACCTTGACCTTGACGACGTCCTCGAGGTGGATCAGCTGGCCCGGGCTGAGTTCACCGTCGCAGATGACGGTGTCCGCGCCCGTCTCGAGCACGATGTCGCGCAGCTCCTGGGCCTTGCCGGAGCCGATGTAGGTGGCCGCGTCGGGCTTGTCCCGGCGCTGGATGACGCCGTCGAGCACCAGCGCGCCCGCCGTCTCCGCGAGGGCGGCCAGCTCCGCGAGGGAGTTGTCCGCGTCCTGCGCGGTGCCCGTGGTCCAGACACCGACGAGCACGACCCGCTCCAGACGGAGCTGGCGGTACTCGACCTCGGTGACGTCCTCGAGCTCGGTGGACAGGCCCGCCACGCGGCGCAGGGCCGCGCGCTCGGAGCGGTCGAACTGGTCGCCGTCCCGGTCTCCGTCGATCTCGTGGCTCCAGGCGACGTCCTCTTCCATCAGGGCATCGGCCCGGAGACCTTCGGGGTAGGCGTTCGTCACGCGCTGGGTGTCCTGGGAAGGGGAAGAAGAGGAGGTCATTGGGTCCTTACGTCGTGGGATGCCGGTACGGCTGCCTTCTTGGTGGTCAACGCGCGAGGGCGCCGGGAGATTCCCGTGTCCCTCGTTGCGCCGACCTCACGATGGTCGCACGGTACGGCCCGTCTCGTCACGGCCTTATTCCGTGGCCCGCGCGACCGGCGGGGAGACCTTCGGTGCGGCCTTCGGCTCGCCCTTGGCTACCGGTGCCGCCGGCTTCCAGTCCGGGTGGCCGGGCATCGGCGGGGTCTTCTCGCCGTACAGCCAGTCCTTGAAGAACCGGGCCAGATCCCGTCCGGAGATCTCCTGGGCGAGGCGCTCGAAGTCGGCCGTGGTCGCCGTGGAGTCCCGGTGGTTGTGGACCCACGCCCGCTCCAGGTGCTCGAACGCGGTGCGGCCGATCTCCTGGCGCAGGGCGTAGAGGACGAGGGCCGCGCCGTCGTAGACGTTGGGCCGGAAGATGCTGATCTTCTGGCCGGGGTTGGGGGCCTTGGGCTGCGCCGGCGGGCCGCCCGTGGTGCGCCAGCGGTCGGAGGCACCGTACGCCGCCTTCATCCGCGCCTCCAGGGTGCGCCCCGCCTTCTCCTCGGCGTACAGCGCCTCGTACCAGGTGGCGTGTCCCTCGTTCAGCCACAGGTCGGACCAGGTGCGCGGGCTGACGCTGTCGCCGAACCACTGGTGGGACAGCTCGTGCACCATGATCGACTCGACGTACCACTTGGGGTAGCCGGGCTCCGTGAAGAGGTCTCGCTCGAAGAGCGAGAGGGTCTGCGTCTCGAGTTCGAACCCGGTGGAGGCCTCCGCCATGAGCAGGCCGTAGGTCTCGAAGGGGTAGGGACCGACCTTGCCCTCCATCCAGGCGATCTGGTCGGGGGTCTTCCTCAGCCACGGTTCGAGGAGATCGCGGTCCTTCGTGGGCACGACGTCCCGTACGGGCAGTGCGTGCGGCCCCTCGCGGTGCACGACCGTAGAGCGTCCGATGGACACCTGGGCGAGCTCGGTGGCCATGGGGTGCTGGGTGCGATAGGTCCAGGTGGTGGCCTCGCCGACCCGCTCGACACCGGTCGGCAGCCCGCCCGCGACCGCCGTGTAGCCCTTGGGGGCCGTGATCCGGATGGTGAACATCGCCTTGTCGGAGGGGTGGTCGTTGCACGGGAAGACCAGGTGCGCGGCGTCCGCCTGGTTGGCCATGGCGAGGCCGTCCGCGGTCCTTACCCAGCCGCCGTCCCGGCCGCCGCTGCTCACGGGATCGCTGGTGTGCCGCACGGTGATCCGCGTCCAGCTGCCGGCGGGCAGCGAGTCCTCCGGGGTGACCACCAGGTCGTCGCCGGCACTGCTGAACGTGGCGGGTTCGCCGTCGACCTCGACCGATTCGACCTTGCCCTGGGCGAAGTCGAGGTTGATCCGGTCCAGGGCGGTGGTGGTCCACGCGTCGATGGTGGTGACCGCCTGGAGGGGCTTGGTGTTGGTGCCCGGGTAGGTGAAGGCCAGGTCGTACGAGGCCACGTCGTACCCGGGGTTGCCCAGGTACGGGAAGAGGCGGTCGCCGACACCGAGCGGGACCTCCGGGGCGCTCGCGGCGACGAGGCAGACGGATACGGCCGAGGCGAGGAGCGCGGATTTCAGCCGGGCGCGGGGGGTGAGCAGCATGCACCACCGCTACCAGCGCGCGCGTCCGTGGCGTCGGCGACGCGCGCCCGGCCCACTCGAACGGGTTGCGCACGCGCGCGTGCTTGACGCCCGGGAGGGCAACCGCGCGACGCGCCCTCGCTCCCCGCGCGCGGGGACACCGGCGCGGCCGTCCGCGTCACGCGCGCGTGGGCAGCGCCTACGCCGGTTCCGGGGAGGCGGTGGCGTGATGCTGCGCGCGGCCCACGTCGTAGACGCCGGGCACGTTCCGCATGGCGCGCAGGAGGCTCGGCAGGTGACCGGCGTCCGGGAGTTGCACGGTGTACGTGTGGCGCACCCGCTGCTGGCTCGGGGGCTCGACGGTCGCGGAGACGATCTCGGCGCCCTCCAGCGCCATGGCCTCGGTGAGGTCGGCGAGCAGGTGGGGGCGGCCGAACGATTCGGCGACCAGGGTGACCCGGCAGCCGCGGGTGTCACCCCAGCGCACGTCGACCTCTTCGCGCCCCGCGCTCGCCATGCGCGCCACGGCGGAACACTCGGCGCGGTGCACGGTCACCACTCCCCCGCGCACCGCGAAGCCGGTGACCTCGTCGAAGGGCACGGGCGTGCAGCACCCGGCGAGCCGGACGCTCGCCTCGGGCCGGTCCACGACGGTGATCGCGGCGCCGGGCCGGGAGGCGGGGCCGTCCGCGGTGACCGTGTGGGGCGCGGGCCGGGCGGTCGCCTCGGCTGCCTTGGCGGTCCTGGCGGACCCGGAGTCCTCCGCCGGCTCCGTGCCCTCGTGCTCGGCCGGGGCGGGGTGCGTCGCCAGCCACCGTTGGATGGCGATGCGGGCGGCGGGGGTGTGGGCGTGCTCCAGCCACTCCCTGGAGGGTTCCGAGGCGGGGTCCTGGCCCATGAGGAGCTGGACGGTGTCGCCGTCCCGCAGAACGGTGCTGAGGGTCGCCAGACGGCCGTTCACCCGGGCGCCGATGCAGGCGTGGGCGTCCTCGCCGTACTGCGCGTACGCGGCGTCGACGCAGGTGGCTCCGTCGGGCAGGCCGAGCGTGCCGCCGTCGGGACGGAAGACGGTGATCTCGCGGTCCTGGGCGAGGTCCTCGCGCAGGGTGGACCAGAAGGTGTCGGGATCGGGCGCCGCCTCCTGCCAGTCCAGGAGGCGGGAGAGCCAGCCGGGCCGGGTCGGGTCGACGCGTTCCTCGTCGGCCGGGACCCGCCCCCGGGTCTGCTCCTCCGCGGAAGCCGTGTACGGATTGCCGAGTGCGATGACACCGGCCTCGGCGACCTTGTGCATCTGGTGGGTGCGGATGAGGACTTCGGCGACCTGGCCGTCCTCGCGGGCGACGGCGGTGTGCAGCGACTGGTACAGGTTGAACTTGGGGACCGCGATGAAGTCCTTGAACTCCGAGACGACCGGCGTCATACAGGTGTGCAGTTCGCCCAGGACGGCGTAACAGTCGGCGTCCTCGTTCACCAGCACCAGCAGCCGGCCGAAGTCGGCGCCCCGCATCCGGCCGCGTTTGCGGGACGCGCGGTGCACGGAGACGAAGTGCCGTGGCCGGATGAGGACTTCGGCCTGGATGTCGGCGTCGCGCAGGACCGCGCGCATCGCCTCGGCGAACTCCGCGAGGGGGTCGTCCGCGCGGGAGGCGTTGTCGACGATCAGTTCGCGGGTGTGCTGGTACTCCTCGGGGTGGAGGATCGCGAAGACGAGGTCTTCCAGCTCGGTCTTGAGGGCCTGGACACCGAGACGTTCGGCGAGCGGGATGAGGACGTCGCGGGTGACCTTGGCGATGCGTTCCTGCTTCTCGGGCCGCATCACGCCCAGGGTGCGCATGTTGTGCAGCCGGTCGGCGAGTTTGATCGACATCACGCGGACGTCGTTGCCGGTGGCGACGAGCATCTTGCGGAACGTCTCGGGCTCGGCGGCCGCGCCGTAGTCGACCTTCTCCAACTTCGTGACGCCGTCGACGAGATAGCGCACCTCGGCGCCGAACTCCTCGCCGACCTGATCGAGCGTCACATCGGTGTCCTCGACGGTGTCGTGGAGCAGTGAGGCCGTCAGGGCCGTGGTCTCCGCGCCGAGTTCGGCGAGGATCAGGGTCACGGCGAGCGGATGGGTGATGTAGGGCTCGCCGCTCTTGCGCATCTGGCCGCGGTGCGAGGACTCGGCGAGCACATAGGCGCGGTGCAGCGGTTCCAGGTCGGCGTCGGGGTGGTGGGCGCGATGGGCCTCGACCACGTGACCGATCGCGTCGGGCAGCCGGCCGCGCGAGGCCGGGCCGAGCAGCGCCGCCCGGCCCAGGCGCCGCAGGTCGATCCGGGGGCGACTGCGCCTGCGGGGCGCTGAAGGCACTACCGGGCCTGGGGTCGCGGGATTCGTGGCCTCCGCACTCATGGGCACCTCCGGCTGCGTGGACCGGCGGACGGGGTGTCCCAGGGCGGACACGGCTCAGGGGACTGGTGAACGGTCCCCCGTCCGGGCCGGTGCTTGATGCTACCGAGCCCATCACGCGCGACCGACCGCCTCTCGCCGAGCGTGAAACGGATCACCCATTCGAGCGATGGACCGGGGGTTTACGATTTTGCGCCACCCGGCCTGATCTGGATCGTGAATTCGAGCCCACGACCGGACCCCCGGGGGCGACCCTTCGGGCCGTCAGGCCGCTCCCACCTCCGATGCCAAGCTCTCGCCAAATCAGCGGGCGACTGATTCCAGCCACTCCGGATCGATCTCACCTGTGGCCACGATCACTGCGGGCCCGGTCATCTCGATCTCGCCGTCGGGCCGCTCGGTGATCACCAGGCGTCCGCCGGGGACGTCCACGACGTACGTCGCCGGCACACCGGTGGCCGCCGGGTCGGCGCCGTCCCGGCGCGCGGCCGCCACGGCGACGGCGCACGCGCCCGTGCCGCACGAGCGGGTCTCGCCCGACCCGCGCTCGTGCACGCGCAGGGCGACGTGCCGCGGGCCGCGGTCCACGACGAACTCGACGTTGACGCCGTCCGGGTAGGCCGAAGCGGGGCTGAACGGCGGCGGGGCCGACAGATCGCCCGCGTGCGCGAGGTCCGCCACGAAGGCGACGGCGTGCGGGTTGCCCATGTTCACGTTGCGCGCGGGCCAGCTGCGCTCGCCGACGCTCACCGTGACGCCCCCCTCGGGGAGGCGGGCCCTGCCCATGCCGACGGTGACGTCACCCTCCTTGTCGAGGTGCGCGCGCTTCACGCCCCCGCGCGTGGCGACCGCGATGTCACCCTCGGTGACGAGCCCGGCGTGCTGCAGGTAGCGCGCGAACACCCGGACGCCGTTGCCGCACATCTCCGCGACGGAGCCGTCGCCGTTGCGGTAGTCCATGAACCACTCCGCCTCGGCCGCCATGTCCTTCGCCTCGGGGTGCGCGGCGGACCGCACGACGTGCAGCAGCCCGTCACCGCCGATGCCCGCGCGGCGGTCGCACAGCGCGGCGACGGCGGCCGGGGGGAGGTCGATGGCGTTCTCCGGGTCCGGGACGATCACGAAGTCGTTCTCGGTGCCGTGACCCTTGAGGAAGGCGATCCGCGTGCTCATCCCTCGATCGTACGGGGTGGCCGGGACACGCCGTCCCGGGGCGGCAGAGCCGGTGCTCCACGCGCGCGTGGAGCTCAGCGCAGCCGGGCGACCCGCCCGACGGCCAGGGCCACCACCGCGGCGACCATCACGACGTAGGCGAGGACGACCCGCCAGTCGGGACGGCGCCCGGAGCCGCGCGGGGGCAGACCGGGCCACGTGTAACCCACGCGGCGCGCGGCCATCATGCCCCAGCCGGCCGCGCAGGAGCAGATCAGCAGCCCGAGCATGGCGATCATGGCGCCGCTGTCACCGAAGTCGAAGGCCAGCGGGAAGGCGAACATCAGGGAGCCGCCGGCGGCCAGCGCCACGATGGGCGCGAGCTGCCAGAGCCGGAGCCGGCGCTGCGGGCGCAGCTCCACCTCGACCTCGGGTCCGCCCGTGAACATCTCCTCGGGCTCGGGACCGTCGTCGCTCACGCCGTCCCGGGTGTCGTCCTCGTCCGGCCCGTCGGGGCTCAGACCGCCTTCCTCGGGCTCCGGTTCACCACGCCCGGTGGTGAGGTGCTCGGTGCCTTCTGCGGTGTCGCGAGGGCCGGCCTCCATCGCCACGCGCCCTCCCAACTCGGACTCCACTTGGTCGATCGAAGCTCGATGATGGCACGGTGTGGGATGCCCGGATGACGGCCTGGGCGTCCCGATGCCATGACGTGATCAGGCTGTGACCGGTCGCTCCACCAACGCCAGCGCGAGCTCCGGAAGTTCTGTGAGGTCAGCCGCGGCCCCACTCAACCAGTGCACCCGCGGATCGCGCCTGAACCACGAATCCTGACGGCGCGCGAAGCGCTTGGTGGCACGGACCGTCTCGGCGCGCGCCTCGTCCTGTGTGCACTCGCCGGCCAGGGCGGTGAGGACCTGCTGGTAGCCGAGCGCCCGCGAGGCCGTGCGCCCCTCACGCAGGCCCTGCGCCTCCAGCGCGCGGACCTCGTCCACCAGCCCCGCGTCCCACATCCGGTCGACGCGGCGGGCGATGCGCTCGTCGAGTTCGGGGCGCGCCACGTCGACCCCGATCTGGACGGTGTCGTAGACCGAGTCGTGACCGGGCAGGTTGGCCGTGAAGGGCTTGCCGGTGATCTCGATCACCTCGAGGGCCCGCACGATACGGCGGCCGTTGCCGGGCAGGATGGCGTGCGCGGCCTCGGGGTCGGCGGCGGCCAGCCGGGCGTGCAGCGCACCCGAACCGCGCAGCGTGAGCTCCTCCTCCAGCCGTGCCCGGACCTCGGGGTCGGTGCCGGGGAACTCCAGGTTGTCGACGGCGCCCCGGACGTACAGCCCGGAGCCTCCGACGAGGATCGGCCAACGGCCCTCGGCGAGCAGGGCGTCGATCCTTTCCCGGGCCAGCCGCTGGTACTCGGCGACGGAGGCGGTCTCCGTCACGTCCCAGACGTCCAGGAGGTGGTGCGGAACGCCGCCGCGCTCCTCGGGCGTCAGTTTGGCGGTACCGATGTCCATCCCTCGGTAGAGCTGCATGGAGTCGGCGTTGACGACCTCGCCGCCGAGCCGCCGGGCCAGGAAAACGCCCAGATCGGACTTTCCGGCTGCGGTCGGTCCGACGACGGCAATGACGCGGGGGGCGGGGGATGCGCTGCTCACGGCACCAGTCTCGCAAACCCCGGCCACCGCCCTCGAACGAGTTACGTGACGACGCCGGACCGAGGTCGTTGCCCGTTGCGAGATTCCCGCCACCCTTCGCGGAGGCGGTGACCCCGGTGACGCAAACGGACGCACCGGCCAACGCGGGATTTCGCCCGCACGAGTACCGTATGGAGTGGTTATGGGCGTATTGGCGCGAATTTTTCGGAGGTCGAAGGCGACGGAGGAAGCGACGGCGGAGACGGCGAGCGCCGCCGACCCGTCGACCGGAACGTCGGTGGACGGCGTCGAGGCGGAGCAGACGGGTGAGCCCACGTCGGCGCGGGAGTCGGCCGGGGCCAACGCCGAGGCTGAGGCTGAGACCGCAGGGAACGCCGCCGAGACGGAGACGGAAAAGACGACGGAACCGGTTGCCGTCGCCGGCACCGACGGGGTCGAGATTCCCCGGCAGCAGTCCGCCGAAGAGGCGGCCGACAGCGAAGCGGGCGAAGGCGCCCGCGCGTAGCGGAACCCGCGAGGAAGGTGCCCCATGGGTCTTTTGCACAATTTGAAGGCCAGACTCTCCCCGGCCAAGGGCAAGGTCTCGGACCTCGCGCAGCAGCACGGGGACAAGGTGCAGCACGGTCTGGACACGGCCGCGAGGGTCGTCGACGAGAAGACCAAGGGCAAGTACAGCGACCGGATCCAGTCGGGCACCGGCAAGGCCAAGGGCGCCGTGGACCGGCTCGCGCACAAGGACCGGTCCGCTGGGGGCGGCGACACCTTCACCCCGCCGAACACTCCCCCGCCGGCCTCCTGAGCGACCCCTCACGCCGGCCCATCGATCGGCGGACGGCCGCGCGCGGAAACGCTCGCGGCCGTCCGCCGTTCCACCGGCCGGCACTGCTTCACCGGCCGGCGCCGTTCCACCCGACGGCGCCGTTGCGCCGGTCGGCACCCTTCCACCGGTCGGCGCCGCCCGGCCGGAAGCCGTACGAGGCCGCCGTCAGCCGCCCTACGACCAAGTCGCGACCACGTATCCCACCCCGTAGGGCGCGTCCTCGTAGAGCAGCGCGCCCGCCAGCCCGGCGTCGTCGGCCGCGCCCGCCAGCACCTGCCAGGGCGCCCGGCCCGAGGCCTTGAGTTCGTACGCCAACTCGGCGTCCAGCGCCTTCAGGGCCGCGAGGTCCGCCGTGCCGAGCGCCCGTGCGACCTCGGCGTCGAACGGTGCCGCACGCTCGTCGAGGTATCCCGGCGCCTTCAGCGTCCGGCACGCGCTGGCGTCGCCCATGACCAGCAGCGCGACCCGGTCCGCCGCGTCGAGACCCCGGCCGACTTCGACGCACCGCTCGGCCGCGAGCGGTTCCCCGACGCCGAGTCCCTCGACCGGGGCGGCCGACCACCCCGTCCGGTCGAGCAGCCAGGCGGCGACGGCGAGGGACGGCGGCAGTTCGCGCGCGGACGACGGGTCCCCGCCGCCACGGCCCAGCCGCACGGAGAGATCCACCCCGAAGCCGGCGAACGAACCCCGGGCGCCCTCCGGGTGCGGGCCGCGCCCGGACTGCTCGGCCGGTCCGACGACCACGAGCCGGTCCGGCCGGGCGGCGGCCAGCACGGCCAGCGCGTCCGAGCAGGCGGCTCGCGCGGTGTCCAGCTCGGCAGCGGCGCCCGCGGCGACCTCGGGTACCAGCAGGGGCGGACAGGGACAGACTGCGGCGGCGACAAGCATGATCGGCAGGGTAACCCCGTACGAGAGCGGCGGGGCCACCGACCATGCGTGGCGCCGGCCGTCTAGTCGCAGCCGCTGCCGCTGCCCGTGGCCACCGGCAGCGGCGCGGGCACGCCGATCTTGGGCAGGCCGAGCAGGACGCCCGCCGGCTTCGCGGCCTTCTCGGCGGTGCGCTTCTCCCAGGCGTCCCCCGCGCGCGTGCGGCGCACCTCCAGGACAGGGCCCTCGGCCAGGAGATGGTGCGGGGCGGCGTACGTCACCTCGACGGTCACGACGTCGCCGGGGCGCACCTCCTGCTCCGGCTTGGTGAAGTGGACCAGGCGGTTGTCGGGGGCGCGGCCGGAGAGGCGGTGGGTGGCGCCGTCCTTGCGGCCCTCGCCCTCGGCCACCATCAGCTCCAGGGTGCGGCCGACCTGCTTCTTGTTCTCCTCCCAGGAGATCTCCTCCTGCAGGGCGACGAGACGCTCGTAGCGCGCCTGCACGACCTGCTTGGGGATCTGGTTCTCCATGGTCGCGGCCGGGGTGCCGGGGCGCTTGGAGTACTGGAAGGTGAACGCCTGCGCGAAACGGGCCTCGCGGACCGCGTGCAGGGTCTGCTCGAAGTCCTCCTCGGTCTCGCCGGGGAAGCCCACGATGATGTCGGTGGTGATCGCCGCGTGCGGGATGGCGGCACGGACCTTCTCGATGATCCCGAGGTACCGCTCCTGCCGGTACGAGCGGCGCATCGCCTTCAGGACCGTGTCCGAGCCGGACTGCAGCGGCATGTGCAGCTGCGGCATCACGTTGGGCGTCTCGGCCATGGCCGCGATGACGTCGTCGGTGAAGTCGCGCGGGTGCGGGGAGGTGAAGCGGACGCGCTCCAGACCCTCGATCGCGCCGCACGCGCGGAGCAGCTTGCTGAAGGCCTCGCGGTCGCCGATGTCGGAACCGTAGGCGTTGACGTTCTGGCCGAGCAGGGTGATCTCGGAGACGCCCTCGCCGACCAGCGCCTCGATCTCGGCGAGGATGTCGCCGGTGCGGCGGTCCTTCTCCTTGCCGCGCAGGGCCGGGACGATGCAGAAGGTACAGGTGTTGTTGCAGCCGACGGAGATCGACACCCACGCCGCGTAGGCGCTCTCGCGGCGCGTCGGCAGGGTGGAGGGGAACGCCTCGAGCGACTCGGCGATCTCGACCTGGGCCTCTTCCTGCACGCGCGCGCGTTCCAGCAGGACCGGCAGCTTGCCGATGTTGTGCGTGCCGAAGACGACGTCCACCCAGGGCGCCTTCTTCACGATGGTGTCGCGGTCCTTCTGGGCGAGACAGCCGCCGACCGCGATCTGCATCCCGGGACGGCTCGCTTTCCTCGGCGCGAGCCGGCCGAGGTTGCCGTAGAGGCGGTTGTCGGCGTTCTCGCGCACCGCGCAGGTGTTGAAGACGACGACGTCCGCGTCACCGTCGGACCCCTCGGGGGCGCGCACATACCCGGCTTCTTCGAGCAGCCCGGACAATCGCTCGGAGTCGTGGACGTTCATCTGGCACCCATAGGTGCGGATCTCGTAGCTCTTGGGTGTGTGAACGTCCACTGCGAGGCTCCGGTCGCTGCTGCTGGTCATGGCTCAAGGGTAGGCGCTCCCCGAAGAACGCCCGCCTGCCCCCGTTCGCGGGACCGGCACCGGTTCCGTCGCTGCCACTTCCGCTGCCACTTCCGCTGTCGCGGTCGGCAGGCGGGCTCTCACCGAGGGGGACGCGCGGCCGCGCTGGGCGTCAGGGGTCGATGAGGCCCGCGCGGATCGCGTAGCGGGTGAGTTCCAGGCGGTCGCGCATGCCGAGTTTCTGCAGGAGGTTGGCGCGGTGCCGTTCCACCGTCTTGGCGCTGATGAACAGCAGCGCGCCGATCTCCCTGGAGGTGTGCCCCTCCGCGACGAGCTTGAGGATCTCCTCCTCGCGCTCGGTGATGGGCCGCTCGGGCAGCCCGTCGACACCGTCGCCGCGACGCAGCCGGTCCAGGTACGAGCGGACCAGGGCCCGCTCGGCGCCCGGGTAGATGAACGGCTCGTCCCGCACCACCGCGCGGCACGCCTCGACCAGGTCCCGGTCGGCGACCGACTTCAGGACGTACCCGCCGGCTCCTGCCTTGAGCGCCTCGAAGAAGTACTGCTCGTTGTCGTACATGGTCAGGATGAGGATGCGCAGGGCCGGGAGGCGGCGGGAGAGTTCACGGGCCGCCTGAAGGCCGGTCATGCGGGGCATGGCCACGTCGAGGACGGCCAGGTCGATGTCACCGGCCCGGGCTCGCTCCACCGCCTCGGCACCGTCCCCGGCCTCGGCGACCACCGTCAGGTCGGGCTCGCCGTCCAGGATGAGCCGTACCCCCCTGCGTACGAGGGTGTGGTCGTCGGCGAGCAGGACGCGGGTCGGAGAGGACACCGGAACCGGACCGGGTGCGGCCGATCCCGTGCCGCCCGCCATCAGAGGCCTCCGCCGGGGGCCGCCGCGTCCGCCCGGCCGGGCACCGCGGCCGCCCGCAGCCGGATGTCCGTCCCGCCGCCGTCCCCCCTGGACGACACCGTGAGGGTCGCCCCGATCAACAGGGCCCGCTCGCGCATCCCCCGGATCCCGGCGCCCTCGCCGGCCGCCGCGCCCAGACCCCGCCCGTTGTCCTGCACGAGGAGCTCGACGCCGTCGGTGACCGGGCGCAGGCGCAGTTCGGCGCGGTCGGCGCCGGAGTGCCGGGCGGTGTTGGTGAGGGCCTCCTGGGCCACGCGGTAGAGCACGAGTTCCGTCTCCTCGGTCAGCGGGGGCAGCCCGGTGCGAAGCTCGTGGCGCACCGTCAGTCCATGGGTGGTGAACTCGCCCGCGAGCGAGCGCAGGGCGCTGAGCAGTCCGAGTTCGTCGAGGACTCCCGGGCGCAGCCGGCGGGCGATACGGCGGATCTCGTCGAGGCCGGCCCGGGTGGCCTCCTGCGCCTGGCCCAGCTCCTCGCGCAGGTCCCGCGGGGCCCGGTCGGCGACACGTTTGAGCTGGAGCAGTACGGCGGTGAGGGTCTGGCCGACCTCGTCGTGGAGTTCACGGGCGATGCGGTGGCGTTCGCGTTCCTGGGCGGACAGCGCCCCGGCCGCGCTGGCGGCGCGCTCGGCCTCCAGCCGGTCCAGCATGGCGTTGTACGTCGTGATCAGCTCGGCCGTCTCGACCGGTCCCGAGACCACGGCACGGGCTCCGGGGTGCAGCAGGTCGGCGTCGGCCATGGCCCGTCCCAGCCGCCCCAGCGGGGCCAGTCCTACGCGCAGCACGACCGCGTTGACCGTCAGCAGCGCGGCCAGACCCGCGAGCACGACGAGCACCTCGCCCGGCAGTATGGGCGTGGAGACGGTGACCGGGCCCAGCAGCAGCGCGGCCGCGACGATCAGACCGACGGCGTCGAGCACGAAGATCCGCCAGAACAGTGACATGTGCGCGGCTCCTCCTTGCCCTGCTTGCCCTGCTTGCCCTGCTTGCCCCACTCGCCCGACTCGCTTGTCGTGTCCGTCCGGCTGGTCGTGGCCGTCTCGTGCGGCTCGAACCGCTCTCTCCGCCCCTCCAGCCCCTGAGGCCCCTCCGGGTTGTCCGGGTTGTCGGGGCTGACCGGGCCGACCGGTCTCCGGCGTTTGTGGGCGCCCGGACCGGGCCCGGCCGCTTCTCCATGGCACTGCCGTGACCAGCCTCCGCGCCCACCGGCGGCCCTGTCCATCCGTCACGACACCCATGTCGTCACCGTACGGGGGGATGGCAGCATGGCGGTTTTGGGCACTCGTCCCAGACCTCACAGGCAACGACCGGCAAACGACCAGCAAGGGGAAGAAACGTGTCTGCTCCACGCCTCCGGACGACACCGCTGCCAGGCATCGGCGTCCAGTACGACCTCGTGACGCGGGAGCAGCGCCACCTGTCCGTGGTGGCCCATCGCGACGGCACGCGGACGGTCGGCCTCTATCAGGCGGACGACCCCGACTCCTGCGCCCATTCCCTGCGGCTGACCGGTGCCGAGGCGGGCTCGCTGATCGACGCGCTGATGCCGTCCCACCACAGCGCGAGCCTGCTGTACACGACGGACCTGGGGCTGGTCGCCGAGCGCGTCGAGGTCGCGGCCACCTCGCGCTGGAACGGACGGCTGCTGGGCGACACCCGGATGCGCACGGAGACCGGCACCTCCATAGTCGCGGTGCTGCGGCGGGCCGAGGCGATCCCGTCGCCGACGCCGGACTTCCGTCTCGCGGGCGGCGACACCCTCATCGTCATCGGCACCCGCGAAGGTGTGGACGCGGCCGCGGCCATACTCGGTCGGGAGTGATCGGGTGCACTCCGCGGTCCTGCTGATCGAGTTCGGTTCCATCATCCTCGGCCTCGGCCTGCTCGGCCGGTTCGCCGCCCGTTTCCGGTTCTCGCCGATCCCGCTGTACCTGCTGTCCGGTCTGGCCTTCGGCGAGGGCGGGCTGCTGCCGCTCGGCGCGAGCGAGGAGTTCGTCGCCACCGGTGCCGAGATCGGCGTCATCCTGTTGCTGCTGATGCTCGGCCTGGAGTACACGGCCAGCGATCTCGTCTCCAACCTCAAGGCCCACTATCCGGCCGGTCTCGTCGACTGCGCCCTCAACGCCCTGCCGGGCGCGGCCGCCGCGCTGCTGCTGGGCTGGGGGCCGGTGGCGGCCGTGGTGCTGGCGGGCGTCACCTGGATCTCCTCGTCCGGGGTGATCGCCAAGGTGCTGGGCGACCTGGGCCGGGTCGGCAACCGGGAGACCCCGGTGATCCTCAGCGTCCTGGTCCTGGAGGACCTGGCCATGGCGGTCTACCTGCCCATCGTCACCGCCCTGGTGGCCGGCGTCGGGCTGGCGGCCGGCAGTGTCACCCTGGCGATCGCGCTGGGCGTCGCGGGGCTCGTGCTGTTCGCGGCGGTGCGCTACGGCCGGGTCATCTCCCGGTTCGTGTCGAGCGACGACCCGGAGAAGCTGCTTCTCGTCGTGCTGGGGCTCACCATCCTGGTAGCCGGGGTGGCGCAGCAGCTCCAGGTGTCGGCCGCCGTGGGAGCGTTCCTGGTGGGCATCGCCCTGTCCGGAGAGGTCGCCGAGGGCGCGCACACGCTGCTGAGCCCGCTGCGTGACCTGTTCGCCGCCGTCTTCTTCGTCTTCTTCGGCCTGCACACCGACCCGGCGAGCATCCCTCCCGTCCTGCTGCCCGCCCTCGCGCTGGCCGTCGTCACCGCCGCGACCAAGATCGCCACCGGCTACTGGGCGGCCCGGCGGTCCGGGATCTCGGTCAAGGGGCGCTGGCGTGCGGGCGGCGCGCTGGTGGCGCGCGGGGAGTTCTCGATCGTCATCGCGGGGCTGGCGGTGACCGCGGGGATCGAGCCGTCCCTCGGGCCGCTGGCCACGGCGTACGTCCTGATCCTGGTCGTGCTGGGCCCGCTGACCGCCCGCTACACGGAGCCGGTGGCCGCTTGGTGGGTGCGGCGCCGGACGCCCCACGACCAGGGCGCCCCCGAGCGGCTTCCCGAGGCGAGGACGCAGACGGCGGTGGGCGACTGACGGCTCATCGCCGGCCAGTGGGAAACGGTTGCCAGGCCCACCCCCTCTTTCTCACACCCCAGGTCCCTGGGCCGTGAACGGGAGTGGAAGCCGGCGGGCGACGGGTCACCCACCTGACCGGTCCGCCGGCTTCAGGCCGCGCCGCCGGGAGTCCAGCCCTGGCGGCGTAGCACCGCGGACACGTCCGGTATCTCGTAGTGCTCCCCCTTGAGGACCTTGCCGTCGGCGCGACGGGCGACCTGGCCGTCGGGGCCCAGCTTGGTCATGTTGGACCGGTGGATCTCGGCGATCACCGCGTCGAGGTCGATCCCGTGCACCAGGGCCGTGCCGTAGGCGACGTAGACGACGTCGGCCAGCTCGTGCGCGAGCCGGTCCAGCGGGCCGCTCACCGACACCTCGGCGACCTCCGCCGCCTCCTCGGCGAGGAGTTCACCACGGTGCGCGGCGAGGCGGGGCGACACCTCCATCGGCGTGCTGCGGGCGTCGAGCCCGAAGGCGCGGTGGAACTCACGGACCAGTTCGGCGGGCGAGGAACTCATGCACCGACTGTAACGACGGCCACTGACACTCCCGTCCGGAACCGGCCTGTGAGCCCCGCCCTGGTCAGCACCGCGTTCCGGCTGGCAGGATCGCGCCCATGTCCCCGTTGTTCTCCCGTATCGGCAGGCGCCGTGCCCTCCTGGGCACCGCAGCCGGTGTCGTCGTCCTCGGGCTGCTGCTGTGGTGGCTGCTGCCGCTGGGCGAGGACCCGCCGAGCGGGTCGATCACCTTCAGCACGGGCACGACGAGCGGCGTCTACTACGAGTACGGCAGTCGCCTGCGCGCGGAGCTCGCCCGTGACATGCCCGACCTGGACGTGAACCTGACGACCAGCAACGGATCGCAGGAGAACGTCGCGCGCCTGGCGACCGGCGAAGCCGACTTCACCATCGCCGCGGCCGACGCGGTGGAGACGTACGAACGGCAGCACCCCGGCTCGGCCGCCCGGCTGCGCGGGGTGGCCCGTCTGTACGACGACTACGTCCAGCTCGTGGTGCCGCGTGACTCCGACGTGCGGTCCGTCGCCGACCTGCGAGGGAAGACCGTGGCGACCGGGCTGCCCCGCTCGGGCGTGCGGCTGATCGCCGAGCGGGTGCTCAACGCGGCGGGCCTGGACCCGGCGCGGGACATCAAGGCCGTGTCGCGGGGCATCGACACCGGCCCCGAGGAGCTGAAGAAGGGCAAGATCGACGCCTTCTTCTGGTCCGGCGGGGTGCCGACGGCCGGGCTGGAGAAGCTGGCCGACACCTTCACCTTCCGGTTCGTGCCGATCGGCCCCGACCTGGTCGCCAAGATGCACGACCAGGACGACTCCACCGGGTTCTACCGGGCCACGAACATGCCGGAGTCGGCGTACCCCACCATCCAGAACGGCTCGACGGTGGCGACGATCGCGGTGTCCAACCTGCTGATGACCCGGACGGACATGGCGCCCCGGCTCACCGAGTGGCTGACCCGGACCGTGATCAAGAGCCGGGACGGCATCGGTGCGCATGTGCACTCCGCGCAGCTGGTCGACCTGCGTACGGCCATCTACACCGACCCGCTGAAGCTGCACGAGGGCGCCCGGCGCTACTACCGCTCCGTCAAGCCCTGAGGCCCCCGCTAGTGCTGCGACCGGAAAGGTTCACCGGCTCGCGACGCCCGGCACGGCACCTCGCGGCGTTGTCGCACCACCCGAGTACATCCAGTACGCGGGTGATGCTCCGCCTTGCGATGCGCCGCACCGGACGCCGCGAGCTTTCCGGTAAACCTTTCCGGCCACAGCACTAGGACGTAGGCGACCTCGGCACCGACACGGTCGCCGTCAGTCCACTGGGCTCGTGATGGCCGTACGAGAGGGAACCGCCACTCGCCGCGAGCAGGGCCCGGGAGATGGACAGGCCAAGGCCCGAGCCCTTGATGTTCTGGTGACGGCCGCTGCGCCAGAAACGGTCGCCCACGCGGGTGAGTTCCTCGTCGGTCAGCCCGGGACCGTTGTCGGTGACGACGACGGTCGAGGTCCCCCCGTCGGCCGTGACCGCGACCGTGACGCTCTCCCCCTCCGGGGTGAACTTCACCGCGTTGTCGATCACGGCGTCCAGCGCGCTGGACAGCGTCACCGGGTCGGCCCACGCCGTGGTGGGCGGGCAGTCACCGACCAGCCGGACGCCCTTGGCCGCCGCGGTGGGCGCCCAGGCGGCCACGCGCTCGGCGGCCAGCGCGCCGATGTCGGTGACCCGCAGGTCGGCCTCCGCGTGCTCGGCCAGTGCCAGGTCGAGCAGGTCGTCCAGGACCTGGGCCAGGCGCTTGCCCTCGTTCTGGACGGAGGCGATCTCCTCGTTGCCCTCCGGGAGCTCGTATCCGAGCAGTTCGATGCGCAGCAGCAGTGCGGCGAGCGGATTGCGCAGCTGGTGCGAGGCGTCGGCGACGAAGGCGCGCTGCTGCTCCAGCACGTCCTCGACGTTGTCCGCCATCTCGTTGAACGCCCCGGCCAGCCTCCGGAGTTCCGGGGGCCCGCCGGCCACCGCGACACGGGACTTCAGGCGGCCGCTCGCGATCTCGTGGGTGGTGGCGTCCAGGACCCGCACCGGCCGCAGCACCCAGCCGGTCAGCCGCAGGGCGGCGCCGATGGCCAGCAGCATCGCGGCGATCTCGCCCGCGCCGACGACCAGCCAGCCGTGCAGGATCCGCGACCGCATCGGCCCGGTGGGCGAGTCGGTGACGACGACGGCGACGACATCGCCGTCCCGGATGACCGGCGACGCCACGACGAGCCGGTTGCGCTGCCATGGCCACACCTGCCGGGGGTCGTGGCTGCGTCGGCTGAGCAGCGCCTCCTCGAAGGCTTCCCGCACCTCCCCCGTTTCGGGGAGGTACCAGTCCCCCGGGGCATGAGCCATGGGGGTGTCGGTGCCGTAGAAGACACCGGCGCGAATGCCGTAGACGTCGTAGTAGCTGTCGAGCTCCCGGCTGAGCGTCGCGCGCCGCTCGTTCGTGGCCGACGCGGAGTCGTTGACGCCCGTCGAGGCGGTGACGAACTGGGCGAGCGCCGCGAACCGCGCGGTGTCGTCGATACGGTCGACGACGACGCTCTGCTGCTGGGCGCCCGCCACGCTGACGGCCAGCGGCACCCCGAGAGCCAGCAGTACGGCCGCCATCAGCACGATGAGCAGCGGCAGGAGACGTGTACGCAACCGCGGTCCCCGCTATGCGCCCGGCGCGACGAGCCGGTAGCCGACGCCGCGCACGGTCTCGATCAGCGCGGGCATGCGCAGTTTGGCGCGCAGCGAGGCCACGTGCACCTCCAGGGTGCGCCCGGTCCCCTCCCAGCTGGTCCGCCACACCTCGCTGATGATCTGTTCCCGGCGGAAGACCACACCGGGACGCTGGGCGAGCAGCGCCAGGAGGTCGAACTCCTTGCGGGTCAGCTGGACCACGGAACCGTCCACGGTGACGCGCCGGGTGGGCAGTTCGATGTGCACCGGGCCCAGGAGCAGCGCGTCCTCCCCGCCGGCCTCCGGGTCCTCGTGGACGGTGCGGCGGCTGACGGCGTGGATACGGGCGAGCAGTTCCCCGGTGTCGTACGGCTTCACCACGTAGTCGTCGGCGCCCAGGTTGAGGCCGTGGATGCGCGAGCGCACGTCGGAGCGGGCGGTCACCATGATCACCGGCGTGGCGGTGCGCTTGCGGATCTTGCCGCAGACCTCGTAGCCGTCCTGGTCGGGAAGGCCCAGGTCGAGCAGGACGACCCCGAAGCCGGGGCCCTCCGGGACGAGGGCCTGGAGGGCCTCCTCGCCGCTGCGCGCGTGGGTGACGTCGAAACCGTGCCGCTTCAGGACGGCGGACAGCGCGGCGGCGACGTGGTTGTCGTCCTCGACGAGCAGCAGTCTCATGCCGGCCTCCTCCGGTTCATCGGGCATACGGTCTGACTCACTAAAACAGGCGTTCGGTTCTCCGGTCGGGAAAACGCGGGCACACGCGTGTGTGCATCATGGCAGTCACGCTGATGGACGAGGACGCCGTCAAGAGGGTTCCGGTTGCGCCCGGCTACCGTTATCCGCCCGATACGCCCGCAGGTCACAAGTGCTACGACACGTGTCCGATTGCTATCGGATCGTGATGCTCAGATTCCCCTCAGATGTAATGACGCTGGTCGCGGCAGGTCACTACTGTCCTCCGAAACCGAGGAGGACGGAGCACCATAGCGATGACCGAAGTATCGGTGACCAAGGAAGACGCGGTCGCGAGCGGTGAACTGGTCGTCCTGAGGAGCGTCAACAAGCACTTCGGCGCGTTGCACGTCCTCCAGGACATCGACCTCACGATCGACCGCGGCGAGGTCGTCGTGGTCATCGGACCCTCCGGGTCCGGCAAGTCGACCCTGTGCCGCACCATCAACCGCCTGGAGACGATCGACGAGGGCGCGATTACCATCGATGGGAAGCCACTGCCCCAGGAGGGCAAGGCGCTGGCCCGGCTCCGCGCCGACGTCGGCATGGTGTTCCAGTCGTTCAACCTGTTCGCGCACAAGACCGTGCTCGAGAACGTGATGCTCGGCCAGATCAAGGTCCGCAAGACCGACAAGGCGAAGGCCGAGGAGAAGGCGCGCGCCCTCCTCGACCGGGTCGGTGTGGCCACCCAGGCCGACAAGTACCCCGCACAGCTCTCCGGCGGTCAGCAGCAGCGCGTCGCCATCGCGCGGGCGCTGGCGATGGACCCGAAGGTCATGCTCTTCGACGAGCCGACGTCGGCTCTGGACCCCGAGATGATCAACGAGGTCCTCGAAGTCATGCAGCAGCTGGCCCGGGACGGCATGACGATGATCGTCGTCACCCACGAGATGGGTTTCGCACGATCGGCTGCAAACCGCGTGGTGTTCATGGCGGACGGACGCATCGTCGAAGAGGCTGCGCCCGACCAGTTCTTCAGCAATCCGCGCAGCGACCGTGCCAAGGACTTCCTGTCGAAGATCCTCCACCACTGACCTGCATCACTGACGGAGCCCGCACCGCACGCAGTACCTCACCACTCTTCTAAGGAAGTTCCCCATGAAGCTTCGCAAGGTCACCGCCGCCTCCGCCGTAGCCCTCGTCCTCGCCCTGACCGCGACCGCCTGCGGTGGCGACGACAACAAGGACGACACCGGCAGCGGCAGCTCCAGCGGCGGCAGCGGCAAGATCAAGGTCGGCATCAAGTACGACCAGCCCGGCCTCGGTCTGAAGAAGCCCGACGGTTCCTTCGCCGGCTTCGACGTGGACGTCGCGACGTACGTCGCCAAGCAGCTCGGCTACGAGCCGGACCAGATCGAGTTCGTCGAGACCAAGAGCGCCGACCGCGAGAACGCCCTCGCGCGCGGTGACGTGAAGTTCATCGCGGCCACCTACTCGATCAACGACGAGCGCAAGAAGAAGGTCGACTTCGCCGGCCCGTACCTGCTGGCCCACCAGGACCTGCTGGTCAAGTCGGACTCGAAGATCGCCAAGGGCGACGACCTCAACGGCAAGAACCTGTGTTCCGTGACGGGTTCGACCTCTGCGCAGAACGTGCAGAAGTCGATCGCCCCGAAGGCGAACCTCAAGGAGGTGAGCTCCTACTCGGAGTGCATCGCCGGTCTCCAGAACGGCTCCGTCGACGCGGTCACCACCGACGACTCGATCCTCGCCGGCTTCGCCTCGCAGGACCAGTACAAGGGCAAGTTCAAGCTCGCGGGCCTGAAGCTCAGCAACGAGAACTACGGCGTCGGCGTCAAGAAGGGCGACACCGCGACCGTCGACAAGATCAACAAGGCGCTGGAGCAGATGGTCAGCGACGGCTCCTGGCAGAAGGCCGTCGACGCCAACTTCGGCCCGGCCGGCTACAAGAACGAGGCCGCCCCGAAGATCGGCGTCATCGTCCCGAACGCCTCGTAACCACAGCTCAGCCAAGCGGGGTATTTCGCGGTGCGCCGCCGTCCGTCGCGATCACGGCGGCGGCGCGCCCCGCCCTCCACATACGCCACCCACCCGGAAGCGCGGGAGATCGTGTTCGACTTTCTTGAAGGTTACGACGTCCTAGGGGCGTTCTGGATGACGGTGAAACTCACCGCCCTCTCCGCCGTGGGCTCCCTGATCTGGGGCACGCTGCTGGCCGGCATGCGGGTCAGCCCGGTCCCGCTGATGCGCGGGTTCGGCACCGCCTACGTCAACATCGTCCGGAACATTCCCCTGACGGTCATCATCCTCTTCAGCTCGCTCGGCCTGGCCGACGTCTTCGGTATGACCCTGGGCGCCGAGGACTTCAAGGTCCAGGGCTTCCGGCTCGCCGTGCTCGGCCTGGTCGGCTACACCGCGGCCTTCGTGTGCGAGGCGATCCGCTCCGGCATCAACACGGTGCCCATGGGGCAGGCGGAGGCGGCCCGGGCCATCGGGCTGAGCTTCACCCAGACCCTGACGCTCATCGTGCTGCCGCAGGCGTTCCGTTCGGTCATCGGCCCGCTGGCCAACGTCCTGATCGCCCTGACCAAGAACACCACGGTGGCGGCCGCCATCGGCGTCGCCGAGGCCGCCTACCTGATGAAGACGATGATCGAGAACGAGGCGCAGACGCTGCTCATCGGCGCGGTCTTCGCGTTCGGGTTCGTGGTACTGACCCTGCCGACCGGCCTCATCCTGGGCTGGCTCAGCAAGCGACTGGCGGTGAAGCGATGAGCTCGGTCCTCTACGACACTCCCGGCCCCCGTGCCAAGCGGCGCAACGTCCTCTTCTCGGTGATCTTCACCGTCCTGCTCGCCCTGCTCCTGTGGTGGGTGTGGCAGAAGATGGACGAGAAGGACCAGCTCACCTCCGCGCTGTGGAAGCCGTTCACCGAGTCCGAGGCCTGGACGACGTATCTGCTGCCCGGCCTCGAGAACACGCTCAAGGCGGCCGCGCTCTCCATGGTGATCGCCCTTCCGCTCGGCGCGGTCTTCGGTATCGCCCGCCTGTCCGAGCACCGGTGGGTGCGGGGCGTGTCCGGCACGGTGGTCGAGTTCTTCCGGTCGATCCCGGTGCTGCTGCTGATGCTGTTCGCCAACGAGTTCTACGCCCGCTCCACGGACGTCACCAGCGAGGACCGGCCCCTCTACGCCGTCGTCACCGGCCTGGTGCTCTACAACGCCTCGGTCCTCGCCGAGGTCGTCCGGGCCGGCATTCTCTCCCTGCCCAAGGGACAGACGGAGGCCGCGTACGCCATCGGCCTGCGCAAGGGCCAGACCATGACCAGCATCCTGCTTCCGCAGGCGGTCACCGCGATGCTCCCGGCGATCGTGAGCCAGCTGGTGGTCATCGTGAAGGACACCGCGCTCGGCGGCGTGATGCTCGGGTTCCCCGAACTGCTCAACTCCCGCGGCACGCTGGCGGCCAACTACGCCAACGTGATCCCGAGCTTCATCGTCGTCGCGGTCATGTTCATCGTGCTGAACTTCATCCTCACCAGCTTCGCGAGCTGGCTGGAGCGGTACCTGCGGCGCAGCAAGCGCAGCACGGGCGCGGTGCTCGGCGTCGACAAGGTGGACGATCTGAACGCGGCCGAGGTCGGCGGCGGCTTCGGCACCGGCGCGAACGCGGGTGGCGGCATCTGACGCGCGATCAAGTGGTGTGACCTGTACGGAGGCAGTGGCGTGCGCGCCGCTGCCTCCGTCACTTGACGCAAGCAGCGGCAATGGGTTGCATACGTTCTGTGATCGTGCACCCTGCTCCTACCTCTTGTTCCCTTACGTCCCTGAGGACACCGTCGTGGGCAGGGGGCGGCACGCCGTGGACCCGGTGATCATCGTCGGAGCGGGGCCGGTGGGGCTCACGCTCGCCCTTGCGCTGGCGCGCCAGCAGGTGCCGTCCGTGGTCCTCGACGAGGGCCCCGGCAAGGACGAACCACGGCTCGCGCGCACCGTCGTCCTGCGCGAGGACACCGCCGCCCTGATCGAGCGGCTCACCGGAACGTCCCTCGAGGGCGTCGGGGTCCACTGGGCCGGATGGCGGTCGATGCGGCGCAAGCAGGTGACGCGCGAGGTCAGGTTCGACGACGCGACGGATCCCGCCCCCCTGCACATCGCCCAGCATGTGCTGACGGGCGTCCTGCGCGCCGCCCTGGTCGACCAGCGGCTGGTGAAGATCGCCGTGGACAGCCGCCTGGACGGCATCGAGCAGGAACCTTCCGGTGTCACGGCGCACACGCGCGGTCCCCGGGGCACCTGGTGGCGTGGCAGTCATCTGGTCGGCTGCGACGGCCCGCGCTCGACCGTCCGCAAACTCCTCGACATCCGCTTTCCCGGCCGTACCGCGGTGGAACGACACGCCGTGGCCGCGCTGCGCACGGAACTTCCCTGGCCCGACGAGGCGTTGCTCCACCGGACACCGCCGTGGCGGGTGTCCGGCCCCTCCGCCGGGGAAGTCACCGGACGCCCGCTGCCGGACGGCGTCTGGCGCCTGGACTGGCTGCTGCCGCCCGGCAAGGACCTCGTCACGCCCGAGCTGCTGGTGGCCCGCATCCGCGAGACCCTGGCGGGCTGGAGCGGCGGTTCCACACCCGCATACGAGCTGCTCGACACCGGAGTCCACACCGTGCACCACCGGGTGGCCCGCCGCTGGCGCGTGGGGCGGGTCTTCGTCGCCGGGGACGCCGCGCACCTGCTCGGCGCGTTCGGCACCCAGGGCCTCGACGAGGGCCTGCGGGACGCCGACAACCTTGCCTGGAAGCTGGCCCTGGCCTGGCACCACGGGTCGCACGAGTCGCTGCTCGACAGCTACCAGGCGGAGCGGCGCGGGGCCGTCGCCGCCCGGCTGCGCGCCGCCGACCAGGCGCTGCCGGTGCTGCGCGGCGGCGCGGGGATAAGGGCGTACGTCCCCGGCACGGCCCGCGGTCACGACGTGCTGCTCACCGACGGTCACCTGGGCCGCGGTCCGCTGGGCGCGCCGGGCTCCTACGAGAGCTCGCCGATCGCGCCCCGCCACCTTGAGGCCGAGGTGCCGGTGGACACGCCTCCCGGCGCGCAGGTCGAGGACGTGCGGGTGACCGCCGAGGACGGCTCGTTCGTACGGCTGCGGGACCGGCTGGGGCGCGGTGCCCTGCTCGTCGTGCTGATCGCGCCGGGCACCGGCGTGTGGGAGCGCAGACACTGGGTGGGCGCCGGGATCATGCCGCGGCTGGCCGCCGCCGTGACGGCCCTGCCGAGCCCGGCCGAGCTGCTGGTGGCCGAGAGCTATCCGGGCGCCGGCGCGCACACCGTCCTGCTGATCCGGCCCGACGGCCATCTGGTCACCGCGCTCGACGGAGTACGCGCGGCCGACCTGTACGCGGCGGCGGAGGCGACGGTGGGCGGGCCCGCGGGCTCACGGGAGACGTCCGACGCGGGGGCCACGGCCGGCTCCGCGGCCAAGTGACGGTACGGCCCCCGGCCGGGTGACGGGACGCCCTAGACGCCCCCGCCCGGTCGCCCGCCCGCACGCGAACCGGAAGACCACCGGACCCGGCCACCGGACCCGGCCAACGGACCCGACGACCGGACCCGACGACCGGTCGGAGACCGATCGAGGAATGGTCGAGGGATGGACGAAGGCCGGTCGAGGACTGGACGAGTACCGGTCGAGAACCGGGAGGCGAGGACCCGACGGGACCGGAAGGAACGGGACAAAAAAGGAAGCCGTGCGACGAACGCGCGATCGCACCCGCTGTGACCGTGCGGTCCACTTGGTGACAGTGAGTTGACCGGGGTGCACCGGCGTGGTGTACTCCGGATCGTGACCGACACCGATGTGCGCCTGTGGCGGAGGGTCCATATGGACCTCGTCCGCTATGCGGGCTGCGTGTGTCGCCCGTCCTGCTGAATTCGCGTCCCCTGTCCCACCGGCGCGTGCCGCCGATGCGTACGTCACCCGTGCGCGGCCGCGCGCTCCCGCGAACGTTCTCAGGACGGTCTCCATGTCTGTCTCTTCCCCCTTGCCCACCACCGCCGTCGCCGCACCCACGCAGGCGGACCTCCTCGACTTCGTCCGCCGTACGGCCGCCGACGCCGAGCTGATCGCCTCGCTCCCGCTCGATCCGGAGGGCCGCACCTGGGTGCGCCTGGAGGGCCCCGGCGGCAGCGAGGCCTGGCTGATCGGCTGGCCGCCCGGCACCGGCACCGGCTGGCACGACCACGCCGACTCGGTCGGCGCCTTCCTGACCGCGCGGGGTGAGCTGAAGGAGTACTCGCTCGCCGCACGGCTGCCCACCGACGGCTGGAAGACCCTGGAGCTGACGGACGACGTGGACCGGGAGCGCACACTGCCGGCCGGCCGTGGCCGCTCCTTCGGACGGCACCACGTCCACGAGGTCATGAACCGGTCCACCGAGGAACACGCCATCTCCGTCCACGCCTACTATCCCCCGCTGCCGCGCATCCGCCGCTACAGCCGTACGGGACACGTCCTGCGGCTGGAGCAGGTCGAGCGCCCGGAGGACTGGCAGTGAGCGGCCCGGACATAGCCCGGGAGGGGCGACCGGACGGCGAACGGCCGACGGGTGTGGACGAGTTGCTCGAGCGGGTGCGTGCGGGGTACGCGCGCGTGGAGGCGCGAGAGGCGTACGAGGCGGCCCGCGCGGGTGACGCACTGCTGATCGACATCCGGTACGCGGCCCTGCGCGAGCGGGACGGTCTGATCCCCGGTGCCCTGGTCGTCGAGCGCAACGAACTGGAGTGGCGCCTCGACCCCCAGGGCAGTCATCGCCTCCCCGAGGCCACGAGTCATGAAGTGCGGGCGGTGGTGATCTGCAACGAGGGCTACGCGTCGAGTCTCGCCGCCGCTTCCCTGCACCAGCTGGGGCTGCACCGGGCCACCGACCTCGTCGGCGGTTTCCAGGCGTGGCGGGCGGCGGGCCTCCCCGTGACGTCGTAGCGGGGCTGCGGCGCGCCGGGCTCAGTCCAGCGGGCAGTACAGCGGGGCCGTGTCCGCGTTGTCCCGGGTGACCAGGCGGACCGGCGTCTTGTCGATCCTGTCGGCCCTCTGGTCCTTGCGGAGCAGGGAGACGACGTTCTGCACCGCCAGTTCACCGGTGTCCGCCGCCGAGTTGGAGACGGTGGCGGCGAGGCTGCCGGCCTTGAGCGCGGCCAGTGCCTCGTCCGTGCCGTTCACCGTCACGATCCTGACGTCCTCGGCCCCGGCCGCGTCGAAGGCCTTGCGGGCGGCGAACGCCATCTCCTCATTGGCGACGAAGGCGTAGTCCAGGCCGGGACTCTCCTTGATCATGGCCGCGGCGACCGTCCGCGCCTTGACGGGGTCGTACATGCCGGGCCGGCTCGCGACCACCTCGGCATTGTCCGGCAGCCTCCGGGTGAAGGCCTCGGTGAGCAGGTCGGAGGCGGCGCCGGGGGCTCCCGCGATCACCGCGACGCTCACCTTGCGGCCGGCGGCGTCCCGCTCGATCCACTCGGCGTCCAGCTCCCCCACCTCCTTCAGATCGACCACGACGGCCCCCAGCAGGTCGGACGTGTCGTCGGGGACGACCGAGGTGAGGAAGATCGGCACCCCGGCCGCCTTCGCCTCGGCGATGTCCCCCTTGAGGGCGTCGACGTCGACGGTCTGCACTATCAGCGCGTCCACCTTGCGGGCGATCATGGCCTCGATGTTGGAGACCTCCGTGTCCCCGTCCTGGCGGGAGTTGGCCGTGAAGAGATGGACGCCGTTGTTGTGGGCCGTCCGCTCGACGGACTCCTGGAGGCACGTATGGAACTCGGTGGTACCGCCGTTGACGAAACCCAGCGTGATCCTGCCCTTCACCGCACCCGCGGGCGCGGTGGCCTGCGAGGGCCACACTCCACAGCCGGTGAGCAGCAGACCGGCGCCGAGGACCGACACGACGAGCGGTCTTCGGGAGCGGGTGGGCACGGGCATGGCGGGGCCGCCTTTCGGGAGGTGCGGGAGACAACCCCCGCTGGAGAGGCGGGGATGCACAGGCAGCGGCAGACGGTACCGGCAGGCCGGACGAGCTCACCCCTCCGGGAGCGCAAGGTAATCCTGCGCTCCCCGGGGGTCTCGGAGATCACGCCTCCCGGCAGGGAAGCATCGCTCACTCCTGCGCGGTCGCCACCGTCACCGCGCGCACCCTCAGCGCCACGCGTCCCGGCACAGCGGTGGCGACCAGCGCGAGAAGCCCCGCCCCGGCGACCACGGTGGCGTACACGAGCGGTACGACCGCCGGGGCCGCCCGCCCGGTCATACCGACGCTGAACGCGGTCAGGACCGCCAGGGCGATGGCACTGCCCAGGGCGACGGCGAGGAGCAGGACCGACAGGGCCTCGGTACGCAGCATGCGCAGCACCTGACGACGGGTCGCCCCCGCGAGGCGCAACAGCGCGAACTCCCGGACCCGTTCGGCGACCGACATGGCGAGCGTGTTGACCACGGCGATGGCCGTGAACGCCAGCACGAGTCCCATGGCCAGGAAGTTGACCTCGGCGTTCGCCTGCTCCCGCTCGGCCCGCAGCGAGTCGGCCGCGGCCGGCGACATCACCTTGAGTCCCGGGAACTCACGCAGCGTGGTCGCGAGTTGTGTCTGTGTACGGGCCGTGCTGACGAGCAGGGAGGAGGCGAGCGGGTTGTCGACATGGTCGGCGACCAGGTCGTGCGCGAAGGTGAGGTCTCCGAAGCCGAGACCCCTGGCGTAGACGGCGGCGACGGTGAGTACGGCGGGGGTGCCGTCGCCGAGCGTGAGCCTCAGGGTGCTTCCCGGCGCCAGACGGAGCTGGTCCGCGGCCAGTTCACTGACGGCGACGGTGTGCTCGGTGAGCCCGTCGAGGGAACCGGCGGTGACGTCCGGGTCCCAGGTGCGGCTGACGGCGGCCGGAGTGACGCCCTGCGCCGCGTACTTGTCGAGGCCGACCCGGACGGTCGTACGGACCACTTCGGTGACGACATCGTGGTGCGCACGCAAGTGCCGAGCCGCTTCGCCGGGCACACCGGGCCCCTGGGAGGTGACGACCCAGTCGGCGCGCACGCCCTCGCGGACCTGGGCGCGGGCCGCGTCGTTGAGGGTGGGCTGGACGAACAGCACCGTGCAGGTCATGCCGATGAGCAGGGTGACAGGGGTGACGACGGAGGCCATGCGGACGGCGTTTCCGCGGAGGTTGGCGGTGGCGAGCCTGCCTCCGGGACCGGTCAGGCGCAGCGGACCGGCCAGGAGAAACGCGGCCGCCCTGACCAGAAGCGGCCCGAGCAGCGCGACGGAGGTGGACAGCACGACGACGGCGAGGAATGTCACGGGCGTCGAGGCGGGCTCGGTGCGCAGGAAGCCGAGCACGGTGACGAGGACGGCCCCGGCCGCGAGCAGCAGCAGGCCGGCGAGGAGGCGCCCCCAGCCGGGGCGGGCGCGCTCGGTCCGGGCCTCCGCCAGCGCCTCGGCCGGGCGGATCCGGGCCACGCGGCGGGAGGCGATCCGCGCGGAGGCCCAGGCACCGAACAGGGTGGCGGCGACGGCGGCGAGCGGCGGGAGCGCGCTCACGGTGTGCTGCAGCGTGGCGGGCACCGCGCCCAGGGCGACGAACCTGCCGTGCAGCCAGGCCCCCAGGGGAAGCCCGAGGAGCGCGCCGGCCGTGCCCGCGGCGAACGCGACGATCAGGGCCTCGCGCCCGAGGAGGCGGCGGATCTGCCCGGAGGTGGCGGCGATGGCCCGCAGCAGGGCGAGTTCGCGGTGACGCTGCTGGACGGAGAGCGTGAAGGTCCCGACGACCACCAGGACCGCCACGAGCAGCGAGGTGCCGCCCATCGCTCCGCCCATGCTGACCAGCTTGATGCGGGCCGCGCCGGCGTCCAGGAACTCGACTGGCCCTCGGTCGTCACCGGTGCTGACCTGCGCTCCGGTGCCGTGCAGCGCCGTGGCGACGGCCTCGCGGAGCCGGCCCGGGTCGGTGCCCGGCCTCGCCAGCACGCCGAACGCGGTGACCTGCCCGGGGTGTGCGGCGAGACGGCGGGCCTCGCCGGTGGAGAAGAAGAGGGCGCTCTGGTGGCGTACGGCTGTGGCGGGGGCGGCGATGCCGGAGACACGGTAGGTGCGCGGGGCCTGCGTCGACTGGACGGTGAGCCGGTCGCCGTGGGCGAGGCGGGATCGTGCGGCGAGGTCACTGTCGACGACCACGTCGGTGGCGGCTGCCGGAGCGGCGCCCGCGGTGAGCCGGTAGGGCGTCAGCGCGGCGGAGTCCCAGGCATGGCCGTAGGCGGGCCTGCCGTCGGCGCCCGAGGCACCGGCGGGGAGCAACGGTTCGGCGAGGAAGGTGAGTTCGGGGATCACTCGAGCGACACCGGGTGCGGTGGCGAGTCTGCGCTCGAGGTCGGCCGGGAGCCAGGCGCGTTCGGCGATGGGTTTGGCCTTGTGCTTGACCTTGGTCTTGCCCTTCTTGTGCTTGACGGTGGTCCGGTGGACGTTCTGGTCGGCGGAGACCACGACCGGCGCCGAGGCATAGCGCTCGGTGCGGATCGTGCCCCGCAGCCCTGTCTCCAGGAGGGTGCCGCACGCGCTGATCAGGGCGGCCGCGCACAGCAGCGCGAGGAAAGCGCCCAGGAAGCCCGCCTTGCGGGCACGAACGGTCTTCAGGGCATAGCGCAGCATCATGCGGGATCGGCCTCTCTTCCCTCACCGGCGGAGGGGGTCACGGAAGGGGTGGGACCGGAAGAGGAGGCGGGGCCGGCGGGGAAGGCGAGAAAGCGGGTGAGCAGGGTGCGCGCGCCGGGGGGTGTCGCCGATTCGGGTCGCTTGTAGCGGTTGAGGAGAGCGATGTACTCCTCGAAGAAGTCCCGGAGTTCGGGCAGTGTGAGCCGGATGGTGCCGCGCGAGTAGGGGAACGCGTCCGCCCACGGGTCGTCGTCCTCCGCGTCCCTCTGGAGCCGCTCGAAGAGGTCCAGATCGGCTGCGTAGGCATGGTGGTTCAGCTCGTCCATGACGAGCCGCATCTCGGGACTCCGACGGCTGCGCGGGGGGAATCGGCGGTCTCCGGGGACCGCCCGCCACCAACGCTCCCGATGCGTGGACGGCTCCGCGTGCCTCGCGGCGGCCGGGGGCTCCTCCCGGTGTGCGGGCTTCGCTTCGTCCCGGTGTGCGGGCTTCGCTTCCTCCCGGTGTGCGGGCTTCGCTTCGTCCCGGTGTGCGGGCTTCGCTTCGTCGGTCTCCTCGACGAATCCGTACCTGGCCAGCTCGCGCAGGTGGTAGCTGGTGGATCCGGTGTTCAGGCCGAGGGCGCGGGCGAGGGTCGCCGAGGTGGCCGGGCCGTGCAGGGTGAGGTGTTCGAGGATGCGCTGACGGCGTGGCTGGGCGAGCGCCCTGAGAGCGGCGAGGTCGCCCAGTTCCAAGGGGGCCGCGGAGGCGGGTTCCGCTTCCGGGGGCTCGTGGGCACCGGGTTCCTGGGGCATGGGTACACACTCGCCTGTGCACAGACGCCTGTGCACTGCGGTGCTCCGGCGTCTTCAGTGGGGGGTTGTCCCCACCCCGCTACGGGGAGTCCCGCGTTCGGGACCCCTCGTTCAGAATCCCTCGCCGTCCAGGAACTCCGTGTCCTGGCCCTCCTCCTCCAGCGCCTGCCGGACCACTCGCAGGGCCATGCCCTCGGGATAGCCCTTGCGCGCGAGCATGCCGGCGAGGCGGCGCAGCCTCTTGTCGCGGTCGAGGCCGCGGGTCGAGCGCAGCTTGCGGGCGACGAGCTCGCGTGCCGTCTCCTCCTCCTGCTCGGAGTCGAGTCGGCCGACCGCCTCCTCGATCAGCTCCGAGTCGACTCCCTTGGTCCGCAGCTCCCGGGCGAGCGCCCGCCGGGCCAGCCCCCTGCCGTGGTGCCGGGACTCCACCCAGGCGTCCGCGAAGGCGCCGTCGTTGATCAGCCCGACCTCCTCGAACCGCGAGAGCACCTCCTCCGCCACGTCGTCCGGGATCTCCCGTTTGTGCAGGGCGTCGGCGAGCTGCTTCCGGGTGCGCGGGGTCCCGGTGAGCAGGCGCAGGCAGATCGCCCGTGCCCGCTCAGCCGGGTCCCCTGAAGACGCCTCCTGCTCGGCCCTCGACGAGGAGGAGGTGCCTTCGTCCTCGGCGGACGGTTCTCCGAAGCCACGCCGACGGCGCCCACCGCGTGGACCTCCGTCGCCGCCGCGCCGCGCCCGACCGCCACGGGGCCGGCCGTCGCCGTCCGCCCCCTCACCGCGGCGCGAGCCGCCCTCCGGCCGGTCGCCGCCGGCCTGGGCGGGGCCGTCGTCGGCCCCGCCTCCCGCTCCCCGAGGGGTGTCGGGGTGGACGTACTCGGCCCAGTCCGTTCGTCGCGTCACGGATCAGCTCTTGGCAGCCGCGGCCTTGGTCTTGGCCGTCTTGGCCGCGGCGGCCGGAACCGCCTTGGCGGCGTCGTCCGCGGGCGTGCCCGTGGCAGCAGCGGCGACCGCGGCCGGCTCCGCGGCGGGCTCCTCCGGACGCACGCCGACGCCCAGCTTCTCCTTGATCTTCCGCTCGATCTCGTTGGCGAGGTCGGGGTTGTCCTTCAGGAAGTTACGGGCGTTCTCCTTGCCCTGTCCCAGCTGGTCGCCCTCGTACGTGTACCAGGCGCCGGCCTTGCGGACGAAGCCGTTCTCCACGCCCATGTCGATCAGACCGCCCTCGCGGCTGATGCCCTGCCCGTAGAGGATGTCGAACTCGGCCTGCTTGAAGGGGGGCGCGACCTTGTTCTTGACGACCTTGACGCGGGTGCGGTTGCCGACGGCGTCCGTACCGTCCTTCAGGGTCTCGATGCGTCGGATGTCGAGGCGCACCGAGGCGTAGAACTTCAGCGCCCGGCCACCGGTCGTGGTCTCCGGGGAGCCGAACATCACGCCGATCTTCTCGCGGAGCTGGTTGATGAAGATCGCGGTGGTCTTGGACTGGTTGAGCGCGCTGGTGATCTTCCGCAGTGCCTGGCTCATCAGACGGGCCTGGAGACCGACGTGACTGTCGCCCATCTCGCCCTCGATCTCGGCGCGCGGGACGAGCGCGGCGACGGAGTCGATGACGATGAGGTCGAGGGCGCCGGAACGGACCAGCATGTCCACGATCTCGAGGGCCTGCTCGCCGTTGTCGGGCTGCGAGAGGATCAGGTTGTCGATGTCGACACCGAGCTTCTTCGCGTACTCGGGGTCGAGGGCGTGCTCCGCGTCCACGAAGGCGACCTGTCCGCCCGCCTTCTGCGCGTTCGCCACGGCGTGCAGCGTCAGCGTCGTCTTACCGGAGGACTCCGGGCCGTACACCTCCACCACGCGGCCTCGCGGCAGCCCGCCGACCCCGAGGGCGACGTCGAGTGCGGTCGACCCGGTGGGGATGACCTCGATGGGCTCGTTCGGTCGCTCGCCGAGACGCATCACGGCGCCCTTGCCGAACTGCCGTTCAATCTGTGCGAGTGCGGCATCCAATGCCTTCTCGCGGTCGGTTCCTGCCATGGGTTCCACCCGGTTTGCTTGAGTCGATCGCTTCACGTCAAAGACGCTAACGCCTGCCACTGACAATGCGCCCCGACGCCGGTCCGGCCTGTGGATAACTCGGGTGCCTATCCGCCCAAACCTGGACGGAACACCCGACCAGAGTCTCACCGGAGCCTCAATAAGAATGGATGTTCGATTTCCGTGTCAAGCGCACCACGCGGCACTTCCGAGGCTACGTTCACCCGCCGACACCACCCCCGATCCCTCTCACGCCGGCCTCCGTCCCGCACGCCCCCGGCTACTTCCCCGGGCGTACGGCGGGTGCCTTCGGCAGGACGACGACGGCGTACGTCGTGACCGGGACGCTCGGTGCATGGACCAGCAGAAGACCGGCCCCGCACGCGGCGCAGCGGAATCCGGGCACCCGATCCCGCACCCCCACCCCCTGGACGGCCAGGACCACGCGTCCCTCCGGTACCCCCGACAGCGCCGATACCACCTCTACGAGGCGACGGCCCTCCTGCTGATCCTCTCCGGGCTCGTCCACCTCGTGGTGTTCGCCGTCGACGGCGGCCCCTGGAACGGACCCGTCTCCTGGCGCAAGCCGGTGACCTTCGGGCTCTCCTTCGGGGTGACGCTCCTCGCGGTCGTCCGGGTCACCTCGTATGTGCGTGTCGGACCACGGCTGCGCGCCGCGCTGCTCGGGGTGTTCGCCGCCGACTGCGTGTTGGAGGTCGCCGGCATCACCCTCCAGGCGTGGCGCGGAGTGCCCTCGCACCTGGACATGGAGACACCCTTCGACACGGCCGTGTCCATGACGCTGGCGGTCGGCGGCGGGGTTCTCGTGGTGCTGCTCGCCGGGTTCGCCGTGGCGTCGTTCCGGCACCGGCCGACGGGCCCGGCCGGGATGTCTCTCGCGGTGCGCTCCGGTTTCGCGATCCTGCTCGTCGCGCTCGCCTCGGGGGCGGCGATGATCGCGCGCGGTGTCGTGCTCACCCGCACCGGACACCAGGAGGCGGCGTACCACTCGACGGCCTCGCTCAAGCCCCTGCACGGGGTGGGCCTGCACGCCGTCCTGGTACTGCCCGCCCTGGCCTGGCTGCTCTCCCGCACGCCCTGGAGTGAGGCCGGCCGCCGCCGGATCGTGGCCGCGGCGGTGGGTTGCTACGCGGCCGCGGTCGCCGCGGCCGGAGTGTGGGCGGTCCTCGCGTACTGACCGCCGCTCTCTCAGCCCGACGAGTCCCGCGACCCGTCCCGCGCCCCGTCCTGCCGGTGCCGCGCCCGCCCCCACAGCCGCCGCGCGCGCGTGAGCGGGCCCGGCCCCTCCCCGCGTCCCCGGTGTCCGTGGACGCGGGGGTCGTCCGTGACGTCGTAGCGCTTCACATAGGCGCCCAGGAACGCCTGGAGCGTCGCGACGGCCGGGATGGCGACCAGCGCGCCGACGGCGCCGAGGAGGGCGGTGCCCGCGATGACGGAGCCGAAGGCGACGGCGGGGTGGATGTCGACGGTCTTCGAGGTCAGCTTGGGCTGCAGCATGTAGTTCTCGAACTGCTGGTAGACCACGACGAAGATGAGCACCCACAGCGCGTACAGCGGCGAGACCGTGAAGGCGATCAGCATGGGCAGGGCGCCCGCGAGGTAGGTGCCGATGGTCGGGATGAACTGCGAGACCACGCCCACCCAGACGGCGAGCACGGGCGCGTACGGGATGCCGAGCGCCTCGAGCAGGACGTAGTGCGCGACGCCGGAGATCAACGCCATCAGTCCGCGCGAGTACAGATAGCCACCGGTCTTGTCGACGGCGATCTCCCACGCCCGCAGCACCTCGGCCTGCCGGGCGGGCGGCAGGACGGAGCACAGCGCGCGACGCAGGCGGGGTCCGTCGGCGGCGAAGTAGAACGAGAACAGGGCGATGGTCAGCAGCCGGAAGAGACCGCCGAGGACCTGCGTGGAGACGTCCAGCACCCCGGCGGCACTGTTCTGGGCGTACTTCCTCAGCCAGTCGGAGTGGAGCAGGCCCTCCTGGATGTCCACGCGCCTGAGCTCGGTGTGGAACGTGGTGTTGATCCAGTTGATCACCGAGTCGAGGTACTCCGGGAAGCCCTCGATCATCTTGATGATCTGTCCCGCGAGCATCGAGCCGAGCAGTGTGAAGAAGCCGGCGGCCACGATGAGCAGGCCGAAGAAGACCAGGAAGGTGGCCAGCCCCCTGCGCATCCCGCGGGCCGACAACCGGCTGACCGCCGGTTCTATGGCGAGGGCGAGGAAGAACGCGATCAGGATGTTGAGCAGCAGACCGATGAGCTGGTGGAAGGCCCAGAGGCCCAGCTGGAACACACCGAGGAGAGCGAGCGCGAGCACCATGGCGCGCGGAAGCCAGCGCGGCATGCGCGCGCCCTGCTCGGCGCCGCCGTCGGCCGGGGGCGGCCCGGTGGGCGGCGTCGCGCCGAGCGGGGATGTGTGCCGGGCGACCTGCCCGGTCTCGTCAGTGGGTGCCACGGGGCAAGTCTCGCCTACGGCACCGACAATCGGAGAACTGCCTCCGATCTTCCTGGGGGATCAGCGCATCTCCTGTGGAACGTTCATCACCGTGCACACCACGCGCCACACGTCCTTGGCCTCCCAGCCGGCCGCCAGCGCCTCGTCCACCGTGCGTCCGCCGAGTTCCGCCATCACGTGATCGCGCGCGAACGTCTCCGCGTACCCCGCACCGAAGTGCTCGTCCATTCGCTGCCAGAAGACCGTCAACCGCATGACACCAGTATCCCGCGCGCGGGGGTGCCCCTCGCCGGGACCGCCTGCCGAGACCGCTTTCCGCCCTACGGTCTGACGCATGGCCGAATCCGGAGCATCCCCACTCCCCCCGACGCCCACGGCGCGCTCCCCGCTCTTCCGCGCCGAGCACTTCGTCTGGCTCACCGCGCGCGTGCTGGAGCAGCGCCTCTTCGCGCACGACTTCCTGAACGGCGCCGCCGACCCCGTCGAGACCGCCCTGGACGCCTACCTCAACGAGGACGGTGGATACGGCCACGCGCTGGAGCCCGATCTGCGCGGCCCCGTGAGCCAGCCCCTGCACACCTTGCGAGCGCTGCGCGTCCTGGACTCCGTCGGGCGCCTCGGCGGCCGGCGCGTGGAGCGGGTGTGCCGCTATCTGACCTCGGTCTCCACCGGCGACGGCGCACTGCCGGCGATCCATCCCAGCCAGCGCGGATACCCGGCGGCCCCCTTCATCCCGATCGTGGACGACCCGCCCAGCGAGCTCCTGTCCACCGGACCGGTGGTGGGTCTGCTGCAACGCAACGACGTCTGGCACGCGTGGCTGTTCAGGGCCACGGACTTCTGCTGGCAGGCGATCGACTCCCTGGAGCGGTCCCATCCCTACGAGATCGAGGCCGCCGTGGCCTTCCTTGACTCCGCCACCGACCGCCCGCGCGCGGAGGCGGCCGCCGACCGGCTGGGCCGCCTGGTGCGTGCGCACCGGCTCGCCGCACTGGACCCGGACCACCTCGACGCGTATCCGGTCGCACCCGGCTACGCCCCCGGCGAGCACCACTTCCCGTACGACTTCGCGCGGACACCGCACTCCCTCGCGCGGGCGTGGTTCACCGACGACGAGATCGCACGCTCCCTGGACCACCTCGCCGACGATCAGCAGCAGGACGGCGGCTGGCCCGTCCGGTGGCGCCGCTGGGCGCCCGGCACCGCCCTGGAGGCCCGCCCCATGGTGACGATCGAGGCCCTGCGCACCCTCAGGGCCTACGGCCGCGCCATCGGCTGACCCCGCCCGTCCCGGCGGCACCCGCCGCTCCCCCGGACCGCCCCTCCCGGTCCCTCATCCGCCCAGGGCCCGCACCCCCGCCGTCACCACCACGGCGGCCGCGACGACCAGCAGGAAGGGAGCCCGCAGTAGGAGGGCGACGACGGCCGCGGCCAGCCCCGCGGCCCTCGCGTCCAGCACGAGCGCGTGCCCGTCCGCGAAGGTCTGCTGGGCGGTGAGGGCGGCGAGCAGGGCGACGGGGAGCAGGGCGGCGAACCGCCTGACGAGGGGCCGTTCGAGAAGGCCCGCGGGGACGAGCAGTCCGGCGAGCTTGACGGCGTAGCAGCCGAGAGCGGTCGCGCCGATCGCGATCCAGGTGTTCAACGCTCCTCCTCCCCCGGGCCGACCCGCCCGGCCGTCCGACCGGCCCCTCGCCGGCCCTCGAAGTACAGGACGACCGGCGCGGCGAGCGCGGCCATCAGCACGGGCACTCCGGCCGGGAGCACGGGCAGCAGGCCGAGTCCCAGCAGCACCGCGAGCCCGGCGACGGCCCGCTCGGCGGTGGTCTTCACCATGGGCGCGAGCAGCGCGAGGAAGACGGCGGGCCCGGCCGCGTCGAGCCCCCAGGCGTCGGTGTCCCCGATGGCCTCGGCGCCCAGGGCACCCAGCAGCGTGGTGAGGTTCCACAGCACGTAGAGCGTGAGCCCGGTGACGCCGAAGCCGATCCGCGCGGCACGCCGCCCGGTCTGGGCGAGCGAGACCGCCGCCGTCTCGTCGATCACCCATTGGGCGGCGAACGGGCGCAGCGCGCGCGGGAGCGCCAGCGACTGCGACAGACGCAGGCCGTAGAAGGCGTTGCGCACGCCCAGGAAGAAGGCGCCCGCGGCCGCCGTCAGGGGATTGCCACCCGCCGCCAGTGCCCCGACGAGCGCGAACTGGGACGCCCCCGTGAAGACGAGGAGACTGAGCGCGCAGCTCTGCCACACCGAGAGTCCGCTGCCCGCCGAGGTCACCCCGAAGGCGAACCCGGAGAGTCCTACCGCGATCCCGACCCCGAGGGCGTCCCGTACGACGGCGGCGTCCGGCCGTCCTCCGCCGTCGGCGCGTATGTCCGTGAGAGCTGTCTGTTCTGCCACGTCCCCGAGGGTAGGAGCAGCCCTCCGGGCGGGTCTTGTACGTTCTTGCGCTCCCGCTGGTAGGCCCCCGGAGGGACTCCGACGATCCGGGCGAAGTGGCGGTTGAGGTGCGGCTGGTCGGTGAACCCCACCGCGACGGCCGCCTCCGCGGGGGCGGTCCCCGCGTCCAGCAGCCGCCGTGCCCGCCGCACACGGGCATCGGTCAGCCAGGCATGGGGCGGCATCCCGTACGCGTCCCGGAAGGCGCGCAGCAGCGCGAACGAGCTGGTCCCCAGGTCCGCGGCGAGCTCCTCCAGCGTCGGCGGACCGGCCAGCCGCTCCTCCAGCACGCCACGCGCGCGTGCGGCGATCCGTGCCCCGGCCGTCCTCACCTCCCGCTGCGGCAGCGGTCCGCCGTTGAGCCGCAGCAGCCGCGTCACGGCCACCCGCAGCAGTGTGTCGGCGGCCAGCGCGTTGCCCTCCTCGGCGGCTCGGAGCACCTGGTGCACCAGAGCGACGGCGTACGCGTCGTCCAGCACGGGGCTGACGAATCCCGGGGTGCCACGAAGGGTCGTGGTCTCGGCCGCGATCTCGGCCACCACGTCGGGCGACGGATACACGGCCCCGTACCGCCAGCCCTCCGGCACGCCGGCCCGCCCGGTGTGCGGCGTGTCCGGGTTGACCAGCGCGAGCGTCCCCGCCCCCGCGTACTGATCGGCCCCACGGTGGTGGAAGACCTCCACCCCCTCGGCGATGGCGGCGATCACGAAGTGCTCGTGGGTGTGCCGCACGAAGGTCTTGCGGACATACCGGGCCCGCAGCAGATCGACACCGGGCAGCTCCGCATACCGCCAGTGCCGCGCCCGCTCAGCCGAACCAGAACCCGAATGCACCACCCACCCATTCTCCGCGACACACCATCGGTCCACCGCGCCCCGGGCCCGCCGAGCGCCCCCGCGCCGTCGGATCACAGCGTCACCGGCTGCGCGCCGGGCCATGGCACGTGGCACGCCCCGCACCCCGCCCCCACCCCGCCGCACCCCGCCRCACCCCGCCGCACCCCGCCGCACCCCGCCGCACCCCGCCGCACCCCGCCGCAAGGCGAACACCGACGAACGAGGCGGCAGGGCACCGACAATCCGGTCGAGGAACCCCGCATCTGCGCAGGTCACAGCAATTGTCAGTGGCCGGGTGCAGGATGGACGCATGGTCAGCTCCGCACACCGAGCCCTCGACGGCTTCTCCCCCGCAACCCGCGGCTGGTTCACGGGGGCGTTCTCCGCGCCCACCGCGGCCCAGGCGGGCGCGTGGCAGGCCATCGGCGAGGGCGCGGACGTGCTGGTGGTGGCCCCGACCGGCTCCGGGAAGACCCTGGCCGCCTTCCTCGCCGCCCTGGACCAGCTCGCCTCGACACCTCCTCCGGCCGACCCGAAGAAGCGCTGCCGGGTCCTCTACGTCTCCCCGCTCAAAGCCCTCGCGGTCGACGTGGAGCGCAACCTGCGCAGCCCCCTCACCGGCATCCGTCAGGAGTCCGTGCGTCTCGGCCTGCCCGAGCCCGAGGTCAAGGTCGGCATCCGCTCCGGCGACACCCCGCCCGCCGAGCGCCGCGCGCTGTCCACCCGCCCCCCGGACATCCTGATCACGACCCCCGAGTCGCTGTTCCTGATGCTGACGTCGGCCACGCGCGACGCGCTGACGGGCATCGAGACGGTGATCCTGGACGAGGTGCACGCCGTGGCGGGCACCAAGCGCGGCGCGCACCTGGCGCTCTCCCTGGAGCGGCTGGACGAACTGCTGCCGAGGCCGGCCCGCCGCATCGGCCTCTCGGCCACGGTCCGGCCGGTCGACGAGGTGGCGCGGTACCTCTCCCCGCAGCGCAAGGTGGAGATCGTCCAGCCGAAGTCCGGCAAGGAGTTCGACCTCTCGGTCGTCGTCCCGGTCGAGGACCTGGGCGAGCTGGGCGGCTCCCCGGTCGCCGAAGGTTCGGAAGGGGCGGAACGCCCGTCGATCTGGCCGCACGTCGAGGAGCGGATCACCGACCTCGTCCAGGCCCACCGCTCCACCATCGTGTTCGCCAATTCCCGCCGTCTCGCCGAACGCCTGTGCAACCGGCTCAACGAGATCGCCTACGAGCGGGCCACCGGCGAGCCGCTGGACGAGCATCACTCGCCCGCGGAGCTCATGGGTGGCTCGGGCGCGGCCCAGGGCGCCCCGCCCGTCATCGCGCGCGCCCACCACGGCTCGGTCTCGAAGGAACAGCGCGCGCTCGTGGAGGAGGACCTCAAGGCGGGCCGGCTGCCCGCCGTCGTGGCGACCTCCAGTCTCGAGCTCGGCATCGACATGGGCGCGGTGGATCTCGTCATCCAGGTCGAGTCACCGCCGTCGGTGGCCTCGGGCCTCCAGCGCGTCGGCCGCGCGGGACACCAGGTGGGCGCGGTGTCCACCGGTGTGGTCTTCCCGAAGTACCGCGGTGACCTCGTCCAGGCGGCCGTGGTCACCGAGCGGATGCGCACCGGCTCGATCGAGTCCCTGAAGGTCCCCGCGAACCCCTTGGACGTCCTGGCGCAGCAACTCGTCGCCATGACCGCGCTCGACACCTGGCAGGTCGACGACCTGCTGACCACCGTCCGCCGTGCCGCCCCGTTCGCGTCGCTCCCGGAGTCCGCGTTCACCGCCGTCCTGGACATGCTGGCCGGCCGCTACCCGTCCGACGCCTTCGCCGAGCTGCGGCCCCGGGTGGTGTGGGACCGCGTCGCCGGCACCGTCACCGGCCGTCCCGGCGCCCAGCGTCTCGCCGTCACCTCCGGGGGCACGATCCCCGACCGCGGCCTGTTCGGCGTCTTCCTGGCGGGAGCCGACCCCAAGAAGGGCGGCGGCCGGGTCGGCGAGCTCGACGAGGAGATGGTGTACGAGTCGCGCGTGGGCGACGTCTTCACGCTCGGCACCAGCTCCTGGCGCATCGAGGACATCACCCGCGACCGCGTCCTCGTCTCCCCCGCCCCCGGCGTCCCCGGCCGCCTGCCGTTCTGGAAGGGCGACCAGCTGGGCCGCCCGCTGGAGCTCGGCCGCGCGGTGGGCGCGTTCCTGCGTGAGGTCGGATCGCTGCCCAAGGAGGACGCCCGGCTCCGGCTGCTCACCGCGGGCCTGGACGCCTGGGCGGCCGACAACGTGATCTCCTACCTGGACGAGCAGCGCCAGGCCTGCGGACACGTCCCGGACGACCGCACGATCGTCGTGGAGCGCTTCCGGGACGAACTGGGTGACTGGCGGGTCGTCGTCCACTCCCCCTTCGGGGCCCAGGTCCACGCCCCCTGGGCCCTCGCCCTGGGAGCCAAACTCTCCGAGCGCTACGGCATGGACGCCCAGGTCATGCACGCCGACGACGGCATCGTCCTGCGGCTGCCGGACGCCGACCTGATGAGCCTGGACCTGCTCGACCGGGAGCCATCGAAGGCGGGCACGGAATACGACGCCGAGCAGGCACCGGTCGGCGCGGCCGACGTCGTCTTCGACAAGGGCGAGGTCGACCAGATCGTCACCGATCAGGTCGGCGGCCCGGCCCTGTTCGCGGCCCGCTTCCGCGAATGCGCCGCCCGCGCGCTGCTGTTGCCGCGCCGCAATCCCGGCAAGCGCACCCCGCTGTGGCAGCAGCGCCAGCGAGCCGCCCAACTGCTCCAGGTGGCGAGCGAGTTCGGCTCGTTCCCGATCGTCCTGGAAGCGGTCCGCGAGTGCCTCCAGGACGTCTTCGACGTTCCCGGACTCGTGGAGCTGATGGGCGACCTGGAGGCCCGCAAGGTGCGCCTCGTCGAGGTCACCACTCCGGAGCCGTCGCCCTTCGCCCGCTCCCTCCTCTTCGGTTACGTCGCCCAGTTCCTGTACGAGGGGGACTCCCCGCTCGCCGAGCGCCGTGCGGCCGCCCTCTCCCTGGACTCACGTCTGCTGGCCGAGCTGCTCGGCCAGGCGGAGCTGCGCGAACTGCTCGACGCCGAGGTCCTCACCGAACTGGAGCGGGAACTCCAGTGGCTCACCGAGGACCGCCGGGTGAAGGACACCGAAGGCATCGCGGACCTCCTGCGCCTTCTCGGCCCGCTCACCGACGCCGAGCTGACCGAGCGTGGTGCCGAACCGCACTGGGCGCGGGAGCTGGCCGCCGCCCGCCGTGCCATCCGGGTCCGTATCGGGGGCGCCGACCACTGGGCCGCCGTCGAGGACGCGGGGCGGCTTCGCGACGCGCTCGGCACGGCCCTCCCGGTAGGTGTGCCGGAGGCCTTCACGGAGCCGGTCAAGGACCCGCTCGGCGACCTCCTCACGCGGTACGCCCGCACCCACGGACCGTTCACCTCGGCAGGCGCGGCCGCCCGCTTCGGCCTCGGCGTGGCGGTGACCGAGGGCGCCCTCCAGCGGCTCTCGGCCGGCGGACGCGTCGTCCAGGGCGAGTTCCACCCGGCGGGCATCGGCCAGGAGTGGTGCGACGCGACGGTCCTGCGCAGGCTGCGCCGCCGCTCCCTGGCCGCCCTGCGGCACGAGCTGGAGCCGGTCCCGCCGCCCGCGCTGGCCCAGTTCCTGCCCCAGTGGCAGCACATCGGCAAGGGCCACTCCCTGCGCGGCACCGACGGACTGGTGCGCGCCCTCGAGCAGCTCCAGGGCGCCTCGGTGCCCGCCTCGGCCCTGGAGAGGCTCGTCCTGCCGTCCCGCGTGCGGGACTACACCCCCGCGATGCTCGACGAACTCACCGCGGCCGGAGAGGTCGTCTGGGCCGGAGCGGGCGCCCTCCCCGGCAAGGACGGCTGGATCTCCCTGTACGTGGCGGACGCGGCACCCCTGCTCCTGCCGCCGCCCCACCCGCTGGAGCTGACGGCACTGCACCAGTCGGTCCTGGACGCCCTCGCCGGGGGCTACGGCCTGTTCTTCCGGCAGATCGCCGACCAGGTCCGCGCCACCACACACCCCGAGGCCACCGACCCGCAGCTCGCCGACACCGTCTGGGACCTGGCCTGGTCCGGTCGGCTCACCAACGACACGCTCACGCCCCTGCGCGCCCTGCTGGGCTCGGGGCGCACGGCCGGCTCCACGGCCCACCGCGCCAAGCGCAGCGTCCCGCGCGGCCGCTACGGCTCGCTGACGGCCGCGGCCCGCCCCGCTTCCCGCGGCGGTCCTCCGACCGTCGGAGGTCGCTGGTCCCTCCTGCCGGCCCACGAGTCCGACCCCACGGTCCGCGCCCACGCCCTCGCCCGTACCCTCCTGGACCGGCACGGCGTGGTGACGCGGGGCGCGGTCGCGGCCGAGGGCGTCGAAGGCGGCTTCTCGGCGACGTACCGGATCCTGTCCGTCTTCGAGGAGAGCGGCCAGGCCCGTCGCGGGTACGTGGTCGAAGGCCTCGGCGCGGCGCAGTTCGCCATGGACGGCGCCGTGGACCGGCTGCGCGCGGTGGCCAACGCCCGCGACCGCGGCCAGCCGCTGCCCGGCCCGGACCCGACGACGAGCCCCTCGGACGCATTCGCCTTCCCCGACGACTTCCCGGCAGACACCTGGGACGTCCCCGGCCTCGACACCCGACCGCCCTCCCCCCTCGACGCCCCGACAGCCCCCGCGTCGCCGGACGCGTACGTCTCCCCCCACGACCTCGCCTCTCCGGGCGCCGGTGGCCCGCGCGGGGGCAGCGGCTTCCCGAACGGCTCGGGCGGTCCGAACGGCACAGGCTGGCAGAACGGCTCGGACCACACGACCGGCTCGGGCTTCCCCGGCCACCGCGACCCCCGGCGCGCCCAGAACAGCAGCCGCTACGGCACCACCTCCGCCGTCTCCCGCGCCGTCGTCCTCGCCGCCGCCGACCCGGCGAACGCGTACGGCGCCGCCCTGGGCTGGCCCGAGCCACCGAGCGGCGCCGGGCACAAGCCGGGCCGCAAGGCAGGCTCCCTGGTGGTGCTCGTGGACGGCGAACTGACGCTCTACATGGAGCGCGGCGGCAAGACCCTGCTGGCCTGGCCGTCCACTGCGGACGGCGAGAACACCCCCACCGACGACCCGCGCCTGCACACCGCCGCGGAGGCCCTGGCGGAGGCCGCGCGTGCGGGCTCCCTCGGCACGGTCACGGTGGAGCGCGTCAACGGCGCCTCGGCCCTCACCTCCCCCCTCGGCGCCCTCCTGGAAGGAGCGGGCTTCATCGCGACCCCTCGCGGTCTGCGACTGCGCGCCTGACCACCACGCCCCCGCCCCGCCCGGAGCGACTCGCATGTCACCCTTGACCCATGCCCGAAGGTGACACGGTCTGGCAGGCCGCGAGGCGCCTGCACGACGCCCTCGCGGGCAAGGTGCTGACGCGCTCCGATCTCCGCGTGCCCAAGTACGCCACCGCCGACCTCACCGGCCGCACCGTCCTGGACGTCACCCCGCGCGGCAAGCATCTCCTCACCCGCGTGGAAGGCGACCTGACGCTCCACTCGCACCTGCGAATGGACGGCTCGTGGAAGGTGTTCACGAACGACCAGCGCTGGACCGGCGGCCCGGCGCACCAGATCCGGGCGATCCTCGGCACCCACGACCGCACCGCGGTCGGTTACCGCCTCCCCGTCCTCGACCTGTTGCGCACCGCCGACGAGTCACGAGCCGTCGGGCACCTCGGCCCCGACCTGCTGGGCCCCGACTGGAACCCCGAGCGAGCCCTCGCCAACCTTCTCTCGGACCCCGCCCGCTCCCTCGGTGAGGCCCTCCTCGACCAGCGCAACCTCGCCGGCATCGGCAACGTGTACAAGAGCGAGCTCTGCTTCCTCCTCGGCGTCACCCCGTGGCTCCCCGTCGGCACGCTCCCCGCCGACCGTGCCGCGAAGCTGCCCGCCCTCGCGAAGAGGCTCCTGGAGGCCAACCGCGACCACCCGGTCCGCAACACGACGGGCCGCAGCGGCCAGAACCTGTTCGTCTACGGCCGTGCACCCCGCCCCTGCCTGCGCTGCGGAACACCGGTCCGGGTCGCCGACCAGGGCGACGGCTCCCGCGAGCGCCCGACCTACTGGTGCCCCGCCTGCCAGACCGGCCCGGCCCCGGCACCGGGCTCCCCGCCGACGCGCCGCCTCCGCCCACGCACCTCCCGGTGACGACCCTCGCCGACCGCTCCCCGCATCCTCGCCGACGAACCGAACGAGCCGGACGAGCCGGACGAGCCGGACGAGCCGGACGAGCCGGACGTTGCAGATGAACCAGTCGAGCCGGACGAGGCACCGCCAAGCATCCGTGCGAGCAAGCCGCCGCAATTGACGGACCGTCAGAAACCCTCGTACCGTCCCTTCATGGCCGTCAAGGCGTACGACCTCACCGGACGCACCGCATTCGTCACCGGCGCCGCGAGCGGAATCGGCCGCGCCTGCGCCGTACTCCTCGCCCAGGCGGGCGCCACCGTGCACGGAGCGGATCGCGACGAGCAGGGCCTGCACGAAACGGCGACACTGATCAAGGACCGGGGCGGCACGGCCCGCACCCACCCTCTCGACGTCACCGACCGCGTCCAGATCCGGCAGGCCGTCGAATCCTGCGAGCGGCTGGACATCATGGCCGCCGTGGCCGGGATCATGCACAGCAGTCCGGTCCTGGACACCCGGGACGAGGACCTCGACCGGGTCCTGGCCGTCAACTTCAAGGGGGTCCTGTACGCCTGCCAGGAGGCGGCCCGCCTGATGCTGGCGCGCGGCAACGGCGGCAGCATCGTCACCATGGCCTCGGGCGCGGTGGACACCGGCGGCCCCGGGCTGCTCTGCTACGGCGCCGCAAAGGCGGCCGTGGTCCAGTTGACGAAGACTCTGGCGACGGAGGTCGGCCGGTACGGCATCCGCGTCAACGCCGTCGCCCCGGGCTGGATCCGCACCCCCATGACCGACCGCCACGACGCCGGCGCACAGGCGCACACCGAGGCGCTCATGGCCCGCATGTCGCCCCTGGGCCGGGTCGGTGAACCGGAGGACATCGCCCACGCCGTTCTCCACCTGGCCTCCGACGCGTCGGCATTCACCACGGGCCAGATCCTCCGCCCGAACGGCGGCGTGGCCATGCCCTGGTAACCACCGGCCCCACGGCCCCTCGGCGAACCACCCGACAGCCACCACTCCCACGCCCTCCCGGTAAGGCGCCTCCCCGCACCTACTCCCGCGCCTCCCTCTCCGCGCCGCCACCGAGACGCTCGCCCCCCGCGGCCCCCCGCCAAGCAGCCCTCCATCGCCCCTCCCCGACCGCCCCCACCGCACGTGCCTTGGCCACGCAGTGCACGGGCAGCAGGCTCAGCCCCCACCCTCCGGCGGCGACCGCCCCTTCCAGCACCCCGGCGTCCGGCGCCACGGCGAGCCTCAGCACGGCCCACCACCACACCGCGCCCAACCCGAGGCCGAGCCCCAGCACGGCCCCACGCTCCGCTATTCGCCCCACCACGGCCGTCACCTCCAGCCCGAGCCGGCCCGAGCCTCACCACGACACCCAGAAACCCCCGGTGCCTCCGCAGAGGCCGACGCTAGACGTCCGTCCCGACCCCCGGCAGGGCGCACGGGCGGCACATCGGCGCAGGAGCGGGCGAGCGGGGTCGCCGCCCGCCTCCCGGCCGACTCACACGCTCTCCGCCTGGAACATCCAGTGGTGCTTCTCGAGGTCGCCCGTGATCCCGATGAAGATGTCCTGGCTCACCGGATCCGCGTCACCCGTGGCCGCCACCCGGCCCCGCATCCGGGTGATCACCGCGCCCAGAGCGGCGACGAGCGTGCCCACCGCGTCGGCGTCCTTGATCCAGCCGCCCGCCACCGCGCTGATCCCACTGCCGGCCGCCACGGTGGCCGCACGTCCGTCCGGTGAGACGCCCAGCGCCGACGCACGTTCTGCCACGGTGTCGGAGTGGGCGCGGGCGACGTCCACGACCTCGTCGAGTTGCAGGTGGACGGACCGGAAACGGGGCCCGACGACATTCCAGTGGACCTGCTTGGCGACCAGCGACAGGTCGACCAGGTCGACGAGCGCGCCCTGCAACGCCTCCGAGACGGTCTTCAGATCGGCGTCGGACAGGGGACTCTTGACGACGTACATCGGTACCTCCGGTGGTTGGCCCCCGAGATGCCCCTCCACGATGACCTCGGCACCCCGCACCGGCAAACGGACGACAGACGCGAAAAACCCCGACCGCACCCTCTCCGGGTCTCCCCGGAGAAGCCCCGGCCGGGGCCTCACACATGCTTTCCTACGTGCCTGTGTCGCGTCACACGCCCACGCGTCACACGCCCGTGCGCGTGAATGTCACGCGGCGACCACGTCCACCGCCTCGGCGGGGGCCTTGATGGTCACCCGCTCCGGTGGCACACCGGTCACCGACACGGAACCCAGCATCGGACGAACCGACGCCGGTACAGGCTCGCGGGGGGTGGCGGCAGCAGACTGAGCCAGCTCGGCGAGAGCGAGTTCGTCGCTCACTTCCCGCATGAGCTCGGACATCCGTACGTCCAGCGCGTCGCAGATGGCGGAGAGCAGCTCGGAGGAAGCCTCCTTCTGCCCCCGCTCCACCTCGGAGAGATAGCCGAGTGAGACTCGGGCGGACGAGGAGACTTCGCGCAGAGTACGGCCCTGGCGCTGGCGCTGCCGACGCAGCACGTCACCCAGCAGGCGACGGAGCAGAATCATCGGTGGCTCCCTCCTCGGACCGCGTAGCCGCATCCTTCACGCCCCACCGTACCGCCTTGCGCTGCGGCCGTGCGGGGAGCGATGTCGTGTTCACTCAGGGCTGCAAACATCAAAACCCCCCGTTCTGTTCCGTATCCTGTGCCCGCTCATTCCCGGTGTGTTCGCCCGCAAGCTCTGTCAGGAGCAGTGCGAGTACGCTCCGTACACTCTCTCTACGAATTTCCGCCCGGTCGCCGTTCAACCGCAGGGCCTCCACTTTTCCGCCGCCGGCGGAACCGGAGTCCGCCCGGAACGGGCCGTCCACCGCCACGAAAACCGTCCCCACAGGCTGTCCGTCCTGCGGGTCGGGGCCGGCGACGCCGGTGGTCGCGATGCCCCAGTCGGCTCCCAGCGCCTTCCGCACTCCGGCGGCCATCTGGGCCGCGACCTGCGCGTCCACGGCCCCGCGCGCGGCCAGCAGGTCCGCGTCCACCGCGAGCAGCGCGTGCTTGAGATCGGTGGCGTAGGCGGTGACGGAGCCACGGAAGACCTTGGAAGCGCCGGGGACCGAGGTGATCTCCGCCGCGACCAGGCCACCGGTCAGCGATTCGGCCACGGCGAGCGTCACTTCGTTCACCGTGAGTAGTCGCACCACCTCGGTGGCCGGGGAATTCACGCTTGCGTCTCCTCCAACGCGGCCTTGCGCTCGGCGATTCCCTGCCTGCGCAGCACAACGGCCTGCCTTACGTAGTCGAGCCCGGTCACGACCGTCAGGACGACCGCCGCGGCCATCACCCACCACCGCAGGGTGGCCAGCCAGCCCGTCAACGCCAGGACGTACATCCCGACCGCCACGCCCTGGGTGAGCGTCTTCAGCTTGCCGCCCCGGCTCGCGGGGATGACGCCGTACCGGATGACCAGGAAACGCAGGAGCGTGATCCCGAGTTCCCGGCCGAGGATCACGATCGTCACCCACCACGGCAGGTCGCCGAGCGAGGAGAGGCAGATCAGCGCCGCTCCCATGATCGCCTTGTCGGCGATGGGATCGGCGATCTTCCCGAAGTCGGTGACGAGGTTGTACGTCCGCGCGATGTGCCCGTCGAACAGGTCGGTGATCATGGCGATCGCGAAGGCCGCCCAGGCGAACGCGCGCCATGCCGGGTCATAGCCGCCGTCGGCCAGCATCAGCGCGACGAAGCCGGGCACCAGGATCAGCCGAAGCATCGTCAGCAGGTTGGCGATGTTCCAGACGCTCGCCTGGTTGACGGCGGCCGCCGCCAGCTTCGCGCCCCTCGGCGGCCTGCCGGCATCCTCCGGGTCGGCGATCGCGGCCGCATCGGCAGTCGCCTCGGAGGGAGCCACCACGGCGCCCGCCGTAGGTGCGGCCTGCGAAGCCTGGGGACCCTGTGAGGTCTGCGAAGCCGGTGAGGCCTGCGAGGAGCCGCCCGCAGCCGATGCCGGAACACCCGTCATCTGCCCGCCTCCTCGCTACACCCGAACGAGCCCGGCAGGGGCTCGGCCACCAGGTCGACACCTTCCGTGCCGACCACCTTCGCCTCGACCATACGACCGACGCTCAGGTTTCCGCCCGATGTGAGCAGCACCTGTCCGTCCGTCTCCGGAGCCTGGTGCTCCCCGCGGCCGTGCACGCCCTCCTCGTCCACCGACTCGACCAGTACGTGCACCGTCTCGCCGACCCGCTCCTCGGCCCGCTGCGAGACGAGCTCCTCGGCGAGCCGGGAGACCCGGGCGAGCCGCTCGGCCACGACGTCCACGTCGAGCTTGTCGTCGTACGTCGCGGCCTCGGTGCCGTCCTCGTCGGAGTAGCCGAAGACGCCGATCGCGTCGAGGCGCGCGCCGTTCAGGAAGCGCTCCAGCTCGGCCAGGTCGGACTCGGACTCGCCGGGGAAGCCCACGATGAAGTTGGAGCGCACACCCGCCTGGGGCGCCTTGCTCCGGATGGTGTCGAGGAGCTCCAGGAAGCGGTCGGTGTCGCCGAAGCGGCGCATCGCGCGCAGCACGCCGGGCGCCGAGTGCTGGAAGGACAGGTCGAAGTAGGGCGCGATCTTCGGCGTCGAGGTCAGCACGTCGATCAGGCCGGGCCGCATCTCGGCCGGCTGGAGGTAGCTGACCCGCACCCGCTCGATGCCGTCGACCTCCGCCAGCTCGGGCAGCAGCGACTCCAGCAGCCGGATGTCGCCGAGGTCCTTGCCGTAGGAGGTGTTGTTCTCGGAGACCAGCATGACCTCCTTGACACCCTGCTCGGCCAGCCACCGCGTCTCGTTCAGCACGTCGCTCGGCCGCCGCGAGATGAAGGAGCCGCGGAAGGACGGGATGGCGCAGAAGGAGCAGCGCCGGTCGCAGCCGGAGGCGAGCTTGACCGAGGCGACCGGGGCGCCGTCGAGCCGGCGGCGCAGGGGTGCGCGGGGGCCGGAGGCCGGGGCGACACCCTCGGGGAGATCGTTCGGTCCGTGGCCGGGCAGGGCCACCGAGGCGGCCGACTCCTGCCGCTCCGCCGGGCTGATCGGCAGCAGCTTGCGCCGGTCGCGCGGGGTGTGGGAGGCGTGGATGCCGCCGTTCAGGATGGTCTGGAGGCGGTCGGAGATGTCGGAGTAGTCGTCGAAGCCGAGCACCCCGTCGGCCTCGGGCAGGGCGTCGGCGAGTTCCTTGCCGTACCGCTCGGCCATGCAGCCCACGGCCACGACGGCCTGGGTTCTGCCATGCCCCTTGAGGTCGTTGGCCTCCAGGAGGGCGTCGACGGAGTCCTTCTTGGCGGCGTCGACGAAGCCGCAGGTGTTGACGACGGCCACGTCCGCGTCCTCGGCGTCCTCCACGAGCTGCCAGCCGTCCGCCTCCAAACGGCCTGCGAGCTCCTCCGAGTCCACCTCGTTACGGGCGCAGCCAAGGGTGACGAGTGCGACGGTACGGCGTTCAGGCATGGGCTCAAGACTACTTTGTCCCACCGACACCGAACGTCGACGGGGTTGGCGATCTTCGCCAACCCCGTACACCCGAAGGCACGCCTGGCCTATCCGACCTTGGGGTCGCCCTTCGTGTACGTCAGCCGCTCCACGGCGCCGGGCCGGAAGTCGTCGTCGAGCTTCTTGCCGTTGACGTAGAGATCGATCGCGCCGGCGTCACCGAGGACGAGGTTGATCTTCTCGCTGTCCTGGAAGGTCTTGGAGTCGCCCTTCTTGAGGAGCCCGTCGAAGAGCAGCCGGCCGTTGTGGTCCTTGACGGCGACCCAGCTGCGGCCGTCGGTGGCGCTGACCTGGACGGTCACCTTGTCCTGGGGGGCCGCGGCGATGGCGCTGTCGGAGGGCTCCGGCTTCTCGTCGACGGGCTTGTCGGTCTTCGTCGTGGGTGAGGCGGTCTTGCCGGTCGCGGGGGTGGTGCCCTCGGCGACCTGTTCCTTCGACCCGTCGTCGTCGCCGCCCGTGAAGGCGGTGAAGCCGACGAAGCCGACCACGGCGACGATCGCGGCGACCATGGCCGCGGTCCAGTTCGGCCCGCGTCGCTCGGGGCGGATGCGTTCCGCCTCGAAGAGGGGCGCGGCCGGGGTCGGTGCCGGACGGCCGCCGTGGGTGTCGTCGTACCGCTCGATCAGCGGGGCGGGGTCGAGGTGGACGGCCCTGGCCAGGGTCCGGATGTGCCCGCGGGCATAGACGTCCCCGCCACAGGCGGCGAAGTCGTCGGACTCGATGGCGTGGACGATGGCGATGCGGACCCGGGTGGCGGAACTGACGTCATCGACGGTCAGCCCGGCCGTGATACGGGCCTGCTTCAGGGCGCGGCCGATGGAGAAGGGGGCTTCCTCGGACGGGTCTTCGAACGGACGCTCGTCTTCAGGGGAGTTGCCGATGGACACGGGGGCGCCTTTCGAGCGTGTAGCCACCTGTGCTGGAGGTTCAGTCTAGGGGGGGTGCCAAAGGGAGGGGCAACCGGGCGGTACGACTTTGTACGCCATCGGTATGGCCGGTCACACCGATGACGGGCCGGTTACGGCCCCGGCGGGGAGCCGCACCTGTCCTCTCGCTCAACTGGACGTATGCCAAAGGGAAACGGTTGCCCACTGCTCTCTAACGGGTGAGTCACGGCCGGCCGCCCCTTCCCTGACTGACGTCTACCCCCCAGAATCCCCCCGGATCACGGCGAGGACGCCGTCCAACTCGTCCGGCTTCACGAGAACGTCACGCGCCTTGGAACCCTCGCTGGGCCCGACGATGTTCCGCGACTCCATGAGGTCCATCAGCCGGCCGGCCTTCGCGAAGCCGACGCGCAGCTTGCGCTGGAGCATGGACGTCGATCCGAACTGGGTGGAGACCACCAGCTCGGCCGCCTGGCACAGTAGGTCGAGGTCGTCGCCGATGTCCTCGTCGATCTCCTTCTTCTGCTTGGTGCCCACCGTGACGTCGTCCCGGAAGACCGGCGCCATCTGGTCCTTGCAGTGCTGGACGACGGCCGCGACCTCGGCCTCGGTCACGAAGGCACCCTGCATACGGGTCGGCTTGTTCGCGCCCATCGGCAGGAACAGCCCGTCGCCCTTGCCGATGAGTTTCTCGGCGCCGGGCTGGTCGAGGATGACGCGCGAGTCGGCGAGCGAGGAGGTGGCGAAGGCGAGCCGCGAGGGCACGTTCGCCTTGATCAGACCGGTCACGACGTCGACCGACGGGCGCTGGGTGGCGAGCACCAGGTGGATGCCGGCCGCGCGCGCGAGCTGCGTGATCCGCACGATCGAGTCCTCGACGTCACGCGGCGCGACCATCATCAGGTCGGCGAGCTCGTCGACGATCACCAGCAGATAGGGGTACGGCTGAAGCTCGCGCTCGCTGCCCTCGGGCGGCTTGACCTTGCCGTTCCTTATGGCCGCGTTGAAGTCGTCGATGTGCCGGAAGCCGTACGCCGCCAGGTCGTCGTAGCGCAGATCCATCTCCCGCACGACCCACTGCAGGGCCTCGGCGGCCCGCTTCGGGTTGGTGATGATCGGCGTGATCAGGTGGGGGATGCCCTCGTAGGCGGTCAGCTCGACCCGCTTGGGGTCGATCAGGACCAGCCGCACGTCCTCCGGGGTCGCGCGGACCATGATCGACGTGATCAGGCAGTTGATGCAGGACGACTTGCCGGAACCGGTGGCCCCGGCCACCAGGACGTGCGGCATCTTCGCCATGTTGGCCATCACGTAGCCGCCCTCGACGTCCTTGCCGAGCGCCACCAGCATCGGGTGGTCGTCCTCGGCCGCGTCCGCGAGCCGCAGCACGTCGCCGAGGTTGACCATCTCCCGGTCCGTGTTCGGGATCTCGATGCCCACCGCGGACTTGCCGGGGATCGGGCTGATGATCCGCACGTCGGGGCTCGCGACGGCGTACGCGATGTTCTTCGCCAGCGCGGTGATCCGCTCGACCTTCACGGCCGGGCCGAGCTCGATCTCGTAGCGCGTGACCGTCGGCCCGCGCGTGAAGCCCGTCACGGCCGCGTCGACCTTGAACTCGGTGAAGACGTTCGTCAGCGAGGCGACGACGGCGTCGTTGGCCGCGCTGCGCGCCTTGCCGGGCCCGCCCCGCTCCAGGAGGTCGAGCGAGGGCAGCGAGTAGGTGATGTCGCCGGACAGCTGCAGCTGCTCCGCGCGCGGCGGGAGATCGCGTGCCTCCTGGGGGGCCGACTTGGTCAGGTCGGGAACCGCTCCCCCGTCCGTCTTGAGCTTCTGCTGCCTGGGCCGGGAGGCCGGGGCCGGAACGGGCGTCGGCGTGGTCGGCTCGCCGTCGCCGCCGCTCACCCCCTGGGTGAGGTCGGCGACGATCCGCGAGGGCGGCATGCCGTGCAGGACGGCGCCGTCGAGGTCGGCCGCGGCGGCCGCGGCGATGTCCACGGCGTCCAGCCGCCGGTCCATGGCCGGCTGCGGCACCGCGGAGCGCCTGGGGCGGCCGCGCCGCCGCGAGAGCGCCTCCTGCTCGGCGTCCTCGGGGTCGTGCGGCTCGGTGGCGCCCGAGCGCCTGCGGGGGCGCCCAGGCAGCGCCTCGCGCCACTGCTCGTCGTAGCGCTCGTCGTCGTCGAGGTCGTCGTACTCGTCCGCCGCCGGGTCGTGCAGCACACCCAGCCGCACCCCGAGCTGCCGCAGCCGCTGCGGGATGGCGTTGACCGGGGTCGCCGTGACGACGAGCAGCCCGAAGACCGTGAGCAGCACCAGCAGCGGTACGGCGAGCACCTCGCCCATGGTGTACGTCAGCGGGGTCGCCGCGCCCCAGCCGATGAGTCCGCCCGCGTCCCTTATCGCCTGCATGCCGTGGCTGCGGGCGGGCGCGCCGCAGGCGATGTGGACCTGGCCGAGCACACCGATGACGAGCGCGGACAGGCCGATCACGATACGGCCGTTGGCCTCGGGCTTCTCGGGGTGCCGGACGAAGCGCACGGCGATGACCGCCAGCAGGATCGGCACCAGCAGGTCGAGTCGGCCGAAGGAGCCGGTCACCAGGATCTCGACGAGGTCGCCGACAGGACCGCGCAGGTCGGCCCAGGTCCCCGCGGCGACGATCAGCGCGAGGGCGAACAGCAGCAGCGCGACGCCGTCCTTGCGGTGCGCCGGGTCGAGGTTCTTCGCGCCGTTCCCTATGCCGCGGAACACGGCGCCCACGGCGTGCGCCAGTCCGAGCCAGATGGCGCGCACCAGCCGGTAGACGCCTCCCGTGGGACTGGGCGCCGGGGCGGGCACGGGTTTCCTGGCCGCGGCTTTCCTGGCGGGCGCCTTCTTCGCCGGGGCCTTTTTGGCGGCGGCCCGCTTCGCCGGAGCCTTCGCGGGAGCAGCCGCCTTCTTGGCGGGCTGCTTCTTGGCTGCGGACGGACGTGAGGCCATGGGTGTGAGGTTACCGGTGGAGACCACAGCGGACACGTGTGCCCACTGCTTCACCCGTTCGTGTCGCTCTCCCGAAGGCGCGGAACTGACACGTCCGCCTTCGGTGGAGGTGGAACTGACGCGCCCTCATGCACAACTCGATGCGTCGCACGCGTCAGTTCCGTTCAGTTCGGCGACGGCAACGCGGCCGTGCCGCCGCCGGTGCCCGGCTCCAGGGCGTCCAGCGCCCTGCGCAGACCGGTGAGTTTGCGCTCCAGGTGCGCCGCCGTGGCCACCGCCGCCGCGTCGGCGGACTCGTCGTCCAACTGCTTGGACAGGGCCTCGGCCTGCTCCTCGACGGCCGCGAGCCGAGCGGAGAGCTCCGCGAGCAGACCCGCGGACTCCTTGACGCCACCGCCCGCGGCGGCCTTGCCGCCACCGCCCTCCAACTGCAACCGCAGCAGCGCCGCCTGTTCGCGCAGCTGGCAGTTCTTCATGTAGAGCTCGACGAACACCGAGACCTTCGCACGCAGCACCCACGGGTCGAACGGCTTGGAGATGTAGTCCACCGCACCCGCCGCGTACCCGCGGAAGGTGTGGTGCGGCCCGTGGTTGATCGCGGTGAGGAAGATGATCGGGATGTCCCTGGTCCGCTCCCGCCGCTTGATGTGCGCGGCCGTCTCGAAGCCGTCCATTCCCGGCATCTGAACATCCAGCAGAATGACCGCGAAGTCGTCCGTCAGCAGTGCTTTCAGCGCCTCTTCCCCGGACGATGCCCGCACCAGCGTCTGATCGAGCGCAGAGAGGATCGCCTCCAGCGCCAGCAGATTCTCCGGCCGGTCATCGACCAGGAGGATCTTGGCCTTCTGCACCATGGCCCGCCCTCCTCGCCCCGGCAGTGCACCGGGCGCCGCCCCTGGGGACGACTCCTTTGCGCCGCCCTTCCTTGTGCCGGTCATGGTAGCCGCACCCCGACCGTCGCCACACCCTGTCACCGTGATGTCACTGTGCACGTAGCAGGAACGCAGCGGAAGACCAGAAGGTTCCCCGAATTCCGCCCCGCTACACGACAGCGGACACCCTGAGTCAGCAACTCCGGGCGCCTCCCGAAGGTTCCCGTCACGCCGCAGGTCCCCTCGTCCGTCTCACTCGTCCCGCATCCACTGCCGCATCACCGACAGCAGGTGATCGGGATCGACCGGCTTGGTCACGTAGTCGGAGGCACCCGACTCGATCGCCTTCTCCCGGTCGCCCTTCATCGCCTTCGCGGTCAGCGCGATGATCGGCAGCCCGGAGAACTGCGGCATCCTGCGGATGGCCGTGGTCGTCGCGTAGCCGTCCATCTCGGGCATCATGATGTCCATCAGGACGACCGCCACGTCGTCGTGCTGCTCGAGCACCTCGATGCCCTCACGGCCGTTCTCCGCGTACAGCACCGACAGGCCGTGCTGTTCCAGGACGCTGGTCAGCGCGAACACGTTGCGGATGTCGTCGTCGACGATCAGCACCTTCTCGCCGCCGAACCGGATGCCCCCGCGCGCGTGCGCCGACGTCTCCTGCGCCCGGGCCGGCCACTGCTCCGGGCGTCCCACCTGCTCGCCGCCGCTCACCAGCCGGCGCCGCCGCCGGAAGAGAGCCGCGGGCCCGTTCTGCGCGTCCTGGTACGACCGCACCTCGGCCGGCGTCTCGATCTCCACGTCGGACAGCTCCGACAGCTCGCGCGCCCCGTTCTCCGAGGCCACCAGGTCACCCGCCTCCAGGGCGGGCACCACCTGCTGGTAGCCCTGCGGAGGCAGCTCGCTGGGGTGCAGCGGCAGATACAGCGTGAACGTCGAGCCACGGCCCGTCTCGCTCTGCGCGTGGATCTCACCGCCGAGCAACTGCGCGATCTCCCGCGAGATCGACAGCCCGAGGCCGGTACCGCCGTACTTGCGACTGGTCGTGCCGTCGGCCTGCTTGAACGCCTCGAAGATCACCCGCATCTTGCTCGCGGCGATCCCGATACCGGTGTCGGTCACCGAGAACGCGATCAGCGGCGCGTCCGCGTCGGTCAGCGAACCGGCCTCCAGCAACTGCTCCCGGATCGCCACCGGCACCTCCGCCCCGGCCGGCCGGATGACCAGCTCGACCGACCCGGAATCGGTGAACTTCACCGCGTTGGACAGCAGGTTGCGCAGCACCTGGAGCAGCCGCTGCTCGTCGGTGTGCAGCGTGGCCGGCAGCTCCGGCGACACCCGCACGGACAGGTCGAGGCCCTTCTCCGCCGTCAGCGGACGGAAGGTGGCCTCCACGTAGTCGACCAGCTGGACGAGCGCGATACGCGTCGGCGAGACGTCCATCTTGCCCGCCTCGACCTTCGACAGGTCGAGGATGTCGTTGATCAGCTGGAGCAGGTCGGAGCCCGCGCCGTGGATCGTCTCGGCGAACTCGACCTGCTTCGGCGTCAGATTGGTGTCCGCGTTGTCGGCGAGCAACTTGGCCAGGATCAGCAGCGAGTTGAGCGGTGTGCGCAGCTCGTGCGACATGTTGGCGAGGAACTCGCTCTTGTACCGCATCGACACCGCGAGTTGCTCGGCACGCTCCTCCAGGACCTGCCGCGCCTCCTCGATCTCGGTGTTCTTCACCTCGATGTCGCGGTTCTGCTGGGCCAGCAGCTCGGCCTTCTCCTCCAGTTCGGCGTTGGACGCCTGGAGGGCCTTCTGCCGCTGCTCCAACTCGGCCGACCGTTCGCGCAGTTGCTCGGTCAGCTCCTGCGACTGCTTCAGCAGCTGCTCCGTCTTGGTGTTGACGGAGATCGTGTTGACGCTGGTCGCGATCATCTCGGCCAGCTGGTTCAGGAAGTCCTTCTGGATCTGCGTGAACGGCGTGAACGACGCCAGCTCGATCACCCCGAGCACCTGGCCCTCGAACAGCACCGGCAACACGATCACCTGCGCGGGCGGCGCCTCACCGAGCCCCGAGGAGATCTTCAGATAGCCGCTCGGGGCGTTCGCGACGAGAATCGTCCGCTTCTCCTCCGCCGCCGTCCCGACCAGCGCCTCACCGGGCCGGAACGACGTCGGCATGGAGCCCATCGAGTAGCCGTACGAGCCCAGCATCCGCAGCTCGTACAGGTCCGTGCCGCCTTCGGCCGGCGGCATCGCCAGGAAGAACGCGCCGTGCTGCGCGGCCACCAGGGGCGGCAGCTCGCTCATGATCAGCGAGGCCACGTCCTGGAGGTCGCGGCGGCCCTGCATCAGGGCGGACACGCGCGCGAGGTTGCCCTTGAGCCAGTCCTGCTCCTTGTTGGCGATCGTGGTGTCGCGCAGGTTGGCGATCATCTTGTTGATGTAGTCCTGGAGTTCCTGGATCTCCCCGGACGCGTCCACGTCGATCTTCAGGTTCAGGTCACCGCGGGTCACCGCGGTCGCCACGCGCGCGATGGCACGTACCTGCCGGGTCAGGTTCCCGGCCATCTCGTTCACGGACTCGGTCAGGTCGCGCCAGGTGCCGTCGACGTCACGCACGCGTGCCTGGCCGCCCAGCTGCCCCTCGGTGCCCACCTCGCGGGCCACCCGGGTGACCTCCTCGGCGAACGACGACAGCTGGTCGACCATCGTGTTGATGGTCGTCTTCAGCTCGAGGATCTCCCCGCGCGCGTCGATGTCGATCTTCTTCGTCAGGTCACCCTTGGCGATGGCGGTCGTGACCATCGCGATGTTGCGCACCTGACCGGTCAGGTTGGACGCCATCCCGTTCACCGAGTCGGTGAGGTCCTTCCACGTGCCCGCCACACCCGGCACATGCGCCTGCCCGCCCAGGATGCCGTCCGTACCCACCTCACGGGCCACCTTGGTGACCTGCTCGGCGAACGAGCTCAGCGTCTTCACCATGGTGTTGAACGTGTCGGCGAGCTGCTGGACCTCACCACGCGCCTCGATCGTCACCTGCCGCGTCAGGTCGCCGTTGGCGACGGCCGCCGCGACCTGGGAGATGTTGCGCACCTGCATGGTCAGGTTCTTGGCCATCAGGTTGACGTTGCCGCTGAGGTCCTTCCAGATGCCCGTGACCCCCGGCACGTGCGCCTGGCCGCCCAGGATGCCCTCGGTGCCCACCTCGCGGGCCACCCGGGTCACCTGCTCGGCGAACGAGGACAGCTGGTCCACCATCGTGTTCACGGTGGTGACGAGCTCCAGGATCTCGCCCTTGGCGTCGACCGTGATCTTCTTCGACAGGTCGCCCTTGGCGACCGCGGTCGTGACCTCGGCGATCTGACGCACCTGGATCGTCAGGTTGTTCGCCATGAAGTTCACCGACTGGGTGAGGTCCTTCCAGGTGCCGGAGACACCCTGCACCTCGGCCTGTCCGCCGAGCTGCCCCTCCGTACCCACCTCGCGGGCGACCCGCGTGACCTCCTGCGCGAACGACGACAGCTGGTCGACCATCGTGTTCAGCGTGTTCTTCAGCTCGAGGATCTCCCCGCGCGCGTCCACGGTGATCTTCTGCGACAGGTCACCGCGGGCCACGGCGGTGGCGACCTGCGCGATGTTGCGCACCTGCGCGGTGAGGTTGCCGGCCATGCCGTTCACCGAGTCCGTCAGGTCCCGCCACACACCGGCCACGCCGGGCACCTGCGCCTGCCCGCCCAGCCGGCCCTCGGTACCCACGTCCCGCGCCACCCGGGTCACCTGGTCGGCGAAGGCCGAGAGCTGGTCGACCATCGTGTTGATGGTGTTCTTCAGCTCGAGGATCTCCCCGCGCGCGTCCACGTCGATCTTCTGCGACAGGTCACCCCGGGCCACGGCCGTCGTCACCTGCGCGATGTTGCGCACCTGGGAGGTCAGGTTCCCGGCCATCGAGTTGACGGAGTCCGTCAGCTCCTTCCAGGTGCCCGACACACCGTCCACCCGGGCCTGACCGCCCAGCCGGCCTTCGGTGCCCACGTCCCGGGCCATCCGGGTCACCTGGTCGGCGAACGACGACAGCTGGTCCACCATCGTGTTCACGGTGTTCTTCAGCTGGGCCATCTCGCCGGAGACGTCCACCGTGACCTTCTGCGACAGATCACCGTTGGCCACGGCCGTGGTGACCTGCGCGATGTTCCTCACCTGTCCGGTGAGATTCCGGAACGCCGTGTTGACGGAGTCCGTCAGGTCCTTCCAGGTACCCGCAGCGCCCGACACCTGCGCCTGACCGCCCAGCTCACCCTCGACCCCGATCTCCCGCGCCACGCGCGTCACCTCGGCGCCGAAGGCCGACAGTTGGTCGACCATCCCGTTGACGGTGTTCTTCAGCTCCAGCATCTCGCCGGCCACGTCCACCGTGACCTTCTGCGACAGATCTCCGCTGGCCACGGCCGTCGTCACGGCCGCGATGTCCCGCACCTGCGTGGTGAGGTTCCTGAAGACGGTGTTGACGGAGTCCGTCAGGTCCTTCCAGGTACCCGCAGCGCCCGGCACGTTCGCCTGGCCGCCCAGCTGGCCCGCGGCCCCCACCTCGTTGGCCACGCGCGTGACCTCGTCCGCGAAGGTCCGCAGCGTCTCGGTCATCTGGTTGATCGTGTCCGCGAGCTGCGCGACCTCACCGCGCGCCGACACCGTCACCTTCTGCGACAGGTCACCGTTGGCGACCGCCGTCGTCACTTCCGCGATCCCGCGCACCTGGGCCGTCAGGTTCCCGGCCATGGTGTTCACCGAATCGGTGAGCTCCTTCCACACGCCGTCCACGCCGGACACCTGCGCCTGGCCGCCTAGGATGCCCTCGGTACCCACCTCGCGGGCGACCCGGGTGACCTCGACCGAGAACGCCGAGAGCTGGTCCACCATCGTGTTGACGGTGTTCTTCAGCTCAAGCATCTCGCCCTCGACGTGAACCGTCACCTTCCGGGACAGATCACCCTTGGCCACGGCCGTCGTCACCAGCGCGATGTCCCGCACCTGCGCCGTCAGCCGGTACGCCATCGTGTTGACGGACTCGGTGAGGTCCTTCCACGAACCGGACATCCCGCGCACCTGGGCCTGACCGCCCAGCTTGCCCTCGGTCCCCACCTCACTGGCCACACGCGTGACCTCGTCGGTGAAAGTGGAGAGCTGGTCCACGAGGTTGTTGACCGTCCGCCCGACCTTCAGGAACTCGCCGCGCAGCGGATGCCCGGTCCCCGTCCCCTCCGGCGTGTGCGTCCTGAGCTCCATCCGCGGCGACAGATCGCCCTCGGCGACCGCCGACAGCACCCGCCCGACCTCGGAAACAGGCCGTACGAGGTCGTCGACCAGCGCGTTCGAGTTGTCGACCGCCGTCGCCCAGGACCCCTCGCAGGCGCCCGTCTCCAGGCGCTCGGTGAGCTTGCCCTCACGTCCCACCATGCGCCGGACCCGCGACAGCTCACCCGTGAGATGCAGATTCCGGTCCGCGACCTCGTTGAACACGGCCGCGATCTCCGACATCACGCCGTCGCCGGACACCGTGAGCCGCTTGCGGAAATTGCCGTCCCGCATGGAACCGAGGGCTCCCAGCAGCCGGTCCAGGGCCGCCGTGTCCACGACGGTCGTCCCGCCGCGTGGTGTACGCGGCCTGCTCAGAGACTGTCCGCCTTTCGCGCGCGTCTTAGTGCCCCGCGTCGCTGCGCCAGACTCCACTTGTCCCTCCCACAGGGATCGACCGTTACCGCTGTGCCTGGGTGCTACTGCTCGCCCTACCTGTCACCACTCGGTATTCCGCCCGATGAAACCAGGCGGACCCGGGAGGCTGCTGCCCCCTGTACTCAGAAGACACCCAGTCTGCCCGGACCTTCACAAGAAGCTTGCCCAGTGTTTCACCCTTGCCGAACCAGGCCATAACAGTTCGGCAGCTTCGCACATCGTCCGCACACCCTCGGGCGGAAACACTGGCGACCGGCATCCGTAGGGGCCGGGAAGGTAAGTAACCTTGCATGCGGCTGTCCAGCCACGCCGGTCCGACCGGCCTGGGCGGTGGCACGAGCACGAGCGGGCATCGGAGGGGCGGCCGCACACATGACCACCGGACTGATCCCGGGGGGACAGACCCCGGACCCCCGGCCTTCCAGCACGCGCCCGCCCCATCAGCGAGGCGACCTGTCCGGCCAGGGAGCCCTGCACGTCGACGACCGGCCGAGGAGTTCAGTGATCACCGCGCGCGCGGCTGCCAGCTTCGAGCCCGTCGGGAGATCGGTGGCGACCGCCCGCGCCTTCGTCCGCGACACCCTCCAGGGCTGGGGCTTCGCCGACATCATCGACGACGCCGTGGTCCTCACCAGCGAACTGGTGACCAACGCCGTCGTCCACGCGGGCACCCACGCCGACGTCCTGTGTCTGCGCAGCGCCGACGGCGTACGCGTCGAGGTGTCCGACCGGTATCCCGAACGTGAGATCCCTCTCCAGGGTTCCCTCGCCACCATGGGCAGCCCGGACCGCGAAGGCGGCCGCGGCCTCCAACTCTGCGCGGCCATCGCCGGCCGCTGGGGCGTCGAGTACACCCCCACCCACAAACAGGTCTGGTTCCAGCTCGACCTCCCCGACCGCCCGGTCGGCACCCGCACGGCAGGACCGTCCCTCCCGGCCGACCTCCTCCCGCTCGCCGACAGCCGGGTGCGTGTGGCGGTCGTCCAGATCGACCGCACGGGCGCCATCTCGGCCTGGAACGAGGACGCCGAGGAACTCTTCGGCTACTCGGCCGACCAGGTCACCGGCAAGCCCCTCACCGACCTCGCCGCCTGGCCGCACACGCCCGGCACCAGCACCGGCATCGTCGAGGCCCTCCAGCTCTCCCGCTGGGAGGGCAGCTACGGCATCCGCGGCGCCAACGGCCGGGTCACGCCCGTGTACGCCTCCCACCTCCGCGTCCGCGACACCGACGGCGAGCCCTCCACGGTCTGCCTGCTCGTCCGCGACCACGAGCGCGCGGTCCTCCAGACCCCGTCGCGCGGCCCGGCCACCGACCCGGCCACCACCTCGGACGGCCAGAACACCGATCCCTTCGAGGTGTTCATCGGCTCCCCGGCCCCGGACGACCTCGACGGCCTCCTCCAGCGCACGGTGGAGCGCGCCCGCGACATGCTCGACGGCGACTCCGCCTTCCTCCTCCTGGCCACCGACGACGAGACGGAACTGGAGGTCCGCGCCTCCACGGGCCTGCCCTCCGCCCGCCAGCGCTTCGCGCGCGTGCCCGTCGAGGCGGGCCCCGGCCGCTACGGCTCGGCCCGCATGCCGGCCGTCCACGAGGATCTCCTGGCCGTCCCCGGCGCCGTACCCCTGCTGAACGGCACGGGCATGCGCTCGGTCGTCACGGTCCCGCTGAAGGTCGAGGGCCGGCTGACGGGCTCACTCGGCGTCGCGGCGGAGGCTTCCGGCCGCTACTCCAACGAGGAGGCGCTCCGGCTCCAGTTCGCGGCCGACCGCATCGCCCTGGCCGTGGAGTCGGCCCGCCTCGGCGAGCTGGAACGCCTGCGCCGAGGCTCCCTCAGCTTCCTCGTCGAGGCCTCCGACCTCCTCGCGGGCACCCTGGACCGCGACCAGACCCTGGCCCTGATGGCCCAGATGACGGTGCCGACCCTCGCCACCTGGTGCGCGGTCTACACGATCGCCGACCAGGCCTCCGACCCCTACCTGTCCTACGTCCTGCACGAGGACGAGGAGTTCATCGACGGCATCAAGTCACTGCTCTCGAAGATCGCACCGCCCGACCCGGTCCCCACCCCCGGCGCCCGCGTCTGGGCGGCCCCGGCCGCCGCGGCCCACGACGCGGCCCTGCGCAGCTCCATGCGCAGCCTGGGCCTGACCGGCGGCCCGAACCACCAGGTGGCCTCCGGCATCGGCCCCACGCTCGCCACCGCCTCGGCGGTGGGCGGCGAGACGGTCGTGCTCCCCCTGGTCGCCCGCAACCGCGTCATCGGCATGCTGACCCTGGGCAAGCCCACCGACGAACACTTCCGCCAGGAAATCCTGGAACTGGCCGAGGACTTGAGCCGCCGGGCGGCCCTCGCCCTCGACAACGCCCGCCTCTACTCCGAGCGCACGGCGATCAGCCAGGCCCTCCAGCGCAGCCTGCTGCCCCCTGAGCTCCCCGAGATCGACGGTGTCGAGGTCGAGGTCATCTACCGCGCGGCCGGCGAGGGCAACGAGGTCGGCGGTGACTTCTACGACGTGTTCCCCATCAGCGACGGCGCGTACGGCTTCGCCATCGGCGATGTCTGCGGCACGGGCCCGAACGCGGCGGCCGTGACCGGCCTGGCCCGCCACGCCCTGCGCCTCCTGGCTCGTGAGGGACTCAGCGGCCCGGCCGTCCTGGAGCGCCTCAACTCGGCCATCCTCGACGAGGGTGCCCGCAGCCGCTTCCTGACCCTCCTCTACGGCGAGATGCGTCCGCAGGAGGACGGCAGCGCCGAGCTGAAGGTGGTCTGCGCCGGCCACCCGCTCCCCCTGCGCCTGCGCCAGGACGGCACCGTCGAGGCGGCCGCCGAACCGCAGCCGCTGCTGGGCGTCATGGAGGACCTGGAGCTCTACGAGCAGACGGTCACCCTCGACCCGGGCGACGTCCTTCTGTGCGTCACGGACGGCGTCACCGAGCGCCGTGAGGGCACCCGCATGCTGGGCGACGACGGCCTCGCCGACGTCCTCACCACCTGCACCGGTCTCACGGCCGGCGCGGTCGCGGCCCGCATCATGCGCGCGGTGGAACGCTTCGCGTCCGACGCTCCGTCCGACGACATGGCGATCCTGGCCATGCGGGTGGCGTGAGAAAAGAGTCCGCAGGGCATGCAGAAAGCCCCCGCCCGGAAGGGCGGGGGCTTTTTCTCTGGAGCCCTCTAACGGAATCGAACCGTTGACCTTCTCCTTACCATGGAGACGCTCTACCGACTGAGCTAAGAGGGCCGGTCGCCTTTTCGAGGTTTCCCTCGCGGCAACAGAACAGATCGTACCCCGAACTGGCCCGTGTTCCCAAACTCGTTCAGAAGGCGGGTTGAAGCAGTCCGCCGAGCGCGTTGCAGGCGGACACGATCCGCTGCATGTCCCGCTTCGTCAACGAGGCGTCCACCGGCAGAGCGAGGGTCTCGTCCGCCGCGAGTTCGGTCTCCGGCAGCGACACACACCGCCGGAACTCGGGCAGCCGGTGCACCGGAGTCTTCACCGGCACCCGGCACTCGACTCCCTTTCCCCGCAAGGCGCGCGCGAAGGCATCCCGGTCGGGCCGGCCGTTGCCCGGTACCCGCACGACGTACTGCTGATACGTGTGTCCGTCCCCGCCGTCCGGCATGCGCACCCCACGCAACCGTCCGTCCAGGTAGGCCGCCCGCTCCCGACGCTGCGCGATCTCGTCGTACGGCGCCTCGGACTCTCCCTGTTCCAACACCAGCAGCCCGTGCCGCTGCCCCACTCCGTGCAACCGCCCGACCTCCGCCGGCCGGCCGAAGCGGTGCACGACAACAACCGCCGCGGTGCGCGGAGTTACGACCGCTGCGACGGCAGCGGGGTCCAGGCAGTACGTCACGGGATCCACGTCGGCGAACACCGGAAGCGCACCCACCAGGGCGACTGCTTCGGCGACTTCCACATTCCCGAAGGCCGGCACGACGACCTCGTCACCGACTCCGACGCCTGCGGCCCTGAGCATTGCGGCAGTACCCATGCCGTGGATGCTGAAGGCGGAACATGAACTTCAAGTGGCCGAAAACAAAAAAGGGTTGGTCCCTGAACCGAAGTTCAGGGACCAACCCTTTGAATGATTGTTCGGCGGTGTCCTACTCTCCCACAGGGTCCCCCCTGCAGTACCATCGGCGCTGTAAGGCTTAGCTTCCGGGTTCGGAATGTAACCGGGCGTTTCCCTCACGCTATGACCACCGAAAC
>NZ_LMEQ01000031.1:0-600179 GCF_001426425.1 Streptomyces sp. Root1310 | reverse complement strand
CCGAGACGTACAAGGACAAGGACGACAACGGCGGTGAGCACGGCAAGGACTCCTGGAACGGCGGCAAGGAGGAGTCCGGCGGCTGGAGCAAGGAGCACTACAAGCCCAGCGGCGGCGTGCACACCGGAGGCGGCGCCCTCGCCACCCCCTCCGCGACCGCGGCCGGACTCGGCGTCCTCGGCGTCGCCGGCGCCGGCCTCTACGCCCTGCGCCGCAAGAAGACGGCCGGAAGCGTGGCCTGACCCATGCCGGACGCGATAGCGAGGCCGCGGCCGCCACCGGTACCCCCGCGTGGCGGCCCGGCTCGCTCCCCGTGCCCTGTCCGCCCCGCTGCCGTGCCCGAATGAGGTGGTCCCCGATGGCAGTTCCCCCTTCGTCCTCCCCTTCTCCCTCCGACCCCGCCGAACCCCGCGGAACCGAGCCGGCGCCCACCGAAGAGGGAACGTCCCGCGCCGGCGTGATGATGGTCTGCGCCGCGGTCGCGGTGGTCCTGGCGCTGAACCTGTTCGGCGGCGGCAACGACCCGGCGACCGGCGCCGGCAGCCCACCGCACGCCCCGCCCGCCGCCGGCTCGGTCCCCGCCGCCCGCGCACCGGACGCGCCGGCCCCGGCCGCCGGTGAAGCGGACACCGGGGACGCCGTGGGCAAGCATCTGCCGCGCTCCCGGCCCGTGCGGCTGTTCATCCCGAAGATCGGGGTCGACGCCCCCTTCGTCGACCTCGCCATCGGCCCGACCGGGCAGCTGGAGCCGCCTCCCGCGAACGACGTCAACCTCGTCGGCTGGCACGCCAAGGGAGCCTCACCCGGCGAGACGGGCACCGCGATCATCGCCGGGCACGTCGACACCAAGACCTCCCCGGCCGTCTTCGCCGGGCTCAGCGCGCTGGTGAAGGGCGACGGCTTCCAGGTCCTGCGGGCCGACGGCGTGAAGGCGTCCTTCCGGGTGGACAGCGTGGAGACCTTCGACAAGGCCGACTTCCCCAGCGAACGGGTGTACGGCGACACCTCCGAGGCGCAGGTGCGGCTCATCACCTGCGCGGGGGCCTACGACCGGCGGGTCAAGGACTACACCGACAACCTGGTCGTCTTCGCCCATCTCGTCTGACGGCCGACCGCCCAGTCACCCACGTAGTTCATCCGAGTCGCGCGCTCGCGGGGACGGGCACAGGATCGAGGAACGCTGACGTCGCATCACCGCGGCCGACGTTCACCTATCCCCTCCGCGAAGGAGATGTGCGCAGGATGACCACCACGTCCGAACGTGTTGCAGGTTCGCGGGCGCGACAGGCGTCGCAACGTGTGTCCCAGTCCGTGTTCGACGGTTCCCGGCTCCGCGTCGTCCTTCTGGTCGACGTCTACGACGGGGCCCAGCAGCAGTTCCTCGAGGCGTACGAGCAGCTCTGCAACCAGGTCGCGTCCGTCCCCGGGCACGTCAGCGACCAGCTGTGCCAGTCCATCGAGAACCCCTCCCAGTGGCTGATCACCAGCGAGTGGGAGAGCGCCCCGCCGTTCCTCGCCTGGGTCAACAGCGAGGAGCACGTGGCGATGGTGGAGCCGCTGCACAGCTGTGTGCGCGACACCCGGTCGCTGCGCTTCCACGTCGTCCGCGAGACCGGCGGTCCGGCGGTGGCCGCCGACCAGGCCAAGCGCCGGCTCCAGACGTCGCCCAGGATCGGCGACGGCGTGATCCGCCACGCGCTCACCTTCACCGTCAAGCCGGGCAGCGAGGAGATCGTCGCCAAGATCCTCGCCGACTACGCCTCACCCGAGCCGCAGGTCGACGACACCACCCGGCTGTGCCGCACCTCGCTGTTCATGCACGGCAACCGGGTGGTGCGGGCCATCGAGGTGCGGGGCGACCTGCTCTCCGCGCTGCGTCACGTCTCCCGGCAGCCCGAGGTGCGGGCCGTCGAAGAGGCCATCAACCCCCATCTGGAGCAGGACCGGGACCTCAACGACCCCGAGTCCGCACGGGTCTTCTTCACCCGGGCCGCGCTGCCGGCCGTCCACCACGTGACGGCGGAGGAGCGGCAGAACCCGCAGGCCGAGCGGTACGCCCTGTACTACCCGGCCCGGCCGGACCGCGGCATGAAGCTGGCCGAGCTGCTCGCCCGGCAGGACGAAGCGGCGGCGGACGACCCGCGCAGCCCGGTCCTGCGCAGCACGATCTTCCAGCGCGACGACGTCGTCGTACGGCTGATCGACGTGCGCGGCGGCCTCGAAACCGCCGACCCGGTACAGGCCCTCGGTCTGTCCGACCCCGGACAGGTGGCCGAGCTGACGACGCTCCAGGACGACGCCGCCGGCAAGTCCGCGTCGAAGGACGGCCGTCTCGCGCGCTTCCTCGAACTGGCGCGCATGGATCTCGTCACCGACCGCCGGTCGCCCGACGCCTGATTCGCCATCACGTGGCAGGGGCGGTGCCCCGTCCCTGCCACGTCGGTGCACCACACCATCGGAGGAAGTCGTGATCACTTCTCGTCACAGAATCATGGACCTCAGCGAGGTCGAGCCCAACACCCGGCGAGGCGGCGACCTGCGCGCCATGCTCACTCCGGCCACGGTGGGCGCCACCAGCGGTTTCATGGGCCTGGCCCTGATCCAGCCCGGCGACCGCATCGCTGAGCACTACCACCCGTACTCCGAGGAGTTCGTGTACGTCGTGTGCGGACAGCTGGAAGTGGACCTGGACGGTGAGCCGCACCCGCTCCAGCCCGAGCAGGGGCTCCTGATCCCCCTCAACGTGCGCCACCGCTTCCGCAACGTCGGCAAGGTGGAGGCCCGGATGGTCTTCCACCTCGGCCCGCTGGCCCCGAGCCCGCCGCTCGGCCACGTCGACACGGAGGAGACCGAGGGCGAGCCCGCGGTGGTCGGGGCGGAGTCGGCCGCGCGACGTCAGGTGCGCTCATGACGAGACGAGTGGCGGTCACCGGCATAGGCATCGTCGCCCCGGGCGGCATAGGCGTACCGGCCTTCTGGAACCTCCTGGCGGACGGGCGCACGGCGACGCGGGCCATCACGTTCTTCGACCCGGCGGGTCTGCGGTCGCGGATCGCCGCCGAGTGCGACTTCGACCCGGCGGCCCACGGCCTGGACGCGACGGACGTAGAGCGGTGCGACCGCTACATCCAGTTCGCCCTGGTCGCCGGGGACGAAGCGGTACGCGACGCGGGTCTCGACCTCGCCGCCGAGAACCCCTGGCGGGTCGGTGTCTCCCTGGGCACCGCGGTCGGCGGCACCACCCGGCTGGAGCACGACTACGTCGCCGTCAGCCACGGCGGGCAGCGCTGGGACGTGGACCACCGGCAGGCGGCCCCGCACCTGCACCGCGCGTTCACGCCCAGCACGCTCGCCTCGACGGTGGCGGAGCGGTTCGGGGCGCGCGGTCCGGTGCAGACCGTCTCCACGGGCTGCACCTCCGGGCTCGACGCGGTCGGGTACGCCTTCCACACCGTGGAGGAGGGGCGGGCCGACATCTGCATAGCCGGCGCCTCCGACTCGCCGATCTCGCCGATCACCATGGCGTGCTTCGACGCGATCAAGGCCACCTCCTCGAACAACGACGACCCGGCCCACGCCTCGCGTCCCTTCGACGCCGACCGTGACGGGTTCGTCATGGGCGAGGGCGGCGCCGTACTCGTCCTGGAGGAGCTCGAGCACGCCCGGGCCCGCGGCGCGCACATCTACTGCGAACTCGGCGGCTACGCCACGTTCGGCAACGCCTACCACATGACCGGCCTGACCAGCGACGGCCTGGAGATGGCCCGGGCCATCGAGGAAGCCCTCGACCACGCCCGGCTCGACGCCACCGCGATCGACTACGTCAACGCGCACGGCTCGGGCACCAAGCAGAACGACCGCCACGAGACCGCCGCGGTGAAGCGGGTCCTGGGCACGCACGCCTACGACACGCCCATGAGCTCCATCAAGTCGATGGTGGGCCACTCCCTCGGCGCGATCGGAGCGATCGAACTCGTCGCCTGTGTGCTGGCCCTGGCCAATCAGGTCGTACCGCCGACCGCGAACTACGAGACGCCCGACCCCGAGTGCGACCTGGACTACGTCCCGCGCGTGGCCCGTGAGCGCAAGCTCGCGAGCGTGCTCTCGGTGGGCAGCGGGTTCGGCGGCTTCCAGTCCGCGGTGGTCATGAACCGGCCGAGGGAGAAGACACGATGAGCGAACCCCTGCCACGCGCGGCCGTCACGGGAATCGGTGTGATCGCGCCCAACGGAGCCAGTACCGAGACCTTCTGGAAGTCCACCAGGGAGGGCATCAGCGTCCTGGAGCGGGTCGACCGCGAGGGCTGCGAGGATCTGCCGCTGCGGGTGGCGGGCCAGGTCCGCGACTTCGACCCGTCGGCCGCGATCGAGGAACGCTTCCTGGTCCAGACCGACCGGTTCACGCACTTCGCGATGGCCGCGGCCGACTTCGCGCTGGACGACGCCCAGCTCGGCCGGCCGGAGACCGACGCCGCGCCCTTCTCCGTGGGCGTGGTCACCGCGGCCGGTTCCGGCGGCGGCGAGTTCGGACAGCGCGAGCTCCAGCAGCTGTGGGGCAAGGGCAGTCGCTATGTCGGCCCGTACCAGTCCATCGCCTGGTTCTACGCCGCCAGCACCGGCCAGATCTCCATCCGCCGCGGCTTCAAGGGCCCCTGCTCGGTCGTCGCGGCCGACGAGGCCGGTGGCCTGGACGCCCTCGCCCACGCGGCGCGGGCGGTGCGCCGGGGCACCGACGTGATCGTGGCCGGGGCCACCGAGGCGCCGATCGCGCCCTACTCGGTGGTCTGCCAACTCGGCTACGAGGAACTCAGCACGGTCGACGACCCGACCCGCGCCTACCGCCCCTTCACCTCCGCGGCCTGCGGGTTCGTTCCCGCCGAGGGCGGCGCCATGCTCGTGGTGGAGGCGGAGGCCGCGGCCCGGGCACGGGGCGCGCGGGTGCAGGCCTACCTGGCCGGGCACGCGGCGACCTTCACCGGGGCGGCCCGCTGGGAGGAGTCCCGGGAGGGGCTCGCCCAGGCAGTCCGGCAGGCACTGGAGGAGGCCGACTGCGCGCCCGAGGAGATCGACGTGGTCTTCGCCGACGCGCTCGGTGTACCGCAGGCCGACCGGGCCGAGGCGCTGGCGATCGCCGACGCCCTCGGGGCGCACGGCACCCGCGTGCCCGTCACGGCGCCGAAGACGGGGATCGGCCGGGGCTACTGCGCGGCGCCGCTGATGGACGCCGCCGCGGCGGTGCTCGCGATGGAGCACGGCCTGATCCCGCCCACCCCCAACGTCTTCGACATCTGCCACGACCTCGACCTCGTGACCGGCCGGGCCCGTACCGCCGAGGTACGCACGGCACTGGTCCTGAGCCGGGGGCTCATGGGGTCGAACTCGGCGCTGGTGCTGCGGCACGGCGCCACCGACGCCTCGTAGCGAGGCGCCGCGGAGCAGCAGAGGAAGGGAATGGCATGACTGACCGCATCACCGTGGAAGAGCTGGCCGAACTCATGAAGAAGTCCGCCGGCGTCACCGTCGCCCCGGAGGTACTCCGCCGCGACGACACCGGCTTCGACAGCCTGGGCGTCGACTCGCTCGGCCTGCTGGGGATCGTGGGCGAACTGGAGAACCGGTACGGCACGCCGATGCCTCCCGACGCCGAACGCTCCAAGTCGCCCCGGCAGTTCCTCGACCTCGTCAACAGCGCCCTCCTGACAGGAGCCTGAGATGACCGGACACACCCAGAACGAGATCACCATCGCGGCGCCCCTGGACCTGGTCTGGGAGGTGACCAACGACCTGGAGAACTGGCCGCGGCTGTTCAGCGAGTACGCCTCCGTCGAGATCCTCTCCCGGGAGGGACGCAAGACGACGTTCCGGCTGACCATGCACCCGGACGAGAACGGCACCGTGTGGAGCTGGGTCTCGGAACGCGAGCCGGACCGCGACACGCTCACCGTCAAGGCCCGCCGGGTCGAGACGGGGCCCTTCGCCCACATGGACATCCACTGGCGGTACGAGGAGGTGCCGGCCGGTACGCGGATGGTGTGGACGCAGGACTTCGCGATGAAGCCGGAAGCGCCCGTCGACGACGAGTGGATGACCGACAACATCAACCGGAACTCGAAGGTCCAGCTGGGCCTGATCCGGGACCGAATCGAGAAGACCGCCGCCGAGCGCGGTGCCACCCGCGGTCTGACCGACTGAACCGGACGGAGGACAGCGCCATGCACCAAGCCCTGATCGTCGCCCGGATGGCCCCGGGATCCGCAACCGACATCGCCAAGGTGTTCGAGGAGTCCGACCGGGGAGAGCTGCCGCGGCTCGTCGGTGTGAACCGGCGCAGCCTGTTCCAGTTCGGCGACGTCTACATGCACCTGATCGAGTCCGAGCGCGACCCCGGACCCGCCATCGCCAAGATCACCGGGCATCCCGAGTTCCGGGACGTCAGCGAGCGGCTGGCCGCGTACGTCAGCGCGTACGACCCCGAGACCTGGCGTTCCCCGAAGGACGCCATGGCGCAGCGCTTCTACCTCTGGGAGCGCGAGCCGGCCGGCTGACCCCCGCCGACCGTCACCGGTCGCCGGGCCCGCGACGCCGCGGGCCCGGCGACCGGTGGTCTGCGGGGGTCTCGTCCTGGGCGGACGGGGGGATCCGCAGATCCGGGGACGCGGTCGGATCAGCCGGGGACGTGGCAGTCGAACGCGTGCAGGTAGGGGTTGACCGGGCTGATGTCGTCGATGACGAGGCCCGCCTCGGTCAGCCGGTCCACCATGCTCTGGGTGGTGTGCTTCGCCCCGCCGACGTTCAGGAGCAGCAGCAGGTCCATCGCGGTGCTGAACCGCATCGACGGCGAGTCGTCGACGAGGTTCTCGATGACCACGACCCGGGTCCCCGGGCCGCCCGCCTCACGGACGTTGCGCAGCGCGCGGGCCGTGCTCTCGTCGTCCCACTCCAGGATGTTCTTGATGACGTAGACGTCGGCCTTCACCGGAACGGACGCGCGGACGTCGCCGGGCACGACGCGCGCGCGGCCGGCGAGGTCGCCGCCCGCGAGCAGACGCGGCACCGCGTTCTCCACCACCCGGGGGAGGTCGAGCAGCGCCCCGTGCATCGACGGGTACTTGTCCAGCAGGCTGGCCACCACGTGCCCCTGGCCGCCGCCGATGTCGGCGACCGACGAGCTCCCCGTCAGGTCGAGGAACTCGGCGACGTCCCGCGCCGACTGCACGCTGGAGGTCGTCATGGCACGGTTGAAGACGTCGGCCGACTCCGGGGCGTCCTCGTTGAGGTAGGGGAAGAACTCCTTGCCGTACAGGTCCTCCACCACGTTGCGGCCGGTGCGCACCGCCTCGTCCAGCATCGGCCAGGCGTCCCAGGTCCACGGCTCGGTGCACCACAGCGTGATGGCGCGCAGGCTGTTGGGGTCATCCTCGCGCAGCAGCCGGGAGACGTCGGTGTGCGCGAAGGTGCCGTCCGGCCCCTCGGCGAAGACGCCGTAGCAGGACAGGGCCCGCAGCAGCCGTCGCAGCGGGCGGGGTTCGGTCTTGACCGCGGCCGCGAGGTCCTCCACGGCCATGGGGCTGTCGCCGAGGGCGTCGGCGACGCCCAGCCGCGCGGCCGCGCGCACGGCGGCGGCACAGGCCGCCCCGAACGCGAGTTCCCGCAGCCGCATCGACGGCGGAGGGGCAGACTGAGTGGTCGTCATGTGCCGCCTTTCTTCTTGGAGTTCGTGGGGGTCACGGGCTTCAGCACAGACCGGCGGGCTTCGACGAACGGCAGGAGTTGCCTTCGAAGGTGTTGCCCTTGCCGGTGTCCGTGTTGACGAGGTCCGGGGAGTTGCCCCGCAGCAGGTTGTCGCTGATCCGGTTCCGGTCGCTGGTCGTGCCCACGAAGCTCTTGAACAGGACGATGCCGCCGGACAGCGGGGACTTGCCGACGTTGTCCTTGATCACGTTCCGGGTGACCAGACTGTCCTCGGCGCCGGTCAGGACGATGCCGGAGCCCTGGAGGGCGTCCAGCCGCGCGGTCTTCGGGCACGACTTGTTGTTGCGCACGATGCGGTTCTCGCGCACCGTCACGAAGCCGGCCTTCGGCTTGTTCTCGTCGCCGACGACGAACACGCCCGCGCAGTTGCCCGTGAGGTGGTTGCCCGCGAGGGTCAGGTTGCGCAGCCGGCGGACGGTGACACCGATCCGGTTGCCCTCCAGCCGGTTGCGCTCGACCACGGTTCCCTCGGTGTCCGTGGCGCCCAGCTCCTCCTTGACCGTGTTGGCGAGGAAGAGGCCCGCGTCGCCGTTGTCGCGGGCGGTGTTGTGGCGGAACAGGCCGTGCACCGAGTGCTCGGTGGCGATGCCCCATACGCCGTTCTTCTCGGCGGTGACGTGCCGCACGGTCAGCCCGTCGGCCTCGGTGGCGTAGACGCCGGTCTTGGCGAAGCCTCTCACCGTCAGGGAGGCGACGGTGACGTCGTCGACGTTGTGGTCCTTCGTGCCCACGACACAGATGCCGTTGCCGCTCGCGGCACAACTGGTCGCGGCCTTCGGGCCCTTCGTTCCCTTTGAGCCCTTCGAGCCCTTCACGGCGCCCGATCCGGCGGCCGATCCGGTGCTCGGGGCGGTGCTGCCGGTGGCGGCGGCCGTCGCCGGCTCGAGCACCGTGCCGCGGCCCACGCCGCGCAGGGTGAGCCCGGGCGTGCTCACGTCGACGCTCTCGTGATAGGTGCCGTAGGTCAGCAGAACGGTGTCGCCCGGACGGGCCGAGTCCACCGCCTTCTGGATGGATTCCCCCGGGTGGACCACATGGATCCTGTGCGCGGCGACCGGCGGAGCGGCGCCGAGGCCCGTCCCGATCAGCGCCGCGGTGCACGCCAAGTACGCGATATGGCATTTCTTCATATTGTGTACGTTATGGCCGTGAGGTCCGAAAAGGCCGCTATGGGCCATCCGGCGGCGTGTCCTCCCCGCTCCGGAAGTCCGCCGGAGCGGGGCGGGCGGGCCCGGGAGAGCGCGCTCCGGGAGAGCGGGCCTGCGGACTCACACGGCCATGGCCTCCTGGAGCCAGCGGGAGACCCGGTAGGGCAGCCACCAGGCCAGCTCGCCGACGCGCAGGAGCAGGTGCTCGGCCGCGAACTCCTCCAGCACGTCGGCGGGTACGTCGGCGTGGTGCACGCCGGGACCGAGAAGGGCGATCGCCTCCCGGTAGTGGGGTTCGACGGCGGTGAAACGGCGCAGGTCCCCCCAGCGGCGGTCCCGGATCTGGACGAAGCCCGGCCCCTGACGCCAGACCAGCTTGCACAGGTAGTGGCGGGTCCGCCAGGCGTGCAGTGCCTCCTCGGCGTCGTCGAGGCCCGTGAGGGTGCGGGGCGGCTGGAGGTGGGACAGCACCTTCCACTGGTGGGCGGACTCCCGGGGCGAGAGCCGCAGGTCCCAGTCGACGGAGACGGCGCGGGCGGTGAGATCGCGGACGAGACACAGCCGGTCGACGGTCCGGCGATGCACCGCGGGATCGTCGGTGGACAGGTCGACGGGCGCGTCGAGTTCGGCGTGGCGCACGCCCAGGTCCCAGAGGCGGTCGGCCTCCCGGTCCCGCGCGGTCACCGGGAGGGAACCCAGCGACATGCCCGGCAGGTGACGGGCCTGCGGGTCGAGATCGCGCCAGGCACGTATCGCGAGGTCCGGTGCGGTGGCTGTCATGGGCGGTCCTTCGTCCGGTTCGGTGGAGCGGGGCGGTGGGGGAGGGAGGTACGGAGGCCGACGCTCAGGACGGGACGGGCGCGGGCGCGGGCGCCGGCTCGGGCTCGGGCTCGGGCGCGGCACCGGCCGGCGCCGTGGCCTCGCCGCGGGTGTGGGTGTGACGCATGTAGTCCAGACGCAGCAGGTCCTGGTTCACGGCGGCGGGGGCGAGGTGCACGTACTGGCCCGCGTCGGTGAACACCACGCCCTGCGCGACCCACTCCGTCAGGAGGGCCTCGACCTCCCGCGCCGTGCGCGGCGCGTCCCCGGCGGCGACGGCGGCCGACGTCAGCTTGCGGTGCAGCGCCACGACGGTGTGCGGCTGGTCCAGGAGCCGGAAGACCGCGGTCTCGAACGGATCGGTGAGCTGCATGGTCCGCCAGGCGAAGGACGGCCGCCTGCTGACCAGCACGATCCGGTCGCCCAGGTCGGTGTGGGTGAGGCGGGCGTCGGCGTGGTGCTTCTTCCATGCGGCGATGCCGTCGTTGAGGAGGCCGACCGTCGGTTCGGTGATACCGCGTTCGGGCGCCTGGAAGACATAGGCCAGGTCGTGCAATTCCGCCTCGGGCAGGTCGTAGGTGAACAGGTAGTGCTCCTCGGGCCGCAGCCCGGTGAAGCCCAGCTCGGGGCGCTTGAAGTAGGGGCTGAAACGCTCGATGGCGATACGGGCGGACAGGTCGACCGGTGGGTTGAGGTGTTCCAGGGCGGGGAGCTGGCGGATGACGGGTTCGTAGTCGTCGGCCGTCTCTCCGGGAAAGCCGTGCAGGTAGTTCCACGACACCGACAGTCCGGTCTCCGCCGCGTCGCGCAGCATGCGGACGTTCTGGCAGCCGCTGACACCCTTGTCCATCAGGTCGAGGACGCGGCTGTTGAGGCTCTCGATGCCCGGCTGGACGTAGATGAGCCCGGCGTCCGCCAGCACCTGCAGCTGGGGGCGCCGCATGTTGGCCTTGATCTCGATGTGCATGCGCAGGTCGTAGCCGCTGTCGACGATGCGGGGCAGCACGGTCGACAGGTAGCGCATGTCCAGGATGTTGTCGACCACGTACATGTCGAGCACCCGGTGGCGTTCCGCCAGGTCCATGATCTCCTGGTAGAAGACGTCGGGGCTCTTGCTGCGGAACTCCATGAAGGAGCCGTTCAGGCCGCAGAAGGTGCAGTGGTGCTTCTCTCCCCACCAGCAGCCGCGCGCGCCCTCGACGACCAGTTTCGGCTCCACCCAGTTGCGTGCCACGGACGCGGCGAGACGTTCGAAGTAGCCGCTGTAGTCGGGGGGCAGGATCGCACTGGGCGGCAACGGCCCGGTCGGCATGGGGTTGGCGGTGTGCCCGGAGTGCGGGGTGCGGTGGCACAGGCCCGGGACCGCCTCCACGGCGGACGGGTCGCCGTCGCGCAGCGCGGTCAGCAGCCGGGGGAAGGCGTCCTCGCCCTCGCCGCGGACCACGTAGTCCACGAAGGGGAAGTTGCGGTGGACGGCCGCGCCCTGTTCGGCGTCGCAGTTGGCCCCGCCCATCACGGTCACGACCTGCGGGGCGAGCCGCTTGATGTGCCGGGCCGCCGCCAGCGCGGCGGTGTTCTGCTGGAAGGTGGAGGTGAACCCGACCACGTCGGGTTCGAGAGCCACGACACGGCGGGCCACCTCGTCGACGAACTCCGGTACGAGGCGGTGCAGTTCGCGGGTCATGCGCATCCGGGACCGGCGCAGCTTCGACGTCATCGCATCGACGAACTGCGCGTCCCGCCACGCCGGGTCGTCGTAGAGCGCCGAGGAGAACACCCAGTCACCGCAGCCGAGGAAGTAGGAGGAGAGGGCGTAGTACTCGTAGTCCTCGGCCGTGAACTCGGAGCGGGCGGTGATCCAGTCGGTGAACTCCAGATTGGCGTGCAGCACCTCGCACGTGGCGTCCTGGACGTGATCGTCGACGCTGCGTTTCAGGATGCCGAGCGCCAGTGAGGGCAGGTCTATCGGGGACCAGGGCATGTTGACGAGAAGAACGCGCACGATGGGCTCCTTGCGCACGGGCGGCCGGCGGGACGAGAGGTGCGGGAGGCGCGGTGAAGAGCGGGGGAGTGCGGGAAGTTCGGGAGTGCGGGAAGTGCGGGAAGTGCGGGAAGTGCGGGAGTGCGGGAGGGAGCCCGGCCGGCCCAGGTCGGAGCGGGCCGGCCGGGCCGTGGCTCACTCCTCGTCGTCGCTCTCGGCGGCGTTGCGGAACGGGATGGTGATGGTGATGCCGATGCCCGGCTTCCGGTTCTCCTCGTCGCCCGCCAGCGGGTCGTTGTGGATGATGTCCTTCTGCACAGTCGTCCTCCTTCTCGGATTCATGGCGTGTTCTTCGGGCGGGTGGTGCTGTGCACGACCCGGTCCCGCTGTGTCGATCAGCGGGGCCGGGGTCCTCCCGGGCGAGCCGGGGGACGCGAAGGGGGCGCCGGCGCGGGCAGCCGCGCACGCAGGAAGGTCAGTGAGCGGCGCAGGACCGCGACGTGAGCCGCGCCGTCGTAGCCGTCGTGGCCGGTGTCGAGCCACATCTGCTCATGGGCCACGCCCGCCGCGGTCAGCGCGCCGAGGTAGCTGCGGATCTGTTCCGGCGGGCACTTGACGTCGTTGTCGGCACCGACCACGAGCAGCGGCGCCCGCACCTGCGCCGCGAAGCTGAGCGGCGAGCTGTGGGCGTAGCGCCGCGGCACCTGCTCCGGGGTGCCGCCGAACCAGCGGACGTCCAGGGCGCGCAGCGCGGGGGTGGTCAGCCGGTGGGCGGTCACCCAGTCGGCGACGGGCTTCACCGCGACACCGGCCTGCCACAGCCCCGGGCGGGTACCGAGGGCGAGCAGCACCAGATAGGCCCCCCAGGACACTCCCCACAGGGCCGTCGCCCGGTCGTCGACCAGCCCGCGACCGACGAGATCGGCGCGCACCGCGGCCAGGTCGTCCACCTGCGGATGGCCGACACCCGGTCCCAGGGTCCGCCGCCAGCGCGGACCGTAGCCGGTCGACCCGCGGTAGTTGACGCGCGCCACGGCATAGCCGGAGGCCACCAGCGAGTGCACCGTGGCGTCGTAGGCGTCCCGGTCGTGGTCGGCGGGGCCGCCGTGCACCAGGAACACGGCCGGCGGCGGTGCCTCGTCGCCGTCGGCATCCGCCCCGCCGGGCCGGCCGCCGTCGGGGCGCGGCAGGCTGAGCAGCGTGTGGACCGGGCCGTCGGGCGTCCGGGTCCACACCTCGGTGTGCCGCCCGGGGACGCGGGGCAGCGGACCGGGCGTCGGCAGGGCGACCCCGTCGGTGGCGTGCGGGACGGGCGGGTGGGCGGTGTCCGTCCACAGATAGTGCAGCCCTCCGCCCGGCCGGGGGGCGGCGTCCAGCAGGCTCCCGGCCGGAGTGGGGAGGACCCGGCGGGTTCGGTCGTGCAGGCGGACCCGGTGCAGCAGCGAGCGTCCGTGGCGCTCCTGACGCACCAGCACCTCGTCCGTGTCGGGGTACCAGCGGGCGGTGATCTCCGTGTCGAAACGGCACCAGGAGTGCGTGACCAGACCGCCGGACGGCGTCCACGTGGCCAACCGGTAGCCGTCCTCCAGCTCGTGCACCAGCAGCAGTGCGGACCGGCCGGGCCGCGGCGAGAAGCCCCGGCACCAGAACCTGCCGGCCGGACCGCGGGTCTCGGGCAGCCGGGCGACGACCCGGCCGGCCGGGGTGACGACCACGACGCTCGTGTCACCGTCGGACACCGTGGCCAGAGCCACCAGATCGCCCTCCGGGGTGACACCGCCCAGCCGGCCCTCCCCGGCGATCCCGAGGATCTCGCGCGGCACCCGGCCGCGCCGTCCGGCGAACAGCCTCGTGCCGCCGTCCCGGGACGCGAGTGCCGCGGCGACCGTCCCGTCGGCCGTCACCGCCAGACCGCGCGGCAGCGCGGCCGGGACACCGGGCAGGCCGGGCACCCGGCAGCCTCCGTCGAACGGCTGGAACCACCAGTGCCCCCGGCCCTCGGCGTCCTCGTCGAACCACCACACGTACGCGTCGGCGTCGATGGCGCAGTGCACCGTTCCCCGGGGCCGGTCCGTGACCTGCCGCGTGCTCCTGGTGGCCGCGTCCCAGGTGAACACCTCGCAACGGCCGTCGGCGTCGGCCGTCAGCACCATGCGCCGCGCGTCACGCGGGCACACCTGAGGCAGGGCGCCGAGGAAGACCGTGAAGTCGTCAGCCACGGCCGTCTCCCGTCCCGGCGGCGGCCGCGGCACCCGCGCGCAGTACGACGGGGGCCCGCAGCTGCGTGTACCCGGCCAGTGCCGCGAACAGCACGGTGACCAGCAGCGCGGGCGTGCGGGAGCTCCAGACGGTGACCAGGACGGCGGCGAGCGCCGGCGCACCGGCCGCGGCCAGGGCGGACACCGAGCCGAGCACACTCGCGGTACGGGACTGGAGCTCCACCGGTGTGCACGCGACGGCGGCGCCGGCCAGCACCACGGTGATCAGCGGCACCAGCAGGGACAGCCCGGCGAACGCCACTCCCCAGCCGACCGCGCCGTCCACCCACATCAGCGCGCAGCACGGCAGCGGCAGCAGCCAGGCGGTCACCGTCAGCAGGCGGGCCGCACCGATCCGCCGTACGGCGGGGGCCGCGGCCAGCGAGCCCAGCAGGCCGGTCGCTCCGGACACGGCGAGGACCACACCGGCCGCCGTGCTCCGCTCGTCGCCGCCCAGCCGGAACAGCGCCGTGTAGAACAGCAACGTCAGCGCGCCCCCGGCCGCTGACGTCCAGACCAGCACGAGGCGCAGCACCGGGGACCCGGCCACCGTGACCACGCCGGCTCTCGCGGCGGCGAACCGCTCGGGCCATGTCCCTCGCCGACGGGCGCCGGAGCCGGACGGCGTTGTCGGTGCGGGTGTGTCGAGGGGGGTGCGGACGGCCCGGACGCCCAGCGCGGCGACCGCGTAGGAGAGGGCGTCGGCCAGGAAGGGCAGCGGCCGGGCGAGTTGGAAGAGAGCACCGCCGAGCACCGGACCGAGGACGAGTGCGGCCTGGTCGCCCATCTGCATACCGGCCGCCGCCCGGGGCAGCTCGTCGACGGTCGCCAGACGGACGAGGGCGCCGCGTGACGCGGCCTCGTAGGCCACGGCGCACAGCCGCTCCGCCAGGGCCAGCGACACCACGACCCACAACGCGGGCCGGCCCAGACAGGCCAGCGCCAGTACCCCCGTCGCCAGGGCCGCGAGTGCCGCCGAACCCGTCATGAGGCGGCGCCGCCGTCCCCGGTCCGCCGGTACCGCGACGAGCGGCCCGAGGACGACCCCGGTGAGCGCGGCGACACTGGCCAGCGATCCCGCGGTACCGGGGCTGTGACCGAGCTGAAGGAGCAGGAGCGGGAGGACCAGCCCGGAGGCCTGACTGCCGAGCCCGTCGGCCGCGTTGACCCACCACAGGATCCTGAGGTCCCGGGACGGCCGAGCGGGCCGGGCGTTTCGTGGCGCCGGGCGGTCCGTCCGGTCCGCCCCGTGCGCAGGGACCGACGGGTCCGTCCGCTGCGTGCGGCGCGGCTCCCCGTCGGTGACGGGTCTCTCCTCGTGCGCCGGGCCGGGAGGCCGGCGGATCGGTGACGTGCCGACGTTCCCCACCCCCCGTACGCCCGGGAGGCCGCGCCGGCGGCCGGCCTCCATGTGCCGAAAGTGTGTGAACTGTGAAAGTGGGCGGGAGCCTAGCCATGACGAAACGTCAGCGACAAGTGCCGCACAGTGCGCAATCGTCGTCCGATGCGGGGATATATGGCTCAGCACCGACTGGTCATGAACCCGTGCACGTGTTCACGTGGCGCACGAGGCGGCCGGCCCGGCGCTCCTGCGGTGCGAAAGGTTCCGCTTCACATCCGCATATCGGCGGCGGCGCGGAGCGGACCTCCCGCCACGCCCGGGAGATCGCGCTCATGACCCGGCACAGGTCCGTGTGTGCCGCGTCCGGTGCCGCGGCCCCGGACGCGCCCAGGACCCGGGCAACGGTTGCGCAGCCGAACGCGGACGGCCGCGAACGCCGCCGCCGGACTCCGCCGGCGCGGCCCGGAGCGCCCCATCGCGGCCTCCCGCGCCCGCGGCGACCTCGGGAGGTATTGGCCGACAATCCGCTCTGCGGGCCGGTGACGCGCTGGACGGCGCGACGAGAGCGACTGATCCGGACCGTCGATGGCCGGAGGCGACGCGGCCCGAGCACGGTGGTCCCCGTGGTACCGGGCGGTCGCCCTGCTTACGCGCGGCCACGCCCTCCGCCGACTGTCGTCGGGCGTCGGGCCTCGGGCGTCCGGCGTCGGGCGTCGGACCGCCGGCGGTCCGGTCCGGATGAAGTGGCGCCGCAGCCGCTGGATCACCCGGCGACGCGGACCGTCGTGCACCGACTCCGGCAACTGGCCCCCGACGGACGCCTCGACGGGCCCTCGGACACCGGCCCGCGGGACCGACCGTCGCTCGGCCGACCGTCGCCGCCGGGTGCGGGTCCGGAGGCGGCTGTCAGCCGGTGCGCGGGCGGCGGCCGTTTCGGGGGGCGCGGCGGGAGAGCCGCCGTGGACGGGCGCGGGATGTCATCGCCGGCTCGGCGACCGACGGCCCCGTGACCGATGGTTCGGCGGCGGACGGCCCGGCGGCCGATGGTTCGGCGGCGGACGGGGCGTCGGCGGGCCGTCTCCCGGGCGGTTCGTCCTGCCACGACTCGTAGTCCGTGAAGGCGTCACCGGAGTCCTGGCCGCCGGCAGAGACCGTGGCACCCGCGTACTCGGGCCGCTGCACGTTCTTGAGCAGGGCCAGCGCCAGGGTGTCGGAGTCGGGCAGGGTGCCCGGCAGGGGCCGGGTGACCGTGGCGGGCAGCATCACGAGGGACGTCGTGCCGGACTTCTCGCCGGAGGGCCGCAACCGGACCAGGATGCCGTGCCGTTCGGCGAGCCTGCCGACCACGAACAGCCCCATGTGCTGGGAGATGCCGACGTCGACGGTCGGCGGGTCGGCCAGCTTGCGGTTGATCACCGCGAAGTCGTCCGCCGCCAGCCCGATGCCCTCGTCGTGGATCTCGACCGTGATCCTGCCGTCGGGGAGCCGCACGGCGGTCACCCGCACCTCCGAGTGCGGGGAGGAGAACACCGTTGCGTTCTCCAGCAGTTCGGCGAGCAGATGCACGAGGTCGGGCACGGTCCGGCCGTCGATCTGGGCCTCCGGCAGCCCGGAGAGCCGGATGCGCTCGTACTGCTCCACCTCCGAGCAGGCCGCGCGGACGACGTCGACCAGCGGTAGCGGCCGGTCCCACTGCTCGGCGGGGCGTTCGCCGCCGAGCACCAGGAGGTTCTCGCCGTTGCGGCGGACCCGGGTGGCGAGATGGTCGAGCCGGAAGAGGTTCTCCAGCTGCTCCGGGTCGGTCTCGTTGTCCTCCAGGCTGGTGATGAGGGCGAGCTGACGTTCGATCAGGGACTGGCCCCGGTGCGAGAGGTTGGTGAAGATCGCGTTGATGTTGCCCCGCAGCAGGGCCTGTTCGGCGGCGAGCCGGACGGCCTCGCGATGGACGAGGTCGAAGGCGCGGGCCACCTCGCCGATCTCGTCGGTGGTGTGGATCGGGATCGGGACGACCCGGGTGTCCACCTCGCCGGAGTCGGGCCGGGACATCTGGTCGACGAGAGCGGGCAGCCGTCGACCGGCGATCTCGATCGCGGAGGCGCTGAGCCGGCGCATTCCGGTGCTCATCGTGCGGGCCACCCAGGAAGCCAGCAGAAAGGCCACGAGCAGCGAGGCGAGCACGAGCGCCGCGTTGACGACCGCGTCCCGGCGCGCGTCGTCGGCGATGGCGTGGGCGCTCGTGAGCGCGGCGTCGGTGAGGTTCACCTGGATGCCCCGGTAGGCGTCGAAGCCCAGCGTGGACGCGGCGAAGAACGACTCGGGTGTGATGCCCCGCGCGGCCAGCTCCCCGGCCGGCTTCCCGTCGGCGATCTCGGCGATCATCACGTCGATGCCGGGCGGGGCGACGAACGTCCGCCCCGCCGCCGCGGCCTGTGCGGCCGCGGCGGCGGTCTGCTGTCTGCCCCGCTCCTCGGCGGCGGCGAGCGCCTGCTGGAGCCTCGTCACGTCCTCGGTGGTGCCGGCGCCCACGTACTCCTGGAGCCCGACCTGTTCGAGGTAGGCGTACGAGCGGAACGAGGCGAGCTGGGAGGCGAGTTCGCCGGGGGCCAGCCGGTCGCGGTCCTCCACCAGCAGATGGGTCCCGATGGATCGGATCAGGGACTCGGCGGCCTGGGTCAGGGACACGGCGTAGAGCGTCCGGCCGATGCTCGCCTGGCTGCTGCTGCCGAAGCCCAGTTCGTTCGAGATCTCCATCAAGGGGTGCTGGACGGTGTGGTAGCTCTCCTCGGTCCGCACTCCGGACATCCGGGAGGTGAACGCGTTGGCCCGTACGGCGGTGAGTTGTGCCTCACCGGCGCGGACCAGCTGGACGCGCCGGACGAGGCCGGCGGTCTTCGGCATCCGGCCGACCGCCGCGTCGAACACCCGCGCGTCCGCGTCGGTGATCTTCCGGGCCTGTACGACGGTGTCGGAGGTCCTCGCGCCCGTCAGCAGGGGGATGACCGACAGATCGCGCTCGTTGATCGCGTCGCTCGCGTATTTGTTCGCCGCTTGGATCAATTCCGCCACGCGCACCGCGTCGTCCGCGTCCTGCCAGGTGTCGACGGAGCGTTTCACCCGTACGCCACCGAGTACGAGGGCGACGAGCACGGGGATCAGCAGCACGGCCCGAAGCCGTCTGGCCACGGGCCAGTTGCGGGTGAAGGGCTTTCTTCGTCCCTCAGCCGCGGGTGAGTTCTTCGGCACGATCGACCTATCGCCTCTGGAGCGCCTCGCGCGTGACGCGCCGGGTACCCCTCACTACGACGCGTGGGCGGCACTGCGTTCAAAAGTGGTGCAACTTTCATCTAAGACGTCGGTCGCGCACCCAGGACGTCGGTCGCGCACACGCGGAACCGGTGCGGCGCGGTCAGAACCAGTGCAGACAGTGCGGGGGACGCTCGGCGCGGAAGAGGGCGTCGGCCAGGACGGCGGCGCCCGGGCGGTGGGCCCGGATGTGCCCGGCACGGACCAGCGTGCTCGGGGCGGTGCCGCCGAGGTAGACCGAGCCCAGGTCGCTCACGTCCAGCGAGAGGTCGGGCTCCCGGTCCGTCGGGACGCAGCCGGCCTTGCCGTCCCGGACGGTCAGCAGGTAGCGGCCGCGCTCCCCGAGGAACGGGTCGTCGACGTCGAGGACCAGCTCGCCGTCCGTGAACCAGCCGCGGGCGGTCAGCGCGCGCGGGACGTCCAGCAGCCGGACCCAGAGCCAGTCGGTGTCGTCGCTCACCTGACCGGCCCGGAAGTCCGCGAACTGCCAGCGCAGCGGGTGCTCGGGCGGGAAGTGCCGGAACACGACCTCACCGACCAGGTCGTGTCCGAGCACGAACCGGGCCAGGGCCGTGAAGACGGCGTCGTCGACGGCGATGGTCTCGTCGACGGTCAGGGTGTCGCGCTCGCCGAGGGAATAGCAGGCGTACCCGTCCGGGACGCCGTCGGCGTTCCGGTGGACGGCGACGTAGCGTGCCGCCGGGGCGATCGGGGGCTGTCCGGCGCGCACGGCCCACCAGCGGTGCGGTCGGGACAGCGCACCGGGCTGCGCGCGGCGGTACCGGTCGTAGACCTCTTCCAGGATCTCGCCGCACTCGGCACGCCGCAGCAGCTCGATCGTGCCGGATGCCGTGCCGGATGCCGTGCCGGATGGGGTGCCGGATGCCGGGCCGGACGTCGGCCCGGAAACCGGTGCGTCGGCCGTGGCGCGCGCCCGGGGGAGGGCGAGATCCCCCTTGTGGCGCGGCACCGTCAGCCGCCGGGTGTAGGTCGCCGGTCCGTAGCCGAACCTGCGGTATATCAGGGCCTCGGAGGCCAGCAGCACTGAGAGGAACTCCCCTCGGGCCCGCAGCCCGGTGAGCTGATGCCGCATCATCGCGCCGAGCACGCCCTGGCGCCGGTGCGAGGGCAGGACGCCGACGGCGGTCACCCCGGCCGCCGGTACGGGGATCGCGCCGGGCAGGGTGAGCTCGAAGGAGTACGCGCCCGCGGTGCCTACGGGCTGCCCGTCCGCCGTCACGGCGAGCAGGTTGCGGTCCATCTCCAGCGCGGCCCACCAGACTCCGCCGCCGCCCTCGGCCGGGGTTTCCGGGAAGCGCCCGAACGCGGCGTGGAGCGTGTCGACGAAGACGCCGAGGTCCTGGTCGGTCGTGGGGCGGATGTCCATCGCTGCCGCAGCCTGCCCTTCGGATACCGGCACCACACCGTGTGACGCCTCGCCACAGTGCAGCGTCGGCCCGTGGCCGGGTCAACCGGATTTCCGCCGACGGGGCGTCAGTGGTGGGGGCCGTGCCGGCCGAGGGTCTCCACGGGGGTCGCGCCGGGGCGGGTCCACTGCGGTACGGGGCGGCTGGTCGGGCCCCAGGTGGCGTTGCCGTCCGCGTCCGTGCGCCAGGACCAGCACGGGCTGCCCCCCTCGGGCCGGCCCTCGGGGTTGTCCTCCCACGCCTCGCCGCGGCCGTAGGGCGTCCGGTCGAGCAGGGCGAGGGACCCGTTGACCGGCTCGTTGCCGCGGCCCGTCGTGGAGTAGGTGAGGAACGTGCGGTCGCCGTCGCGCAGGAAGCAGGTGAGGTAACCCATGTCGCCGCCGACCGGCGCCGCCACCTCACGCACCGAGTACCAGGGCTGGGTGTAGCCCATGAACTCGACGTAGGAGGCCACCTCGTCCCAGCGGCCCGTGGTCAGGATCGCGAACGAGACGCCGCGGGCGTTGAGATAGACGGCGTCCTTCAGGTGCCAGGCCGTGGTGGTGCAGCCCTCGCACTGCCCCTGGTGCGGGGTGTCGTCGTACCACATGTGTTTGTAGACCATGAGCTCGTCGCGGCCCTGGAACAGGTCCAGGAACGGGACCGGGCCCTCGGGTCCGACGACCTCGACCGTCCCGTCGAACTCCACCATCGGCAGTCGGCGCCGGGCCGCCGCGAGGGCGTCGCCCTCGTGGGTGTGGGCCTTCTCGCGGACCAGGAGCTCGTCCCGGGCGGTCTGCCAGGTGCCCAGGTCGACGACGGGCGGGCGGCCGGGCGGCGAGGTGGCCGGATCGTGCGGATCGTGCGGGGTGGTCGTCATGCTGTCCTCCGTCGGACCTCGTGCCCGCCGTCCCGGGCGGGCGGGCGTGCTGCCTCGTGCGGGTGGGTCCCGTGCCGGGCAGCGGCGTTCGGCGTTCGCCGTACGGCGTCCCAGGACGCTCACGAAGGGAGACTCGCGACGCGTCCGGAACTCATCGCGGCGGGCGGCGGGCGATGGGCGGATGGCGGCGAGCGATGGGCGATGGGCAATGGGGGGGGCGGGCCGCGCTGTCGGTCGCCTGTCGGGATCTGCCGGGGGCTGTCGGTGCGATGTCGGCGGCTTGTCGGCACCGGGCCGGAACCTTGCGGAAGATCCTGCCGGGTGCCCGTCCGGCAGCCGCGCGACACGCAAGGGAATCACCATGACCACTGACGTCACGATCATCGGCGCCGGACTCGGCGGACTGACGCTCGCCCGGGTCCTCCATGTCCACGGCATCACCGCCACCGTCTACGAGGCGGAGACCTCGCCGAACGCCCGTGCCCAGGGCGGGATGCTGGACATCCACGAGGACAACGGACAGCCGGCGCTGCGGGCGGCGGGCCTGCTGGAGGAGTTCCGCGGCCTCGTCCTGGAGGGCCGCCAGGCGACGCGGATCCTCGAGCGGGACGGGACCGTCCTGTTCGAGGACCCCGACGACGGCACGGGCGGCCGCCCCGAGGTGCAGCGCGGCGAGCTGCGGCGGCTGCTGCTCGACTCGCTCCCGGCCGGCACCGTCCGGTGGGGCCACAAGGTCAGCGGGGTCCGTGCCCTCGGCGAGGGACGTCACGAGGTGACCTTCGCCGACGGCGGCACCGTCGTCACGAGCCTGCTCGTCGGCGCGGACGGCGCGTGGTCGCGGGTCCGGCCGCTGCTCTGTGCCGCCTCGCCCGCGTACACCGGCATGTCGGTCGTCGAGATGTACCTGTTCGACGGCGACACCCGCCACCCCGACCGCGCGAAGGCGGTCGGCGGCGGGTCCCTGCTCGCGCTCGCCCCGGGCAGGGGAATCGTGGCGCACCGGGAGAAGGGCGACACCCTGCACGTCTACGCGATGCTCAGCGAGCCGCAGGACTGGTTCGCCGCCGTCGACTTCACCGACGCCGCCGGAGCCGGTGCGCGGATCGCCCAGGCGTACGAGGGCTGGGCGCCGGAACTCACCGCCCTGATCACCGACGCCGACACCGCGCCGGTCCTGCGCCCCCTGCACGCGCTGCCGATCGAGCACCGGTGGGACCGGGTGCCGGGGGTGACCCTCCTCGGTGACGCCGCCCACCTCTCGGTCCCCAACGGCGAAGGCGCCAACCTGGCCATGTACGACGGCGCCGAACTCGGCAGGGCCCTCGCCGCGCACCCCGACGACGTCGAGGCGGCGCTCACCGCGTACGAGCGGGCCATGTTCCCCCGCAGCGCCGAGGCCGCCGCCGACGGCACCCGGCTGCACGAGCTGATGTTCGGCGACCTCGCGCCCCACGGCCTGATCGCGGCGTTCGTCGAGGACGAGCAGATTCGGTGACCCCCCGTTCGTGGAACGGTCACCGGGACCGTTCCACGAACGTCCCCTCACGCCCGTCTGCGGGTGGCCTGGGAATGCCGCGACAGCGAGTCGATGATCACCGCGGCGAAGAGCACCCCGCCGGTGATGACGAACTGCACGGCCGGGGGAGTGTCCGTGATGGCCATGCCGGAGGCGATCGACTGGATGACCAGCATGCCGAGCACCGCCGACCAGGTCGACCCGCGCCCGCCGAACAGGCTGGTGCCGCCGATGACGGCTGCCGCGATGGCGTTGACCAGCAGCACGCCCGACCCCGAGCTCTGGCTCACCGAGGTGATGCGCGAGGCCAGGAACAGGCCGCCGACGGCGGCCATCGTGCCCGAGGCCGCGAGCACCGCGGTCTGCACCCACGTCACGCTGAGGCTGGCGCGGCGGGCCGCCTCGACGCTGCCGCCGAGCGCGTAGACCTGCCGTCCGTAGGGGGTGCGGCGGAGCACCACGTCGAGACCGGCCACCACCACGAGGAAGATCAGCAGGGCGAGCGGCAGCCCCTGGAACCGGTTGAGCAGGTACGCGACGCCGAAGGCGACCACGGCGACCGCCGCGGTGCGCAGCGCGATGGCGCGCGCCGACCGGTGCGGCATACCGATGGCCCTGCGGCGCCGCCGGTCGCGGTCGCAGACGAGGAAGACCGCGCCCGCGGCGACCGCCGCCAGGCCGTAGGCCACGGCGTCGTCGGTGAAGTAGTAGCTGGTCAGCTTGGCGACGAGCCCGTTCTCGTCGAGGTTGACGGTGCCGCTGTCCCCGAGGACGGAGAGCATCAGGCCGTTCCAGGTGAGCAGCCCGGCGAGAGTGACCACGAAGGCCGGCACCCTGGTTCTGGCGATGGAGTAGCCCTGGACGGTTCCCGCCACGGTGCCCGCCAGCACCGCGACGATGAGCGCGAGCCACTCCGGCACCCCGTTGTTCACGTTCAGCACGGCGAAGACGGCCGCCGCGAGCCCGCTGATCGAGCCGACGGACAGATCGAGTTCACCGAGCAGCAGCACGAAGACGATGCCGACCGCGATCATCCCGGTGCCCACGATGTCCACGCTGAGGTTGGACAGGTTGCGGGGCGAGAGGAAGTTCTCGTTGAGGGACTGGAAGGTGATCCAGACGACGGCGAGGACGAGGACGACGGGCAGTGAGCCCAGTTCACCGGCGCTCAGCCTGCGCCGCAGGACCGCGGGCCCGCTCCGCACGGCACGGGCGGCGGCCCGCACGCGGGTCACCACCTCGCCTCCGCCACGGCCGGCCGTGCGGGCGTGCCCGGTGCGGCGCCGGTGACGGCCCCGGGCGCATCGCCCCCGAGCAGGGCGGCGGAACGCCCGGAGCGAGTCTCCGGCACGGAAACCATCTCCTTCCCGAGGGCGTCGGCTCCGGCGGCGGCGTCGGATCGCCGCGTGTCCTGCCGACACGGTGTCCGTTCGATGCGGGTCAGGTCAGTCCGGCCCGCTCGCAGGCGGCCCGGAGCTGCGGCGTGCAGATCTGCCGGACGGTGTGCAGGCCGTCCTTCACCACCGTGTCCTCGATGTTGTCGACGGTCACCGACACGGGCGTGAGCAGTACGGCGGCGACCGCTTCCCCGCCGCGCGTCGGCACCTCGGCCGTGGCCACCTGCCCGAGACTCTCCCCCCGGACCGCGGCGACCGCCATGGCGCCGCCGGCGGCGGCCTCGGGGCCGAAGGGCTTGAAGACGGTCATGTACTGGTCGCCGCCGACGATGCGCCGCAGGGCCGAGAGCTCGGCGTCCTGCCCGGTGACCGGGGGCAGCGGGTCGACCTTGTTCGCCTTGAGGGCGGAGATGCTCCCGGCGGCGAGGCCGTCGTTGGCCGCGTAGACCCCGTCGATCGACTCGACGCCGAGGGCCGCGATGGCCCCGGACATGTTCATGTGCGCGGCCTCCCTGCGCCACTGGAGGGTGTCGTAGGCCTTGCCGATCTTCACCTTTCCCTCGAGCACGGACAGGGCGCCGTCCTGGAACGACTTGGTGTTCGGGTCGCTGGGGTCGCCGTTCATCATGACGATCTCGGCGCCGGGCACCTTGTCGCCCATCGCCGTCAGCAGCGCCCGGCCCTGGAGCCTGCCGACCTCCTTGCCGTCGAAGGAGACGTAGCCCGAGATGGGGCCCTCGGAGAGCCGGTCGTAGGAGATGACGGGGATGTCCGCCTCGTGGGCCTTGGTGACCGCCGGGCCGAGCGAGCGGGCGTCCACGGCCACGAGCACGATGGCATCGACCCCCTTGGTGATCATCGAGTCCATCTGTTCCTGCTGGAGGGCCACGTCGCCCTTGGCGTTGGCGTGTTCGACCGCGCAGTCGGGGCACAGTTCGTGGATCTTCTTCTCCAGCAGTGGCCTGTCCTGGGTCTCCCAGCGGGGCGTGGTGACGTCCGGCAGCAGCAGACCGATGCGCTGCCGGCTCCTGTCGGTGCCGGGTTCGTCGGGGGAGTCCGCCCCGCAGGCCGTCAGGACGATCGCGGTGGAGACCGCGGTCACCGCGGCGGCTGTGTCCCTGATGCAGGCCTTCATGGGTGGTACCTGCCGTAGACGACAATAGGGTGGGTAGCGGTGGATATGTTCGGTTGATCCTTATATGCGATTCTGGTGGGTGGGTGCCCCGATCTCAACCTGTCGGCACCTGCGGCAGGATGGGAGGTACGTTGCGGACATGCCTCGACCGGGCCCTGACCTTCGCCGGAGCGACACTGGCGGCGGTCTACGCGCCGGAGGTCGGCACACGCGAGCTTCAGCTGGTGGACACGTCCGGAAGCGTCTCCTCCGGGCCGTCACCGCCGGAGCGCCTGCCGCTGTCCGGTGACTCGCCCGCGGCACGCGCCTTCCGCACCGACCACCCCCTGTGGCTGACCGCCGGGACCCCGCTCGGCGCGCTGCCCCTCGGCATCCAGGGCAGCCGACTGGGCTGCCTCCTCGTCCTGGGAGCCTCGCCGGAGGGCTTCGAGGCCGAGCAGCGCCGCTTCCTGGAGCGGTACGCCGACGCGGTCGCGGCCCTCCTCCCGCCGGGCGCCGACCCGCCGATGCCGACACCGCTGCTGGGCCCCGCCCTGCGCAGCCTGCGCGTCGGCTCCTTCGTCCTCGCCCCGGACACCGGCCTGATCGAGGCCGACGACACCCTGCTCGAACTGGTCGGCATCACACCGGACGACTTCGACGGCAAGGTCGACACCCTGCTCGCGCACGCCCTCCCGGAGGACATGCACGCCCTGATGTCCGTCCTGGAGCCGACCACCGACGCCTTCGGCCGCCGGGACCTGGAGTTCCGGGTCCGGGGCCCCACCGGCGAGATGCGCTGGCTGAGCCTGAGCTGCCGGGCGGAGCCGGGCACGGGCGACGGGCCCGCGCAGGTCCTGGGCGTGGTGACGGCCACCCCGGTGCTGCGCCGCGGCGGCGACGACGTCTCCAGGATCCAGTGGCTGACCGCCGCCCTCGACGACGCCGCGACGGTCCGCGACGTCGGCCGCGTGGTGGTCGCCGCCCTGCGCGAGCCGCTGGCCGCCGACCACGTGGCCCTCGCCGCGGTCCAGGACGACCGGGTCATGGTCACCGCCCTCGACCCGCCCCAGCCCGGCGCCTGGCCGGAGGTGTGGCGCACCGAGTGGCGCACGGAATGGCCCGACGCACCGCTGCGCGCCCTGCCCACCCTCCAGGCGGCCCTGCGGGACGGCCGGATGGACCTCTGGCCCGCCGGCACCCCGCTCGAAGCCGGGCTGGCCGGCATCGGAGCCGGGGGACTGGCCGTGCTGCCGCTGCCCGCCAAGGGCCAGGTCGCCGGGGTGTGCCTGGTCGGCTGGGACCGGCCGCACGAGTTCGTCCCCGAGGAGCGGTCCCTGCTCACCGCCACCGCCGCCCTGGTCGGCCAGGCACTCAAGCGCGCCCACGCGCACGACGCCGAGCAGGAACTCGCGACGATGCTCCAGCGCAGCCTGCTGCCCCGGCGCCTGCCCGAACTGCCCGGCGGGACCGCCGTCGCCCGCTATCTGCCCGCCCGGCGCGGGCTCCAGGTGGGCGGCGACTGGTACGACGTCATCGCCCTCTCCCAGGACCGGGTGGCCCTGGTCATCGGCGACGTCCAGGGGCACAGCGCCGGAGCCGCGACGATCATGGGCCAGATGCGTACGGCCGTCCGGGCCTACGCCATCGAGGGGCACCCGCCCGACGTGGTCGTCTCGCACGCCAACCGGCTGCTCGTCGGCATGGAGACCGACCTGTTCGCCACCTGCTGCTACGCCGAACTGGACCTGGAGGAGGGCAACGTCCTCTTCGTCCGGGCCGGGCACCTGGCACCCATGCTGCGTCTGCCCGACGGCTCCACCGAGGAGGTCGAGGTGGCGGGCGGCCCCCCGCTCGGCGTCCTGGCGGAGGCGGACTTCCCCATGACGTCCGTCGAACTGGCCCCCGGCACGGTCCTCGCCCTGGTCACCGACGGCCTGGTCGAGGCCGCCGACCTGCCCCTGGACGAGGGCATGCGCCGGACACGCGTCGCGCTCGCCGCGGCCGACCCCGCCGACCCGGGGAAGATGGCCGACGAACTCCTCGGCGACGACGGCCGCCGGGAGGACGACGTGGCGCTGCTGCTGCTGCGCTACGACGGCATGACGACCCGGCCGATCCGGGCCGGCTGGATGGTGTGGCGCCTGCCGGACGCCGTCATGCACGCCCGCCGCTTCACCGCGCGCACCCTGCGCCGCTGGAAGGTCCAGGAGGCGGCCGACGCGGTGCTGCTGGTCGTCTCCGAACTCGTCACCAACGCGCTGGTGCACACCCAGGGGCCGGTCCGGCTCGACCTGGTGCTGCGCGGGGACCGGGTGCGCGTCTCCGTGAGCGACTCCTCGCCGCGCGCGCCCGCCAAACCGGTGATCGTCGACTGGGAGGCGACCGGCGGCCGGGGGCTGCTGCTGGTCGAGGCGATGTCGGACGCCTTCGGGTCGGTCCCGGTGGCCGGCGGCAAACAGGTGTGGAGCGAGATCGCCGTGCCGGAGGGAGTGCCGTGAGGACACGCCGCAGGGCTGTCGTCGCGGTGCTCGCCGCGGCGCTCCTGACGATGCCCCTGGCCGCCTGCGGGGGAGACGAGAAGGCGGCCGGCGAAGGGTTCACCGTCGGCCTGCTGCTGCCGAGCCGCATGGTCCCGCGCTGGGAACACGCGGACCGGCCGCTGATCGAGGCGCAGGTCAGGAAGCTCTGCCCCGGCTGCCGGACGGAATACGCCAACGCCGAGAGCGATGTCACGCGACAGCGGCAGCAGATGATCTCCATGGTCACCAAGGGGGCCCGGGTCCTGATCCTCGACGCCGCCGACACCCGGGCGCTGCGCTCCTCCATCCAGGAGGCGGACCGGGCGGGTGTCCCGGTGATCGCCTACGACCGCCTCGCCGAGGGTCCGATCACCGGCTATGTCGGCTTCGACGGCGTCATGGTCGGCAGACTCCAGGGCGAGGCGCTCCTGAAGGCCTTGGGCCTGAAACCGGGGCAACGGGCCGCGAGCGACGACGTCGTCATGATGAACGGCGATCCGACCAGCCCGAACGCGGAGTCCTATCGGAAGGGCGCGCTGTCCGTCCTCAGCGGCGAGGTGCGGATCGCCCGGTCCTACAACACCGCGGACTGGAGCACCCAGAACGCCCACACCAACATGTCCGCCGCCATCGCGGCCCTCGGCCCCGACCGGATCGACGCAGTCCTCGCGGCCAACGACAACATCGCCGCGGGCGTCGTCGCGGCGCTCAAGAGAGCCGGCGTCACCGAGCTCCCGCCCGTCACCGGCCAGGACGCCGACCTCGACGCGGTGCGGCGCGTCGTCAAGGGCGAGCAGTACATGACGGTCTACAAGCCGTTCGCGAAGGAGGCCGCCGCGGTCGCCGCCATGGCCGTCGCCGTCGGCCGGGGTGAGGACCCCCGGGACACCGCCACCACGACCGTCGACAGCCCCACCACCAAACGCGTCCCGGCCGTCCTGCTCCAGCCGCGTCCGGTGACGGCCCGTGACATCGAGCGGACCCTGGTCAAGGGCGGCCTGTACACCACGGCGCAGATCTGCACGCGTGAGCTCCTGACCGCCTGCGCGAGGGCGGGCCTCACCCGCTGAGCCGCGGGAGGCCGTCAGTGCTGGTGCGGCTGCTGGTGCGGCTGTCCGTACGCCTGGCCGCCGACGCCGCCCGCGGCCTGCGCCGTCAACTGCTCCGCCTGCTCCTTGGTCAGCTTCTGCTCGGCACCGCAGAACGTGCACTGCGTCGCGTGACTCGTCGAGATCGGGAACAGCGGCACGAAGAACAGGGTGAACTTCGTGACCCGCTTGCGCAGCGTGTGCGCGGCGGGATTGCCGCAACGGCCGCAGACGAGCGTCAGTATCGCCAGCTGGTAGAGGTATCCCTTGGTGCCGAAGATGATCACGCTGTGCTTCCTTCCGGGTGAGTGTCCGTCGGGCGGGCTGCCGTCGGGACGGGGGTCGGGACCGCTGTCCGCACCGCACAGTCTGCGGCATGGCCGGATCACCCGGGTGAGCGGCAGGCGGGTCGATGCCGTGGGCCACGCGGGCGATCCCCCGGCCACGACTGCGGCGACCGCCGCCGGCCCACGGCCATGGTCGTCTGGCCGCCGCACGGCGGCGTTCCGGCTTCCCTGCAAAGTAGGTCACATGCCCCGAGTCCCCCGTTCGGCGGGCGTCACCGCCGCCACCCTCGCCCTCGGCCTGCTCGCCACGGCTCCCGCCGTCGGAGACGAGCCGACGGTCTCCGCTCCGCGCGTGGTCGCCCACTTCGACCTCGCCAAGGGCCAGTCACCGGAGAACATCGCCCTCGAACCCGACGGCTCCGCCGACCTGACGTTCTCCAGCGCCCGGCAGGTCGTCAACGTCACCCGGCAGGGCAGGACGCGGATCCTCGCGACCCTGCCCGCCGTGACGAACCCGCAGACACCCGTCGTCGGCAGGGCCGTCGTCCTCGGCATCGCCCGCGCACAGGACGGCACCCTGTACGTCAACTACGCGACCGGTACCCGCGCGACCGGCATCTGGCGCATCCCCTCCGGCGGCGGCAGGCCCCGGCAGATCGCACAGCTGCCGCCGAGCGGGTTCCCCAACGGCCTCGCCCTCGACGAGCGCCGGGGCGTGCTCTACGTCGCGGACTCGGTGCTGGGCACCGTCTGGCGCGTGCCCCGCTCGGGCGGCAAGCCCACGGCATGGGCCGAGGGAGCCCTGCTCGAGCCTCTCAACGCACCGCCCGCGGCCCGCGTCGGAGTCAACGGCCTCAAGATCCACCGCGACGCCGTGTGGGTGTCCAACACCAACGCCGGGACGCTGCTGCGCATCCCCGTCCGTGAGAGCGGCTGTGCCGGCGCGATCGAGACCCGGGCGAAGAGCCTCTTCGCGATCGACGACTTCGCGTTCGTGGACCGGCACCGTGACACGGTTCTCGCCGCCCTGATCGGCGGCAGCGAGATCGCCCAGGTCCAGCGGGACGGCACCCACCGGATCGTCCTCACCAAGAAGGACGGCCTCGCCAACCCCACCTCGGTGGCCGTACGCGGCCGGACCGCCTACGTCCCGAGCGCCGCCTACTTCAAGCAGCCCGACCCGAACCTGCTCCTGGCACGCGTCCACCAGCGCGACCGCGGCTAGCCGCCCGGCGGCCCCGTACCCGGAAGGCGGGGTACGGGGCCGCGCGGGAGGTGCCCAGGCACATGGGGCGCGGAGGGGCGTCAGGCCGCCGGGTGTACCAGGCCGTACTCGTAGGCGAAGGCGACCGCCTGGACCCGGGCGCGGGCGCCGATCTTGGCCAGGATGTGGCTGACGTGCGACTTCACGGTGGTCGGGGCGATGGACAGCCGTGCGGCGATCTCCGCGTTGGACCAGCCGGAGGCGACGGCGACGAGGACGTCGCGCTCGCGCCCGGTGAAGGTGTCGAGCCCGACGGCCCGCTCGCCGGGGCGCGGGGCGCGCTCGTGGCGGACGGTGTCGATGAGCGCGCGGGTCAGCTCGGGGGTGATGACGGCGTCGCCGGCCGCCACGACGCGGATGGCCGCGGTCAGTTCGTGGGGTGTGGCGTCCTTCGGGAGGAACCCGCCGGCGCCGGCGCGCAGGGCGGCGTAGGCGTACCCCTCGTCGCCGGTGGAGGTCAGCACCAGGATCCGCGGCTGCTGGCCGAGCGGTCCGGCGGGGCCGCTGACGGCGGTGAGGTGTGGCGGGTGGGCGATGCGGCGGATGGTCTCGATGTCGTCCGTCGCGGGACGGTGGCCGCCGAGCAGGACGACGTCGGGACGCAGCGCGGCGCTCATCCGGACCGCTTCGGGCCCGCTCGCCGTGTCGCCCACGACGCTCAGATCGGGCTCGGCGGTCAGCAGCATGCGCAGGCCGACACGTTGAAGGGACTGGTCGTGGGCGATGAGTACGGAGGCCATGGCTGTGTTCTCCATGCGAGTGGGGGCGTGCGCCTCTCATGAACGAAACTGTTTCGTTCACTTGCTGCCCAGACTAGCCCTCGGAGCCATCGAAACGGCAGCGTTTTCTTGTGGTCTGGGTCACACCCACCGGAGGGTCGCGACGCGAAGCGAGAAGGGCCGGCCCCCGCAGGAGCCGGCCCTCTCGTCGCGCAGGGGTCTTCGCTACGCCCAGCAGCCGTTCACGGTGGCCGCGAGGCCGTCCATGGCGTCCTTGATGTCGTTCGGGTTGGCCGTGGAGTTGTTCTCGATGAACGAGAAGACCTTCCACTTGCCGTCCTTGCCCTGGGTCAGACCGCTCAGGGCGATGGCGCCGGTGAGGGTGCCGGTCTTCGCGTGCACCTTGCCCACCGCGCACATGGAGTTCACGTCGTCGAAGCGGCCCCATTCCGGACCGAGCGTGCTGCCGGCCTCACCGGAGACGGGCAGCCCGTCGAGGATGGAGCCCAGGGTGGGGGAGTAGCGCGATTCCGTCAGCAGTTCGAGGATTTCCGCGAGCGTGGCGGCCGGAATGCGATTGGCCCGCGAAAGGCCGCTTCCGTCGTAGATCTCGAAATTGTCGAGGGAAACGCCGTAACGGAGGCTCAGTACCTTGCGCACGACGTCCGTGCCGTCCTCGAAGGTGGCCGGGCGGCCCGCCCCGAGTGCGGTCATCCGCAGCAGGGTCTCGGCGATGTTGTTGTCGCTGACCTTGATCATCTTGTGGACGATCTCCGACAGCGCCGCCGACCGGTGCCGTGCCACCGGTACGTCGCCCGGGCTCGCCTCGGCGCGGGTGACGGCGCCGTCGACGGCGACCCCGGCCGCCGTGAGCTGCTGGGCGAAGACCTGTCCGGCGTCGAGCGAGGTGTCCTGGACCCCGTGCCCGTCGACGACCAGTGCGCGCACGGGGGCGACGGAGTCGGGGTAGTAGCCGGTGTTCCAGCCGTTGGCCAGGGTCGGGGCGCCGAAGAGGCTGTCGTCCACGGCGACCCTCACCGACGTCAGCCCCGCCGCCTTGAGCCCGGCGACCGCGTTCTTCGCCAGTTCGGCGAGGTCGGCGCCGGTCAGCGTACGGTCGCCGCCGCCGACCAGGGTCAGGGTGCCGTTGCCGTAGACGACCTTCGTGGTGAACGTGTGGTTCGGGCCGAGCACGGTCAGCGCGGCGGTCGCCGTGGCGAGCTTGGTGTTGGACGCCGGCATCAGCGCGGTCGCCCCGTTGTGGTCCCACAGGGTGGTGTCCGACGCGGAGTCCAGGACCACACCGCTGACCTCGGACCCCAGGCGCCGGTCGAGGACGCGGCTCTCGAGGTTGGCGACCATCTGCCGGTCGTCCGCGTCGAGCGTCCGGCCCGCCGCCGTGTCCTCGGCCGTCGTGCCGATGCCCTTTTCGGCGGCGAACGCCGAGGGGCCGGCCAGGGCCGCCGAGGTGACGGGCAGGGCCAGCGCGAGCACCATCGCCCGCCGGACGCCGGTACCGCTCTGCCTGGCCTTGCGGTGCCGGCGTCGACCGCCCGGGGCAAAGGAATGCACGGGCGTTTCCGCCTTTATGTCGTTCATGGAGTATCTCAAGGCTTTCGTGTGGGGGCCCTGCGCGAGAGAATTCCGGCGCACCTTATCACCCGTCACATGCGACCCACAGGTAACACGGTGCGCTGTTGACAGCCTTTCAGCGGGCGGAAATCCTCCGGGTTTTCACACGGAATTCAGAGGCCTGTCCCCAGGCTCTGCGTCGTGTAGGCGCACTCCGTGTAGATGTAGCCCGACTCGAGCTTGGCCGTGTCCGAGGCGGGCGTGGCGGAGCTGTCGCCGTTCGGCTTGTGCAGGAAGTACGTGGTGCCGACCGGCAGGCTGATGGTGCGCTGCGGGTAGTTCTTGCCGCTGTCGTTGCACGGCTCGAACGACGGGTTGATGGTGCTCCCGAGGGAGTACGCCTTGCAGCTGCCGCAGGCCTTGAGGGTGAAGCTGCCGGTGACCGGGCCCGTGAAGAGGACCGTGACCGCGTCGGGGCTGTCGTTCTGCACGGTGACCGAGATGCTGCCGCCGGTACGGGTCGTCGGCAGCTTCTTGCCCGCGGCCGGCACCGTCTGGGCGATCTCCGCCGCTATGGCGATCTTCTTCGCCAGGCCGGCGTTCTTGGCGGTCTTGTGGGCGGAGGCGTACTCCGTCATGGTCGTCCGCGCCGACTCGAAGTCGCCGTCCCGGTACTGGTCCACGCCGCAGGTGTAGGTGCCGGTGTCGGCGCTGGTCGTGGCCCGCCGGCCGTCCTTGTCGAGAGCGGCGCCGATGGCCGCCTGCCCGGACTCCAGACCGTCGATCTGGGAGCCGAGCGTGCGCAGCCGCTGGACCGCGGAGCAGGGTTCGGCCCCGCGCAGGTCCTTCTCCGTACGGACGACGGCGGCGGCCACGGCGGGTTCGACCTTCGCGGCCTGCTCCGACTCGGGGAAGGTGGTCAGCAGTTCCCCGTACTGCGAGGCCCAGTTGGCCTCGCCCGCGGTGAGGGCCGTCGACGCGCACTCGTACAGCGAGGTGGCCAGCCGGTCGTCGGGCCAGGTCTTCAGTGCCCCGAGGTCCGTCCCGGGCAGGCTCTTCGGGACCGTGCGCAGGTACTTCAGCGGCTCGACCGCCTCGCAGTAGTCGCCCTGTGCGTACGCGGCTCCGACCGTCGTGTAGTAGGTCTTCATCCGGGCGGGCACCCGCTCGGCCGCCCGTGAACCGGGGTGGTCGGACCTGAGGTCCGCGTAGACGCCCAGCGCCTTGCGGTAGTCGGCCTGGGCCGAGTTGAACGGCTTGTCACCGGCGGCCTGCACCAGTTCGTCGGCCTCGTCGAGCCGGTCGAGCAGCATCTGCTGGGTCGCTTCGTCCCGTGCGCTGTCGTACAGCACGACACCCCCGGCCGGCACGACGAGCAGCAGCAGTCCGAGCACGAGCGCGAGCGGCGCCCGCCGGAGTCCCGACAGCCGGTTGCGCAGGCCCACGCGCGCGCCGTCCGCCGCCACCGCGACGAGGAACAGGACGTACAGGACGAGGGCGAATCCCGGGACACCGTCCGGGTCGGCCGGCAGGGCCACGAAGAGCAGGACGGCGGTGGCGACCCAGCACAGCGCCATCAGGGCCCAGCGGCGCACCAGCGCGTAACCCAGGCCCAGACCGCTGAGGTTGAGCACGGCCACCGCGACGGCCCGAGCGCCGTCCGCCGGCGCAGGCGGCGGAGCCGACGGCATGGGCGGAACGTAGTAGAAGGTGTTGTGGTCGGTGTCGTTGTATCTGCCGTACTGGTCCCCCGACATGGCGGCTCCCCCCCGGTCAACTGCGCCCGCACGTCTACAAATTGTCAGTGTACGGGCGAAGCGGACGGGCCGACAGGGGCGTAGGGGCTCCTGCATACGATCCCGGCCGGGAGTGGCTCGGCCGAAGAAGGACGGTCGGTGCAAAAACGGGCCGGGCCGCCACAGGGGGGCATGTGTGGCGGCCGCGGCTTCGCTATCGCGTCAGGCATGGGTCAGGCCACACCCCCCACCGTCTTCTTGCGGCGCAGGGCGTAGAGGCCGGCGCCGGCGACGCCGAGGACGCCGAGTCCGGCCGCGGTCGCGGAGGGGGTGGCGAGGGCGCCGCCKCCGGTGTGCACGCCGCCGCTGGGCTTGTMGTGCTCCTTGCTCCAGCCGCCGGACTCCTCCTTGCCGCCGTTCCAGGAGTCCTTGCCGTGCTCACCGCCGTTGTCGTCCTTGTCCTTGTACGTCTCGGNGTGCTCCTTGCTCCAGCCGCCGGACTCCTCCTTGCCGCCGTTCCAGGAGTCCTTGCCGTGCTCACCGCCGTTGTCGTCCTTGTCCTTGTACGTCTCGGGGTCGTACTTGGGGTCCTTGGCCGCGCCGCGGTCGCTGCTGTCGTCGGCCAGGGCGAGCGCGCCGCCGCCGGTGTGCATGCCGCCGTGCGGGGAGTCGTGCTCCTCCTTGCCGTGCTCCTTGCCGTGCTCCTCCTTGCCGTGCTCCTCCTTGCCGTAGGAGGAGTCGTCCTCCTTGCCGTGCTCCTTGCCGTACGAGGAGCTGTCCTCCTTGCTGTAGGAAGAGTCGTCGTGGTCCGTGTCACCGGCGTAGGCGCCGGGGGCGCCGATGGCGAGGGCGGCCGAGGCCGCCGCGGTGGCCAGGATCATGCGAGCAGAACGCATCTGATGGTCCTTCCGTCTCGACCGGGCAGCCGACACATCGTCAGCTNCGAGGGCGGCCGAGGCCGCCGCGGTGGCCAGGATCATGCGAGCAGAACGCATCTGATGGTCCTTCCGTCTCGACCGGGCAGCCGACACATCGTCAGCTGACACGACCCGGCCTGACGTGATCCACCGTCAGTCAGCGAGCGCCGCTCCACCACTCAAGGCGCTCACCCGGGTGAAACGGCCCTCCATCCCGGGGACCCCGCCCCGCTCACGCGTCCTTGCGGCGATGATCACTCCGACGGAGTAGCGGCGAAACGATTCGCGGGGTGAACGGGGCCCGTCGTTCGATCATCTGCGGGAGCCCGCCACGATCCTGGTGCAGGCCTCCGGTCCCTCGCCGGACCTGGGCTTTTGCCTCTGTCGATCCTCGTTTCCGGCAAGGAGTCACGCTGTGCGTGTTCGTCGTTCGGTGCTCAGCACCCTCGGTTCCGTCGCTCTCGTCCTCACCTCCCTGGGTGCGCTGACGGCCGCCACCGCGGGCCCCGCGGCCGCGGACCCGTGCGGCTTCTACGAGACCGGTTCCGACGCCTTCTACAACCACTGCACGTCGGACGGCTCACGGGTCGTCATCAAGGTCGACGTGGCCTGGGCCGCCGACTACGAGCGGTGCGTCGGTCCCGGCACGTCGTGGCTGGGCTCCGCGGCCAAGATCCAGGGCGCCTACTACACCGGCCGCACCTGCTGACGAGCGGTCACTCACTCCACGGTCTGACGGGGTCCGGGGCGAGGTCGTCCCGGACCCCGCTTGTCCGTCCGCCGGCCCGGTGAGGGCCGGCGCGCCGTCACCGGGCCGACCGGTCCAGGACGGTCAGCAGACGGTCGGCGAACTCCTTCGGGGACTCGACGGCTCCGAGGTGGCCGCCCGGGAACTCGACGAGTCCGCGTCCCAGAAGCTCCGCGAGGCGCGCGGCCGGTCCGTACAAAGGGAGTTGGCGGCGGGAGTCGCGCCCGGCGGCCGGCACCAGCTTGTGTGCCACGGGCCGCAGCGCGGCGAGATCCGGTGCGGCCGAGGAGAACGGGCACAAGACACGGCCCAGGAAGACCGGCAGGTTGGCGTGCATCCGGTCGGCCGTCTCCCGGATCTCGGGCGGCAGCTCCGTGGGCCGCGCGGGAGCCCGCCGGTCCGTCCCGTCCGCCAGTCCCTCACCGAGCCGGATCATGGCCGCGTCGGCGCCCTCGGTGCGGAAGGTCTCGCGTACTTCGGCGAACAGCGCTCGATGCGGGGCGGGGTCCGCCAGCAGCCGCAACAGCGGCGGTTCGTGCGCGACCACCCGGCGCAGCCGCTCGGGGTGCCGGGCGAGCAGCTCCACCGCGACGACGGCGCCGGAGCTGCAACCGAGGACGACCGCCTCCTCGTCGGGGGAGAGCAGTTCGAGCAGCCGGTGGGCGTCGTCGCTCCACACCGACACCTCTTCGTCGGCGCGCGAGGTGTCCGCCGGGCCGTCGAGAGGGCTGCGGGACAGACCACGAGGGTCGTACGAGACGACCGTGTAGCGGGTGGCCAGCTCCGGTGCCATGCCCGCGTACAGTCCGGCGTCCGCGGCGCCGCCGGGGATGAGCAGCAGGACCGGTCCGCTGCCGAGGGTCTCGTAGTACAGGGTGGCGCCGGGCACTGCCAGGGTGCCGGTCCGGGGCGGGGTCATGGCTTGCTCCAGTCGGTTGTCCGTGCGGGTGAAGGCCCTCGTGCCCTCGCCGCGTTTCCTAGTATCCCTAGGTTTTAGGCTAGCTCAACCAGGTTTTCTTCGGGGTGCCGTCCCTGAACAGCCGGAACGCATCCTGTGTAACTCTGGGTAACCTTTGTCCTGTCGTACAGTCGAAGGCGGGGAGGACGACCGGAGGGAGGGGATGGCGTGCCGCCGGAGCCACTGCGGTTCGCGGTCCTGGGCGCTGTTCGGGTGTTCCGGGGGGATGCGGAACTGGAGCTCGGAGGACCGCAGGAACGTGCCTTCCTGGCCCTGCTGCTGGTCGGGGCGGGGCGGCCGGTCGCGGTGGGCGAGATCGTCGACGTGCTATGGGGAGCGGCTCCACCGCGCAGCGCGGTCAATGTCGTCCGGCGCCATGTGGGTTCGCTGCGCCGACTGCTGGAACCCGGCCTCGCCGCCCGTGCGGAGGGGCGCTGGCTGGTGCGGGACGCCGGTGGATACCGGCTCGTGACCGACGGTGACTCCTCCGACCTGCTGAGGTTCCGCGCACTGCGCGAGGAGGGGCGCCGGATCGCGGACCGCTCACCCGGGCAGGCGCTCGAACTCCTCACCGAGGCACTGTCGCTGTGGCGTGGCCCCCTCGCCGGCGGCGTTCCCGTGCAGGCCCGTGCGCACCCGGCGTTCGACGCGGTGGACCGTGAACTGCCCGCAGCCGTACGGCAGGCGGCGGACGTCGCGCTGCGCGCCGGAAGACCGGACGCGGTCCTGGCCGAGCTGCGACAGGCCGCCGCGCGACACCCGTTGGACGAACCCCTCCAGGCGGGGCTGCTCCTCGCGCTGGCGGCGGCCGGACACCGTCCGGAGGCGCTCGCCGCCTACGAGGCCGTACGGGCGCGGCTGGCCGAGGAACTGGGGATCGATCCAGGAGCGGAACTGCGCGACGCGCGGGACACGGTTCTGTCCGGGATGCGGGAGACGGCGGTCGGGCCGTCCGGTGGGTCGAGTGCCGAGGCGTCCGGCGGCGCGGGCACGGACGGGTTCCCCGCGCCCGCGCCGCGGAGTGGTGAGGTGCCGGATCGCGCGGGCGCGGACGATTCTGTCGCGCCCGCGCCCGCGCCTGCGCCGGTGCCGGATCCGCCGTCGCCGTCCGCCCTTCCGTCGCCTGCCCAACTGCCGCACGACATCACGGCGTTCACCGGTCGGGACGTCGAGCTCGACGAGGTGTTCGCGCTGTCCGGAGCGGACGGGGCGGGGCCCGGGACCGTGGTGATCAGCGCCATCGGCGGTATGGCGGGCGTCGGCAAGACCACGCTCGCGGTGCACTGGGCCCACCGCGTCGCCGACCGGTTCCCCGACGGGCAGCTCTACGTCAACCTGCGCGGCTTCGACCCGTCCGGCGCCGTCCTGGACCCGGGGGAGGCGGTCCGGGGTTTCCTCGGTGCGCTCGGAGTGCCACCGGAACGCGTCCCGCACGGGGTGGACGCGCAGGCGGCCCTGTACCGCAGCGTGCTCGCCGGCCGACGGGTCCTCGTGGTGCTGGACAACGCGCGGGACACCGAGCAGGTGCGGCTGCTGCTGCCCGGCTCGCCCGGCTGCCTCGCCATCGTCACCAGCCGCGACGAACTGACCGGGCTCGTCGCCGCCCACGGTGCCCACTCCCTGGTCCTGCGCCCGTTCGACGCCGTCCAGGCGCGGTCCTTCCTGGTCCGCCGGCTGGGGGCGGAACGGGTCGCGGCCGAGCCCCGGGCGGCCGACGAGATCAGCGCGCTGTGCGCCGGACTGCCCCTCGCCCTCGCCTGCGTCGCCGCCCGCGCCGCCGCTCACCCCCACTTCCCGCTCGCCGCCGTCGCCGCCGAACTGCGCGAGGCCCACGGCAGCCTCGACGCCTTCGCCCGCTCCGACGCCTCCGTGGACGTCGGCACGGTCTTCTCCTGGTCCTCGCGCGCGATCTCGGCGGCGGCCGCCCGGCTCTTCCGGCTGCTCGCGCTGCACCCCGGCCCCGACCTCTCCCTGCCGGCCGCGGCCGCCCTGGCGGGCCTGCCCGTACGCGTGACCCGACCGCTGCTGGCCGAGCTGACCGGACTGCACCTCGTCACCGAACACAGTCCCGGCCGCTACGCCTTCCACGACCTGCTCCGCGCCCACGCCGGCGAACTCGTCCACGAGCGGCACACCGAGGCCGAGCGTGCGGCGGCCCTCAACCGGCTGCACCATCACTACCTGCACACCGCCCACGCCGCGGACCGGCTGCTGGCCCCCAACGCCGACCCGTTGCCCCCGCCGCCCGCGCCCGAGGGCGTGCATCCGGAACCCCTCGCCGACGACGACCGCGCCCTGGCCTGGCTCACCGCCGAACACGCGGTCCTGCTCGCCGTGGTCGAGACGGCCGCCGCGTCGGGTCGACCGGTGCAGGAACGTCTCGCCTGCCAACTGGCCTGGTCCCTGGAGCCGTTCTTCGACCGGCGTGGTCACTGGCACGACGGGCTCGCCGTGCAGCGCACCGCGCTGGACGCCGCCCGACGGCTCGCCGACCCCGCGTTGGAGGCCCGCGGCCTGCGCGGACTGGCCCGGGTGGAGGGCCGGCTCGGTCTGCACTCCCGGTCCGTTCCCCGACTGGAGCGGGCCCTGGAGCTCTTCACCGAGCTGGGCGACGACACGGGCCGCGCCCACACCCACCGCAGTCTCGGCTGGGAGTGCGACCAGCAGGGCGACCTGCCCGGCGCCCTGCGCCACAACCGGTTCGCCCTCGGCCTGTTCCGTACGCTCGGCGACCGCGCCGCGCAGGCCAGTGTGCTGAACTCGGTCGGCTGGTACCACGCCCGGCTCGGCGAGCACCGGCGTGCCCTGACGCACTGCTTCGAGGCCCTCGCCATGCTCCAGGAACTCGGGGACCGCTACGGGCAGGCGGCCACCTGGGACAGCATCGCCTACGCCCACCACCATCTCGGCCGCCACCCGCACGCGCTCCTCGGCTACCGCAACGCCCTCGCTCTGCTGCGCGACCTGGGCGTGCCCTACGTGGAGGCCGACATCCTCGTCCGGGTCGGCGACACCCACCTCGCCACCGGCGACCACGACGGCGCCCGCATCGCGTGGCAGCGGGCGCTGGTCCTTCTCAGGGGACTGAACCACCCCGACGCCGAGCGGGTCGAGGCACTGCTGAACGCACGGGACGGTCACGCCGGTGCCGTCTGACACCCCGCTCCGGCTCGATCACGCCGCCGGACCACGCCTTGGGTGAGCCGCCGGACCACGCCTTGGGCGAGGTGACGCGCTTCGAGATGCTGGGGCCGGTACGGCTGTGGCGGGAGGGGCGGGAACTCGACCCCGGCTTCCCCCAGCAACGCGCCCTGCTGGCCCTGCTCCTGGCGCATGCCGGCCGGTCCGTGCCGACCAGCGAGATCGTCGACGTGCTGTGGGCCGAGCGGCCGCCCGCCAGCGCGCTGAACGTGGTGCGGCGCTACGTCGGCGCGTTGCGGCGGCTGCTCGAACCGGGGTTGCCGCCCCGCGTCCCGGGCCGGCGTCTGCTGCGCCGGACCGGCGGCTACCTCCTGGAGGCGGCGACCGACGAGGTCGACCTGCTGCGCTTCCGTGAGCTGACCCGGCAGGGCAAGCGGGCGGCGGCCACCGGACGGCCCGGGACGGCGGCCCGGCAGTTCGTCCTGGCGCTGGAGGAGTGGCGTGGGCCGGTGGCGATGGGGATCCCGGCGTCCGTACGCGAACACGTCCAGTTCACGGCCGTGCAGAGGGAACTCCTGGAGACGGCCCGGCTGGCCGCCGACGCGGCGCTGCTGTGCGGCCACGCCGAGCAGGCGCTGCCCGCCCTGCGCCGGGCCACCGCGCACGATCCCCTCGACGAGTCGCTGCACGCCAGACTGGTGCTGGTCCTGGCCGCCTGCGGACTCCAGGCGGAGGCGCTGGGGGCGTACGAGGCCGTCCGCCGACGCCTCGCCCACGACCTCGGCCTCATCCCGGGCACCGAACTGGCGGCGGCCCACACGCGGGTCCTCCGCCAGGACGTCGGACATCGCCTGAAGAGCGGACCCGTCGTCCACCTCGGCCGACCGGCCCCGACCACGAGGATCCCCACCGCCCCGGCCCCTACGGCCCCGATTCCACCCGAGCCCCCCACCCCGGGACCCGCCCCCCTCGCCCCCCTCGCCCCCGGGGCTGGCGCTCCCGGGCTCGCCGCCGTCGGGGACAGCGCTCCGGGGCTCGTCGCCGTCCGGCCCGATGTCGGTGGGGTTGGCGATTCGGGGCGTGCTGCTGCCGGGGCCGAAGGTGCCGGGGCTGCCGTCCCGGGGCGTGCCGCCGCCGGGTGCGATGTTTCCGGGGCTGGCGCCCCCGGGCTCGCCGCTGCCGGGGACGGCTCTCCAGGGCTCGCCGCTGCCGGGGATGGCGCTCCAGTGCTCGCCGCCGCCGGGGATGGCGCTCCCGAGTTCGCCGCTGCCGGGGATGGCGCTCCCGAGTTCGCCGCTGCCGGGGCCGATGTCGGTGGGGTGGTTCTCCGGGGGCTCGCCGCGTCGCCCCTCAGCGACTGCGGGGCTCCCGATTCCGCGGACGGCGGCTCCGGTCCGGGTCACGGTGCCGGTGCCGGTGCCGGTAGGCGCGTCCAGGGGCTCGGCGTCCTGCGTCCTGTCGGGCCGGGGCGTGCGAGTGCCGGTTCCGCCGACGACAGGGGTGCTGTCCACGGGCTTGCGAGCGCCGCCGGGATTCATGGACCCGCCCGGACGACGGACGCCCCCGCCGGTCGGGGCACCGGGGCGTTCGTGCGGCCAGCCCAGTTGCCGTCGGCCCTTCCCTCCTTCGTGGGGCGGGTCGTCGAGTCGGAGTGGCTGGACAGGGCGGCCGGCTCGGCGGCGGGGGTCGTACTGGTCGGCGGGATGGCCGGGATCGGCAAGAGCACCCTCGCGCTGCACTGGGCGCACCGGGCCACCGGCCGTTTCCCGGACGGGCAGTTGTACGTGGCGCTGCGTGGCTCCGATCCGGCACGGCCCGCCGTGGAGCCGGCCGACGCGCTGCGCGGGATGCTCGCGGCGCTCGGCGTGCCCGAGTCCCGCATGCCGGACGGGCCGGACGCCCTGACCGGCATGTACCGCACCCTCCTCGCGCGGCGGCGGGTCCTCGTGGTCCTCGACGACGCCGTGGGCACCGGACAGCTGAGCCCGCTGCTGCCCACCGGACCGGGCTCCCTGGCGCTGGTCACCAGCCGCCACACCCTGCCCGGACTGGTCGCCTCGGGTGCGCGGCCGCTCCGCCTCGCACCGCCGCCCGCCGAGGAGGCGTACGCGCTGCTGGCCGCGCGGATCGGTGCCGGGCGGGTGGCCGCCGAACCCCGGGCCGCCGAGGAGATCGTCGCCCGGTGCGGCCGGCTGCCTCTCGCGCTGGCCCTCGTCGCCGCGCGCGCGGCCGGCCGACGGGACTTCCCGCTCGCCGCGGTGGCCGCCGGACTGCGCGAGGCGCACGGCAGTCTCGACGCCCTCGCCGCCACCCGAGAGGCCTTCCAGGGGTCCTACCGGCTCCTGACGCCGGACGGCGCGCGGCTCTTCCGGCTCCTGGCGCGGCACGAAGGACCCGACATCACCCCGGCCGGGGCCGCCGCGCTCGCCGGGCTGCCGGTCCGCCGAGCCCGGCAGCTGCTCGGCGTGCTGGCCGACGCCCATCTGCTCACCGAGCCCGCGCCGGGCCGCTACACCCTCCATGTCCTGCTGCGGGTCTTCGCCGTGGAACGCGCCGCCGCGGAGGGCCGGCCACCCGGTCGGTGAAGGCGCTGTCACTTCGTTGTCACTCTTTTTGCACATCCGCCGAACTACCGTCCGGACGACGTGATGGACGGTCCCCGGAGGCTACGGCGGAAGATGCCCACTACCAGCACCACCAGTACCTGTGACAGCGCCCGCACCCGCACCCTCGACCCGTCCGTGGTCCGGACACCCCTGGGTGTCGAGATCACGACCGGCGAGGACACGCCCGCCCGGCTGCCGGGAGAGGCGTCGCCCCACCCCGCGCACCGGCTGCTGGCCCGTGACGCCGGCGAGTACCTCTTCGTCGGCCTGCGCGGCGGCGCCCGGCCGCACACCGCTGCCGCCATTCCCACCACTTCCGCCGCTGCCGCCGCTCCCGCCCATGAGCCGCCCGAGGCCCCCGGTCTGCTTCTGGCGCCCGGGGACGTCTGCTTCTACGACGTCCGGCGCGCGCCGGCGCTCGACTTCCACGAGCCGTTCCGGGCGACGACGTTCCTCGTCCCGGCCGATCTGCTCGGGCTGGCGGACTCCGACGTCCGGCGGATCGCGCGGACACCGGTGGCCCGTGCCTCCCGGCTCGGCACCCTGCTGTCGCCGCTGCTGTCCGACCTGGCCCGCGCCACGGCCGAGGCCCGCCCCCAGGTCGGCGAGATGCTCGCCTGGAACGCGCTGAACCTGCTGGCCACCCTCGCCGCCGAGCAGTTGGGCACAGCGGTCCCGGGAACACCCGGAACACCGGACGGGCCCGGAACACCCGGAACACCGGACGCATCAGGAACACCCGGCAGAACCGGAATACCCGGCGGGCCCGCAGGACCCGGGACGCGCGGTGCGCCCGGGGCCCCGGGCGCACCCGGCGCGCACCCTCCGGTGCTGGGGCGCGTCCTGGAGTACGTCGAACTGCACCTGACCGACCCGGACATGTCCCCGGAGGTCATCGCGCGTGCCCACCACATCTCCGTGCGCTATCTGCACAAGCTGTTCAAGGACGAGGGCACCACCGTGGGCCGGTGGATTCTGCGCCGTCGCCTGGAGGAGTGCCGACGCGACCTGATGCGGTACGGCCGCGGCGGCCGGACCATCGCGGCCGTGGCCGCCCGGTGGGGTTTCCTGAGCGCCACGCACTTCAGCCGGGTCTTCCGGTCGGCCTACGGCATGTCCCCGCGGGAATGGCGGGACACCGCGGGGCGCGGCGCGCGCAGCGGGCACCGCTGAACGCGGCGGTGATTCCCGGCTGTTCACCCTGCGGAGCGGAATCGTATTCTCGGATTTCCTTTCGTGGTCGGAGGAATTCCGTACCCACCACGGAAAAGGCTTCTGTGCACTGTGAGCACAGCGTCGGTGCACGGGCGGACAAATTCCGCCCGCCCGGCGGATTTAGCGTGGCGGAGCAGGACCACGCACATCGAATACAGCAGGAGATGCCATGTCCGACGTCGTCGAGCCGGTCACGCCGGTGCTCGAACCCGAGGCCGCGGCGTTCGCCGAGGCGACCGCCAACCCGCCGTACCTCTTCGACCTGCCGCCTGCGGAGGGTCGCAAGGCCGTCGACGAGGTCCAGTCCGGTGAGATCCACAAGCCCGCGGTCGACGAGGAGTGGATCACCGTGTCCGGCGGTCCCACGGGCACTGTCCGGGCCCGGATCGTCAAGCCGGCCGGTGCCGGGGGCACCCTGCCGGTGATCCTCTACATCCACGGCGCGGGCTGGGTGTTCGGCAACGCCCACACCCACGACCGGCTGGTGCGCGAACTCGCCGTCGGCGCCGAGGCCGCGGTCGTCTTCCCCGAGTACGACCTCTCGCCCGAGGCCCGCTATCCGGTCGCCATCGAGCAGAACTTCGCGGTCGCCCGGTGGATCGTCGAGGAGGGCGCGTCCAAGGGCCTCGACGCCACGCGCATCGCCGTCGCCGGTGACTCCGTCGGCGGCAACATGACCGCCGCCCTCACCCTGATGGCCAAGGAGCGCGGCGGTGTCCCGCTCGTCCAGCAGGTGCTCTTCTACCCGGTCACCGACGCGAGCTTCGACACCGGCTCCTACCACCAGTTCGCGGAGGGCTACTTCCTGCGCCGCGACGGCATGCAGTGGTTCTGGGACCAGTACACGACCGACGAGGCCGAGCGCGCCCAGATCACCGCGTCCCCGCTGCGCGCCACCACCGAGCAGCTCAAGGACCTGCCCCCGGCCCTGGTCATCACCGGCGAGGCCGACGTGCTGCGCGACGAGGGCGAGGCGTACGCGAACAAGCTGCGCGCGGCCGGTGTCCCGGTCACCGCGGTGCGCTTCCAGGGCATCATCCACGACTTCGTGATGCTGAACGCGCTGCGCCCGACGTACGCCGCCGAAGCCGCCATCACGCTCGCCGTCGGCACCCTGCGCGACGCTCTGCACGTCTGACCTTCAGGAGACATACCGCTATGACTACCCCCACCGTCGTCCTGGTCCACGGAGCGTTCGCGGACGCCGCCAGCTGGTCCGGCGTCATCGCCGAACTCCAGGGCCACGGCGTCCCCGTGGTCGCCCCGCCGAACCCGCTGCGCGGTCTCGCCTCCGACGCCGCGTACGTCGCCTCCTTCGCCGCTCAGATCGACGGCCCCGTGATCCTCGTCGGCCACTCCTACGGCGGCGCCCTCATCACGGTGGCCGGCACCACGGAGAACGTCGTCGGCCTCGTCTACGTCGCCGCCTACGCGCTGGCGGAGGGCGAGAGCCTCGGCGAGCTCCAGGGCCGCTTCCCGCTCTCGACGCTGGTCAGCAACCTCAAGCAGTGGACGTACCCGGTGCCGGGCGGCGAGCCCGCCGTCGAGGTCACCATCGCCGAGGACGCCTTCCCGTCGGTGTTCGCCGCCGACCTGCCCGCGGGCGTCACCAAGATCCTGGCCGCGTCCCAGCGTCCGCTGGCCGCCGCCGCGTTCGAGGAGACGGCCGCCGCGGCCGCCTGGCAGACCAGGCCGTCCTGGGCGCTGATCGCCGGTGCGGACGAGGCCATCAACCCCGAGGTCGAGCGCTTCGGCGCGCAGCGGGCGGGCGCGACGATCGTCGAGATCGACGGCGCCTCGCACGCCGTCGCGGTGTCGCAGCCGAAGGCGGTCGCGGAGCTGATCCTCGAAGCGGTCCGCGCGACGAGCTGACGCCCACCCGGAACAGCCGCGCGGACGTGACCCCTGTGCACGTCCGCGCGGCCCGTCAGCGGTCTCGCACCCGTCGTACGAGGTCGGCGGCGGCCTCGGGCCACTCGGGCCGGTCGAAGGCGAAGCCCGCGTCGAGCAGCCGGCCGGGGACCACCCGTCGGCTCTTGAGCAGCAGTTCGGTGTCCGAGCGCAGGGCGAAGGCGCCGACTTCCGCCATCCACTTCGTCGCGGGCAGGCCCACCGGGATCCCCCACGCGTCGCGCAGCGCGCGCATGAAGGCGCGGTGGGGGAGCGGGGCCGGGGCGGCCAGGTTCACCGGTCCGGCGAGGTCGTCCCGTCCGACGAGGAACCCGACGGCGCGGACGAAGTCGCTCTCGTGGATCCAGGACACGTACTGACGGCCGCCCGCGACCGGGCCGCCGAGGCCGAGCCGGGCGAGCCGCGACAGGACGTCGAACACCCCGCCCCGGTCCGGGCTCATCACCATCGCGGCCCGCAGGGCGACCTTGCGGGTGTGCGGGGTGTCGGCCATCTCCTGCTCCCGCTCCCAGGCGGTCGCGATGTCCACGCTGTAGCCCCAGTAGTCCGGGACACCGGGTTCGGCTCCGCCGATCACTCCGGTGGTTTCGTCGTGGGGGGCGTCGAACCGGTGGGCGTAGACGGTGGCGGTGCTCATCTGGAGCCAGACCCGCGGGGGCCGCGCGGCGGCGGCGATCGCCCGGCCGACGACCCGGGCCGAGTCCACCCGGGAGTCCATCATCGCCCGCAGGTTGTCCGGTGTGTAGCGGCAGTTGACGCTGCGGCCGGCCAGGTTGACCACGACGTCACTGCCGTCGATCGCCTCGGCCCAGGGGCCCAGGGTGCGGCCGTCCCACCGGATCTGGGTGTGATCCGCGGGCCGTCTGCTCAGCACCGCGACCTCGTGTCCGGCCGCGGTCAGCGCGCGGCGCAGCACGACCCCCACCTGGCCGGTCCCGCCGGGCAGCACGATCTTCATCAGTAAGGCCCCTTCTTGTCGGAAGGGACCCTACTACGTATTTGAACGCGTTCAAAACACCCTGGGCCGTCCCTATGCCCCGTGCGCCTCCAGTGCGGCCCGGACCCCCGACTCCAGTGCGCCCTCGATCCACGACGGCTTGACCGAGGTGTGGTCGCCCGCGAAGAGCAGCGGGCCCTCGGCGGAGCGGATGGCGCTCAGCAGCTCCGTGTGCTGACCGGGGAGCAGGACGGACGCCTCCCCGTACGCGTACGGATCCCGCAGCCAGCTCTGGGTGCGGCCCGCGCCCGTGTAGAAGACCTCGACGCGCCGGCCGTAGACCTGCTGGAGCCCGCGCAGGGCGTGCGGGTAGCGCGCCTCGTCGTCCAGGGAGTCCCAGCGGGAGGCGTCGTCGGCCCAGCTGTACGAGGCGAGGACGACCCCGCCCGCGCTGCCGTCGACCGGGTGCGACGGGTTGATCATGAACCGGTTGGGGTTGTCGGAGACCGAGCCGCCGCCGACGATGTGCGCCGCCTCGGGCTGGTCGCGGCCGGCCCACCGGTTGGCGGCGTAGTGCACCCGCTGTCCCGCCGTGATGTGCCCCGGCGGCACGGACGGATGCCCGCCGAGCAGGCTCCCGTCGGCCGGCGCCCGGCCCGACCGGTAGTCCTCGTACAGCCCCGGCCGTACGGCGTCGAGTTCCCGTTTCCAGTCCGCCTCGGTGAACTCCCACCAGCGGCGGCTGAACTCCAGCAGCACCTTCGTCGCGCTGTCGTAGTGCAGCTCCGCGACGGAACGCCGCTTCCGGTACGACATCAGCGGGCTGATCTGCACCTGGCGCAGCCCCGAGAACGGCACCGTGACGATCGCGAGGTCGGCAGTGAACTGCTCGCGCACCACCTTGCCGCCACGCCCCTCGGAGACGGTGTCGATCCACACGTGCGGCCCGTCGGCCCGCACGTGCGAGGTGGTGGTGTCGCCCTGCCGGTCCGGCGCCCAGTACTCGATCTGCGTCGCGCGCCGGTCGAGCCTGATGACGTCGGAGACCTCCTCGAACAGGGCGTCCGGGAGCTTCGCCGTGCCGCCGACCAGCTCCCAGAACTCGGTGTCCGGGCTGATGAGCGACGCGCTGATGAAGCTGTGGATGAAGGACAACGGCAGCCGGGAGGTGAGGTTCTCCAGCGTGCCGACCAGGTCGACGGTCCGCTCGTCGAGGCCCGCCTCCTCGGTCAGGAACCGGTACATCGACCAGTCCCCGAACCGCTGCACGACCCGTGCCCAGCCCTGCACCCGCTCCGCCAGCGGCTTGTCCACCCGTTTGCCGTCGGCGCCCCGGGTGCTGAACTCGTCGCGCACCGGGTCCAGGGCCTCCCGCAGGATGGTCGCGGACGGGGTGTCCCAGTACTTCCGTGGCACCCCGAAGGACCGGTTGACCCGGCGCGGCGACCTCGCGTAGGCCGAGCGGCGCACCCGGACGCCGTTGACGTGCAGCCAGGCGTTGTTGACGGGCTTGCCCTCGGCGTCGACGTCCACGAGATGGAAGCGGCGCTTCTCGACGCCCAGTTGACGGATCAGGCCCATCACCAGCGGATGGCTGCCGGGGATGCGCATGGCGCCCGCCTCCGCGTACTGGGCCGGGTCGGCGAAGGGCTGTGCCGCGTGCTCGTGTCCACCGGTACGGAACGTCTTGACGCGGCCGCCGACCCGGTTGCCGTTGGCCTCCACGAGCGTGACGCGGTGCCCGGCCCGCTTCAGCAGCCAGGCGGCCACCAGCCCGGCGGGCCCGGCGCCGATCACGAGGACCTTCTTGCCGGTCCCGGTCCGGGCGCGGGGCAGCCCGTCGGCGAGGACCTTCTCGTACCGGGGCACCAGCGGCCGGTCGTGCTCGTCCACCACCAGCAGCGCCCGGGCGACGGTGAGGCAGGTCGCCCAGTCCGCGGTGGACCCGGGCGGACGGGCGGGCTGCCGGGGCAGGGCGGCGGCCGGGGCGGCGGCCGTGAGCGCGGCGGCGGCGGTCGCGGTGGCCGCGGTGAACCGTCGCCGGGAGAGCCGATCGGGGTCTACAGAAGCGGAAGACTTGTCCATACGCCCTGGATAGGGGCAGAGCGGAGGTGGCGAGGGCCGCTCCCGTGGATCACCACCTGAACGTGTGAGCGCGCCGGTGAGGGTGTGCTCCCGCGGTGCTTCCGGTGCAACTGAAAGGCGGGCGTAAGGAGTTTGCGCCACCCGCCGGGTCAACGGCTATCAGGTCAAGCGTCCCGGACCCTTGACTCGGTCGGGTTCTGTCGCGATCCTCGTCGCACTATCTTGCGCCGGTCATGACAATCTCATGGGCAGTCAAAAAGCCCTCGTCGACCGCGCCTTCCCGCCGACCGAGGGACGTGGGCTGTGACCATGACCGGACGCCCGTACCGCAGACGCCGAGATGTCACCGTCGTCTCGCTGCTCCTTCTCGTGCTCGCCACGGTCCTCGGCCCCACACCGAGCTCGGCGGCAGGCGCGGACTGGTGGACACCCACGGCCAGACCGGCCCCCGACTCCCAGGTCAACGTGACCGGCGAGCCGTTCACCGGCACCGACTCGGCGGGCGACGTGCGCGGGTTCGTCGACGCGCACAACCACCTGTTCTCCAACGAGGCCTTCGGCGGCCGGCTCATCTGCGGCAAGGTGTTCTCCGAAGCCGGGGTCGCCGACGCCCTCAAGGACTGTCCCGAGCACTACCCCGACGGCACGCTCGCGCTCTTCGACTACATCACCCACGGCGGTGACGGCAAGCACGACCCGGCGGGCTGGCCGACCTTCGCGGACTGGCCGGCCTACGACTCGATGACCCATCAGGCGAACTACTACGCCTGGGTGGAGCGGGCCTGGCGCGGCGGGCAGCGGGTACTGGTCAACGACCTGGTCACCAACGGCATGATCTGCTCGGTCTACCCGTTCAAGGACCGCGGTTGTGACGAGATGACGTCGATCCGCCTCCAGGCGAAGCTGACCTACGACCTCCAGGCCTACATCGACAAGATGTACGGCGGCGCCGGCAAGGGCTGGTTCCGGATCGTCCTGGACAGCGCGCAGGCGCGCGAGGTCGTCAAGCAGGGCAAGCTGGCGGTCGTCCTGGGCGTCGAGACCTCCGAACCGTTCGGCTGCAAGCAGATCCTCGACATCGCGCAGTGCAGCCAGGCCGACGTCGACAAGGGGCTGGACGAGCTGTACGCGCTGGGCGTGCGCAGCATGTTCCTGTGCCACAAGTTCGACAACGCGCTGTGCGGCGTCCGCTTCGACGAGGGCGGCCTCGGCACGGCCATCAACGTCGGCCAGTTCCTGTCCACCGGCACCTTCTGGCAGACGGAGAAGTGCACCGGACCGCAGCACGACAACCCCATCGGCACCGCGGCCTCCGCGGCGGAGGCCGACCTCCCGGCGGGCACGGAGGTCCCCTCGTACGACGCGGACGCCCGGTGCAACACCCGCGGACTCACCGCCCTGGGCGAGTACGCCGTGCGCGGCATGATGAAGCGCAAGATGATGCTCGAGATCGACCACATGAGCGTCAAGGCGGTCGGCCAGACCCTCGACATCTTCGAGGCCGCGAACTACCCGGGCGTGCTGTCCTCGCACAGCTGGATGGACATCGACTGGACCGAGCGGGTCTACTCCCTCGGCGGCTTCGTCGCCCAGTACATGCACGGGTCCGAGGCGTTCGGCGCCGAGGCCGAGCGCACCGACGCGCTGCGTGACAAGTACGGCGTCGGCTACGGCTACGGCACCGACTTCAACGGCATCGGCGACCACCCCGCACCGCGCGGAGCCGACGCCGCGAACAAGGTCACGTACCCCTTCAAGAGCGTCGACGGCGGCTCCGTCGTCGACAGGCAGACCGTCGGCACCCGCACCTTCGACTTCAACACCGACGGCGCCGCCGACGTCGGCCTGATCCCCGACTGGATCGAGGACATCCGGCTCGTCGCGGGCCAGGACGTGGTCGACGACCTCTTCCGGGGCGCCGAGTCCTACCTCGGCACCTGGGGCTCCACCGAGCAGCACCAGGCCTCGGTGAACCTCGCCAAGGGCCGTACCGCCAGCGCGAGTTCGTACGAGTCCAACCCGTTCACCAGCTACCGGCCGGGCCGGGCCGTGGACGGCGACGACGCCAGTCGCTGGGCCGGCGACTGGAGCGACGACCAGTGGTGGCAGGTCGACCTGGGCTCCACCCAGCTGGTCTCCCGCGTCACCCTCGACTGGGAGCGCGCGTACGGGAAGTCGTACCGCGTCGAACTCTCCACCGACGGCACCACCTGGACGACCGCGTGGTCCACCACCTCCGGCGACGGCGGCCTGGACACGGCCCGGTTCACCGGCACCCCCGCCCGCTACGTCCGGGTGCACGGCCTGGACCGGGGCACGGATTGGGGATACTCGCTGTACGAGGTGGGCGTCCACAGCGCCTAGCAGGCAGCCACGGGGGGACACACATGGCACGGATGCCGTCGGCGCAACGGCGCCGGCAGCTGACGGAAGCGGCGATCAGAGCGATGGCCCGGGACGGCGTCCCCAAGACGACCACCCGGTCCATCGCCGCCGAGGCCGGGGTGTCCCTGAGCGTCTTCCACTACTGCTTCGACTCCAAGCAGGCCCTCGTCGAGTCCGTCATCACGACGCTCACCGAGCACTCGGTGAGCGTCGTGAAGGACGCGCTACGGCCCAGGGCCACCCTCGAGGAGACCGTCCGGGCGGGCTTCCAGGCGTACTGGGACCACGTCCGCGCCCACCCCGACGAGCACATGCTGACCTACGAACTCACCCAGTACGCGCTGCGCGAGCCGGGATTCGAGCACCTGGCCCGGCGGCAGTACGAGATGTACGGCGACGCCTACACGGAACTCATCGAGCAGCTCCGCAGCGGCATGGACCTCCGGCTGCGCGTCCCGGTCCCCGTCCTGGCCCGCTATCTGGCCGCCATGACCGACGGTCTGACCCTCAACTACCTCGTGCTGGGGGACGCGACCGCCTGGACCGACATCCTCGACACGGTCACCGCCCACATCGCGGGTCTGGTCATGACCGACGCCGCCGCTACGGGGTCCGGGCGATGAGCAGGGCGACGTCGTCGTGGTCGTCGGGGTGGCGCAGACCGTACAGCAGCAGGTCGCAGAGCTCCTCCAGGGGCCGCCCGGGGTCGTCCAGGAAGCTGAGCAGGACGGCCAGGCGGTCGTCGATGGGGTGCAGGCGGGTCTCCACGAGGCCGTCCGTGTACAGGACCAGCAGATCGCCGGGGGCGAGTTCGACCGTGGTGGTCTCGAAGGGGACGCCGCCGACGCCGAGCGGGGCTCCCGGGGGCAGCTCCAGCAGCTTCGGATCATGGCCGGGACCGGCCAGCGCGGGCGGCATATGGCCCGCGTTGGCGATGCGGCACTGCCGGGTCCGGGGGTCGTACACCGCGTACAGGCAGGTCACGATGTAGTGCTCCAGGTCGCAGGTGATCTTGTCGAGGTGCCGCAGCACGTCGCCGGGCTCGAGGTCGAGGTCCGCGTAGGCGCAGGTCGCGGTGCGCAGCCGGCCCATGGTGGCGGCGGCGTCGATGCCGTTGCCCATGACGTCGCCGACGACCAGCGCGGTCTTGTCGTCGGTCAGCGGGATGACGTCGTACCAGTCGCCGCCGACCTCGCTGGTCGCCTGGGCGGGCTGGTAGCGGGAGGCCAGTTCCAGACCGGTGTGATGCGGCGCGTGGTCGGGCAGCAGACTGCGCTGGAGGGTGAGGGCGGTGTTGCGCACGCTCTGGAACCACCGCGCGTTGTCGATGGCCACGGCGGCGCGGCCGGCCAGCTCACTGGCCAGGATGACGTCGTCCTCGTCGAACGGCAGCGGGTTGCGGGTGCGCTTGAGGTCGAGGGCACCGAGCACCTCGCCGTGGGCGATCAACGGCACGGCGAGGTACGAGTGGACCCCGGCCCGTGCCAGCAGCGCGCCGGCCTCGGCGTCCCGCGCGATCCGGGGGATGTCCTGCTCGCCGACGTGCCGCACCAGGACCGGCCGGCCGGTGTGTACGCAGAGGGTGACCAGACGGTCACCCTCGTAGGCGGCGACGTCACCCGGTGGATCGGCGGCGCGCAGCGCCACGGTGGGGTGGGCGGCCTTCAGCGCGAGGGCGCGGAAGAGCTCCGGGCCATTGTCCGGCCGGCGCGAGCGGCGGCAGGCCAGGGCGGAGTCCAGGATGTCCACGGCGACCACGTCGGCGAGCTGGGGGACGGCGATGTCGGCCAGTTCGAGGGCGGTCCGGTCCACCTCCAGTGAGGTGCCGACCCGGGTCGAGGCCTCGGCGATGAGGGCGAGGCGCCGCCGGGCCCGGTCGGCCTCCGCGGCGGCGCGGTGCCGTTCGGTGACGTCGACGACCGAGGCGGCCGCGCCCAGCACCCGCCCGCCCGGGTCCTCCAGACGGTAGAAGGAGAGGGACCAGGCGTGCTCGTGGTCGGGGTCGGTCGGCGGGCGGCCCACGTGGTACTGGTCGAGCAGCGGTGTGCCGGTGGTGAGCACCTGACGCAGCGCGGACTCGATGGTGTCGATGTCGGGAAGGAGCATCGCCTCCCTGAGCCGACGGCCGACATGGTCCTCGGCGGGGATGCCGTCGATGCGTTCGAGCGCCGGGTTGACCAGGAGGTAGCGCAGGTCCGGGTCCAGGAGGGCCAGACCGATCGGCGACTGGTTGATCAGCCGTTCGCACAGCGCCAGATCGGTTTCGACGCGCTGCAGCAGATTGTGGTCGGCGGCGATGCCGAGGGCGTAGACGTCCCCGAGATCGTCCTGCAGCCGCATGTTGCGGAACTCCATCAGCCGGCTGCTGCCGTCCTTGTGCCGGATGGGGAAGGCGCCGGCCCAGCTCCGGCCGGTCTCCAGCACCTCCGCGAACAGCCGCACCACGGACTGCAGGTGTTTGGGGTGGATCAACAGCCGTGCCGCGTACTGGCCGAGGGCCTCCTGCGCGGTGTACCCGAAGAGATCCTCCGCCTGGGGGGTCCAGAACACGATGCGTCCGTCGATGTCGATGACCATCGCGGACACGCTCAGCACGTCCAGCAGACCGGTGCGCGCGGGCGTCTCGGCGTCGTACCTGTCCCCGCCCGACCGGATGGGTTCGGCTGTCATCGCGGAGCCTCCTCCTGTACCTCCATGCTGCCTCTGCTTCGGCGTGTCCGAAAACCGGGAGCCCCGAAGGCGGAGCCGGCGGCGCCGTGCGCATCGGGCGGACAAGCAGGACCATGGTCGTGTAAAGGACGGAAACCCATGGATTCTGCGCGAGACGCTTTCGACGCCCCGACGCCCGCGGGACCACGCGATCTCCTCGACGCGTCCACCGACGCGGCGGCGATCGTGTCCGCGCAAGGCGTCGTGGTCGGCTGGACGCGTGGTGCGGAAGCACTGCTCGACCGCCCGGCGTCGCAGGTCGTCGGCCGCTCGGCCGCGGAACTGATGGCGATGGACCGGGATCCGGCACGGGCGGCCGCCGTGGCGGCGCGGTGCCGGGCCGGGATGGGGTGGAGCGGTGTCATCCCCGTACGCCACCGCGACGGCCGCCCCGTCGACGTCGACCTGCGGGTCTCCGCCTCCTTCCGGATCGGAGACGACGAGTGCTTCCTGCTCTCCGCGCGCAGGCGGAGCGAACAGTGGACGCTGGGCCAGTCCGTCCTCGACGGGTTCCTGACCCGTTCCCCGGTCGGGATGGCGGTGATGGACCTGGAGCTGCGCTATGTGTGGCTGAACGACACGCTGGAACGGTTCGGCGGTGTGCCCCGCGAACAGCGCCTGGGGCGGCGGTTGAGCGAGCTGCTGCCCGGGCTCGAGGCGGTCGCCATCGAGGGACTGATGAGCAAGGTGCTGGAGACCGGGGTTCCGGTCACCGACTACGAGTACCTCGGGTGGAGCTGGGCCGACCCGCACCGCCGGCGCGCCTACTCCACGTCGTTCTTCCCGCTGGTGGGTGACGACGACTCCGTCACCGGGGTCTGCTACATGGTCCAGGACGTCACCGAGCGCTGGCACGCCCGTCGGCTGCTGTCGCTGGTCAACGAGGCCGGGACGCGCGTCGGCACGACCCTGGACGTGATGCGCACGGCCCAGGAGCTCGCCGACTTCGCCGTACCCGGATTCGCGGACTTCGTCATCGTCGACCTCCTGGAGCCGGTGCTCAGCACCGAGGGACACGGGGCGTGGCTGACCGACGCGGGACCGGCGCCCGCGCGGCCGGTGATGCGGCGCGCCGGCATGTGCTCGGTGCGCGAGGGCTGCCCGGAGGCCGTGGCACGGATCGGGGACCAGGTGGACTTCCTGCCGCCGCCGCACGACGCCAACCTGCTCATCGACGGAGAGCCGGTGTTCATCCCCGTGCTCGATCCCTCCGACGAACTGTGGACCACCGAACAGCCGGAACGGGCGGTGAGCATCCGCGAGTTCGGCCTGCACTCCCTCATCTCCGTGCCGATGCGGGCGCGGAACACCGCCCTGGGCCTCGCCACCTTCGTCCGGTCCCTCAACCCCGTGCCGTTCCGGGCCGACGACGTCCTGCTGGCCCGGGAGTTGGTGGCGCGGGCGGCGCTCTGCGTCGACAACGCCCGCCGGTACACCCGGGAACACACGGCGGCGGTCACCCTTCAGCGCAGTCTGCTGCCCCACGCGCTGGCGGGCGGCACGGCGCTGGAGCTTGCCTCCTCCTATCTGCCGGCGGACCCCACCGACGGGGTGGGCGGCGACTGGTTCGACGTGATCCCCCTGTCCGGGGCCCGGGTGGGACTCGTCGTCGGCGACGTGGTGGGGCACGGCATAGCCGCCGCGGCGACCATGGGCCGGCTGCGCACCGCGGTACAGACCCTCGCCGACATGGAGATGCCCCCCGACGAACTCCTGGCCCACCTCGACGACCTCGTGCTACGGCTGAGCGCGGAGCGGACCGACGACACGGGCGCCCAGCAGGGCGCCACCGCCTTTCTGGGGGCGACCTGCCTGTACGCCGTCTACGACCCGGTCACCCGACGGTGCAGCATGGCCCGGGCCGGACACCCGCCGCCCGTCGTCGTCACCCCCGACGGGCGGGTCTCCTTCCCGGAGCCCCCGGCCGGCCCTCCGCTGGGGCTCGGCGGGATGGCGTTCGAGGCCACCGAGATCGAGCTGGCCGAGAACAGCCTGATCGGTCTCTACACCGACGGCCTCGTGGAGGGGCCCGACCGGGACATCGAAGAGGGCATGTCCCGGCTCGGCGAAGTGCTGGCCGGGTCCGACGCCGATCTGGCGACCCTGTGCACCTCGGCGGTGCGACAGCTCGTGCCCGTGCCCCAGCCCGACGACATCGCCCTGCTCCTGGCGCGCACGCACGCCCTCGGCGCCGACCACGTCGTCTCCTGGGAGGTGCCGGTGGACCCGGCAGCCGTCGCCCACGTCCGGGGCGATGCCACCCGGCAGGTGGAGGCCTGGGGGCTGGGCGATCTGGCCATGACCTCCGAACTCATCGTGAGCGAGCTGGTCACCAACGCCGTGCGCTACGCCACCCCGCCCATCCGGCTGCGGCTGATCCTGGACGCGCGCCTGACCTGCGAGGTCTCCGACGCCAGCAGCACGGCCCCGCGGCTGAGGCATGCCCGGATCATGGACGAGGGGGGCCGCGGCCTGTTCCTGGTGGCGCAGCTCGCCCACCGGTGGGGCGCCAGGTACACGGCCGACGGAAAGATCATCTGGGCCGAGCAGGAGCTCCCGTGACCCGCTCCGCGCCCTGCGCGGACCCCACTGCCGACGGCCGGCCGTAAGGGCCGCGTCAAAGGCGTGGGCGACCCCGTAAGGGATGTGTCAACGACGGTCGTTTCCGGCCACGGACGGTGTTCGCTCGACCTGTCCGTACCTCTTCCGAACCTCTCCAAGGAGTTCGCGATGGCCGATCTGGCCTTCGTCGTCACCACGATCGCGGTCTTCGCGCTGGTGGCCCTCGTCGCCAAGGGGGTGACCAAGCTGTGACCGCCGAGAACATCGTCGGCCTCGTCGTGGCCGTCGCCCTGCTGGGCTATCTGGTCCTCGCCCTGATCTTCCCGGAGAGGTTCTGAGCGGCCATGGGTCCCGTACTCGCCGGCGTACTCCAGCTGCTGGCTCTCCTGGCGGCGCTGGCGCTCGCCTACATCCCCCTCGGCTCCTACATGGCCCGGGTCTACTCCTCCGGTCGGCACTGGCGCGTCGAGAAGTGGATCTACAAGGCCATCGGCGCCGATCCCGACACCGAGATGCGCTGGCCCGCCTACCTGCGCGGCGTTCTCGCCTTCTCCGCCGTCGGCGTCCTCTTCCTCTACCTGCTCCAGCGGCTCCAGGGACATCTGCCCGGCTCGCTCGGCTTCCGGGCGATCGACCCGGACCAGGCGTTCAACACCGCCGCGTCCTTCGTCACGAACACCAACTGGCAGTCCTACTACGGCGAGCAGGCCATGGGCCACGTCGTGCAGACCGCCGGTCTGGCCGTGCAGAACTTCGTCTCGGCGGCCGTCGGTATCGCCGTCGCGGTGGCGCTGGTGCGCGGCTTCGCCCGCTCCCGAACCGGTGAGCTCGGCAACTTCTGGGCGGACCTGGTGCGCGGGACCGTCCGCATCCTGCTGCCGCTCGCCCTCGTCGCCGCGGTCGTCCTGGTCGCCTGCGGCGCCCTCCAGAACTTCTCCGGCATCCACGAGGTCGGCCAGTTCATGGGCGGTTCGCAGCAGTGGAACGGCGGTGCCGTCGCCTCGCAGGAGGCGATCAAGGAGCTGGGCACCAACGGCGGCGGCTACTTCAACGCCAACTCCGCCCACCCGTTCGAGAACCCGACCCCGTTCACGAACCTCTTCGAGATCTTCCTGCTGCTGGTGATACCGCTCGCGCTGACCCGCACCTTCGGCGTCATGGTCGGCTCCGTCAGGCAGGGTTACGCGATCCTCGCGACCATGGCCACCATCTGGATCGGCTTCACGGCTCTGATGATGTGGACCGAGTTCGCCCACCACGGCCCCGCGCCGGAGCTTGCCGCCGGGGCCTACGAGGGCAAGGAGGTCCGCTTCGGCGTCGGCTCGTCCTCGATCTTCGCGGTGGCGACCACGCTCACCTCGACCGGCGCGGTGGACTCCTTCCACTCCTCCTTCACCGGGCTGGGCGGCGGCATCACCATGCTCGGCATGATGCTGGGCGAGATCGCGCCCGGCGGTACCGGTTCCGGCCTGTACGGCATGCTGATCATGGCGGTCATCGCGGTGTTCGTCGCCGGACTGATGGTCGGCCGGACCCCCGAATACCTGGGCAGGAAGATCGGCACCCGCGAGATCAAGTTCGCGGCCTGCTACATCCTCGTCACCCCCGCCCTGGTGCTCGTCCTCACCGCCGCGGCGATGGCCCTGCCCACGCCGGGCAACTCCATGACCAACTCCGGCGCGCACGGCTTCTCCGAGATCCTCTACGCCTACACCTCCGCGTCCAACAACAACGGCTCGGCCTTCGCCGGTCTGAACGCGGACACGCAGTGGTTCAACACCAGCCTCGGCGTGGCGATGCTCCTCGGCCGCTTCCTGCCGATGGTGTTCGTGCTGGCCATGGCCGGCTCGCTCGCCGAACAGAAGCCGATTCCGGTGACGGCGGGCACGCTGCGTACCGAAAAGCCTCTGTTCACGGGCCTGTTGGTGGGCGCGATCCTGATCATCACCGGCCTGACCTACTTCCCGGCGCTCGCGCTGGGACCGCTCGCCGAAGGGCTGGCGTCATGACGACCGACGTAACGAAGCAAGAGGACCCGATGTCCACAGCCGTCCCGACCCGGGCGCAGCACCAGGCTGTGCCGACCGGTCCCCAGGTCCAGGGCCGTGTCGGCGCGGGTCTGTTCGACCCCGCCCAGCTCGTCAGGTCGCTGCCGGACGCGTTCCGCAAGCTCGACCCGCGGGTGATGGTCAAGTCGCCCGTGATGTTCGTGGTGTGGATCGGCTCCCTGCTGACCACCGTCTTCTCCTTCAAGGACCCGGGCGACTGGTTCGGCTGGACCATCAGCGCCTGGCTCTGGCTGACCGTCGTCTTCGCCAACCTGGCCGAGGCGGTCGCCGAGGGCCGCGGCAAGGCTCAGGCCGACACCCTGCGCAGGGCCAAGACCGACACGGTGGCCCGACGGCTCACCGGGGACTCCGAAGAGCCGGTCCCGGGAACCGGGCTGAGGATCGGAGACCTCGTCGTGTGCGAGGCCGGTGACGTCGTTCCGGGTGACGGTGACGTCGTCGAGGGCGTCGCGAGCGTCGACGAGTCGGCGATCACCGGTGAGTCGGCGCCCGTCATCCGTGAGTCCGGCGGTGACCGCAGCGCTGTCACCGGTGGCACGAAGGTCCTCTCGGACCGGATCGTCGTCAGGATCACGACGAAGCCGGGCGAGACCTTCATCGACCGGATGATCAGCCTGGTCGAGGGCGCGGCACGGCAGAAGACGCCGAACGAGATCGCGCTGAACATCCTGCTCGCCTCGCTCACGATCGCCTTCCTGCTGGCGGTGGCGACGCTGCCGCCGTTCGCGGACTACGCGGGCACGCACCTGACGATGGTCGTGCTGGTGGCGCTGCTGGTCTGCCTCATACCGACCACGATCGGCGCGCTCCTGTCCGCGATCGGCATCGCGGGCATGGACCGGCTGGTGCAGCGCAACGTGCTGGCCATGTCGGGGCGTGCCGTCGAGGCCGCGGGAGACGTCTCGACGCTGCTGCTCGACAAGACCGGCACCATCACCCTGGGCAACCGCCGGGCCGCCGGGTTCGTGCCCGTGCGCGGCACCACCGAGGCCGAACTCGCCGACGCCGCCCAGCTGTCGTCCCTGGCCGACGAGACGCCGGAGGGCCGCTCCGTCGTCGTCCTGGCGAAGGAGAGGTACGCGCTGCGCGAGCGCCGGCAGGGAGAACTCGAGGGCGCCGAGTGGATCGCCTTCACCGCCCGGAGCCGGATGTCGGGCGTGGACGTCGACGGGCGCAGGATCCGCAAGGGCGCGGCCGGTTCGGTCGTCGCCTGGGTGCGCGAACAGGGTGGTGAAGTGGCCCAGGACGCGGCCGGGTTGACCGACCGGATTTCCGAGGAGGGCGGTACCCCGCTGCTGGTCGCGGTCGAGGACGCCGAGGGCGCGCGCGTGCTGGGCGTGATTCACCTGAAGGACGTCGTCAAGGACGGCATGCGTGAGCGGTTCGACGAACTGCGCCGGATGGGCATCAGGACCGTCATGATCACGGGCGACAACCCGCTCACGGCGAAGGCGATCGCCGAGGAGGCCGGAGTCGACGACTTCCTCGCGGAGGCCACCCCCGAGGACAAGATGGCGCTCATCAAGCGGGAGCAGGCGGGCGGCAAGCTCGTCGCGATGACCGGCGACGGCACCAACGACGCGCCCGCGTTGGCCCAGGCCGACGTCGGGGTGGCGATGAACACGGGAACGTCGGCCGCGAAGGAGGCCGGCAATATGGTCGACCTCGACTCCGACCCGACCAAGCTCATCGAGATCGTCGAGATCGGCAAGCAACTCCTCATCACCCGGGGTGCGTTGACGACGTTCTCCATCGCCAACGACGTCGCGAAGTACTTCGCGATCATCCCGGCGCTGTTCGCGGCGGTCTACCCGGGCCTGGACAGGCTCAACATCATGGGCCTGACCTCCCCGGACTCGGCGATCCTGGCCGCCGTCATCTTCAACGCGCTGATCATCATCGCCCTGGTCCCGCTGTCCCTGAGGGGCGTGCGGTACCGGCCGGTGAGCGCCGACAGGATGCTCCGCCGCAACCTGACGGTCTACGGCCTCGGCGGCCTGGTCGCGCCCTTCGTCGGCATCAAGCTCATCGACCTGCTCATCTCCCTCATCCCCGGGATCGGCTGAACGCCATGAACAACTCCCTCACCCACACCGCCCGGTTGCTCGGGGCGGGCCTGCGCGCCCTGCTCGTGCTGACCCTGGTGACCGGTGTCCTCTACCCGCTGGTCGTCACCGGCATCGCCCAGGGGCTGTTCGGCGGCAAGGCCAACGGCTCCGAGATCGAGGCGGACGGCAGGGTCGTCGGCTCCTCGCTCATCGGGCAGTCGTACGACCTGCCGCTCAGGGAGGGCCAGGAGACCCCGGAGCCCGACCTGAAGTGGTTCCAGGGCCGCCCGCAGAACGGCCTCGGCACCAACAGCGTCAACACCCGGTACCAGCTGATCCTGTCCGGGGCCACCAACCGGTCCGCTGACAACAGGGATCTGATCGACTGGGTCACCGCCGCCAAGGCGGCGGTCGTCAAGGACAACTCGACAGCCGGCTACGAGGTCCGCCCCTCCGAGGTTCCGGCCGACGCCGTCACGTCCTCGGGATCGGGCCTGGACCCGGACATCTCCCCGCAGTACGCGGACATCCAGGTCCATCGGATCGCCGAGCGGAACGGCCTGTCCGTCGCCCGGGTCCAGCGGCTGGTCGACGAGCACACCGAAGGCCGCACCCTCGGCTTCCTCGGCGAGCCGCGGGTGAACGTCCTGGAGCTCAACATCGCGCTCGAGGACCTGGTGGCCAAGGGCTGACGGCGTCCCGCGACGCGTGGGGGAGCCGGTGGGATCCGGGAGTGAACCGGGTCCCCGCCGGCTCCCGCGGGCGCGCGGCCCGAGGAGCGCTGACCTGCCGTGGGCCATCGGCGCGTCGGCGGTCAGGAGAGCCAGTCGGTGTAGTGCGTGGGGGCGATGCGGGCGCCGCTCGGGGCGGTGAGGACGTCACCGTCGACCGCGGCGAACATGCCGGCGCTGTCGTCGGTGACGACGGTCCGCGCGTCGCTCTTGGCGGCGAGGGTGAGCCGGCCGAGTTCGTCGAGGGGGTAGCGGTCGGGGCCCGCGATGTCGAGGACACCGTTCAGCGGTTCTCCCGCGGCCGTCTCGGCGACGAGGCGGGCCACGTCCGCGGCGGCGATCGGCTGGATCGGCGTGGCGGGCAGGCGGACGGTGTCACCGTCGGCGGTCCAGGACAGGACCGCGTCCATGAACTCCATGAACTGCGTGGCGCGGACGATGGAGTAGGGGACGGACCCGGCCTTGAGGATGTCCTCCTGAAGGACCTTCGCCCGGTAGTAGTCCAGATCGGGAACCCGGTCCACGCCGACGATGGAGAGGATGACGAAGTGCCGTACTCCGGCCTTCTCGCTCGCGGCGAGGAGGTTGTCCATCGAGGTGCGGAAGAAGGCGAGCGAGGCCTCGTCGAAGGTCGGGGAGTTCGACAGGTTGACCACCGTGTCCGCGCCCGCGAGCGCCGCCTCGAGGCCCTGGCCGGTGATGATGTCCACGCCCGTGGACGGTGAGTGCGGGACGGCCTCGTGTCCGGCCCCGTTGAGGTTCTCCACGACCTTCGACCCGATCAGCCCGGTGCCGCCGATGACTGCGAACTTCATGATCTGTCCTTCCCTCGATGGCTGTGCCCGCTACGCGACTTGTGCGCCGTATGCGGCTCATGCAACCACCGCCGCAACGGCACTGCCACGCCGTGCTTAAACTCGGACACTTTCTATCCGAGATAATACTCGGACATCTTGTGTCCGTGTCAATCGGGCGCAGGTAGGGTGAGGGCGTGAAGATGTCCGGTGGCGTGGAGTGGGCGCTGCACTGCTGCGTCGTGCTGACCTCGGTGGAGGCGCCGGTGCCGGCGGCACGGCTCGCGCAGCTGCACGATGTCCCGCCCACCTATCTCGCCAAGCAGCTCCAAGCCCTGTCGCGGGCCGGGCTCGTGCAGGCGGTGCAGGGAAAGTCGGGCGGCTACGTCCTGACCCGGTCGCCCGCCCTGATCACCGTGCTCGACGTCGTCGAGGCGATCGACGGGCCCGGCCCGGCCTTCGTCTGCACGGAGATCCGCCAACGCGGCCCGATGGCGAGTCCGCCCGAGGCCTGCACCGCGCCGTGCGCGATCTCCCGTGCCATGGCCTCGGCCGAGTCGGCGTGGCGCGCGTCCCTGGGGGCCGTCACCATCGCCGACCTGGCCGGTGACGTCGAGTCCGACTACGGGAGCGGTGCCCTCGCGGGCATCGGTGCCTGGCTGGCCCCGGCAGACTCCTGAGCCCTCGGCGACCTCGCCGCGCCGGCCGGGCGCGGGAGAAGGGCGTCAGCTCGCGGTGAGGGCCACCCGCCGGCGGCCGGCGAGGCCGAGACCGACCGCCGCGACGGATCCGGCGAGGGCGAGTACGCCCAGCGCTCCTGCCAGGCTGCCGACGGCCGAGGTCAGCGCGAGGACCACGAGCGGGCAGACGAACTGGCCGATGAAGAAGGAACCCGTCCACAGTCCGGTGCCGCGGCCGCGGTCGGCGTAGTCGAGCTTGGACAGGGCGAGGGTGAGCAGGCTCGGCAGCATGATGCCGCCGCCGAAGCAGTTGATCATGGCGCCGACGGTCAGGACGACGGGACCGGGGGCGAGCCAGATCACGGCGAAGCCGAGCGCGCACAGGGCGAAGACGGCGGGCAGCCAGGCGTCCGGGGTGCGGCCGAGCCGGGTGAAGACGACCGCGCCGATCACGGTCGCGAGGCTGGAGGCGGCGATGGCGAGACCGATCGTGCCGGGGTCGGTCACGCCCATGTCGTCGAGGAGGAACGCCATCTCCACCTGGACCGTGTAGAAGAGGACGGCGCCGAAGACGGTGAGCGCGCAGGTCCCGGCCAGCGGCCGCCAGGGGAAGGGACGCCCGGCCGGCTCCGGGGGCGCGACGGGGGACGGGGTGGCGGCCGGGTCGGCGGGCGCGACGGGGGAGGGGGCCGTGCTGTGGCCGGTCGGCCGGGGGCGGGGCAGGAAGGCGGCCATCGCGGGGGCGAGGAGCAGGCTGACCGCGTAGGCCCAGAACGGTGTGCGCCAGCCGGCGGATCCCGCCGCGCCGCCCAGGACGAAGAAGGCCGTCGCGGAGATCGAGGCGCACATCGTCTGCATCGCCAGGTAGCGGTCGCGCTGCCGGCCGGAGTAGTAGTCGCCGATCAGAGTGGTGCAGCAGGTCATGATGGCGGCTTCGACGACACCGACGAGGGCGCGGCTGGCGACGATGGCGCCGAGGGAGTCCAGCCACAGGGGCGCGGTGCCGACGACGGCGTAGAGCACGGTGGCGATCACGAGGAGGCGTTTACGGCCGAGCCGGTCGACGGCGATGCCGGCGAAGGGCGCCAGCAGTGCCAGGGAAAGGGCCGGGATCGTCAGGGCCATGGGGACCAGGGCCTCGACGCCGGGAGTGCCGGCGAAGTGGTCCCGCATCCGCGGCAGGACGGGAGCGATGAGCACGGCGCCCAGGATGGGCAGACAGCTGCCGGCCATCAGCAGCGTGATGCGAAGCCGGTGGCCGGCTCCGGACACGGGCTGCTCGGAGGGTGCGTCCTCGGCGGCGGCGAGCGGCGGGGAAGGCAGCGGGGGCACGGGTGCGGGCATGCGGGAACTCCACCTGGCGTATCGGGAGGGGGACGGGGGCGCGGCCGTCTCGGTGAGGCCGCCCGGACCACATGGCGGATCCGGACCGCATCGCGGACCCGGACCACACGGCGGATCGGGAACTCGGAGCGGATCCGGGCCACACGGCGGTCCGGAGAACATGGCGGTCCGGAAAACATGGCGGATCCGGAACTCGGGACAGCACCGGAGCGCCCGGCGGGCCGGAGTGCGGGGCACCGGTGGTCGCCGTGACGTCGCGAAGGTCCGGCTTGCCGGGCCCGCGCCGCCCCGGCGGCGGTGAGCGGGGCGGCTCCGGCGCCGGGTTGAGACGACTATGGGGTACCGCGCAGGACCTGCCTAGCCCCCGGCCGATCGAGATCGAAGATGTGGATCATTCATGCCCTGGATGCGCGAGAAGCGGCGGACGCGGGCGGAGCGGCGGATGCGGGCGGAGCGGCGGATGCGGCAGATGCGCCCCGGGGGCCGGATGCGAGCGCGCTCAGCTCCGCTCCCACGCGCGCCGCGGTGTCGCGCAGCCACATGTGGGCCGCGTCGTGGGTGTGGACCGGGTGCCACCACAGGGCTTCCTGCAGCGGGACCACCTCGTACGGCGCCGCCATGACGCGTACGGCGGCCACCCCGCGCAGCTGCTCGGCCAGGCGCTGCTGCACCAGGGCGATCCGGCGGGTCCCGGCCACCAGGAACGGCAGCACCTGGAAGCTGTCGACGGAGACCTCCACGCGCGGTTCGATGCCGAGCATGCTCAGCTGGCGGGCGGCGGGGGCGTCGTAGGTGCGCTGGTAGGTGACCCAGGGCAGCCGTGCCAGGTCGTCCATGGTCAGCCGGTCGCCGACCTCGTCGTTGCTCTCGGCGACGAGAAAGGCCCAGCCGTCGGTGAACAACTCGACGGTGGGGAAGCCGCTGATGACGCCGTGGGGCATCAGCAGCCCGTCGGCGGTGCTGAGCAGGGTCGCCGGCTCCTCCGTGACGTCGGTCGGAGGCCGCTGGAAGCGCAGCCGTACCCCCGGAGCCTCGGCGTGCACGGTCCGGGCGAGCTCGGCGCCGAACACGGCGACGGCGTAGTCGGAGGAGAGCAGGGTGAACTCGTGCTCCTCGCTGCCGGGCACGAACTCGGCCCTGCTGCTGAACACCCTTTCCAGCAGGTCGCAGGCGGTGGCGGTGCGGTCGAGCAGCGCGCGCCCGAGTGCCGTGAGCTCGTACTGGCCGCCGACGCGGGAGAGCAGCTCGTCGTCGAAGTGGCGGCGCAGGCGGGCCAGGGCCGCGCTCATCGCGGGCTGGCTGAGCCCGATGCGCTGTCCGGCCCGGGTGACGTTGCGTTCCTCCAGCAGGGCCCGCAGGGACAGGACGAGGTTGAGATCGAGGCCGGACAGGTACACAGCGCCTCCACACCGAGGCCGCCCCAGGCGGCAGTATTCATGCCATGGATGATCGATATCCAAAGAATCGATTTCCCAGATTACGGGAGGTGGGGCCAGATTAGTCGCATCGCAATCAGGAGGACATGTCAGTGAAACCCGCAGCCCCTTCCGCGTCCTTCTCCGGACCCTTCGCCCTCGGCACCCTCGCCGCCCCCGACCAGGCACCTTTCCCCGGCCTCGTGGTCCCCGAAGGGCGGGTGCTGGACCTGCGCACCGCCCTCCGCGACCCCGCCCTGACGATACGGCGGCTCCTCGAGCGCTGGGACGAGGTGCTCCCGCGCCTGGGCGCCCTCGCGGCGAAAGGCACCGGTGTCGGCACCGGTGTCAGTGCCGGCAGCCAGACCGACGCCGACGCCGACGCCGACACCGCGGACGCCTGGCAGCCGCTCGACGGACTGCGGGTGCACGCCCCGGTCGAACCCCGCCAGGTCTTCCAGTCAGGCGCCAACTACCGGCAGCACGTGATCGATCTGGAGCTCGCCCACCGCGCGCCCGACGACCCGCGCACACCGGAAGCGGCCCGGGCGGAGATCGCCGAGGTCATGGACCGACGGGCGGCGGAGGACCTGCCGTACGTGTTCATCGGCCTGCCGAGCGCGATCACGGGACCCTACGACGATGTCGTCCTGCCGACCTGGGCCGAACAGCCGGACTGGGAGCTCGAGTTGGCGGTCGTCGTCGGCAGGCCGGCCTACCGGGTGTCCGTGTCGGAGGCCCTGGCGCACGTCGCCGGGTACACGATCGCCAACGACCTCACCGACCGTGCCACCGTCTTCCGCCGGGACATGAAGGCCATCGGCACGGACTGGCTGCGCAGCAAGAACGCGCCCGGTTTCACCCCGCTCGGCCCCTGGATCGTGCCGGCCGCGTCGATCGCCGACCCGGGCGATCTGCGAGTCACCCTGAAGCTGAACGGCGAGACCATGCAGGACGAGTCCACCAAGGACATGCTCTTCGGTGTCGCCCGGCTCGTCTCGTACGCCTCGCAGACCTCCCGACTCCTGCCCGGTGACCTGGTGTTGACGGGCTCGCCGGCCGGCAACGGCATGCACTGGGGACGGCTGCTGCGCGACGGCGACGTCATGGACGGCTCGATCACCGGGCTCGGCGCCCAGCGCACCCGCTGTATCGCGCAGGCGGCGTCGTGAGCCCGGACCGGCACGACCCCGAGGGCGCGATCGCCGAAGCGGCCAAGTCCTATTCCAACTGGGGTCGTTGGGGCGAACACGATGTGCTGGGCACCCTGAACTTCCTCGACGAGGCGAAGCGCCGCGAAGGCGCCGCACTGGTCCGCCGGGGAGTCAGCTTCTCGCTCGCGCAGTCCTTCGACATGAACGGCCCCCAGAAGGGCTGGCGGCGGCGCACCAACCCGGTGCACACCATGCTCGACACCGGTACCGACGCGGCCCTCGGCATCCAGGGCTTCCCGCACGGCATCGGCGGCGCCGACGACGTGATCGCGATGCCCCTGCAGTGCTCCACCCAGTGGGACGGGCTCGGCCACATCTTCGACCACGGCAAGGCGTGGAACGGCCGGCCGGCCGAGCGGGTCGTCACCTCGGACGGTGACCTCGTCACCGGCATCGAGCACATGGCGCCTCACGTCGCGGGACGCGGGGTCCTCCTCGATGTCGGCCGAGTCGTCGGAGAAGGCGGGGGAGAGCTGCCCGACGGCTTCGCCATCACCGAGGAGCACCTCACCGCGACCGCCGACGCGCACGGCGTGGCGGTCGGCCGCGGGGACATCGTCGTCGTGCGGACCGGACGGCTGGCCCGGGCCCGGCGCGAGGGCTGGGGCGACTACGCGGGCGGCGACTCGCCCGGCCTGTCGTTCACGACGGCCGGCTGGCTGCACCGCACCGAGATCGCCGCGATCGCCACCGACACCTGGGGCTTCGAGGTCCGGCCGAACGAGTTCGACGCCGCCTTCCAGCCCCTGCACCAGGTCGCCATCCCCAACATGGGCCTGCTCATCGGGGAGATGTGGGACCTCGACGCGCTCGCCGCCGACTGCGCGGTGGACGGCAGGTACGCGTTCTGGCTCACCGCCGCCCCCCTGCCCATCACCGGAGCCGTCGGCTCACCCGTCAACCCGGTCGCGGTCAAGTAGCCCGCGTGACAAGGGAGCTTCCCATGACCACACCCCGCACGGTCCTCGTCATCGGCGGCGGCGCCGCAGGCAACGCCGTGACCGTCCTGCTGCGGCGCGCCGGCGTCGCCGTGGACCTGATCGAGGCCAGGCCCGACTGGAACGCCACGACCGGTTCCGGCATCACCCTCCAGGGCAACGCCCTGCGCGTGCTGCGCGAGATCGGCGTCCAGGACGAGGTCGAATCCTCCGGCTGGGCCTTCGGTTCGCTGGGCGTCGTCGCCCCCGACGGCACCGTTCTCCACGAGGCCGAGGACATCCGGACCGGCGGCGACGACCTGCCCGCCACCCTGGGCATGCAGCGGCCCCGGTTGCAGCAGATCCTCATCGACGCCGTCCGCGCCAGTGGCGCCGGCGTCCGCCTGGGCACCACCGCCGAGACCCTGGACCAGGACGCCGAAGGCGTCACGGCGCGCTTCAGCGACGGCTCCACCGCCCGGTACGACCTGGTGATCGCCGCCGACGGACTCAACTCCGCCACCCGCGCAGCCATCGGCATCACGACGAAACCCGAGCCCACCGGCATGGCCATCTGGCGCACCACCGCGCCACGCCCCGCGGGCCTGGTGCGCACCGACCTGGCCTACGGCGGCCCGGCGTACATCGCCGGCTACTGCCCGACCGGCGAGCACACCCTCTACGCCTACGTCGTCGAGCCGTGCCGCGACCGCGCCTCCATCGACCCGGCCCACTACGCCGACGAGATGCGCCGGCTCGCGCGGGGATACGGCGGCCACTGGGCCGAGATCACCCCGCACATCACGGACCCGGCGAAGGTCAACTACACCTGGTTCGACCGTCTGCTGGTCGAGGGCTCCTGGCACCGCGGCAGGGTGGTGCTGGTCGGCGACGCCGCGCACTGCTGCCCGCCCACCCTCGCGCAGGGCGCGGCCATGTCCCTGGAGGACGCCTCCGTCCTCGTCGAACTCCTCACCACCGGCCAGGACTGGGACGACGACCTGCTCCAGCGGTACTACGAGCGCCGCATCCCCCGGGTGCGGGCCGTGGTCGAGGCGTCCGTGCAGCTCGGGCAGTGGCAGCTGGACGGCGTGCGCGACGCCGACGTACCGGGCCTGATCGGCCGGACGATGACGATGCTCAAGGAGCTGCCGTGACCGACCACCCGTCGCCGACCGTCGACGTGCACGCCCACGTGCTGCTCCCCGAGGTCGACGCCCTCGTCGCGGGGCTCCCCGGTCTGACCGCGGCCAGGGAGCTGGACGCCCGGCGCAACGGCCCGGCCTCCCTGGCCGTCAGCGGCCCCATGGTCCGTGAGCGCCTCCCGCGGCTGACCGATGTCACCGTGCGGCTGGCCGCCATGGACGCGCAGGGCGTGGACGTGCAGCTGGTCAGTCCGTCGCCCTCGCACTACCACTACTGGGCGGACGAGGAGACCGCCGAGAAGCTGTACCGGCTCGCGGGCGAGGCCACCGCCGCGCACTGCGCCCAGGCGCCCGACCGGCTGAAGGGGCTCGGACTCGTGCCGCTCCAGCACCCGGACCTGGCCGTACGGGCCCTCGAACACGCCCTGGAACAAGGTCTGTCGGGCGTGGAGATCTCCTCCCACGCCCCGGGCCGTGAACTGTCCGACCCGGCGTACGAGCCGTTCTGGGCGCGGGCAGAGGAGACCGGCGCGATCCTCTTCCTGCATCCCTTCGGCTGCACCCTCGACGAGCGCCTGGACCGCTGGTACCTGTCCAACACCGTCGGCCAGCCCACCGAGAACGCGGTCGCCCTCTCCCATCTGATCTTCTCCGGTGTGCTCGACCGGCATCCCGGCCTGAAGGTGATCGCGGCACACGGCGGCGGCTATCTGCCCACCCACATCGGCCGCTCCGACCACGCCTGGTCGACGCGCGCCGACGCGGGAGCGGGCTGCGCCCACCTGCCCAGCAGCTATCTCGGGCGGCTCTACTTCGACTCGCTGGTCCACGACCCGCACGTCCTGCGGGAGCTGGTCCGCGCCGTCGGCGCCGACCGCGTACTCCTCGGCTCGGACTTCCCCTTCGACATGGGCACCGAGGACCCCGTCGGCGCGCTGCGCGCGGCCGGGCTGCCCGACGCCGACTTCCACGCCGTACGAGGCGGCAACGCCGCCGCCCTCCTCCGGAAGGACTGACCCCCATGCGTCTGCTCACCCACCTGCGGCACGTCGACCTCGCCGTGCCCGACTACGACAGGCAACTCGACTTCTACGCCGGTGTCTGGGGCCTCACCAAGGTCGCCGAGGACTCCGGGATCTCCTTCCTGGCCGCCGAGGGCAGCCCCGAGAGTTATGTCGTACGGCTGCGCAAGGCCGACGAGAAGCGCCTCGACCTGGTCTCCTACGGCGCGGCGAGCGCGGCGGACGTGGACACCCTCGCCGAGCGGCTCCTCGCCGGGGGCGTCCGGCTGGTCTCGCGGCCGGGCAAGGTCGAGACCCCGGGCGGCGGCTACGGCTTCCGCTTCTTCGACGTCGACGGCCGCACCGTCGAGGTGTCGGCCGACGTCGAGACCCGGCAGCACCGCAAGATCGAGGAGAAGGAGGCCATCCCGGTCAAGCTCTCGCACGTCGTCCTCAACTCCCCGGACCTGAACGTCACTCGGGAGTGGTACGAGCGCCACCTGGGCTTCCGGCTCTCCGACACGCTCATGCATCCCCGGATGGGCGAGGCCATGCACTTCATGCGGATCAGCAACCAGCACCACTCCATGGCGATCGCCAAGGGCCCGCACACGTCCCTGCACCACGTCTCCTTCGAGATGCGCGGTATCGACGAGTACCTGCGCGGCTCCGGCCGCGTGATCCGCTCGGGGGCCCGCAAGCTCTGGGGCCCGGGGCGGCACACGGCCGGCGACAACACCTTCACCTACTTCCTCGACCCGCAGGGCAACACCGTCGAGTACACGACGGAGCTGGAGCTGCTGGACGAGGACACCTGGCACCCGCACGTCTACGACTTCTCCCAGCCCGAGATCGCCGACCAGTGGGGCACCGCCAACCCCATGAACGAACTCGTCGCCAAGGAGTCGTTCAACGACGTCGACCGCGGCGTGTTCGTCGCCCCGCCGGTCTGATCCCCCGAGCCGCCGGTTCGATCCCCCGCCCCCCGAGCCGCCGGTCCGATCCCCCGCCCCCCGAGCCACCGCCGAGTCACCCCGGAGCCCTGGAGCCGTCCATGCGTTTCGCCACCTACGAACACCAGCACCGGCGCAGGGTCGCCGTCGTCGACGAGGACGGCACCCTCCGCCCGGTGTCCGGCGCGCGCTCGCTCACGGAGCTGATCCGGTCCGGCGACGGCCTCGACGCGCTGCTCGGCGTCGGCGCCGCCGCCCTCGGGGCTCCGGCCGGACCCCATGTCTCCGAGGTGCGGCTGCTGCCGCCGCTGGAGCCGCCCACCGTGCGGGACTTCGTCACCTTCGAAGAACACGTCGAAGGGGTACGACGGTCCGTCGACGGGGCCGACGGGGTGCCGGACGCCTGGTACGACGCCCCGACCTTCTACTTCACCAACCCGTACGCGGTCGTCGGCGCCCACGACGACGTGCCGGTGCCGCCGGGCAGCCGCCTGCTCGACTTCGAGCTGGAGGTCGCGGCGGTCGTCGGCCGCGAGGGACGGGACCTCACGCCCGAACGGGCACGGGACCACATCATCGGCTACACAATCTTCAACGACTGGTCGGCCCGGGACCTCCAGGCCCGGGAGATGCAGGTCCGCCTCGGCCCGTGCAAGGGCAAGGACACGGCCGTCACCCTCGGGCCGTACCTGGTCACCGCGGACGAGCTCGAACCGTACCGGGACACCGACGGCTTCCTGCGTCTGGCACTCACCGCCGCCGTGAACGGCGAGGTCGTCGGCGAGGACCTGCTGTCCCACATGAGCTGGACCTTCGAGGAGATGGTCGCCTACGCCTCACGGGGCACCGTCGTCCGCCCCGGCGACGTGCTCGGCTCGGGCACCTGCGGCAACGGCGGCTGCCTGGCGGAGCTGTGGGGGGTGCGCGGACAGCAGTCACCGCCGCCGCTGCGGCCCGGCGACACGGTCACCCTCACCGTCGAGGCCATCGGCACGGTCTCCAACACGGTGGTGGCGGGCGCCGCTCCGGTGCCGCTCCCCGCCGCCCGCCGCCGCACCCGGGAGCGGCCGTGACCGAACCGCGGGGGAGGCTTCCGGGCAAGGTCGTGGTGGTCACCGGCGCGGCCCGCGGCCAGGGCGCGGCGGAGGCCGCGGCGCTCGTCCGCGAGGGGGCCCGGGTCATCGCCACCGACGCCCGGCCGACCGGTGACTGCCGGCGCCTCGACGTCACCAGTGAGGACGACTGGGCCGAACTGGCCGCGTTCCTGCGGGAGTCGCACGGCGAGGTGCACGGCCTGGTCAACAACGCGGGCATCACCTGGCGTGCCCGCGTCGGCGACGTACGGCCCGAGGACTTCGCCCGCGTCCACGCCGTCAACGTCACCGGACCGCTGCTCGGCATCCAGCATCTGGCCCCGCTGATGCCGCCGGGTTCCTCCGTCGTCAACGTCGGCTCCTCCGCCGCACTCACCGGCCACTATCCGGTCGCCTACACGGCGAGCAAGTGGGCCCTGCGCGGCCTGTCGAAGAGCGCGGCGACAGAGCTCGGCCCGCGCGGCATCCGCGTGAACACGATCCACCCCGGCTTCATCGAGACCGAGATGACCGCCTCCGCCGCACCCGCGTTCCGTGACGCGAACGTCCGCGAGACACCGCTCGGCCGCACGGGCACCGCGCACGAGGTCGCTCCGCTCGTGGTGTTCCTGCTGTCCGACGAGGCCTCGTTCATCACCGGCGCGGAGATCCCCGTCGACGGCGGCCTCACCGCGCACGGCGGCGTGAAGTCCGTCTCCGACGCGCTGCGCGAGGCGGCGCAGTGAGCCGCCCCGACCGAAAGGCAACTCCCCTATGGACAAGGTAGGTTCCGGCGCCGCGGCGGCGGTGGCCGACATCGCCGACGGCGCGTCACTGGCCGTCGGCGGCTTCGGCCTCAGCGGTGTGCCCGAGGCGCTGATCCGGGCCCTGTACGCACAGGGCGCCACCGGGCTGTCCGTCGTCTCGAACAACTGCGGTGTCGACGGCCGTGGCCTCGGCGTGCTGCTCGCCGCGGGCCGGATCGCCCGGGTGACCGGCTCGTACGTCGGCGAGAACAAGGAGTTCGCCCGCCAGTACCTGTCCGGCGAGCTGGAGGTGGAACTGGTCCCGCAGGGCTCTCTCGCCGAACGGCTGCGCGCGGGCGGCGCGGGCATCCCCGCCTTCTACACCCCGGCGGGCGTCGGCACCCAGGTCGCGCGGGGCGGTCTGCCCTGGCGCTACGCGGCCGGGGGAGGAGCGGTCGCCGTCGCCTCCCCGCCCAAGGAGACCCGCGATTTCGCGGGCCGCCCGCACATCCTGGAGCACGGCATCACCACCGACTTCGCCCTCGTACGGGCCTGGCGCGGCGACCGGCACGGCAACCTCCGCTTCCGCCGCGCCGCCGCCAACTTCAACCCCCTCGCCGCCATGGCCGGCCGGATCACCGTCGCCGAGGTCGAGGAACTCGTCGAACCGGGCGAACTGGCCCCCGAGGAGATCCACCTGCCCGGCGTCTACGTCCAGCGGGTGGTGGAACTGACAGCCGCCGAAGCGGCCGACAAGCACATCGAGCACCTTTCCGTCGCCTCTTCTTCGACCCGAGGGACCGTACGCGCATGAGCTGGACCCGCGACCGGATGGCCGCCCGCGCCGCCGCCGAACTCACCGACGGCTCCTACGTCAACCTCGGCATCGGCCTGCCCACCCTGATCCCCGGCCACCTCCCGCCGGACGTGCACGTCGTCCTGCACTCCGAGAACGGCATCCTCGGCACCGGCCCCTACCCGCACGAGCACGAGGTCGACCCCGACCTGATCAACGCGGGCAAGGAGACCGTCACCGTGCTGCCCGGAGCCTCCTTCTTCGACTCCGCCCTCTCCTTCGGCATGATCCGCGGCGGCCACATCGACACCGCCGTCCTCGGCGCCATGCAGGTCTCCGCCCGCGGCGACCTCGCCAACTGGATGATCCCCGGCAAGATGGTCAAGGGCATGGGCGGCGCCATGGACCTCGTCCACGGCGCCCGCCGCGTCATCGTCCTCATGGACCACACCGCCAAGGACGGCTCACCCAAGATCGTCCGGGAGTGCTCTCTTCCGCTCACCGGGGAAGCCTGCGTCCACCGGATCATCACCGACCTCGCCGTCCTCGACGTCACCCCCGACGGCCTGGCGCTGGTGGAGACCGCCCCGGGCGTCACCTTCGAGGAGGTCACCGCGAAGACCGCCGCCCCGCTGCGCGCCGCCGCGGTCACCTGCTGACGGCCGACGGCAGACGGCTGACGGCCGACGGGCGAGTGCGCGGATGGTTGCGCGGATCGCAACCGAAGATCCCGCGCCTCGCGCCTCGCACGGCCTGAGTCGCTTTGCTACCGTGCGCTAGATCGATTTAGCGAGGCGCGACGACAGCCGGACCGGCGCGCAGCCGGCTCAGGCGGTCGATCTCGGCGTCGAGGGCCGCGATCCTGCGGTCGACCACCCCGGAGCCGGGCCCGCCGTCGTCGGGGGGCCCGCACCGCCGTCGGGGATTCTCCACCAGCAGGCCGATCCGGTCGGCGAAACTGCGCAGGTCCTCGACGGTGAGTCCGAGCGCCAGCAGTTCACGGATGACGCGGACCCTCGCCACCTCGTCCGGTCCGTAGTCACGTTGCCCGGTGGCCGTGCGCCGCGGCGGTGGCAGCAGACCCCGTTCCTCGTAGAACCGCAGCGCCCGTGGTGTGGTTCCGGCGGCCGCCGCCGCGTCTCCGATCCGCATGTCCGTCCTCGCGTCCTCGGTCCCGGCCGCCGCGACCGCGCGCGACGGCACCTCACGTCGGCGGCAACTCCACGACCACCGTCCCGAAGTGCCGCCCCTGGAACAGTTCCTGCAACGCTCGCGGCGCGTCATCCATGCCCGGGATCCGCACGTACGGGAAAGCGATCTCGCCGGAGCGCAGCCAGTCCCCGAACCGCCCGGTCCATTCCTCCGCGACCCCGGGATGGTCCGTTCCGCTGTAACCGTGCAGCGAAATACCTTGGTTGACGATCCGGAACGTGTCGATCCGCGCGGGGGCGCTGCCGCCGTCCCGGCGCGGTGACAACTGTCCCGACAAGGCGCCGACCAATGCGAAGCGGGCACCCCTGCGCCCGGCGCGCACAGCGGCGGCCAGCTGGTCACCGCCGACGTTGTCCAGCAGCACGTCGATGCCGTCCGGCGCCGCCGAGGCCAGCTGCTCGTCGAGGGGCCGAGCTCCCGGGACCACGACCGCGTCGTAGCCCAGTTCGGCCCGCAGCCGCTCGGCCTTGTCGGGCGACCGGGTGCTCCCGATGACCCTCCCCGCGCCCAGCAGCCGCGCCACGGGGCCCGCCAGCGTCCCCACGGCCCCCGCCGCGCCCGTGACGAACACGGTGTCGCCGGGGCGGACTCCGGCGAGCCGGGTCAGCGCTCCGTAGGCGGCCGAACCGGACGACAGATGCGCCACCGGGTCGGGCAGCACCTCGCCCAGGGGAGCGCAGTCGGCCGCCGCCACCAGCGCGTGCTCACGCCACCCGAGCAGATGCGTGACCGTGTCCCCGGGACGCAACGGACCACCGGGCCCGGCCGCGACGACCTCGCCCACCGCGGGTCCGAACAGCGTGTCACCCACGTGGATACGGGGCAGCGGTACGCCGTCGGCCTGGCCGCCGATGAGCGTGCGCAGCCCGGGGAAGACGAGGAAGTACCGGTTGCGGACGACGACTTGTCCCGGACCGGGTGCGGGCACCGGCTTCCGCGCGATCGTGAAGTGCTCCGGCCCCGGCAGCCCCCCGGGCGGCTCGGTCAGCAGGATCTCGCGGGTGGTCGCGGGCAGGACGGAGGACGGGGGGGAGGTCATGCCGGGGCTCCTGAACGGGTTCGAAGGCGGGCGCGCGGACGCGGACCGCCGGGCCGGTCCGGCCGGCGGCGCGCAGACGCTAACCCCTGACGTACGCGTCAAGGGCAAGGCGCCCGGTCCTCCTCAGGCCGGCGCGGAGTCCCCCGACGGCTCCCGCTGGCCGAGGAGTTCGCGTACCAGTGCGGAGACCTGCGCCACTTCGAGGAGGAAGCCGTCGTGGCCGTGGGGGGATTCGATCACCCGGAGGTGATCGGCCGCGGGGATCCCCGCGGCCAGCTCCGCCTGCTGGCCGAGGGGATAGAGGCGGTCCGAGCCCACTCCGGCGACCAGCGTCCGTGCGGTCACGCGGCGCAGAGCGGCACGCGTACCGCCGCGACCGCGGCCGACGTCGTGGGTGTTCATGGCATCGGCCAGTACGACATAGCTGCCCGCGTCGAAGCGGCGCACCAGCTTGGCGGCGTGGTGGTCGAGATACGACCCGACCTGGTACCGGCCGCCGTTCCAGGGGTCCTCCGTCTCCTGGGGCGCGCGGCCGAAGCGGACCTGCAACTCGGGCTCGCTGCGATAGGTGACGTGGGCGATGCGGCGGGCCAGACCGAGTCCCGCGTGCGGTCCCCGGCCCGTGCCGTGGTAATCGCCCCCACGCCAGTGCGGGTCGTCGCGGATGGCGTGCAGCTGGATGTCGGCCCAGGCGATCTGCTCCGCGCTCGCCGCCGCGGTGGTGGCGAGCAGGAGCAGCGCGCTCGTGCGTTCCGGATACGACACGGCCCACTCCACCGCGCGCATCCCGCCCATGGAGCCGCCGACCACCAGGGCCCAGCGGTCGATGCCGAGCGCGTCGGCCAGCCCGGCCTCCGCGGCGACCTGGTCGCGCTGTGTCAGCGGGGGGAAGGCGCTGCCCCAGTGCCGTCCGTCGGGACCGGGCGAGGACGGCCCGGTACTGCCCTGGCAGCCGCCCAGCACATTGGGGGCGACGACGAACCAGCGGTCGGTGTCCAGGGCCAGACCGGGCCCGACGAGCCCGTCCCACCAGCCGGGGGTGGGGTGACCGGGTTCGGCCGGCCCGGCGACATGGCTGTCGCCGGTGAGCGCGTGGAGCACCAGTACGGCATTGGAGCGGTCCGGTGCGAGCCGCCCCCAGGTCTCGAACGCCAGCCGCACACCCGGGAGTTCACCTCCCGCCTCCAACGGCAGCGGCCCTTCCCGCAGGTGCCATCTGCGGCGCCCCGGAGGGTCCCCCTCCCGCCAGGCCCCGGAGGCCGGCGGAAGGGGGACCCTGGAGGTCGTCGGTGCGGCGTTCAGGACGCGCCCTTCGCGGCACGGAATCCGGCTTCCAGGTCCGCCTTGAGATCGGCGAGGTTCTCGATGCCGACCGACAGGCGCACCAGGCCGGGCGCGGTGCCCGTCGCCGCCAGCTGCGCTTCGTCCAGCTGGCTGTGGGTGGTGGACGCCGGATGGATGACGAGACTGCGTACGTCGCCGATGTTGGCGAGATGACTGAACAGCTCGACGCCGTCGACGAACCGCTTTCCGGCCTCGACCCCGTCCCGCAGCTCGAAGGCCAGGACCGCGCCGGCGCCGCGCGGCAGATAGCGCTGCCCCGCCTCGTACCACCGGTTGGACTCCAGGCCCGGATAGTGGACGACGGCGACCTCGTCGCGCTGTTCCAGCCACTCGGCCAGGGCCTGGGCGTTGGCGGAGTGCCGTTCGATGCGCAGGCTGAGCGTCTCCACGCCCTGGAGGAGAAGGAAGGCCGAGTGCGGGGAGAGGGCGGGGCCGATGTCACGGAGCAGCTGGACCCGCAGCTTGATCGCGAAGGCGCCCGGGCCGAGCGCGGGCCAGTACCTCAGACCGTGGTAACTGGGGTCCGGTTCGCTGAAGTCGGGGAAACGGTCGGCGTGCGCGCCGAAGTCGAAGGTGCCGCCGTCGACGACCACACCGGCGATGGTGGTGCCGTGGCCGCCGAGGAACTTGGTCGCGGAATGGACGACGATGTCGGCGCCGTGCTCGATGGGCCGCAGCAGATAGGGTGTCGGCACGGTGTTGTCCACGATCAGCGGGACACCCGCCCCGTGCGCCACGTCCGCCACCGCCCGTACGTCGAGCACGTTGCCGCGCGGGTTGCCGAGTGTCTCGGCGAACAGGGCCTTGGTGTTCGGCCGGATCGCCGCTCGCCAGGCCTCGGTGTCGTCCGGGTCGTCGACGAAGGACACCTCGATGCCGAACCTGGGCAGGGTGTGGCGGAACAGGTTGTAGGTGCCGCCGTACAGGGACGTGCTGGAGACGATGTGATCGCCCGCGCTCGCCAGGGTCAGGACGGCGAGGGTCTCCGCGGCCTGCCCGGAGGCCAGTGCCACCGCGGCGACGCCGCCTTCCAGCGCGGCGATCCGCTGCTCGAAGACGTCCTGGGTCGGGTTGTGGATCCGGGTGTAGATGTTGCCCGGCTCGGCGAGCGAGAACAGGTCGGCGGCGTGCCGGGTGTCGCGGAAGACGAACGAGGTGGTCTGGTAGATCGGCACCGCCCGCGCCCCGGTCGTCGGATCCGGCGCGGCGCCGGCGTGGATCTGCTTGGTCTCGAACGACCAGGCCGAGGTGTCGGGTCCGGCTGGTTCGTCCTCGGGGGTGTGACCGGCGGTGACGGAGTCGATCGGCTGGCTCATGGTTCTCCCTTGTGCGGGGGCGTGCGGGCGCCCGGGGCGTGCGGGGTGCCTGAAGCGACCGTGCGGCGGCTGCCCGGACAGGGACGCGGGCAGGGCGAAGGGCAGCGCGGTGCGAGGATCAAGAGGGGGATCGGATACCGGAGTGGGGCGTCAGCTCGCGGTGGAACAGCCCGTGGTGGTGACACGCACGTAATCGACGTGGCGGCGGGTCACAAGGACGGTCATGAGGTCAGAAAACCACAGATGCTGACGGCGCACCAGCAGGCCGGGGAGGGCGAAAAGGCCCGGCACGCCGTGCCCCGCCGTCGCACGGGTGGCTGTCCCGGCTGCCGTCCCGGTCGTCGTGCCGGTCGCCGTCCCGGTCGTCGTGCCGACCGGCGTCTCACCCGTCGGGACGCCTGGTGGACGCACCTGCGGGCGTGTGCTTTGATCCCGGCCATGGAGACCGGCACACACGGTGCTGCTCGACCCGTTCTGGGTGAGCCGCCGCGCCGACCAGTTCGACCAGATCTGTCGTTGACCGCCGTCCGACGGCCCGCGATCTCGTCCTTCCGTTCCCCTCCCTCCTTCCCGGAACAGCGCCGACGGGAGATCGAGAACCTCAACTCGCCCCAGTTCCGCGGCTATACGCGTACCGGGACCGAGTGCACGGCAGGCAGCGCCGACCGGCGCGAGCAGATCGACATCGGCCCCTGGCGCGCGGCCGTGGACACCGGGCCGGACGATCCCGACTACCTCCGTCTGGTCGGCCCGAACCAATGGCCGTCCGCACTGCCGGAGTTGCGGGAGATCGTGCCGCGCTGGCAGGCCGAGGCCTTACGGGTGAGCCGGGAGTGCTGCGGGCGCCGGCGGCCGCGCTCGGACAGGGCGAGGAGTACTTCGGCCGCCTGAGAGCGGCCGCCGGATGAGCACGATCCTTCATGCGTCGCAGCATCGGCGTCCGGCCCGCCGCCAGCGGCACTCGTAGGCTTGGCCGCCGCAGACCGAGAAGCGGGGCCGACCGGAGTACCTCAGGTCGGCCCCGCTTCCGGCTGACGTCGTGGGTCAGACGCTTCGGTGGTTCTGGTAATAGCCGCCGACCTGCTCGTGATAGCCGGCGTCACCGACGTGCTTGTCCTTGTCGAACTCGGGAGAGTTCTTGATCTGCTCCTTCGTGAGGTCGACATGGATCTTGCGCTCGGCCTGGTCGACCGTCTTGACGGTGCCGGCCGGAAGCAGAACGTGCTTGCCGAAGATCCATACGCCGGTGTCGACGACGAGGTACGAAGAGGTGACGTCGTCCGAGTGCTTGTCGACCTTCCCGATGCTTCCGTCGGTGGCCTCGACCGTGTACCCGATCAGGTCGGTGCCCGTGGTGTGGCCGGTGGTCGGCTGGTAGCCCCAGATGCTGTCACTCATAAAACGACTCCCTCATCGAGATTCTCGTTACCCCCGCAGTCGAATCTGCGGGGTGACGTCATCACCTTCGGTAACGCCTTCTCGGGAAATCGAGTGCCCTGATTTTCGCCCTCCACGCATTCGCCCCGAAGCAAAACTCGAATGGCCGGAGGCGTCGTGTTGGAGGCCATGGTTCCTGGCGGCACGAACATCCTCCGGCCACGACCTCCAAGTACCCTGAATCAACGAGATCACCATTTTCGTCCCGCTGGTGCAGGGGAACGGAGCGCTGGAGGAACGGAACATGGGTGGGCACCGGCGCCATGGCGCCGGTGCCCACCCATGTTCCGTTCGTGAGGAAGGTCCGCCTACCAGCGGTACCAGCGACCCCGCTTGCCGCCGCTTGCCGCAGGACGGATCACGAACCCGAGGACCCACACGATCAGCACGATGACTGCGATCCACCACAGGGCCTTGAGTGCAAAACCGGCACCGAAGAGGATCAGGGCGAGCAGAAGAACGAGAAGAATAGGAACCATAGTTATCAACCTCCGATCCATCGTGTGCCCTGCGGAGCGATCTTCACTCCTGTAGATGCTCTGTGTTTCTTTTGGAGAGCCCGGACCGCCGGGCGCGGATGCCGGGGCCGCCAGGAAAAGTCCGTCGGGTAATTTCCGTTTGGGAGTGGAATCCGGGGTCAAGGGGGTGCCGTTCGGAGAAGGGTCTCTTCCTCCGCCAGGATGCTGTCCCCGCACCCCCGCACCCCCGCGTCGTTCGGAGGCAGCCCGTTCGGAGGTGGCCCGAGCTGTCAGCGGGTGCGGGTGCGGGTGCGGTGGCCGGCGGGGGTGCGGCGGTCGGCGATCCACTCCGCCAGGGCGAGCAGGGTGGACTCCGCGCTGTCGGCCATGTGGTCCCGCAACGAATGGACGTCCTGGAGGGTGTCGCCCAGGATCGGGTCGGCGCGCAGCAACCGCCAGGACTGTTGGACGATGCTGCCCCGGCCCTGCTCGTGGAAGCGCCAGTCCCAGCGCACGATGCCGTCGTCGGCTCCACCGACGACGAAGGCGAACGCGGTACCCGGATCGGCCCGCACCACCTCGGAGTGGGTGACCCATTCGCGCCCGTCCCGGCGGTTGCGGCCGCTGAACCGGGCGCCGGCCCACGGACCGTCGCCCGGTGCGTAGCTGACGCCGCCGGCGCTCGGACTCCACGTCTCGATCAGTGACACATCGCTGATCAGGTCGTAGACGGAGTCCGGCGTCGCGTCGACCCAGCACCGCCGGGTGAAGGCGAAGGGAGCCAGGTCGATCCCGGCCAGCGGGTTTCGGGGGTCTGGGCAGGTGGCGGTCATGGATTCTCCCGGAGGACGGTGAAGAGGAACGCGCCCATCCTGGAGACCGCCGCCGGGCCGAACCAGACCCCGCCGATGCCTACCCCCACCGATGCCTACCCCGGGGATCCCTACCCCGGGGATCCCTACCCCGGCGGGGTGAGGCGCGGGTCGTCGGCCGTACGCATACTCGGTGACATGAACAAGCACGGGCACCTCGCGGACTTCCTCCAGGCACGCCGCAGCCAACTGCGGCCCCAGGACGTCGGGTTGCAGACCTACGGTGAGCGGCGCCGGGTGCCCGGGCTGCGGCGGGAGGAGCTCGCGATGCTCGCGGGCATCAGCGCGCCCTACTACACCCGTCTGGAACAGGGCCAGTCACGCAACGCCTCGCGCGAGGTGCTCGACGCCGTGGCGAGCGCCCTGCGACTGGACGATTCCGAGCGGGCCCACCTGCACACCCTGGCCCGTGCACCCAGGCGGTCCAGGGCCGTCGGCCGACCGCCCGTCGAACGCGTCACCCCGGCAACGAGCGCCCTGCTGGCGGCCATCGAGGGCACACCCGCCGTCGTCATCGGCCGCCGCAGCGACGTCCTGGCCTGGAACCGGCCGGGACACGCGCTGTTCGCGGGTCATCTCGATCAGGACAGCCCCGACGACCCGGGCCGACGGCCGAACATGGCCAGGCTGGTGTTCCTCGACGCGCACACCCGCGATCTGTACACCGACTGGCCCGCCAAGGCCCGGGCCGTGGTGGGCAATCTGCGCCTGACGGCCGGCCGCTTCCCGGACGATCCTCTGCTGGCCGGACTGATCGGCGAACTGGCCATGCGCAGCCCGGAGTTCGCCACGATGTGGGCAGATCACCGGATCCAGGCCTGCGATGTCGCCGACTACGAGATGCGCCACCCGCTGGTCGGGACACTGGCGGTCACCCAGCAGACCCTCCAGAGCCCGCAAGGAAGCGGACCGTCCCTGGTGGTGGCTACGGCCGCCCCCGGCTCCCCGTCCGCCACAGCCCTCACCCTGCTCGTCCACTCCACCGCACCGCGGGAATCGACCCAGCCGCGCCACGGCGCCGAGACCCGCACCATCTGACCCGAGCCCCTCCGTCGCCCGAGGGCGCCCACCGGCCGGACGGCTCACGCCCACCGGCCGGACGGCTCACGCCCGCCGGTCGGACGGCTCACGCCCGCCGGTCGGACGGCCTCACGCCCGCCGGTCGGACGGCCTCACGCCCGCCGGTCGGCAGATCACGCCATCCCCGAAGCACCCCTCGTCCACGGCATCGCACGGCACCGCACGGCATCGCACCGCGGCTGCCGCATGCCCGAGAACAGTGAAGGAACCCCATGTCCCACCGAAGCATGAAGCTGATCATGTCGGCAGTCGTGGTGGCCGCGGCCACCCTCGCAGCGGCTGTGCCCGCCGACGCGACATCCACCGGAGGACCGCTGACACATGTGCGGGTCGCCACCCACTTCGACCTGTCCACGGGCCAGATGCCGGAGAACATCACCCTGCTGCCCGACGGCACGGCGGCCGTCACCTTCGCCGCCGGCCGCCAGGTGGCACAGGTCACCCGCCGGGGCGCCACGCGCGTCCTGGCGACGCTGCCCGCCCCCGCCGACGGCGGAGTCGGCACCCCGGTCCTCGGCTTCCCCCTGGCCACCGGCATCGCCCATACCGCGGACGGCACCCTGTACGTGCTGTACGCGACCGGCACGGCCGACCTGACGGGGCTGTGGCGGCTGCGCCCCGGGCAGGCACCGCAGCGCATCGCCGCACTGCCCGCGGGAGGCCTGCCCAACGGGCTGGCGCTGGACGAGCACAGCCGACAGCTCTACATCACCGACTCGGTGCTCGGCACCGTGTGGACCGTCCCCGTCACCGGCGGCACACCCCGTGCGTGGTCCGCCGCCCCCGAACTCGCCTCGACCGGCTTCCTCGGCGCCAACGGAGCGAAGGTGCACGGCGGAGCCCTGTGGGTGACCAACCTGGATCGGGGCACCGTCCTGCGTATTCCGATCCGTTCCGGAAACCGTGCGGGAGCACCGCAGGTCAAGGCTTCGGGCCTGGCCGGTATCGACGATTTCGCCTTCACCGGCCGGGGGGACGAGATCCTCGCCGCCCTCAACGGCCCCAACACGGTCGTGCGCATCCGGACCGACGGCACCGGCACCACCGTTCTGGATGCCACCGACGGACTGCAGAACCCCACCTCCGTGGCGCTGCGCGGCAAGGACGTGTACGTGCTCAGCGCCGCCTACACCACGGCCGCCGACCCCAATCTGCTGCGCGCGCGCCTGGGCGGCCGCCCGTAGAACCCGGCCCCGGTACCCACCCCGGACGCAGAGGGCCACGACCGGTGTCGTGGCCCTCTCAAGGGGTCCTGCCGGGAGGGTGTCCAGTAGAGGCCCAGCTTCTTCGGTGAGTAGCTCACCAGCAGGTTCTTCGTCTGCTGGTGGTACACGCCTTGCTTGTGGCTGACCTGTGGAAATAGCCTCTGCTGAAGCCGGTGGAGGGTTGCCGGCCCGGGAATGGTCCGGATCATGGTCGGGGGGCGATCCGGCTGATGTCCGTGGTCCGCTTGGGTAGGAGGCCCCAGTCCGGATCCTCCCACCGATTCCGGAGCGGTTCAGTGCACGATGTCGGCCTCCTGGTGCTGGCGCTGTCAGCGAGTTGCGCCATCCGCGCAGCGTGGTTCAACGCTGCCCCGGCGGGCGGGAGGCGGGCTGATACGGGCTTGCCGCGTGACGCCGTCAGCGCCTCGAACGAACGGCCCGGACCTCCGGTGGCGGCACGCGCGAGAGCCGTCCGAGGGGCCGAGGCCCTGATGTGGTGCGCGATACGCGAGTGGGCGCGACGGACGGGAGAAACCCGGCCGTGACGCCTGCGCGGGTCCGCGAGTTCCAGGAGCCCTCAGGGCCACGAATTCCTCAGCGGGCTTGTACAGCGTCCGTACCGCACCGGGAAAGCCGATATGCCCCTACAGTCCTTCACCCTGCCGACCCCCGCCTCACTGGAACCCCCAGCCTCTGCACTGCGCCGGGAACGCCGGTCGTCCGGAGCGGCGAGATACCGCGTCCCGCTCCTCGCCATCGCCGCCGTACTCCCCCTGTACTGGGGGTGGGATGCCCTTCTTGCGACGGACGGCGGTGACCTCGCCGCGCAGTACGCGTGGGCGGGGTTCGTGGGCAGGCACCCGGTCACGCCGTACGGGCTCTTCTGGTTCGGCGGGGTCCACACCGTCAATTACAGCGTCATATCACCGCACTTGATGGCACTGCTCGGTGTCCGTGCTGTCTCCGTGCTGTCCGGAGTCAGTGCCACCTGTCTGCTGGCCATGCTGCTGGAGCGCACCGTTCCCCGTGTGTCGCTGTGGCCCGGGCTGGTCGGAGCGCTGGGCCTCTGGTACAACGTCGTGCTCGGCCGCACCACGTTCGCCCTCGGTCTGGCCTTCGCTCTCGCCGGCCTGCTCGCCGTGGCCGACCGTGCGCCCCGCCCGGCCCGGCTTGCCGCCGCCGCGTTCGGGGCGCTGTTCGCGACCATGGGCAGCCCGGTGGCCGGACTCTTCCTGCTGGTGGCGGGCGCCGGGTATCTGGTCACCCGGCAGTACGGCAAGTGTCTCGCCCTGACTCTCCCGCCCGTCGCCGTCGTCGGCTTGACGACCCTGCTGTTCCCCTTCCATGGCGAACAGCCCATGGCCGCGGGCCGGATGATCCTGCCCGTGCTGTTGTCCGCCGCCGTGGTGTGGGCGTCCCCGCGCAAGTGGCGGGTGGTGCGGGCAGGCAGCGCCCTGTACGCCGCCGGGGTCGTCCTGACCTGGCTGGTCCCCTCACCGATCGGCAACAACGTGGAGCGCCTCGCCCTGCTCTTCGCCCCCGCGGTGTTGCTCGCGGCCGCGCTGCACCGCCGCTCCGGAGCCACCCGGAACGGCGTACGCCGAACTCGTATGCGCGCGATGGCTCTGGTGACGGCTCTCTCCGTCTCCTATCTCTGTGTGACGTCGCTGATGCATCTGCGGAGCCCGGACCCCGTTCCGGGCTGGGTCACGCACACCGACGGAGTGCTCGCCGCGCTCGCCCGCCTGGGTGCGGACCGCGGCCGTGTCGAATTGCCGACGGATCGCGACCACCGCGGGGCCACCCTCCTCGGCCCGCACGTCGAACTGATGCGGGGCTGGAATCAGCAGTTGGACGTGGAACGGGGACGCCTGTTCTACGAGGGCGACCTCGACGGGCCGCGTTACCACGCCTGGCTGCGCCACTGGGCTGTGGGCTACGTCGTGCTGCACGACGGCCCGCCCGATCGGTCCGCGGAGCGCGAGACCGCTCTGATCAAGGAGGGACAACACTGGCTGGAGCTCGTCTGGCAGGACCGGTACTGGAAGATCTACCGCGTGCGCGACACTCTGCCGCTGGTCTCCGCTCCGGCCGTGTTGCAGCACGCGGGAGAGGCAGGGCTGACCTTGAGGATGCCTCGCGCCGGGACGAGCACCGTGCGGATCGCGTATTCGCCGTGGTTGCGGGCCGAGGGAGCGTGCGTCAGCGCGGACGGTCCGTGGACCCGGCTGACCGCGCCCCGGGCGGGCGTCTACCGACTGACCTCGGACTACGCCGCAGGGTCCGTCGACGATGGTGGCTGCCGGCCGGCAGGGTGAGGGAGTTCCGTCTCCGCCGGGTACGCGTTCTGTGGACTCGGTGGTGCCTCGGCGGCGGTCGCCGCCGAGGCACCCAACGGGAGCGACCCCGCGACCAGGCCGCCGCCGACGGCACCCCCGACCGCGGTGGTCGTCGCGATGAACGTGCGCCGGGACCCTGCCGAACGGGACTCGGCAGAAGGATCGGTGGGGGGATCGGTTGGGGGGGGCGGACAACAGATGACTGGTGAGCCCATGGCCGCGACAGCTGGGCCGTTGGCCGTGCATGGTCCGGATCTCGGGCCGACCGGGCCGCGAGGACGGCATGGCTTCAACCCGATGTCCCCGCTCGGTCGCCGTTTCCGGGGTGCCCGCCCGGCCGGAGCATCTGGCTCGCGGCCAGCTCGCGGTAGAGGGCGCTGACGGCCAGCAACTCCTCGTGGCGTCCGCCGGCGGCGGTGCGGCCGTCGTGCAGCACGACGATGTGGTCGGCGTGCTGCACGGTAGACAGGCGGTGCGCGATGACCAGCAGAGCGCACTCCTGGGCGACGTCCTTCATGACGGTGGTGAGGGCCGATTCATTGATCGCGTCGAGGTGGGAGGTGGGCTCGTCCAGCAGGAGCAGCGAGGGGCGGGCCAGCAACGCCCGCGCGATGGCGACGCGTTGGCGTTCTCCGCCGGAGAGGGTGCTGCCGCGTTCGCCGATGACGGCGGCCAGGCCGCCGGGCAGCCGGTCGACGACTTCGTCGAGTCGGGCCAGTTCCATGACGCGCCTGATCTCCGCTTCCGTGGCGTCGGGAACGGCGTAGACGATGTTGTCGCGCAGGGTCCCGCGGACGACGTGCGCGTTCTGGTCGACGACGGCCATGCGCCGGCGGCATGCGTCACGGGTGAGTTGGGCGGCGGGCAGCCCGTCGAAGAGCACGTGGCCCGCGTCCGGCTCATAGAACCTCGCGACCAGGGCGAACACCGTGCTCTTGCCGGCTCCGGACCGACCCACGAGTGCGACGTGCTGCCGGTGCGGGACGGCGAACGAAACGCCGCGGAGGACCGGCCGGTCCGGGGCGTAACCGAAGCGGACGTCCCGCAGGGCGAGGGCGGGCTGCTCGAGGGTGTCGGACGGCCCGGTCGGCGCGGGTGTGGGGACGGGGACTCTTCGGATCCGCGGTGCGGTGGGCTCGACGGGCAGCCGGAGCGCCTGGTCGATGCGCTGGTAGGCGCCCATCCCGCGTTGGATGAGGCCCACCGCGTGGAAGACGGAGGACAGCGGCAGGACGAGGTACGAGGCGTACAGCAGGAAGGCGACGAGGTCGCCGAGGGAGCCGGCGTGGCCGTTGACGCGCAGGCCGCCGACGACCAGGACGATGAGGAAGGAGCCCTGGACGGCGAGTTCGACAGCGGGGCTCATGACAGAGGCGAGCTTCGCGGTGCGTACCCCCGCGCCGTAGGCCGCCTCGACGCGTGCGCCGATGCCCGCAGCCTCGCGCTCCTCGGCGCAATGCACGCGGACCATCGGCAGGGCGCCGAGGGCGCGTTCAAGGTCGGCGGCGATGGCGCCGACCGAGTCCTGCATGTGTTCGGACGCGCCTCGGATGCCCGTGAGCAGCGAGGCGACGACCAGGGCCGCCGCGGCCACGGTGACGGCGACCATGAGCAGCAGCAGGGGGTCGAGCCACGCCATGAGGACGATCGCCCCTGCGGCGACAAGGCTTCCCGTCACCAGGTCGACGAGGGCCTGCGACACGACCTCCCTGAGCAAGGTGGTGTCGGCCGTCACCCGGGAGATGAGGTCGCCGCCCCGCTGGCGGTCGTACTCCCTCATCTCCAGCCGGAGCAGCCGCCCCACCAGCCCGTGCCGGACCTGCCGTACGACACGTTCGCCCATCCGTTCCAGAAGAAAGCGCCCCGCGGCTCCCGTCGCCGCTTCCGTGACGAACAGCGCGCCGAGGAGTGCCAGCAGTGGCCAGATGACCTGCCCGCGGCCACTCGCGTCCACGACGTGCTTGGCGATGAGTGGCTGGGCCAGTCCCAGGGCGGAGCCCATGAGGGTCAGTACGGTGGCGACGGCGATGGCGTTCCGGTGCCCGGCGGTGAGCCGGTACATCGTGGCCACCGCCGTCCGGGTGGACTTGTCCCCCTCGGCGACCCGGGCCGGGCCGCCGTTCGCGACCGTTGTGCCGGTCATCGGTCCGTCGGTCGTGGCAGCGGGGCGACGGCCACCAGCCGGGCGAAGTAGCCCTCCGGCGCACCCTCCCCGACGGGACTGCCTTCCGCCTCGATCCACGCGTGCGCGGTGAAGGGCGGGACGACGCGCACGCCGGTGCACCAGGTCGGCCACGTTCCGCCGAGCCGGCACAGCAGTGCCGCCCCCAGAGAGCGCGGCAGGCACCCCTTCGGTCCGGCGCAGTGCAGGCTGGCGGCGCACATGGCGTCGCGCGCGTTCTGGGCGTGCCTGGTGGTGGCGGGTGCGGCACCGCGCCGCAGGATGCCGAGTACGGTGCGGATCCGCCGGGGCGGCAGGAGGGCGAGGGCGACGGCGGGGAGCAGGACGAGGTGGGCGGCCAGGCGTCGGGCCATGGGCACACCGGTGGGTCGTTCCAGCGCGCTGGGCGTCGTCATGAGGCCAGTCCCGAGCTCCGCAGCTGTCCCACGAGCGCCTCGACGTCCCGCAGGGCCTGCGCCTCGTCGATGTCGAACTCCCGGACCAGGGCGGCGGCCGCGTCCGACTCCTCCCCGCCGTCGATCAGCGTGCGTACGACCAGGGTGGCGGTCGGATTCAACTCCCAGTAGGCGCCGACCCGTTCGTCCAGAAGCACCGTGCCGTAGTCGGTCTCGGCCGTGGAGACGTCGGCGCCGAACCGCAGAGGCATGTGAGGGCCTTTCTGACGTAGGGATGTGATCAGAGGTGGGGGACACGGGTGTGGCTGCCGGAGATGCCCCGCAGCCACACCTCGGCGGCGATCGTGGAGTAGAGGATGGCGTCGGACAATCCCGGAGAGGCGGGCCGCCGGGCGAGGCGGCGGAGTTCGGCGGCGTCCACCAGACCCAGCTCCTCCAGCCGCGAGTCCTCCCACAGGGCCAGCAGGTCCGCGCGGTGTTCGCGAAGCCCGTTGGAGGCGTCCATGGAGGCCGTGGCCTTCGTGGACCGCCGCAGGCACGCCTCGGGCACGATCCCGCGCATCGCGGCGCCCAGGACGGGCTTGTACGTCCAGGGCGTGACCCGCTCGCTCGGGCGTACGGCGAGACACGCCTCGATGACGCGGTCGTCGAGGAAGGGAGAGGCCATCGGCAGACCGGCGCGGGCCGCCATCCGGTCCCACTGGCGGATGACGCGGGTGCACGAGCGGATCTGCTCCAGGTCGCTGTGCATGCCACGGTCCGGATGCAGCGGCGAGATGCTCGCCGCGGCCGCGTGCAGTGCCCGGCGGGCCATGTGTTCGGCCTCGGGAGTCACCCAGTCGAACAGGCGCGGAGCCATGCCCCAGCCGAGACCCGTCGCGACGGACGGGGGCAACGGACCGCGCAGGCGGCCGGCGGCGTCGGCGAGCCACTTCCCGTACGACCGGGAGTCGGCGAGCGCGTGGGCCGTGCCGCCGAGCGGCCACTGCCACAGCGCCCGGAACCCGCGCAACTGCCGCACGGCGAACAGCGGTCGGGTACGCAGCAGTCGGTGGTAGTAGGCCTCGGAGCACCATGCCACGTGGTCGCCGCCGATGCCGGTCAGGTGCAGACGGCTGCCGCGCGAGGCGAGGCCGGGCAGATGGTGCAGGACCCGGGATCGGTCCATGACGCCGATGGTCGGCTCGTCGAGGAGGTCGTCGATGCCGAGCAGGTCCTCGTAGACCAGCGGCGACGCGTCGGCGTCCCAGACCACGTGCTCGACGTCCGGGAGGTGCCCCATCGCCTGCTCGGCCCAGTGCAGGTCGGTGTCCGCCGGATCGCGTCCCGGCCAGGTACTGGCCACCACGCGGGCGGGGGAGCGGTCGGCGAGGAAACAGACGGAGGTCGAGTCCAGGCCGCCGGACAGATCGCAGCTGACCACGCCGCCCTGCCGGGTACGGGCGCCGACGGCCTCCTCCAGTGCCCTTCGGATCAGAGGCGCCGCTTCGGCAAGCGGTCGGACCGGCTCCGGCGGCGTCCACCATCGGGTGTGCCGCGCGGTGCGCCCGTCCGCGGTGACGACCACGGCGTCCTGCGGGGGCACGGCGGTGACCGCACGCCACAGGGATGTCTCGAACAGCGGATACGGGGCGGGCCACAGCAGCCTCACGGCCAGCTCCTCGACGTCGGGGTCTAGGCCCAGGACGGCGGCGAGCGTGTCGGCACGGGTGGCGGCCACCCGCAGGCCATCGATCTCCGCGTGGAAGACGAGTCGCAGTCCGGAGGCGGTGCCCTGGACCCTGACCTGCCCGTCGAGGGCGCCGACGAGGTGGAAGCTGCCCGGAAGGGACCGGGCCAGCGCGTCGAGCTCCGTGAGATCACGCAACCGTGCGGCTCGGCGCCGTAGTTCGTCGGCGGTGACAGGGCAGCAGCCGACCACGGCGAGGGCGGCGCCGCCCGCGTTCCCCGTGACGACCTCGTCGTCGTGCCAGTGGCCGACCAGCCAGGGCCGGCCCGACGCGTGCGTGAGGGTCCGGCTTCCGGGAAGGGCGAAGGAGCGGGCCGCGGCGGCCGCGTCCGCACGGTCGGTGAAGACCGCGAAGTGCGCGTCGCCGGGGCCCGTCCCCGCACTTTCGTGCAGTTCAGTCATGACGTCGGGTCAAGGACCGTCGGTCGTCAGTTCTTGCTCAGGATCAGCCGGTCGTTGCCGGAGCGTCCCAGGAGCCCGGTCTCCTTCCGGAAGCTGCCGAGTCGGACGAGCGTCGGAGCCTCGTATGCCTTCTTCATGACCACTCCTCACGTACGGGTTTCCCGACCACCTCCGTGAGTGACGGCCCCGGGACTTTCCGGTGTGCTGTCGATCTGCCCTGGGCTCATCGGGAACCCGGGCCAGGAAGTGGACGCAGCACCTAGCTAGCTGCAGACCGTGAGCCCAGGGCAAGAGCGTCTACAGAGTTCAGCTAATATGGAGAATTCGCATTCCTCGGAGTGCGCGCCCGCTCCCTGTCATTGCTTTTGCCACCGCATTGTTTCGAGCGTCGGGTATGCGCTTGTTCAAAGAAGCGTTTTGACCTGAGTCCCGGCAGATGCCTGCCGTTCCTCTCGGAGCGCGCCCGACGGCGGCCACGGGCAGCGCCGCCCGGCGCACTCCTCGCTCCTGGACGTGCGCCGCTTCCCGTCGCTCCATCGCCGTCGGCGAGTCCGGAGCGGGCCGGCGACATGCCGAGGAAGACGGGGAGGGAAACCTCCAGGCGCTTGCCGCCGACCCTCGCCGAGGCGGGATTACCCTCGGGGCTCTAGAAGAAGCCCAGCTTCTTCGGTGAGTAGCTCACCAGCAGGTTCTTCGTCTGCTGGTAGTGCTCCAGCATCATCTTGTGCGTCTCGCGGCCGATGCCCGACTGCTTGTACCCGCCGAAGGCGGCGTGCGCCGGGTACGCGTGGTAGCAGTTCGTCCAGACGCGGCCGGCCTGGATCGCCCGGCCCGCGCGGTAGGCCGTGTTGATGTCCCGCGTCCACACTCCGGCCCCGAGGCCGTACGACGTGTCGTTGGCGATTTTGACGGCGTCGTCGAAATCGTCGAACGAGGCCACCGAGACGACCGGACCGAAGATCTCCTCCTGGAAGATCCGCATACGGTTGTCACCCTCGAAGATCGTCGGCTGGACGTAGTAGCCGCCCTTCAACTCGCCGTCGTACTCCGCGCGTTCGCCGCCGGTGAGGATCTTCGCGCCCTCCTTCCGGCCGATGTCGATGTAGGAGAGGATCTTCGCGAGCTGGTCGCCGGACGCCTGTGCGCCGATCATCGTGTCCGTGTCGAGGGGGTGGCCGGGCTTGATGAGCTCGGTGCGGGCGACGGCCGCCTGAAGGAAGTCGCCGTAGTTGCCGCGCTGGATCAGCCCGCGCGACGGGCAGGTGCAGACCTCGCCCTGGTTCAGGGCGAACATGGTGAAGCCTTCGAGGGCCTTGTCGCGAAGGTCGTCGTCCTTCTCCCACACGTCGTCGAAGAAGATGTTCGGTGACTTGCCGCCGAGCTCCAGGGTGACCGGCTTCAGGTGTTCCGCCGCGTACTGCATGATCAGCCGGCCCGTGGACGTCTCGCCCGTGAACGCGACCTTCGCCACCCGCGGGCTGGACGCCAGCGGCTTGCCCGCCTCCGGCCCGAAGCCGTTGACGATGTTCACCACGCCCGGCGGGAGCAGGTCCGCGACCAGGCTCATCCAGTAGTGCAGCGAGGCCGGGGTCTGTTCGGCGGGCTTGATGACCACCGTGTTGCCCGCGGCGAGGGCCGGCGCGAGCTTCCAGGTGGCCATCAGGATCGGGAAGTTCCACGGGATGATCTGGGCGACGACGCCGAGCGGCTCGTGGAAGTGGTACGCCACCGTGTCGTCGTCGACCTCGCTGAGCGATCCCTCCTGGGCCCGCACCGCGCCGGCGAAGTAGCGGAAGTGGTCGATGGCCAGCGGGATGTCCGCCGCCAGCGTCTCACGGACGGGTTTGCCGTTCTCCCAGCTCTCCGCGACCGCCAGGGGCTCCAGATGCGCCTCCATGCGGTCGGCGATCTTCAGCAGGATGTCGGAGCGCTCGGTCGCCGAGGTGCGGCCCCAGCCGGGCGCTGCCGCGTGCGCCGCGTCGAGCGCCAGCTCCACGTCCTCCTCCGTACCGCGCGCCACCTCGGTGAACGTCTCGCCGTTGACCGGGGACGGGTTGTCGAAGTACTGCCCCCGGGCCGGCGGCACGTACGCGCCGCCGATGTAGTGGTCGTACCGCGTCTGGTAGGAGACGATCGCGCCCTCGGTGCCTGGCGCCGCGTAACGGGTCATCCTGCTCTGCCTCCCTCAGCAGCGCTGCCCGCCGTTGGGCAGCTCTCCGCGGGAGGCTAGGCAGGCTGACGTTGCATCCACGTTGCGCTGCCCGCCGGGCCGCCTTGTCCACCGACACCGTGTCCACCGACACCGTGTCCACCGACACCGTGTCCACCGACGCTCTGCCTGCCGACGCCTCGGCTGCGCCATGTCCTGCTTGCCGACGCCTCGGCTGCGCCACGTCCTGCCTGCCGACGTCACGGCCGGCACGTCCTGCGGGCCGACGCCTCGGCTGAGGTCGCCTCGCCCGGCCTACGGGTGCGGCCATCCGGTCGGCGCCGTCAGCTCCGACTCGAGGGACGCGAGGCGAGCCCGTATCGCGGCCGTCGGGCGGGCCGCCGCGAGCGCCCGCCACACGTCGAGGTCGTCCTCGCCCCACGGGGCGTGCGCCCAGTCCGCCAGCAGATCGGGATCGCCGCGCGCGATCAGCGCGGCGCGCAGACCCTCGGCGAGACGGCTTCTGAGCCGTGCCACCGCCGGTGCCTGCGACGACGGCAGCGGCGGCCCGGTGTACGCCGTCGCGGCGGCCGTGACCGCGCCTGCCGCCAGCCTTCGTTCGACGACGGCGACGTCCGACTCGCAGGCGACGGTGAGCCGGTAGGGGCGCGAGGCCAGCAGCCCGGGGCCGAGCACCCCGCGCAGCCGGGCGAGTTCGGCCCGCAGTGTCACCGGTGGGACCGACTCGTCCTCGTACAGCGCGCACAGCAGCTCGTCGCCCGTCAGGCCTTCGGGGCGGCGGGCCAGCAGCACCAGGATCTCGCTGTGCCGACGGCTCAGTCTGAGGTCACGTCCGCCGGTGACCAGACGCGCCTCGTCCCGGCCCAGCACGGTCAGCCGCGGTGCGTCGACGGCGGGCCGCTCCGGGGCGAGCAGCGCCAGGTGGGCCTCCGCGGCCCGCGCGACCGCCTGGACGAAGGCCAGGCTGTGCGGATGGGCCAGGCCGTCCCCGCCCGTGATGTCCACGGCACCCAGCACCCGCCCGGTCCGCGGATCGTGCACCGGGGCGGCGGCGCACGTCCACGGCTGCACCCGCCGGATGAAGTGCTCGGCCGCGAACACCTGCACCGGCCGGTCCAGGGCGACCGCGGTGCCGGGCGCGTTCGTCCCTACCGCGCTCTCCGCCCATCGCGCACCCGGTACGAAGTTCATCCGCCCCGCCTGGCGCCGGGTCGCCGCGTGCCCCTCGACCCACAACAGCCTGCCGTGCGCGTCGCACACCGCCAGCAGATGCTCACCGTCGGCCGCGAACGTGCCCATCAGTTCACGGAACAACGGCATCACCCGCGCCAGCGGATGCTCGGACCGGTAGGAGCCGAGATCGCCGTCGGTCAGCTCGACGCTCGCCGCGCCGTCGGGACCGACGCCGGCCCGGGCGGAACGCCGCCAGGAGTCGGCCACGACGGAGCGCACCGGCCGCGGCACGGTGCCCGCCTCGGCGAACGTCTCATGCGCCCGGCGCAGCACCCGCACGCGCTCGGCGGGGTCGGCGCCCGGTTCGAGGGCCACCCAGGGATCGGTCAACTCGTCCTCCCGGAAGGGGATACGGCTGGGGACATCGTCACGCCGGGTACGCGGACCGACAACCGTTTGGACGACGTCACTCCGAACGCGACGATCCGCTTGCGGTCCGGACGGCGGTCCGGACGGCGGTCCGGATGGAGTTCCGGAGGGCGGTCCGGAGGGCGGTCCGGTCCGCGGTCCGGTTCGGTTCAGGCGCGGGAGACGAGTCTCAGGTAGCGGCTCCAGTCCCAGTTCGGACCGGGATCGGTGTGATCGGTGCCCGGCACCTCGTAGTGGCCGATGATGTGCGCGCGGTCCTTCGGGATGCCGTACCGGTCGCAGACCGATGCCGTCAGCCGGGCGGACCCTTCGTAGAGGGCGTCGGTGAACCAGACGGGTCTGTCGACCCAGCCCTCGTGCTCGATACCGATGCTGCGGGTGTTGTAACCCCAGTTCCCCGAGTGCCAGGCGATGTCCGACTCGCGCACGCACTGCGCCACATGACCGTCCACGGAGCGCACGACGTAGTGGGCGGACACCCTCTTGCGCGGGTTCTGAAAGACGGTCAGGGCTTTGGCGTAGAGGGTCTGCGTGACATGGATGACGACGCGGTCGACGGGATGGCCGAGAGGGCGGTTCGCGGCCGTGCGGTTGGCGGCGGCCGCGGGCTGCCACTCGGCGCGCGGGTAGTCGACGCTCCGGGTCCGGGCGCCCGCCGGTGCGTCGGGCAGCAGCACGTAGGGAACGGCGGCCAGGGCGGCGCCCTTCAGGATCCGTCGTCGTCCGGGGAGGGATTTCGCTCGTTCCACAGAGGTGTCGCCTTTCGGGGTCTCGGACGTCCGGCGGGCGGCACCGGAGCGCGTACGGGGCGGCGGTCGATCCGGTACGCGTCCGACTCGCCGAACCCGTGATCCCGTACCGGCCGGGCACTGCCGTCACCGCACGGCGGCCGTGTCCCGGAGGCATTACGCTACGGCGCCGACCGGTCGGTCAGGAGGACACGCCGGGCTTCGGTGGACGAGTGCGCGATTGTGGACAACTCGCTCACCCGAACGGGGAGTTCCGGCCCCCGTCACATCGGCACCCCGGCCGAGGTGAGCGCGGATGCCGGCCTGTGACGCGACCGGTGAGCCCGGCGGAGGCGCCGGATCCGACGCCTGCGAGGCTCACGCCTCCCGGTCCCGGACCGGCGGTCCGGCCCACGGCCCGTCGGCTCAGGCCCGCTCCGCCACTGCCGCGGGATCGTCCAGCACGGCCCGCACCACCGAGTGCGCGGCCCCCAGCAACGGGCCCTCGGGGCCCAGCCGGGAGACGGACACCGCACGGGCGGGGCCCGCCGTACGCCGGGAGAGCTCGGCCTCGAGCGACGGCAGCAGCCACGGCGCGAGCCCGGCCAGGGCGCCACCGAGCACGACGCCCTCCGGGTCCAGGAGATTGAGCGCCCCCGTGAGCGCGATACCGAGGGCCGTTCCCGCCTCGCGCAGCGCCCGCCGTACGTCCGGGTCGCCGTCCGCTGCGCGTCCCGCGAGGAGTCCGACGCGGTCCTCGCCCGGTTCCAGCCCGGCCGCCCGCAGCACCGCCTCCTCGCCGGCGTACTGCTCCAGACATCCGCGCCCTCCGCACCCGCACTCCGGTCCGTCGGGGTGCACCGGCACATGGCCCAGCTCACCGGCGAAGCCGCGGGTGCCGCGCAGCAGGCTGCCGTCCACGACCAGCGCGGCACCGATGCCGATCTCCGCCGACACGTGCAGGAAGTTCTCCGGAGTGTCCGCGCCGAGCCAGAGTTCGGCCAGCCCGCCGAAGTTGGCCTCGTTGTCCACGGTCAGCGGGAACTGCCCGGGCAGCAGCGCGCCGAGGTCGACGTCCTGCCAGTCGAGGTTGGGCGCGCGGACGACGGTACGGGCGTCGCGGGCGACCAGGCCGGGGACGGCCACGGCGAGTCCGGCCGGCCACAGCCCCTCGCGTTCGGCCTCGGCGACCACCTGGCGCACGAGGCCGGTCAGTTCCTCGACCACCGGCTCGGGGGAGCGGCCCCGGTTCGTGCCGTGCCGTACGGCGCGTGCCCGCACCTCCCCGCGCAGGTCGACGGCGCAGGCCACCAGGTGGTCGACGCCGATCTCGGCACCTATGCCCGCCGGACCGTGCCCGCTGACCGCCAGTGCCGAGCCGGGGCGGCCCACCCGGCCCGGCCGCTCGGGGCCCAGCTCCTCGATCAGTCCGGTGCGTATGAGTTCGTCGACGAGGGTCGAGACCGCGGCCCGGGTCAGGCCGATGCGTGAGGCCACCGCAGCGCGCGAGAGGGGTCCCTCGGCCCTGACGGCGTGCATCACCCGGGCCAGGTTGCGGCGGCGCATGCCCTGCTGGGTGTCGGGCAGTGCGCGCCCCGGGCCGGTCGGCCGGGCCTCGTGCAGCGGTGCGGTCATGCCTCCGTCGATTCGTCGATGCTCAGTGGGCGCCCGTGCTCCGGTCCAGCAGCGGGGCCGCGTCGGAGAGTACCCCGGCGATCCTCGCGAGCGTCGCCTCGTCCCGCTCGACCGCGTCGAGCACCGGACCCCGGGTGGTGTTCCAGCGGCGGGCGACGGCCGCCGGGTCCTCGCCGGTCAGCAGGCCCGCCGCCTGGGCCGCGGCCCCCAGCGCGACGAGTTCCCTGGCCTCGGGCACCTGGACCGGCCGCCCGGACAGCCGGCGCACGGTCTCCTGCCAGGCCCTGCCCCGGGCGCCGCCGCCGATCAGCAGCAGGGGCGCCGAGCGGTCCGCGTCCTCGTCGAGGACCAGGTCGAGCGCGCCGAGCAGGGAGTGCACGGCGCCGTCGTAGGCGGCCTGGAGCAGCTGGCCCGCGGTCGTGTCGTGGCGCAGACCGTGCAGGAGGCCCGAGGCGTTGGGCAGGTTGGGGGTGCGTTCGCCGTCCAGGTAGGGCAGCAGCGTGAGGTCCGCGGCGGGTTCCACGGCCTCGCGGTCCAGGCCCAGCAGGGCGGCGACGCGGTCGACGGCGAGCGTGCAGTTCAGGGTGCAGGCCAGGGGCAGCCAGTCGCCGTGCGCGTCGGCGAACCCGGCCACGGTGCCGGTGGGGTCGGTGGGGCGGCGCTTGGCGACCGCGTACACCGTGCCCGAGGTGCCGAGGCTCAGCACGGGCGTGCCGGGGAGCAGCCCGAGGCCCAGGGCCGCCGCCGCGTTGTCCCCGGTGCCCGGGGCGACCAGGGTGCCCTTGGCGAAGGGCAGGTCGTGACTGTCGCGTACGGTGCCCGCCACTTCTCCGCGCCGCACCACGCGGGGCAGCAGCGCCGGGTCGAGTCCCACGTGGGCGAGGATCTCCGCGTCGTACGACTCGGTCGCGGAGGCCCACCAGCCGGTGCCGGAGGCGTCACCGCGGTCGGTGGTGCCCTCACCCGTGAGGCGCTCGGTGAGGTAGTCGTGGGGGAGGCGTACGGCCTTCGTGGCGCGCAGGGCCTCCGGCTCGTGCTCGGCCAGCCAGGCCCACTTCGTGACCGTGAAGGACGCGGCCGGCACGGACCCGGTGCGTTCCGCCCAGAACTTCGCTCCGCCCAGTTCCTCGGTCAGCCGACGTGCCTGCGGGGCCGAGCGCACGTCGTTCCACAGCAGCGCCGGACGCACCGGCTCGCCGCGCTCGTCCAGTGTGACGAGCCCGTGCTGCTGCCCGCCGACCGAGACCGCGGCGGCCTCGCGGGCCGCGTCACCGCACTGGTGCAGGGCCTCGCGCAGGGCGTCCCACCACTGGCGGGGGTCGCTCTCGCGGCCGGCGCCCGAGGTCACCGTGTGCGGTGCCTGGCCGCTCGCGACGACCTGGCCGGTGGCCGCGTCGACGACCAGCGCCTTGGTGGACTGGGTGGACGTGTCCACGCCGACGACGAGCGGACCCTCGGCTGCTGACATCGGGTTCTCCCTCAAGTTTTTCCGCGGCTCTGCGGGATCTGTCTTCCCAGAGATGCGTTCGCATACTAATTTGTAAACTGCCATGACGAAATAGCTCGCGACACAGTCAGCGACACAGTCTTCAAGCAAGGAGCCGCGGTATGAGCTACCAGCCCACCCCCGACGACAGGTTCACCTTCGGCCTCTGGACCGTCGGCTGGCAGGGACGGGACCCGTTCGGCGACGCCACGCGGCGTGCCCTGGACCCGGTCGAGTCGGTGCAGCGCCTGGCCGAGCTGGGTGCCTACGGTGTGACCTTCCACGACGACGACCTGATCCCCTTCGGGTCCTCCGAGAGCGAGCGCGAGGAGCACATCAAGCGCTTCCGCCAGGCCCTGGACACCACCGGCATGACCGTGCCCATGGCCACCACCAACCTCTTCACGCACCCCGTCTTCAAGGACGGCGCGTTCACGGCGAACGACCGTGACGTGCGTCGCTACGCCCTGCGCAAGACGATCCGCAACATCGATCTGGCCGTCGAGCTCGGCGCGAAGATCTACGTCGCCTGGGGCGGACGTGAGGGCGCGGAGTCCGGTGCCGCCAAGGACGTACGGGTGGCCCTCGACCGCATGAAGGAGGCCTTCGACCTCCTCGGCGAGTACGTGACCTCCCAGGGCTACGACCTGAAGTTCGCCATCGAGCCCAAGCCGAACGAGCCGCGCGGCGACATCCTGCTCCCCACCGTCGGCCACGCCCTGGCCTTCATCGAGCGCCTGGAGCGCCCGGAGCTGTACGGCGTGAACCCGGAGGTCGGCCACGAGCAGATGGCCGGGCTGAACTTCCCGCACGGCATCGCCCAGGCGCTGTGGGCGGACAAGCTCTTCCACATCGACCTCAACGGCCAGTCCGGCATCAAGTACGACCAGGACCTGCGCTTCGGCGCCGGCGATCTGCGCTCCGCGTTCTGGCTGGTCGACCTGCTGGAGAGCGCCGGGTACGCGGGCCCGAAGCACTTCGACTTCAAGCCGCCGCGCACCGAGGACCTCGACGGTGTGTGGGCCTCGGCCGCCGGCTGCATGCGCAACTACCTGATCCTGAAGGAGCGCGCGCTCGCCTTCCGCGGCGACCCGGAGGTCCAGGAGGCCCTGCGCGCCTCGCGCCTGGACGAGCTCGCCCAGGCCACCGCGCCCGACGGCCTGGACAGCCTGCTCGCCGACCGCACCGCCTTCGAGGACTTCGACGCCGAGACGGCCGCCGCCCGTGGCATGGCGTTCGAGCACCTCGACCAGCTCGCCATGGACCACCTCCTGGGCGCCCGGGGCTGAACCGGCACGCACGCGTGTGTGCACTGGTGAGCGTGCACACGCGCGTGCCGTCGAACGCCCGGTTCCGCTCGGTCTCCGCTCGGTCTCCGTTCGGTCGTCGTGCGGTCGTCGCTCGGTCGTCGTGCGGGCCTCCGCGCGTTGCTCGCCCGGCTTCGAGCTGTCTCCGCGCGGAATACGCCGGAATCATGCGGTCCATGGCATGAGTCGGTATCAACTTCCCTGCGGGGCTCGCGCCGCGAGCGGTTCACCGCGACGCTGGACGGTATGGCCATGCCGCCCGTACCGCCCCAACCGCCCGGACCGCCGGGCGACATGCCGCCTCCGGGCGGCTTCGGACCGCCGCGTTCCGGCTACGGACCCGATGACGGGACGGGCGGGGGCGGCTGGTCGCCGCCACCGTCGGGTCCGCCGGGCGGGTCCGGAAGGCGGCGGAATCCCCTCTTCGTCGTCCTCGCGCTGCTCGTCACCGCCGGAGCCGTGGTCGCCGTCGTGCTGATGAGAGGCGACGATTCGCCGGCCGACGAGCCGGACGTCGGCAACAGCACCGGTGCCACTCCCGCGCCGTCCTTCAGTCTTCCGGTCGAGCTGCCCAGCGGCCTGCCGACCGAACTGCCGTCGCGGCTTCCCACCCGACTGCCGAGCCGACTGCCGACCGCGTTGCCCAGCGACCTGCCGAGCGATCTCGAGTCGTTGTTGCCGTCCCTGGAGGAGCTGCTGCCCTAGTGGTCACGCGCGCGTGGCCGCCGCACACCGCCACGCGCGCGTGCCGAGGGGCCGTCGCTCACACGCCGCGCGGCAGCCGCACGTAGGTGACCGTCGTCTCGATGCCGCTGTCGACGAGCCGGCCCTGCGCGTCGAACGCTCCGGTGCCGTCCGTCATCCCGAAGTCGTTGTCGTTGACGAGGGCCAGCGTGTCGTGGTCCACGAGGGCGACGCCCTCGATCTTCCCCGGTACCCCGGCGACCGTGCCGAGATCGACGGCCAGTCGCTTCGCCAGCACCGGGACTCCCGAGGCCGTGGGTTCGTCCAGCTGCTCCAGCGACGGGGACGTCGTGTCGTCGTCCCAGCGGCCGCCGAGGATGTTCGCCGCCCGGCTCAGCCGTACCAGGTGCAGCCGCGCGGCCTTGTCGGTGCGCTCCTCCACGAGCAGCCGGTCGCCACCCACGGCGACCAGCGAGGAGATCTTGAGCTCGGAGGTGTCGTCCTCGCTCGGGTCGACCACGTCGACCGGGTCGAAGCGGTACGCGTACTCGGCGGTGACGGCCTTCTTCTTCGGTGAGAAGCGCAGCAGACGCGTGGTCCGCGAGCCCTCTCCCGCGTCCGTGTCCGGAAGCGACAGCGGGCTCTGCACCGCCAGGACGAGGTCACCGCCGGGGAGTTGGGCCAACCCCTCGAAACCGCGGTTGATCTTGCGGTGCAGCAGGACGGCGGGCAGCGCCTCCACCACGGGGTAGTCCGTGCCCGTGAGCCTGAGCCCCCGCGGCACGTAACGCGTCAGCACCCTCCCGCGCGCGGAGACGTGCGCCAGCGAGGGCCCGTACTCGTCGACGAGCCAGAAACTCCCGTCCGCCGCCCGCACGATGCCCTCGGTGTCCAGCCCGTCCGGGTTGTACGCCAGCGGCGTCTGCGCGTCGTAGGAGTAGGGGGCCTCGTCGCGCCCCGCCTGGTTCGACAGGCCCGTCACGGGCTTCCCCGAGCTCGTGGTGACCGGGATCGCCTGGAGCACCTTCACCGTGTCCCCGGCGACCCGGATCCGCACGATCGCCGGGTCGAACCCGGGCACGGGGAACGTACGGCGCTTGGCGCCGCCCACCTTGATCTGTCCGTTGGGACCGCGGTCGGTGACCGTCCAGAACTCGCCCTTGCGGCCCGCCGGATAGATGTCGCTGCCGATGCCGCCGAGGTCCACGCCCCGGTCGTCGGCCACCGTGCCGGGCAGCAGCGCGTCACTGAACGTCCCGAGCGGGATGTCGCCGAGCGTCGCGGTCCGTGTGACGTGCGCCTGCGGGGCCGGAGTGCCCGCGGCGGCCGGTTCGGCGGTGGCGAGCGCGGCCAGCACGGCGAGCGGTACGCCCGCCGCCACGGAACGATGGACGCGGCGCCGACCGGCGGCATGCGGGGACATCAGGCCTCCTGAGGAGAAGATGCGACAAGTTCGCTGACAGCGGCCAGGGTTGGGGCACGCGCCGAACGCCGTACAACCTCCGGATGAACAGCGGGCGTCGGCCGACCGTCGGGCCGACGCCCCGAGCGCCGTCGGAGGGAGCCCGGCCTAGGAAAGCGCTTCCTCGCCGCCGGGACGGGCGACGGCCAGAGCCGTCGCCGGGTCGTGGGCCGCATCCCCGGCCGGCGTCCAGCGGCCGTCCTCCTCGCGGTACGGCCACCATCTGCCGTCCCGCCCCAGCCGCAGTTGGCAGGCCGTCCCGACGACCGTCCACCGGTTCGCCCGGGCCCGCAGTACGGGCCGCTCGTCCTCCTCCCACGCCGAGTCCAGCGCGGCACGCGCGCGTGCGGACGCCTCGCCCTCCACGACCCACTCCTCCTCGAGCACGGACAGCGCGGCTGCCCCGCCGTGTCGCCAGGCCCGGACGGCAGTGGCCAGCTCCCCCCGGTCGCGCCCCGACCCGGCGGCGAGCCGGTCCAGCACGGCCTCGCCGGGTCGATTGACCGACCCGGCCGAGTCGAGGACGCCCTCCGCCAGCCGTACGGCATCCCGGCCCACGGTCGACCGGGCCGTCGGCGCACGCCGTTCCGCTCCTTCGCGAAGTGCCTCCGCGAGCAGCAAATGTGCCGCGGCGGCCGTCCGGGCGGCCAGGATCTCCAGCGCCGCAGGGTCGACCCCGGCCGGGGGCGGGGCATCCGTGTCCCAGGAGGGCGGCACACCCGGTTCCGGCGGGAGTACGGGCACGGGGGGCAGCGGGGGCAGGATGTTCCCGGCCGCGTACGCCTCCGCCGCGTCCACGCCTTCGGTCCGCGGTGCCTCCGCGTCGGGCCGAGCGGCGGAGCCACGCGCCTGCAGGTCGTCCAGCAGTCTCTGTTCCGCGCGTCCCCGAAGCAGCAGGAGGACGAAGGGATCCTGGTCCAGCAGCCTCGCCACCTGGTAGCAGACCGCCGCCGTGTGACCGCAGTGGTCCCAGGCGCCGCAGTCGCACTGTGCCTCCAGGTCGCCCAGCCCCGGAAGCAGGTCGATGCCGGCCGACTCTGCGTCCTCGACCAGATCGGGCGGCATCTCCCGGTCGAGCAGCGCCGCGACGTGCCCCGCGCGCTCCACCGCGAGGTCCACAAGACGGTCCCACTGGTCGTCCGAGAGCCGGTCGAGCAGCACGTCGGCCCGGTGCCGTGTGTGATCGCGGTCCTGGACGACGGCCGTGATCCGCCCCGGTCGCACCGACACCGCGCCCACGGCGCCCCCGCGCGCGAGCCGACGACCCGTCTTCACCTGCTCCCCGTCCAGAGCGCCGTCCTCGAGCGCGGCCAGCCACGCCCGTCCCCACCACGTCCGGGCGAACCCCCTGCCGTGCGCGGGAGGCAACGCGGCGAAGGTCCGTTCCCCGACGCTGTCGTGCCGGTTCATCGCGCATCCCCTCGCAGCTCCACCAGTTCCGCCAGCTCGGCGTCCGTCAGTTCCGTCAGTTCCGTCAGGGCCGTCTCGCCGGCCCCGAGAACGGCGTCCGCGAGATCCTGCTTGCGGCGCAGCATGGCGGCGATGCGGTCCTCGATCGTGCCCTCGGCGATCAGCCGGTGCACCTGGACGGGCCGGGTCTGGCCGATGCGGTACGCCCGGTCCGTGGCCTGCGCCTCGACGGCCGGGTTCCACCAGCGGTCGTAGTGCACGACGTGCTCCGCGCGCGTGAGGTTGAGGCCCGTGCCCGCGGCCCTGAGCGACAGCAGGAACACCGGGACCTCACCGTCCTGGAACCGCCGGACCATGTTCTCCCGCTCGGCGACGGGAGTGCCGCCGTGCAGGAACTGCGTGGGTACGCCCCGTGCCGCCAGGTGCTGTTCGAGGAGCCGCGCCAGACGCACGTACTGCGTGAAGACCAGCACGCTCGCCCCCTCGGCGAGAAGGGTGTCGAGCAGTTCGTCCAGGAGCTCGAGTTTCCCGGAGCGTCCGGCTGTCCTCGGCCGCTCCTCCTTGAGGTACTGCGCCGGGTGGTTGCAGATCTGTTTGAGACCGGTCAGGAGCTTCACGATCAGTCCCCGGCGCGCCATGTCGTCCGCTGCGGCGATCGCGGCGAGCGTCTCGCGCACCACGGCCTCGTACAGCCCGGTCTGCTCCCTCGTGAGGGCGACCGGCCGATCGGTCTCGGTCTTGGGCGGCAGCTCGGGGGCGATCCCCGGGTCCGACTTGCGGCGGCGCAGCAGGAACGGTCCCACGAGCCGGCCGAGCCGCTCCGCCGCGGCCGGGTCCCCGCCGCTCTCGACGGCTCGCGCGTACCGCGTGCGGAAGGCGCCGAGCCGGCCCAGCAGACCGGGTGTCGTCCAGTCCAGGATGGCCCACAGCTCCGACAGGTTGTTCTCCACCGGCGTGCCGGTGAGCGCCACGCGTGCGCGTGCGCCGATGGTGCGCAGCGCCCGCGCGGTCGCCGAGTACGGGTTCTTCACGTGCTGGGCCTCGTCCGCCACGACCAGGCCCCACGGCACCTCGCCGAGCCGTCCCGCGTCCAGGCGCAGTGTCCCGTAGGTGGTGAGGACGAACTCCCCGTCGGCCGGGGACGCCAGATCACGGTGCGGACCGTGGAAGCGACGCACCGGTGTGCCCGGCGCGAACTTCTCGATCTCCCGCTGCCAGTTGCCCATCAGGGACGTCGGACAGACCACGAGGGTGGGACCTGCCGCCGAGGCGTCGGTCTGGCGGTGCAGGTGCAGGGCGATCAGTGTGACCGTCTTGCCGAGCCCCATGTCGTCGGCCAGACAGCACCCCAGTCCCAGCGCCGTGGTCCGGGCCAGCCAGTCGAGGCCGCGGCGCTGGTAGTCGCGCAGCGTGGCGTCGAGGGCCGCGGGCTGCGCCACGGGCTCCTGCGCCCCGGGCTGCGTCAGCCGCTCTCGCAGGGCCGCCAGCCACCCGGTGGGCCGCACGTCGATCCGTCGGCCGTCCACCTCCGTCGAGCCCGTCAGAGCCGCGCCCAGCGCGTCCACGGGCGTCATCTTGCGGTCCTGTTGGGCTTGGGCCCGGCGCAGTTCCCGTGGGTCGATCAGCACCCACTGGTCGCGCAGCCGCACCAGAGGCCGATTGGCCTCGGCCAGCCGGTCCAGCTCCTCGCGGGTCAGCTGCCGGTCACCCAGCCCGAACCACCAGGTGAACGTCAGGAGCGAGTCCGCCGAGAGGAAGGACGGTGTGTCCGCGCCCAGCCGATCGCCGCCTCCTTCCTGCTCGGGCGGTCCCACGACGGCGCGGGCGGTCAGGGTGCGCGCCAGCTCCCTCGGCCAGTGCACGTCGATCCCCGCGCCCGCCAGTGCCCGGGAGCCCTCGCCCAGCAGCTCGGACACCTCTTCGTCGAGGAGCTCGACGGCGTCCGGCACGGTGGCCGACAGCAGGGGTGTCAGCGCGGGCCAGGCACGGGCGGCACGGCGCAGGGCGAGCAGGGCGTCCATCCGCGCGCGGGGGCCGAACGCCCCACGGGTGGCGCCGGAGTCCGCCCAGACCTCGGTGGCGTCCGCGACGAGCGCGGGATCGCTCACGCTGTGCACCTGCGGCACGACCCGGAAGCCGGGCGCGTCGGTCCCGGGCGTGTCCAGCCCGGAGACCTCGATCCGGAGCGAGATCCGTACGCCGGCGTCGTGGCCCGCGGCGACGTCGGCCGCCCACGCGCGCAGTTCCGGCAGGTGTCGTGGCCGCGGGGCCGCGTAGGCCGGACCTCCCGTCAGGAGCGGCGCGGCGGGAGTGCGGGGGAGCGCGTCCGCTGCGGCGTCCAGGAAGGCGCGCAGCAGTCGCTCGGGGTCGGGAAGGCGCAGAGGCGGGGTCTCGTCCAAGGGCACGGCGTGTGCCTCGGGCGGCATCGAGGCGGCCAGTCGTCGTACCTGGTCGATGTCCTGCGGAGCCAGCGGGCCGATCCGCCAGGCGTCGTGGTCCTCCGGTGACAGACCGGGCAGCAGGAGACCGCGTGCCACGCACCGCAGGGCCAGCAGAGCGGCCGCACCCCAGAAGGCGGTGGCCCGGTGTCCGCCCGGCACGCCGCGCGTACGCGTGAGGAGAGGCAGGGCCTCTTCCAGCGGCAGGTGGAGGGCGGGCACGCGCGCGAGTGCCACCCCGGAGCCGGAGGGCCGGACGACGGACAGATCCTCCACCTGTCGGCCGGCTGCGGCGGGAGGGGCGGTGTCGTCGGGTCGCCAGAAGGCGACGCCGCCGGTTCGGGCCTGGGTGCCGGGTATGAACACGGCGGAGCAACGTGCCAGTTCGGAGATCTCGAACGGTGTCTCCACGGGAACCCTCTGCACGGCGATGAAACTACTCCTCAAACTTGACTACCAGGGCGGGGTCGCCGAGGGTACAGCACTGCGGCGGTGAACGCGCACCATGTCCTGATCCGGTCCGGTCCGCCATGCTGGGACGGGAACCCTCAGGGGCGTCTCGGGGCCGTACCTCAGGGACGTCTCAGGGTCGAGTCCGGAACCGCGGACCGCGTGGAGCCGTTTTCATGGCAGAGAGCGGCAGTGGCCGCGAAGGAGGCGACGCACATGTCGAAGAACGCGAAGATCGCCGCAGGGGGTGTGGCGGTCGGGCTGCTGTTGTTGATCTGGCTGCCCTGGTGGGCTGCCCTGCTGATCGTGCTGGGGGTTCCGGCGGCGGCCTACCTCACCCTGGATCCCTCTCAGCGGCGCAGGCTGCGCCGTGCCACGCGCAAGGAGATCGGCCGCTGACCGACCGCTGAAGGACGGGGACCGTGTCGCGGTCCCCGTCCCTCCGCGCATCCAGGCCGTCGGCGCCCGGAGACCGGGCGCCGACGGCCTGGATGCGCGGAGGGGCCGCGGCGACCTCAGAGCGGCCGTACGGCCATCTTGTCGAGCGCTTCGAGGAGCCCGGGCAGTTCGGGTCCGCGGCCGACCGGCAGCACCTCGCCGGGCTCTTCGTCGAGCAGGACGAACGCGATGTCGTCGGTCCGGGCGACCAGCGACCAGCCGGGTCCGTCGGCGCGCAGCGTACGCGCGTCACCGGGAGCGAACGACGACCGGACGCGCCCGAGCGGAGGCGGGGCGTCCACGTAGGCGCGTACCTCGGCGAGGACGCGTCGGATGCCGCCGTGGCCCTTCGCCGTGCCCTTCCCGGCACCGTTGACCCCGTCGCCCCCGGTCACCCCGTCGGCAGCCTCGGGCCCGCCCGTCGCGTCGTCCCGGGCCCCCTGGCCGGCGTCGGCGCCGGTGTCGGCGGTGGCGCCCTCCTGGGGGCGGGCGAAGTCCGCGTCGTCGATCTGCTCGCGCCACAGGGCCCACTGGAGTGCGATCTCGTCGGCCCCCAGGCGTCGCTGGGCCGGGCCCCAGGTGGTCGTGTCCGGAGGCGACAGCGCGGGGCCCTCCGCGACCTCGGCGGCCGGATCGTGCGGCGCGGGCACGCCGGGAGCCGCGACGGCGACCGCCAGCGGCCAGCCGGGCAGGGCGGCGACGACCGTCCGCTCGTCGGGTGACAGGTCGTACTCCATGCCGCAGTCCCACGACGCGATGGCGACGGCCACCAGCGACACGTCGTCGATGACGACCGTCCACCGCGCGCCCTCGCCGTCCTGGCCCAGCACCAATCCGTACCCGTCGGCGAGCGGCGGGAGGCCGAGCGCCGCACAGGCCTCCGGGTAGTCGTCGCCCAGCGCGCTCGGGAACTTCGCCGGCGTCAGCAACACCGCCGTGAGCACATAGAGCGCATCGTCCGCGGCGGCGACGGCGTCCTCGTCCGTCCCAGCCATCCCAGCCTCCCCATAGGTTTGTCCAACGGCGCGCACCCTAGTGCGGTGGGAAGGCGCTTGTCACGACTCCCCGGCACACCCGAGCTGCGGCTTTTCGGTCGGACGGGGCGAATCGACCACCCCCGGCCGTTGCGTCCGTCACGCCGAAGGCAGTCCCAGGAGCTCACGAGCCACGGTCCGGGGCGACTCGTCGCGCTCCCGGGCGAGCGCGATGACCGCGCGGCAGGCCAGTTCGTTGACGCCGAAGGACAGCGCCTCCGGCGACACCCAGCCCGCCGCCTCGTCGATCCTGTCCTGATCGTCCTCGGCGCACGCCGAGACGTACGCGGCGGCCGCCTCGAACAGATTGTGGGTGCGTCTCCCGCCTCCGCGCGACGCCTTCCCGGGACCCCCCTCCCCGTCCGGACGCGACCGCGCGCGCTTCGCGTCGCGGAATCTTGCGTAGGCCTTGCGGACCCTGTCGAACATGCCGACCGCCTTCCCCCTGCGTGGTTGCCCTGACTGATCGTTCATCTCCTGCTGTTCAACCTAGAGTTGGAGTTCCGGCGGCAGAAGGGGGACGGTGCGGTGAAGCGCTTCGAAAGGCTCAGGCGGATCCGGCGGATGGACCCGTACGAGGACGCGTTCGAGATCTACCGACTCACCGCGGCGTACGAGTTCCCCTGGGACGTCACCCGTGCTTTGGAGCTGGCCCTGTACCGCACCTACGCGGTGCCGCGCATCGGGCGCCTGCTCGCCGAGACGGCGGAACTCACGGACCGCGCACAGAAGCGCTACGACGACACCTCGCTCCTGCTCGACGCCGTCGTCGAGCACGGCTTCGACAGCGAGCAGGGCCGGACGGCCGTCCGGCGCATCAACCAGATGCACCGCTCTTACGACATCGGCAACGACGACATGCGGTACGTGCTCTGCACCTTCGTCGTGATGCCGAAGCGATGGATCGACGCCTACGGATGGCGCAGGCTGTCGCGCCACGAGATCGTCGCCTGCACCGTGCATTACCGCACCCTGGGACAGCGCCTCGGCATCAAGGACATCCCCGAGACGTACGAGGAGTTCGAGGCCTGTCTCGACGCCTACGAAGAGGCTCACTTCGGCTGGGACGAGGGTGCGCGGCGGGTCTCGGACGCCACGCTCGCCCTGATGGCCTCCTGGTATCCGAGGCCGCTGGCACCCGTCCTGCGCAACGCCACACTCGCCCTGCTCGACGAACACCTGCTGGCCGCGTTTCGCTACGCGCCGCCCAGCCCCGTGACCCGCGCGCTGGTGCGGGCTGCGGTACGCGCGCGTGGACGCCTGGTGCGGCTGCTGCCGCCGCGCCGCGCACCCCACCACGCGCGACAGAACCGCGAGATCAAGGGGTACCCGAACGGCTTCCGGCTGGGCGACCTGGGCACCCGCCCGGTGCCCGGCGTCCGGGGCTGCCCGGTCCGGCACCCGGGCGGGTCATCCGCCCAGTGAGGCGAGGGTCTCGCGCAGCCAGGTGAGCTCGGCCCGCGAGGTGGCCCGCGCGATGGTCAGCACACCGCGCCGGAACGGGTCCTCCACCTCTTCGGCCCGCAGCGGCCGGTCGCCTTCGTAGAAGAAGCTCGCGGGCTCCTCCAGGAAGGCCAGCCGGCGGCGCAGCACGGCCGCCTGGGCGGCGGCGTCGTCCAGGTGCCGGAGGAAGGCGAGCACCGTGAACCAGCGGTTCTCGTCGGTGATGTCGCGCTGGGCGGGTTCGGCGAGCCGCCGGCGCAGTGCGCGCCCGCCCTCGTCGGTGAGGCTGAGGACATGGCGCGGGGCGGCGACGGCGCCCGGCTCGGTGGTGCGCACCAGGAAACCCGACTTCTCCAGCCGCTTGATCGTCGGATAGAGGGTGCTCTCGGCCACCGGACGGACGTGTCCCGTCAGGGCCGTGATGCGTTTGCGCAGCTCGTAGCCGTGCAGCGGGGCGTCGTAAAGAAAACCGAGGATGGCGAGCTCCAGCATGCCCGCATTGTGCCGCATGCCAGAAGTACATCGACACGGGCTATCTCGATCACTGAGTACATCATCACCGTGATACATCGTTGACGTTATACCTCCGATACGAGGTAAGTTGGCCGTCGCCGGAATCGACGGCGGTGACGAGCCGAGGGGGAGACGATGCAGCAGGCGGAGTTCGACGGTGCGGGCAGCCAGGTCCGCTGGACCGAGTCACCGGGTGCGGGGCCAGCACGGGTGTACGTGCACGGACTGGGCGCGGCCTCGGCCGTCTACCACGCGCATGTGGCCGCCCGTCCCGAACTCGCCGGTCGGCGCAGCCTCTTCGTCGACCTGCCCGGGCACGGCATCAGCGACCGCCCCGCGGACTTCGGCTACACGCTCGACGGGCACGCCGACGCCCTGGCGGCCGCGCTGGACGCGGCGGGGGTGACCGGCGCCGAACTGGTCGCCCACAGCATGGGCGGCTCCGTGGCCGTCGTCCTCGCCCACCGGCGGCCCGACCTCGTCGCACGGCTCGTGCTCACGGAGGCCAATCTGGACCCCTTTCCCCCGCCCTCCGCGGGGAGCAGCGGAATCGCCTCGTACACGGAGGAGGAGTTCGTCGAGAGCGGGTACGCGCGCGTGCTGCGCAAGGTAGGGCCGCTGTGGGCCGCGACCATGCGGCTGGCCGACCCGCGGGCTCTGCACCGCACCGCCGTCGGACTCCGGCGCGGGTCCGACCCGGTCATGCGCGAGATCCTGGTCGGCCTCGACGCGGTGGAGCGCGTCTACCTCCAGGGCGGTCTGACCGGTGAACTCGACGGAGCGGACGCCCTGGAGGCGGCGGGTGTGCGCGTGGTGACGGTCCCGGGCGCCGGTCACAACGTCATGTTCGACAACCCCGACGCCTTCGTGCGGGCGGTCGCCGGGGAGGCCTGAGCCCTCACGCCTCGCGGACGGCCAGGGCCAGGAAGCGGGTGTCCTCGTCGGCGTACGACGTCAGGCGCCAGCCCGAACCGGCCAGCATCGGGCGGAGGTTGGGTTCCGCGCGCAGGTCCTCCGGTGTGAGCTGCCGTCCCTGACGGGCCGCGAGCGCCGCCCTGCCGATCGGGTGGAACAGGGCCAGCGTGCCGCCGGGGCGCACCACCCGGGCCAGCTCCCGCAGGTTCTCCTCCGGCCGGGGCAGGTGGGCGATCAGGCCGGCCGCGAACACGGCGTCCAGCGACGCGGAGCGAAAGGGGAGCGCGGTCACGTCGGCGAGCATCAGCCGCCCGGCGCGGTCGCGTCCGGCCCGTACGGCGGCCGCCAGCATGGCCGGCGTCAGATCCGCCCCGACGACCACTCCGGACGGTCCCACGGCCGCACGCAGCGGCGTCAGGGCCCTCCCGGTGCCGCAGCCCGCGTCCAGCACACGGTCTCCCGCGCGCAGACCGAGCCGGCCGACCGCGGCGGCGTAGGCGGGGCCGTCGTCAGGGAAGCGGCTGTCCCAGTCCGCGGCCCGGGCGCCGAAGAACTCCTGAACGTGTGTGTGGTCGTCGCTCATGCACCGCATGATCCCTCACCGACACGGACGACACCTCGGTGCACACGTTCGACCGTGACCCGATCGTTCCGGTGCACTACTGCGCCACATTGCAACACCTTTCGAAATGCGCCCCCTTTGTGCTCCTGTGCCCCCACTAGCGTCCCGTGGCCATGGGACACCTGGACCACGCCGCCTTCGGCTGGCTGACCCCCGTGCTGTCGTACGTCATGGCCTGCCTGGGCGCCGCCCTCGGGCTGCGCTGCACCGTGCGGGCACTCGGCGCCACCGGACGCTCGCGCCGCAACTGGCTGATCACCGCCGCCTCGGCGATCGGCACCGGCATCTGGACCATGCACTTCGTGGCCATGCTCGGCTTCGCCGTCAGCGGCACCGACATCCGCTACGACGTTCCGCTGACCGTGCTCAGCCTTCTCGTCGCCATGGTCGTCGTCTGCGCCGGCGTCTTCGCCGTCGGCCACAGCCGCGACCGCACGCGCGCGTTGCTGATCGGCGGCCTCACCACCGGCCTGGGCGTGGCCAGCATGCACTACCTGGGCATGGCCGCCGTCCGGCTGCACGCCGACGTGACCTACGACCCCGTACGCGTCGCACTGTCCGTCCTGATCGCCGTCGTCGCGGCGACCGCGGCCCTCTGGGCGGCGCTCAACATCAGTTCGCCGATCGCGGTCACCCTCGCCTCCCTCGTCATGGGCGCGGCCGTGAGCAGCATGCACTACACCGCGATGTTCGCGGTGAGCGTCCGTGTCACGCCCTCCGGCGAGCCGCTGCCGGGGGCCTCGGCGATGCAGTTCATCTTCCCCCTCGCCGTCGGCCTCGGCTCCTATCTCTTCCTGACCTCGGCCTTCGTCGCGCTGTCGCCCACCACGGGAGAGCGCGAGGCGTCCGCCTCGGCCCAGCAGCCCGTGGACAGCCTCACCGTCCGACAGCAGGCCCGGCCCGTCTGACCCGGCCCGCCCGTCCCTGAACCCCTTCCGAGCGAGGAGGCCATGCGTACACCCCGTAGGACCCCCACGGCAGGCGCCGACGCGCCGCCCCCCACACGCGGCCGCCGCGCCCACGCCGGGCCCCCCGCCGACGAGGGCGCGGACGAGCGGACCGACACGCCCGCGGATGCGATACCCCTGCGCGCGGAGCGCTGGCGCGTCAAGCCGCGCACCGTACGCGCGAAGATCGTCTGCCTGTTGATGGTGCCGGTCGTCTCCCTGCTCGCCCTGTGGGCGTACGCCACCGTCAGCACCGCCCAGGACGTGTCCGGGCTGCGCCAGTTGCAGCGCGTGGACTCCCAGGTCCGCGCCCCCGTGGCAGCCGCGGTGGCCGCCCTCCAGACCGAGCGCGCGGCCGCCGTGCGCTACGCCACGGAGCCCGCCCCCGGGCAGGTCGGCGACCTGAAGGCACTCGCGGAACGCACGGACCGCGCGGTGGGACGGCTGCGGCTCGGCGACGACAGCACGGTCGCCGACGGCCAGGACCTGCCGGAGGGAGTCGCCCAGAGGCTCGAGACGTTCGTCTCCGGGGCCGAGGGCCTCCCTTCGCTGCGGACCGCGGTCCTGGACGGCCGCGCCGACTGGGAGGAGACGTACGGCCGGTACACGAGCACGATCTCGGCGGCCTTCTCGGTCGGCGGTGCCCTCTCCGGCGTCCAGGACGCCGAACTCGGCTCGGACGCGCGCGTGCTGCTCGAGTTCTCCCGCGCGGGGGAGGCACTGGCCCAGGAGGGCGCCGTGCTCGCCGGCGCGCGCCTCGCCGGACGCCTCGACGGGGAGCGCCTGCGGCTCTTCACCGGCGCCGTCGACACCCGCCGTACCCTGACGGAATCGGCCGCCGCGGACCTGCGCGGCCCCGAACGCACCGCCTGGCAGCGGCTCGCCGCCGGCAACACCTACGCGGCCCTGTACGCCGCCGAGGACAAGGCCCTCGCCGACCGGCCCGGCGCGAAGGCGCTCGCCGCCGCCCCCGCGAGCATCTGGGACAGGGCTCACGCGCGCGTGCAGACCGGGATGCGCACGATCGAGGCGGACGCGGGACGCGGTGTCGCCGAACGCGCCGACCCGTTCACCCGCGGTCTGCTCACGTCGGCCGGCGCAGCCGTCCTGCTCGGCCTCGCCGCCGTCGTCGCCTCGCTCGTCATCTCCGTGCGCATCGGCCGGGGACTCGTCGTCGAGCTGGTCAGCCTGCGCAACAGCGCCCTGGAGATCGCCCGGCGCAAACTCCCGGAAGCCATGCGGAAGCTGCGCGCCGGAGAGGAGATCGACGTCCGCGCCGAAGCGCCGCCGGGGCCTCCCGCCGAGGACGAGACCGGTCAGGTCGCCCAGGCCCTGGGCACCGTGCACCGCGCGGCACTGCGGGCCGCCGTGGAACGCGCCGAACTCGCCAGCGGCATCTCCGGGGTGTTCGTCAACCTCGCCCGCCGCAGCCAGGTCCTCGTCCATCGTCAGCTGAGCCTTCTGGACAGCATGGAGCGCCGTTCCGACGATCCGAACGAGCTGAGCGACCTCTTCCGGCTCGACCATCTCACCACCCGTATGCGGCGCCACGCGGAGAGCCTGATCATCCTCTCCGGTGCGGCGCCCGGCCGGGCCTGGCGCATGCCGGTGTCCCTCACCAACGTGGTCCGCGCCGCCGTCTCCGAGGTCGAGGACTACGCGCGCGTGGAGGTACGGCAGCTCCCGGAGGCAGCCGTCATCGGCACCGCCGTCGCCGACCTCACCCACCTGCTCGCCGAACTCGTCGAGAACGCCGCCCAGTTCTCACCCCCGCACACACGGGTGCGGGTCACCGGCGAACCCGTCGGCAACGGCTACGCCGTCGAGGTCGAGGACCGCGGCCTGGGCATGGGCAAGGAGACCTTCACCGAGGCCAACCGGCGCATCGCGCAGTCGGAGGCGCTCGACCTGTTCGACAGCGACCAGCTCGGCCTGTTCGTGGTCAGCAGGCTGGCCGCCCGTCACGGCATCAAGGTCCATCTGCGGACCTCGCCCTACGGCGGCACCACCGCGGTGGTCCTGCTGCCGACGGCCCTGCTGCACAGCGGCAAGCCGGAACGTTCCGCCGGCGAGGTCACGGAGACCGGGCAGCGGCCCCCGGAACGCGTGTACGCGCGCGTGTCCGCCGCGGACCGGCACACCGCCGACCCGCGTCAGGAAGCCGTCCCCGCCTCCGCCGACCGCCCCGCGCTGGTGGCCCCGGTACGGCCCGCTTCCGTACGAGCCGCCTCCGTACGCGCCGCCGCCGAACCGGAGGCCGCCGAACCGGCCGCCGCCGACCCCCAGCCTCCCGGAGTCACCGCCTTGCGCCTGCACCGTCCCCCGGACGACGCCGAAGGGTCGGACGACCTCCCGCGCCGGGTGCGGCAGGCCAACCTCGCCCCTCAACTGCGCAGGACACCCGCCGAGGAGCCGGTTCGGCCGCCCGGCCCGCGCGGCGACGAAGGGCGCACCCCCGAGCTCGTACGGGACCGGATGTCCGCGTACCGGGAGGGCTGGGCACGCGGCGGCGGCAGACAGCCCGGCCACGGAGCCGCTCCCGAACCCGAACCGGGCGGCGACAGCAGCGAAGGAGACCCCAGATGATCCAGGACCCGAGCACGAGGCCGGCCCAGCGGTCCGGCGAACTCGACTGGCTGCTGGACGACTTGGTGATGCGCGTGAGCGAGGTGAGGCACGCCGTGGTGCTGTCCAACGACGGACTCGCCGTCGGTGCCTCGACCGACCTCAGGAGGGAGGACGCCGAACACCTCGCCGCCGTCGCCTCAGGCTTCCACAGCCTCGCCAAGGGCGCGGGCCGCCACTTCGGCGCCGGCGGAGTGCGCCAGACCATGGTGGAGATGGACGACGGCTTCCTGTTCGTGGCCGCCGCGGGCGACGGCTCCTGCCTGGCCGTCCTCACCGCCGTGACCGCCGACATCGGCCTCGTCGCGTACGAGATGGCGCGCCTGGTCAAGCGGGTCGGCGAGCACCTCTACACGGCACCTCGGCTCGCCGGGCGCCCGCCCGCCGCCGGATGAGGCCAGAGAGCGACCCACGCAGATGACCGAGGACACGACCGCCACCCCGCGCGAGCTGGGCAGCCAGTGGTACGACAACGAGGCCGGACCGCTCGTCCGCCCGTACGCCATGACCGGCGGGCGCACCAAGCCGGGACCCACCGGAGTGCGCTTCGACCTGATCGCCCTGGTCACCCTGGATCCGGGTGCGCCGAGCACGGACGGCATGGCGCTCGGACCGGAACACCGCGCCCTCCTGGGTCTCTGCCGCACGGAGACCCAGTCCGTCGCCGAACTCTCGGCGGGCGCGGACCTTCCCGTGGGCGTGGTGCGGGTGCTCCTCGGAGACCTGCTGGAACTCGGCTGCGTCACCGTCAGCCGCCCGGTCCCGCCCGCGCAACTGCCCGACGAACGGATTCTGCGCGAGGTGATCGAGGGGTTGCGAGCGCTGTAGACGAACCTCCGGACGGACCCGGACGCGTACGGACCCACCGCACACCGACTCGTGCGCGTCTTCGGACACCGAACACACAAGAGGCGGTCACATCGGGCAGATAGCGGTCGAAGCCCTCGCAAAGGGGCCGCGGTTGTCATGATGCTGACTTCGCACTCCGGCGCCGAAGCCCCCCGCGACCGCCGCGGCGGGCCGCGGCGCCCCCGTACCGACCTCGACCGTTGCCGACACTCCCGAGAGAAGTGATCCATGGTCTCCGAACACTCCGACACCACGGGCGGCGACACGGCTCCCCTGGCGTTGAAGATACTGGTCGCCGGCGGATTCGGCGTCGGCAAGACCACCATGGTGGGCGCGGTCAGCGAGATCAAGCCGCTGCGCACCGAGGAACTGCTCAGCGCGGCCGGACAGTCGGTGGACGACACCGACGGCGTGGACCAGAAGGTCACGACGACCGTCGCCATGGACTTCGGCCGGATCACCATCCGTTCCGGCCTCTCCCTCTATCTGTTCGGCACCCCCGGCCAGGACCGCTTCTGGTTCCTGTGGGACGAGTTGTCGCAGGGAGCCCTGGGCGCGGTGGTCCTCGCCGACACCCGGCGTCTGGAGGACTGCTTCCCCGCGGTCGACTACTTCGAGCACCGGCACATCCCGTTCGTGGTGGCCGTCAACTGCTTCGTGGGCACGCGGACATACGGCGCCCAGGACGTCTCGCGCGCCCTCGACCTCGACAGCGGCACCCCCGTAGTCCTGTGCGACGCCCGGGACCGCGACTCGGGGAAGGAGGTGCTGATCCGGCTGGTCGAGTACGCCGGGCGGATGCACACCGCCCGGCTGCTCGACTCCGTGGGCTGACCCGGCCCACGTCGGCCCCGTCAGTCCGCGATGTCCCTCTGCGCCAGAACCTTGTCGATGGCGACACGGACGAGCAGTTCGCCCGGAACCCCGTTTCGGGCACCGAACTCCTCGGCGCGCTCCTCGCCCATGTACCGCGCGGCGATACGCGTCGCCCAGTGCCGGACCTCGTCGAGGTCCTCCGAGATGCGGGCCCGTCCCCTCAGCACCACGTAGTCGAAAGGCGGCCGGTCGTCGTCCATGCACAGGGCGACCCGGCCGTCCCGCGCCAGATTGCGCCCCTTCACCGTTTCCTTACCGGTGTTGAACACCACCTCGTCCCCGTCGAGCAGGAACCAGACCGGCGCCACATGCGGACTTCCGTCGGCGCGCACGGTGGACAGCTTCGCGGTGCGGGTCCCGTGCGTGACGAAGGCCCGCCATTCCTCATCGGTCATCTTCTGTGCCATGCCGCCATCCTCCTTGCTCCCGCGGCCGCTCCTGGGGAAGGCTGGCGGGCAGATTCTCCGGCGAGGCGGAGGGTCACACGGGGAACGTCACACGGGGAGTGGGACATGGCGCAGAACCAGGGGCTGGGCTGGCTGTTGGACGACCTGACGGAGCGCGTCGACCACGTACGCCACGCACTCGTTCTGTCCAACGACGGGCTGGTGGCGGGCGCGAGCGCGGGACTGCTCCGGGAGGACGCGGAGCACCTCGCCGCCGTCTCGTCGGGACTGCACAGCCTGGCGAAGGGATCGGGGCGTCACTTCAGCGCGGGCAAAGTCCGTCAGACGATGATCGAGTTCGACGACGCCGTGCTGTTCGTCACCGCCGCGGGCACCGGCAGTTGTCTGTGCGTGCTCAGCGGGGCGGAAGCCGACATGGGCCAGATCGCCTACGAGATGACCCTGCTCGTCAACCGGGTCGGAGAGCACCTCACCGTGGACGCCCGGCAGCCCGACCGTGCACCACTCGAAGACCTCTGACCTGCGTTTTCACCTTCCTCCGCGGAGTTGTCCACAGGCTCGCCCCGATGTCGGCGATCCCGGCTACGGTTTTTTCCGAGGCCACCGCCGACCGTGCGGGCCTGCTGCACTCCACTTCACTCCACGGGGGAGACGACCATGTCCGGCAACACCGTCACGCGACCGCATTCCGCTTCCTGCACGCCGAGCCGGGCAGCGCGGGAACTGGGTCTGAAGCGGAGCGAGTTCGACCTCGGCGTGCACCTCGGGCGCATCAGGACCATGCCCGACGAAGGCGGCGGAGGCCGCCGGGTGCCCTGGACGGAGATCGAACGTCTGCGCTCGGACCCTGGGTTCCCCGAGGCACTGCGCGCGAGCGTGCTGGCCGTGGGCACCGGCGAAGCCGCCGCCCTCATGGGCGTTGCCCCGGCCCGGTTCACCCGCCTCGCGAGGCTGGGGCTCGTGGTACCCGTCCGCTTCTACCTCAACCGCTATCGGGTCGTCGTCTGGCTCTATCTCGCCGACGAGATCAAGCAGTTCGCCGCCGACGGGACCAACGCCTTCCTGCTGACCGGTCGCACCCCCGATGTGCTGCGAAGCCAACTGGACGCGGGTGTCGACCTGCGGCCCCGGAACTGGCGGGGACGCCACCTGGGCTTCTTGCACCGACAGGCCGACGGCCCCTGGCAACGCGCCGGAGTCCTGGCCGGATTCCTCGACCCCCTCCAGGTCGCGGCGGTCGTCGAGGACCCCTACGAACGCTCCCACCTGAACAGGTTCCGGCCCCGGCCGCCCGCCCAGGGCACCCCCGGCACGCCGGCCGCGCACCGCGTGGAGAAGATCATGACAGCCGACGACCCCGACGAGATCGACTGGCTGAGGTACGACCTGGAACGGACCCTGGACGAGGCACGGGCCGAGCAGCCCGCGCCACGGCCCGCGTGGAAACCGGCCCCGACGCCCCCGGTCGGGCCGCCGGACCGGCCCGACCGGCCCGACGGGAGCGACCGGTCGACCCGCGGACTGCTGACCTGGCTACGCCGCCGAAGCGGGTGACGCGCCGGACCTACAGCGCCCTGAACAACCCCTCCTGGACGACGGACACCAGCAGGCGCCCCTCCAGGTCGTAGATCCGCCCGCGGGCCAGCCCGCGCCCGCCGGTCGCGATCGGCGACTCCTGGTCGTACAGGAACCACTCGTCCGCGCGGAACGGCCGGTGGAACCACATCGCGTGGTCCAGCGACGCCATGTCGAAGTTCCGCGGACCCCACAAGGGCTCGACGGGGAGACGGACGGCGTCCAGGAGAGTCATGTCACTGGCGTAGGTGAGCGCGCAGGTGTGGACCAGCGGATCGTCGCCCAGCGGCCCGACGGCGCGCATCCACACCGCGCTGCGCGGCTCCGCCTCCTTGACGTCGTCGACGCTCCAGCGCAACCGGTCCGCGTACCGGATGTCGAAGGGCTGACGGCGCGCCATCCGCTCCAGCTGCTCGGGCAGCTCGCCCAGATGCTTCCGGATCTCCTCGACGACCGTCGGCAGGGACTCCGGGTCCGGGACCTCGCGGGCCGGCGGCAGCTGGTGCTCGAAAGGACCTTCCTCAGGCTTGTGAAAGGAGGCGGTGAGATTGAAGATCGTGCGCCCCTGCTGCACGGCGGTGACCCGGCGGGTCGTGAAGGACCGCCCGTCCCGCACCCGTTCGACCTGGTACACGATCGGCACACCCGGCCTGCCCGGACGCAGGAAGTACGCGTGCAGCGAGTGCACGGGCCGGTCTCCCTCGGTGGTCCGGCCGGCCGCGACCAGCGCCTGGCCCGCCACCTGGCCACCGAAGACCCGTTGCAGGGACTCCTGCGGGCTGCGGCCGCGGAAGATGTTGACCTCGATCTGCTCGAGGTCGAGCAGATCCACGAGCCTCTCGGCCGGATTCGTCATCGGTGTGCTTCTCCTGTGCCCTCTTCGGTACTCACAACTGGCCGACGGCGGTGACCCGGACGACCGCGCGGCCCTCGGCGTCGGAGGCCGTGAGGTCGACCTCCGCGCTGATGCCCCAGTCGTGGTCGTCGTTCGGGTCGTCGAAGATCTGGCGGACCCGCCACAGGGCGTTCTGCGGCTCCTCCTGGATGACGAGCAGTTTGGGGCCCCGCGCGTCCGGGCCGGTGCTGAGGTCGTCGTACTCGTCCCAGTACTTGTCCATCGCCTCGCCCCAGGCGTCGGCGTCCCAACCGGACTCGCCGTCCAGCTCACCGAGTTCGGCGACGTGGTCGAGAGCGGCGAGCTCGACACGGCGGAACATCGCGTTGCGGACCAGGACCCGGAAGGCACGCGCGTTGGCCGTGACCGGCTTGACCTCGTCGGCCTTCTCCTGGGCCTCCTCGGCGGTCATCTCCGCCGGGTTGGCGAGCTGCTCCCACTCGTCCAGCAGGCTCGAGTCCACCTGGCGCACCATCTCGCCCAGCCACTCCACCAGATCCTGGAGATCCTCCGACTTGAGGTCGTCCGGGACGGTGTGGTCGAGGGCCTTGTAGGCGCCGGCCAGGTAACGCAGCACGATGCCCTCGGTGCGGGCCAGCTCGTAGTGGGACACCACCTCGGTGAACGACATCGCCCGCTCGTACATGTCACGGATGACGGACTTCGGCGACAACGGATGGTCGCCGACCCACGGGTGGCTCTTGCGGTAGGTGTCGTACGCGTGGAAGAGCAGCTCCTCCAGGGGCTTCGGGTACGTGATGTCCTGGAGGCGCTCCATCCGCTCCTCGTACTCGACGCCGTCCGCCTTCATCAAGGCCACCGCCTCACCGCGCGCCTTGTTCTGCTGAGCGGCCAGGATCTGACGCGGGTCGTCCAACGTGGACTCCACGACGGAGACCATGTCGAGGGCGTAGGAGGGCGACTCCGGGTCGAGGAGTTCGAACGCGGCCAGCGCGAAGGTGGACAGCGGCTGGTTCAGCGCGAAGTCCTGCTGGAGGTCCACGGTGAGGCGGACGATCCGGCCGGAGGCGTCCGGTTCGTCGAGCTTCTCGACGACCCCGCCGTCCAGCAGCGAGCGGTAGATCGCGATCGCGCGCCGGATGTGCCGAAGCTGCTGCTTGCGCGGCTCGTGGTTGTCCTCCAGCAGATGCCGCATGGCCTCGAAGGCGTTGCCGGGCCGGGCGATCACCGACAGGAGCATCGTGTGCGTGACCCGGAAGCGGGACGTCAGCGGCTCCGGCTCGGACTCGATGAGCTTGTCGAAGGTGTTCTCCGCCCAGCCCACGAATCCTTCGGGCGCCTTCTTGCGCACCACCTTGCGACGCTTCTTCGGGTCGTCACCGGCCTTGTTGAGGGCCTTCTCGTTCTCGATGACGTGCTCGGGGGCCTGCGCCACCACCAGACCCGCCGTGTCGAAGCCGGCCCGGCCGGCCCGGCCCGCGATCTGGTGGAACTCACGGGCCCGCAGGGTACGCACCCGGTTGCCGTCGTACTTGGTGAGCGCCGTGAACAGCACGGTCCGGATGGGCACGTTGACGCCCACCCCGAGGGTGTCGGTACCGCAGATCACCTTCAGCAGGCCGGCCTGGGCGAGCTTCTCCACCAGGCGCCGGTACTTGGGCAACATGCCGGCGTGGTGGACGCCGATGCCGTGCCGCACGTAGCGCGAGAGGTTCTGGCCGAACTTCGTGGTGAAGCGGAAGTTGCCGATCAGACCGGCGATCCGTTCCTTCTCCTCGCGCGAGCACATGTTGATGCTCATCAGCGCCTGCGCCCGCTCCACCGCCTGCGCCTGCGTGAAGTGCACGATGTAGACGGGCGCCTGCTTCGTGACCAGCAGGTCGCTGAGCGTCTCCGTCATCGGGGTGTACCGGTACTCGTAGGACAACGGCACCGGCCGCGTCGCCGAGCGGACCACCGACGTGGGGCGGCCGGTGCGCCGGGCGAGGTCCTGCTCGAAGAACGAGACGTCGCCGAGCGTGGCCGACATCAGCACGAACTGCGCCTGGGGCAGCTCCAGGATGGGAATCTGCCACGCCCAGCCGCGGTCGCCCTCCGCGTAGAAGTGGAACTCGTCCATGACGACCTGACCGACATCGGCGTTCTTGCCGTCGCGCAACGCGATCGAGGCGAGCACCTCGGCGGTGCAGCAGATGACCGGGGCGTCGGAGTTCACCGACGCGTCGCCGGTCAGCATGCCGACGTTCTCCGTGCCGAAGATCTTGCACAGCTCGAAGAACTTCTCCGACACCAGCGCCTTGATCGGAGCCGTGTAGAAGGTGACCTCGTCACGGGCGAGAGCCGCGAAGTGAGCAGCCGCCGCGATCATGCTCTTGCCGGAGCCGGTGGGCGTCGACACGATCACGTTCGCCCCGGAGACCACCTCGATCAGCGCCTCCTCCTGGTGGGGGTAGAGCGTCAGACCACGCTCCTGCGCCCAGGACTCGAAGGCTTCGTACAGGGCGTCGGGATCTGCGGTCGGAGGCAACTGATCGATGAGGGTCACGCCCCCATCTTGCCTGTCCTCGTCCCTGATGGGGGAATCGGATGCCTGCCCGAAGATCACGACCGCTACGCTGTGTCGCCGACGGAGCGTCAACGCACCCGGTCAACTGGACAGCGGCATTCGAGGAATAGGGCGGGCACCGGCCATGATGGGACCAGCACACTCACTGTCGGGCGCGGCCGCCTGGCTCGGCGTCGGTGCGGCCGCCGCCGCGGCCGGGCACACGATGCCCTGGCCGGTCCTGCTCGCGGGTGCGCTGATCTGCGCCGGAGCCGCGCTCGCCCCGGACCTCGACCACAAGGCGGCCACCATCTCGCGGGCCTTCGGACCCGTCTCGCGCTGGCTGTGCGAGATCGTCGACAAGCTCTCCTACGCCGTCTACAAGGGGACCAGGAAGCAGGGCGACCCGCGCCGCTCCGGAGGTCACCGGACCCTGACGCACACCTGGCTCTGGGCCGTCATGATCGGCGGAGGCGCCTCGGCGCTGGCGATCACCGGTGGCCGCTGGGCGGTCCTGGCGCTCCTCTTCGTACACATGGTGCTGGCGATCGAGGGGCTGCTGTGGCGGGCGGCCCGGGGATCCAGCAGCGATGTGCTGGTGTGGCTGCTGGCCGCCACCAGCGCCTGGATCCTCGCCGGTGTCCTGGACAAGCCCGGCAACGGCTCGGACTGGCTGTTCACGGACCCCGGCCAGCAGTACCTGTGGCTGGGACTGCCGATCGTTCTGGGCGCCCTGGTGCACGACATCGGCGACGCCCTGACCGTCTCGGGTTGCCCGGTCCTGTGGCCCATCCCGATCGGGCGCAAGCGCTGGTACCCGATCGGTCCGCCCAAGGTGATGCGGTTCCGGGCCGGCAGCTGGGTCGAGCTGAAGGTGCTGATGCCGGTGTTCATGCTGCTCGGGGGAGTGGGCGGCGCGGCCGCTCTCAACTACATCTGACGAGTGATCCGGCGGCAGCCGTCGTCGGTGGCGACGGCACCGGCTCAGGTCATCGCACCGGTTCAGGTCATCGCACCGGTTCAGGTCATCGCCCCGCCGTCGCCGTAGCGCCGCTCGAAGCGGGCGACCCGGCCCTCCGCGTCCACGGTGCGGGCCTTGCCGGTGTAGAAGGGGTGGCTCTCGGAGGAGATCTCCACGTCCACGACCGGGTACGTCTCCCCGTCGTCCCACTCGATGGTCTGATCGCTGCCGGCCGTGGACCGGGTCAGGAAGGCGTAACCGGCGGTCCGGTCGCGGAACACGACCGCGTGGTAGTCGGGCTGCTTGTCCTGCTGCATGAGGGCTCCTTGTGCGATGGCGACGGCGGCGATGGCGCTGCCGACGGAGACGGAGACTGCGGCGATGGCGACGGCGACGGGTCGGAAACGGCCGAGGCCGCCGTGCGCGGGTCAGCCGGGTCAGCCTCGTCGGCGGGGTCAGCCGGAGACGGCGTCCTCGTCGACGATGTGCATCGCGGCCTCCTCCGCGGAGGCCGCCGCGCCGTCGATGCCCACGTCCGTGGCGATCAGTGCGCTCTCCTCGTCCTCGTGGGCTCCCTCGTCCGGCGCCACGAGCCTTCCGGAGCGAGCGGAGCCGACCTCGTTGTCGAGGAGTTCCCCGTCGGTGCCGTCGCAATCGCCGAGACCGTCACCGTCCGGCGCGTCCGTCTCCGGGACCTCCTCCGCGAGCCGCCGGTCGAGGCTCTCGCCCTGCCGGCGCTCCGCGGCGGTCACACCGTCGTGTTCCACCGCCCAGGGGCGGTCCGGCGGGGACCACCCGCGGTCGAGGGGGTCCTGGACGCCGTCGTTCTCCAGCGTGTCCTCGGCATCGAGCAGTCCCGAGTCTTCCTGGATGTCGGACGCGTCGGGTTGGTAGACGTCGTCCCCCCATCCGTCGGCACTGTTCACGGGTACCTCCAGGGGGTGACGGCCCCGTACTCATCGCGGTCGGCGGCGGGGTGCCGCCGCACGGGGCACCGGTCGAGCGCGGTGTGTTCCGGAGGGATCCCGACTGCCTTCCGCGCGGGTGCCGCTTTCCAGCGTTCCACTCCGCTTCGGGACCGCGCAACGCCAGAGGGCGTACGAAGGCCGGGCAGGGCCGCTTCCACCCGGTCGCGAGGGCCGCGACCCGAGTCCGCCCCCGCCCCCGGGCACGCGGCTCGCACCCCCGGCGAGAGGGCAGCCGAGGGCACCGGCGGCGGCACCGGTCCAGGCATCGCCCGGGACGCTGCCACGGGCGGCGGCACGGGCTCTGGCACCGGGCCGGACACCGGCGTCGGCCCAGGCCCCCGCACCAAGCTGTGCATCGGCGTCGGCGCACGCACCGGATCAGTCAGCCGCGCCCGCCGGAACAACGGCGCGGACGCCGGTGGTCTCGCGCCTCGTGCGCGGGTCTGCCGGCCGTCCTCGCCGTCTCGCTCCTCCTCAGTCGTGCCACGAGCGCCAGAGGGCCGCGTACGCGCCGTCCGCCGCGACCAGCTCGGTGTGGCTGCCCAGCTCGCTGATACGGCCGTTCTCGACGACGGCGATGACGTCGGCGTCGTGGGCGGTGTGCAGACGGTGGGCGATGGCGACGACGGTGCGCCCGTCCAGGACGCGGGCCAGGGACCGTTCCAGGTGGCGGGCGGCACGCGGGTCGAGCAGCGAGGTCGCCTCGTCCAGGACCAGCGTGTGGGGGTCGGCCAGGACCAGCCGGGCCAGGGCGATCTGCTGGGCCTGCGCGGGGGTGAGCGCGACACCGCCGGAGCCGACCTCGGTGTCGAGGCCGTCGTCCAGGGCCCGGGCCCAGCCGTCCGCGTCGACCGCGCCCAGGGCCGCCCACAGCTCGGCCTCCTCGGCACTCTCGGCGCTCTTGGCGCTTGTCGTGTTCTCAGCGCCTTCCGCGGTCGTCGAAGCCGTGGCGGCTTCCCCGCCGGCCGTGGCGGCTTCCTCGCTCGGGTGGAGTCGCGCGTGAGGAAGGGCGAGCCGCAGGTTGTCGCGCAGCGAGCCCACGAAGACATGGTGCTCCTGGTTCACGAGCGCCACATGGGAGCGGACCCGTTCCGCGGTCATCCGGGACAGCTCGGCGCCGCCGAGAGTGATCCGGCCGTCGCGCGGCGCGTAGATCCCCGCGAGCAGCCGTCCCAGGGTGGACTTGCCCGCCCCCGAGGGTCCGACCAGGGCCAGCCGGGTGCCGGGGGAGACCTCCAGGGTCACCTTGCGCAGCACGTCGACGCCCTCCCGGTAGCCGAAATGGACCTGGTCGGCGTGCACGTCGCGCCCGTCCGGCACGAGCCCGGAGTCCCCGCCGTCCGGCTCGATGTCACGCACTCCGACGAGGCGGGCGAGCGACACCTGCGCCACCTGGAGCTCGTCGTACCAGCGCAGGATGAGGTTCACCGGGTCGACCAGCATCTGCGCCAGCAGCGCGCCCGTCGTCAGCTGGCCCACCCCGATCCAGCCCTGCAGCACGAACGCCCCGCCGAGCATGAGGACCGAGCCGAGCACGGTGACGTGCACCATGTTGATGACCGGGAAGAGCACGGACCGCAGCCACAGCGTGTACCGCTCCCAGGCGGTCCACTGCCGGATGCGCTGCTCCGAGAGCGCGATGCGGCGGTCGCCCAGCCGGTGGGCCTCCACGGTGCGGCCGGCGTCCACGGTCTCGGCGAGGGCGGCGGCCACGGACGCGTAGCCGGCGGCCTCCGAGCGGTAGCCGGCGGGCGCCCGCTTGAAGTACCAGCGGCACCCGGCCACCAGCAGCGGCACCGCGACCAGGACGGCCGGCGCCAGCGGCGGCGCGGTGACGACGAGCCCGCCGAGCAGCAGCAGCGCCCACATCACGCCGATCGTCAGCTGGGGCACGGCCTCGCGCATGGCGTTGGCCAGCCGGTCGATGTCCGTGGTGATGCGGGACAACAGGTCGCCGGTCCCGGCTCGCTCCAGCACACCCGGCGGCAGCCGCACCGAACGTACGAGGAAGTCCTCGCGCAGGTCGGCCAGCATCCGCTCGCCGAGCATCGCGCCGCGCAGCCGCACCTGCCGTACGAAGGCGGCCTGGACGACCAAGGCGAGTACGAACAGGGTGGCGACGAGCCCCAGGTGAAGTTCGCGGGCGCCGTCCGACAGCCGCTCCACCAGGTCACCGAGCAGCCAGGGACCCACCATCGAGGCGACCGTGGCGACCGTGTTCACGAGCAGGAGGAGAAGAAAGGCGCGGCGGTGCCGGCGCAGGAGTTCGGCCACGTAGGCGCGGACGGTCGCGGGGGCGCCGACGGGCAGCGTGTTCGCCGTCGTCGGTGCCGCCGGGTCGTACGCGGGCGGCGCCACGCCGATCATGCGGTCTCCTCGATCTCTTCGCGTTCGATCTCTTCGAGTCGCTTGTCTTCCAGGTCCTTCAACACCCCGCTCAGGGAGGGCTTTTCGTCCTTCAGGACCCCGCCCAGCGCGGCTTCCTCCTCGGTCTCCCTGGTCACGACGGCCCGGTACCGGGGCTCGGAGCGGAGCAGTTCGCGGTGCACGCCGACCGCGACGGCCTCGCCCTCGTGCACCAGCACGACCCGGTCGGCGCGGTCCAGCAGCAGGGGGGACGAGGTGAACACCACCGTCGTGCGCCCCGACCGCAGTTCGCGCAGCCCCTCGGCGATCCGTGCCTCGGTGTGCGAGTCGACCGCGGAGGTGGGTTCGTCCAGGACGAGGACCTCGGGGTCCGTGTACAGGGAGCGGGCCAGCGCGAGCCGTTGCCGCTGGCCGCCGGAGAGGGACCGGCCGCGCTCGGTGATACGGGCGTCCATCGGGTCGTCGGCGTCCAGCGAACCCTGCACCAGTGCGTCGAGGACGTCCCCGCACTGGGCGGCGGCCAGCGCCGCACCCGCGTCGACCGCACCCGAGGCGGGCACGTCGAGCAGGTCGCGCAGGGAACCGGACAGCAGCACCGGGTCCTTGTCCTGGACGAGGACCGAGGTGCGCGCGGAGTCCAGCGGCAGCTCGTTCAGCGGGACCCCGCCGAGCAGCACGGAAGGGCTGTCCTCCGGGGGATGCCCGCCCAGCCGCTCCGCCAGCCGTCCGGCCGCGTCCGGGTCGCCGCACACCACCGCGGTGAGCCGGTCGGTCGGGGCGAGCAGCCCGGTGGCGGGGTCGTACAGGTCGCCCGAGGGAGCGTGGGCCGCGCGCGAGCCGCCGATGTCGGTGACCCGTTCCAGGGACAGCACCCGGGCGGCGCGTTTGGCCGACGGGCGCGAGAAGGAGTAGGCCATCGCGATCTCCTCGAAGTGCCTGAGGGGATAGGCGAGAACCATGACGGAGCTGTAGACCGTGACCAGTTCGCCGACGGTGATGCGGCCCTCGCGGGCCAGGTGGACGCCGTAGCAGACGACCGTGATCAGCAGCAGGCCGGGCAGCAGCACCTGGATGGCGCTGATCAACGACCACATGCGGGCGCTGCGCACGGCCGCGTGCCGGACCTCCTGCGAGGCGCTGCGGTACCGGTCGAGGAACAGTTCCTCGCCGCCGATCCCGCGCAGCACCCGCAGGCCGGCGACCGTGTCGGAGGCGAGTTCGGTGGCGCGTCCGGCCTTCTCGCGCTGTACGTCGGCCCGTCGGGTCGCCGGGGGCAGCAGGGGCAGTACCGCGAGCGCGAGAACGGGCAGACCCACGGCGACCACCAGGCCGAGCGCCGGCTGGTAGACGACCAGGCCGACGCAGACCAGCAGGACAGTGAGAGCCGCGGCGGTGAAGCGGGACACGGCCTCCACCAGCCAGCCGATCTTCTCGACGTCGCCCGTGGAGACGGCCACGACCTCACCGGCCGCGACCCGGCGGGTCAGCGCGGAGCCGAGCTGCGAGGCCTTGCGGGCGAGCAGTTGCTGCACCCGGGCGGCGGCGGTGATCCAGTTGGTGACGGCGGCGCGGTGCAGGAAGGTGTCCCCGATCGCGGTGGCGGCACCGCACAGGGCCATCACGCACCCGGTGAGGGCGAGCCGGGTACCGGAACGGTCCACGACGGCCTCGATGGCGAACCCGACGCAGAACGGCTGCGCCGAGACGGCGACGAAGTGCAGCAGCCCCCAGGCCAGGGACTTGAGCTGGCCGCCCAGCTGATTGCGGCCGAGCCACCACAGGAAGCGGGGTCCCGAGCGTGCGTCCGGCACACCCGGGTCGGGGTACGGAAGGTCTTGGATCTGCATGACGTCCCAGTGGCTCGAGTCAGGGGAGGGGGGAGAGGGCGGGGGGAGGGGGGAAGGAGAGGGGGAGACAGAGCGGGGGAGGTGCGGACGGACGAGCGGGAAGGTCCGCGGGGAGCGGCAACAAACCGTGCAAGGTTCGCGTCGCGGCGTGGTCAAAATCAACCGGTTTTCCTTGGCGGCGGCCGGATCCGGCAGCTGTCCGACACGGCCCGGATGTCCGGAACCTGCCGCTGACGCCCGGAAAGTGGTGCGAGCATGGGCCGATGGGACATGGCTGTGTGCGGCGCGCGGGGACCGCGCCGGTGATCTGCGGCCTGCTGCTCGCGGCCCTGTCCGCGTGCGGTGGGGCCGCCGCGCAACACGGGAGTGACGGTACGTCGGGAGCGGCCGGCAGGAGAGGCGGGCCCTCACCGAGCGCCGCCCCGACGGCCGGGGTCCCCGGGGTCGGTGACCGGCTGCAACGGCGGATCCCCGCTGTTTCCCGCCAGGTTGTGGCGGTGTACGGCGACGGGAAGGACTCCGCGGACGCCACCGTCGTGCTCTACGTCAGAAGGGGACCGGCCTGGGAGCGCGTCCGGAGCTGGCAGGGGCACAACGGCAAGAAGGGCTGGACCACCGAGCACCGCGCAGGCGACAACCGCAGTCCGGTCGGCGTGTTCACGCTCACCGACGCGGGCGGTGTCCTGGCCGATCCCGGTACCAGGCTGCCGTACACGCGCTCGGCATCCTTCGCGGCGCCGCGCTGGTGGGCGAGATCGCACTGGCACGACTTCGACTACGTCATCGCCATCGACTACAACCGGGTCAAGGGTGCCCCGCCCGACGATCCGACACGGCCCGAGGGTGAGCGGAAGGGCGGGGGGATCTGGCTGCACATGGACCACGGCAGCGGTACGTCGGCCTGCGTCAGCCTGTCCCGGGCGGCGATGGAACACCTGCTGCGCACGCTCGACCCGGATCGGCATCCCGTGGTGGTCATGGGGGACAGGGACGCGCTGAAGGCCTAGCTTTCGCGAGGGAGGCGTCATTGCGGGGAACGGTCGACTCCCCGTAGAACACCGGCCATGAGAAGCCGGATCATCATGTCCATGCTCTCCGGAGCGATCCTCCTGGCGAGCACCGTCCTGGGGGACAGCGGCACGGCGCGTGCGGACGCCGCCGCGTCCTCGCCGTATCCACCGTCTGCGTCTGCGTCTGCGTCTGCGTCTGCGTCTGTGTCCGAGTTCGGGTCCGCGTCCGGGACCGTGTCGGCGTCCGGAGCAGTGTCTGAGCCTGCGTCCGGGACCGTGTCGGCGTCCGCGTCCGCTTCGGTCGAGGTCCCCGCCGAGTTCGGCTCCGACTGGCACGACCCCCTCACCGCCGCCCCGCCCGTGACCCGGCCCCATGCCAAGAGCTGCCAGGTCACCGTCGCCGAGGCGCAGTTCCGCGACTTCACGCCGTACCGGGGCTCGTACACCCCGCCGGACGGCTGTGGCGACCGCTGGAGCAAGGTGGTGCTGCGCCTCGACGGCAAGGTCAAGGGGCGGCAGTTCGACCGGCTCGGCTATCTGCACCTCGGAGGCGTGGAGATCTTCCGTACCTCGACGCCCGAGCCGTCGCCCGACGGGATCGAGTGGTCCGTCGAGAAGGACGTCACCCGCTACGCCGACACGTTCCGCTCCGCCCGGGACGTGGAGATGCTCATCGGCAACGTCGTCGACGACACCTACACGGGCGTGATCGACGTCAAGGTGACGCTCACCTTCTACCAGGGAAAACCGCCCGCCGCCGTTCCCGATCGGGTCCTCACCCCGGCCGACGGCCCGGGCGGCACGACCCTCACCACGCCCCGCAACAGTGAGCGCGTCGTCGCCGAGGTCTACGCCACCGGCTCCGGCGGCGGGTGCGAGGAGTACTGGTATCTGACGGTGCCCGCGACCGCGCCGTACTCCTGCCGGTCGGACGACGGGCCCTATCGGGAGGTGCAGGTCGAGGTCGACGGGCAACTGGCGGGAATCGCCGCCCCCTTCCCGACCGTCTGGACCGGCGGTTGGTCCAACCCCTTTCTCTGGTACGTGGTTCCGGGTCCCCGTGCCTTCGACATCAAGCCGATCGAGTACGACCTGACCCCCTTCGCCGGGATCCTCGACGACGGCCGTCCGCACCGCGTGGAGGTGTCCGTCGTCGGGGTGTCCGAGGGGCAGAGCGGCTGGAGCACACCCGTCAACGTGCTTGTCTGGCAGGACCCGGGGAAGTCCGTCGTCGGCGGCGGGCTCCTGACGCACGAAGCTGGTGCGCTCACCGACTCCGCCACCTATACGCCCGGCACGGAGCACCGCGTCGACACCGAGGGCGGGCACCGTCTGACCGTCGCCGGGTACCTCGACACCTCGCACGGACGCGTGCGCACCACCGTCACCCGCGCCCTCGCGAACACCTCCGCGCACCGCTGGACCGACGGTGAGTCCGTGGACGGCCTCGACGCCACCTGGACGGACGAGGAATCGGTCACCGTCGACGGCCGCGGGTCGTCCCGGACGACGCGCACCCACCGGACCTACACGATGAACGGCACCACCACCCTCGGCGCGGACGACCGGCTCCGCACCGTGCTGACCCTCGGCGACCGGGCCGGCTCCCTGACGGTCCGGAACGGCCGCCGCACGTCGTGGGCACGGCTCGACGACACCTACACGGGTGATGCCACCTTCACCGTCAACGTGCCCCGGGACCAGCGCCATGCCGTCGGCACGACGAGCGAGCGCTACCGGCTGTACGGCTCGGCGGGCTGCCACGACCGGCGACTGACCACGGTGCAGGGGGTGCTGACCGAGGATCACGGAGGCTGCTGAGGCGAACGCGTGCGACGCGTCACCCGGGGCGGGATTTACACGGCGGAAACGCGCAGGTCTCGTGCGCGATCAACGGCACCTCCACAGTGATCGCAACGGAAGCCGCTTTCCGCATCGCAGAAGTCCTGTCCGTCCCCGTCAGGGCTTCCGTGTGCCGACATCCCCCAAGGAGTGCCCGTGCCGCCGTCCGTCCCGTCCCTGCCGCGACGCGTCGCACGCATACTGCGTACCTCACTCTTCGCGCAGGTCGCCTGCGCGCTCGTCCTCGGAATCGTCGTCGGAAAGCTGTGGCCCGACGTGGCCACGGACCTCCAACCGCTCGGCGACGGTTTCACCCGGCTCATCAAGACGATCATCTCGCCCCTGGTCTTCTGTGTGGTCGTCGTCGGCATCGCCAGGGCCGGTGACCTCACGGCCTTCGGCCGGATCGGGCTCAAGGCCCTGATCTGGTTCGAGGTCGCGAGCACGCTCGCGCTGGTCATCGGGCTGCTCGCCGCCAACATCGTCCAGCCCGGCTCGGGGATGAACGTCGACCCCTCCACGCTGGACACCTCGGCGGTCGACGCGAAGACGGGCGGCGGTTCACTGCCCTCGACGACCGAGTTCGTCGTGAACGCGCTGCCCACCAGTTTCGTCGGCGCCTTCGCGGAGAACTCCCTGCTCCAGGTGCTCATCCTGGCCTGTCTGGTGGGCGCCGCGCTGCTGCACCTCGGCCACACCAAGGTGCCGAAGGTCCTGCCGGCCGTCGAGCAGGCTCAGGAGATCATCTTCGCGATCGTCGGCTTCGTCATGCGGCTGGCGCCGATCGCCGTGTTCGGCGCGATGGCCGTCCTGATCGGCAACTACGGCCTGGGCGTCATCGAGACCTACGGCAAGCTGATCGCCCTGTGCTACGTGGCCGCCGCCCTGTTCGTCACGCTGCTCGCCGTCGCCCTCCGGCTGGTCACCGGCCTGAGCCTGTGGAAGTTCCTGCGCTACATCCGTGAGGAGATGCTCCTCGCGCTCGGCACCGCCTCCACCGAGTCCGTCATGCCGCGCGTGATGCAGAAGCTGCGCAGGGCCGGCGCACGCGACGACGCCGTGGGCCTGGTGCTGCCCACCGGCTACTCCTTCAACCTCGACGGTGCCTCGCTCTACCTGTCCATCGGCACCCTGTTCATCGCCCAGGCGGTGGGCGTGGACCTCACTCTGGGCCAGCAGATCACCGTGGTCCTGGTGCTCATGCTCACCAGCAAGGGCATGGCCGGCATCCCCGGCTCGGCCTTCCTCGCCCTGTCCGCGACCGCCTCCTCGCTGGGGGCCATCCCCGCCGGAGCCGTCGCCCTGCTGCTGGGCGTGGACCGCATCATGGACTCGATGCGCGTCGTCACCAACCTCCTCGGCAACTGCGTGGCGGTCTTCGCCGTCTCCCGTTGGGAGGGCGCGCTGGACCTGGAGCGGGCCAGGAAGGTCCTGGACGGCGAGACCGTCGCCATGGCGGGCGAGGAGTGGGACGGTCCCGCGAAGTCGGAAGGCTCCGAGCGACCGGAAGGCTCCGAGCGGTCGGAGGGTCCGGCGAGTGCAGCGAGTGCAGCGAGTGCAGCGAGTCCGGCGGGTCCGGCGGGTTCGGAAGCGGCGGCCGGGGTTCCGGTGGTCGTCTCCGCCGGGTCCGGGGCCGGGCTCGGGTCCGGACCGGCGGAGGAGACCGCCGCCGAGACCGGTTGACCGGATTGCGCGGACGCGTCACCGGGCCGTGGTCGCCCCTCCGGCAACGGAGCGGCGGCCACGGCCCGTTCTCGCGGGTTCAGCAGTCGCGTTCCTGCCCTCGTCCGTGCCCGTGCTCGGGCCCGTGCCCCTGCCCGTGGCCATGCATCTGCCCCTGGTCATGTCCCTGGCCGGGACCGTGTTCATGCTTCGCTCCCCGTTCCGGGGGCCCGTCCACCAGTGCGTCCAGCAACCCGCTCAGCACCTGGCGTTCGAGGTCCGTCAGCGGATCGAGGATCTCCTCCGCGGCGGACACACGTGCTCCCCGCAGCTGCCGCAGTGCCTTGCGGCCGTCCTCCGTGAGCTCGATCCGGATCACCCGCCGGTTGGTGGGGTCCGGCACCCGCCGCACCTTGCCGCTCCCCTCCAGCCCGTCGACCAGGGTCGTGATGGCCCGGGGCACCACCTCGAGCCGCTCGGCGAGGTCGGCCATGCGCGGCGGCGAGTCGCAGTGCGCCAGCGTGCGCAACAACCGGGCCTGGGCCGGGGTGACACCGAGCCCGCTCCGCTCCAGATGGTGCTTCTGGATGCGGTGCACCCGGCGCGTGAGCCGCAGCAGCTGCTCGGCGAGCAGACTGTCGGAATCGGGGGTGGTCATACGGGAACAATATCAGGACGCCGTTCATTGTGAGTATAGGTAACAATGAGCTATGCTCCGTCAGTCCTCATCGTCTCACCCTCCGTAGGAGCCATGCCCCGCGACCACATCGACTGGACCCCCTCGCCCGGCACCTCGACCGAACAGCCCCGGCAGGTGCGCCGCATCCTCACGCTCTTCAAGCCCTACCGTGCCCGCCTCGCGGTCGTCGGCCTGCTGGTCGCCGCCGCCTCGTTGGTCGCCGTCGCCACCCCGTTCCTGCTGAAGGAGACGCTGGACGTCGCCATTCCCGAGGGGCGCACCGGCCTGCTGACGCTCCTCGCCCTCGGCATGATCCTCAGCGCCGTTCTGAGCGGTGTCTTCGGCGTCCTGCAGACCCTGATCTCCACGACCGTCGGCCAGCGCGTCATGCACGACCTGCGGACGGCCGTCTACGACCGCCTCCAGCGGATGTCCCTCGCCTTCTTCACGCGCACGCGTACCGGCGAGGTCCAGTCCCGCATCGCCAACGACATCGGCGGCATGCAGGCCACGGTCACCTCCACCGCCACCTCCCTGGTCTCCAACTTCACCAGCGTGGTCGCCACCGTCATCGCGATGGTCGCCCTCGACTGGCGGCTGACCGTCGTCTCGCTGCTCCTGCTGCCGGTGTTCGTGTGGATCAGCCGTCGCGTCGGCAACGAACGCAAGAAGATCACCACCCAGCGGCAGAAGCAGATGGCCGCGATGGCCGCCACGGTCACCGAGTCGCTGTCGGTCAGCGGCATCCTGCTCGGCCGCACCATGGGCCGTTCCGACTCCCTCACGCGGTCCTTCGCCGACGAGTCCGAGCAGCTGGTCGACCTCGAGGTGCGGTCGAACATGGCCGGGCGCTGGCGCATGGCCGTGATCGGGATCGTCATGTCCGCCATGCCGGCGTTCATCTACTGGACCGCCGGCCTGGCCCTCCAGTTCGGTGGCTCCGACGTCTCCCTCGGCACGATCGTCGCCTTCGTCTCGCTCCAGCAGGGCCTGTTCCGCCCGGCCGTCAGCCTCCTGTCGACCGGCGTGCAGATCCAGACCTCCCTCGCCCTCTTCCAGCGCATCTTCGAGTACCTCGACCTGCCCATCGACATCACCGAGCGCGAGAACCCGGTCCGTCTCGACCAGATCAAGGGCGAGGTCCGCTTCGAGGACGTCTCCTTCCGGTACGACGACAAGGGCGGGCCCGTTCTCGACGGCGTCGACATCGACGTCCCCGCCGGCGGCAGCCTCGCGGTGGTCGGCCCGACCGGCGCCGGCAAGTCCACGCTGGGCTACCTCGTGCCGCGCCTGTACGACGTGACGGGCGGCCGGGTCACCCTCGACGGCGTCGACGTCCGTGACCTCGACTTCGACACCCTCGCGCGCGCGGTCGGCGTCGTCTCGCAGGAGACGTACCTCTTCCACGCCACGGTCGCCGACAACCTGCGCTTCGCCAAGCCGGACGCGACCGACGAGGAACTGCACGCCGCCGCCCGGGCGGCGCAGATCCACGACCACATCGCGGGCCTGCCCGACGGCTACGACACGGTCGTCGGTGAGCGCGGCCACCGGTTCTCCGGTGGTGAGAAGCAGCGGCTGGCCATCGCCCGCACCATCCTGCGCGACCCGCCGGTGCTGATCCTCGACGAGGCGACCAGCGCCCTCGACACCCGCACGGAGCAGGCCGTCCAGGACGCCATCGACGCGCTCTCGGCCAACCGCACCACGCTCACCATCGCCCATCGGCTGTCCACCATTCGGGGTGCCGACCAGATCGTCGTGCTCGACTCCGGCCAGGTGGCCGAACGGGGCACGCACGAGGAGCTGTTGGAGCGGAACGGGCGGTACGCGGCCCTGGTGCGACGGGACGCCCGTCTGGAGCCGACAAGATGAAAGTATGGCAAGTTGTGCCGGGTTTGTGACGATATGAGGGTTACCGTGCCCGCATGCAGATGAACACTCCGCCACGGAGCACGATTCGACTGACGCGCCGGGGCCGTCTCGTCCTCATCGCGACCGGAGCCGTCGTGGCCGGCACCGCCGTGGCGGTGCCGCTGCTGAGCCTGGAGAGTCCGAAGGAGAAGCCGAAGCCGGCGACCCTGGTCATCCCGGAGGGCTGGCGCGCGAGCCAGGTCTACGAGGCCGTCGACAAGGCGCTCGCCCTGCCGGCCGGCACCACCAGGAAGGCGTTGCCGAAGGCCGGGCTGAAGCTGCCGAACGAGGCCGAGGGCAACCCTGAGGGCTACCTCTTCCCGGCGACGTATCCGCTGGACAAGAAGGCGACGCCGCAGACGCTGCTCTCCTACATGGTCGACACCGCCAACAAGAAGTTCAACGCGGGGCCGACGGCGGCCGGCGCCCAGCGCAACGCCATGAACGTCTATCAGGCGGTCACCATCGCCAGCCTCGTGCAGGCCGAGGCCGCCACCAAGGCGGACATGGGCAAGGTGGCCCGGGTCGTGTTCAACCGCCTGGAGCGCGGGATGCCGCTGCAGATGGACTCCACCATCAACTACGCGCTGAACCGCTTCACGCTGAGGACGACGGAGACCGACACCCGTGTCGAGAGCCCCTACAACTCCTACCAGCGCATGGGCCTGCCGCCGACGCCGATCGACAACCCCGGTGAGGAGGCGATGCGCGCGGCCGCCAGTCCCACCCCGGGCGACTGGCTGTACTTCGTCACCGTCAAGCCGGGCGACACGCGCTTCACGGCGAGCTACGCGGAACACCAGCGCAACGTCGCCGAGTTCAACCGGAACCAGCAGAGCCCGGTGAGCCCGTCGTCGCGAGGGCAGAGCCCGAAGAGCCAGTCGGCCGCGGCCGGGTGACCCCGCGGGGCATCAGGCGGCGACCGGGGCCTCCGCGAGGAGCCGCCGGATGTCCCGCACGGCCGCGCGGCCGGCCCGGTTGGCGCCGATGGTGCTGGCCGACGGCCCGTAGCCGACGAGGTGGACCCGGGGATCGGCCAGGGCACGCGTGCCCTCGACCCGGATCCCGCCGCCCGGCTCACGCAGTCGCAGCGGCGCGAGATGGTCGATGGCGGCCCGGAAACCGGTCGCCCACAGGATGACATCGGCGGCGACCCGCCGCCCGTCGTCCCACTCCACGCCGTCCGCAGTGATCCGGTCGAACATGGGCAGCCGGTCCAACACCCCGTCGGCGAGCCCCTGCCGGATCGCGTCGTTGAGCGGCAGCCCCGTCACGGACACCACGCTCTTCGGCGGCAGCCCCTGCCGCACCCGCTCCTCCACGAGCGCTACGGCGGCGCGGCCCGCGCCCTCGTCGAAGGGCCCCTCGCGGAATACAGGGGGCCGCCGCGTCACCCACGTGGTCCGCGCCGCGTACGGCGCGATCTCCAGCAGGTGCTGGGTGCCGGAGGCGCCACCGCCCACCACGACCACCCGCAGCCCGGCGAACGCCTCGGGGCCCGGATACCGCGCGGTGTGCAGCTGCCGGCCGCGGAAGGTCTCCTGGCCGGGGTAGCGCGGCCAGAACGGCCGGTCCCAGGTGCCGGTGGCGTTGATCAGGGCCCGCGTGGACCACGTACCGTCCGAGGTCTCCACCACCAGCCGCCCACCGCTGCCCTCACGCACCGCCCGTACATCGACCGGACGCCGTACGCGCAGGTCGAAGGCGCGCTCGTAGGCGTCGAAGTACTCGCCGACGACCTCGGACGACGGTCGGGCGGGATCCGCGCCGGTCAGCTCCATGCCGGGCAGCGCGTGCATCCCGTGCACCTTGCCGTACGTCAGCGAGGGCCATCTGAACTGCCAGGCACCGCCGGCGGCGGGGGCGTGGTCGAGCACCACGAAGTCGCGCTCCGGCTCGAAACCGGTGCGCCGCAGGTGGTAGGCGGCGGCCAGACCCGCTTGGCCGGCGCCTATGACGACCACCTCGACCTCACGCAAGCTGTTCACGCCTCGACCAACAGAAGGGCCGGCGTGGATCTTCCCGGTTCCGCTGTGAGATCGGACGCGGTACCCGGTGCATGGGTCAGGATGGTGGCATGTCAGATGCGTTCACCACCCGAGTTCTGCACGTCACCTCAGGCTCCCGGGAGAGGGTCGTCGACCTGACCGGGGACTGCGAGGCGTTCCTGCGTGAAGTGGCCGCCGGACGCGGCGGCCTCCTGAACATCTTCGTCCCGCACGCCACGGCCGGGATCGCGATCATCGAGACGGGGGCCGGAAGCGACGACGACCTCCTGGCCGCGCTGCACACCCTCCTCCCCGCCGACGACCGCTGGCAGCACCGGCACGGCAGCCCCGGCCACGGCCGCGACCACGTCCTCCCGGCCTTCGTCCCGCCCCACGCGACGCTGCCGGTCGTGGACGGACGCCTGGAGCTGGGCACCTGGCAGTCCGTGTGCCTGGTGGACACCAACAAGGACAACCCCGACCGCCAGGTGCGGCTGAGCTTCCTGGGGTGAGTGGACTTCCACCGGCTCCGGGGGAGTCGTCCTATGCGCACCCGGCACCGAGGGCGGTGGCCCGCGCTGGGCTAGAGTCTCGGCTCATCCTCGGTCGGATGTGCTGTCCGGGACTGTGCGCTGGGGGTACGGCACGTGGGGGTCGGACGAATGGAACTGCCCGGGTACGAGATCCAGGAGGTCCTGGGTCGGGGCGGGTTCGCCACGGTGTACCGGGCCAGGCAGGTGGCCGTGGGCCGGGAGGTCGCGCTGAAGGTGGACAGCAGGACGCTGTCCGCACCGCGCGACCGCCGGCGTTTCCTGCGTGAGGTGACCGCGGCCGGGCAGCTGTCCGGGCACCCGCACGTGGTGCCGGTGTACGACGCCGGGGTGCTGGCCGACAACCGCCCCTACATGGTCCTGGAGTTGTGCCCCGGCGGCTCGCTCGGCGACCGGCTGCACCGGCAGGGACCCCTGCCGCTCAAGGAGGCGCGCGAGATCGGCGTGGGCCTCGCGGACGCGGTGGCGGCCGCGCACGCGGCCGGGGTGCTGCACCGCGACATCAAGCCCGGCAACGTCATGGTCGACCGGTACGGCGGTGTGGCGCTCACGGACTTCGGGCTGGCCGCCATGCCCCGGCCGGGGCGGGAACTGTCCGTGACGCGGGAGGCCCTGACCCCGGCTTACGCGCCGCCCGAGGCCTTCCACCTGGCGGAACCCACCCCGGCCGGTGACGTGTACTCACTTGCCGCCACCGTCTACGCCCTGCTGCGGGGCTGTCCGCCGCACCACCCGGACGACGGGACGCAGCTCAGCCTCGCCGAACTGATCGTGCGGCACACCTGGCCGTACCCCGCCCTGCCCGGAGTGCCGGCGGCACTCAACTCGGTTCTCCGGCACGCCATGGCCTCGGACCCGGCCCGGCGACTGTCCGACGCGGGCGCGTTCCGGGACGCTCTCGCCGCCGTCGATCTCGACGATCCGGACACCGTCGACGCGGGCGGTGCCGACGGCTTCGGAACGGCACTCGGCACCACCACCGCTCCGTCGTACCGGGATGCGTCGCCCTCGTCGTCCACCCGGCCGCGGGACGCGGCTCCTTCGCACGGGGGCGCCCCCCTGCCGCCGTCCGTCCGTGCCGCGGGCCGGACGACCGCGGCCGCCGGGCCGGACGGCGACGGCGACGGTGGCGGCGACGGTGGCGGCGACGGTGGGCGGAAGAGGTCGCGGCGTCCCCGGTCGATCGCCGTACTGGCCGCGGTGGCCGTCTCGGTGAGTGTGTCGGTCACCGTCGTGACGTATCAGAACGGCCGACAGGACGGCGGAGGCGAGGCGTCTCCCCCGACAGCCTCCTCCTCCGCTGCCCCGACCGGGGGCAAGGGCGCGTCCGGCTTCGCAGGGGTGGCGACCACGACGGCGAACTGCCCCGCGACGGGCGTCGACGGCGTGGGCGGCCGATGTGTCGCGAGCCCCGAGTGCTGGAGCGGTATCACGGACATCTCGGGGATCGTCACCGTCAGTCGCGCGGACTGCCGGACCCGGCACGTGTGGGAGACCTTCGCCATCGCCCCGCTGCCCGAGGACGGCATGACGAACAACGCGCGGGATCTGGTCAGGCATCCCGACGTGAAGGCGTTGTGTTCGCAGCAGGTGATGGCCGCGTCCATGGTCCGTGGTGGCCGTGAGGTCGCGGACGAGTGGAACGTGGACATCCTCCCGCCGACAGCCGCGGAGTGGGACAAGGGGGTGCGCGTCTTCCGGTGCGTGGCCGCCGCGGTCACGCAGGACGGGGAGAAGACCGGGAGCCAGTTCGCCGTGCGGGGGTGAACGCGGGCCGGCGGATGCGCGCGGCTCGCCGGGCCGGGCCGAGCCAGGCCGCGGTCGTCCGGAGTCCGCGTGACCCGCGTGACCGGCGTGACCCGCACGTCACGTGTGGCGGGCCGCGTGCCTGCCGGGTCACCGCACCCGTGCGGGACCTCGTGCGCCGTGACTAGTGCCCCGGATGCCCGTATCCTCGCCGATATCGGATTGTTTTGTTGAAATGAGACTAATCGGGCTCAGGTGAGGCGAAGCGTGGTTCGGTCCGGCGGGGAACCGAGGTCGGCGGGACGTGCCGCAGACGGCACGGGGCCCGTCCGCTCTCGTGAGCGGTTTCTGCAGGGTGAGCCGGTGGAGCAGGGCGTGCGCACGCCGATTCTGGACTCGTGGCAGCGCTGCCGGACCCTGGGTCTCTCACTGGAGCAGTCCGACCTTCCCTTCCGGGATGATTTCGACCCGGACGGCCGGATCGTCCGCGCGGCCGTGCCGGTGCTCGACCGGCTGCAGGCCAGGTTCTCCGGCAGCGAGATCAACATCTCCGTCGCCGACGCGCAGGGGACCGTCCTCCTGCGCCGTTTCGGCGAGGCGTCGCTGGCCAGGAAACTCCCGGCGATCCAGAGGGTTCCGGGCTTCGTGTTCGCCGAGCGGGTCGCCGGCACCAACGGCATCGGTCTCGCCCTGGCCGAGCGGCGGTTCATCCGGGTCTACGGGGCCGAGCACTTCGCGGAGCGCTCCCAGGCGAGCGCCTGCGTCGCGCTTCCCGTCCGCGACCCGCTCAGCGGGCGCATCGAGGGGGTTCTGTGCTTCGGCTATCCGCGCGGCGCAGAGAATCCGGTGCTGCGCGCGGTGATTCGCAAAGCGGCGCGGGCCATGGAACGGCGGCTGCTGGAGCAGAGTTCGGGGCGTGAGCGCGCTCTGCTGCGGGCGTACCTGACCAGGGGAGCCGGATCCGCAGGCGGATCCGGAGCCCCCGTCGGCCTCCACCGCGGTATCGCGATGGACGAACTGGCCGCCGAGCTGAGTTCCCGTGACCGGGCAGCCCTCATGGAGAAGGCCGCCGAGCTGATCTCCCGCGCGCAGCGGGCTGCCGTCGACGTGCCTCTGCCCGACGGCCGGCGGATCACGCTGGTGAGCCGGCCCATGACGAGCGCCTCCGGGGTGGAGGGCATCGCGGTCGAGGCCGTCCTTCCGTACTCCACCGCGGAGGAGTCCCTGGTCATCCCCCGCCAGATGGACGAGGTGCCGGGTCTCCCCGCCGAGCTCGCCGTCGTCTCCGCCGGTCCACCGGCCGCGAGCCTCTCCGCCACCCCGCCGTCCGGACGCCGACACCTCCCCGACGCGACGCCCGGTCGGCTCGGCACGGTAGCTACGGGAGCCACGGGCGCCAAGGGGGCCACGGCCGGTGGAGCAGCAGGGGCCGATGGGGCCGACGGGGTCGACGGGGCAACGGGTGATCGCCTCGGACCGTCGTCCTCGGCCAGGCGGCTCGTGCTGGTGGGGGAGCCGCTCGTGGGGGCGTACGCCCTTGCCGCGCGCCGCCGTCTGGAGCTGCTCTCCGAGGCCAGCGGCCGCATAGGTGCCACCCTGGACGTGCGCCGTACCGCCGAGGAGCTCGCCGAGACGGCGGTCCCGGGGCTGGCCGACTTCGTCACCGTCGACCTGTCCGAGGCCGTACTGCGGGGCGAGGAGGCCGCCGACCCCCTCGACGACCTGCGACGTACCGTGGTCCACGGCATCCGCGACGATCTTCCCTTCACCCCGGTCGGCAAGCGGACGGAGTTCGGCCCGACCACGTCCCAGCTGCGGTGCCTGGCCGGGGGACAGGCGGTGCTGGAGCCGGATCTGAAGGCCGCCGGGGGCCGGCTCGCCCAGGGTCCCGAGCGCGCCGAACGGCTGCCGGCCGACGCGCACTCCCTCATCGTCGTGCCTCTCGTCGCCCGCGGTGTCGTCCTGGGCATCGCCGGCTTCTACCGCGCCCGGGATCCCGCCCCCTACGGCGACGACGACCGCTCGCTGGCCCAGGAGCTCGCCACCCGCGCGGCCCTGTCCGTCGACAACGCCCGGCGCTACACACACGAGCGCACCATGGTCCTGGCCCTGCAGCGCAGGCTGCTCCCGCACGGGCTGCCCGACCAGGACGCCGTCGAGGTCGCCCATCGCTACCTGCCCGCCGAATCCGACGTGAGCGGGGACTGGTACGACGTCATCCCCCTCTCGGGCGCCCGCGTCGGCCTCATCGTCGGCGACGTCGTCGGCCACGGCATGCTGTCCGCCGCCACGATGGGCCGGCTGCGCACCGCCGCACGCAGCTTCGCCGAACTCGACCTCCCCCCGGACGAGGTCCTCACCCACCTCGACAACCTCGTGGGGCGCCTGGACCGGGAGGACCCCGACGGCGAGGGGGTCGGCATCATCGGCGCGACCTGCCTGTACGCCATCTACGACCCGACCTCGCAGCGGTGCCTGCTGGCCCGGGCCGGCCACCCGCCGCCCGCGCTGGTCCGCCCCGACGGCGAGGTGTCCTACCCCGACCTGCCGGCCGGGCCCCCGCTCGGCCTCGGGGGGCTGCCCTTCGACGCGGTCGAGATCGACCTTCCCGAGGGCAGCCAGCTGGTCCTCTACACCGACGGGCTCATCGAGGACCGCCACCGCGACGTCGACGTCGTCCTCGACGAGCTGCGCGGGACCCTCGCGCGCGCGGAGCGCACCCCCGAGGAGACCTGCCGGGCGATCCTGGACACCGTGGCGCCCGCTCACCCCTGCGACGACATCGCCCTGCTGGTCGCCCGCACCCACGCCCTGGACCCGGGTCGGATCGCCACCTGGGAGCTGCCCGCCGACCCGGCCTTCGTCGGTGAGGTGCGTGCCTCCGCCCTCCGGCGACTGGCCGACTGGGGGCTCGACGAGGCCGCGTTCGCCGCGGAACTGATACTGAGCGAGCTGGTCACCAACGCCATCCGGCACGGTGCCGGGCCCATCACGGTGCGGCTGCTGCACGACCGCACCCTGATCTGCGAGGTCTCCGACACCAGCAACACCGCCCCGCACCTGCGCCGGGCGGCCAGTACCGACGAGGGCGGGCGTGGCCTGTTCCTCGTCGCACAGCTGTCACAGGCCTGGGGTACGCGCTACCTGCCGGAGGGCAAGGTCATCTGGGCCGAATGCGGGCTCGACGTGGCGTGATCGGTCCGAATGCGGGTTCGACGTGGCGTGAGCAAGAAAACCCGGGCCCGCGGGAGCGGCGCGCCGGCCCGTTGGAGTCACGGCGGGCCGAATTGTCTGAAATGATGCGATTTCCTCGGATAGTATCCCCGTGAACGTCGGGAAGAAATCGCCAGGCCGACCCCCCCCGGAGATGTCCGTGCACGACGCTCCCGACACGGCCGCCGAAGCGGCTGCGCCCTTCGACGCGGAACCCGTGGTCCGGATCCGCGGGCTCGGCAAGCGGTTCGGCGGGACCCTCGCGCTGGCCGGGGTCGACCTCGACGTCCACGCCGGCAGCGTCCTCGCCCTCCTCGGGCCCAACGGCGCCGGAAAGTCCACGCTCATCAAGGTGCTGGCCGGCGTCCACCATGCCGACGCGGGGCGGATCACGGTGGACGGCCACCCGCTCGGGAGCCGGGTGGCCTCCCGCGGCATGTCCTTCATCCACCAGGACCTGGGTCTCGTGGAGTGGATGACGGTCGCCGAGAACATCGCCCTGAGCACCGGATATCCGCGCCGTGCCGGACTGATCTCCTGGCGGCGCACCCGTGAGCGCTGCGTGGACGCCCTGCGTCTCGTCGCCGGACACCTCGACCCCGACGCACCCGCCGCCCGACTCTCCCCGGCCGAGCGGTCGCTGGTCGCGATCGCCAGGGCCCTGGCGGCCCGCGCGAGGCTCATCGTCCTCGACGAGCCGACCGCCCGCCTTCCTGCCGCGGACTGTGCCCGGCTGTTCCGCGTCCTGCACACCCTGCGCGACCGGGGGCACGCCATCCTCTACGTCAGCCATCGCCTGGACGAGGTGTACGAAGTCGCCGACACCTTCGCCGTACTGCGTGACGGCCGCCTCGTCAGCCACGGCTCGCTCGCGGGCCACAGCCCCGCCAGTCTGGTGCACGACATCGTCGGCGAGCGACCGGACGAGCGACCGGACGAGCGACCGGACGAGCGACCGGACGAGCGACCGGGCGAGCGACCGGGCGAGGAACGGACCGACCACCACGCCTCCAAGGCTCCGCCCCTCGGGCCTGCCGTCCTGGCCCTCGACGGCGTGCGGACGGCCGGCACCGGACCGGTCAGCCTGGAACTGAGGGCCGGGGAAGCCCTGGGCCTGGTCGGCCTCTCGGGCGCCGGTCACATGGACCTGGGCCGGGCCCTCGCCGGCTCCCGGCCCCTGCTCGGCGGGCGGGCCCTTCTCGACGGTCGGCCGTACCGACCCCGCACGGTGGCCGACGCCGTCGGAGAAGGCGTCGGCTTCGTGCCCGGCGACAGACTGCGGGAGAGCTGCCTCCCCGAGCTGACGGTACGGGAGAACCTCCTGGCCAATCCCCGCGCGGGAGGCCGGTCGGCGCTGCGCTGGATCAACCCCCGGCGTGAACGCGCCGAGGCCGTCACCCTGATCGAACGGTTCTCGGTACACCCCCGTGACAGCGAGGCCCCCCTCGCCACCCTGTCCGGCGGAAACCAGCAGAAAGTCATGATCGGCCGGTGGCTCCGGGTGGGCCTGCGCCTGCTCATCCTCGAGGAGCCGACCGCGAGCGTGGACATCGGCGCCAAGGCCGCGCTCCACCGCCTGCTCGACGAAGCGCTGGCCGACGGCCTCGCGGTCCTGCTCATCTCCACCGACTTCGAGGAGGTGGCGGGCGTGTGCCGGCGCACCCTGGTCTTCGTCCGCGGGTCCGTGACGGCAGAGCTGAGCGGTGCGGCCCTCACGGTCGCCGGGCTCACCCGGGCGGCTTCGGCCGTGCCCTCCCCAGGGGCCGGGACGAAGCCGTGAGCGCCCCGCCCTCCGCCTCCTCGCCCCGGCCACGAACGCGCCGGCCGGGGCGACAACACGGCCCCGGGCACCTCATCGGCGCCTACGGCCTGCCGGCCCTCACCGCCCTGCTCGTCCTGATCTTCTCCCTCGCCCTGCCGAGCACCTTTCCCACGACGGACACGGTCGACTCGATCCTGTCCAACCAGTCGATCCCGGCCGTCCTCGCGCTCGCGGCCATGGTCCCCATCGTGACCGGAGCGTTCGACCTCTCCCTCGGCTACGGCCTCGGCCTGGCACACGTCACGGTGCTGCAACTCGTCGTCCACGAGCGGTGGCCCTGGCCGCTCGCCTGCGTCGCGGTGATCGTCGGTGGGGCGGTCGTGGGCGTCCTCAACGGTGTCATCGTCGTGTTCGGCCGGATCGACTCCTTCATCGCCACCCTCGGGACCGGCAGCATGATGTACGCCGTGACCGGCTGGATCACCGACGGCGGCCGGATCGTCCCCGGCCCCCAAGGCCTCCCGGCCGCCTTCACGGACCTCTACGACTCCACGTTCCTCGGCCTCCCCGTCCCCGCCTTCTACGTACTCGCCCTCACGGTCGTCCTGTGGACGGTGCTGGAGCGGCTGCCGCTCGGCCGGTACCTGTACGTCGTCGGCTCGAACCCGCGCGCGGCCGACCTCGTCGGCATCCCCACCCGCAGGTACACCGTCTACGCGTTCACCGCGTCGGGGCTGATCGTCGGCTTCGCCGGTGTGCTGCTCGCGGCCCAGCAGCAGATCGGCAATCCGAGCGTCGGCCTCGACTACCTGCTGCCCGCCTTCGTCGGCGCCCTCCTCGGCTCCACGGCGATCACACCGGGCCGCCCCAACGCCGTCGGCACCGTGGTCGCCGTCGCCGTCCTCGCCGTCGGCCTCACCGGCATCGGCCAGCTGGGCGCCGACTTCTGGACGGTCCCGCTGTTCTACGGCGGCACCCTGCTCCTCGCCGTCGGCCTGGCCGGTTACGCGGCCCGCCGCCGCGTGCGCACCGGCGCCTTCGCGGGCCGCGACGCGCCCGACCAGCCGCCCCGGCCGCCGCCGGCCTCGACGCCCGACGACGGCACGGCGGGCACCGCTCCCTGACCGTGCCGCGGGCACCACCCCCGTGCCCCGCCCCCGCCGCATCCTCCCGCTCGTCCCCCCGTGAGGAGCTCCCGTGTACGGCAGCCGCAGAGCGACCCCAGGCGCCTTCGAGGCTCGGCTCGCCGCCTGCGCCCTGCTGGCCACGGCGACCCTGCTGGCCGGCTGCGAACGCGGCTCGTCGGGCGGCCCGCAGGAATCCACCGACGGCCCGAGCGGCTGCCCCGCCGTCCAGGCCAGGGCCCGGGCAGCCGTCGCACGGGCGGAGGAGAGCGACATCCCCTGGAACGGACCGACCAGCGGCCCTGCGGCGGTGACCGGCAAGACCATCGTCTACGTCGCCCAGACGATGACCAATCCCGGAGTCGCCGGAGCCGCGAACGGGCTGCGGCAAGCCGCGCGGGTCATCGGCTGGGACGTCCGGGTGATCGACGGCGGAGGCACCCCCAACGGTATCCAGGCGGCCATGAGCGAGGCCGTGGCCCTCAAGCCCTCGGGCATCGTCATCGGCGGATTCGATCCCGACGCGACGTCGCGACAGCTCGCGCGGGCCGACGCGGCGGGCATCCCGCTCGTCGGCTGGCACGCGGTCGCCGCCCCCGGCCCCAGCCGGCGGCCCGCGCTCTTCACCAACGTCACCACCGACGTCCGGGCCGTGGCGGCGATCAGCGCGCGGTGGATCATCGCGACCTCCAACGGCCGCGCGGGCGTCGTGCTCATCACCGACGCCTCGATTCCCTTCGCCAAGAACAAGTCCGACCTGATCAGGAAGGAGCTCGCCACCTGCCCGGGCGTGCGGCTGCTCGCGTACGAGAACATCCCGATCCCGGACGCGAGCAGCCGCACCCCGCGCGAGATCGCCTCCCTGCTCTCCCGGTTCCGGAACAGGTGGACCCACTCCGTCGCCATCAACGACCTGTACTTCGCCGACGCCGCCCCCGCTTTCCGGGCGGCCGGGGAGAAAGGCTCCGGCCCGCCCTACAACATCGGCGCCGGCGACGGCGACCCCTCCGCCTTCCAGCGCATCAACAGCGGGCAGTACCAGGCCGCCACCGTGCCCGAGCCGCTGTCCCTGCAGGGCTGGCAGATCGCCGACGAGTTCAACCGCGCCTTCTCCGGCCGTCCCGCCAGCGGGTATGCGGCCCCCGTCCACATCGCCACGGCCGACAACAGCGCCGCTGCCACGACCTGGGATCCGTCGGGGTACCGGGAGGCGTACCGGAGGATCTGGGGCAGATGACACCGGCGCAGGGATCCGCCGGCCGGGGCGGACGGTGGGTGCGGCGGCCTATCGCTCGGTCGGGACGCAGAGCACCGGGATGTCCGACAGGTGCAGGAGCTTGTGGGGGGTCGAGCCCAACAGCGCGCCGCGCATCGGGCTCTCGCCCCAGCTGCCCACCACGATGAACCTCGCGCCGTGGCGTGACGCGGCGTCGATCAGCGCCTGCGCCGGTTTCTGGTCGATGATCTCGACGGTCGTGGGCACGCCCGCCGCCTCGGCCTGCGCGACGGCGTGCTCCAGGGCGACGCGTCCGGTCTCGCGGACGGCTTCGTGGTGGGCCCGGTACTCCTCGCCCCGCGCCCCCGGGGCCGCGGCGCCGTAGACCAGCACGAGGCGCTCCCCGAACGCGGCCGCCGTCTGGATCGCGATGCGCAGGGCGCGTACCGCGCCGGGAGAGTCGTCGTATCCGAGGACGATCGCCATCTCAGGACTCCTTGCCGGGGACACCGTGGACCCCGTGGACGAGATCGGGGTCGGCCACGCCCGCGCGTTCCGACCAGAAGGCGGGCGACCGCAGCCGCCACAGCACCATGAGCACCACACCCGTGACGGCGATGCCGACGCCGATGACCGACCCCGAGCCACGAGGCGCCGGTGTAGGAGTTCGCGGGGTCGGACATGTCGGAGACCGATTCCACGAGGAGCCACGCCAGCAGCCCGGCGCCGACGAGCGGGCCGAGGCCGATGAGCATGAAGTGGCGGACGCTCTCCGTCAGATGGCGGCGGTAGTAGACGGCGCAGGCCACACCGGTGAGGGCGTAGTAGAACGCGATCAGCAACGACAGCGCGGTGAGCGAGTCGAAGAGCGCGTTGGTGCTGATCTGGTTGAGGGCGAGGTACCAGGCGATGGCGATGCCGGCGACCCACCAGGTGCTCACGTCGGGGGTGCGGAACCGCGGGTGGATGTGGGCGAAGTGCGCGGGCAGCGCCTGACGGCGTGCCATGGACAGCGCCGTACGGGACGCCGGGATGATCGTCGTCTGCGTCGACGCCAGCGCGGAGGTGGAGACCGCCAGCAGCACGACCCAGTCCCAGCCGTCCATCACCTTGCCGGCGAGCAGGGCGAAGATGAACTCCTCCTCGTCGGCGTTCTCCGCCAGGAAGGTCGTTCCGGCGTAGGCCACGACGGCGAATCCGACCGACACGTAGGTCACCAGCAGGATGACCGTCGACCAGACGCCCGCCTTGCCGGGCGCGGTGGCGGAGTCCTCGACCTCCTCGGTGAGATTGACCGCGGACTCCCAGCCCCAGTAGATGAACACGCCCAGCAGCAGGGCTCCGGTCAGGGTCGCGCCGCCGGCGCCGAAGGGGTTGAGCCATCCGATCGACGGTTCGACGGAATCGAAGGTGCTGGTGCCCGCGTAGACGCGGTAGAGCGCTACGACGACGAAGGCGAGCAGACAGACGACCTGGGCGAGGATGAGCGCGTTCTGCACCTTGGCGGACACCTCGGTGCCGATGACGCACACGGCGGTCATCACGAGGATCAGCAACACGGCGAGCAGCTGGCGTACGAAGTCGTTGTCGACCCAGCTGTCGAGGCCGAAGGCGAGCAGCGCGAAGCTCACGGCGACGTCCGCCAGCGACCCGACGACGAGCACCCCGGTCATGGTGATGGCCCATCCGCCCAGCCAGCCCGCCCAGGGACCCATGGCCCGGGTGACCCACGAGAAGGTGGTGCCGCAGTCCTGGTCGACCTTGTTGAGGTAGTAGAACGCCGATGCGATCAGGAGCATCGGCACGAACGAGGCGACCAGCACACCGGGGGCGTAGATGCCCACGAGCGCCACGATCGGACCGATCACCGCCGCCAGTGAATACGCCGGTGAGGTGGCGTTGAGCCCGATGACGAGCGCGTCGACGAACCCGATCGCATTGGCCTTCAACCCGTCGGGCGGACGTGCGTCGGTGGTGTCGTTGGCCATGTTCCCTCGCTCCGGTTGTGCGTGACGCCCTACAGCAGCCATACAACAGGGAGCTTTACGACTTTCAGTGTCATTGAGGGCTTATGGGGCACAGGTGTCACCGACGGGACACCGAGGCGTCCGGAGGCCGGGCCGGTGCCGCTCCGCGACCTTCCGCGGAGCGGCACCCGTAGGCAGGACCGAGGGGGTCAGCGGCGCGGACGCTCCAGCGTGAGGAGCAGGCCTTCGACCGCACCGGGCCCGATCCGGCCCTTGACGTCGGCGGACGTGATCGCCTTCAGGGCCCAGCCGTCCTCGGCGTGCTTGTTGAGGACCTTCTCCAGCTTGTCGCTGTCCAGCGCGTCGCCGATCAGTGACTCGCGGAAGGTGACGACCTTGTACTCCAGTGCGTAGGAACTGCTCATGACGGGGTCCTCCTGGGTGGACTGGCTGCCGGAAACGGGGACAGCCAATCACCGATCCACCTCGCCGCACGCGTCGGGGCGAGTTCGGCAGGGAGGGCGGCGTGTCCGGTCGGCTCCGGCGAGGGGCGCGTCACGCCCCACACGGGGATGTGCGGTGTCAGGCCGTCACGCGCCACACGGAGATACGCGGTGTCAGGCCGGCTTGCGCCACACGGAGATGTGCTTCGTGGAGTCCTGGGTGAACGGTGCGCCGTCCCAGTCCGCGACGCGCCGTTCCAGTCCGAGTCCCGCGATCCGTGCCATCAGGTCGAGCTCCGCGGGCCATGCGTACCGGTGCCGGGAGTTTCCACGGCGGTAGCCGCCGTCGTCGGCGTCGCGGGTGAAGTGGTGCGAGACCAGGATCTGTTCGACCAGGTCGAAGGTGTCGAAGCCGAGATGGCGCTCCGAGACGTCGAACGGCACCGCGACCTGCCCGGGCGGCAGGAACCGCAGCGGCGGCACCCCCAGCTCGATGACGAAGCGGCCGCCGGGCGCCAGGTGCCGCGCGGCGTTGCGGAAGCACTCGACCTGCTCGTCCTGCGTGAGCAGGTTCGTGATGGTGTTGTAGACGAGATACACCAGGGCGAACTCGCCGGGCACGACGGTCGTGGCCATGTCCCCGACGGTGACCGGGAGGGTGTCCTCGTCGATCTTGCGCCGCAGGACCGCCGTCATGTGCTCGGACAGTTCGACGCCCACCACGGGCACGCCGCGTTCCCGGAGCGGGACACCCACGCGTCCGGTTCCGATGGCGAATTCCAGCGCCCTGCCGTCACCGGCGAGTTCGGCGAGGAAGTCGAGAGTCGGTCCGAGGACGGCGGCCGAGGACATCTCGCCCTCCTCGGCGTCGTAGCGGTCGGCGGTCGCGCGGGTCCACAGTTCGCTGCTCGTCACAAGCGGCCACTGTGCCGGGCGCGGCGGCGCGCTGTCGACGGGATTTCCCGCCGCCGGCAGCTCAGATCAGCCCGGCCCTGATGGCGTGCGAGACGGCGTGGGCGCGGTTGCGCGTCCGCAGCCGCTTCATCGCGCCGTAGAGGATGTAGCGCACCGTGCGTTCGGAATAGGAGAGTTCGATCGCGATCTCGTCGCACTGCTTTCCCTCGGCGATGAGGCGCAGCACGTCCACCTCGCGGGCGTTCAGCCGCGGCTCGGCCCGGCCCCGGGCGGCGACGACGTGGTGTTCCGCACGGTGTTCCGCCCGCTCGGGGCTGCTTGCCGGACACGCCGGAGCGAGCGGGGAAGAGAGCCGGGGGGAAAGCGATGAAGGGAGCGATGAAGGGAGCGGGGAAGGGAGCGGGCTCTCCGCACTGCCGGCCACCGCGCGCACCGACCGGGCGAAGACGTCCGGGCTGCAGAAGTCCCACCACACCACGGCGCGGACGCCACGCTTCTGCGCAGCCGCCAGGTCGGCCCGCCACTTCTTGCCCACCACCACGAGGAAGCGTGCGCCCGGCTTGTCGCACAGACGGCGCAGCAGGTCCAGGGCGGAGGCGTCCGCCACGTCCACGGCGACCACGATGGCGTCGGCCTCCCCGATCCTGTCCCGCGGCAGTTCGTGCAGACGCGGGTCCAGCGCGACGAAGCCGGCCAGTCCGGCACGGACCAAGGGGGCGGGCGCGTGGATCGCCACGCGCACGGTCTCGTCGCGTACGTGCCGAGGCATGCGCGCCCTCCCCACATCACACAGGTTTTCCACGAGTCCGGAAGGGCGATGCTGCCACCCGGGAGGGCCGGAGCTCCGCGCCAGGAGCCCTACGCCCGCCGACCGAGGGAAACCTGGCGCGAGCGGCCGCCCGTCGTCCCTGTACGGACCGGCAAGGTTCGCGGCCGCGCCTTCCACCGGAAGGGGAGAAAGCACCACGATGGCGTGGGAGACGCGTTTCGACGCCTCCCACGGCTGCCGGTCGATCGGCGGCGGCATTTCCCCCGGGTACCACCGGGCCCCTGGCGATGCGCCCACGGAGCACCGCGGGCGGCGTCGCCGCAGAGCCGGTGACCAGTTCTGGCAACTTCTAGTGACAAAGGTGGCCGCATGATCGCGTCCATTGTCCCGTCCGTGGTGCTCCTCCTGGTGGTGCTCGGGGCCGCCGCATGGATGCTGCGCAGACGCAGACGCGACTCCTTGACCGGACAGGTCCGTACCGCGAGACCGAGCGCCCACCGCAAGGAACTCGAGACGGTCGCCCTGGGCCTGCGGGCCGTGGCCGAGGGGCGGGCGCACAGCGCACGCCCGCTGCCCGAGGTGCATGCGGTCATCCACTCGGGTCAGCGGCTGACGTTGCTGCTCGCCGGCGCCGACACCCCCGCGCCCGCGCCATGGACCGCGGACATCTCGGGCAAGGAGTGGTGGGTGGAACCGAAGGACCTGACGAGTCCGGGAAAGACGAGTCCGGGAAACGGGGGCGCCGAGACGGCGCATCCCTACTCCCTGGCCGTCACCCTCGGCCGCCATCGGGGCGACCGGGTGCTCGTCGACCTCTCGCTGCTGTCGGGGGCGATAGCCCTGACGGGTGAGGACAACGATGTCCGGTCCCTGGCGCAGGCCCTCGTCACCGAACTGATCGCGGGACCGGTCGGGTCGCTCGCCACGGTCGTCCTGGTGGGCTCGGCGGCCACTCCTTCGGTCACCGACGGACTGGGCGCGAGGTCGGCCCGGCTGCGCGCCGCGGCCACCCGGGACGAGGCCCTGGCCTGCCGGGAGAGCCTGCCGACGGGTTCCGACCGGCGATCGCCGGCCCCGCAGACCTCGCAGCCGGACAGCGTCGCCCGGGTGGCCGCCTGGACACACGCCCGCCGCCTCTTCGTGGTGACCGCCGCCCAGTTCCGCGACGAGAACTGGCGGGACGCCGCGCTGAGCGGCACCGACGCGCTCCTGGTGCTCGGCTACATCGGCGACGCCGACTGGAACTTCCAGGTGAACGCCGACGGCTCGATGGACACCGGCCGTCTCGGCCTGCCCATCGACACCCACGCCGCCCGCCTCGTCTGACCCGCGGACCCGAGAGCGGGCGTCTCCGGCGCGCGGCGTCCCCGCGCCATCAGGCACCCGGCCGCAGACACCCGGCCGGGCGATACCCGGCCGGTCTGCCGCGGTCGGTCGGCGTACCGCGCGTCAGTGTCGGCTCGACGGTGTCGCGGGGCCGGGGACGGGAGCGGGGAGCGAACCGTCGGCCGCGCCGCGCGCGCCGTCCGGCGCCAGGTCGCGGCGGATGAGGCTGCCGTCCAGCCAGGCCGCCGCCAGCTCCACCCGGGAGCGGCAGCCGGTGCGCTGGAACAGCCGCGTCAGCCGCCGCTCCACCGTCTTCTCGCTCCACACGAGCCGTGCCGCGATCTGCCGGTTGGTCGCCCCACGGCTGACCAGCGTGGTCAGCTCGATGTCCGCCTCGCTCCACTCGTCCCTGGCCGGGCGCACCCGCGGCAGGACGAGGGTCCGGCGCCGTGTCATATGGCCGAGCGACGTACGGGTGGCGCGCCCGATGCCCAGTGCCTGCGCGCCGCGCGTGGCCTCGGCCAGCCATCGTGCGGAGTTGTCCCCGATCTCCGCCAGGCCCAGATGGCAGAGCAGTTCCAGGTATGCGTCGCCCCGTCGGCGCACCGCCCGGAGAGCGGCCAGCGCGCTGTCCACGTCGCGGCGCACCACGCCCCGGCCGAGGAGCACCGCCTCGCGCGTCATGGGGGAGCCCACCTCCTCGTCCAGCGCCTCCAGTTCGTCCAGCGCCCGCTCCATCGCCCGCGGCAAGGCCTCCAGCAGAGCGAACGACAGATACCGCACCAGCACCTTCTCGACGCCCGAGCGCAGGCCGCTCGGCCGAGCCCGCCGCACCTCGTCGAGCGCCCCCTCCATCGCCTCCTCCCCCTGGCCCGACCAGTACCGCACGCCCAGCCTCGCCCAGACGACGAGCGGGTGGGTCACGGTGCCGGGGACCAGCTCCAGCCACGCCCGTGCGTGCCCCAACTCCCCGCGCGCGCAGTGGATGTCGGCCGCGAGCGCCCGGGCGGGCTGCGCGGGGCCGGCCTCGACGCCGCGGGTCCGGCTGCGCGCCTCGATCCGGCGGGCGGACACCAGCGCGCGGTCCCAGTCCCCTTGCAGATACACGCGCACCATGCCGTGGTACAGCGCGGCGGTGCTGTTCCCCGCCCCCGGGTAGCGGTCCCCGAGCACGGAGGCCAGGGCACCGGCCAGGTCCGCGTGCGCGGTCGCGTTCCGGAGCCGGTCCAGGGTCCGTACGCCGTCCGGACCGGGTGGCAGGACGTCCGACACCCCGGCACGGCCGCCCGCGGCCCCGGCCAGCAGCCGTAGTTCCGCCGCGGAGGGCAGTGGCCCGGACCCCGGCCGGGGTCCGGCCGTGGCAGGCTCGCGAGGGGCCTGAGCACCCGGACCGGGCGTCACCGGGCCGAGCCCGTACGGACCGACGAGCGCCCCGAAGCCGGCCAGGGCGGACGCGTGCTCCACCGCCGCACGGCCTCGGGGACCGCCGTCGAGCTCGCACAGCGGCCACCGGTGCTCGTGCAGGGCCGCCAGCGCCCACACCCCGACGACGTGGTCCAGCCGTTCCTGGTCCGGTGCTCCGGTGGCGTGCTCAAGCCGTTCCCGGTCGGGTCCTCCGGTGGTGTGCTCCAGCCCGTCCCGGTCCTGTTCGGCGGAGGGTGCGGCCAGGCAGGCGAACAGGGGTTCGCCCAGGGCCAGCGCGCCGGGGTGATCGGCGTGGCGCAGGCTCAGCTCGGCGGACTCACGCAGGACGCCGGGGGTTCTGCGGTCGTGCGGCGGAAGGCGGCGCAGCGCCGAGGAGTAGGCGCGGACCGATCGTGACCAGTCGGACCTGGCGTCCGTGCGGGCCGCCGCCAGCAGCACGTCCACCGCGAGGGCGTCGTCCAGCTCGGCCCCGGCGGCGGCCACGTGATCGGCCAGCCGGGGGCAGCCGCCCCCCGCCGTCTCCGCACCCAGCCGATCGGTCAGCGATCGGGTGATCAGGGCGTGCAGCGACGCCACGGAATGACGCGTGGGCAGCTCGCGCAGCGCCGCCGCGAGGGCCGGAACGGCGAACGCGATGCGGCGGTCCTCGTCCACGGTGAGGATCCCGTCCGCGACCAGCGGGGTCAGTGCGCGGTCGACGAGGCCCGCCCGGCGTGGCCCGCCGGGCTTCAGGCGGTGCAGATCGTCGAGCCGTATCTCGGCGTGCTCGAGGTTGCGGGCCACCGCGGCCGCCGCGTCCAGGGCCGTGACGTCCGGGGGACCGGCCGGCCAGCAGAGCCTGCCCAGTCGCGCCACATCCGTGGTGAGCCGCAGCGCGTGTTCCGGCTCGGTCAGGCACAGATGACCGTCGAGCTCCAGGAAGTCGCCGCGCTCCGCCATCGAGTCGAGCACCGACAGCACGGCCTCGGGGGTGCCCGCCATCGGACCCAACGCCCCCACCACCGCCGTCACCAGGGCCGGTTCGACCGGGCGGCCGAGGCGCCGCACCACGAGGGCCCGCACGTCGGCGGGGCGCAGCGGCGGCAGGTCGAGCAGCCGGTCGGCCGCCGCGGTGAGTTGGCGGACACCCTCGTCTCCGGGGCGGGCGGGCCGGCCCGCCAGCACCATCGGCACTCCGGCCGGGCGGAAGACGCGCAGCAGCAGGCCGAGAGCGGACGCGGTCGGTGACGGCATCCGCTCGACGTCGTCGATCATCAGCGCGAAGGGGAGGTGACGGGCCGCGTCCGCGATCACCTCGCCGAGGACGGACAGCAGGGCCAACTCGCCGCCACGGCCGCTGTTGCGCAGCCGGGTCCTGCGGACGGCTCCGGTGCGGGCCGGGCTCCAGCGGTCGTGGGCCTGGGCCAGCACTTGGTGGACGCCTTCGGCGAGGGCGGCCGCGCCGGGCGCGTGCGCACCGTCGTGACAGCGCAGCCGCAGGACCCTGGCGCCTTGCCCGACCACCGTTCGGCGGGCCTGTTCCAGCACGGCCGTCTTGCCGCTGCCGGCTCCGCCGGCGATCAGCAGGGTGCGCGCCGAAGCGCCGGTGGACAGCAGGGTGTCGGCGACTTCCCGGATCTCGCCGTCCCTGCCGACGACAGGCCCGCGCTTCGGCACGCCCCCCTCCTCCCGGTCCGGTACTGCGGTGAACGGCCGACCGGAGCAGGAACGTTCGTGGCGCGGTGCTTCCGGAGCCCGCTGCCCGACACGACATGATCATACGGAAATAGCCATAATGGTGCGCAGCGTTGACGGCCCGGCCGCGGGGCCCGCCGGAGACGCTCGACGCGGTCGGGTCCGGTGCCACCCGCCTCGCCCATGTCGTCGAAGAGAACGCGGTGGACCATGACTGCTCCGTCCGAGAGCCCCTGGCTCGTCCACGGGGGCACGGCCGCGAGCCTCGACCGCACGGCCGGCTGCCCGGTCGGGCGCGAACGGGAGTCGGACGAGGTCCACGACCGCCTCAGGGATCCGGCCGGACCGCGCACGGTGCTCGTCCGGGGCGAACGAGGAGCCGGGCGCAGCGCGTTCCTGCACGCCCTCGGCGAACGGCTGCGCGCCGAAGGGACACCCGTGCTCGCGGTGGACTGCGTCCCGGGCGACGACACACGGCCGCTGCTGCTCGCGCTGCGGCTGGTCATGGCGCTGGAGGAGCATCTCGCCGGCGCGGCACACCACCGCGCGGCGAAGCCGTCCACCGAGGCGCTGCACGCGGCCGAGCGGCGCGACGGGACCGCGATGGCGGCACTGCTGCGGGCCGCTCTGACGCGGTCCGCGCCCGTGGTCGTGGAGTTGGACGACCTTCACCTCGCCGACGCGGACTCGCTGGCGGTGCTCCGCTGGACCGACTTCGCGCGGGTGCCGTCCGCGGTCCGGCTGCTGGCCTCCGCGGTGGGACGCGGTCAGCGGAGCGCCTCCTGCCGGCTCGGGGACGAGGCGGCACCCGGTGCCCGCGGCGGCGCCGACGACAAGGGCGGGACACCGTCGCGCCACGGTGCCGTCGGCGCCCTGGAACGGCAGGGAGACATCCCGTGGGCGCACACGGTCGTGCTGCCCCGTCTCGGGCCGGACGAGACGACCGCGATGGTGGCCGGGCGGTTGCGGGCGACACCCGACAGGGGCCTGTCCCGGCGGGTACGGGAGTTGACGTACGGGGTCCCCGGCGCGATCGACGCCCTGCTCACCGGGTGGACCCGGGAAGGGGCGATCCGGGTCGCCGACGGCCACGCCTTCATCGGGGTGCGGACACCGACACCGGTGCTGCCGGACGGCGACCGGTTCGTCGGAGCGCTCGACGCGCTGAGCGAGCCGGGCCGCGCGGTGGCCGGGGCGCTGAGCATCCTGTGGCCGCTCGGCGGGCGGGCCGCGGAGCTGATCGCCGCTGCGACCGGACTGTCCGCCGAGACGGTCGCCGACGCCGTCCGTGAACTGATCGACGCGGAGATCGTCGACGCCGGGCCCGGGGTCGACGGTGCCGCGGCGGGCGGATGGACGTTCGCCGTCGCGCTGACGGCACACGCCGTCCGCGAACGGCTGGGGCCGCTGGAACGCAGTCGGCTGTCCGCCACGGCGGTGGAGGCGGTGTGGGCGGACCGGGACGCGGCGGGCATCGCGTGCGAGGAGGTACCACCGGCGGTGGCGCTGTCCGACGAGGCGGACGCGGTGGCCTACCTGGCGGACCGGGTCGCGGAGGCCGGACACCTCGTCGACCGCGACCGTGCGGTCCAGGAGTTGACGGCCGCCGCGCAGCGGCTGCACCCCGACTCCGAGGGCAGGGGAGTGCTCCGGTGGTGCCGGGCGGCCGGCAATCTCGTCGAGCGGCCCGAGGACCGCGTCCCGGCCCTGCAGCGGTACGCCAAGGCCGCCTACCAGGCGGGGGACTACCGGACCGCACGGACCATCGCCGAGTCGATCCTGCGCGACCGGGCGGACGTGCTGGACATCCATGCGCTGCAGGACACCGCGAACCTCTGCACGGCGGCCACCGCCAACGACTCGGACTGGCGCGCGCTGTCCCGGCTGGCCACGGCGCGGTGGTGGGACGAACTGCGGCTGCCGGACCTGGTTTCGGTGACCGGCCGGGCGCTGGCCCTGTGCGGGCTGGCGAGGTGGCAGGAGGCGCTGGACCTGCTGGACCGGACGGAAGGGGTGTGGGCCACCGACGTCCGCGGACGGGTGAAGCCCGCGTACTTCCGGGCCGTGGCGGAGATGGTGCTGGGCCGGCCGGAGCGGTTCAGACGCGCGCTGGCCCTCTCCGAGGCCCCGAACCTCGGTGCCGAGCACGTGTACGCGTTGGCCACGACGATGTTCGACGAACTGCTCGGCGGCCGGGACCTGCACGCGGCGGAAGACCTGCTGGCCGCCCAGGGCCTGACCCCCGAACGGCTGTACCCGCACAGCGTGTTCCTCTGGCGCCACCTTCGGGGCCGCTGGGACGAGGCGTTGGAGCCGGCCCGCTGGATGCTGGCGAACAACCGGATGCACACGCCCGCGGCGGACGGCTGCCTGATTCCCGCCCGCACCGCGGAGATTCTCCTGGCCCGGGGCCGCACCACCAGCGCCCGCCGCCTCCTCGACAGTGTGCGCGACCGGGGCGAGGGCCGTCCGGAGTACTCACTGGACGCTGTGGAGGCCCAGGTGCAGCGGGTCCTCGGCGATCCGGACGGGGCCGAGAAGACGCTGCGGCGCGGCCTGGACGCGGCGGACGCCCACGGACACGTCGCCGGCGTCGACGAGCTGTGGGCCGCCCTCGCCGAGGTCTACGCGGATACGGGACACACCGCAGAGGCGGTCACGTGTCTGGAACGCCTGGAGCGGATCTCCGACCGGACGGGCGGCGGACGGACGAGACTGAGATTCCTGCTCGCGTCGGCCCGCGTGCTGCGGCAGGACTCTCCCGGCAGCGCCCGGGACGGCCTGCGGGAGGCGGTGGACCTGGCGCGCTCGCGCAGCCAGCCGTACGAGACGGCCGTCACCCTCGTCGCCGCGGCCGGGGCCGGCGCGGGGCCGCCCACGCTGCTGCACGAGGCGTACGAACTGTTCGGGGGGACCGGCTCCGCGCTGTCGCGCTTCCGCACCAGGGCGGCCATGCGGGAGGCCGGAATCACCGTCCCGGGGCGCGCCCGGGCCACCGCCGAGAACGAGCGGCTGCTCGCGACCCTGATCGCCGAAGGGCTCACCAACCGCCAGATCGCCACGGTGCTGCGGCTCAGCGAGGACGCGGTGGCCAACCGCCTGTCCCGGCTGTTCGCACGCACCGGACTGCGGTCGCGCACCGAGGTGGTCACCGCCGTGCTCACCGGCCGGCCCGACCGCCGGCTCGCGCTCGGGCCATGGTCGAGTTCGTCTGCGGCGCACCTTGTGTAATCTGAAAATTAACCTTTCGCGTGTATTTGACTTCGTACAGGCTTGCGCGCCCGATCCGGTGCCGCGTGGGCGAAAGGTAGTGCGGTTGTATGTACCGTGCTAGGCTTCAAGCTAGTTGCAGTTGTGGTTCCCGAAACTTCAAGTGCCTCGGCGGCTGTCTGTCGCCGGGCATTTTTGTATCTCCGGTGCTTATCCGGACGGGGTTCATTGTGGCAACGCATGGGGTTCACACGGTGTGGACCTCTGGGCACTGCCCCGAAGGAGATGTGACATGGCTACTGGCACCGTCAAGTGGTTCAACTCGGAAAAGGGATTCGGTTTCATCGAGCAGGACGGCGGCGGCCCCGACGTTTTCGCTCACTACTCGAACATCGCCACCCAGGGCTTCCGTGAGCTTCAGGAAGGCCAGAAGGTGAACTTCGACGTCACGCAGGGCCAGAAGGGCCCGCAGGCGGAGAACATCACGCCCGCCTGACGCGAAAGCGTATGAGGCAGCTGGGGCCCGCACCACGTGGTGCGGGCCCCAGCTTGCTGCTTTCCAGGGATTCCGAAGATTCTCATGGAATTCTTTCAGTCTCATTTTCGGCTCGTGCTTGCAATTCATCCGGCTCATTGTCACTCCCGCCGGGAATTCCTCGATGCGTGCCCCTCGAGGAAGGTTCTCCGTTGAACCGATCAGCTCGCACCAATGACCGTTCCGAGTTCGCGCTCCCGGTCACCGTCACCCCCGCACTCCCGGCCGCCGCGACCTTCGGCGAACTGGACATGCCCGCCGAGTTGCTGGAGCTGCTCGCCGGGCACGGCCTGACCGAGCCGTTCCCGATCCAGGCCGCCACGCTGCCGAACGCGCTCGCGGGCCGCGATGTCCTGGGCCGTGGCCGCACCGGCTCGGGCAAGACGCTCGCCTTCGGTCTGGCGCTCCTGGTGCGCACGGCAGGCCGGCGTGCCGAGCCCCGGAAGCCGCTGGCCCTGGTCCTGGTCCCCACCCGCGAGCTGGCCCAGCAGGTGAGCGACGCGCTCACCCCGTACGCCCGGCTGCTGAAGCTGCGGCTGACCACCGTGGTCGGCGGCATGTCGATCGGCAGGCAGGCCGGCGCGCTGCGGACCGGCGCCGAGGTGGTCGTCGCGACGCCCGGCCGCCTCACGGATCTCGTCGAGCGCAAGGACTGCCGCCTGGACCGGGTGGACATCACCGTCCTCGACGAGGCCGACCAGATGGCCGACATGGGCTTCATGCCGCAGGTCACCGAGCTGCTCGACCAGGTACGCCCCGACGGCCAGCGCATGCTGTTCTCGGCCACGCTCGACAGCAACATCGACCTCCTGGTCCGTCGCTACCTCCATGACCCGGTGGTCCACTCGGTCGACCCGTCGGCCGGTGCGGTCACCACGATGGAGCACCACGTCCTTCAGGTGCACGGCGCCGACAAGTACGCCACCGCCACCGAGATCGCCGCCCGCGACGGGCGCGTGCTCATGTTCCTGGACACCAAGCACGCCGTGGACCAGTTCACCCGGCACCTGCTGGGCAGTGGCGTCCGCGCCGCCGCACTGCACGGCGGCAAGTCGCAGCCCCAGCGCAACCACACCCTGGCCCAGTTCAAGGACGGCCGGGTCACGGTGCTGGTGGCGACCAACGTCGCGGCCCGCGGCATCCACATCGACAACCTCGACCTCGTCGTCAACGTCGACCCGCCCGCCGACCACAAGGACTACCTGCACCGCGGCGGCCGTACGGCACGCGCCGGCGAGTCCGGCAGCGTCGTCACGCTGGTCACACACAGCCAGCGCCGGGACATGGCCCGTCTGCTGTCCGACGCGGGCATCCGGGCGCAGATCACACCGATCCGCTCCGGCGAGGCCGAACTGAGCCGCATCACCGGTGCCCAGGCCCCCTCCGGCGTCCCCATCGGCGGCAACGGGCCGGCCGCCGCGGAGCGTCCGACGCGCGGCGGCGCTCCCTTCCGCGGTATGGGCACCCGCCCGGGGCGGCCCGGCCGCGCCGGCGAGTCCCGCAAGGCGGCCGATGCCCGCAAGGCCGCCGAGGCCCGTGCGGCCGCCCGGGTGCGCCGGGGCGCCTAGGGCTGTGGACGGAAAGGTTTACCGGAAAGCTCGCGGCGTCCGGTGCGCCTTGCCGGTCGCAGCACTAGCCGATGTCGGGCCGGGACGCCGACGCCTGTGCTGCCGGCGTGGCGTGCCGGTGGCACGGCACTAATGTCGTCGGCATGAGCGAAGACTCCCAGCGCCTCGTCACCATCGAGCGGACCGGCGCCGGCCGGTTCACCGCGACGAACGTCCGCGGTGGCACGATCGGCTTCGGTACCGGCTCCGATTCCGACGGCGGCACCGACTTCACCCCGGTCGAACTCCTGCTCGCGGCCATCGGCGGCTGCACCGCCGCCGACGTCGACGTGGCCACCGGCCGGCACGTCGAGCCCGCCGAGTTCACCGTCACCGTGACCGGCGAAAAGGTCGGCGACGAGTTCGGCAACCGGATGACCGACCTCGCGGTGACCTTCTCCGTCCGCTTCCCCGAGGGCGCCTCCGGCGACCGGGCGCGCGCGATCCTGCCCCGGGCGGTCGCGGTCTCCCACGACCGGCAGTGCACCGTCAGCCGCACCGTCGAGATCGGCACTCCCGTCACCGTGACGGTCACGGACGGCTGACCACGTGACGGACGGCTGACCGCGCCGCGACACCGCCGACGCGTTCTCTGCGGGCCGGTGACAAGCGTGCCGTCGCGTGCTGCGTTCTTGTGAGCACTCCCCGGGCACCCGCGCTCCACGGCCCTACCGTCCGGCTATGAAGACGAGTCGTAGCAGAGGAAGGACGTGGCGCGGCGCGGTGCTCGCGGTGCTGCTGACCACGGGGGCGCTCACCGCGGCCGCCCCGGACGCCCGGGGAGCCGGCGCGCGGACCGAGACGCCCGTGCCGTCGACGCACCCGGCCGACGGCGTGACCGAGTCGGTGGTGCGGGTGCGGGTGCCGTTGCCGAGATCCTTCGGGTACCGGCCGGCGGCCTGCGACCAGCTGTCGTATCTGCGCTACCGCTCCGCCGAAGGACCGGTGGCGTCGGCCGACGCCGACCGGATCCTCGTGGCCCAGCCGGGCATCCTGGAGGGTGCCGGAGCCTTCGACAGCGTCGCCCGCGGCACCGTCGCGAAGGCCGCCGCGCAGGGGCGGCACATCGAGTTCTGGGCCCTGGACCGGCGCTCCAACTGCCTGGAGGACCGCACCGGCATCGCCTCCGGCGACCAGCACACCGCCGTCGACTACTACTACCGGGGCAAGCCGGTCGACGGCCGGGTCTTCGGGGGCTTCGTCGGCGACGACCGGCTCGGCTGGATGGCGAAGCTCGGCATCGAGCAGACCGTACGGGACGAATACGACCTGCTGGTCCGTGAACTGCCCGACCAGGGCGTGCGCAGGAGCAAGGTGCTGTGCGGCGGACACTCGCTGGGCGGGGTCGTCACCGGGTACTTCGCGGCGGCCGACTTCGACGGCGACCCCACCACCCCGGCGGACGCGGGACTCAACCAGTGCGCGGGCTACTTCGCGCTCGACACGACGATCTCCACCTCGTTGGCCGACCTGAGCGGCAGCCTGCCCGACGACACCGACCTGCCGGACGTCGGGCTCGGCTACGCGGCCGTGCAGGCGGGGCTCGACACCGGGCTGGTGCCGCGCGCGCTGTCCGCGCCGGTGCTGCTCAACCCGGAGACCATGACCCTGCTCTCCATCGCCGGCCTGGGCGCTCTGACCGATCCGGAAGGTGAGGCGGACCTGCCGGCCTATCTGCCCTCCGGCCTCAACATCGAGGCCACCAACCGCTTCCTGTTCTCCAAGGACGCCGCCGCCTTCCTCACCGGCTCCCCCGGGGTGAGGGACTTCCGGCTCACCAACGCCACGGTGCTCGGCGCGCTGATGGACGACAACTCCGTACCGCTGGCGTTCCTCCAGAGCAGCGTGGGCTTCTTCGACGGCGGGCCGGTCACGGACAAGAGCTTCCCCGTGGCCAACGGCGGCACGCAGCCGACGCAGTTGTTCGGCGTCGGGTACAAGGCCATCCCCGCGCAGCCCCACGGGCCGCTGTACACCTGGCGCGCCTACGACCGGGTCGGTGACGCCGACGACCCCGTGTACCGGTCGGCCGACGGTACGCCGTTCACCGACGCGGGCAAGGAGGTCACCGACCTCCGGGAGCTGGCCCGCAGCCTGGCGGAGCAGCCGCTCGACTTCACCGAGCAGTACTTCCCGACCAAACTGGTGACCGACCTCCAGCTGGCCACCTCACCACAGGTGAAGCAACTCGTCGTGCATCCCACCGGGCTGACGGCCCGTCCGACGCTCACGGTGCTCGCGGGCGACGGACTGCTCGCCGGCCGCGTCCCGGCCGACCTGCACCCGGTCGTCGCCCCCGGCTACCAGCACCTCGACGTGCTGACCGCGGCGCCCGTACAGAACAACGGGCTGCCCGAACCCGTGTCCGAGGCTCTCGCGGAGTTCGCCCGCGCGCCCCGGTAGCCGTCGCGACACGTGCGACAGGGCCCGGGAGGATCTCCTCCCGGGCCCTGTCGTGGGCCGGTGTGTGCGTACGGTCAGACCTTGCCCGCGGCGAACGTGGCCGCCTCGGCGGCGTCGGCGGTGTAGCCGAGATGCGCCAGTACGTCGTCGCCGCCGTTCTCGCAGACGGGGTCACCGGTGGCGCAGAAGTCGATGGTGCGGCTCCGGTAGGTGCCGGTGACGCTCTTGCCGAGGGCCCGGATCGGGTTGCCGAACAGCAGGACCGCGGCGACCTTCGGCTCGACCGCCGCCGGGAGGGTCGCGACGATGGGGCTGCCGACCACCGCGCCCGCACTGCTGATGCCGATGGAATTGTCGACCACATTCGCGCCCTGTGAATATCCGACGAGAATATAGCGCTGATTCGGACAGGCCGTCGCCTGCGCCTTGACGTGGTTCACCAGATCCGCGTTTCCCTGCGCGGCAGATGTCAGGGAAAGGTCCGCGGGATAGTTCACCGCATAGCTGGACAGGCTTTTGCCCGTCAGTTTCCTCTGCAGTGCGGAGAACACCGGATCGCCGACGATCAGGCCGAGGGTGCCCGGCTCGAAGGTGCCGCGAGCGGCCACGACGTCGATGTCCGAGCAGGCGGCGGCCGATGCGGTGGGTGCCGGGAGAGTGGCGAGTCCAGCCCCGCCGACGAGCGAGAGCGCGGCGAGGCACAAGCGGATACGCATGGGAATCCTTTGCGGGTGGGGCGCGTGCAGCGCCTGGTGAAAAGGACAATCCCGAAGGTATTCGCGTTTCCTTGCCGGGTGTTATGGACGGGAATTCAGAATTTCCGCTTGTTTTTGTTCCGTGGTGAGTGGGCCGGCCGGGCAGGTGCGGTGCCGGTCGTCCGTCAGGAGTCATTCGCGCAGCGCAGGGCGAGGATCAGATCCAGGCGGGCGCCGGGGTCGTGCAGGGCGTCGCCGAAGAGCTTCTCGAGCTGGCGCAGGCGGTAGCGGACCGTCTGCGGGTGGATGTGCAGGCGGGCGGCGACATCGGGCACGTTGCTGCCGCTCAGCAGCCAGGCCAGCAGTGTCTCGGCCAGCCGGGCGCGCTGGCCCTCGGAAGCCGCGTCGAGGGGCGCGAGGGCCCGTGTCCGCAGATGGGAGAGCAATGGCTCGTCGCTGTGCAGCAGCAGGGTCGACAGATGGTCCGCGCACCGCACCACGCCCTGCCGGGGGAGGATCCCGCGGCCCATCAGCCCCAGGGCCCGCGTGGCCCAGCGCAGCGATTGTGCGGCCTCCGTGACGGGGACCGTCGGACCGATCGCCGCCGGACGGCCCTGCATACCCAGCAGGAACGACCGGCCGCCGAACCGCCCGGAGCCCTCCGGGTCCGGCACCAGCACGCGCGGCGGCCGCGACCCCATGTCCGTCAGCGCTCCGGGTATCGCCGGTGGCCCGTCCGCCGCGTGCGGGTCCGCGGTGGCCGCCAGCGTGACGACGGCGACCTGCGAGGGCACCCGCCAGCGTGCGCCGTGCGCCAGGGCCTGTACCGCCTCCGGGGACACCGGCCCGTCGCCCAGCAGCAGATCGAGCAGCCGCCGGCGGCGCCGCTCCAGCTCGTCCGTGCTGTGCGACCGTGCCTCGGCGTAGCCCGCGGCGGCCGCCTCCGCGACCTCGTGCACGGTCCGGAACGCCAGTTCGCCGAGCGTGGCCACGACCGTGGAGTCCAGCCCGAGCTCCTCCGCCGTACGGCCCATAAGCCGCCACGCGTGCAGCCCGCCCACCCGTAACGCGGACTGCAACGCGTCCAGACTGCGGCCCTCGAGGGCCTCGCCCCGCCCGAGCTCGTAGTACGTCGCGGCGATGGCGGCTCCCTGGCCGCGCGGGTCCGCGATGTGGTCGACGAACAACGTGAGCGCCTGCACCACTCCGGCCCGGAGGTTGCGGCCGTAGATCCCGTCGGCGGGCCGCGCGTACTCGGGGACCTGCCGGCGGACCTCCTCCTCCACCTCGTCGGCGACGCCCTCCAGCCGGGCGCGCAGCAACTCGGCCAGGTCGGGCGGAACCGGAACGGAGCCGGGGCCGGCGGGCACGCCGCGCGGGGTGGGGACAGCCACGACGGACACTCCTTTCACCCGGAGGCGGCTCGCCCACGCACCGTTGCCCGTGGGACGAGGGGGACGTCCTGTGTTGGACGGACGCCCCCTGCGCTCCGTTCCGTGCCCCGGCTGCACCGACATCACTCCGGCACCCCCAGCGCACCGGCGAGCATCGGCCACGAGGCGGTGAACTCCCGCTTCCAGTACGTCCAGCTGTGTCCTCCTCCCGCGTAGTAGTGGGTGGTGGCGGGAATACCGAGCAGCCCGAGGAAACCGGTGAAGGCGTGTGCGGAGGGCCACAGGGTGCTCTCCAGTGCCTCGGGCAGCCAGTCGCCGATGCCGCCGACCACCCCGCTGCCGCCCGAGACGTACAGCGCAGTGCCGCGCAGTCCGGCGGCCCGGGCGCGCGGATTGAAGTCGCGCCAGGTCGGGGCGTTGAGGAGCGGACTGCCCCAGAGGGAGTGCGGGGCCAGGTTCTCGCGGGCCACGATCGCGTCCAGGAGGGCGGGCACGCCGGGGGCGGTGGTGTCGAGGATGCCGCTGTAGGAGGCGGCGGCGGTGAACGTGCCCGGGTGGCGGGCCGCGTGCGCCATCGCGCCGTAGCCTCCCGTGGAGACACCGGCGACGGCCCGCACGCCGGACGCCCGGTAGTCGCGGGCCAGCAGCGCAGGCACCTCCTGGAGCTGGAAGGTCTCGTAGTCGGGGCCGCCGCGCCAGGCGGTGGGGATGCCCGTGGGGCCCGCGTCCGGCATGACCACGATCAGGTCGCGGCCCTCGGTGAAGGCCTCGATGTCCGTCTCCCGGGTCCAGGACGTGTAGTCGTCGTGGGCGCCGTGCAGGAGATACAGCACGGGGTAACTACGGGTGGGCCGGGCGTCGAAGTCCGACGGCAGGATCAGCCGGACCGGCGCGCTGCGGCCCAGCGCGGGGGAGGCCACGGACACGTCGAAGGTGCGCGGTCCCGGCCGGGTCGCGGCCCGGGCGCGTCCCGTGGCGGCGGTGGCGCCGAACAGGGCGGCCAGGCCGGTGGCCGCCGCGGCCCTGGTGACGGCGCGGCGGGACGGTCGGGCGGTGTGCTGCGGCATGGCGGCTCCTCAGTCCGGTTCAGCGGGTCCGCTCGGCGTGGCGAGCAGCCGCCGCAGATGGGCGGCGATCTCGTCGACGTGCGGAGGGTCGAGCAGCGAGAGATGGTGCCCCGGGACCGGTACGACCGTCAGACGCGGGCACACCTCGTCCCAGCCGAGGGTCTCGTCGTCCCGTTCGTACGCCGGATCGCGCACGGTGTGTGGGGCGGGCTCGGTGGCCCGGTACAGGACCACGCGGCCGTCGTGGCGGCCCGGACGATGGGCCTCGCCGGCCCTCAGGTCCAGGTAGGAGGCACGCTGGTGCTCCAGCGCGGCGGCCGGTACCTCGACGGCGCGGCGCAGGTTCCGCAGCACGAGGTCGATGCGCTCGCGGTCGTCGTCCATCGCCGCGAGTTCGTCGTACGGCAGCCGCAGCGATACGCCGTAGGTGTCGGCGACGTGCCGGGCGAAGCCCGTGAAGTGCGCGCGGAGCCGGTCGGCCGGCGTCCGGTCGGACGGCGGGAGGGGCCGCACCGAGTCGATGAGCACGACCAGCGGCACGGCCCGTCCGCCGGCGGTGAGCCGCCGGGCGGTCTCCTGGGCGAGGAAGCCGCCGAAGGACCAACCGCCCAGCAGCAGGGGTCCGTCGGGATGGGCCGCCGCGATCGCCTCGGCATAGCGGCGTGCCTTCTCCGGCACGGTACGGGCGTCCTCCAGCCGTTCCAGCCCGTGCACCGGGCGCTCGTCCCCGAGCCGTTCTGCGAGCGCGCGGTAGACGTCGGCGCGGCCGCCGGCCGCGTGGAACAGGAACAGCGGCGGCCGGGAGCCCGCGCTGCGCAGGGCGCGCAGCGCAGAGCGCCCCTCCTTCTCGGCCCCGGCCGCTTCCGGTGTCGGAAGGGCCCGCCGGACGCGGTCCGCCACCTCGTCGACGGTGGCGGCTCCCAGCAGGTCGCGCAGCGGCAGGTCGATCCCGAACTCCCGCTCCAGCGCGGTGCGGATGCGGACCGCCATCAGCGAGTCCAGGCCGAGGTCGGACAGTGCGGTGGCAGGCGTGACGCGGGCCGTCGGATGGCCGGTGACGGCGGCGATGTGGTGGCGGAGGCGGGCGGAGACCGGGCCGTCGGCCTCCCCGTCCGGTGCGGCGGGCTCCGCCCATCTCCCCGCCGCCGCTGCAGCCGCCGCGGCGGGGGCCCGGCCGTCCGTCCACCAGTACCGGGTGTGCCGCCAGCGCGGTGCGGGAACGTCGACGACCCGCCCGGGCGCCCGCGGCAGGGGCAGCCCGGCCACGTACAGGGCACCGAGCTCCGACAGGAACCCGGCGCAGCCGTCCGCGTCGCGGCGCAGGGTGCCCACCGCGAGGGCGCCGGGCACCGTGTCGGTCACCGGGCGGGCCAGGACCGGCTGCGGCGAGATCTCGACGAAGGCGGTGTGGCCGTCGGCGGCCGCCGCCGCGAGGGCCCGGTCCAGCCGCACGGGACGGCGCAGATTGGCGGCCCAGTGGGCGGCGTCGAACCGGGAGTCGCCGCGTGGGTCGTCGAGGACGGTGGAGTAGACCGGGATGCGCGCGGGCCCGCCCCGGACGTCGGCGAGGGCGTCGGTCAGCTCCGGCAGCAGCGGGTCCACCTGCGGCGAGTGTCCGGCGCCGACGACCCGCATGGCGCGCGCGGCGCGGCCCGACTCCCCGAGCCGGCGCACGAGCCGGGTGACCGCGCCCTCGTCCCCGGTGACGACCTTCTGCCGGGGCGAGGAGTGGACGGCCACCCGGACGCCCGGGAAGTCGTGCTCCAGGTCGGCCAGTTCGTCGTCGTCCAGGTCGACGACGGCCATCGCGCCGCCGTGCAGCCCGCTGAGCAGCCGGGCCCGCACCGCCACGACCCGGGCCGCGTCCGCGACGTCCAGGGCGCCCGTGCACACGGCGGCGGCCACCTCGCCCAGGGAGTGCCCGATCACGGCCGCCGGTTCGACGCCGTACGAGCGCCACAACTCGGCGAGCGCCAACTGCACTCCGAACAGCACGGGTTGGGCGATCTCCACGCGGTCGAGCGCCGCCCCGGAGGCCAGTCGTTCGTGGAGCGAGAAGCCCCAGGCGACGGCGAGCCGCGTGTCGAGCTTCTCCACGGCGGCGGCGAAGGCGGGTTCCTCGGCCAGCAGCCGGCGCCCCATGCCGGGCCACTGGCTGCCGTACCCGGAGAACACCCACACCGGGCCGCGTCCGACCCGGTCGCGGTCGCCGGTCAGCACCCGCGTATGCGGCCGGCTCTGCCCCAACGCGCCGAGCCCGTCAGCCAGTTCGTCCCGGTCGTGGGCGACGACGGCCGCGCGTACCGTCCCGCGCCCGGTGCGTCCGGCGAGCGTACGGGCCACGTCGGCCGGGCGGGCCGCGCGTCCCGCGGGCGTGCGGAGCCACCCGGCGAGCCGGGCCGCGGTGTCCCGGACCCGCTCGGTGTCGACGTCCGACAGCAGGTGCAGCCGGGCGGCAGGCTCCTCGGCCGGGGGCGGCGCCGACGCGTCGGGCCGCCATTCCTCCAGTACGGCATGGGCGTTGGTACCGCCGAACCCGAAGGCCGAGACCCCGGCGGTGGCCGTGCCGCCGTAGCGGGGCCACGGCTCCGGCTCGGTCACCACCCGCAGCCGTCCGTCGTCCAGGGCGCTGCCGCGCGCGCAGTGCAGCGACGGCGGAATGCGGTCGTGGTGCAGTGCGAGGACCGTCTTCACCAGGCCCGCGACGCCCGCCGCGGACTCCAGGTGCCCGAGGTTGCCCTTGACGGAGCCGAGCAGCAGCGGCTGGTCGGGGTCGCGACCCGGTCCCAGGACCGTGCCGAGCGCGCCCGCCTCGATCGGGTCGCCGAGCGGGGTGCCGGTGCCGTGCGCCTCGACGTAGTCGATCCGCGCGGGGGCCAGCCCGGCCCGCGCGTAGGCGGTGGCCAACAGGGCCTGCTGGGCGGCCGGGTTGGGGGCGAGGAGACCGTTCGAGCGGCCGTCGGAGTTCACGGCGGTGGCCCGGACGACCGCGAGGACGCGGTCACCGTCGCGCTCGGCGTCGGACAGCCGTTTCAGCAGCACGGCCGCGCACCCCTCACCGCGCCCGATCCCGTCGGCCGCCGTGGCGAACGGCTTGCAGCGGCCGTCCGGCGCGAGGGCGCCCGCCCGCGCGAAGGCGACGCCGACGACGGGCGACAGCAGCAGGTTGACCCCGGCGGCGATCGCCAGGTCGCTCTCACCGGTGCGCAGACTGACGAAGGCGTGGTGCACGGCCACCAGCGAGGACGAACAGGCGGTGTCGACGGCCATGCTCGGCCCGCGGGTGTCCAGGACGTACGCCAGCCGGCCCGCGGTCACACCGAGCGCCGCGCCCGCCGGGGCCCACGGATCGACGGCGGCCGCTCGGGCACCGGTGAGCTGGCCGTACTCCGTGGCGCAGACGCCGACGAAGACGCCGGTGGCCGTGCCGGCGAGGGCGGCGGCCGGGACGGCGGCGTGGTCGAGCGTCTCGTGGACGACCTCCAGGAGCATCCGCTGCTGCGGGTCCATCACCGTGGCCTCGCGCGGCGTGATGCGGAAGAAGTCGGCGTCGAACCCGGCGATGTCGTCGAGGTAGCCGCCGCTCGTGGGCGCGTCGGCGGGCGGGAAGGCGGTGAAGTCCCGCCACCGGTCCGCGGGGACCGGGCCGATCGCGTCCCTCCCGTCGCCCAGCAGCCGCCAGTAGTCGGCCGGGCCGCGCACCCCACCGGGCAGCCGGCACCCGACCCCGATCACCGCGACGGGCTCGTCGAGCCCGGTCGGGGGCGTGACCGCGGGCGCGGCGGGGAGGTGCCGCACGGCCGGGCCGCGCAACTGCGCCATCAGCGCCTCCAGCGTGGGCGCCGACCAGAGCAGCGTCGCCGGCAGCTCGCGGCCCGTCAGCCGGGACAGCTCCCCGGCCAGGCCGACGGCGTCCCGCGAGGACATGCCGAGGTCGGCCAGGGGCAGGTCCATCGGCAGATCCATCGGTACGCGGGCGTCGCCGGTGCCGTTCCAGGTGGCGACCTGTTCCGCGATCAGGCGGCGCAGCGCGCCCTCGTCGACGGCGCTCATCGCATCGTTCCCGCCCCGAAGGCGCCCGCCAGATACCGGGCCCGGGTCAGGGACCGCGCGACCTTGCCGCTGGACGTCCGGGGTACGGCGCCGGGAGCGACGAGGACGACATCGGCGAGCCGCAGGCCGTGCCGGGTGGAGACGGCCGCGCGCACCGCCCGGCCCAGGGCCGGTAGGTCGATCCCGTCCAGCCGGGTGGCCCGCGTGTGCTCGGCCACCACGACCACCCGTTCGCCCCCGTCACCGGGGACGCCGAAGGCGGCGAGCCGGTCGCGCCGCACCGCCGGATGCGCGTCCTGGACGGTGGCCTCCACGTCCTGCGGGTAGTGGTTGCGGCCGTCGACGACGATGAGGTCCTTCAGCCGGCCGGTGACGACCAGCTGTCCGTCCAGCACCGTCCCCAGGTCGCCGGTGCGCAGCCAGCCGCCCGGGGCGCCGGCCGGCCGGGCACCGAAGACCCGTCGGCTCTGGGCCTCGTTGTCCCAGTAACCGCGCCCCACGTTGGGCCCCCGCACCCAGATCTCGCCGACCTCCCCCTCGGCGAGGGAGTCGCCGGAGCCGGGATCGACGACGCGGACCTGCTGGCCCGCCGGAGTGCCGCAGCCCGCCAGCTGCACGGCGTCCGCGTCGTCGGGCCGCGCGGGCAGGGCCTTGCCGGCGGCGAGGGCGTCCCGGTCGAGGGCGAACCGGCGCAGCGGCTCACCGGGCCGGGCGGCGCTCACGAAGACGGTGGCCTCGGCGAGCCCGTACGACGGACAGTGGACGTCCGCGGCCAGCCCCTGGGCGGCGAACGCCGCGTGGAAGCGGTCGGCGGTGCCGGGCCGGACCGGTTCGCTGCCGTTGATCAACGCGGCGACACCGTCGAGGCGCAGCTCGGTCTTCTGCTCGTCGGAGACGGCGGAGACGCAGTAGTCGTAGGCGAAGTTGGGCGCGGCGCTCAGCGCGCGCGGATGCGCGCCGAGGAGCCGCAGCCAGCGGGCCGGCTCGTGCAGGAACGCGGCCGGGTCCATGAGCACCGACAGCCGCCCCTGGACGACCGGAGCGGCGACGCTCAGCACCAGCCCCATGTCGTGGTAGAGCGGCAGCCAGCCCACGCAGGTCACCGGGGCCGCGTCGGCGCCGTAGGCGGCCAGCGCCTGGCGGGCGTTGGCCACCACGTTGGCGTGGGTGATCTCCACGCCCGCCGGAGCCCGGGTGGATCCGGAGGTGTACTGGAGATAGGCGGTCGCCCCGGGGTCCGGCGCGGCCACCGGCCGGTCCCGGGCGGCGATGCCGGGGATCCGGTCCACTGCGACCACCGGCACCCGCGCACCCGAGCAGAGGTCCGCCACCTCCGCCACGGCCCCGCTCGTGGTCGCCACGACCGCGGGCCGCGCGTCGGCCAGTACCCCGGTGAGCCGGTCCCCGTGTCCGGGCAGGCCGGGCGGATACAGCGGTACGGCGACCAGCCCGGCGGTCAGCGCCGCCAGGAAGCCGGTGACGTACTCCGTTCCCTGCGGGCACAGCAGCGCCACCCGCGCGCCGGGCTCGGCCTCCTCGGCGAGCCGGGCCGCGAGCGCCCGCACGCGGCTGTCCAGACTTCGCCAGGTCAGCGTGCGGTGTACTCCCCGCGACCGCGGGGCGGGGTGATCGACGAAGGTGAACGCCCGGCGGTCGGGGGCGGTCTCGGCCCAGTGCCGCAGGTACTCGGGCAGAGTCCGGTACACGGGCGCGAGCGGGGGGCGGCTGTCCATCGGGCGGGGCTCCTCACGGCGCGGGGTCGGCTGGGGGCCGGCCGGGGGTCGGGCCTGCGGATCGGGCTGACGGACCGGTGGCGGACCGGTGGCGGATCGGACGGTCAGAGCGGGATGTTGCCGTGCCGACGCTCCGGCATCGGGGCGCGCTTCCCGCGCAGCGCGCGCAGGGCACGGCACAGGTGCGCGCGGGTGTCGCGCGGGGCGATGACGGCGTCGACGTAACCGCGCTCGGCGGCCAGGTAGGGCGTCCCGTGGGTGGCCTCGTACGCGGCGACGAGACGGGCGCGCAGCGCCTCGGGGTCGTCGGCCGCGGCGAGTTCACGCCGGTGCAGGACGCCGACGGCGCCCTCCGCGCCCATGACCGCGATACGGGCGGTGGGCCAGGCGAGGTTGAGGTCGGCGCCCAGGTGTTTGGAGCCCATCACCGCGTAGCCGCCCCCGTACGCCTTGCGCACCACCACCGTGATCTTCGGGACCGTCGCCTCCGCGTAGGCGTACAGCAGCTTGGCGCCGCGCCGGATGATGCCGGCCTGCTCCTGACCGACACCGGAGAGGTAGCCGGGGACGTCGGCGAAGGTGAGCAGGGGGATGCTGAACGCGTCGCAGAACCGTACGAACCGTGCGGCCTTCTCGGAGGCGTCGATGTCCAGGACACCGGCCGCGTGCATCGGCTGGTTGGCGACGACCCCGACGGTGGCGCCCTCCACCCGGGCCAGGGCGCAGATGATGTTCGGCGCGAACAGCTCGTGCACCTGCAGCAGTTCGCCGTCGTCCACGACCGTGCGCAGGAGGTCGCGCATGTCGTAGGCCTGTCCGGTCCGGTCGGGGACCAGCGTGTCGAGCCGGGCCCCGTCGGCCGCGGGCGCGGGAGCGTACTCCGGTGGTCGCCCGAGGTTGTTGGCGGGCAGGTACGACAGCAGGTCGCGCACGGTGTCGAGGGCGTCCTCCTCGTCGACGGCCAGGAAGTGGGCGTTGCCGTTGACGGAGTTGCTGGCGCGGGCGCCGCCCAGTTCCTCGGCGGTGGTGCGCTCGCCGGTGACCGCCTCGATGACGTCGGGCCCGGTGACGAACATGTGCGAGACGCCGTCCACCATCACGGTGAAGTCGGTGATGGCCGGCGAGTACGCGGCGCCGCCCGCGCAGGGACCCAGGACGACCGAGATCTGCGGGACGACCCCGGACGCCCGCACGTTGCGGCGCACCAGTTCGGCGTAGAGGGCGAGCGAGGAGACGCCCTCCTGGATCCGGGCGCCGCCGGAGTCGTTGAGCCCGACGACCGGACAGCCGGTCTTCAACGCGAGGTCCATGAGGGCCACGGTCTTCTCACCGAAGGCCTCGCCCATGCTGCCGCCGAAGACCGTGGAGTCCTGGGCGAACACACAGACCGGCCGTCCGTCGACGGTGCCGTACCCGGTGACGACCCCGTCCCCGTAGGGCCGGCGCGCGCCGTCTCCCGTGGACCGCGCCCGGACGAACCCGCCGGTCTCCGTGAAGGAGCCCTCGTCCAGCAGGCGTTCGATCCGCTCGCGCGCACCGAGGGCACCAGCTCTCCTGGGCGTGCCCGGCGCCACCGCCTGCGCCTGACGGCGTGCCAGGTCGGCGATGCGGTCCGCGGTGCGGTCGGTGGTACGGTCCGCCGCGCTCGTCGCCGTCGTCGTCGCTGTGTCCTCCGCCGTTGCCGTTGCCGTTGCCGTCGCCGCCGTAGCCAGGGATGTTGTCGCCTCTCGCGTCACAGCCACCTCCGAAGTGGTTCTCGAATATGGCAGCGATGGGGAGCGAACCGGAGGGATCACCGTTCTGTTTGCGTGAGTTGAGTCCTCGGGGAGGCGGGTTCGTCCTGGCGTGACAAGGCCGCCGTCGCCGGACGTTCGCGCGGTGCGGCAGGGGCGGCGGTCAATCAGGCAGTGGATCGGCCGAGTTGAGGGGGCGCCGCGCCCGGGGGCGGCGGTCCCGGGACCGCACGCGTCGCCGTGCCCCCCTCGTTCACCACGGGCGGGTCCTGGGATAGGGTCCGACCGGTTCCGGCCACCGAATGACGACGCGCCGGTACGGAGTGTCGGAGGGCGGGGGAACTATGGAATCGCAGGTGGGTGACGGCGGATCCGTGGACCTGGACGGTGAGCGGCTGGAGAGCATGACTCCGGAACCGCTGCTGACCCGGGACTACGAGACGCGCCCCTCGCTCGTGTACGAGCGGCTCAGACAACAGCACGGTCCGGTCGCGCCGGTCGACCTGCTGGGAGTGCCCGCCTGGCTGGTCCTGGGCTACCGCGAGTCGCTCGAAGTGCTCCAGGACGACGCCGGGTGGCCCAAGGGGCTGGAGAAGTGGCGGGCCCGCTCGGAGGGCAGGGTGCCGGCCGACTGGCCGCTCGGACCGTCCCTCGAGGTCAACCACGTGCTCATCCAGGGCGGCCCCGGTTACCGGCCGCTGCGCACGGCGTGGGACGCGGCCCTCAAGCCGTTCCAGGACCCGCGCCACCCGCAGGCCAAGCGGCTGAAGACGGCCGTCGGCGCCTACGCCGACGAACTGATCAGCCTGGTGGGGCAGGCCGGCGGCACGGGCTGGGCGGACCTGTCCGCCCAGTTCTCCCGGCCGCTGCCGCTGATGGTGGCCAGCCACCTGCTCGGCTTCCCCGGCTCGCAGGGCGATGACGCGCTGATGGACATGTGGCGGGTACTGGACGCCGGTCCGGACGCGGAACCGGCCCTGGAACGACTGCTGGCCGCCCTGGCCGAACTGGCGGCGGGGAAGCTGGAGAAGCCGGGGGAGGACTTCCCCTCGTACCTGCTGGCCGCGCATCCCGACCTCTCGCTCGACCAGCTCGCCCGCGAGTTGTTCATGCTGCTGGGCATGGTCTCCGACCACGTCGGCATCCTCATCTCCAACACGGTGGTCGAGGTCGTCTCGGGTGAGGGCGGCGTGCGGGCCAGCCTGTCCGCCGGGATGGTCAGGGAGAGCATGAACCGGGTGGTCATGCGCAAGCCGCCGCTGGTGAACTTCGTGCCGCGCTTCGCGGCCGCGGACACCCGGCTCGGGAACTACACGATCCGGGCCGGCGACCCGGTCTGGGTCTCGTCCGCGGCGGCGCACGCCGACCCGCTCTTCGCCGACCACGTGGAGTCGGGCACCACGGTCAGTACCCGGGCGCATCTGGCCTGGGGAGCGGGCCCTCGCCAGTGCCCGGCCCGTGAGCTCGCGTCGACGGTCGCGGCGGTCGGCGTGGGCCGGCTGTTCGAGCGGTTCACCCACCTGGACCTCGCCCTCCCCGCCGATCAACTCCCCTGGCGTTCCTCGCCCTTCATGCGCGGCCTGCGCTCGCTGCCCGTACGGTACGAACTGGCCACGATGCCGGAGCCGCCCGCCTCGCGGGCCCCGGCCGAGGAACCGGCCGGGATCGCACTGCCCGATCCGGCGGTCCGGCAGCGCTCGTCGCTGTGGCGCTACCTGACGGGTCTGATAGGCGTGGGCCGCTGACCCCGGTACGGCGGCACGCGTCGGCTACGACGGGCGGAACACCCGGGCCAGTTCGATGCCGCCGATGCGCGGGGCCCGGCCCGTCGCGTTGCGGAAGGTCACGCTCGAGGTGCCCTTCCGCAGGTCGACGGGGACACCCAGGGTCCAGTAGTCCTCCCGGCTCCAGGTGTTCTTGAAGGTGAGCCTCCGTGGCGCGTCCGCGCCGACGGTGACATCCGCCGTACGGGACAGGATGTCGGTGTTGTAGGCGTGGCCGTTGTCGCGTCGGTCGTCGTGCGCGTAGTGCACGACCAGCATGTAACGGCCGGTTTCGGGTGCGTGCACCCTGAACTCGGCGGCGCTGGCGGGGCTGTCGCCGAGGTCGTCGACGCAGGAGCCGCCGAAGGCGTGCGCGGAGTCGACGAGTTTCGCGCCTCCGGTGAGGGTGGCGGAGGCGGCGGCGTAGGAGAGGGTGCCGTCGGTCGAGCCCGCCCCGGAGACGTCGAGGGACCGGACGGCCGCGTGCCGCGCGGTCAGCGCGACGCGGTTGTTGCCCGCCACCAGGTACAGCCGCAGGGGCCGGTCCGGCGCCGCCGTCAACCGCTCGCCGTGCAGCGTGAGCCGCACCGCCGCCGAGGCCCGCGGCACGACCGTGCAGTAGCCGTCGCGAGGGGCGTAGACGTCGAAGACGGCCCGGTCGCCGTCCCGCAGCACCAGGGCGCCCGTGCCCACTCCGGCCGACGAGGAGTAGTCGTACGACGGGCTGCCGTCGATGTCCGCGAGGGTCGCCTCGTACGACGCCGACGGGGGGCCGGTACGCGCGGTGAGGTCGAGGCGGTCGAGGGAGACCTCGCCGTCGTCCTCGGCGAGGGTCAGCACATGGGCCCCGGCCGACAGTTCGACACCGAGGTCCCGCTTGGCGCGGTAGGCCAGGTTCTGTGTGGAGGGGTACGTCACCGTGACCGGGTCCGCGCCGTCCACGAGCAGCCTCTGCGTGGCGGGGGCGCCGGAGCGGTTGCCGTAGAGGATCGCCAGGTCGTACCTCCCGTCCGCCGGGACCGTCACCGTGAAGTCGACCCGGTCGGCGGCGGTGCCGGGGGAGCCGGCGGTCTTCGTGCCGGAGGTCGCGTAGCCGCCCGGGCCGGCGTCCGCTTCCCGGGCCGGGACCCGGCCGCCGGTGATCGCCGCGTCCTCGGCACTGTACGACGCCGACCAGGGCACGGCCGGGGCGGACGGGGTGCCCTCGCCGCCCGGGGTGAGGACGATCCGGTACGCGGACATCCTGTGCCCGCCGCGCAGCGGCACCGTCACCGAAGCGTCGGCCGCCACCTCGAGCAAGGCGCGGGCGAGGACCCGCGGAGCGGCGTGCTGTCCCTCGTAGCCCGACCAGGCGGCCTCGGCGACGGTCGCGGCGACCGTGCGGCCGAAGACCGCGCGGGGGACGCCGCACACCACGACGTCCACGTCGCCGTCCGAGCCGCCGAGCAGCACCTGGGCCTGACGGCGCGAGGCGTCGAGGGAGGCGAGGCCTTGGAGGGTGTCGACGGTGTGCGGCCGCGGCGGCGTGACCCGCACCGTGTCACCGGTCAGCCCGGCGTACCAGCGGAAGAACCACCAGCCGCCGTTGGGGATGTTCGTGCGCACCACGTTGCCGTCCAGGTTGCCGGCGGCGTCCCAGTAGGCCTGGTTGGCGTACACCTTGTTCCGCTCGAACATGGACACCCACTGGACGAGCTGTCCCGGCACGGACAGGTCACGGCGGTTGGCGTACTCGTCGATGCTGATCCTCAGCGGTGCGATGCCCAACCGGCGCTCGATCGCGCGGTAGTCGTCGTGGTGACTCTGGAAGTCACGCAGCGAGTTGGGGCCCAACTCGTGCCACGTCACCACTTGGGGCAACACGTTCTCGCGCTGGGCGAAGGCGAGGAAGTCGCTCATCAGGCGGGTGTGGTAACCGGTCTCGTTGGGCCCGGCGATCCTCGCGTCGGGGGCGAGGGAGCGGATGCGCCGGTACACCGTTCTCCAGTCCTGGAAGAACCGGTCGCGGTTGGCCTCGTACCGTGCCCGGTCGGGGACGCCGAGGTCGTACCAGATGCAGTCGGGTTCGTTGAAGGGGATGTGCACGAAGCGGTCGCCGTGCGGGTGCGCCGCCACCTCCTTGACGATCCGGTCGACCTTGGGAAGGTAGTCGTCGATGCCCGGGTTCTCGTAAGGCCACTCGGCGTAGACGTCCTGCATCATCACGTTGATCTCGCCGCCGCCGTTGCGGAAGAACGACCCGGCGACGGACAGCGCGTCCCCGTTGGGGTGCTGGGCGCCCCCCTCCGGCTTCTGCGTGATGCTGGTGATCTTCAGCGGAGCGAGTACGGCGTCGCCGGGCACCCCGTCGTCGCCGATCCCGTACAGCGCGCCGTTGGCGCCGAGCAGCACCGGGCCCTCGGAGACGGCGAGGTCGACGGTGAGGCGCTGCGGGGCGGCCTCTGGCGGGAGTGGCGTGTGACCGGTCACATCCATGGGGGGAAGTGTGACCGGCCGCAACGGAGGCGGTCAAGGGGCCCCGACGAGGGCGGGCAACGTGGAGCGGGGAGTGGAGAGTGGGAGCGGAGCGGAGCGGGAAGCGTGGGCTGTGGGGGGAAGGGTGGGCCGGCTGGGCTGTGGGGCAGGGGGCCGAGGGCCGCGTGGGGTGGACGGTCCTCGGTGGCTCGCGCCGCTCGTCATCGTTCGGCCCAAGTCGTGACCGCGCTCGCGCCCTGTCCTTGCGGCCCGGACCCGGACCCCCGAGGGTGGAGCCAGGTGGCGGACGGGGGCGAGGAGGACGGGCGATGGCGGACGGGGCGACGGCGCCGCGGCCGAAGAGTGACGGCGACCGCGGGGAGCCCCTGTCATGACGGTGCTCTACGAGATCAACACGGCTGTCTGGCTGGGCGAGTTGAGCGGACGGTACGGGCGCCGGGTCACGCTGGGCGATGTACCCGGCGAGGCCTGGGACGAGATCGCCCTACCCGGTGTCGACGCGGTCTGGCTGATGGGTGTCTGGGAGCGCAGCCCGGCCGGACTGCGGATCGCGCTGCGCGACGAGGCCCTGCGGGCCTCGTTCCGCGCCGCCCTGCCCGACGTCACCGAGGCGGACATCGCCGGATCCCCCTACTGCGTACGGGACTACGTCGTCGACGCCTCCTTCGGCGGACCGGAAGGGCTGGCCGAGGCACGGGCCCGACTGGCCGCCCGCGGACTGCGGTTGATCCTCGACTTCGTCCCCAACCACCTCGCCCCCGACCACCCGTGGGTCACCCGGCACCCCGACCGGCTGATCCTGGGCACCGCGGACGACCTGTCCCGCACCCCGGGCGACTTCATCGAGTCGGACGGCCGGATCGTCGCCCGGGGGCGCGACCCGTTCTTCCCGCCCTGGCCCGACGTCGTGCAGCTGAACGCCTTCGGTGCCGCCCTGCGTGCGGCGACCGTGGACACGCTGGTGTCCATCGGCGACCAGGCGGACGGCGTGCGCTGCGACATGGCGATGCTGCTGATGAACGACGTCTTCGCCAAGACGTGGGGGGAGCGGGCCGGACCGGTGCCCGCCGAGGACTTCTGGCCGTACGTCCTCCCGCGCGTCCGCGAGCGCCACCCGGACCTCCTCTTCGTCGCGGAGGCCTACTGGGACCTCGAACGGGCCCTGCGGCAGCAGGGTTTCGACCACTGCTACGACAAGCGGCTGTACGACCGTCTCCTGCACGAGGACGCCGACTCCGTCCGAGACCGTCTGGGGGCCGACCTCACCCACCAGCGAGGCCTGGTCCGCTTCCTCGAGAACCACGACGAACCACGGGCCGCCGCCACCCTGCCCGGCGCGCGGGGACGGGCGGCAGCCGTGGCCGTCGCCACCCTGCCCGGCGCGACGCTGTGGCACGAGGGCCAGTTCGAGGGGCGCCGGGTCCGCCCGCCGGTGTTCCTCGCGCGCAGACCGCGGGAGCCCGTCGACGAGTCGCTGCGCGCCTTCCACCACCGGCTGCTGACGGCCGCGGCCGCCGTCCGCCGCGGCGCATGGCGGCCGCTCGCCCCGACGGCACTGCCGGACGACGGCACCCACCGCTGCCTGCTCGCCTGGACCTGGACGCACGCGGACGCGCGCCATCTGGTCGTCGTCAACCACTCCGACCGCCCGGCCCGGGCGCGGCTGCCCCTGCCCTGGGACGACCTGGCGGGGCGTGAGCACCGCCTGACCGACCTGCTGACCGCACGGACGTACGACCGTGACGGCGGCGAGCTGACCGACCCCGGCCTGTTCGTGGCCCTGGAGGCCTGGCAGACGCATGTCCTCGAGGTCGGCTGACGGCCCTCCGCGCGGGGCATCCGTGAGGGGATCCGTGAGGTGCCTCAGCCCATGCTCTTCGCGCCGTCCAGGGACTCGCGGATGATGTCCGCGTGACCGGCGTGCTGGGCGGTCTCCGCGATGATGTGCAGCAGGACGCGGCGGGCCGACCACCGCGCGTTCCCCTCGAACCACGGTGCCGCCGGCAGCGGGTGGTCGGCGCCCAGGTCGGGCAGCGACGCGACCAGTTCGTCGGTGCGCCGCGCCACCTCGGCGTACTCCTTCAGCACCCCGGCCAGAGTCTCGCCGGGCAGCATCCGGAACTCGTCGGCCCGCCTGGCGAAGTCCTCCTCGGTCATCTTCGTGAAGTCGGGCATCGCCGACGGACCTTCGAGGATGAAGGCCGCCCAGCCCCGTTCGACCGAGGCGACGTGCTTGATCAGGCCGCCCAGACAGAGCTCGCCGGCGGTGGTGCGCAGACCGGCCTGCTCGTCGGTGAGGTCACGGGTGGTGAAGCGCAGGAAGTGCCGCTGCTTGGTGAGCGCCTCCAGCAGGTCGGCGCGCTCGCCGCCGACTGCGGGTGCCGCGGTGGTCTCGTCGAGGGTGGTGGGCTCGTTCATGGGCGCCTTCTTCCGTGAGTCCTCTTCCGTGTGCGAGCACCACGTTAGAAGCGATAGAGGTCAGATCCTGTCCTAATGGCGCCGGATTCACCGCGATGTCGCCACGACCTCCGTACCCGCCTCCGTGCCCCTCCCCATACCCCTCTCCGCACCCGCCTCCGCACCCGTCTCCGCACCCGTCTCCGCATCCGCTCCCCAGGCCGCAGCGCACAGCGCTCGCTCGACCTCGCCGATGTAGACGGCCGCGGCCAGCCAGGCGCGGGCGAAACGGCCCGGGTCCGCCGGGAGCAGCCTGCCGAAGGCGTCGCGGGACCGGTCCGCCGCGGCCGACCGGAGTTCGCCGAGCAGCTCGCCCGCGGTGGCGAGACCGACGCGGCGCAGCCGTCCCTCGTCCCCCGTCCCGCTGTCCGGGAAGCCCAGCACCCGGCGGCCCCCGGACACGGCCTGGTGCACCCGGCGGCGCAGGAGGTGCAACGGCGCCTCGTCCACCGGGGGAGCGGGGGCGGGCACGGCCGGTACCGTCGCCGTGGGCAGGTCCGCGTGCTGGAGACGGTCCAGGCCGAGATCCACCCGCTCGTCGGCCCGCGCCGGGTGCTCGGCGGCGAGCAGCAGGGCACACGGGAGCGGCCCCGGCGCGAGCCGCGCGACGACCCGCAGCCGACTGCCCCGGGCTGCGGCCAGGAGGCGGAGGTTGTCGCGGTAGGGGAGCGCGGGATCGTCGTGGGCGACGGCGAGCCGGACGGTGCGGCCTTCGCAGTCGGCCAGCAGACGGTCCCCCGTCGCCTCCCGGACCGTGCCCACCAGGGTGACGTCGAGGAAGAGCAGGCCGTGCCCGCCGTCGCCCAGGGCGCGGGCGACCTGCTCGGCGACCGGCACCGTCCACAGCCGGTCGAGCGGTTCGGCGCTCCAGGCGGCCCCCGACGCGCGCACCGCCCGCACCCCGGCTCCGGCGCCGAGCCGGCCGGTCGGGGAGACGGTCGCGCCGGACACCGCGAGGCCCGCGCGCGACAGTTCACGGTGGGTCAGGGAGGTGTCGCCGATCCGGACGGCACGGTCGGCCGCCCCGGTCGCCCGGCCTGGCCCGCCGGGAGCCACGTCGGAGACCGTGTAGAGGCGGCCCCCCGCGTCGGCGGTCCAGGTCACGGCGCCCGCGTATCCGGTCGTGGTCAGGACGGGCTCCGAGAAGAGACCGTACAGCCGCAGCGAGCCGTCCGGGGTGTACGGCTGACGTACGCCGCCACGCAGTTCGGCCAGGTCCCGGCCGGTCGCGAACGGCAGGCGGTGCGCCATGCCGAGGACGGTGCGCAGCGCGTCCGCGAGGTCGGGCAGTCGGTACGCGGGGTCGGCGGAACGGGCCGCGCGCACCCCGTTGACCACGGAGACCGCGGCGGCGGCGACCCGGGGGAGACCCGCGAGCCGCGCGGTGTGCGCGGCACGCAGCAGCTCGGCCTGGAGCACGGCGCCGGAGCCGTCCGCACCGGCTTCCAGCACGGCGGCCGCCGCCTCGTACACGGCCCGCGCGGCGGCGAGTTGGGCCGGGGCGACGGTCTCGTCGCCCGACGGCGGCGCTCCGTCGGCCGCGGGCGATGCCTCGCCGGTCGTCGGCTGTGCGGGCGCACTGTCGGGAGTGTCCTCGGCCACCGGAGCGGCCGAGGCCGCCGCCGCCCGGTGCAGACAGTCGGGGGCGAGCAGACAGCCGCAGCGGATCGCGTCCGCGCTGGTCACCGTGCCCGCGGGCGCGTGCAGTTCGAGGTCGGTGTCGTCGTCGACGGCGATCCGCACGGTGTCGCCCTCGCGGACGACCGGACGCGCCGCCAGCTTGGCGATGCCCGCGTCCAGCCGCTTGCGCAGCCGGGGCGAGAGCGCCTCGACGAGGTCGGCGGTGACGGACGGCGCCACCGGCGGCAGCAGGTCCTGGCTCATGCGATCTTCTCCCCTACCCAGCGGGCGAGTTCGAGCGGACTGAGAGCGGCGACGGGCATGCCCGCGGCGACGAGCTGCCCCGCGACGCCCGTGGAATAGCGCGGTCGGCCCGTGTCGTCGAGGCTCGCGCAGCCCAGCACGTGGCAGCCCGCACCGACCAGCGCACGCACCTCGGCGAGCAGCCCGCCGAGCGGATAGCCCTCCTCGAAGTCGCTGACGACCACGACCAGCGTCCGCGACGGCACGGTGACCAGCTCGCGGGCGTGCCGCAGCCCCGCCGCGATGTGGGTGCCGCCGCCCACGCTGACCTCCAGCAACAGCGACAGCGGGTCCTCGACATGGCCGGTGAGGTCCATGACCTCCGTGGAGAAGGCCAGGAAGTGCGTGGACAGCGTCGGCACCCCGGCGAGCACCGACGCCGTCAGCGCCGCCCACACCGTGGACGCCTCCATGGACCCCGACACGTCGGTGACCAGGATCAGCCGCCAGTCGGCGGCCCGCCGCGCCCGGGCACGGAACACCGGATGCTCCGGGACGACCCGGACCGTGCCGTCCGGGCCGCGCCGCGCGGTCGCCAGGTTGGCGCGCAGCGTGCGCGGGAGGTCGAGGCCGCCGCCCGGACGCCGGCTGGGGCGCGGCAGCGCCGTGCCGTGCAGCGCGGGGCGCAGCCGGGTGGCCAGTTGCCGGGTCAGCGCCTCGACGAGCCGCCGTACCAGCGGACGCAGCGCCGCCAGCCGGGCCTCGGGCAGCCCGCCCGCGTGCCGCAGCACGGTGCGCAGCAGATCGACGGAGGGGCGCACGCTGTCCGCGTCCAGCTCCGTGAGCACGTCCCTGCGGCCCGACGCGGCGGCCGCCGCCAGCACCTCCTCCCGGATGCCCGGCCCGAACAGCGCGGCCAGCTCCTGCGACCACTCCCGCACCCCGGGATACGGCGCGTCCCGGCCACCGCCGGACCCCGGGCCCGTCAGGTCCCCGCGGCTGCCCTCGCCGCGCCCGCTGCCGTACAGCTCGTCCAGAGCCGTCGCCAACGCACGGGCGGACGAAGGGAGTTGATCACGGCAACGGCCCAGGAGGAGCCGCCACCGGTCGGCCGGGGCGAGCCGACGGTCGAGACCGTCCTCCCCGGTGGGTCCGGCCTTGTCGGCCGAGCGCCCGGTCGTGACCGAGGCCGCGCCCGCGGTCGGGGTGGTGATCGAGGTCGAGGTCGTCAAGGTCGTAACGGACACGGTGTCGTCGGCGGGCACCCGTGCGTCACTGCCCGGGGCGGGCAGCAGCCCCAGTGACCGCAGTGCGGCGCGGGCCGCGAGGTCCGCCCCGGCCCAGACGGCGAGCGCCGCCGGGTCCAGCCCGTCGGTGTCGGCGACGCGCCCGGCGCCGAGGCGTTCCTCGACGGCGGCGAGGAGACGGTCGCGGGCCGCGGGGCTCAGGGTTTCGAAGCCGCCCCGCAGCGCGGGCAGCCGGTCGAGGAAGTCCCGGTCCGGCAACTCCGACACCCGGCCCAGCAGTGGTTCCAGGGCGGGCGCCGCCGCTTCCAGCAAGGGGCCGGCCGCGGCCAGCAGCCCGCTGAGCCGGGCCGTCAGCGCCGACCGTGAGTCGGCGTCGACGGCGCCGTCCACCCAGGACGCGACCCGGTCGCCGAAGGCCCGGGCGCTCTCCTGCCCGAGGAGCACCCGGACCGCTCCGGCGGCACCGCGCATCAGCGGGGAACTGTCGGCGGCCAGCCGGGCCAGGGCGTCGGTGAGCCGGATGCCGCCCAACAGATCGGCCCGGTGGGCGAGTTCGACCAGGGCGTGGGCGTCGGCCGGGTCCTCGGAACCGGTCAGTCCGTCCACCTGCCGTACCGCCGCGGCGGTGAGCTGCTCGGCCACGGCGGCGGCCCGCGCCGTACGCTCACCGTCGGAGCCGAGTCCCGGCACATGCCCGGACCGCAGCCGGTCCGACAGGGCGAGCCCGGCCAGGAGTTCGGGCAGCGTACCGGCCAGGGGCAGCACCTCGGCGACATCGTCGAGACGCTCGTCCGCCAGCGTCGGCAGGCCGCACTCCGCGGCTTCCGCGAGGCCCTGGAGCACCTGCGCGGCCGTCGACCCGCCCGCGTCCCGCTCCGCGCGGCGACGCTCCCGCAGCACCCCCTCGGCGGCCTGCGCCGCGGTGACCCCGCGCACCCCGGCTGCGGTCAGCATGGCCGCCGTCGCCGGCGTCCAGCGCACCTCCCAGCGCGAGGTGAGGGCTTCGGCGCCGCCCGCGCCGACCACCTCCCTCGCCTCGCCGTAGGGCACACCGCACACCGTCAGCCGTCGGAGCAGCAGTTCACGGCGCCGGTCGAGGTCCGACCGCAGCGGATCGAGCCGCAGATCCCGCGCCGGGCCGGAGGCGTTCTCCGGTCCGGGCAGGCCCAGCCCCGCCACCTCGGCCTCGACCGCCGGGACGAGACCGCTGCGCGGCGCGTCCGGCGCGGGCCGGCCGGTGCGGGTGCCGACCAGCACCCGCTCCATCGCCCGCGCCACGGCCCGCCCGCGCCCGTACGGCTCACCCTGCGCGAGGACCGTCTGCACGGCCTCGACCAACTCTCCCCGGCCCGCCGCGGGCAGCCCGCGCAGCCGGGCCAGATCCGAGGCCAGCCGGGTGATCTCGCGCGCGTCGGCGGGCCCGGACGGATGCCCGAGGTCCCGCAGGGCCGCACAGACCCGCACGGCCGCGCCGGTCAGCGCCTCCTCCAACGCCTGCGGATCGCCCGCGGCCCGCAGCACCATGTCCTGCCACTCCGGGTCCCGGATACCGGCCGGATAACCGGACCGCTCGTCCAGCAGGGCGTAGGCGTAGGGAATCAACGAGGTGATCCACCCGGTCCGACCGCCCGCGTCCCCTTCCTTCGGCCCGCCTGCCCCCGGGACGGCATGTGCGCCGCGCTTGCCGGTGGCCGGGCTGGTGGCCCCGGCCTGTTCGCCGGTGGCCGGGACGGCGCTGTCGCCCGGTCGGCCGGTGGCCGGGACGGTGGCGGCTCCCGCTTGTTCGCCGGTTCCCGCGGCGGCGCTGTCGCCCGGTCGGCCGCCGGCCGGGGCCGTGACTCCGGCCCCGTCGCCGGCGCCCGAGGCTGCGCTTCCGCCACGGTCGCCGACGGCGGTGGGGGTGGCGCCGTCGCCGCGTCCGGCGAGGGCCGACCCGGTCAGCGCCGGTGCGTGGAAGGCGCCGACGAGCACGGCGGCCCGCTCGCCCCGCGCGGTGGCCTCGGAGATCCGGGACCGCATCCACCGCTCACGCCGCAGGTCCAGCTCGGGCACCCCGCCGGAGGCGACCGCGTCCCGGCGCAGCGCCCACCCCGTCAGCAGGGCCGCCCGGCGCAGCGCCTCGGGCGGCGAACCCGGGGCGGTGGCCTCGACGAGCCGGTCCCACAGGTCGTCCCCGGGGCGGCCCGTCAGCCGGGCCCGCAGCGCGCCGGCGAGGCCGGGCGCCTCGGCCTGCGAGGTACCGCCGCGCCCCTCGCCCCACGCCCGGTCCGCGAGGGGCAGGTCGCAGGCGACCACCGGGACGCCGTGCCGGGCGGCCCAGCGCACGGCGGCCAGCTCGGGCGAGAAGTCGGCGAACGGATAGAACGCCGGGCCCCCGCCGCTCCCGCCGTCACCCGGCGCCGCGGCGAGCGCCACCGGGGCCCTGGTCTCCTCGTGCCCGAGCCAGGGCAGCCACTCCTGCATCTCGGCCGGCAGCTCGACGAGCAGCACGTCGGGCTTCGCCTCGTCCAGCAGTGCGGGCATCGCGGCGGCCAGCGAGGGCGCGTGGTGCCGTACCCCGATGAGGTAGGGCGCTCCCGGGTCGGTGAGGGCGGCGAGAGCCTCCTCCGGGGAGTCCGGGGAGTCCGGGGAGTCCGGGGAGTCCGGGGAGTCCGGGGAATCCGGGGAGTCCGGCGCGGTGGTGGGGTGCAGGGACACGGCCGTCAGCCCTCCAGGACCGTGCGCAGGTCCCACAGGGTGCGCCAGGTGGCGGAACCCTGTTCGGCACGGCGGCGGACGGGTCCGTCCCAGTAGCCGCGCAGCCGGGCCGCGTCGGCCGGGTCGTCCTTGCGGACCACGCCCAGCAGATGGCCCGGCAGCAGTCCGAGCACATCACGGTCGCCCGGGAAGTACGCCGCCGCGAGCGCCAGCGCACCCGCGACGGACACCGCCTCCGCCGTGCTCATCACCGTGGACGGCCGCTCCACCTCCCAGCCCTCCGCCGAGCGGCCCTCACGCAGATCGCGGAAGGCGGTGACCAGCGCCTCCAGCACGGCGTCGTCCACCTGGAAGGGCGCGCCGGCCCGCTCCACGGACGCCCGTGCCTGGCTGCGTACCAGGGCGGTCTCCGCGTCGAGGTCCGGAATCGGCCCCACCGTCTCGAAGTTGAAGCGGCGCTTGAGCGCCGCGGACATCTCCGAGACGCCCTTGTCCCGCAGGTTGGCCGTGGCGATGAGGTTGAAGCCGGGCGCGGCATGCGCCAACGCGTCGTCCGAGCCCGAGAGTTCGGGCACGGCGATGCGACGCTCCGACAGCAGCGAGACCAGCGCGTCCTGCACCTCGGGCAGACAGCGTGTGACCTCCTCGACCCGGGCGATGGCGCCCCGCGACATGGCGGTCAGTACCGGCGAGGGCACCAGTGCCTGCCGGCTCGGCCCCTGCGCCAGCAACAGGGCGTAGTTCCAGCCGTACTTGAGCTGGTCCTCCGTCGTGCCCGCGGTGCCCTGGACGACCAGCCCGCTGGTGCCGCACACGGCGGTGGACAGCAGCTCGGACAGCATCGACTTCGCGGTACCGGGCTCGCCGACGAGCAGCAGCCCGCGCTCTCCGGCGAGGGTGACAACGCACCGCTCCACCAGCGCGCGGTCGCCGACGAACTTGCCCTCCACCACCAGGCGGCGCGGCACCCCGTCCGGCGCCTCGGCGTCCTCGGGCAGCTTCAGGGCACGGCCGTCGCTGCCCATGACGAACGTGACGACGGCACGAGGGGTGAGCCGCCAGGCGGGCGGGCGCGGCCCGTCGTCGTACGCGGCCAGGAAGGCCAGCTCGCCGGCGTACCGGTCCTCGGGCGGGACGATCTGGCGAACCGGGCCGGGGGAGCCGACGGCGTCGGAATCGGAGGCGGGGGACAAGGCGGTGGTGGTCATCGGCGCGCGTTCTTCCAGAGGGGGCGGGAGGGTGGTCATCGGCGGCGGCCCTTGCGGGTGGCGCGGGTGGTGAGCTGCTCGTAGGCCGGGGCGTCGCCGGAGCGGACGCGCTCCCACGCGCGGGTGAACAGTTCGGGCACGGGCATCAGAGGCAGCACGCGCCCGTAGGCGCGGACCGGATAGAGGCCCTCCTTCCAGATCTCCACCGGCAGCGCGGGCGACGTCAGGTCCAGCCAGCCGCACGGCAGGAACAGGGTGCGTCCGGCGCGCGCCCGCCTGGCCTCGACGACCAGCTCGCTCGCGGCGAGTTCGGCGCGGGCCTTCTTCATCCGGGCGGGCTTCCAGCCGGTCCAGCGGGCGCAGTTGCGGTCCGTGGGGTCCGGGAGCGCCAGCAGCTGGAGGTAGAGCGCCGCCGCGTCCTCGCCGAGACCGTGCCGGGCGGCGACCTCGGCGACCAGACCGGGCACGCTGAAGGTCGGGTCCTGGGGGTGCCCGGAGGGGCCCCCGGGATCGACGCCGGCCGCCACCGCGCGGGCCAGCTCGTCGCCGAGCAGGGTCCGCAGGGCGCGCAGGCCCTCGCCCCGCCCCTGCCCGACCAGCCCGTCCACGAGCCCGAACACGGGGTCGTCCGGAGCGCCGAGTGCGCCCGGCCGGACCAGGACGGTCTCCTGGTCGCCGTACCAGGGGCGCAGCACCAGCGCCTCGCCCACGGGTGTCAGACCCTGGGCGTCGGCGCCCCCGGTGGCGGGCAGCCCGTACGCCTTGCGCAGCTCGACGGCGGACGAGGAGCCCTTCTCCGTCCACGCGACGTCCAGGTCGAGCAGCAGCCCCCGGTCGGCGAAGCGGCGGCGCAGGGCGGCGAGGCTCTCCGGCAGGACGGCCCGCAGCGGGTGCCCGTACGGCAGGGAGTAGGAGAGGCCGGCCAGGGCGGTCACGGCACCCGTGATGTGGTTCCGGCCGGGCAGCGCCCCCGGGTCCTCGGCGACCAGGTTGCCGTCCTTGTCCGGCCGTTGGACGGTGGTGCGGCTGATCCAGGGGGTCAGGCCCGGGTTGAGGACGTCCTCCGCGGAGCCGGTGGGCAGGCCGCCCAGGGAGAGTTCCCCGGCGAGGTCCTCGGGCAGCCGGACGACCTCGCCGAGCCGCTCGGCCCACACCCGCCCCGCCGCCTCCGTGTCCGGCCCCGCCGTCCACAGGTCACCGGGGTTCGCGGGCAGCAGAGCACCGACGAGGGCCGCCCGGTCACCGCTCGCGACCGAGGACAGCAGGGCGTCGGCCAGCTCCTTCTGCCGCGGTTTCAGCCCGGTCGCGGCGATCACCTCGGCGGTGAGCTGCTTCGGCTTGGCGGCCAGCAGCAGGGCCGCCTGCATGGCCCCCAGCCCGCCGCGGGTCGCGGCGGCGAGAGCGGCGGGCGCCTCCGGCTGCCAGGGCGCCGGGCCCTTGTCCCGGACGAGCCCGGTGACGGCGCTCAGCGCGTCCGCGGGGAACACCGCCGGGTGCGCGGTCTCCCGCTCCAGCGTGAAGTGGGCGATCGCGCCGAACGAGCCGGCCGGATCGTGGTCCAGGGCGAGCCAGTGCACCCGCCCCGCCTGCCGGTCCAGGTTCTGGCAGCCGAGGACGACGACGGTACGGCCGTCCCGGCGCAGCACCTGACCGACGCGCTCCTGCTTGTCGTGCGGCTCGCTCAGCACGACCTCGCGCAGGGCGGCCCCGGGAGCGGCCAGCGGACCGTCCGTGATCGCCTCGAACAGCAGCAGCAGCGCTTCGCGGTGCGCCTCGGTCACCGTGGCGGAGGCCGCGCGGTACGCGAGCGGACGCAGCATGTCGAGCACCGGTGTCCACTGCAGCCCGATGCCCGGCAGGGTGAACTCGTCGCTGCGCCATCCGTCGTTGGTTCCGGTGGACCGGGAGGCCTCGGCCAGGGGCCTGCCGTCGGCGGGCTTCCCGGACAGCACGTGGTTCACGGCGCGGACCTGCCGCAGCGTGCTCCAGCGGACCTCGCTGCCCCACCACCCGTGCACCTCGGTCAGCCCGGTGGTGGCCTCGCGCAGTGTCGCGTCGTCGCCGTGCTCGGGCTTGAGGTCGGCGAACATCCCGTCGACCCGCCGGCGCTCCGCCTTCGGCCGCTCCACCGGCGGCGTCACGAACGCGGCGGTCGACTCGGCGAGCCGCAGTACGGCGCGCACGAGTGAGGCGACACCCGTGACGAGGCCTCCGCCGCCCAGCGAGGGCAGGGCGCGGGACACGACCTCCTGGACGACCTCGTCCGCGGGCGGCACGACGGCGGCGCTGTCCGACGTCCCGTCGATCACCTTGGCCGCCGCCAGTTTCGCCTGCCGCTGCGCCAGCGCCTCCTTCGCGGCCCGCAGCAGCTCGGCCGCCTGCTCGTCGGTGAGGGCACGCAGCACGGCCGACGCGCGCTCGTCGCGCGGGCGAAGGGCGTGCCAGAAGTCGACCGGCGGAACGAACCGGGTGCCGGCGGCGAACTCGCCGCCGCGCTCCATCGGCGTCACCCGGCCCAGTTCCCCGGCGGCGGACGGGTCGTCGCCCGCGTAGAGGGCGATCTGCCGGTGCAGGGCCACGGCCACCGGCTCGGCCCCGCCCGGCAGCCGTAGCGCGCCGAGCAGGACGCCCGGCGCCCGCCCGTCGGTCCACGGCAGGGCGACGGTGCGGCCGTCCGGGGTACCGGCGACGGTGCGGGCCTCGGTGCCCTCGCCCTCGGTCCGCACCCAGCGGCCGAGCACGGTGCCGTCCGTGCCGAACGGGCTCCGCTCCAGGCCGGGTTGGAGCGGCAGCACCTCGCAGTGGTGCTGCAGCAGGGGCGCGTCCTCCCGGATGCCGGACGACAGGAACGCGGGCAGCGAGGCGCGCCCGTGGGTGCCGGTGGCCGGGTCGTACTCGAGCCACACCTGCTGCCGGCCCTGCCTGCCCTGACGCCAGTACGAGGTGCCGTCGCCGAGGATGCGGCGGCTCGGCGGCACGACGGTGTCGCCGGCGTGCAGGGTGCGCCCGCCGGTGGCGCGGCCGCCGCCGGGGACCGGGATCGACGGTTCGCCCGCGTCGTTGCCGCCGTACCAGTGCGGGAGCTGCTCACCGCCGAGCGGGAAGACGTCGGCGGGGCGGGCCGACCAGTAGCCGAACTGCTTGCCGTCCTGCCGCCACATGACGAGCAGTTCGCCGTCCGTGTAGCGGTAGCTCGGGCGCTGCCAGCGGTCCAGCTTCACGGGCAGCCGCAGGTCGTGCTCGAGCAGGATCTCCTCGGGGCCGACGACGATCACCTTGTGGGCGCGGGCCAGGATGAGCGCGGGCCAGGCCTCGCTGACGCCGAGCGTGTCGTCGCGGTCGCGCCTGGTCTCGGCGTCGAGCCGGCGCAGCGCCTCGTCGAGCGCGGGCCAGCCCAGCTCGTCCAGCAGGCCGGCCCGCAGCGTGTGCCCGAGCAGCGGCGCGACCGCGTGCGCGGCCACCACGGCGACGGCCGCGGGGCTGACCCGGGCGGCCACCGTACGGAAGGGGCGGAGCCGTTCCAGTGCCGCCCGGGCGGCGGGCAGGCCGACCGCCGCGGCCAGTTCCCCGGCCGCGTCGTCCAGCCACTCGCGCAGCACCTCGGAGAGCACGGGGTGGGCGGCCAGCTTCTCCAGCACCGTAGGCGCGGGGCGCAGGCCGCCGAGGGTGCTGATGTCGGTGTACAGCAGGCGGCGCAGCCGGGGGTCCGCCGCGGTGGCGGTGAGGTCGCGCCGGCCGGGGAGCGACTCGCGCAGCCAGCGGTCGACGGAGAGGTACACGACCTGGTCCGAGCCCGGCAGCGTCAGCGGCACGCCCTGAGCCGCGCACAGGTCGAGCAGGTCGAGATCGGCTCCGGCGTGCCAGCGGCCCGAGCACAGGTCGACCGGACGGCCCAGTTCACGCAGCCGGGGCCCCATCCGCTCCACCAGGGCGAGGGTGGCCGGGGAACGCCCGCTGACATTGCCGCCGTGCTTGCGGTGCAGGGCCCACCGGCCCAGCCAGTCCGCCGGGTCCACGTCGGACGCCGTCTCACCGGTGAGGAGCAGATCGGCCCCGCACTCCGTGAGCAGCGCCAGCCAGAACTCGTCGTCCTCGACGGAACGGCCCAGGCCGGCCGGCATGATCTCCAGCAGTCGCTCACGCACCTCCGGTCGCCGCTCGGCGAGGACGGCGAGCGTCGCCCGGTAGGCGTTCCAGAAGGAGGCGGGAGCCCGCACCGCGGCGGGGGAGGCGAGCAGGTCGGCGACCAGGTCGCATTCCGCGGTGACCCGGTCGAGACCGGCGGCCTTGATCAGCCCGCGCGCGTCCTGCGGCAGGGACGCGTACGGCGGCATCCCCGCCGCGCAGCGCTCCACGGTCAACTGCCGGAACTGCGCCCAGGCCTCGGCCGCGTGCAGCCGCGCCGCGAGAGCCTTGACGTGCTCCTTGAGCGCCTTGACGGTGAGCGCCCCGGCGAACGCGAACTCCAGGAACACGGCCCGCTGCCGCTCCTCGTCCACCTTCAGCGCGTGCACCCGCTCGGCTTCCCGGGCCTTGCCGAAGAAGGCGGAGGCGTACGTCGTGTTCTCGTGCTGGAGGAAGACGCGGGCGGCCTGCTCGTAGAAGGTGGGCAGGAAGTGCGGCACCGCCCGGCCGAGCCGGGTGCCGAGCGCCTCGAAGCCGTCCTTGGCGTTGCCGGGGCGGGACTTGGCCTGCCGCGCGAGCCGCTCGACGTCCTTGACCAGCGCCAGCGCGTGGTGGCCGTTCGCCGGGTCGTTGACCAGCGCCCAGGCGGGGAAGCCGAGGGTCTCCCGGCGCACCTGACCGACCTCGGGGGTCTCCGGGTCGCGGGCCAGCCCGAGGAAGTCCAGCGCCAGGTCCTCGGCCTCGCCCAGGGTGCCCGGCACGAGCCGCACGATCTGCCGGTCGTCCAGCGCGGGGTGGGTGTACGTGCGGACGGTGAGCGTGTCGGCGTCCTCGCGGGCGGTGCTCCGCGGGGGCAGCACGGCGCCCGCGTCGAGCAGTGCGCCGGCGGTGGTCTCGTCGTAGGTCGTCATGCCGCCCGCTCCTCGTCCTCGATGTCCCGCCCGGCGTACAGCGCGGCCGCCATGCGCATGCCCTCGGACCAGGCCACCGGCCCGATCAGACCGAGCTTCAGCACCCGGCCGGCGGAGTCGGTGAACACCAGAGGTCCGGTCTCCGCCTCCTCGTAGCCCTCGTAGTCGCCGACCCACACCCGGGCCTCGACGGTGCGGTTCGCCTCGAGGACGGAGGTGACGGCGTGGCCGCCGCGCACCCGGTAGCCGAGCTGGGTGACCCGGCCGTGCAGGAACCGCTGTTCCTTGAACGAGCCGCCCGCGTACTCCTCGACCGCGGTGCCCTCCGCGTCGAGCGTCGCGGGACGCGGCCACACCTCGCGGAACAACTGCTGGGCGCGCTGTTCGACGCCGAGCTCGACGGCGAACTCCCGAAGTTCCTCGAGGTCGTCGAGGAGCACGGGGTGCGGGAGGTGGACGAGTTCGGGCGTGATGCGGACGGTGTCGCCGTCGAGGTCGACCAGGCCGAGTCCGCGCTCGGCGTCGGCGTCCCGCAGGAACCCGGCCACCTCGCCGTCGGCCCCGGTGACGACGAGGTCGCGCAGGGCGGCCTGCCAGGCGGGATCGGGCCACACCCGGGCGACGACGGCGAACGGCACCGGCAGCGAGCGCACCATCCATCGCTCCACGTCGGCCAGGCACTGGCGTTCGTGCCGTTCCAGCCACTCGGTGAGCTGACGCAGGCCCACCACCGCCGGCTCGTCGGCGATCTTGGGCGGCACGGACTTCAACCGCCGCCCGGCCGCGTTGCGGCACACCACCTTGCCGTCATCGAGGGCGACTTCGTAGTCGCCGGCCGACACCCACCCCATGTGTGCCTCCCGCACCCGCAGTGATCAAGTGACGGGAAGAGTAGAACAGGCCACTGACAACGGGATTCGGAAGGTGCAGGAGCAGGCGTCAGGGCGGGGTCCGGCAGGACGAGACCCCAGGTCAGCGCATTGTGCGGGGCCTCGCCCGGGACATCGCGCGCCCTGGGCGGGACGCAGGCGTCAGCCCTCGACCCAGCCGTGGTTCTTCGCGAACTGCGCCAGGCCGGCCCGCACCTGGACGATCTGCTCACCGGTGAGCGAGGGCGCCGCCGTCAGCAGCGCCTCGGTGACGTCCCGGGTGAACTCCTCGGTGCTCAGCACATCGCACAGGACGTCGTCGTCGGCGGCCAGGGGCTTGCCGTCCGCACCCCGCGCGAGCCGTACGTCCGACGCCTTCGGGCCGCGTTCGCCCTCCTCGATCTCGAACTCCACCACGATGCCCCGGCGCACCTGGGACTCGGGCATCAGCATGTCGTTGACGTGCAGGAAGACATCCTCCCCGCCGTCGTCGGGCGCGATGAAGCCGTAGCCCCGCTGACTGTCGAAGCGCACCACACGACCAGCAACCATCCCAACCCCCAGCAACCTCGAAAACACCCACGTCGGTGGACCTGCCCAGATCGTAGTCAAGGCGACGGGCCGCGGGCGACTCCGGGGATTCACTGTGCGCGGTAGAGCGTGGTGAGCAGCTCGATCACGGCCTGCGTCGCGGGGTGCGGGTCGTCGCGCCACCACACCAGCCGGACGGCGACGGGCTCGGCGTCGCGCACCGGCCGGTAGACGACGCCGGGCCGCGGGTACTGGTTGGCGGTCGCCTCGGCGGTCATCCCGACGCTGCGGCCGGTGGCGATCACCGTCAGCCAGTCGTCGACGTCGTGGGTCTCCTCCGTGGCGGGGCGCGCGTCGGGCGGCCACAGTTCGGGGGTGGTGGTGCCGGTGCGGCGGTCGACCAGGAGGGTCCGGCCGCCGAGATCGGCCAGCCGTACCGAGCGGCGGCGGGCCAGCGGATCGTCGGCGGCCAGCGCGCACAGCCGCCGTTCCAGGCCGACGATCGCCGCGTCGAACCGACTGTCCTCCAGGGGCCGGCGCACCACCGCCATGTCGCAGGCGCCTTCCGCCAGACCGGCGCTCGCGGAGTTGACGCGCACCAGCTGGAGCTCCGTCCCGGGGTGCTGCGCCGTCCACTGACGCTGGAACGCGAGGGTGTGGCGGCCGAGCGCCGACCAGGCGTAGCCGATGCGCAACCGGGTGTGTCCGGAGGCCGCGTCCTGGACCAGGGCGTCCACCTCGCCGAGCACCCGTCGCGCGTGCGCCGCCACCCGCAGCCCGGTCGCGGTCGGCGTCACCACCCGGGAGGTACGCCTCAACAGCCTTACGCCCAGAGCCTGTTCGAGCGAGGCCAGGGTCCGGGACACCGCCGCCTGGGAAACCCCGAGCACGGCGGCGGCATCGGTGAAGCCGCCCTCGTCGATGATCGCCACCAGGCACCGCAGCTGCCGAAGCTCCACGCCCGGTCCTCGACCGCTGATATCCATGACCGCATCGTATAGATGGTTCGCGTCATGCATTTTGCGCAAGGCCGGACCGGGAGGACCATCCGGGTTATGCCCGCCGCGTCCGTGCCCGCGCCCCCGTCGACCGTCCCCACGGCGGTTCCCGTTTCCGCACCCGCGTCCCGTGGCGGGCGGCGGCTCGCCGGGCTGGCCACCATGGTCGGCAGCGGTCTGTCCAACCAGACCGGTGCCGCGATCGGTTCCCTCGCGTTTCCCGTGCTCGGTCCCACGGGGGTCGTCGCGGTGCGCCAGTACGTGGCCGCGCTCGTCCTGCTGGCCGTGGGCCGCCCCCGGCTGCGCTCCTTCACCCGGCGGCAGTGGGGACCGGTCCTGTCGCTGGCGCTGGTGTTCGGGACGATGAACCTGTCGCTCTACACGGCCATCGACCGCATCGGCCTCGGTCTCGCGGTGACCCTGGAGTTCCTCGGGCCGCTGACCATCGCGCTGGTCGCCGCACGCCGCCGGGTGGACGCCTGCTGTGCGGTGATCGCGGCGGCGGGCGCGGTCGTCCTGATGCGGCCGCAGCCGTCCACGGACTATCCGGGGATGGGGCTCGCACTGCTGGCCGCCGCCTGCTGGGCGTCGTACATCCTGCTCAACGGCACGGTCGGACGACGGGTCCCCGGCGCCCAGGGCGCGGCGGCCGCCGCGGCCGTCTCCGCCGTGCTGTTCCTGCCGGTCGGCGTGGTCCTGGTCCTGCGCCATCCGCCGACCGCGCAGTCCGTCGGCTTCGCCGTGGCCGCCGGGGTCCTCTCCTCCGCGGTGCCCTACCTCGCCGATCTGTTCACGCTGCGGCACGTGCCCGCCGCAGCGTTCGGCCTGTTCATGAGCGTCAACCCGGTGCTCGCCGCGCTGGTCGGCCGGTTCGGGCTGGGGCAGGACCTCGGCCTCGTCGACTGGTCGGCGATCGCCGCCGTCGTCTGTGCCAACGCCCTCAGCATGCTCGTGCCGCGCCGCTGACCGGGGTCAGGACTCGGATCGCTCCGCGTTGCGCTTCTTGATCCGGACGGTCTCCCTGCGGACCTCGGCCTGCGTGGCGCGCTCCTTCTCCAGCCACTCCGGTGCGGCGTCCTTGACGGCCTCGATCTGCTCGGTGGTGAGCGCCTCGGTCACCCCGGCGCGGGCCAGTCCGGCGATGGAGACGCCCAGCTTGGCCGCGACCACCGGACGGGGGTGCGGGCCGTTCTCGCGCAGCTTGAGCAGCCACTCGGGCGGGTTCGCCTGGAGTTCGTTCAGCTCGGCGCGCGAGACGACGCCCTCCTGGAACTCGACGGGCGTGGCGGGGAGGTGCACACCCAGCTTCTTCGCCGCGGTGGCGGGCTTCATCGTCTGGGTGTTCTGCTGCGACTTCATACCGTCCAGCGTATCGGCCGCGGCGAAGGCCTCCGACCACAGCCGGTAGCCTGGCGGGATGACCGACTCGGCGGACTCCCCCTCGTTCCGGCTCGCGTACGTCCCCGGAGTGACGCCCGCCAAGTGGGTGCGGATCTGGGCGGAGCGCCTGCCCGACACCCCCCTCGGCCTCCTCCAGGTGACCCCCGCGGAGGCCTCCGACGTCTTGCGCGAGGGCGCCGCGGACGCCGCCTTCGTGCGGCTTCCGGTCGACCGTACGGTGTTCAGCGCGATTCCCCTGTACACGGAGACCACCGTCGTCGTGGTGCCCCGGGACCATGTGATCACCGCGGCCGAGGAGGTCACGGTGGCCGACCTCGCCGACGAGGTGGTCCTCCACCCGCTGGACGACGTCCTCGGCTGGGAGCAGCTGCCCGGCGAGGCCGCCTACGAGCGTCCGGCGACCACCGAGGACGCGATCGAGCTGGTCGCGGCGAACATCGGCGTGCTGGTCGTGCCCCAGTCGCTGGCCCGCCTGCACCACCGCAAGGACCTCACCTACCGGACGGTCGTCGACGCCCCCCGGTCGGACATCGCCCTCGCCTGGCCCGAGGACGCGACCACCGAGCTGGTCGAGGACTTCATCGGCATCGTCCGCGGCCGCACCGTCAACAGCACGCGCGGCCGCGCCCCGCAGGCTCCGGCGGAGCGCAAGGGCGAGCGCGAGCGTCGAAAGCCGCAGACGGGCGGCGGTGCGGGCAAGAGCGCCGCCGGAGCCGCCCGCGGCCGCAGCGGTGGAGCCAAGGGCGGTGGCGCCAAGGGCGGTGCGGCGAAGGGCGGCGGCGGTCGGCGCGCCACCGGCGGCGGCAAGCCCCGCCGCCGGCCGTAGCGGGCCTCATCGCGAACGATGTGCGGACGGTCGACCTGACGCCCGAGGGTGACGGGGAGCGTCAACGATCCTGACGGGACCGAAAATTGCGAGGGCGGACGCTACTTCGAGGCCGCGCGCCCGATCGACTCCACCAGCGGCAGCAGCCGGTGCGGCACACGCTCGCGCAGCGCGACCTCGCTGCGGGTACGGACCACGCCGGGCAGGCTGATCAGCTTCTGGATCACGTCCTCCAGGTGCGCGTTGTCGCGCGCCACGACCCGGGTGATGAGATCGCCGCCGCCGGTGATGGAGAACGCCTCGACGATCTCCGGTACGGCGGCCAGCGCGTCGCCCACGTCGTCGAGGTGCCCCTGGGTCACCTCGATGTGCACGAACGCGAGCACCGGGTGGCCCAGCGCGGCGGGGGACAGTGACGGCGCCGAGCCGGTGATCACGCCGTCCCGCTCCAGCCGGTCGAGGCGGGCCTGCAGGGTCCCGCGCGCGACGCCGAGGAGCCGGGCGTACTCCCGCACGCTCGTCCGCGGCTGTTCGAGCAACAGGCGCAGGATCCGGGTGTCCAGTTCGTCCACGGCCATCCGGCGGGCCTCCTCGCACGTTCGTGATCGGCGCCGACTGTACCAATGGCCCGGCGATACGGCCGGGGTCCGGGCCACCGGCCGTGCGGGCGCCGCCGCCGAGGCCGTCCGCGGAAGTGTGCCGTTGGCAGGCTGATGGCCCGGGGGTTCCTGCCCCCGATGAGCCAATGGCCCAGTCGAGCCGGACCCTGTTGAACCACCAGCCCTCCGGATGCTCAAATGGGGGAGTCGATGGCGCTGCGGATCCCCGCGGCGCCTTTCTCATGTCGCGGTACATCAGGGTGGGGAAAGGGCGGGGCAGCTTGCTGAAGAGGGCGTTCGTGGCACCGGATCCCGGACGGGTGCGACTCAGGTTCGCCTCCCGGGCCGTGCTCGGCATCGGGCTGGCCGTCGCGCTGTGCGGGCCGGCCGGGCTTTCGCTGGTGGCGGCCATCACCGGTGGCCTGGCCGCGCTGCTCGCGCTGTTCACGGTGACGGACCCGACGGTGCGCGGACAGGCCGTGACCACCGGCCTGCTCCCGGTCGTCGGGCTGCCGGTGCTGGCGCTCGCGGCCGTCCTGCACGAGGTGCCCGTCGCCCGCGACGCGGCCTTCCTCGCCGTGGTCGGCGCCGGGGTGTACGCACGGCGCTGGGGGCCGCGCGGGCACGCGCTCGGGGTGTTCGCGTTCATGACCTTCTTCGCCGCCCAGTTCCTGCACACCGTCCCCGGTCAGCTGCCCGAGCTGTGCGCGGCCGTCCTGCTGTCGATCGCCGCGTCGTCCGCGGTGCGGTTCGGGGTGTGGCCCTACGAACGACGGCTCCCGGTGCCGGCGGCCGTCGCCCCGCCGACCGGCGGGACCGGCCTGGCGCGGATCACCACGCGGCAGGCGACGCAGGCGACCGTGGGCGCCGCCGTCGCCCTCGTCGTCGGGCAGGCCCTGTCGGACCAGCGGTGGTACTGGGCCGTGGGCGCCACCTGGTGGGTGTTCGTGAACACCACCTCGCGCGGCGAGACCCTCGTACGCGGGTTCCGGCGGTTCCTCGGGACCGTCCTCGGGATCGCGCTGGGCCTGCTCGTGGCCCTGCCCCTGCACGGCGATCCGGTGGCGACCGCCGTGGTCGTCGCGGTCGGCGTCTTCGGGATCTTCTACTCGGCCGCCGTGTCGTACACCTGGATGATGCTCGCCGTCACCGTCATGGCGAGCGCGCTGTACGGACTGCTCGGCCTGCTCGACCCGGCGCTGCTCGCCCTGCGGGTGACCGAGACGGCCGTAGGGGCGCTGGGGGCGGTACTGGCGGTGCTGCTGGTGCTACCGGTGACCACGCACTCCGTCACCGACGCCTGGGTGGAGCGCGCGCTGCGCTGTGTGCACCTGTGCACCGCCGAGGCCGCCGCGCGGCTCGCAGGTTCCGACACGGCGGACCCGGCCCGGCGGGTGGTCGAACTGGAGCAGATCCTCGCCCGGGTCCGGCTGTCGCTGGCGCCGCTGGTGCATCCGCTCAGCCCCCTGCGGGCGCGCAAGGGCCGGGCCCGGCACGTGCTGGAACTGCTCGACGACTGTGCCCGCGAGGTGCGCGGGCTGGCCTCGGTCGCCGCGGACCCCGAGGCCTCGCACGACGCCCGCCTCGTCGCCGCCTGCTGGCGCGTGGAGTCCGCGGTCGAGGCGCTCACCACGGCGCCGGCCGACGGACGGCCGCACCCCGCCGAGGCCGACGCCGTACCGCTCGGCGGCCCCGGGCCGGAGCCGGTGCTGGCCCACCTGCACGCCCTGGAGAGGGCCCTCCTCGAGCTCGCGGTCCCTCTGCGCGGCGCGTCCCGCGTCCCGTCCGGGACCTGAGCGGGTCCGGCCCTCTCGGCCCGCCGCCTCACCTGCCGGGCGCTCCTGGCCGCACCGGCCGACGGCAGGCCGCATCCGGCCGACGTCGTCGCCGTAACGCTCGGCGGGCAGGGGCAGGGGCAGGGGCAGGGGCCGGTGTCAGCCCCCTCCGCGTGTCCGGTCCGGGGCCTGAGCGGGTCGGCCCTCTCGGCCCTCTCGGCCCTCTCGGCCCTCTGGGTTCTCTCGGCCGGCCGCCCCTGCAGCGGGCGCGCGCGTGGCCGCACCGGATGTCGGGCCGCCGCATTCCGCCGCAACCGTGCCGCGCTGCTCGGGCCGGGGTCCGAGCCCGCGGCCGCACCGGCTGTCGGGCGGCCGCCGGCCGCCGAAGCCGTCGCCCTACCGCTCGGCGGGCCGGGGGCCCGAGCCCGGTGGTGGTCCACCTCCGCGTTCTGGAGCGGGCCGTTCTCGAGCGGCTCCCGGGTATGGCTGTCCGCCGCCCGGGCGCCGTTGCCGGGCCGAGCGAGCGCGCCTGGTCTAGACCGCTGGTGATCGACTGCTACGGTCACCCCGAGCAGCAGCGTCAGCAGCGGCAGCGGCGACCCGGGAGGGGACAGCGGTGGCAGACCTCGGCGGAAGGCGACGGCGGGCGTTCATCGGCTCGTTCACGGCGGCTGGAGGGCCCGGGATCGTGGCCGCCGCCGTGGACCCGGTCAGCGGTGCTCTGACCGTCCTGGGCAGCGTGAACGGGGTCCCCGACCCCTCGTATCTGGCCCTGTCGGCCACCGGGGACACGCTGTACGCGGTCAGTGAGACGGCGGACGGCGCGGTGGCCGCGTACCGGGTGACGGGCGACGCGCCGGAGCAGACCGGGCCGCCGGTGCCGGTCGGCGGCAGCGGCCCCACACACCTCAGCGTGTTCGACGGACACGTCCTCACCGCCAACTACGGCTCCGGCAGTGTCACCGCCGTCCCGGTCCGCGCCGACGGCACCCTCGCCCGCGTCGCCTCCGGCGTCCTCCGGCACTCCGGCTCGGGCCCGCACACGCGTCGCCAGCAGGGTCCGCACGCCCACCAGGTGCAGCCCGACCCGAGCGGCCGCTGGGCGGTCAGCGTGGACCTCGGAACGGATTCGGTACGGGTGTGCGCCCTGCGCGACGGCAACCCCGTCCTGCACCGCGAGCACGCGCTGCGCCCCGGCTCGGGGCCTCGTCACCTGGCCTTCCACCCGGGGGGCGGGTACGCCTACGTGGTCAACGAGCTCACCCCGACCGTCACCGTCTGCCGCTGGGACGCCTCGGACGGCTCGCTGAAGCCGCTGGCCGAGGCCGCGGTCCTGCCCGGCGCCCCGGCCGGGGACGCCTACCCCTCGGGCCTCGTCGTCTCGCCCGACGGCCGGTTCGTCTGGACCGCCACCCGCGGCGAGGACGTGCTCTCCGTGTTCGCAGTGGAGGGCGCGGGGGAGACGCTGCGACTGGTCGGGACGGTGCCCTGCGCCGGACACTGGCCGCGGGCCGTCGCCGAGTCCGGCGGTTTCCTGTACGTCGCGAACGAACGCTCGGGCGACGTCACCTGGTTCTCCCTGGACCCGGCGTCCGGCCTGCCCCGACGCGCCGGCTCGATCGCCGTCCCCGCCGCCGCCTGCGTGGTCATCGGCTGACCCGCACCGCCGACCGGCCCGCCGATTCGCGCCGCTCGGCGTTTCGTGCCGCCGACCGGCCTCGCGCCGACCCGGGGGTGACGCGGGGCGACGAGAGGCGACGCGAAGGGCCCGCTCCACACCCGGAGCGGGCCCTTCGTTCGTACGGCGTCCGTGCGTTCGGTTCAGCGGACCGGCGCGCCCTGGGGCTGCGGCGGGGCGATACCGAGGGCGGTCGTGTACTTGGCCAGCGCGAGCTTGCCGATGGCCGGGTACGGGCCGAGCGCCTCGGCGGCGGCACAGCCGGCTTCCCTGGCCGCTTCCTCGATCAGCGTGGCGTCGATCTCCGGGCCGATCAGGTAGGGCGCCAGCGCCAGCTGCTGGGAGCCGGAGGAGCGCAGCTGCTCGGCGACGGAGGCGATCGAGCCCTCCTGGTCGAGAGCCGCGGCCATCACCGGCACGGCGAGTCGCGCGGCGAGCAGCATGCCGGTGATCCCGGCGGCCTGCACGGCCTCCTCGCCGCCCACGGAGGCGAGGATGATGCCGTCCGCGGCCGTCGCGACGGTGAACAGCCGGGCGCGGTCGGCGCGGGCCAGACCGGCCTCGGACAGCCGCACGTGCAGGGCCTCGGCGAGCAGCGGGTGCGGGCCGAGCACATCGGTCAGCTCGGCCGCGATCCGGCTCTCCATGACGGCCTGGCGGACCTGGCGCAGCAGCGCGCCGTCGGGACCGGCCAGCAGCGGCACGACGACACCCACCGGGCCGTCGGGCTCCTTGACGTCCAGTCCGGCGGCACGGGCCTGCTCGAAGCGGGCGGTGCGCTCGTCGGCGGCGTGCGCGAGAACGGACTGGAGGGTGGGGAAACCGTCGTCGTCCCCGTCCAGGTAGCCGATGCGTGCGTCGAGGCCGGGCAGCTCGGAGCGGGCGATGCTCACGATCTCCTCGGCGAGGCCGCGCGTGGCGGCACTCGGCGGACCAGGCACCGCGAGGACGAGCGCGGGCGCGCCCTCGGGAGCCGCCACCGGCTCGGGTCGGCGGTGCCGCCCAGGCTGGCGGGGCCGCGGCATTCGTACTGGCAGGCCGGACGCGGGCCCAGTGGGGGAGCTCATGGCGACGCATGTTACTGGCTTCCTGGGCTCCCCTGTTCGGGGAGGGTGCACGTGAGCGGTATCCGTCCGGTTTTGTCTGATGAGTTACGTACGGATCAGAAGTGATCAGCGTGTTTTCCAGGCGACTTGCCCTCGGAGGCGGTAATCCCCCTTTTGGGGCGTGACGTACTTTCTCTACGCCTGATGCATCAGAGGGGTTTCACGGGGCCCTCCACCGAGAACAGACTCTCCTCGCGCGGCAGCGTGAGCGTGCCCGTCGCCAGTGCGGTGGCGATGCGCACGGCGCCGTCCAGCGGATCGCCCTCGGCGGGCACCCGCAGGGCGTGCGGCAGCAGCCGCGCGAGTTCCCCCTCCAGAGGGACGAGAAGAGGGTCGCCCACCTTGAACAGACCGCCGGTGAGAGCGATCCGGGGCTCTCCGCCGGCCGGGCAGACCGCGGCGGCCGACTCGGCCATGTGCCGGGCCGCGGTGCGCAGGACGCCGGCGGCGACCGGGTCGTCCTGGGCGCAGGCGGCCACCTGCGGCGCGAAGGAGGCGAGGACGGCCGGCCGGTCCGGACGCGGGTACAGCAGACCGGGCAGCCCGGTCATCGGCCCGAACCGCTCCTCGGCCAGGGCCAGCAGCGCAACCGACCCGCCGGGCCGCCCGTCGTAGGCGCGCAGGGCGGCTTCCAGACCGGCCCGCCCGATCCACGCGCCGCCGCCGCAGTCGCCCAGCAGATGGCCCCAGCCGTCCGCCCGCTGCCATGCCGTCAGGTCCGTACCGATGGCGATCAGGCCCGTCCCCGCGGCCACCACGGCGCCCGGCCGGGTTCCGAGAGCGCCGACGTAGGCGGTGACGGCGTCGGCGGCGAGCGCGGTCCTCCGGACGCCGAACTCCCGCGCCAGGGCGCCCGGGAGCTCCGCGCGCAGCGCGTCGCCCAGGGTGCCGAGCCCCGCCGCGCCCACGACCGCCGTGGCGGGCCCGGGGACACCGGTCTCCGCCGTCAACGCCCTGACCAGTGGGGTCAGTTGTGACATCAGGTGGTCCGGGTCGATGCCCCGCGGGCCGGTGCGCACGGGCACCGGGGACGAGCGCCGGCCGAGCGCACCGCGCCCGGCGGTCCCCAGGACGACCCGGAGACCTGAACCGCCCGAGTCCACGGCGAGGAAGCCGCCGCCGGAGACGGCCGCGTCGCCGGTCCCGGCCCCTTCGCCCGGACCGGCCCCGGCGGTCACGGCAGGCGCCAGTCCACCGGCTGACCTCCCTGCCGGACCAGCAGGTCGTTCGCCCTGCTGAACGGCCGCGAGCCGAAGAAGCCACGGTCCGCCGACATGGGGGAGGGGTGCGCCGACTCCACCGAGGGCAGGTCCCCGAGCAGCGGACGCAGGTTGCGGGCGTCGCGGCCCCACAGGACGGACACCAGGGGCTTGCCGCGCGCCGCGAGCGCCCGGATCGCCTGTTCGGTGACCTCCTCCCAGCCCTTCCCGCGATGTGCCGCCGGCTTGCGCGGAGCCGTGGTGAGCGCCCTGTTGAGCAGCAGCACCCCCTGCCGCGTCCACGGTGTCAGGTCGCCGTTGGACGGCTGGGGCAGGCCCAGGTCGGTGTTCAGCTCCCGATATATGTTGATCAGGCTGCCGGGCAGCGGGCGGACCTCCGGAGCGACCGAGAACGACAGGCCCACCGCGTGCCCGGGCGTCGGATACGGGTCCTGTCCGACGATCAGGACGCGGACGTCGTCGAAGGGCTGCTGGAAGGCCCGCAGGACGTTCTGTCCGGCAGGGAGGTAGGTGCGTCCCGCGGCGATCTCCGCGCGCAGGAAGTCGCCCATCTCGGCGATCTTCCCTGCGACGGGTGCAAGGGCCTCGGCCCAGCCCGGTTCGACGATTTCATGCAAGGGTCGTGGTGCCACGGCGTCACCCTACTGCCGTACACAGGCCGCTGATCAACCAGTGGCCGAGGCCGGCCGTCCGGCCCCCGCGGGCGGGTCGGTTCATCCGACCACCGCGGCCCGTACGCACAGGACGTCCGGCAGGTGCGAGGCCAACTGCCGCCAGCTGTCGCCGTCGTCGGCCGAGGCGAACACCTCGCCGTTGCGGTTGCCGAAGTACACGCCCGCCGGGTCCCCGTCGTCCGTGCAGAGCGCGTCGCGCAGCACCGTGCCGTAGTGGTCCTCCTGCGGCAGGCCCGCCGTCAGCGGCTCCCAGCTCTCGCCCGCGTCCGAGGTGCGGAAGACCCGGCAGCGGTGCTCGGCGGGCACCCGGTCCGCGTCGGCGTTGATCGGGAAGACATACGCCGTGTCCCCGCGCGTCGGGTGCGCGGCGACGGCGAACCCGAAGGTGGAGGGCAGGCCCGCGCCGATGTCGGTCCACTGCCCGCCCGCGTCGTCGCTGCGGTAGACCCCCCAGTGGTTCTGGAGATAGAGACGGTCCGGATTCGCCGCGTCCCTCGCGACCTTGTGCACGCACTGGCCGAACTCCGGGTTCGGATCCGGCAGGAACACCGCGGAGACACCGGAGTTGGCGGGCGCCCAGTTCGCGCCGCCGTCGCTCGTGCGGAACACCCCGGCGGTGGACACCGCGACGGTCACCGACCGCGGGTCGCGCGTGTCGGTGAGAACCGTGTGCAGGCCCTCCCCGCCGCCGCCCGGCACCCACTTCGAGCGCGTGGGGTGCTCCCACAGGGGGCGTACCAGCTCGAAGCTCTCGCCGCGGTCCTCCGAGCGGTACAGGGCGGCCGGTTCCGTGCCCGCGTACACCACGTCCGGCTCGGCGGCGGCCGGGTGCAGTTGCCACACCCGCTCCAGCGAGGCATCCGTGTCCTGCGGGAACCTGACGGCGGGGGCGGCCGGTTCGGTCCATGTCCGCCCGAGGTCGTCGGAGTGGAACACCGACGGACCCCAGTGCGCGCTGTCGCCGCCGGCCAGCAGCCGCGGCCGGTCGCCGCGGGTGTCGATGGCGACCGAGTAGATCGCCTGTGCGTTGAAGTAGGGGGATTCGTCGAACTCCCATGCGCCACCGCGCCGACGCCCCAGGAACAGGCCCTTGCGCGTGCCCACGGCAAGCAGTGTCTCGGTCATGCCCGATCACCTCCGCTGTGTCTTTGACGTCCTTGTCCCAGACATCGGCCAGTCTGCACCCCGCCACTGACAGTCACCTCCGGAAGCGCCGTCGCCGCAGGTCACGGCGGATACGGCGGGCCGGGAGCGCAAGACATCGGCCACTTTCGCCGGGACGCCTGCGCGGGCGCCGGGCGCGTGGCACCGTCGGGACGGGGGATTCGCCCTGAGCATCAGGCGCGTGCGCCCCGTATGGGAGGGCGGCCGGGATGTTCATGCGCTCATGAGGAGGAAGCCTTCGATGGCGTTCCGTGGTCCGAAGGTGTGGCTGTGGCGCTGGCGGCGCAACCCGCTCAAGCGCCGCGCCGACACGGTGGAGGCCTGGGTCGTGCTGGGCGTGTGGGCGCTGACCGTCCTCGCCGGGGTGCTGGCGGGGTGGGCGACCGCGGGGTCCGTCGAACACGGTCTGGCGCGGGAACGCGTCGAGTGGCGGCCCCTCCTGGGGCGGTTGACCGAGCGGGCCCCGGGCAGGGCCGCCGTGAACGGCTCCTCCGCCGGTGATCAGGTGTGGGCGAAGGTCGGCTGGACCGGACCGGACGGCTCGGCCCACCAGGGCCAGGTCCGGGTGGGTCCCGGCAGTGCCGTGGGCACCCCCGTCACGGTGTGGACGGACCGGCAGGGGCGCCTGGTGACGAAACCGGCCACGGCCGCCCAGGCCAGACTGCGCGCCTCCCTGGTCGGCGGTCTGGCGGGGGTCGGCGCGGCCGTCCTCCCCTTCGCGGGGGGCCGTGTCCTGCGGGGCCGCATGGAGCGCAGGCGCGTCGAGCAGTGGGACACCGACTGGGCCCGCTTCGACGCGCTCTGGGGCCGCCCGACGGGCTGACCCGGCGCCCCGTGCCCCGGCCCGCCGAGCCCGGCTCGCCCCGGACGGAGACCCGACGACCGGGCCGGGGAGCACGGGCAGCCGAGAGGGCCCGGCGACGGCTCCCCCGCGAAGACGTCAGCTCGTGCCGGGAAGGCTCCGCTCCAGGATCCCGTCGAGGTCGGCGCCGTCCGGGAGCGTGCCGAAGGCGTACCCCCAGTCGCCGCCAAGCCGGGTCGCGCAGAACGCGTCGGCGACGGCGGGCGGGGCGTGCCGGACCAGGAGCGAGGCCTGGAGGGTGAGGGCCATCTGCTCCACCAGACGGCGCGCGCCGGCCGGTGTCGTCTCGCCCAGCCGGTCACGCAGCCGCGAGACGGCGGCGTCGAGGCGGGCGTCCGCGCCCCGGGCCAGCGCGAGTTCGCCGAACAGGGCGTCCGCCGTCGCCGGTTCGCGGGTCAACGCGCGCAGCACGTCGAGGGCGTTGACGTTGCCCGAGCCCTCCCAGATGGACAGCAGGGGCGCCTCGCGGTAGTGCCGGGGCATTCCCGAGTCCTCCACGTAGCCGTTGCCGCCGAGGCACTCGAGGGCCTCCGCGGTGAAGGCCGGACCTCGTTTGGTCACCCAGTACTTGCCGACCGCGGTGGCGATCCGCCGGAAGGCCCGCTCGGCATCCCGGCCGTCGTCCCCGCGCACCGCCCGGTCCGCCGCGCCGGCCAGCCGCAGGGTGAGCGTGGTGGCGGCCTCCGACTCCAGCGCCAGGTCGGCCAGCACATTGCGCATCAGCGGCTGGTCCAGCAGCCGCGCCCCGAACGCGCTGCGGTGCCGCACGTGGTGCCCCGCCTCCACGAGCGTCTTGCGCATCAGCGTCGCGGACATCATCACGCAGTCGAGGCGCGTGCAGTTGACCATCTCGATGATGGTCTTCACGCCCTGTCCCTCGGGCCCGACCAGCCAGGCCACGGTCCCGTCGAACTCGGGCTCGGAGGACGCGTTGGAGCGGTTGCCCAGCTTGTCCTTCAGCCGCTGGACGCGGAACGTGTTGCGGGTGCCGTCGGGCAGCACGCGCGGCACCAGGAAGCACGAGAGCCCGTCCGGCGCCTGCGCCAGCACCAGGAAGAGATCGCACATGGGCGCCGACGTGAACCACTTGTGCCCGCGCAGGGTGTACACCCCGGGCTCCGCCGTGGGCCGGGCCGACGTCGTGTTCGTCCGGACGTCGGAGCCGCCCTGCTTCTCGGTCATCCCCATGCCCGCGAGCAGCCCGCGCTTCTGCGTCGGCACCCGCAGCCCCGGGTCGTACACCCGGCCGGTCAGCAGCGGCTCGTAGACGGCGGCGAGTTCCGGCTGGCGGCGCAGCGCCGGGACGGCCGCATAGGTCATCGACGTGGGGCAGCCGTGCCCGGCGTCCGTGTGCCCCCAGGCGAGACCGCCCGCCGTGCGCGCCACATGGGCGCCAGGCCGGTCGTCCGCCCAGGGCGCGCCGGCCAGTCCCTCCGCGACCGCGACCCGCATCAGCTCGTGCCAGGCGGGGTGGAAGTCGACCTCGTCGACGCGGTGCCCGTAGCGGTCGTGCGTGCGCAGGACGGGTTCGTGCCGGTTGGCCAGCTCGCCCCACTCCTGCGCCTCGACGCCGCCGGCCAGCAGACCGATCCGGCGGACGTCCGGCTCCGCCCATCCGGCGCCCTCCCGGCGCAGCCCCTCCAGCAGGGCCACGTCGTCGGAGGCGTCGTACGGGGCCAGCGGCGGAGGCTGGTTGGTGACGTCGTGCGTGGCGTACGACGAGACGGGCGGCGCCGGGTGTGCCTGCGGCTGCGGCTGGGTGAGTATCTGGGCCATGCGACCCATGTTGCACTTTCCCTACAGGTGTAGCAATAGTGCAACATCGGAACCGCACGTACAGTACGGCCTCATGCGGATGAACGTGACGGCGCAGCCCGGCGAGGTCGACCTGCCCCCGCTGTCCGCGCGGTCGGTGGTCCTGAGTCTGCTGCTGGGCACGCATCCGCCCGAGATGGCGGCGAAGGACCTGGTGCGCGGGGTGGAGCCGTTCGGCGTCGGCGGATCGACGGTGCGGGCGGCGCTCAGCCGGATGGTGGCGGCGGGCGACCTGCGGCGGACGGACGGCGTCTACCGGCTCAGTGACCGGCTGCTGGAGCGCCAGCGCCGCCAGGACGACGCCGTGCACCCGGACATGCGCGCGTGGGACGGCACGTGGGAGATGGCCGTCATCACCGCGACCGGCCGCGGCCCCGCCGAGCGCGCCGAACTGCGCGGCCGGCTGAGCGCCCTGCGGCTCGCCGAACTGCGCGAGGGGGTCTGGCTGCGGCCCGCCAATCTGGGCCGGCCCTGGCCCGCGGATCTCGGGGACGTGCTCCAGCACTTCACCGCCCGTCCCGGCCCGCCCGCCTCCGACCTGGCCGCCGGGCTGTGGCCGCTCGACGCGTGGGCGCGGACGGCCCGGGTCCTGCTGGCCCACGTCGAGCGGACCCGGCGGCCCGCCGACCGCTTCACGGCCCTCGCGGCGGTCGTACGGCACCTCCTCGCCGACCCCGTGCTGCCGGCCGCGCTGCTGCCCGCCGACTGGCCGGGGCCGGCCCTGCGCACCGCCTACGGTCACCACCGACGCGAGCTCGTCGCCACGGCGTCGGGAGCGGGCGCATAGGTACGGCGGCCGTGCGAAGCGCCGTGCGGGGACGCTTCGTACGGCCGCCTGCCTACCGTGGGGGGACCGGTGGGGAGGGGGTTACTTGTAGGTGATGTCGGAGGACGCGTACTTGCAGTAAGTCCCGTCCGCACTGGTGCCGTTGGTGGTCGGCTCGGCACCGGTGTTGTTGCCGATGTACTTCTGGCACGGGATGATCTTCTTGCTGCTGTCCCCGACGATCGTGATCTTCTTCAGGGTCGCACTGTCGCCGTAGTTGGTGTTGATGCCGACGAGTTTGCTGCCCGAGTAGGTGGCCTCGATGGTGTTGAGGTTGATCGTCCGCTTGTACTGCGTCGAGCAGTTGCCGCAGGAGCGGATGAAGGTGCCGAAGGTCTGCACCGCGAAGTTGGAGACGTTCAGCGTGCCGGCGCCGTTGAACTGGAACACCTTGTCGCTGGCCGACCGCGCGCCACCGCCCGAGACGGTGTACACGTTGGACGACGAGGAGCCGCGGAAGGTCGCCGCGTCCTCGCCGACGTCCTCCCACCAGACGTTCTGCAGGGTGCAGGCGCCCTTGCAGTGGATGCCGTCGGCGGCGGGGGCGCCGATGATGACGTTCTTGAGCACCGCGCCCGCGGCCAGTTCCAGGATCGGCCCCTGGTCCTCGTCCTGGCTGCCGCTGCCCAGGTCGCCGGTGCCGTAGAGGCGGATCATCCCGTAGTCCTTGGTGCCGGACACCGCGATGGTGGAGGAGACCGCCTGGCTGCCGGTCGCGCTGGGCCAGGTGGCGGCGTCCGCCGGAGTCAGTGCTCCGGTAGTCATGATCATGCCAACCGAGAGTGTGAGGGCGGCGAGAGCGCCGGTCAGGGTGCGCCGTCGGCGCGGCGGTACTGGTGAAGTCATGTCCCGATGCCTTCTTCCAGGTGGGGGATGGTGGGGGTGCTCCGGGTCGCCGGAGTGTTCCGGGCGGCCTCGGTGGTGCGGCCGTGCGCGACGGGGGCGGACCTTTGCGCCGGTGTGCGTGGGGGCCCTGTGCGCATGCGGGTGCGTCCCTTCGGGGGAGGGAGGATGGTCAGGTATCTGAATGTCGCGTGCCCTGTTGAACGACCTGCGCGGACACCGCGGTCCTTTGCCGGTCGATCCGAGCGGCTCGGTCACACTGCTGAACGGAACGTAGGGGGCAAGCGCTTTCTAGTCAACGCTTTGCGCAGAACACATTCGGCCACTCGGCCAGGCTCCGGCCAACCAGTAAGGGCTTGCCGCGAGTTGCCGTGGGAGCGCTTCCATGGCAAGCGTGTGCATGTCACCATGCGGTGCGGACGTCCCCCTCGTCAGTGTCGGAGAGGGGCATGCGTCCGGGTCTGTCCACGCGGACCCGCGCCACCTGCCGAGCCGCCGCCTTCCTCCCGCGCACCCCACGTACGACGTCCCCCGAGCCGCTACCAGAAAGGGACAAGCGCGTGTCGAACTCCCCTGGGAAAGCCTTGCGTTCGTTATGCGGGGCTTTGCTGCTCCTGCTCACCGCCGCTCTCCTCACCGCTCCCGCCGCCTTCGCCCGGCCACAGGCCGCCGCGCCGGTCCCCGCGGCCACCCTGACCGAGGTCACCGGCTTCGGTGCCAACCCCAGCAACCTGCAGATGTACGTCTACGCACCGGCCGGCGTCACCGCCCACCCGCCGGTGCTCGTCGCGGTGCACTGGTGCGGCGGCTCCGGGCCCGCGATGTACTCCGGCACCGAGTACTCCCAACTCGCCGACCGGTACGGGTTCGTGATCGTCTACCCGTCCGTCACCCGGAGCAGCAAGTGCTTCGACGTCTCCTCGCCCCAGGCGCTCCGGCGCGGCGGCGGCAGCGACCCGGTCGGCGTCAAGTCGATGATCGACTGGGTGACCGCCGCCTACGGGGCCGACACCGGCCGCGTCTACGCCACCGGTATCTCCTCCGGGGCGATGATGACCAACGTCCTGCTCGGCGACTATCCCGACGTGTTCGCCGCCGGTTCCGCCTTCTCCGGGGTCCCCTTCGGCTGCTTCGCCACCACCGACGGCTCCGAGTGGAACAGCGCCTGCTCAGGTGGCACCGTGATCCGCACGGCGCAGGAGTGGGGCGACCTCGTCCGTGCGGCCTACCCGGGCTACACCGGGTCCCGGCCGCGGATGCAGGTGTGGCACGGCACCGAGGACGACGTGCTGCGCTACCCCAACTTCGGTGAGGAGATCAAGCAGTGGACCAACGTGCGGGGGGTGGGCCAGACCCCGGCCGCCACCGACTCGCCCGTCGCGGGCTGGACCCGCACCCGGTACGGCGGCTCGGGTGACCAGGCCCCCGTGGAGGCGGTCAGCCTCCAGGGCGTCGGCCACAACCTGTACGCCTGGGGCATGGCCGCCCGCGTGATCACCTTCTTCGGCCTGGACGCCGCCGGCCCCACCCCGCAGCCCCAGCCCGGCGGGTGCCGGGTGACCGCGACGACCAACGCCTGGAGTACCGGTCTGACCGCCTCCGTGACCCTGACCAACACCGGAACCACCACGGTCGACGGCTGGCGGCTCGGCTTCACGCTGCCCTCCGGCCAGACCATCACCAACGGCTGGGGCGCCACCTACGCACCGGCCTCCGGAGCGGTGACGGCGACCAACGCCACCTACAACGGCACGCTCGCCCCGCAGGCGAGCGTCACCATCGGCTACCAGGCGAACCACACCGGCAACAGTGCGGCGCCCGCTGCCTTCACGCTCAACGGGGCCACCTGCGCCGCGAGTTGACGATTCGTGGGCGGCCGGGTCCACCGGCCGCCCGCGGCCGTCTAGACGACCTCTTCCCTCGACTTCTGCGGCTCGTCCCCGACCGGCTCCTCGCCGCCGCCGGTCGGCGGGGCGACCGCCTGCGGTGCCGAACCGGCCCCAGCGGCAAGGTGGTTGAACAGCAGGTTCAGGACGATCGCCGTCAGACAGCCCGCGCTGATGCCGCTGTTCATCACTGTCCGGAACCAGTCGGGGAACTGCTCGTAGATCGTCGGCACGCCGACCGGCAGTACGCCCATCGCGACCGACACGGCCACCACCGTCAGGTTGTGGTTGCCCTTGAAGTCGACCTCGGCCAGCGTCCGCAGACCGCTCGCGGCGACCGTCCCGAACATCACCAGGCCCGCCCCGCCGAGGACCGGCGCCGGAACGGCGGCCACCACCGCGCCCAGCTTGGGCAGCAGGCCCAGCAGCACCAGGATGCCGCCCGCGGCGGCGACGACCCAGCGGCTGCGCACCCGGGTCATGCCCACCAGGCCGACGTTCTGCGCGTACGCCGTGTAGGGGAAGGTGTTGAAGACACCGCCGAGGACGGTCGACAGCCCGTCGGCGCGCAGGCCGTCGGAGAGGCTGCGCGGCTCGACCTTGCGGCCGGTCATCTCGCCGACCGCGATGAGGTCACCCGTGGTCTCGGTCATCGTGACCAGCGCGACGACCAGCATCGCGATGATCGCCGACGCCTCGAAGGCGGGCGCGCCGAAGTGGAACGGGGTACTGATCCCGACCCAGTCCGCGTCCCCGACCCCGTCGAAGTCGGTGAACCCGAACGGTACCGAGACCGCGAGCCCCACCACGATGCCGATCAGTACCGCGATCCGGCTCAGGAACGGCGGCGCGAACCGCTGCACGGCGAGCACCACGGCGAGGACGAACGCGGCGAGTCCGATGTTCTTCGGCTCCCCGAAGTCCGCCGAACCGGCCCCGCCCGCGACCCAGTTGCCCGCGACCGGCAGCAGCGAGATGCCGATGATCAGGATGACGGTGCCCGTGACCAGCGGCGGGAAGAAGCGCAGCAGTCTGCCGAACAATGGCGCCAGCAGCATGATCGCGAGCCCGGCGACGATCACCGACCCGTAGATCGCGGGCAGTCCGCCGCCCGTCGTCCCGATCAGCACCATGGGGGACACCGCCGCGAACGTGCAGCCCTGCATGATCGGCAGCCGTACGCCGAACCGCCAGAAGCCGACACACTGGATCAGTGTGGCGATGCCGCACACCAGCAGGTCGGCGGTGATCAGATACGCCAGGTCGGCGGGCGACAGCTTCATCGCACCGCCCACGATCAGGGGCACGGCCACCGCGCCCGCGTACATGGCGAGCACGTGTTGGAGGCCGAACGCGGCCAACTGCCGTGCGGGTGGCACCTCGTCGACGGGGTGAACGGGGGCGGTCATGGTCATGGGCACTCCAGGGCGGCGGGGGCATCCGAGCAGGGCAGGGCAGGCCGGTCGGGCCGAACGGCCAGGACTGGCGGGCCGGGCCGAACGGACGGGACGGCACGGGGTAGGGCGTCAGGTCGAACAGCACGAGAACGTACGGGACTTAAACAGTTTGTTGATTTCATTCAGGTTGCTGCTGTGTGTCCTGTACACCGATCCTGGTGGGATCCACCGCCGTCCACAGCGCCGCCCAGTCCGGCAGCTTCACCACACCCCGCCCGAGTGAGGCGCCCAGTGCCGCCTCGGCCCGCTCGATCGCCAGCCATCCCGCCCACTCGACGGGTTCGGCCCCGGCGGCCCGCAGCAGGTCGAGCGGATCACCCGGCAGCTCCCGCCCTGCGAGGACGGGGGCGTCCTCCAGCAGGGAGGTCGCCGTCTCCTTCGCGCACGGCCGGTTGGTGCCGATCACCCCGGTGGGCCCACGCTTGATCCAGCCCGCCACGTACTCGCCCGGCGCCACCACGCCCTCGCGCAGGACCCGCCCCGCGAGATGCGGCACCGTGCCCTGCTCCGGATCGAACGGCAGCCCTTCCAGGGGCACCCCGCGATAGCCCACCGACCGGAGCGCCAGTTGTGCCCCGATGTCCTCGTACCGCCCGGTGCCGGTCACTCCGCCGTGCGCGTCCGGAACGGTCCGCTCGAAACGCACCGCGCCCAACCGGCCTTTGTCGGCGAGCAGTTCGACGGGGCGCAGGAAGAACCGGAGCCGGATCCGCCGCCGTGAACCGGGCGTCGGCGTGTTCGCCGCCCAGCCGCGCAGCACCTCCACGTTGCGCCGCTGTGCCGCCGGCAGCGCGGAGGGGTCGCCGTACGCCGGGTCCAGCGCCAGCTCGGTCTCGTCCACGAGCACCTCGGTGTCCGGCAGGCCGGCCAGTTCGCGCAGCTCCTTGGTGGTGAAGCGGGCCTGCGACGGGCCCCGCCGCCCCACCATGTGGATCTCGCCGACCTCGCTCGCCGCCAGCGCGGTCAGCGCCGCCTGGGGCATGTCGGTCGGGGTGAGCTCGGCCGTCTGCCGGGCCAGGATCCGGGTGACGTCCACCGCCACGTTCCCCACGCCCACCACCACCGCCGAGCGGACGTCCCGCAGGAACCCGCCGGCGACGGTGTCCGGGTGCGCGCTGTACCAGGACACGAACTCCGTCGCCGACCAGCTGCCCGGCAGCTCCTCGCCGGGCACGCCGAGGTGCCGGTCGGTCGCGGCGCCCACGCAGTACACGACCGCGTGGTACAGCTCGCGCAGCCGGGCCGTCGGCACCCCGCCCGTCCCGACCCGGATCCCGCCGAGGAAGCGCACCCGCTCGTGCTCGAGCACCGCGCGCAGATTGTTCTGGAGCGACTTGATCTTCTCGTGGTCCGGGGCGACGCCGTAGCGCACCAGCCCGTACGGGCACGGCAGCCGGTCCAGGACGTCGACGAGCACCTCGGGGTCCTGCTGGACCAGACTCTGGGCGGTGTAGACCCCACTCGGCCCCGAGCCGACGACGGCGACACGCAGCACGCGGAACTCCTTACCCAAGGGGACGGAGGAGATCGCTGGTGTCTCCAGCATCGCATCAGCGCGGCTCCGCTGACAGGGTGCTGTGCGTGCTCGGTGCGCGCGTGTCCGTTCGTATGGAAAGTGATCATTCGGTTACGTTGCGTGTGTGCTAGAAGCATCGTTTCTTAATCTTTCTGATCGTTCCGCCGAGGACGGCACGGTGTCCGTATGGCCCGCGTGGGAGGTCCAGGAAGCCGGGGGCGCCACGTCCTGGTTCCATGTGCGGCTGGGGTTCGTGGACGGTGCGCGCGTGGAGCTGCTGGCCGTCGTCTGCGGGGGGCGTGTCTCCGTCGAGGACGTCCGCGCCCAGCCGCCCCTGTCGCTCGTGGACCTGACGGTGCTCGCGGACTGGATCGAGGGGCCGCTGTTCGAGAGGTGCGACGAAGGCGGCGCCCTCGAAGCGGCGGACGGGCAGGGCGGCGGGGACGCGGCGGACATGCTGAACCCGCCGTCCATGGCCGAGATGGCCGACATGGCGGACGTGGACGGCGGGTTCGACGCGGAAGACGCGCGGGAACCGGCCGTCGCCGGGGATGCCGGCGAGGCGTTCGCCCCTCGGCGGGCCCGTCCGGCCTGGCCGCGCGGCGTCGAGGGGCGGTGGCTGGTGGCGCAGGAGTACCGCGCGGCCCAGGAGGAGGGGGCGGACCCCGTCCTCGCGGTCATGTGCGCCACGGGACACAGCCGACGCAGGTCGCTCAGGCTGATCGCGCAGGCGCGTGACGCGGGATACCTGAGCCCACGTCACGCCCGTCGCTGACACGGCTCATTGCCGAGGGTCGGTGGCATGACCCGCTGAACTCGCCTGTTTCACAGGCCCGTTGGACCGACCTGTTCGGCCGGTCCCGTTGGCCGGTCAGCCGTCGATGCCTGAGACGGGTTCTGAAGCCTGAGGCGGGGTTCCGGGGCTTGTGACGGGGCTCCGGGGCCTGCCTGCGAGGTCCAGTGGGACCGGGGGTCACTGCATCCCGCGCATCCGGGTGATCTCGCTCGTCTGCTGCGCGATCACATCGTCCGCCATCTCCTCGATCCGCACGTTGTTGCCCCGCGCCTTGACGTCCGCGGCCATGGTGAGGGCGCCCCCGTGGTGGGTGATCATCAGGGACAGGAACAGGGCGTCGAACGCCTTGCCGCGGGCCGCGCGCAGCTGGGTCAGCTGCGCCTCGGTGGCCATGCCGGGCATCGCCGTGTGGTCGTGCTCTCCGCCCGTCTCGTCCTCGCCGTAGGTCGTGAGCCAGCCCTTCATGGCTTCGATCTCCGGTCCCTGCGCGGCGCCGATCCGCGACGCGAGACCCTTCACGGCCTTCGACGCGGCCTGTTTCGGCGCGAGTTCGGTCATTTCCAGGGCCTGGGCGTGGTGCCGGATCATCATCTGCGCGTACGCCACGTCGGCGGAGTTGGGCGTGTCGTCATCGGCGCGCTGCCCGGCCGCGTCCTGGGCGGAGAGAGTCCGGTTCGACTCGCCCGGCTTGCCCGGTGCGATCACCGAAGGGCCGCTCGCCGCACCCGACTTGGTGTCCGGCCCGGAGTCGCACCCCGCGAGGGCGAGGGCGAGCAGCAGTGAGGCTGAGACGAGGGGCGCGCGGCGGACGAGCACAACGACCTCCTGAAGCAGGTGAGTCGAGGACGGGGCGCCGTCCTCGTCTGGATCTTCGCACCATGAGTCGCACTACTGAACCGAAAGATTCATGACGAGTGCGTTGCCAGCCTTTGATATGTGCATGATGAAGACGATACTTCGGAGCACCGCGAACCGTTCCGCGTGAACGGCGACAAGGGAGGACGCAGTGACCCTGTTGAACGACCTTCGAACGCGACGCAGACGGCTGGGGGTGGCCGCCGCGTGCACCGGACTGCTGGCCGCGCTGCTGACGGCCGTTCCGGCAGCCGCGACCCCCGACCCGGGGGACGGGCCGGCCGTGCAGCAGAAGGTGTCCGAGGGCGCCCGGGCCGAGGCGGCGGCGGCGATCGCCGACGGCGAGATACCGGGACAGGACGAGATCGTCCACTCCGACAACATCGAGCACCTGACGAACATCCCGAAGGACGCCCTGCCGGGCACCAACTCGGACCTCGCCTTCCAGGGCAGGTACGCCTTCTCCGGGAACTACGACGGCTTCCGGATCTTCGACATCAGCAACCCGAAGTCCCCCAGGACCGTCGCCCAGGTGCTCTGCCCCGGCTCGCAGAACGACATCTCGGTCTCGGGCGACCTGCTTTTCCTGTCCACCGACTCCTCGCGCAGCGACAGCAGTTGCAACAGCACCACGCAGCCGGTGACCGAGAAGTCCTCCTGGGAGGGCATGAAGGTCTTCGACATCAGCGACAAGGCGAACCCCAAGTACGTCGCCGCCGTCGAGACCGCCTGCGGCTCGCACACCCACACCCTGGTGCCCGAGCGCAAGAACGTCTACATCTACGTCTCCTCGTACTCGCCGAACGCCGCCTACCCGGACTGCCAGCCGCCGCACGACGGCATCTCGGTCATCAAGGTGCCGCGCAAGACGCCGGAGAAGGCCGCGATCGTGAGCTTCCCCGTACTGTTCCCGGGGGAGGGGCCGGACGGCGGCGGCAACCCGGGCTCGCCCACCAACCCCGGGGTCTCCAAGACGACCGGCTGCCACGACATCACGGTCCTGCCCTCCAAGGACCTGGCGGCGGGCGCCTGCATGGGCGACGGCATCCTGTTCTCCATCAAGGACCCGGAGCACCCGAAGGTCATCGACCAGGTCCAGGACAACGTGAACTTCGCGTTCTGGCACTCGGCGACCTTCAACCAGAAGGCGAACAAGGTCGTGTTCACCGACGAACTCGGCGGCGGCGGCGCGGCCACCTGCAACGCGGCGACCGGGCCGGACAAGGGCGCCGACGGCATCTACGACATCGTCGGCAAGGGCGACAAGCGCAAGCTGGTCTTCCGCAGCTACTACAAGATCCCCCGCCACCAGGCGGACACCGAGAACTGCGTGGCCCACAACGGCTCGCTGATCCCGGTCAAGGGCAAGGACATCATGGTGCAGGCCTGGTACCAGGGCGGTGTCTCGGTCTGGGACTTCACCGACTCGTCGAAGCCGAAGGAGATCGCCTACTTCGAACGCGGTCCGCTCGACACCCAGGTGCTGAGGGGCGGCGGCTCCTGGTCGGCGTACTACTACAACGGTTACATCTACTCGAACGACATCGCCAAGGGCTTCGACGTGCTGAAGCTCAGCGACCGGCGCACCGACCCGGCCAAGCGGGTCCGTCTCCACGAGCTCAACGTCCAGACCCAGCCGGACTACTTCGACTGACCCTCGCTCCGCGGAGTCGTCGGGTCGGTCGCGAAGAAGCGCGACAGATCGGTGTCACTCCTCCCGCCGGGCGCCTCGGCGTCCGGCGGGACCCCCTGCTCCCAGTCGAGCCGGTAGCGCGCGAACAGTTCGGCGCGCAGCGTCGTGAGCGGCAGGGGCACGTTCGGCAGCACCATCGCGTAGACCGCTCCCATCAGCTGCGAGCGCAGCATCGGGTAGTCGTGGTCGACGTCCTGCGACCCGTGCCGGGCCGCGGTCTCCCGCAGCATCTCGGCCAGCCGTTGCTGCTCCGGGCACTGCACGAACCCCTCGGCCTGCAGAAGACCCGCCATGTGCTGGCGCATCAGCACCGTACGGTCCCGGGCCAGGCCCAGAATGGCGTCGATGGCCCGCGCCATCCGCTCCCGGCCGTCCTCGGTGCGCGGCTCCCGCTCCAGCGCCTCCTCCAGCGTGCGGTGCATCAGCCGGTGCACGGCCGACTGGACCAGCTGCCGCTTGCCGGGGAAGTAGTACGACACCAGACCGCGCGCCGAGCCGGCCCGGTCCGCGATGTCACCGAGGGTCGTCGCCTCGTACCCGTGCTCGCTCACCAGCTCCACCGCGGCCTGAAGGAGGCGTTCCCGGGAACGCCGCCGCAATTCTTCATTGACCGAGGCGCTGCGCGGGGACATCCTGGAACTCCTGCGTTGACTGGCTGGCAGCCAACTATACTCAGGGGCAACCCGGTGGGGTTCCGCTTCGGAGCACACCGGGCTGCCGCCTGCTCTGGGCGACGCGGGGGATCGCCCAGAGTGGGCGCGCTTTTCCCGTAATGGTGGCCTCAGGCGACCGTCGGAAGGGGGCGGTCCGAGGCTGTCGCCGTCGGACGGGTCACCCCACCCGGTCCAGCACCGTCCGCAGCGCGTCCGGACGTTCGGCCGTCGGCAGATGGTCCACGAAGTGCACCGCGCATCCCAGCGCCGCCGCCCCGCCGTCCGCGCGCCGGTCGTCGCCCACCATCAGGGTCCGGCCGGGATCGACGTCCAGCGCCTCGCACGCGGCCGTGAACAGCCGGGGGTCCGGCTTCTGGAACCCGTGCTCGTACGACAGCGTGTACGTGTCGACGTACCGGTCGAGGCCGTGCTCCCGGAACACCGGCCGCAGGTCCCAGCCGATGTTGCTGACCACGCCGACCCGGAGCCCGCGCTCGCGCAACCCGCTCAGCACGTCGAGGGCGTCGGGGTACGGCGCCCAGGCCGCCGGGACCCTGTGCCGTTCGTACAGGGCGTCGTGCAGCGCGGGATCCGGCAGCGCCACCTGACGGGACAGACCGGTGTACGCGACCCGGTGCAGCTCCGCGCTCTCGTCCCGCACCCGCCACACCTCGGCGACCCCGGCGGGCAGCCGGACCGGACTCGCCCCGCCGGGCAGCGCGCCGGCCGTCTCCAGTGCCCGCGCCTTCTCGGCGAGCTCCGAGGCGGGCAGCGCGACGCCCGCCGCCTCAAGCACCGCCCGCAGCCAGGACTCGGCGGACTCGATGCGGAAGAGGGTCCCGGAGAAGTCGAACAACACTGCTGTCCTGTGCATGGCCCCGAGTCTATGAATCCGCCGTACCGTCACCGTCGCCCCCATCGCCCCCATCGCCGCCTCGTCCCGGCAGGGTCACGGGCGCCAGCGCAGATGTGCCGCGATCGCCAGCGCCACCAGCAGGGCGCCCAGCAGCCAGCCGGCCAGGACGTCCGAGGGCCAGTGCACGCCCAGCCAGATCCGGGTCAGTCCCACGCCCACCACGGAGACCACCGACACCGCCAGCGCCGCACGCCACACGCCAGGGGCGACGCCGTGCCGGTGCAGCAGCCACAGCAGGAGGCCGAACACCACCGTGGCCGTCAGGGCGTGCCCGGAGGGGTACGCCGCGTAGTGGGCCGAATCGACCGGGTCGGACCACACCGGGCGGGAACGGCCCACCCCCGCCTTGAGGGACTGCTGGATCAGTGTGCCGACCGCCGACGTGACGACCAGCCACCCGGCCGTCCACCAGGCCCCGTGCCGCCACACCAGCCACACCGCGACCGCCGCGCCCAGCAGACGCATGGTCAGGGGGTCCCAGACCCAGTCCGTGAGGATGCGGCAGGCCTGGGTGACGTCGGGGTCGGCGACGGCCCACCGGTGGGTGGTCCGGGAGATGTCGCCGTCCGCGGAGATCAGGGGATGCCAGTCGGCCGCGACCAGAGCGAGCAGCAGGGCCGAACACAGCCCCAGGACCAGTGCGGTCCGGAGCGGCGTGCGCAGGGCCGGGCGGCGGGGCTGGGAGTCGACGGTCGGACGGGGCATAGGGAGATCCTCGCCGAACGGTGGGCCCGGATGCGAACCCGGGGCGCTCGGTCCGGGATCCGAGGGCGTCGGCCCGGCCCCGGAGCCGGTGGCGGCAGCTGACGCGGCGGCCTCCACCGCCGACGACAGCTGCCTTGGCGGCCGGGGCGGCGGCCGCCCGCTGTCGTGCGAGGGGTGTCCGCCTTGGTCGTGGGTGGTCGGCCCGGTCGAGGGGCGGGTGAGGGGGGCCGGTGTGGTCGGCCCGGTCGAGGGGCGGGTGAGGTGAGGTCCGGCGTGGTCGGGTCGGCCGGGTGGGGTCGCGCGCGCTGCCCGGAGCCGCTGGTGAGGCCGCAGGTGACCGGTGCTCGTGCTCCCCTCCCGCGAACTGGTCACTTCGGTCCGGTGGTCGGTCCGGGTGCGGCGGGTATGGCCTGGCCGCCGGTCGGGTCGAGGGCTGGCCGGATCGGGTCCGCGGCTGTTCGGGTCAGGTCCGCAGGCGGGCGGCGGGTTGGGTGGGTCGGGTGGGTCGGGTGGGGTCGGGAGGCGGTGCCTCCGGAGCGCTGCCGACCGTGGCCCCGGGGTGGCTGGTCGGCCTCTTCGGGTGGTGTTCCGGCAGCTGGTGTGGACGCCCCACGGGAGGCGGAGCGGCCGACCGGGCCTCCGGGGTGGTGGGGAACGCAGGGTGGCCGGGGTCGCGGGTGGTCGGGCCTCAGGGGGACCGGAACCTCGGGTGGGCAGTGACCCCGGGTGGGCAGTGACCCCGGGTGGGCAGGGCCCCCGGGTGGCCGGGCCTCGATGGTCGGGTCTCCGCGGTGGCCGGGACCTCGGGTGGGCCGGGCCTCCGGGGTGGTCGAGCGCCGGTGGGGTTGCCCGGCTGTCGTTGGAGCTGCTGCTTCTGGTTCCGGGGCGGTGGTTCGGGCCGTGGGGTTCAGGTTCAGCCCAGGGTCCGCAGGGCGGGGACCAGGGTCACCAGTACCGGGATCACCGGTACGAGGGAGGCTCCCGCCGTCAGTCGTAGTCTGCGGGCCACGGTGAGGCGGTCGGGCGGTGTGAGCAACCGGTGCACGCGCTGCGGGACATGGGCCTGCGGGGCGGGGGAGGGGCCGAACACCCCCCGGTCCTCGTTGAGTTCGACCAGCGCCAGCGCGGTCGTCCGCCGGCCGAAGCGCCGGGAGGCCATGTCGTCCGCCGACAACTCGACCAGCCGGTGCATCTCGTCGCGGAACGCGGCGAACACCGGCACCTGCGGAAAGGCCGTGGCCAGTGCGGTGGAACAGTTCAGCAACCAGTGGTGACGTGCCTGGACGTGCCCCTGCTCGTGCGCCAGCACCGCATCCAGCTGATGCCCCTTCAGGCGCTGCAACGCGGCCGTGGTGACGACCAGTTGGGGTGCCGTGCCCGCCAGCCACCAGGCGTCGGGCCGCTCGCCCTCCAGGACGAGCAGTCGGCCGGACGCGGACTCCTCGCCCGGCAACAGCGGTGCGCGCAAACGGAGTTCGGCGTGCCGCGACCGGCGCCCGGCCCGGCTCCGCAGCACCTCCCGTACGAGCATCGCCCCGCTCCACAGACCGCCGCACGCCAGCGCCACCGCTGTCGCGGCCGCCCAGGGGCCCGTCGCGCCCAGCGCGTACGCCTCCACCACCGAGCGCGGGGCCGGCGCGAAGACATGACCGCGCACCGCCTGCCAGGCCGCCGCCGCGCTGAGCGTCATCGACAGCGCACAGCACAGCAGGACCGCGGCCACCACGCACTGCCACACCCACAGCGCCACCACCGGTTCGCGGTCCGGCCAGTCGGCCCGGGCGATCAGCCGGGGGGCGATCACGGCGGTCAGGGCACCGAGCAGCAGCAGTACCGCGGGGACCATCATGGGCAGCAGCCTATGAGCGGCGCACCGCTCAGGGGTACGCCTTCTCGCGGCGAAGTGACGTAGACCACGCGCGAGTTGGGCTCACATCGTCAGCAGCATGGCGAGCATCCCGATCCCCATCGACAGCCGGCACGCCCGCGCCACCTCGGGCCGGTCGCTCCAGGCCACGGCCCCGCCACCCGCCCCGGCCACCGGCAGCAGCCGGACCCCGGCGAGCAGGACGTATCCCGTGAAGTACAGGAGCAGCACCCCCGTCAGCACGGGGACGCCCGAGCCCCCGTGCCCGTGCTCGTGGGCGGGCGCGGCGGCCATCGCGGCCGCCATGTAGACCATGGCCCCTGCGCCGACCAGATGGTGCAGGTGGTGGGCGCTGACACGGGCCGCCCACAGGGCCCGTAACGCGGCCGCTCCGAAGACCGCCGCGAAGGCCGGCCAGGCCCACGCGGGCGGGGTGAACGCGGCCGCGGGCACCGCCATCGCGGCCATCCCGAAGCCCATCAGCGCCTCGCCGCCCGCGGCCCTGCGCTGCTCCTCGACCGCGCTGCGCATCCGCAGCAGGCAGTAGGCCCCGGTCGCCGCACACAGCGCCACCAGCAGCCAGCCGGGCGAAGCCGGTCCGTGCACGCGCACCTCCCCGCTCGACGTTCGCAATCGAGGGTTGCGATGCCCACGGCACACCGTGCGCACGCGGGCGCAAGGGTGTACACGGGGGGCATTCGACGGAGCACGGAAATATTTCACGGGTAAAACACATGCTAAATTAGTTGGTATGAGCAGTGCGACCCCGCAGCACCCCAGCCCCGAAGCCCGCCCGCAACCGCGCGGCGGCCGGCACGGCCGTCGGCGCGGGCAGCGCCCGGGGCGCCGTCTCCCGATCGCCGGAGTGCTGCGCCTGGGCCGGCCCTCCGACATCTGGTTCAAGCCCGCCCTGAGCGTGATCGCCGCCGTCGCCCCGCCGAACCTGATCCTGCTGGCCCTCGGGCGGCTGGACCTGGCGATGTACACGATGGCCGGATCCCTGTGCGCCCTGTACGCCCACAACCGCCCCTACGCGGCCCGGGCCCGCGTCCTGGCCTGGGTGGTGCTGGGCATGACCACCGGATTGGCCCTCGCCCTGCTCGCGGCCTCGCTGACGGACGACGCCGTCGCCCTGGTCACCGTCGGCGCGCTGCTCGCCGCCGCGCAGAAGGCCCTCTGCGACGCGACCCGCCTCGGCCCGCCCGCCAACGTCGTCCTCACCTTCATCAGCTCCGCCGCTCTGTTCACCCCGCAGACCCTCGGGCAGGTCCCCGGTCACCTGGGGCTGGCACTCGCCGCGGGCGCCTGGGCCTGGCTGATCGGCATGGCGCCCGGCCTGCTGCGGCCCCACGGCCCCGAGCGCCGCGCCACCGCCCACGCCCTCGACGCGGCCGCCGCCCACGCCGCCCACGCCAACACGGACGGCCCCGGCGACGGCCACGCCCGGACCCGCGCCGCCGCGGCCGCCGCCGTGCACGCCGCCTGGCAGACCCTGCTGGCGGCTCGCGCCACGGAGACCCGGCGGACCCTGGAACGTCTCGTCGTCCGCGCCGAGATCGCCCTCGCCGCCCCCGCCGACACCGACCCGAAGCTGCTGCGCGACTGGGCCCGCGCCCTGCGCGGCACCGGCCCGGTACCGCACCCGCGCGACCTGGTGGACGACGACGAACTCCTCGGCGTCGACGCCGAACTCGCCACCGGACGACCGCCGCTGTGGCTCCGCCTCGGCCCTCTCGCGCCGATCGCCGCGCGCACCGCCCTCGGCTGCGCCCTCGCCGGGTACGCCTCGCTCGCCGTCGGAGTCGGGCGCCCCTACTGGGCCCTGGTCACCGCCGCGTCCCTCTACCAGGCGAACATCACGCTCACCTGGAGCCGCGGAGTCCAGCGCGTCGTCGGCAACCTGGTCGGCGTGCTCGCCTTCGCCGCGCTCGCCCCGCTCGCCCATCTCACCCAGGCCGCCCTCGTCCTGATCTGCCTCGCGCTGAACTTCGGCGCCGAGGCGCTGATCAGCCGCAACTACTGGCTCGGCAGCGTCTGCGTGACCCCGATGGCGCTGCTCATCACCGAGTTCGCGCAGGTCCAGGACTCGGGCCGACTGATCACCGAGCGGCTGGCGGACACCCTCGTCGGCGCCGTGGTCGGTTTCGTCGCCGCGCTCGCCGTCACCAACCGCCGGGCCGGCGACCGCCTCGGGCACGCTCTGACGGCCGCCGAACGGGCCCGCGAGCAGGCCGCCCGCCTCCTGGCGGAGCCGCGTCCCGCCCCCGGCGCCCTGGAGTCCGCCCGCCGCGGCCTCGCCGCCGCGCTGGTCGACCTGCGCGCCACCGCCGACGCCGCGTCCGGCGAGTGGTGGCAGCGGGCGCTGCCCGAGGAGCGGGTCGTCGCGGTCGAACAGTCCGGACACCGTACGCTCGCGGCGACGGTACGGCGCCAGGGGCTGCTCCTGGACCGGGAGGCGAGCACGGGAGCGGAGGACGTACGGCGATGACGGCGACGCAGGGACGGGCGGCGGCCGGGAACGGGACGGGGGAAGGGGCGGCGACCGGGTCGGGTGGAGATCCGGCGACCGAGGCGGAATCGGCGGCCGGCGGCCCCGGTACCACCGGCGACCGTCCGAGGAGCAACGACGGGCGGCGGAGCGGGGGACGGCAGGGCAGCGGGGAACAGCAGCGCAGCGGTGGCTCGCGGGGCAGCGGCGACCCCGTGAGGCCGACAGAGCCGGGACAGTCCGCGGGGCCGGTACGGGCCGACACCGTCGCCGCTGTCGTACGGCAGTGGCAGACGGTCCGGCCCGACCTCGACACCGGCCCCATGGAGATCATCGGCCGCGTCAACCGCTGCGCCGCGCTGCTCCAGCAGGCCGAGGACGCCCCCCTGCGGCGGGCCGGCCTGAGCCGAGCGGAGTTCGACCTGCTCGGCGCGCTGCGCCGCACCGGCCATGAGCTGACGCCCGGCGAACTGGCCCGGGAGACCTTCTCCTCCGGGGCCGCCGTCACCAAGCGGCTCAAGCAGCTCACCGAGCGCGGGCTGGTGGGGCGTCGCGTCGACAGCCGGGACCGCCGGGTCGCCCACCTCCGCCTCACGGACGCCGGGCGGGACCTCGTCGACGGCATCATGCCCGAGCAGCTTGTCTACGAGAGTGCCGTGCTGTCCGCCCTGGACGACGACCGGCAGGGCGAACTGGCGGATCTGTTGGGCGAGTTGCTGAGCCGACTCGAGGGGCACATGCGGACCCTGCGGGTCTGAGCGCCGGGTCCGCACGGGAGCGGACGGCATGATCGCGATCCGTCGGCGTTCACCCCTCGTCGCCCGCCCGGTACACGCCGAAGACCGCGCCCTGCGGGTCCCGCAGCACGGCGATCCGTGGACCGTCCGGCACCGAGGTCGGTTCCATGAGGGCGGTGCCGCCCGCCTCCACCGCCGTCCTGGTGGACTCCTCGACGTCCGTCACCGCGAAGTACGGCAGCCAGTGCGGGGGCACCTCGGGCGGGAACTTCTCGTCCATCGCGATCATGCCGCCGAAGTCCGCGCCGCCGACGCCCCACTGGAGGTAGTTCTCCGACGAGCGGACGGTCCAGCCGAACACCGTGGTGTAGAAGGTCTCCGCCCGGTGGCGATCGCGGGTCAGCAGCTCGACCCAGCCGAGCGAGCCGGGCGCGTTGAACAGCCCGGCGCCCGGGAAGGTCCGCGCCTGCCACAACTGGAACGCGGCCCCACCGGGATCGAGGGCGACCACGAAACGACCCACGTCGAAGACGTCCATCGGGCCGACCAGCACCTTGCCCCCGGCCTCCGTGAGCAGCCGCGCGCTCACGTCGGCGTCGGTCACCGCGAACGACACGTTCCAGGCGCACGGCTGTGCCTCCTGGTACAGGGGGCTGAGCGCGGCGACGGCCGCCTCGCCGAGGTGCGCGACCGTGTAGCCGCCCGCCTCCTGGCGCGGGTCCGTCTGCGCGCGCCAGCCGAAGAGCGCCGCGTAGAACCGCTTTGCCGCCTCCAGGTCACTGGTCCCCAGCTCGGCCCAGCAGGGCCCGCCGGGCACGGGCGCGTCGAGCTTCATGGCGTTCCTTCCGAAAGGGGCCCCCTTCAGCACGCTATGCCTCGGTCCGCGCTACGGCATCCGGTGGCCGCCGAGGCCCCGAAACAGGGCCCGGCCTGGCCCGATGGCCACGACACCCCGCCGCTGAACCCTCGGCACGCCCGGCTGCGGCCGGCAGAGCGTGCGGCCCGCCGACCCACAGCCGACCGACGGGGAGGACCGACCCGCACAACCGGACCGACCGGACCGTTCTGCTCAGATACAGCCGTCGGGTACCCGTTCCCCCCGGTTTCCCCGGCCGGAGACCGGATCGCCTCCGATCGCCGGCTGGCACGGAGTACCGGATCGCCTCCGATCGACGGAGTACCGGATCGCCTCCGGTCGCCGGCAGGCACGGGTCGACTCGGGTGCCCCACTCCCGGCCCCCCCGCCGTGGCCGACCGGCTCAGATTCCCGGCCGGTACCGGATCGGATGGTCCGCCGGTACCTCCACCAGGACGATCGGCGTGCCGTCCGGATCGGCGATCCACATCTCGAGGAGGCCCCACGGCTCGCGCACCGGCGGCCGGACGATCTCCACTTCCCGGGCACGCAGCTCGTCGTGCGCCGCCGCCAGGTCCGGCACCTGCAGCCACAGCCGTACGGAGGGATCCGGCGGCGTCTCCGACCGGCCGGAGACCTCCAGGAAGCCGCCGCCCAGGAAGTAGACGACCCCGCGCTCCGGCCCCGTCCCGAACTCCCGGTGGACCGCCAGGCCAAGCCGCTCGCCGTAGAAGACACGGGAACGCTCGGGGTCGGTCGGCCGGAGCAGGGTCCTACTGCTGAGTACGTGCACCATGCAGCCGGAGCCTACCGGCGCAGGGTCTACGCTCGTCGGTGCCCCAGCCGAGTCAGAGACCGGAGAACGCCCGCATGGACACCGCCGCCACCGCATTCACCTTCCGCGACGCCGTCGACGCCGACGTGGACGCGCTCGTCGCGCTCATCGAGTCGGCCTACCGCGGAGACGACAGCCGGGCCGGGTGGACGACCGAGGCCGACATCCTCCAGGGGCAGCGGACCGACCCCGACGGTGTGCTCGCGGTCATCAAGGCGCCGGACAGCCGGCTGCTGACCGTCGAGCGGCAGGGCCGGATCGTCGCCTGCTGCCAGCTGGAACACCGCGGCGGCCACGCCTACTTCGGCATGTTCGCCGTCAGTCCCACGGTCCAGGGCGGCGGCCTCGGCAAGACGGTCATGGCGGAGGCCGAGCGGCAGGCCCGCGAGGACTGGGGCGTCACCGAGATGCACATGACCGTGATCTCCGTGCGCGAGGACCTCATAGCCTGGTACGAGCGCCGCGGCTACCGGCGCACCGGTCGCATGACCCCCTTCCCCTACGGCGACGAGCGCTTCGGCATTCCGCAGCGCGACGACCTCCAGTTCGAGCTGCTGGTCAAGGAACTCGTCTGACCGTCAGGACCCGGCCTAGGCCGTGAAGCGGCCCGTGCGCCTGATCTCCGGGTAGTCGGTGGTCGCGCCGTCGAGTTGCAGGGCGCGGACGAGCCGTAGCTGGTCCTGGGTGTTGACCACCCAGCCGATGATCCGCAGGTCCCGCTTCCGCGCCTCCTCGACGATCTCCAGGGTGAGCCGGCGCAGGTTGAGACAGACCGTCGCCGCGCCGGCCTCCACGGCGCGGTCGACGATGTCGATGCCGTAGCGGCTGCCGATGAGCGCGGTGCGCACCCCCGGGACGAGGCGCGCGATCTCGGCGACGGCCTCGTCGTGGAAGGAGGACACCTCCACGCGGTCCACCAGGTCGCGCGCGTGCATCACCTCGGCGAGCGCCCGCGCGGCCTGGACGTCCTTGATCTCGGCCTGGAGGGGGAGCTTCACGGCGTCCAGGACCTCCTCGAAGAACGGCACGCGCTCGCCGCGGCCGGCGTCGAGGGTGCGCAGCTCCGCGAGCGTCTGGTCGGCGATGGGCCCGGTCCCGTCGGTCGTCCGGTCCACCTCGGCGTCGTGCATGACCACCAGAGCACCGTCTTTGCTCAGATGCAGATCCAGTTCGATGACGTCCAGGCCGCCGTGCTCGGCGGCGACGAAGGAACGCAGGGTGTTCTCGGGCTCGACACCCATGACTCCGCGGTGACCGATGGTGAGGAAGTTCAAGACACGACCCGCTTCCGTCGACGGCTTGGTCCGGAGGAGCACGCAGCCTAGTGGCCCGGAGGCCGTCAAGGACATGAGCGTGCACCGAGGGTTCCTCTACCCGCCCGGGCCGGAGATCCGACCCGCTGGACTGGCGCTAGCGGAAGTAGCCGCATCTTCGGTGTCAGGCAGGAAAAAGTGCGGTGAAGATGAGGGAGCGCAGGATAATTTCCGGAGGCCCCACTTGCTGGAAGAATCCTCATATGCATACGGTGTCCTGACGCGAGCTTCTCCAGTGAAGGATGGGACATGACGGAAATTCTTGTGCAGGCGGCTACGGGGGAGCAGGTTCCTCCGGCGGACAGGGTGGTCGAGCACCCGGCGTGGCGCGTGCTCAAGGATGCGGTGGAGCGGATCCGGCCCTGGCAGTCGAAGGACGGGTCGATCGACTTCGCGGCCGAGGGCGCACCGCTGCGCACGGACGCCGAGCAGGCCGTCCTCGCGGTGATCGAGGCCGTCGAGGAGCTGTCCCCGCTGCTCCCGCACGACGCCGACTACCACCGGGCGCTCGCCAAGGACCTGCGGGTCTGGGCCGACGGCGGCTTCGGGGTGCCGGACTTCCTCGACTCGCTGCTGGCCTTCCAGCCCGCCGCGAACCGCCGCGACGGACTCCAGCACCTGGTCGTCTTCGCGATGTACACGCAGAACGGCAACCCGGACCGCAACCTGGAGGCGGTCGTGCTGCGCATGGTCTGGCCGGAGTGGCTGGCCGAGCTGGAGCGCACCCGCTACGACAACCCGCTGTTCTGCGGCATCACCTTCGAGGACTTCACGGCCGGCTACGACACCAACTCGGCCGTCCTCTTCCCCGAGACCATCGCCGTCCGCGAGGCGCCGGAACGTTTCTCCTGGGGTGGCATCTTCTGTGACCGCGAGGCCGCCCGCTTCCGCCGGGTGACCGACGCGGCCGTCGAGGTCCTGGGCCTTTCGCTGCCCGAGGACATCGCCGCCATGGTCCACGACCAGAAGCGCTGCGAGGAGGCCTTCGTCCTGTGGGACATGGTCCACGACCGCACCCACAGCCACGGCGACCTGCCCTTCGACCCCTTCATGATCAAGCAGCGCCAGCCGTTCTGGATGTACGGCCTGGAGGAGCTGCGCTGCGACCTCACCGCCTTCAAGGAGGCCGTGAAGCTGGAGGCCGACGGCGTCCCGCAGGCCCGTGACGTGCAGTACGCGGTCCTCTTCGACCGGATGTTCCGCTTCCCGGTCACCGGGGACCGGGTGCGCAACTACGACGGACTCGGCGGCCAGCTGCTCTTCGCCTACCTGCACAAGCACGACGTCGTCCGCTGGACCGACAACAAGCTGCACATCGACTGGCAGCGCGCCCCGCAGGTCACCAACCAGCTGTGCGCCGACATCGAGCAGCTGTACCGCGACGGCATCGACCGCCCCAAGCTCGTCCACTGGTTCGCCGCCCACGAGCTGGTCTCCGGCTACCTCGCCCCGCACCCGGGATCCAAGTGGGCCAAGGGCCCCGACGCCCTGGACCTGACCCAGCCGCCCCGCAAACTCGTCGACGACGTGCTTGCGGACGAGTTTCCGCTGAGCATGTTCTATGAGGCACTGTCCAAGAAGCTGAAGAACGTGATCGCCTCCACCAAGGGCATCACGGCGGACGGCGCCGAGCGGATCGCCGCGTGAGCGACCTGCGTACCGAGAACACTGCTCAGGAGGCGAAGACCATGGGGAACGGGGCTCTCAGCGGTGCGGTGATCGCGGTGGCCGGTGCGGGCGGACCGGCCGGCCGGGCGGCGCTGCTCCGACTCGCCGAGGCCGGCGCGATCGTCGCCGGCGCGGACAACGACCCCGAGCGCCTGGCGGAGGCCGTCGACGCGGCCCGCTACGGGGCCGGGGGCGCCACCGTCACCGGTGAGCCGGTGGACCTGCTGGACCTGGACTCGACCCGGGACTGGGCGCAGCGCGTCGAGAAGGACTTCGGCCGGATCGACGGCGTGGTCCACCTCGTCGGCGGCTGGCGCGGCAGCGAGACGTTCATCAAGACCAGCCTGGACGACTGGGACTTCCTGGAGCTGCTGCTCGTCAAGACCGTGCAGCACACCTCGCTCGCCTTCTTCGAGGGCCTCCAGCGCAGCGACCGCGGCCGGTACGTGCTGATCAGCGCGGCCGGCGCCTCGAACCCCACCGCGGGCAACGCCGCGTACGCCGCCGCGAAGGCCGCCGCCGAGGCCTGGACGCTCGCGCTCGCCGACGCCTTCCGCAAGGCCGGGGGCGCCGAGGGCCCGACCTCCGCGGCTGCGATCCTGGTGGTGAAGGCGCTGGTGCACGAGGCGATGCGCGCCGACCGCCCCAACGCGAAGTTCGCGGGCTTCACCGACGTCAAGGATCTGGCGGAGGCCATCACCGGAGTCTGGGAGAAGCCCGCCCCCGAAGTGAACGGACAACGTCTGTGGCTCACCGAGAAGCCGTGAACCCTCCGAAGACCGACGCACGGCGCCATCACGACCCGGAGGTCCGCGGTTTCGCCAGTGACAACTACGCCGGGGCCCACCCGGAGGTGATGGCCGCCCTGGCCCTGGCCAACGGCGGCCACCAGGTGGCGTACGGCGAGGACGACTACACCGAGCACCTCCAGGGGATCATCCGCAGCCACTTCGGGGCCACGGCGGAGGCGTTCCCGGTTTTCAACGGCACCGGCGCCAACGTCGTCGCGCTCCAGGCGGTCACCGACCGCTGGGGGGCGGTGATCTGCGCCGAGAGCGCGCACATCAACGTCGACGAGGGCGGCGCGCCCGAGCGCATGGGCGGCCTGAAGCTGCTCACCGTACCCACCCCGGACGGCAAGCTCACCCCCGAGCTGATCGACAGGCAGGCCTGGGGCTGGGAGGACGAGCACCGCGCGATGCCGCAGGTCGTCTCGATCACCCAGAGCACGGAGCTGGGCACGCTCTACACGCCCGAGGAGATCCGCGCGATCTGCGACCACGCTCACGCGCACGGCATGAAGGTGCATCTGGACGGGTCCCGGATAGCCAACGCCGCGGCCTCGCTGAACGTCCCGATGCGGACGTTCACCAACGCCGTCGGCGTCGACCTCCTCTCGCTGGGCGGGACGAAGAACGGCGCGCTGTTCGGCGAGGCGGTCGTCGTCATCGACCAGGACGCCGTCCGCCACATGAAGCACCTGCGCAAGCTGTCCATGCAGCTCGCCTCGAAGATGCGCTTCGTGTCGGTGCAGTTGGAGGCCCTGCTGGCCAAGGATCTGTGGCTGCGCAACGCCCGCCACGCCAACGAGATGGCCCAGCGGCTCGCCGAGGGCGTCCGGGCCGTGCACGGTGTGGAGATCCTGTACCCCGTGCAGGCCAACGGTGTGTTCGCGCGGCTCCCGCACGAGGTGAGCGAACGGCTCCAGAAGAAGTTCCGGTTCTACTTCTGGGACGAGGCGGCGGGTGTCGTGCGCTGGATGTGCGCGTTCGACACCACCGAGGAGGACGTGGACACGTTCGTCGCCGCGGTCAAGGAGGAGATGGCGCGGTAGCGAGAACTGCGGTTGCATAGGTATGCGGTCACCTGGAAAGTCATTGACTCACGGGTGATCGCTTTCCTATGCTCTCCCGTCATGGAGCTGATCCAGGAGAACCCCGACCTCTCGGCCTATCTGGCTGCTGACGACGTCATCGACCATCACCACCCGCTCGTGCGGGACACTGCCGCACGCCTCGCCAAGGACGCGAGGGACTCGTATGGTTATGCGCGCCTCGCCTTCGAATTCGTGCGCGACACCATTCCCCACTCGCAGGACGCCGATGACCCGCGCGTGACCTGGCGCGCCTCGGACGTGCTCGAGCAGGGCACGGGCGTCTGCTACGCCAAGGCCCACGCCCTGGCCGCCCTGCTGCGGGCCGAGGACATCCCGACCGCCCTGTGCTACCAGCGGTTCGCGCACGACGCGGGTGAGGGACACGCCCTCCACGGGCTCGTCGCCGTGCGCTTCAACGGCGCCTGGCACCGCCAGGACCCGCGCGGCAACAAACCGGGTGTGGACGCGCGGTTCTCCCTGGACGGCGAACGCCTGGCCTTCCTGCCCGACGCCGCGGCGGGCGAGCTGGACTACCCGGGCCTCTACGCGACACCGCATCCGGGCGTGCTCGCAGCCCTGCGGGCCGCCCCCGACCGGCCGCACCTGTGGAAGACCCTCCCCGCCGCACTGTGACCGCCCCGGGCATCCGGCCTCCCGCGGTGGCCGGGACCCCTGCCGCCGCGGCGGCGCGAGCCGGGCGCGGGGTCGGGCGAACGGGCCCCGGCCGGGCATATGCCGACCGAGGCCCGTAGGAGGCGTGTGAACCGCGTCAGCGGGCCTCGGCCGCGCGGACCTGCTCCGGCGTCGGAGCCGTGCCGCCCAGGTGGGCCGGCATCCACCAGGTGTCGTTCGCGTCCTTGGGGCGGACCGGGTAGGCGCGCTGAGCGGCCTCCAGGAGCTCCTGGACGCGCTCGCGCAACTGCCGGGTGATCGCGCCCGCGTACTTGTCGCGGGAGGCCTCGATGGCCTCGCCGACGCGGATGGTGACCGGGGTGTGACTGCGCTTGAAGTTGCGCGGGTGGCCCTTGGTCCACAGCCGCTGCGTACCCCACAGGGCCACCGGGATCAGCGGGACGCCCGCCTCCTGGGCCATCCGGGCCGCGCCCGACTTGAAGCTCTTGAGGGTGAACGACTGCGAGATGGTGGCCTCGGGGAAGACCCCGACGATCTCGCCCGAGCGCAGCGACTCGAGGGCGTGCGCGTAGGCCGTCTCGCCCTGGTTGCGGTCGACGGGGATGTGCTTCATCCCGCGCATCAGCGGGCCGGAGATCTTGTGGCGGAAGACGGATTCCTTCGCCATGAAACGCACGAGACGCTTCTGCGGGAGCGCGGCCAGACCGTCGAAGATGAAGTCGAGGTAGCTGATGTGATTGCTCACCAGCACGGCTCCACCCGAGCGCGGGATGTTCTCCGAACCCTTGCAGTCGATCTTGAGGTCCCAGGCCTTGAACAATGTCTGGGCGAGGCCGACGACGGGGCGGTAGACAATCTCTGCCATGGGCGGGGCGGACCCTTCCTTCTCTTTGCCGGGGAGGGGCTCCCGGCGGCAAAGTTACGCAGCCGTAGGTTTACGGCATCTCGCAGATCGTGCCCGAATAACGGCCGGGGAGCCAGCCCCAGCGCCCGGGAACGGCGAGATCCTCGTCACGTCAACCCCCTTGATCGACCTCGGGCTTTTAAGCCGCCTTTACTCCGCGCGCACCGCGACCCGCCGTACGAGCAGGTACATCTCGCATCCGAGGCAGTACCCGAAAGCGGCATTGAGGAACGCGGCCGCGAGCGCCGCCCCGGTCGCCGCGAGGCCCAGCCAGCCAGGACCCAGGGTCAGGCCGACGAGTCCGGTGCCCGCGAACAGCAGACCCACCGCCTGCGCGAACCGCGGCGGCTCCGGCGCCTCGAATTCGGTCGGCGGCCCGATCCGCGGCCGTACGGCCCTGCGGAACACCCAGCCGTACGGTGAGCGGCCCACCCCGCCCGCCGCGCCGAGCGCGAACGCCAGCGTCTGCCACGCCAGCAGCCAGGCGTTGCCGCTGATCAGCACGACCGCGAGTACTACGGTCGTCACGGCGGCCCCGAAGCGCGGGCCCCTCGCATCGATGTCCATGAATCAAGCATTCCGCAACGGAAACGATTCCTTGGGCCGGGAATCTTTGCAGTCTCGTGAACGCTGGAGGACCTGATGGCAGGACTGCTGGTGTGCGTGGCGGTGCTCGCGGCGGCGAGCGCCTACGGAGTGCTGCACAAGCGGCGGAGCGGGAGGGTGCGGGTGCGCGGGCGCGACGACGGCAAACGGCTGGGAGCCGACAGGCTGGGCGGCGAACTGGGCGAGCGGGCCACGCTCGTGCAGTTCTCCAGCGCCTTCTGCGCGCCGTGCCGGGCCACCCGCAGGGTCCTCGGCGAGGTGGCCGGCGCGGTCCCCGGCGTCACCCACATAGAGATCGACGCCGAGGCGCACCTGGACCTCGTACGCGAGCTCGACATCCTCAAGACCCCGACCGTCCTGGTGCTCGACGCCGACGGCCGCGTCGTGCGACGGGCCACCGGCCAGCCCCGCAAGGCGGACGTCATCGCGGCCCTGGGGGAGGCCGTGTGAGCGGTCCGTGGGGGACGGTGAGGCATCTCCCAGATACCGGAACGTACTTGACTGTGCGCGCCACCTATCGTCAGCCTGACCGTATGCCTGAGGAACTCCTTCTCCACGGACGGGTCCACGTGGACCTGGTCCGTACCGCGAGCGCGCGCTGTCCGGCCCGTTGAGCACCCACGGCCCGGCTCGCCACTTCCCGCAGAAGGACAACCCCATGACGGTCATACCCGGCCTCGGCTCCGCCCGACTGGCCTCTCCCGACCTCCTGCGCTCCGTCTTCCGCCGGCACGCCGCGGGGGTCGCCGTGATCACCGCGTCCGGCGAGGGCGGCCCGGTCGGCTTCACCGCCACCTCGCTCAGCTCCGTCTCCGCCGAGCCGCCGATGCTCTCCTTCGGCATCGGCACCGGAGCCTCCAGCTGGCCCGTGCTGTCCCGGGCCACCCACGTGGGCGTTCACATACTCGGCGAGCACCAGCAGGAGCTGGCCGCGACCTTCGCCAGGAGCGGCGCCGACCGCTTCGGCGCGCCGACCGTCTGGCGCGACGGGCCGCAGGGTGTTCCCGTCCTGGACGACGTGCTGGCGTGGCTGGTGTGCCGGGTCGTCGCGCGGGTCCCGGCGGGCGATCACCGCATCGTGCTGGCCGAGGTGGTCCTGGGCGACCCGGAGGGCGCGGGCCGCCCGTTGCTCTACCACCAGGGGCGGTTCACCGCCCTGCGGGATTGATCACGCCCGGCTCTCCTGCGAACTCGTCGAGTTCCGATTACGCTGCGTTGCAAAGGTCACAGTTCAAAGCGCTTGCTTAGCGGGAACGAACTGGGTGTACTGACGAGTAATATTTCGGTCGGAGCGCGGGCCGCCCCGACCGGGATCGGCCGCTTGTGGCGCCTATGCTGCCTGGAAGAAGGCAGCCGAGAACTGACGATGCAGTAGGAGAGCCGGCGTGAGCTTGAGGATCGTTGTCACTGTGAAGTACGTGCCCGACGCCACTGGCGACCGGCACTTCGCCGATGACCTGACCGTCGACCGGGACGACGTGGACGGTCTGCTCTCCGAGCTCGACGAGTACGCGGTCGAGCAGGCGCTGCAGATCTCCGAGAACTCCGACGACGACGTGGAGATCACCGTCCTGACGGTGGGCCCCGAGGACGCCAAGGACGCGCTCCGCAAGGCCCTCTCCATGGGCGCCGACAAGGCGATCCACGTCGAGGACGACGACCTGCACGGCACCGACGCCATCGGCACCTCCCTGGTGCTGGCCAAGGCGATCGAGAAGGCCGGCTACGACCTGGTCATCTCCGGCCTGGCCTCCACCGACGGCACCATGGGCGTCGTGCCGGCCCTGCTGGCCGAGCGCCTGGGCGTCCCGCAGGTCACCCTGCTCTCCGAGGTCTCCGTCGAGGACGGCACCGTCAAGGGCCGCCGGGACGGCGACGCCGCCTCCGAGCAGCTCGAGGCCTCCCTGCCGGCCGTCGTGTCGGTCACCGACCAGTCGGGTGAGGCGCGTTACCCGTCGTTCAAGGGGATCATGGCGGCCAAGAAGAAGCCGGTCGAGTCCTGGGACCTGTCGGACCTGGACCTGGAGGCCGAAGAGGTCGGCCTCGAGGGTGCCTGGACCGCGGTCGACAGCGCGACCGAGCGTCCGGCCCGCACCGCGGGCACGATCGTCAAGGACGAGGGCGAGGGCGGCAAGCAGCTCGCTGAGTTCCTCGCGGGCCAGAAGTTCATCTAAAGGCCCTTCGCCGACCGCCCCTCAACTTCGTTTCGCAGGAGAGCAATCCCATGGCTGAAGTCCTCGTCTTCGTCGACCACGTGGACGGTGCCGTCCGCAAGCCCACCCTGGAGCTGCTGACGCTGGCCCGCCGCATCGGCGAGCCGGTCGCCGTCGCCCTCGGCGCGGGCGCCGAGAACACCGCCGCCGCGCTCGCCGAGCACGGCGCCGTGAAGGTGCTGACCCACGACGCGTCCGAGTACGCCGACTACCTCGTCGTACCGAAGGTCGACGCGCTCCAGGCCGCGGTCGAGTCGGTCTCCCCGGCCGCCGTCCTCGTCCCGTCCTCCGCCGAGGGCAAGGAGATCGCCGCCCGTCTGGCGCTGCGCATCGGCTCCGGCATCATCACCGACGCCGTCGACATCGAGGCCGGCGACGAGGGCCCGGTGGCCACCCAGTCGGTGTTCGCCGCGTCCTTCACCACCAAGTCCCGCGTCTCCAAGGGCACCCCGGTCATCACCGTGAAGCCGAACTCGGCCGCCGTCGAGGCCGCCCCGGCCGCCGGTGCCGTCGAGGCCCTCGCGGTGACCTTCTCCGCCCAGGCCACCGGCACCAAGGTCACCGGCCGTACGCCGCGTGAGTCGACCGGGCGTCCGGAGCTGACCGAGGCCGCGATCGTGGTCTCCGGCGGCCGCGGCGTCAACGGCGCCGAGAACTTCGCCCTCATCGAGTCCCTCGCCGACTCCCTCGGCGCGGCCGTCGGCGCCTCCCGTGCCGCGGTGGACGCCGGCTGGTACCCGCACACCAACCAGGTCGGCCAGACCGGCAAGTCCGTCTCGCCGCAGCTCTACATCGCCAACGGCATCTCCGGCGCCATCCAGCACCGTGCCGGCATGCAGACCTCGAAGACCATCGTGGCCGTCAACAAGGACGCCGAGGCCCCGATCTTCGACCTGGTCGACTACGGCGTGGTCGGCGACCTGTTCGACGTCGTCCCGCAGCTCACCGAGGAGATCAACACCCGCAAGGGCTGATCACCCGGCAGTCGCAGGACTGTCCGAGGCCCCCGTGACCTGTACGGTCACGGGGGCCTCGGCTCATTCCAGGGTCATCGAGGCCTGCACCGGCAGGTGATCGCTCGGGTACTGGCCGTCCAGGCGGAAGGTGTCGGTCCACTCGCGGTGGACGGTGACGCCCGGCGTCGCCAGGATCCAGTCGATGCGGTCCCCGTTCGGCGTGAGCGTCCTGTACCCGTGGTACGTCCCATAGGCCGCGTCACGCGCGCGTGCCGTGTCCCAGGTGTCGACCAGCCCGGCGGCCAGCAGCCTGTCATGGACCGGATTGACATGGGCGACGGCGTTGAAGTCGCCGGTCAGCAGCAGCGGCAGCGAGCGGTCCAGGCGGGCGATCCGGGCGGCGATCAGGTCGGCGGAGCGCACGCGCGCGTACTGGCTGGCGTTGTCGAGATGGGTGTTGAGGACGTAGAACTCCTGCCGCGCGCGCAGATCACGGAAGCGGACCCAGGTGACCATGCGGGGGTAGTTCGCCCCCCAGGTGTTGGAGCCGAGCACGTCCGGCGTGTCGGAGAGCCAGAAGTGCGCGTGCTCGACGGGGGCGAGCCGACGGGTGTCGTAGAAGACGGCCACCGCCTCCGGGTCCTCCACGCTGCGGCCCTTGCCGATCCAGTCGTAGTGCGCACCGAAGTCGGCCTCGATGTCGCGCAATTGGGCGGGCAGGCCCTCCTGGGTGCCGACGACGTGCGGAGCCGCCCGGCGCAGCAGTGCCCGCATCACCGGACGGCGGACCGTCCAGGTGTGCGCGTCCTTGGCGCCCGGGTAGCGCAGATTGAAGGTCATGACCTTCAACGGCGGCACGGCCGCGGGCCGGAGCGCCCGGCGCGCCGGGCTCTCGTGCCGGGTGGCGGACGATCCTGCCGTGCCCAGCACGGGCACGGTCGCCAGCGCGGCCAAGGCCGTGCGCAGCCCCGCCCGCCGGGTCGGCCCCGTGGTGCCGGTCATATGTTTCCTCCCTTGTGAGACAGGATGAAGGTGAGGACGGTCGTGCGGAAGAGGGAGACGGTGTGGCGGTGAGCGCGGGACCGCGCCGTGGACAGGGTGTTGACCTGCCGGAAGCCGCACGGATAACTTCGCTCTACGGATTGTTGATTCCGTACAGCGGAAAAACCGGAGGGTGTGGAATGGGTCAGGGCCAGCAGGAGACGGTCACGACGAGCCTCGCGGGCGCCGTCAGCGAGGAGATCAGCGCCTCCCTCGCCCCGGTCGACGCCGAGCTCGACCGCCGCTACCCCGGCGACCCCGGCACCCGGCAGCCCGTCCACACCGTCTACGTCCCCGCCGACGCCTTCGACGCCGACACCATCCGCTCCTGGGGCGACCGGGCCCTCGCGGCCCTCGACGAGCACGCGCCCGACGCTGCCTCCTTCGCCTCCTGTCTCGGCCTCTCCCGGGACCTCGCCGAGCCCGTGTACGCGCGCGTGCGGGCCAAGCTGGAGCGCGAGCCCATCGAGGACCTGCGCGTCGACTTCGAGGACGGCTACGGCCCCCGCCCGGACGCCGAGGAGGACGCCACGGCCGCCCGCGCGGCCCGGCTGATCGCCGAGGCGGGCGCCAAGGGCACCGCGGCCCCGTACATGGGTATCCGCATGAAGTGCATGGAGGCCGCGGTGCGCGACCGGGGCATCCGCACCCTCGACATCTTCCTCACCGGCCTGATGGAGAACGGCGGCCTGCCCGACGGCCTGGTCCTGACCCTGCCGAAGGTGACCTATCCGGAGCAGGTCACCGCGATGGTCCGGCTCCTGGAGGCCTTCGAGCGGGCCCGGGGCCTCGACGCCGGACGGCTCGGCTTCGAGATCCAGATCGAGACCAGCCAGTCCATCCTCGCCACCGACGGCACCGCGACGGTCGCCCGCATGATCCAGGCCGCCGGCGGCCGCGCCACCGGCCTGCACTACGGCACCTTCGACTACAGCGCCTGTCTCGGCGTGTCCGCCGCCTACCAGGCCAGCGACCACCCCGCCGCCGACCACGCCAAAGCGATCATGCAGGTCGCGGCGGCCGGCACCGGGGTACGCGTCTCGGACGGCTCCACCAACGTGCTGCCGGTCGGCCCCACCGAACAGGTGCACGCCGCCTGGCGGCTGCACTACGGACTCACCCGCCGCGCCCTGTCCCGCGCCTACTACCAGGGCTGGGACATGCACCCCGGCCACATCCCCACCCGCTACGCGGCCGTCTACGCCTTCTACCGGGAGGGCTTCGCCCAGGCCGCCGAGCGGCTCGCGCGCTACGCCGACCGGGCCGGCGGCGATGTGATGGACGAGCCCGCGACCGCCAAGGCGCTCAGCGGCTACCTGCTGCGCGGCCTGGACTGCGGCGCCCTCGACCTCGCCGAGGTGACCGGCGCGACCGGGCTCGGCCGGGAGGCGCTGGAGGGCTTCGCGACGCCGCGCCGAGGGGATCTGACGGTCTCCGGGCAGGAGGAACGGCGGCCGGTGAGCGGTGGCCCCGGGGCCTGACCGTCCCACGGCCCGGACCTCGGCTGCCCGGCCCCCTTCGGACCGCGCCCGGTGCCCGCCTCCTCTTCCGGGGAGGCGCCGGCCGGAGGAGCGGGGTGTCCTCGCCGAGGACCGGCACCGCTTTGCGGATACCGCGCAACCCCTGCCCCGCCGGCCTCTGTTCAGCGGTGACTACTGCTGCGGGAGCTCGTACGGACGGGTGATGATCTCCATGCCGTGACCGGCGGGATCCATGAAGTACACGCCCCGGCCGCCGTGGTGATGGTTGATCTCGCCCGGCTGCTTGCCGTGCGGGTCGGCGAAATACGTGATCCCCGCCCGCTCGATCCGCTCGAAGGCCGCGTCGAACTCCTCGTCCGAGACGAGGAACGCGTAGTGCTGCATGACGATGGACTCCGCCGGGATGCTCGCGAAGTCCAGGGTGACGCCGTTGCTGGTGCTCACCGGGACGAACGGGCCCCATTCGGGGCCGACTTCGAGTCCCAGGATGCGGGCGAGGAACTCGGCTGACTCGCGGTTGTCGCGGGAGTGGACGATGGTGTGATTCAACTCGACTGACATGTGTGGAATGCCTCCGTAAGGCAAACTCACGGGCGCCTCCATGCCTCACCCGGCCGGTGACCGACACGCGACGCCGTTCGATCATTCTATCGGACGTGCAGGTGTTCCAGGCCGGAAGCGGTCACCAGATTCTCTTCCGCGAACAGCTGGGTGCCCCGCTCGCACCGCCGCGCGTCGGCCCGGGCGCGGGCACAGAACTCCTCCGGTGTCGCCCCGAACAGCTCCCGCAACGCCTGTGACCGTGCGAGGAGTTCGGTGAGCAGAGGACGTTGCCCGGGATGACTGCGCGGGATGCCGTCCCCGTTGTGCAGCACACCATGGTGGTTCACGTACGCGAACGGGTCGAGGAGTGCCTCGCCGTTCTCCAGCTCGACCCGGAATCCCGGCGCGGGCAGCAGCACCCGGTCGTAGTGCGGCTCCGTACCGTCGATCAGGGCGAGTTGCTCCGGGTTCAGCCAGATGACGAACAGCTCCCGGGTGACGGCGGGGGCGTCGACGGGGGAGGCGGACACATAGCCCGCGCGGCTGATGTGCGCCGAGACGCCGACGTCGATGCCCGTCACCCGGGCCCTCACCATGGGGATGGGTGAGGTGACTGCGAACCCGGCCATTTTGTGCCGCAGTTGGGCGGGGCTGGCGTTGGAGCCGACGGCCACGACCGGAGTGCGGCCGGGATGCGTCAGCCGGTCCAGCGGCAGCAGCTCGTCCCCGTGCAGCAGCCCGGACGCGGCCGGCCAGGCGCCGGGATAGCTCAGCGGGTGGTCGCGCGGCGCGTCGGCCAGGCCCAGTGCCCGAAGTGTGCGGTGCTCGTCGCGGGGGTCCATGGCGTCTCAGTCGGCCGGCGGCAGTTCGCCCGAGCCGCGCGTGACGAGCCGGGTCGGCAGTTCGATGCGCTCGGGGGTGATCAGCGTGCCGTCCAGCTGCCCGAACAGGCGCTCCGCGGCGGTACGGCCCAGCGTGGCCGCGTCCTGGGCGACCACCGTGACCCCCGGCTGGAGCAGGTCGGCGAGCTCCAGGTCGTCGAAGGCCACCAGGGCGACCCGTCGGACCTGCTCGGCGAGCACCCGGATCACGGTGACCGTCACCCGGTTGTTGCCCGAGAAGATCGCCGTCACCGGGGCCGGCCCGGACAGCATCTCCTCCGCCGCGCGGCGCACCCGCAGGGGATCGGTGGCACCCAGCGACATCCAGGCGTCCTCGACCGGTATGCCGGCGTCCTCCATCGCCGTCCGGTAACCGCGCAGACGCTCGGCGGCGGTGTGGATGCGGGGCATGTCGCCGATGAAGCCGATCCGGCGGTGCCCGTGCGCCACCAGATGGGTCACGCCCTCGTGGGCGCCGCCGAAGTTGTCCGACAGGACGCAGTCGGCGTCGATCTGCCCGGCCGGCCGGTCCACGAACACCGTGGCGACGCCCGCCTTGATCTCGGGTTCCAGGTACCGGTGGTCGTCACCGGCCGGGATCACCACCAGACCGTCCACCCGGCGCGCGCACAGCGCCAGCGCCAGCTCCTGCTCCCGGTCCGGGTCCTCGGCGCTGGAGCCGTTGATGAGCAGGGCGCCGTGGGCGCGTGCCACTTCCTCCACCGCGCGGCTGAGCGGCCCGTAGAACGGGTCGGCGAGGTCCTCCAGGACCAGGCCGATGCTGGCCGTGCTGCCCTTGCGCAGCACCCGGGCGCTGTCGTTGCGGCGGAAGCCGAGCGCGTCGATGGCCTCCTGGACACGGCGTTCCGTCTCGGGCGTGACGCCCGGCTCGCCGTTCACCACCCGCGAGACCGTCTTGAGGCCGACTCCGGCGCGAGCGGCGACGTCCTTCATGGTGGGACGGTTGCCGTAGCGGCTCTCGGGCCGGCGCTGCGTCTCGGGCACGATGCTGTGTCCTGTCCTGTCGTCCACGGGAGGTCGGCCAGGCACGCCGTCCACAACATGTTGCGCACGGGGATGCGTGGGTCCCAGGGTGTGTATGAGGATGTGGCGTCGAGCATAGAGCCTGGACAACGTTGTCAGATGCGGGAGAGACTGTCCACCGCATCTCCGGCCCGCGTCCCCCAATCGCTGGACCGGCCAGCCCTTCCATGGTGGACCGGGAGAAACCAGACTGATGTACACCGACCTCGTGGCCGCGCTCGACATCGGCGGCACCAAGATCGCCGGAGCGCTGGTGGACGGCGACGGCACGATCCTGGCCCGCGCGCAGCGCCCCACGCCCGCCCAGGAGAACGGCGACACCGTGATGCGGGCCGTCGAGGAGACGCTGGCGGAGCTGACCGCGGCTCCGCTGTGGGGGCGCGTCCGAGCCGTCGGCATCGGCAGCGCGGGTCCGGTGGACGCCTCGGCGGGCACGGTCAGCCCGGTGAACGTGCCCGGCTGGCGCGGCTTTCCGCTGGTCGACCGGGTGCGGGCGGTGACGGGGAACCTCCCGGTCGCACTCATCGGCGACGGCGTGGCGATCACGGCGGCCGAACACTGGCAGGGCGCCGCCCGCGGGCACGACAACGCGCTGTGCATGGTGGTCTCCACCGGCGTGGGCGGCGGCCTGGTCCTCGGCGGCCGACTGCACCCCGGCCCCACCGGCAACGCCGGACACATCGGCCACATCAGCGTCGAACTCAACGGGGACCCGTGCCCGTGCGGCGGGCGAGGCTGTGTGGAACGCATCGCCAGCGGTCCGCACATCGCCCGGCGGGCCCTGCAGAACGGCTGGCTGCCCGGACCCGACGGCGACACCTCCGCGGCCGCGGTGGCCGCCGCCGCCCGCGCGGGCGACCCGGTCGCCGTGGCGTCCTTCGAACGGGCCGCCCAGGCCCTGGCCGCCGGCATCGCGGCCACCGCGACCCTCGTCGAGATCGACATCGCGGTGATCGGCGGGGGCGTGGGCAAGGCAGGCGAGGTGCTCTTCGCCCCCCTGCGCCGGGCGCTCCGGGACTACGCCACGCTCTCCTTCGTCCAGCGTCTGACCGTGACGCCGGCGCAGATGGGTACGGACGCGGGTCTGGTGGGAGCGGCCGCGGCGGCGCTGTCGGCGAGCACGGGGGCCGGAGCGGGGGCGGGCGCCACGGCGGCGGGAGTCTGACGCCCGGCGGACGGCCCCGCGGGCGGGGGTCTGACGCCCGGCGGACGGCCCTTCGAAGGAACGTTTCCGGCCTCGGAGCGGTGTCAGCGGGGCGGCGGCGGACCGGGATGCCGGTGGGCGTGGTTGTGCTTGCGCTTTCGTTGCGCTGGTACCCGTGCCGGGTGAGGGGGCGTGCGGGTGCCGCCCGCCCCTCGCGCCGGGTGGCCGGGGCGGCGCGGGCTCGGGCGGTGCCGCCCAGCCGTCGTAGGGCCCGGTGTGTGACGGTCGCTCGGCGAGATACCGGTCCGCCGTCCCGGCTGCTGTCCCGGCCTCGTCGGCCGACTGTGTGACGGTTACTCGGCGAGGTGTCGGCCCGTCGTCCCGGCTGCCGTCCCGGGCGGCGTTTCGGCGTATCCGCGGGCGCGGGCGCGGGCGCGGGCTCGGGCGGGGCGCGGCCGTCGCAGGGTCCGGTGTGTGACGGTGACTCGGCGAGGTGGCGGCCTGCCTGCCGTACCGGTTGCCGTCCCGGTTGTCGTCATGGTTTCCGTACCGGCCCCGGTGGCCGGCCGTGTGACGGTCACTCGACCATGTGCCGGGCCGCCGTCCCGGTCGCCGTGGCGGCGTCCCAGCCGCTCCAGGCCGGGATGGCCTCGCAGGACCGCCGCCAGCCGGCTGGGACGGCGTCCGTGCCGGTCCGGGACGCGACCACGCCTCCCGCGATGGCGCAGGTCGTGTCGCGGTCACCCCACCCGCCGACGGTCTGCCACAGTGCCTCGGGCAGGTCGTCCAGGTGCCCCGCGGCGCACCAGAGGGCGAACGGCACCGTGTCCGGAGCCGAGATCAGCGTCCCCGAGCCCAGCACGGACGCCGCGTGGCGCACCGAGGCGCGCTCGGGGAGGCCCGCGGCCACCAGCAGTCCGGAGCGGACGTCGCTGTCCGGCAGGTACGAGGCGACCTCTCGCAGGAACGCGCCGCGCGCAGGTGCTTCCCGGCCCGCGCTCGCTGCCGCCAGCGCGGCGGCTACCGCCACGGCCACCGCGCCCGCGACCGCCTCGGGGTGGGCATGGGTGGCCAGGGCCGACAGCCGGGCCTGCTCGCGGGCGGCCGTGAGGTCGTCCCGGAACCAGGCCCCCAGCGGGGCGACCCGCATCGCGGCGCCGTTGCCGTACGAACCCTGTCCGCCGAACTGTCCCGTAGTCACCGCCCGCCAGTCCTCGCCCTCGCCGACGCGCCGCAGCACGCTGTGCATGGACGGGCCGTACTTGCGGCCCGGGTCGCGGCGGTACTCGGCGGCGAACTGCCGGGCCAGGTCGCCGGGACGGACCTCCCCGTGCTCCGTCAGATGGGCGAAGAGGACGAACGCCATCGCCGAGTCGTCCGTCCACGGCCAGGGCGCGGGACGCGGCTCCCGCGCCGCCCACAGTGCTTCGGCGGGCTCGTCGGAGCGGGTGAACCAGCTGTCGCCGAAGGCGTCGCCCGTCACCAGACCGTCCAGGCAGGCGTGGGCGTGCTGCGGGCCGATCATGGCGAATCTCCTCCGAACCGTCGGTGACCACGGCATTCTCGCCGCAGACCGGTGGATCGTGCGCGGGGATTACGGGTGACGCGTGACCCCGTGCCCGCCGGCGCCGTTGATCCCCGCATGAAGAAGCGCAGCATGCTCGCCATCGCCTCCCTCGCCACCGGCTTCGTCGTCGCGGCGATCACCCCCTCGCACGGCGTGGGCGGTGCCGACCTCGACGGGCTGAACGTGGGCGACACCCTCAGCACCCTCGACCACACCATCTCCAGCGACAGCCTGGCCATCGACGACGACGCCCTGGGGCAGAACGACTGACGGACCGGGCACCGATCACGAACGCCGTGGCACGGGCACCCCACCGCGAGGGGGCCGGCGCCACGGCGTTCGTGCGCCCTCAACGGGAACTGGTTTCCGTGGCAGGGTGGAGCGGGCAAGCCACAGGGGGCCAACAGAAGAGGGGGAACCGTGACCGTCGTCTGGATCAACGGCGCGTTCGGTGCGGGGAAGACCACCACCGCACGGGAATTGATCGACCTGATCCCGAACAGCACGCTCTTCGACCCCGAGGTCATCGGCGGAGCTCTCCCGTACCTGCTGCCGCCCAAACGTCTCGCCGAGGTCGGCGACTTCCAGGACCTGCCGATCTGGCGGCGGCTCGTGATCGACACGGCGGCCGCGCTGCTCGCCGAGCTGGGCGGCACCCTCGTCGTCCCCATGACCCTGCTGCGCCAGGAGTACCGCGACGAGATCTTCGGCGGTCTCGCCGCCCGTCGGATCCCCGTCCGCCATGTGCTCCTCGCCCCGGGGGAAACGATCCTGCGCGAGCGAATAGCCGCCCGTGAGGTCCCGCCGGACCTCCCTGACGGCGAGATACGCATCCGTCAGTGGTCGTACGACCACATCGAGCCGTACCGCGCCGCCCTCGCCTCCTGGCTCACCGCCGACGCCCATCCCGTCGACAACGGACTCCTCACTCCGCAGGAGACGGCCGCCCGGATAGCCGAGGCCGTGGGCAGCGGCGCCGTGGCCGCGTGCGACATCGTGCAGACCCCCGAGCCCACCGCCGAGACGGTGGCCGCCGGTGTCCTCCTCTTCGACGAGCAGGACCGGGTGCTGCTCGTGGACCCGACGTACAAGCCCGGCTGGGAGTTCCCCGGCGGGGTGGTGGAGCCCGGCGAGGCGCCCGCGCGCGCGGGCGTGCGCGAGGTCGAGGAGGAGACCGGGATCCGGCTGGACGACGTACCCCGGCTGCTGGTCGTCGACTGGGAACGGCCGGCCCCACCCGCCTACGGGGGGCTGCGCCTCCTCTTCGACGGCGGACGGCTCGACGCCGCCGCCGTGGCGGGGCTGCTGCTGCCCGGCCCCGAACTGCGGGCCTGGCGCTTCGTCACGGAGGAGGAGGCGGCCGACCTCCTGCCGCCAATCCGCTACGAGCGACTGCGCTGGGCGCTGCGCGCCCGCGAGCGCGGGGCGGCGCTGTATCTGGAGGCGGGCGTGCCGACCGAGTGAGCGCCGCGAGGGGGACGGGATCCGCCGCAGCGCCTCCGCAGGGAAGGCGAGGGATGGCGAGGGAGGCGAGGGAAGGCAGCGGACCGGCTCGCCTCCCGCGACCTCCGCTCGTACCCCTCCCGAAGCGGTGACCGTCCCGGGACTTCGCCGCGCGGGAGGGCCGCCTCCGCCGTGTGCGCCGTGATCTCCGGCCCCGCGAACCTCGCGAACTCGGCCGCGCCGCTTGCGTGATCCGCAGGCAAGCGGGTGAGGGCCACTCGCCGTACGGCCCCGGGCAGTACGACCCGTCGTACGGCCCCGGGCAGGCAGCCGAGCGCCCCGACAGCCGCCGCGACGGCCCCCGCGGGAGCCGGGCGGCCCCGCGTCGACGGGGCCGACTCGTCGCCGTCGGGCCGGAGACAGGACTGGCCGACCCTGGGGCGGAGCGGAAGGCCTGGCCGACCCGGAGGTGGAGCGGAAGACCTGGCCGACCGGGAGGCGGAGCGGGTGCGGGCGGGGGAGGAGTTCGTCGAGGTCCACGGGGCGAACGCGGAGAGGGCCCCGCCCGGTGGACGAGGCCCTCTGCCGACGGCGGAGCGGGTCAGCCGGCCGCGTAGTTGCGCAGGAACAGGGCCTCCGCCACCGAGAGCCGCTCCAGCTCCTCGGGGGACACGCTCTCGTTGACCGCGTGGATCTGCGCCTCGGGCTCGCTCAGACCGATGAGGAGGATCTCCGCCTGCGGGTAGAGGGCGGCCAGGGTGTTGCACAGCGGGATGGAGCCACCCTGCCCCGCGTACTGCATGTCCTGGCCGGGGTAGGCGATCGCCATCGCGTCGGCCATCGCCGCGTACGCCGGGCTGGTGGTGTCCGCGCTGAACGCCTGGCCCTGGCCGATCTGTTCGGTGCTCACGCGCGCGCCCCACGGCGTGTGCGCCTCCAGATGGGCCTGGAGCAGCTTCGTCGCCTCGGCCACGTCCACGCCCGGCGGCACCCGGAGGCTGACCAGCGCACGGGCACCCGCCTGCACGGACGGGGTGGCGCCGACGACCGGCGGGCAGTCGATGCCCAGGACGGTGACGGCCGGGCGGGCCCAGATGCGGTCGGCGACCGTGCCGGAGCCGATCAGACCGACGCCTTCCAGCACCTTGGCGTCCTGGCGGAACTGCGCCTCGTCGTACTGGAGGCCCTCCCAGTGCGCGTCGCCGGTGAGGCCGTCCACGGTCGTGGAGCCGTCCTCGGCGCGCAGCGAGTCCAGGACCCGGATCAGCGCGCTCAGCGCGTCCGGAGCCGCTCCGCCGAACTGGCCGGAGTGCAGATCGCCCGCGAGGGTGTCGACCCGCACCCGCATCATGGTCATACCGCGCAGCGTCGAGGTGACGGTCGGCAGACCCACCCGGAAGTTGCCCGCGTCGCCGATGACGATGGTGTCGGCCGCCAGCAGGTCGGGGTGCTGTTCGGCATACCGCTCCAGACCACCGGTGCCCTGCTCCTCGGAGCCCTCCACGATCATCTTCACGGTGACCGGGACGCCCCCGTTGGCCTTCAGGGCGCGCAGCGCGAGCAGGTGCATGATCACGCCACCCTTGCAGTCGGCGCTGCCGCGGCCGTACCAGCGGCCGTCGCGCTCCGTCAGCTCGAAGGGCGGGGTGGTCCAGCCGGCCTCGTCCAGCGGCGGCTGGACGTCGTAGTGGGCGTAGAGCAGGACCGTCCTGGCACCGACGGGACCCGGCAGGCACCCGTACACCGACTGTGTGCCGTCCGGGGTGTCGAGCAGGGCCACGTCCTGGAAGCCCTCGGCGCGCAGCGCGTCCGCGATCCAGTTCGCGGCGGCCTCGCTCTCGCTCCGGGGGAACCGGTCGAAGTCCGCCACCGACTTGAAGGCCACCAGCTCGGTGAGCTCCGCCCGTGCCCTGGGCAGCAGCGAGGCGACGGTCTCGGCGACCGGATTCGACGACATGGGCACGCTCCTTGTGGGTGCGACGTTGTACTGGTGTGTACTGGTCCGTACGGGTGACCGTGCGAGCGTACGCGCCTGCCGGAATGTGGGGCGCGCGCGCCGCCGATCCTCCCACAGCGGACCGTGGCGATCTCCGCCGTAGGATGCGGGGGACAGGTGCGGCAAGCGGCTTGATCAGGAGCAGTAGACCATCGTGAGCAGCGAGAACTCTCCGGCGGACGACGAGAACTCTTCGGCGGACGACGCACGGCAGGTGTGGGACGTCGTCGTGGTCGGCGCGGGCCCCGCAGGGGCTTCGGCCGCCTACGCGGCGGCGGTCACGGGACGGCGGGTGCTGTTGCTGGAGAAGGCGGAGCTGCCCCGCTACAAGACATGCGGCGGCGGCATCATCGGGCCTTCCCGCGACTCGCTGCCACCCGGCTTCGAACTGCCCTTCCGCGACCGGGTGCACGCGGTGACCTTCTCGAACAACGGGCGCTTCACCCGCACCCGCCGCTCCCGGCAGATGCTGTTCGGGCTGATCAACCGGCCCGAGTTCGACCATCAGCTCGTCGAGCACGCCCAGAAGGCGGGCGCCGAGCTGCGCACGGGAGTCACCGTGCAGCGGGTCGAGCAGCACGGCTCGGCGGTGCCGGACCGGCGCACGGTCGCGGTCGTCCTCCAGGGCGGCGAGACGCTGCTGGCGCGCGCGGTGGTCGGAGCGGACGGCAGCGCGAGCCGCATAGGGGCTCATGTCGGGGTGAAGCTCGACCAGGTGGATCTGGGCCTGGAGGCGGAGATCCCGGTGCCGGAGACGGTCGCCGAGGACTGGAAGGGCCGGGTCCTCATCGACTGGGGCCCGATGCCCGGCAGTTACGGCTGGGTGTTCCCCAAGGGGGACACGCTGACGGTCGGTGTCATCTCGGCGCGCGGCGAGGGCGCGGCGACCAAGCGCTACCTGGAGGACTTCATCGGGCGGCTCGGTCTCGCCGGGTTCGAGCCGAGCATCTCCTCCGGCCACCTGACCCGCTGCCGGGCCGACGACTCCCCGCTGTCGCGCGGGCGGGTCCTCGTGTGCGGTGACGCGGCGGGGCTGCTGGAGCCGTGGACCCGCGAGGGCATCTCCTTCGCGCTGCGCTCGGGCCGGCTCGCGGGCGAGTGGGCGGTCCGCGTCTCCGAGGCGCACGACGCCGTGGACGCCCGTCGGCAGGCGCTGAACTACGCCTTCGCGATCAAGGCGGGCCTCGGCGTGGAGATGAGCGTCGGCAAGCGGCTGCTCGCCCTCTTCGAGCGTCGTCCCGGACTCTTCCACGCGGCCCTCACCGGGGTCCGCCCGGCCTGGCGGGCGTTCACCGACATCACCCGCGGCCGGACGACCCTGGGCGAGCTGATCCGCTCGCATCCGATGGCCCAGCGGGCACTGGCCGCGGTGGACCGGCGGCAGGCGGCGACAGCGGCCCCGGCGACCCCGGCGGCCGAGGAGAGCGGCGCCTGACCCGAAGGGAGCGGATCACCGTCGGTTCGTGACGGTGATCCGGAACACCGGGTGGTCAGGGGCGATCCGGCGCATCTCGGCGTCCGGGGAGTCCGGACCCACCCCGTTGAAGAAGACGCCGACCTCGGCCTTCCAGCGCTTGAGGTAGGCGCGCAGCAACGGCGTCTTGTCGTCGTCGGCGACCTCGACCGCGGTGAACTCCTCCACGTTCTTGCCGAGGCGCAGCTCACCGCCGCCCACCGCCCGCATGTTGTGCGTCCACTGGACGTGGCCCCGCGGTGCGATCAGGTACTGCTGCCCGTCCACCGTCAGCAGGTTGACGGGGGTGGTCCGCCACTGGCCGCTCTTGCGGCCGCGGACCGCCAGCACCCGGGACCCCCACACGCTCAGACCCCGGCGGGTCAGCCAGGCCACGGCGCGGTTGAAGACGTTGACGGTGAACCAGCCGGGCTTCTGCACGTGGGTGGACATGGCTGCTGCCTCCTGAACGAAAACGGGACGGAAAGTGTGAGCACTGCTCTCGCTTGAGATGAGTCTGCCGTGTGCACCCGCTCCATAGCAAGAGCGGTGCTCTCTTTTTTGTGCACCGATCCTCACCGGGTGCGCTGCTCTGTGTTCGTGGGACACTGGCCCGCATGAGCAGCATCGTTCGAGGGGCCCGCGCCCGTGCCAGGATCGAAGTCACCGCCGCCATCAAGGAGGAGGCCCGCAGACAGCTCGCGTCGGACGGCGCGTCCAGGCTCTCGCTACGCGCCGTGGCCCGTGAGCTCGGCATGGTCTCCTCCGCGCTGTACCGGTACTTCCCGAGCCGCGACGACCTGCTCACCGCACTCATCATCGACGCCTACGACTCCCTCGGCGAGGCCGCGGAAGCCGCGCACGCGGCCGTGACCGACGCCGCTCCCGTCGAGCGCTGGGTCACGGTCGGCGAGGCGGTGCGCGGCTGGGCGCTGGCGCATCCGCAGGAGTACGCGCTGATCTACGGCTCGCCGGTGCCCGGCTACAGCGCGCCGCAGACGACCGTCCCGGCCGCCGCCCGAGTCGGCCTGCTCCTCATCGGCATCGTGCGCGACGCACACCGGAGCAACGCGCTGGAGGTACCGCTCCTGACGGACGAGCTGGTCCCCGAGGCGGTCCGGCTGGCGGCCGACCTCGCCCCCGACCTCCCGCCGGGGGCGGTCACGGCGCTGGTGGCCGCGTGGGCCCAGCTGTACGGACTGGTCGGCTTCGAGCTGTTCGGGCAGTTCAACCGGGTCGTGGAGGAACGCGAGCCGTTCTTCCGGCACGCGGTCACGCGCCTCGCCCAAGGAGTGGGACTCCGCTAGGGCGCGTCGCTGAGCGTGGGGGCGCCCGGCCGGAAGTGCCGTGACCTGGTCGTCAGGGCTGCAAGTGCCGCGGCCTGGTCGTCAGGGCTGCAAGTGCCGCGGCCTGGTCATCAGGGCCGGAAGTGCCGTGGCCCGGGTGTCGAAGCCGCTCAGTGCGGTGCCTTCCCGTAGGAGCCTCCCGTACGGGACGGCCCATCGGACGAGCCGGGGCGTCGCGGTCGACGGCCCGCCACTCGACCGTCGCCCCGTCGCCCCCGCGTCCTGACCGGCCGGGCGTCCCGGCCGCCCCGCGCCCGGCAGGACGGCCGGTGAAGTCCGGGGCTGCCTGGTGCTGCCCGGTGCTGCCCGGCAAGGCCGTCGGTCCAGGGGCCGGGCCGTCCTCGGAGGCGACGCGTACTTCCAGGGGAGTACGGCTGATCACCTCGCCCGGCGGACGTCCCGCGCGGCCGGCGGCGTCTAGCGTGGCGGACATGGCAGAGGAGCGGACGCAGGGGCGCGGTGGCCCGGGACAGTGGTGGTCGCAGGGGCCGCCGCGCCGGCTGCGCCGCCGGGGGGCGGACGGGGACGGCCGGGAGGGCGGGGCGGACCCGGAGCCGAGTGCCGCGCGGTGGCCCTGGCGCTCCACCGTGCTGCTCACCGCCTTCGTCCTCGTCGGCTCGAACTTCGCGGCCCATGCGCAGGAGGGGGAGCGGGCACCGCTCGACGCCTTCGCGCGTGTGCTGCTGGTGCTCGCCTCCGGGCTGCTGCTGTGGCGGCAGCGGTACCCGGTGGCCGTCGTGTTCGGCACGGCCTCCGTCGCCGCGCTCTACCTGGGCGCCGGCTACCCGTACGGACCGGTCTTCCTGACCGTGGCCGTGGCTTGCTTCACCGCCGTGATCGCCGGGCACAGGCGGGCCGCCTGGACGGCGCTGGGCCTGCTGTGGGCCGTCCATCTGCTGGTCGCGCACTGGCTGTACCGGTGGCTGCCGCCCGCCGGTGACGACGCGGCCTCCTACGGGCAGGAGATCGTCGTCGCGGGATGGGCCGTGGCAATCGTGGCGGTCGCGGAGCTGGCCCGGATACGGCGTGAACAGTGGGCCCGTGAGCGGGCCGAGCGCGCCCAGGCCGCCCGGCGGCGTGCCGACGAGGAACGGCTGCGGATCGCCCGCGAACTGCACGACGTCCTCGCGCACAGCCTCTCGGTGATCAACGTGCAGTCGGGTGTGGGCCTCGCGCTCCTCGACTCCGACCCGGAGCAGGCGCGCACCGCGCTCACCACCATCAAGTCCGCCAGCAAGGAGGCGCTGGGCGAGGTGCGCCAGGTGCTCGACAGCCTCCGCACGCCGGGGGACGCGCCGCGTACCCCCGCACCCGGCCTGGACCGGCTGCCCGAACTGGTGGAACAGGCGGCGCGCGCGGGCCTCACGGTCGATGTCTCGGGCCGGCCGCCCCGGTTGTCGCCGCACACGGATCTCGCGGCCTTCCGTATCGTCCAGGAGGCCCTCACCAACGTCGTACGCCACTCGGGTTCGCGCCACGCGCGCGTGCGGCTCGAAGAGGGGGGCGGGACGCTACGGCTGCGTATCGACGACGACGGTCCGGCGACCGGAGCCGACGCGGGCGGCAGCGGCAACGGTCTGGCCGGGATGCGGGAGCGGGCCGCGGCCCTGGGTGGCACGATCGAGGCGGGACCGCGGCCCGACGGCGGGTTCAGGGTCCTCGCCGTGCTGCCCACCAGGGCCGGCGAGACCCGGTGAACGCGGCGGGACCGGCGGACGGGGCGGGACCGGCGGACGGGGCGGATGCGGCGGCACCTGCGGATGCGGAGCGACCGGCGAACGGGCGGGAATGGTCTACGGGGCAGGACCGGTGGGCGACAGGCAACCGGTGGACGCGACCGGTGGACGACAGGCGACCGGTGGACGAAGGAGGCACGGTGATCCGCGTACTGCTCGCCGACGACCAGTCGTTGGTCCGGGCGGGGTTCCGGGCGCTGCTGGACGCGCAGCCGGACATCGAGGTGGCGGCCGAGGCCGCCGACGGGGAGGAAGCGGTGCGTGCGGTGCGCGAACTGCGGCCCGACGTCGTGCTGATGGACATCCGGATGCCCCTGCTCGACGGTCTGGCCGCCACCCGCCGGGTCACCGACGACGAGGCGCTCTCCCAGGTCAAGGTCATCATGCTGACCACCTTCGAACTCGACGAGTACGTCTTCGAGGCGATCCGCTCGGGCGCTTCCGGCTTCCTGGTCAAGGACACCGAACCGGAGGAACTCCTGCGTGCCGTGCGGGCGGTGGTCGCCGGGGACGCGCTTCTCTCGCCGGGAGTCACCCGTCGCCTCATCGCCGAGTTCGCAGCCCGCTCCAAGGAGCCCGCCGCGGCCGACGCGCTGAGCCGGCTCACCGAGCGGGAACGCGAGGTGATGGCGCTGGTCGGGATCGGACTGTCCAACGAGGAGATCGCGCGCAGGCTGGTGGTCAGCCCGCTCACCGCCAAGACCCATGTGAGTCGCACGATGGTGAAGCTGGGCGCCCGGGACCGGGCCCAACTGGTCGTCCTGGCCTATGAGTCGGGGTTGGTCCGGCCGGGCTGGCTGGGCTGAGCGCCCCTACGGAGGCGGAGGAGGACGGAGACCACCCGGACCACGAACACCACGGGAGCGAGGGCCAGGCCCGCCCGGAGCAGCGACTTCTCCGCCAGGTCCGGCAGTTCGAAGAGCAGCGCCGGACCGGCCACCGCCCCGAAGAGTACTGCCGCCGCGAACAGCGCACTGCACAGCGCGTATCCGATCTCGACGGTGATCATGTCCCGCTCGGCCTGCGTGCGCCGCCCCCCGTACCCGCTCATACGGCGAGTCTCACAGGTGTGCGCCCGGCGGGGCAATCGGCCCCGCCGGGCGCACTGCTGAGGCGGCTTCCCCTCAGGACCCGTCTGTCGAATCGGGCCCCTAGTCGCGGGCCCCCACGGGCTCCGCTTCCGCTGCCGCCTCCGGCACGGTGGACCTGGCGATCACGACCGAGTCGCGGGTGCGCCGGGTGCGCAGCCCGGGGAGGGTGATGAGCAGGCCCGCGGCGGCGATGGCCGTCACCACCGCCAGTCCGGGACGGTAGCTGTCGAGGACGGCCTGCGGGGTGGGGTCGGCCGGGGCGCCCGCGGTCACCACCGCGGTCACCACCGCGAGGAAGATCGCGCCGCCCACCTGCACGGAGGTGTTGAGCAGCCCCGAGACCATGCCCTGCTCGTGGTCGGCCACGCCGTTGGTGGCCTGGATGTTGAGCGACGGGAAGACCAGCGCGCAGGCCGCGCCGATCAGCAGCATGGTGGGCAGGATCACCGCCGCGTACACCGGGTCGAGATCGACGCGCAGGAACAGCGCGTACCCGGTGACCATGAAGGCGAAGCCCGCCGCGATCAGCCGCGGAGTGCCGAACCGGTCGACGATCGAGCCCATCTTGGTCGAGGACACCGCGACCAGCGCGCCGGCCGGCAGGAAGGCGAGTGCCGTGTGCAGCGCCGACCAGCCGAGCAGCGTCTGCATGTAGAGCGTGGCCAGGAACTGGAAGCCGACGTACGAGCCGAAGAAGGCCATCGCGCCGAGCTGGGCACGGATCTGGCTGCCGGAGCGCAATACGCCGAGCCGGATCAACGGACCGGCAGAGCGGCGCTCGACGAGGACGAAGACGGTCAGCAGGGCGGCGACGGCGAGGAACGACAGCAGCGTGCGGGCGGAGGTCCAGCCGGACTCCGGTGCCTGGACCACGGTGAAGACCAGCAGCAGCATCGACGCGGTGCCGAGCACGGCGCCGGGCACGTCGTAGCCGTTGTGGTCCTTCTCGCGTTCGCTGCGCGGCAGCAGCTTCAGACCGGCCGCCAGCGCGAGCAGGGCGATCGGCGCGGGCAGCAGCATGGTGAGGCGCCAACTCGCCTCGGTGAGCAGGCCGGAGAGGACCAGTCCCATCGAGAATCCGGTGGCGGCGCAGGTGGTGTAGATGGAGAGCGCCCGGTTGCGCAGCGGGCCCTCCGGGAACGTCGTGGTGATGATGGACAGGCCGGCCGGGGCCGTGAAGGCGGCGCTGAGGCCCTTGATGAAGCGGCTCGCGATCAGCAGCGGGCCCGAGTCGACCAGCCCGCCGAGCAGCGAGGCCAGCGCGAAGACACCGAGGGCGATCAGGAAGACCTGACGGCGGCCGAGCAGGTCGGCCGCGCGACCGCCGAGCAGGAGCAGGCCGCCGTATCCCAGGATGTAACCGCTGACGATCCATTGCAGGGTCGAGGTGGAGAGGCCGAGGTCGGAGCCGATGGACGGCAGGGCGACGCCGACCATCGACACGTCCAGCGCGTCCAGGAACATCGCGGCGCACAGCACCAACAGGGTGCCCCACAGCCGCGAGGTCCAGCGGCCCTCGGCGAGAGGGGACGCGGGGGAGGGGAGCGGAGAGGTCATGACGGAGAGACTACATGCGCGTGCATCGAATGCAAGCGCATTTAATTCCGATGCAATAATTGGTGTTCTCTGCTACGGTGCGCCCCATGGCGGCGAAGAAGGGTGAGGCCGAGGCCGAGCAGGCGCTCGTGGAACAGTGGCGGGACATGCTGGCGCTGCATGCGCGGACCCAGTGCGAACTCGACCGGGCACTGCACCAACACGGCCTGTGCGGAAGCGACTTCGAGGTGCTGGACGTCCTCGCGGAGTCGGCGGCGCCGGACGGCTCGTGCAGCTATCGGGTCCAGGAGATCGCCGAGCGGGTCCACCTCAGTCAGAGCGCGCTGTCACGGCTCGTCGCCCGTCTGGAGAAGGACGGTCTGGTCGAGCGCGGCATGTGCGCGGAGGACCGCAGGGGTGTCCGGGTCGCGCTCACCGGGAAAGGGCGCGCGCTGCACGGTGACGTACGGCCGGTGCAGCGCGCGGTGTTGACCCGGATGCTCACGGACTGACCGCGGCGGACTGTCGGTCGACGACGGTCCGCGGGCTGACGACGGTCTTCGGGTGGACGGCGGCCCGCGAGGTAAGACAGCCCGCCGGTTGACGGCGAGCCTGTCGGCCGATGACGGCCCGCGAGGTGAAGACGGCCCACCGGTTGGCGGTGGGCCTGCCGGCCGATGACGGCCTGTCAGCCGATCGCGGATTTCTCCCGCCACAGTGTCGCCAGTGCGGCGTCCCCGGTGACGGCCGGGAGCGGCAACCGGTTCCACAACGCCAGGTAGAGCTGTGCTGCGGGACCGGACACCTCGCAGTCGGCGTCCGCCTCGCCGTTCCGCTCCGTCACGGGCGGCTCCGCCGACAGACGTACGGTCCACACGGCGTCGGCCGTGTCCGTCGCGCGCACCCGCAGGACCCGGGGCCGGTCGGTCCGCACCCGGCTCTTGGCGCGGGCGTGGAACCCGCGCAGCAGCTCGTCGATGCCGTCCGCGGCGAAACCGGTGGCGATGTCCCGGGCGATCTCCTCGGGAGCCCGGCCACGGGCCGATTCCGCGTCCACGCGGTGTACGGCCGTCTCGTGCGCCTGCCGCCTGGCCCAGAACGCGAGCGGTGACGGCGCGGGCAGGAAGTGCCAGCACCGCAGGTCGGGCGGGGCGCAGGACAGGGTGTCGACGAGCCGCAGATGGCCCTCGCGGAACCAGTCCAGCAGCGCGTCGCCGTCGAGCTCCGGCGGTTCGTCGAACGGATGGAACGAAGGGTCGCCGTCGGCGACGAACGACGTCGCCCAGCGGTGCACCGCGCCCGTGTGCCGCAGGAGGTCCCTGACCTGCCACTCCGGGCAGGTCGGCACCTTCGCGTCGGGGCCCGCTTCCGCCGCCGCGGCGGCGAGCGACCGGCCTTCCCGGTCGAGGGCGTGGATGAACTCGGCAGTCTTCATGAGAGGGGAGTCTGCCGGATGGAGCGCGGTCGAGGGGAGGGTGGAGGTCGTCAGCCGGCGGTCGCGCGACGGGTGGCGAAGCCGATCGCCGCGGCCACCCCGGCCAGTACGGCCACGCTGGTGAGGGCTGCGGGCAGGGAGAACCAGTCGGCCATGAAGCCGATGGCGGGCGGGCCCAGGAGCATGCCGCCGTAACCGAGCGTCGAGGCGGTGGCGACGCCGCTCGGGCCGGCCAGTGCGCCCGCGCGTTCCACGGCCACCGGGAAGAGGTTGGCCAGTCCGAGTCCCGCGACCGAGTAGCCGACGAGCGCCGCCCACAGGGCCGGGGCGAGCGCGCCGAGCAGCATCCCCGCAGCCGCCACCCCGCCGCCGATGACCACCGTACGGGTGCGGCCCAGCCGTTCGAGGAGGGTGGTGCCGGTGAGGCGGCCGACCGTCATGGCGAGCGCGAAACACGAGTACCCGGCCGCGGCGACCCCTGCGGAGGACCCCAGGTCCTGCCGCAGGTGCAGGGCGCCCCAGTCGGCCAGGGCTCCTTCGCCGTAGGCGGTGCAGAGGGCGATCAGGCCGAAGACGACGACGAGACGACGGGTGCGGGGCGTCAGCCGGTGCGCGGTCGCCTTCGCGGGCGCCGGATCGGCGAGACCTGGGGTGGAGGGTGCGCGCTCGGGGGTGGAGTGTTCGTCATCGACGGGGGAGTGCTCGGGCCCGGCGGCGGTGGGCCGGCGCCCGGCGGTGGCGTGTTCGGGCCCGTCCGGGGTGTGCTCATGCCCGGCCGGGGTGTGCTCCGGCGACCGGGGCGGCTCCAGTCGGAGCAGTGTGGGTGCCGTGAGCGCGGTGACGAGCAGGCCGATGATCCCGAGGCCCAGCAGATGGTGGGTGGGGGACAGGGATCCCGCGACCAGCCCGCCGAGACCCGCGCCGATCATGCCGCCCAGGCTGAAGGCCGCGTGGAAGGTGGGCATGACCGGCCTGCGCAGCGCCGCGACCAGATCGACGGCGGCGCTGTTGAAGGCGACGTTGATGCTGCCGTACGCCGCGCCGAACAGCAGCAGGACGGCGCCGAGCGCGGTGGCGGAGTGGGTGAGCGGGGGGAGGGTCACGCTGAGGGAGAGCAGCACCGCGCAGACCACGGTGACCGGGTGACTGCCGTAGCGGCTGCACAGGCGCCCGGTGAACATCATCGTGATCACGGCGCCCGCGGAGACCCCGAGGAGCGCGAGACCGAGGGTGCTGGGGGAGGCGCCGGTCTGTTCCTTGATGGCCGGGATGCGGACGACCCATCCGGCGAATACGAAGCCGTCGAGGGCGAAGAACGTGGTCAGGGCGATACGGAGCCGGGTGAGGTCGTTGCCGTGACCCGGCGCCGCGTCGCGTGTTCGGGTTTTGTTTATTTGCGGCACAAAATCAGGCTAGGTGGTGGTCCGGAACCGAACAAGGCCGCCCCTGCCTGTGTCCGGCGGGCGCCGGTCTCCGTCACCGGCCCGGAAAGCGCGTGGTGATCTCCTGGAGCACCCAGCCGTTGCCGTCCGGGTCGCTGAACGAGGCGAACGACGCGTAGCTGCGGCGCTCCGGGTCAGGGCCTGGCACCCGTCCCTCGGTCCCGGCGCGGTGGAACACGCCGCCCGCGTCGTGGAACACCTCGCTCACCGTCACACCCCGTTCGACCAGTTCGGCCCGGGCCGCCTCGATGTCCCGGACGACCAGATGCAGGCCTTCGGCGGACCCCGGCGCGGCCGCGCTCAGCCCGGCGCCGAAGATGACCGACGCCGAGGAGCCCGGCGGGGTCACCTGGACGACCCGTAGGCCGTCGTCGGTGGTGAAGTCGGCGTCCAGCCGCCAGTCCAGTTGCCGGTAGAAGCGCTTGGCGCGGTCCACGTCGGAGACCGGCACGACGACGACCTCGAGTTTCATGTCCATCACTTGCAGTCCTGTCTGCCGAAAGGGAGGAGAGGGGAGAGGAGGGCGGAGGGGGTGCCGGGATCCCGGCGTCAGGCGCCCGCGAGACGGTTCGCCTCGAGGACGGCTTCGGCGAATGCCCCGGGGGCCTCCTGGGGCACGTTGTGGCCGATCCCGGTCAGGGTGTGGTGCGCGTAGGGGCCGGTGAACCTGTCGCGGTAGGCCGTGCCGTCGCCCGCGGGGGTGAAGGGGTCCTTCTCGCCGTCGAGGGTCACGGTGGGTACGGCGATGGCGGGTCCTGCGGCGAGCCGCTGCTCCAGCCCGTCGTAGCGACCGTCCCCCTCGGCCAGGCCCAGCCGCCAGCGATAGTTGTGGATCACGATGTCGACGTGGTCCGGATTGTCGAAGGCGGTCGCGGTGCGCTCGAAGGTGGCCTCGTCGAAGTGCCAGGTCGGGGAGTTGAACGTCCACACCAGCCGGGCCAGGTCCCGTGTGTTGTCGTGCAGTCCCTGCCGGCCCCGCTCGGTGGCGAAGTAGTACTGGTACCACCACGCCCACTCGGCCTTGGGGGCCAGCGGCAGCCGCTGGCGCTCGCGGTTGGTGATCAGATAGCCGGTCACGGAGACGAGCGCCCGACAGCGCTCCGGCCACAGCGCGGCGATGATGTCGGCCGTCCGTGACCCCCAGTCGAAACCGGCGAGGACCGCCCGCTCGATCCGCAGTGCGTCCAGCAGCGCGACGATGTCGAGCGCCACCACCGACTGCTGCGCGTTGCGGAACGTCGTGCTCGACAGGAAGGTCGTCGTGCCGTGACCGCGCAGGTACGGGACGATCACCCGGTGGCCCCGCGCCGCCAGCAGCGGGGCCACCTCGGCGAAGCTGTGGATGTCGTAGGGCCAGCCGTGCAGCAGGACGACGGCGGGTCCGTGGGCGGGGCCGGTCTCCACGTAGCCGATGTCCAACTCACCGGCGCGGACCTGCTTCAGCCGCCCGAAACCGCCCGGCGCCCCGGGGCCGGAGGCCGCCTCGGCTGCGGAGGTTCCCCCGGTCGTGGGAAGCGATCCGGGAGTGGGGACCGCCCCGGCGGCTGTGGGCAGCCCCGCCATCGACGCACCGGCGGCGCTCACGCCCACCCCCACGGCCTTGCCGAAACCTCGCCTCGTGAACATCTGGAGCCTTTCCGTCGGTCGGACGCGGCACGAACGTGGCACGACACTGACACGGCGTGCGTCACCTGTCAAACCGGTGACGCAGGATCCTGTGCATGACGAAAGGCCCGCCGGTGGCGGGCCCTTGGGGTTCGGGTACGAGGTGGATGGCGACGCGGATGACGGCGCGGATGACGTGGGTCACGACGTCGAAGTGGCTCTGCCGACGCTCTCGCGGCGAGGTCCGGCGAGGTCCGGTGAGCGCCTGTGGCGGGCCTCGGGGAAGGCTCGGTGTGCGCGGTGTGTGCGGAGTCCGCTCGGTGCGACCGGTTGGGGCGGGTGCGACTCGTGGCAACCGGGTGGGGCGGTTCGGCTCAGTGGGAGGCGGTCGCCTGCGGCTGCTTCTTGCGGGCGCGATAGGCCGCGGCCTTGAGCTTGTTGCCGCAGGATTCCATGCCGCACCACTGCCGGCGCATGCCGCGCGAGCGGTCGATGTAGATCCTGGTGCACTCGGGGTTGCCGCACTCCTTGAGCAGGGGCACATCCGGCCCGCTCAGGAGCTCGACGGCGTGCCGCGCCACGGTGGCCAGCGCTTGTTCCGGGGTCGCGTTCGTCCACCGCCCCGTCTCGGTGAGCTGGGGCGTCGCGGGAGTCCCGCGGGCCGCGCCGTTCACCGCGGCGAGCGCCTCGGGGTGGTAGGCCTCCCCCAGGCGGCGGGTGGTGACCAGGTCGTAGACGGCTTCCCGCAGCGCGATCGCCTGCGCCACGTCGGCCTCGCTGCTGGGGGTCACCGCGTCGACGACCGCGGACTCGACGTACCAGGCCTCCAGGCGGCTCGGCGTCGCGAACATCTCGAACCGGAGCGACCGCCGCGCGCGGAGCGTCGCGGCGAAGTCGAGGGCCGGGTTCCCGCAGACGAAGACATGGTCCAGATTCACGTCACCATCTTGACAGGTGACATGAGAGCTTGCAAGGCTTGTCACCTGCCAGACCGGTGACGGGCCTTGGAGGGTGGTGCGTCGACGGCGGGTGGTCGACCGTGCCCGGCCGATGGCGCGGGCCGGGTGAGGGCATCCCGGCCTCGCCGTGCCGCGTCGTCACGACAGCAGCCGTCTCTCCTTGGCGACCGCCACCGCGCCCGACCGCGTCTCCACCCCCAACTTGCCGTAGATCCGCCCGAGATGGGTTTTGACCGTCGCCTCGCTGATGAACAGCGCCCGGGCGATTTCCCGGTTGCCCAGGCCGCGGGCCAGCTGGGCGAGGATCTCGTGCTCACGGGCGGACAGGGTGGGGCGCGGACTGCGCATCCTGGTCAGCAGACGGTCGGCGACGGGCGCCGACAGTGCGGTCCGGCCGGCCGCCGCGCTGCGGATCGCCGCGAAGAGTTCGTCCGGCCGCTCGGCCTTGAGCAGGTAACCGGTGGCGCCCGCCTCGATGGCGCGGGTGATGTCGGCGTCCGTGTCGAACATCGTGAGCACCAGGACCCGGGGACCCGCCTCCGGTCCGCCGGTCAGGCGCCGTGTGGCCGCCACGCCGTCCATGCCGCCGTCGAGCTGAAGATCCATCAGCACCACGTCGGGGCGCAGCCGGGCGGCCAGGGCGAGTGCTTCCTCGCCGGTGCCCGCCTCCCCGACCACGTCGATGCCGTCGGCACTGGACAGCAGGGCACGCAGTCCGGCCCGGACGACGGCATGGTCGTCGCACAGCAGCAGCCGGACGGGCGGCGGGGGTACGGACGCGCTCACGGGATGGGCACCTCGCGAAGATCGGGGACGAACGAGATCAAGGGCACGGCGACGGTGACGACGGTGCCCTCGCCCGGGGTGGACTCGACGCTGAGCGTGCCGCCCGCCTGCCGGGCCCGGATCCGCATGGCCGGCAGCCCGTGCCCACGCGTGCCGTCCTGTTCCCGCACCGGAGCGGGTTCCGGGGCAGGCGCTCCGGCGACGGCACCGCGTGGGCAGGCCGGTTCGCCGGGGCCTGGCCCCGGACCGTGCTCCGGCTGCGGACCCGGCCCCGGTCCCGGCTGCGGCCCCGGCCCCGGTCCCGGCTGCGGCCCCGGCCCCGGTCCCGGCCCGAATCCGCGCCCGTTGTCGGCCACGTCCAGTGAGACCAGGTCGTCCAGGCAGGTAAGGGTCAGGACACCCCGGGTCGCCGCCGAGTGTTCGCGTACGTTGGCCAACGCCCCCTGGGCGATGCGCAGGAGCGCCGCCTCGACCCGTTCGGGCAGCGGGCCCGGGTCGCCGTCGAGACGGAATTCCAGGGCCAGACCCGGTCCGCTCTCACGTGCGGCGAGCAGCGCGAGCGCGTCGGGGAGCGTGTGCGCGGCGAGGTCGGCCGGCGCCAGGTCGTGCACGAACCGGCGGGCCTCGGCGAGGCCCCGGGAGGAGATCTCGGCGGCCTCGCGCACGTGCTTCCGGGCCGAGTCCGGGTCCGACTCCCAGACGCGCTCCGCCGCGTGCAGCAGCATCCGCTGGCTGGACAGGCCCTGCGCGAGGGTGTCGTGGATCTCCGTGGACAGCCGCTGACGCTCCGCGAGGACACCCGCCTGCCGCTCGGAGGCCGCGAGGTCGCGGCGGGTACGGACCAGATCGTCGATCAGCACCCGCTGCCGGGCACCCTGGCGCTGCAGATGCACCATCACGGCGGTGGCCACCGCGGCGACCGCCGGCGGGGCCAGGACCATGTTGGGATTGAGCGCGCCGTCGGCCACACGCACCTCCGAGACCACGACCAGCGCGGTGAGCACGGCGGCGAGCGGCACCGCGATCCGGGTCGGCAACGCGTGCAGGCCGGCGAAGAGCAGCGGCATGGCGCACCAGGTCGCGCTCGGCGCGAGCACCAGGAGAATCACCCAGACGGCCGAGACCGAGCCCAGCCACGCAAGATGGCGCGAGGACGGCGCGGAACCGGGCCGGGGTGCCGGGGCCAGGACCCGTCCGAGGACGTAGAGCAGGCAGAAGGCCGCGTACAGCGCCACCACCCAGCCGGTGTGCGCTCCGCCCCGGTCGCGGCTCAGGAAGCGGACGAACGACGAGCCGAGCAGCACGAAAAACGCGAGGTGAACGACGGTGCCCAGCCAGCGCTCGTCCGGATCGGTGTGTCTCATCCTCCGTGTCTAACGCGACGGACGCCCGATCGCATCAACCGATCGGCTGACATCCGGATCGCCCGAACCGGCCGGCCGGCCGAGACGGTCGAACGAGGCGGACACGCCGGACCGACGCGAGGCTGGAAACAGGCATCCCGCACCGTGCGGGAGGCGCCGTTCGAGGACCGCGCGACCGCCGGAAACCGTGCGACCGCCGGGAACCGCGCCTCTGCCGGGACTGCGCCACAGCCCGGGACGGCGCGATCGCCGACAACGTCACGAACGTCACGCAGCTCGAGAACACCGCTCGGAAAGGCCGGGAATCGTATGCCTGCCAAGAAGCTCACCGTCAACCGCGCGGCCCTCGGTCACCGCATCGGGTACGCCCTGCGCCACCCGGACCGGGTGCCCCGCCATGTAGCCCGCGCCGCGCGGGACCTGTGGCTGAGCCGCCGCCATCAGGATCACGTCTCCTACTACCGCGCGGTCATGCGCTCCGACACCCGCGCCGATCCGGACGCGGCGGTCGGCAGCCGCAGCCGTGAACGCTGGCTCGCCCTCGGGGCCATGCAGTTCGACTACCTGCTCGGACACGGTCTGCGTCCGGAGCACCGCATGCTGGAGATAGGCTGCGGCAACCTGCGGGGCGGCTGGCGGTTCATCCGGCACCTGGAACCCGGCAACTACCACGGCATCGACATCTCGCCCGACATTCTGGTGGCAGCGCAGGACACGATCGTGGAGATGGGGCTGCAGCAACGGCTGCCGACGCTGACGCCGGTGCGCGACCTGACACTGCGGTTCCTGCCCGACGCCCACTTCGACGTGGTGCACGCGCACAGCGTCTTCTCGCACTCGCCGCTCCCGGTCATCGACGAGTGCCTGGCCAACGTGGGGCGGGTGCTCGCGCCGGGCGGCTGGTTCGACTTCACCTTCGACCGCACGGAGGGCGAGGAACACCAGGTGCTGCGCGAGGACTTCTACTACCGCACCGACACCCTCGTGGCCCTGGCCGAGAAGCACGGCCTGCGAGCCGACTTCATGGACGACTGGGAGGAACTCCCGCACGGCCAGTCCAAGATCCGCGTCACTCATGGGACCTGACCTGACCTGACCTGCCTTGCGCTGCCCTGACCGGCCGCGCGCGGGATCGCCTGGGGGACCATAGGGGCATGCGGATGCACGGAGAGCGGCTGCGGGCGCTGGCGGGGGCGGTGTTGCTGGCGGGGGTCGCGGTGGCCTGCGGCGGGCCGGGGGACGGCGGGGGGTCGGCGACCGTCACGGACACGGCGCCCGCCATGGGCACGGCCACTGGCGCCGGCACGGGGACCGATGCATCGCCGACCGCGCCGACTGCACCGTTCTCACCGACCGCACCGGCCCCTCGGTTCGACGAGGAGATCGGGCTGCCCGACGGCCGGCACGTGGGCATGACGTACGTCGAGGGCCGCGGGCTCGTGGAACGGCACCGGGACGCGGACACGCGCGTGTGGAGCGCGCCGCGCGTGGTGTACGCGACCGCGACGGACCGGTGCCAGAGCCTCACGCTCAAGGCGTTCGACGGGACGGTCGCCGTCATCGCGGACTGGGGCGACTACTGCTACGACGGCGAACCGCCCATGGAGTCGATCGCGGCCGTCGGTACGGCGGACCTCACCCGGTGGGACACGAAACTCACCCAGAGCTTCGACGGCTGGTCCAAGGTCGCCCCCGTGGGCGGCTCGGAGGACCTCGTCTTCACCCGCAGTTCCACCGAGTGGCTGACCCGGCTCCGGTGGAGCGGAGCGGAAGGCTTCGCACAAGTGGAGGAGATCCGGCGCTGATCGCCCGCGTCCGGACGATCACGAACAGCGAGCACCGCAGTCTGACTTGGTGTTTTACAGTGGCTCTCGCCAGTCCAGGAGACTCCGGAACCTGTGAGGTACACGCCCATCATGTCGACAGAAACGTTTGAGTTCCAGGTAGAGGCCCGTCAGCTGTTGCAGCTGATGATCCATTCGGTCTACTCGAACAAGGACGTCTTTCTCCGCGAGCTCGTCTCCAACGCCTCCGACGCGCTGGACAAGCTGCGTCTCGCCGCGCTGCGGGACGACACGCTCGACGCCGACGTCTCGGACCCGCACATCGAGATCGAGATCGACGACGCCTCCCGCACCCTGACGGTGCGGGACAACGGCATCGGAATGTCGTACGACGAGGTCGGCCGGCTCATCGGCACGATCGCCAACTCGGGCACGGCGACGTTCGCGCAGGAGTTGCGCGAGGCCCAGGAGGAGGCCGGGGCCGAGGGACTCATCGGGCAGTTCGGCGTCGGCTTCTACTCCGGCTTCATGGTGGCCGACGAGATGACGCTGCTGACCCGGCGGGCCGGTGAGAGCCAGGGCACCCGCTGGTCGTCGCGCGGTGAGGGCACCTACACGCTGGCGAGGGTGGACGACGCGCCGCAGGGCACGACGGTCACGCTGCACCTCAAGCCGGCCGACGCCGACGACCAGTTGCACGACTACACCGCGGAACGGACGATCAAGGAGATCGTCAAGCGCTACTCGGACTTCATCACCTGGCCCATCAGGCTGGTCCCGAAGGCGGTCGACGGCGACACCGCCGACGCCGAGGGGGCCGCGGACACGGCGCCCGAACCCGAGACGCTGAACTCGATGAAGGCCCTGTGGGCGCGCTCGCGCGACGAGGTGTCCGACGACGAATACCACGAGCTGTACAAGCACATCAGCCACGACTGGCGCGAACCGCTGGAGACCGTCCGGCTCCAGGCGGAGGGCACCTTCGAGTACCAGGCGCTGCTGTTCCTCCCCTCGCACGCCCCGCACGACCTGTACAACCAGAACTACCAGCGCGGTGTGCAGCTGTATGTGAAGCGCGTCTTCATCATGGACGACTGCGAGGCGCTGCTGCCGTCCTACCTGCGGTTCGTCAAGGGCGTGGTGGACGCGGCGGACCTGTCGCTGAACGTCTCGCGCGAGATCCTCCAGCAGGACCGGCACATCCGGATGATGCAGCGCCGGCTCACCAAGAAGGTCGTCTCCACGGTCAAGGACATGATGACCGCGGCCCCCGACCGCTACGCCACCTTCTGGCGGGAGTTCGGCGCCGTCCTGAAGGAGGGACTGCTGACCGACTCCGACAACCGCGACACCCTGCTCGCCGTCTCGTCGTTCGCGACCACGCACAGCGCGGAGGAACCGACCACGCTGAAGAGTTACGTGGAGCGGATGAAGGACGGTCAGGACGCCGTCTACTACCTGACCGGCGAGTCCCGGCAGAGCATCGAGAACTCCCCGCACATGGAGGCGTTCCGGGCGAAGGGCATCGAGGTCCTGCTCCTCACCGACCCGGTCGACGAGGTGTGGGTCGACGCGGTGGGCGAGTTCGACGGCAAGCCGCTGCGGTCCGTCGCCAAGGGCGAGGTCGACCTCGGTGGGGAGGACGACGAGAACGCCGACGGCGAGCGCGAGAAGCAGGGCGAGGAGTACGCGGGTCTGCTCGGCTGGATGAAGGAGCAACTGGGGGAGGACGTCAAGGAGGTGCGGCTCTCGTCCCGCCTCACCGTGTCCCCGGCCTGCATCGTCTCCGACGCGCACGATCTCACCCCGGCGCTGGAGAACATGTACCGCGCGATGGGGCAGGAGGTGCCGCGCGCCCTGCGGATCCTCGAACTCAACCCCGATCACCTGCTCGTGAAGAGCCTGAACCAGGCCTACAAGGAGCGGGAGGACCGTGCCGGGCTCGCCGAGACCGCCGAGCTGCTGCACGGTCTGGCGGTCCTCGCCGAGGGCGGGCGGCCCAAGGAGCCCGGACGGTTCGTGAAGCTGGTGGCGGACCAGCTGGAGCGGGCGCTGTAGCCGCCGCCGCGGGGCCGGGCAGAACCTTCCGCCGGCCCCGCCGCCCGGTCTCACCGGCGGCCGCCGCCGACGAGTGCCGGCCGCAGGCGACGACCGTGGTGGCGACGACCGTGGTGGTCGGGGCGAGGCCGGTCACGTACGACGTCGCTGCTCAGCGGCACCGCACGGTGGCGGGTGGCCGGCAACGGCAGGGCGGCGGCTGGGCGGCGGCACGGCGGTCGGCCGGCCGGCAACGGCGTACGGAGGGCGATGGCGCACAGTCGGCGGTTCAGGCGAGGAGGACCCTGATGCCCGCCTCCTCGAACCGGGCCACCGCCGCCGCGTCGGCCGCCGTGTCCGTGACGAGCGTGTCCACCGTGTCGGCCGCGCAGATCCGGGCGAACGCCCGCCGCCCCAGCTTGCTGGAGTCGGCGGCCACCACCACCCGCTCGGCCCGCTCGCACAGCATCCGGTCGACCGCCGCCTCGGCCTCGTCGTGCGCGGCGGCGCCGTGCGTCACGTCGAAGGACACGACACCGAGCACCGCCACGTCGAGGGTGATCTGACCCAGCACCCCGTCCGCCAGCGGCCCGACCAGCTCGTACGACTGTGACCGCGCCACCCCGCCGGTCACCACGATCTTGAACTGGGGGCGCACCGCAAGCTCCGCCGCGATGTTCAACGCGTTCGTGACCACGGTCAGCGCGGGGGAGCCGGACGCCAGATCGCCGCGCACGGCCAGCGCGCGCGCCACCTCCGTGGTCGTCGTCCCACCGGTCAGCCCGACCGCCTCGCCGGGTGCGACCAGATCGGCCACCGCCCTCGCGATCCGCTGCTTCTCGGTCGCCTGCCGGGCCGTCTTGTAGCGCAACGGCAGCTCGTACGACACCCCGTGCACCACCGCCCCGCCGCGCGTGCGGAGCAGCATCTGCTGCTCGGCGAGCTGGTCGAAGTCACGGCGGATCGTCGCCGCCGACACGGCGAGCTCGGCCGCCGCGTCCTCGACGTCCAGCCGGCCGCGCTCGACGAGCAGCTCCAGCAGTGCCTTCCAGCGGGCGTCACGCGACATCGACGTTCTCCGTTCGCATGCTTGAAGTTGCTCGAATGATGGCTCTATCTTGCATGAACACGCATAGACAGTCACCGTCGGGGAGAGGTGGGGCATGACCCACGTCGAGGACGAACTGACCGACCAGCCCGCGTGCTGGACCCGCGCCGCAGCCGAAGCCGCCCGATACGCAGGCGAGTTGCCGAAGCCGGGGGAGCGGGTGGCGATCGTCGGGTGCGGCACCTCGTACTTCATGGCCCAGGCCGCGGCCGCCCTGCGCGAGGGGGCGGGGCACGGCGAGACCGACGCCTTCGCCGCCTCGGAGTTCCCGCACGCCCGCACCTACGACCGGGTCGTCGCCCTGACCCGGTCCGGCACCACCACCGAGGTCCTCGGCCTGCTCGGCCGGCTGCGCGGACGCACCCGCACGACCGCGATCACCGCCGACCCGCACACCCCGGTCACGGAGTCGGCCGACCACGTCGTGGTCCTGGACTACGCCGACGAACGCTCCGTCGTGCAGACCAGGTTCGCGACCACCGCGCTCACCCTGCTCCGCGCCCATCTCGGCCTGCACGGCGACAGGGTCGTCACCGACGCCCGCACCGCACTCGCCGAGCCGCTTCCCCGAGGGCTCGTGGACTGCGGGCAGTTCACCTTCCTGGGACGCGGCTGGACCGTCGGACTGGCCAACGAGGCCGCGCTGAAGATGCGCGAGGCGTCGCTGTCCTGGGCCGAGGCCTATCCCGCGATGGAGTACCGGCACGGCCCCATCAGCATCGCCAACGCCTCCACCGCGACCTGGATGTTCGGTGAGGCACCCGACGGGCTGGCCCGACAGGTGGGCGCCACCGGCGCGTTGTGGGTGCCGGGTGAACTGGACCCCCTCGCCGAACTGGTCCGCGCCCAGCGCCTCGCCGTGGCCGTCGCGGCCGCCCGCGGCCTCGATCCGGACCGCCCGCGCCACCTCACCCGCTCGGTGATCCTCACCCCCTGAGCCCCCGACTCCCGCAGAGGAGCTGCCGTGCCGCTCACCACCACCGGCGAACTGGTCACCCGGGCGCACGCGGCCCGTAGCGCCGTCGCCGCCTTCAACATCATCACGCTGGAACACGTCGAGGCCGTCATCGACGGCGCGGAGTCCGCCGGCGCGCCCGTCGTCCTCCAGGTCAGCGAGAACGCCGTCGCCTACCGCCGGGGGCAGCTGCTCCCGCTCGCGCGCGCCGCCGCAGCGGCGGCCGAACGGGCCGCCGTACCCGTCGCGTTGCATCTCGACCACGTCCAGAGCGACCCGCTGCTCCGCCGCGCGGCCGACGCGGGCTTCAGTTCGGTCATGTACGACGCCTCCCGTCTGCCGTACGAGGAGAACCTCGCCGCGACCCGTGCCGCCGTCGACCTGGCGCACGCCCGAGGGCTGTGGATCGAGGCCGAGTTGGGGGAGATAGGCGGCAAGGGCGCGCATGCGCCCGGTGCCCGCACCGACCCGGCCGAGGCCCGCGCGTTCGTGGCGGACTCCGGTGTGGACGCCCTGGCCGTCGCCGTCGGCAGTGTCCACGCGATGACCACCCGCACCGCCGTCCTCGACCACAACCTGCTCGAGCGGCTCCGTACGGCCCTCGACGTGCCCCTCGTCCTGCACGGTTCCTCCGGCGTCCCGGACCGCGAGCTGACGGCCGCCGTGACGGGCGGCATCGCCAAGGTCAACATCGGCACCGCGCTCAACCAGGCGATGACCGGCGCGATCCGCGAGCACCTGGGAGCGCATCCGGACGCGGTCGACGCCCGGACCTACCTGAGCGCGGGTCGGGAGGCCATGGCGCGTACCGTCGAGCGGATCGTCACCGGGGTCGGGCTCATCCCCGCCTGACCGCCCTCAGCACGACGAACTTCCGGTCACCGGCCACCAGTTCACTGTTGCCGAACAGCCGCTTCAGCTTCACGTGGTAGCCCAGGTGCCGGTTGCCCACCACCCACAGCTCTCCGCCAGGCCGCAGGGCGCGCCGTGCCCCCGTGAACATCCGCCAGGCCGTGGCGTCCGTCGTCGCCTGGTGGGAGTGGAACGGCGGGTTGTTCAGCACGACGTCGACACTGCCGTCCGCCACCCCCGCCAGCCCGTCCCCGACCCGGAACTCGGCGTGCCCCGGCACCCCGTTCGCCTTGTACGTGGCCTCCGCCGACGCCACCGCCTGGAACGACTCGTCCGTGAACAGCACCTCGGCCTCCGGGTTGGCCAGCGCCACCGCCGTGCCGACGATCCCGTTGCCGCAGCCCAGGTCCACGACCCGACGGGTGCCGCTGGTCGCCGGCAGGTGCTTGAGGAGGAACCGGGTGCCGATGTCGAGCCGGTCGGCGCAGAACACTCCCGCGTGGTTGACGACCGGACGGCCGGAAAGGGCGCCACCGACGTCGTCGGGAAGGTCGTAGACGTACGGCCACGGGTTGACGGGGTGGCGCAGCGACGGGTCCGGCGTGCAGAAGACGAGCCGGGCCTTCTGCTCGGCGAGCGAGGTCCGGGTCGGCCCGAGGATCCGCTCGAACAGCTTCAGCGTCGAGGTGTGGATCTCCTTCACCATGCCGGTGCCGACGACGACCGTGCCCGCGTGCACGGCGGGCGCCAGCCGCAGCAGCTGGTCCTCCAGCAGGGCCAGGCTCTTGGGCACCCGGACCAGGAGGACGTCGATCCGCTCCGGCACCGGGTCCTGGGTGGTGAGCAGCCGGACCGCGCCGGTCCCGACACCGGCCCGCGCCAGATTCGCCCGGGTCGCCTCCTGCCCCAGCCAGGAGTCGGTGATCTGTGTGGGGCGGTGCGCCGCGAGCGCCGTGACCAGCGCTCCCCAGCGGTCGCCGAGCACCACCACCGTGCCGGTCAGCGGGATGTCCTGCTCCGCGAGGTGTCTGAGCAGGTACGCGTCGGATGCGTCCCAGGCGCGCAGCGTCTCGCGCGGATCCTCGGGGTGGCGGGCCAGCGTGACCTCGCCCCACGGCGTCGTCATAGGGTCGTTCATCGTGCTTCAAGGCTAACCGAGCAGCAGCTCAGGCCCGGTGCCGGACTCATGGCGGAGGATGGGTCCATGGACTCCGAGCTGTTTCCGCGGGAACGTGCGCAGGTCGCGCCGGGCGCGGTGCATGTGCCCGACTGGGCGGACCCGGCACACCAGCGTGAGCTGCTCCGGGCCTGCCGGGACTGGGCCCGCCCGCCGGCCGGCCTGCGCACGGTCCGTACACCCGGCGGCGGCACGATGACCGCCCGCCAGGTCTGCCTGGGCTGGCACTGGTACCCGTACGCCTACGCCCGTACGGTCAGCGACGGCGACGGCGCGCCCGTCAAGCCCTTCCCCGCCTGGCTGGGCGAGCTGGGGCGGCGCGCGGTGGCCGACGCGCTGGGACCGGAGCAGGCCCGGGGGGCCGCGTACGACATCGCGCTGATCAACTTCTACGACGGCGACGCCCGGATGGGCATGCACCGCGACGCCGACGAGAAGTCCGACGCGCCCGTGGTCTCCCTCAGCCTCGGCGACACCTGTCTCTTCCGCTTCGGCAACCCGCTGACCCGGACCCGGCCCTACACCGACGTCGAGCTGCGCAGTGGTGATCTGTTCGTGTTCGGGGGGCCGTCGCGGCTCGCGTATCACGGGGTGCCGAAGGTCCTCCCGGGCACCGCGCCGGCCGGCCTCGGCCTGACGGGACGGCTGAACATCACCCTGCGGGTGAGCGGCTTCCCCGGCGCCACCTGAGGAACGGATCATGGGAGACTCGCTCTCATGAGCGGCAAGGCGGACCCCCGGCCGGCGGGGGATGGGACCACCTCGAGAGCGCGGCTGGACCGGGGGCGTGGTGCGCTGGGGCCCGCGTTGGAGCTCGTGCACACCGGGCGGGCGCCCACCCGCGCGGTCCTCACCGCCGAACTCGGCGTCACCCGTGCGACGGCCGGCGCGGTCGCCGCGGAACTGGAGGCGCTGGGCCTGATCAGGGTCGACGCGCGGCCGGGCGCCGCCGCCGGTTCGCAGGGGCGCCCCTCCCACCGGCTCGAGGTCGCCGAGGAAGGCCCGGTCGCCCTCGCCGCACAGGTCCACGCCGACGGGTTCCGGGCCGCGCTGGTCGGTCTCGGCGGGCGGATCGTCGCCACCACGCCCAGCTGCGAGACCGTCGACGCCGACCCCGCCAAGGTGCTCGGCGCCGCCGTCGACGCCGGCGCCGAACTGCTGCGGCAGACCGGCCGGCCCTGCGTGGGCGCCGGACTCGCCGTACCGTCCGCGGTCACCGAACCCGAGGGGCTGGCGCTGAATCCGCTGCACCTGGCGTGGCCGGTGGGCGCGCCGGTGCGCGAGATCTTCGCCGAGCGGATCCGCGCCGCCGGTCTCACCGGCCCCGGATTCGTGGGCAACGACGTCAACCTCGCCGCCCTCGCGGAACACCGGCACGGCGCCGGACGCGGCGCCCGCGACCTGCTGTGCGTGGCCACCGGGCACCGGGGCGTCGGTGGCGCACTGGTGCTGGACGGCCGTCTGCACACGGGCAGTTCGGGCCTCGCGCTGGAGGTCGGCCATCTCACCGTCAACCCCGAGGGCCGTCCCTGCTACTGCGGCAGCCGGGGCTGTCTCGACGTCGAGGCGGATCCGCTCGCCCTCCTCACCACCGCGGGCCGCGAGCCCGGCCCCGAGGGCTCGCTGCTCCACCAGGCCAACGAGCTGATCCGGGAGGAGTACGGCGATCCGGTGGTCCGCATGGCCGCCGAAGCCCTCATCGACCGGCTCGGCCTGGGACTGGCCGGCCTGGTCAACATCCTGAACCCCGACCGGATCATCCTCGGCGGTCTGCACCGCACGCTCCTCGACGCCGACCCCGACCGGCTGCGCGCCGTCGTCGCCGACCGGAGCCTGTGGGGCCGCAGCGGCGGCGTCCCCATCCTCGCCTGCTCCCTCGATCACAACAGCCTGGTCGGCGCGGCCGAGTTGGCCTGGCAGCCGGTGCTGGACGACCCGCTGGGGGCGCTGGGCCCCGCGTGAGCCGCGGCGCCGCACACGACCCCGCGCGGCCAACCGAAAGGCCCGCCCATCGCAGGGCCCGCCTTGCCGCAGAGCCCGCCCACTGCAGGGCCCGCCTTGCCGCAGGTCGTCCAACGCAGAGCCGCCTACCCCGCAGGGCCCGCCTGCCGTAGACCGATCACCGCAGAGCTCGCCTACGGCAGGGCTGGCCTTGCCGCAGAGCCGGCCCACTGCGGGGTCGGCCTACCGTAGAGCCCGCCCACTTCGGGCCCGCCTACCGCCCACTGCCCGCTCGCCCGCAGGGGCCGCCTCACCGTAGGGCCCGATCACCGCGGGCTCGCCTACGGCAGGCCTCGCCTGCCGGCCGGCCGGGCTACAGCGCGGCCCCGCCGTCGATCACCAGGTCGGTGCCCACGACGGACGCCGCGTCGTCCGAGGCGAGATAGAGCACCGCCTGGGCCACCTCCTCGGTCGACGACACCCGTCCGAGCGGCGACTGCTCCTTCATCCGCAGGGCGCGCTCGGCCTCGGACTCGCCCGGCCGCAGCGACATGGCCGTCTCGGACGGGCCGGGGCTGACGGCGTTGATCCGGACGCCGTCGCCCAGGTGTTCCAGCGCGGCACCGCGGGTCAGCGCGGTCACGGCCGCCTTGCTCGTGGCGTACGCCGTCAGGCCCGGGATCTGCCGGTGCACGCCGATGTTGGACGACACGTTGACGATCGCGCCGCCCCGCGGCTGCGTCCGCATCTGCCGCACCTCGGCACGCAGGGCGAGAAAGACACCGGTCAGGTTGGTGTCGACCATCGACCGCCAGTCCTCCTCCCCGACATCGGCGAGCGGCCGTCCCGCGCGGAGGACACCCGCGTTGTTGACGGCGACGTCGAGGGAGCCGAACCGGTCCACGGCCGCCCGGACGAGCGCGTCCAGGTCGGCGGCGCGCGATACGTCGGCGACCCTGGCGAGCGCGGTCCCGCCGGACCGTTCGACGAGCCAGACCGTCTCGTCGAGCGAGGCGCGGGTGCGCCCGGCCACGACGACCCGGGCCCCCTCGGCGGCGAAGGCCAGCGCGAGGGTGCGTCCGATGCCGGAACCACCACCCGTGACGAGCGCGGTGCGGCCGGAGAAGCGGTTCCGAGACATGACAGTCCTTTCCAGACCGATCATTCCAATATGCGGGCAGCCGAAAGCGCCCTCGAAGGTTCGCGTGGCCGGGTGGCGGTCAGTCCAGCAGGGTGAGCGCCTGCTCCGCCGCGTCCCGGACGCGCGCGGGATCGGTCGACGCCTTGCCCACCACCCGCAGTCCCTGGAGCAGGACCAGCAGCATGCGCGCCAGCCCGCGTGGATCGCGCCCGGCCGGCAGTTCGCCCTGCGCCCGCGCGCGCACCAGCGCCGACTCCAGCAGCGTCTCCAGGTGCTCCCAGCTCCGCTCCACCCGGCGGGTCGCCGCGGCGTCGTGCGGGGCCAGTTCCGCCGCCGTGTTGGTGACGAGGCACCCGTACGCCCGGCTCGCCTCGTCCGCCGCCTCCGCGGCGAACCGCCGCACCACGGCGCGCACCGCGGGGAGCGCGGGTCCCGGCTGCGACAACTCGTCCAGGAGCAGCGGCTGGTGCTCCTCCCCGTACCGGTCCAGCGCCTTCAGGTACAGGTCGTGCTTGTTGCCGAAGGTCGCGTAGAGGCTGGCGCGGCCGATGCCCAGGTGCCCGACGAGGTCCGCCATCGAAGTGGCCTCGTAGCCGCGCCGCCAGAACAGCTCCAGTGCCGACCGGAGGGCGGCGTCCGGGTCGAATTCCTTGCTCCTGGCCATGGGGTGACGCTAGATCAAACGAGAACGATCGGTCAAGTATGTGGAGGAGGTAGGAGGTAAGAGGTACGAGTCAGTCGTCCTCGCAGGCGTCGGCCCGGAAGTCCTCGATCGACGCGGTGAGATAGCCGTCGTCGTCGGCGCCCGGCACATCACCCGCGAAGTAGCGCACCCGGCCCGGGGCGAGCGCGGCCAGGTGGGCGAGCGTGAAGGAGACGTCGGTCGTCGACCAGGAGTTGTCCTCGGTCGATCCGTACAGGACGTAGGCGCGCCGCCGTTCGAGCGTGGCCGGCGGCTGCCGGTCGACGCTCCAGCCCCCGCCTCCGGTGCGCAACGGCCAGGTGACGAGGCCGGTGGCGGGCTTCGCGCTGGTCCAGCTCCCCATGTCCTGGGACTCCTCCCCGCCGTCGCCGGTGTACAGGACGGCCCTGTCGATGTGATGGTGACAGACCATCAGCACCCCGACCGGCTGCCCGTCCTCGGTCACCGTGATGCCGGTGCTGCCCGCCTCCGGCACCGTGCAGCCGGTGGACGAGGCCAGTACCGCGAGACCGGCGCAGGCCGCGGCGGCGTACCGGATCCGCATGGGCACCCCCTGGAGCAGGCTCACATCCTGACCTGGTCAGACACAACGGGCAAGGCCTGTGAGCGGGTTGCTACCAGTCCCGCGCCGCCGCCCGCAGCCGGTCGCTGACCCGGAGCACATCCGGGTTGGCGCCGCTGCCGGGACGCTGGACGAGGAAGAGCGTGTTGAGCGGGGGTTCCTCGGGGGAGTGCAGGCGGGTCAGGCGGCCCGCGTCCAGGTACTCCTGGCACAGCGAGTGCGGCAGCACGCTGTAGCCGGCGCCCGCGTTGACCGCCGACAGGACCGCGTACAGATTGGGCACCGTGACCGCGGCGCCGGCGGTGAGCTGCTTGCCGAAGACGTTCCGCCAGTAGCGCCGGGCGATGGGCAGATCCTCGGCGTACGACACCAGGGGGACGTCCCGCAGCGCGGCGCACAGACCGCCGCCCCCCGCCGGGTGCCCCTCGACCCGCCGGGCCCAGGCCGGGGAGGCGACCAGGACGTACTCCTCGTCGGCCAGCGGCACCGACTCCAGCGCACGGCCGCGCGGCCGCCGGGTGGCGATCACCAGATCGTGCCGGCCGGCCCGCATCTCCTCCAGCAGCGGTTCGGTCAGCCCCTGTGTCACCCGCAGCTGGAGCCCGTCGGCGACCAGCGGGGCCAGCGCCGGCAGCACCCGCACGCACAGCAGCTCCGACGGCCCCGCCAGATGCACCGGCGTGCTCGGTCCCGGCTGCGGGCCGCCGCCCTCGATCGAGGCCAGCGCGTCGAGCGGCCCGGCGACCTGCCCGGCGAGCTCACGTGCCGGCGGCGTCGGTTCCACCCCCCTGGGGAGCCGGGTGAAGAGCTCACGCCCGGTCTGCTGCTCCAGGGTGCGGATCTGGGCGGTCACGGTGGGCTGCGAGAGCCCCAGCTGCGGGGCGGCCGCCGTGAACGAGCCGGCCCGGTACACGGCCAGAAAAGTGCGCAGCAGGTTCAGGTCGGCGTGTGCCGGAAGCTGCCGGCCGGCGGTGGCCCCGCCAGCCCCGCCGACGAGTTCGCCGATGTCGGGCGTCCGGTTCTCCATACCGACCAGCGTATCCGTCCTGTGCATCGGAGTCCCGATGGCAGGCATCGGTCTCTCTATTGGTTTCCCGATGGCCCTCGGTCCTATCGTCCGAACGTGTTGCCGAGCGGCGGCACCCGCACACTCCGGAAGGAACCCCGATGACCACGCAGAACGCGATTGACTGGCCCGAGAAGTACGTCCCCGGCACCGGCGACAACTTCGTCTCCAACGAGGTGATCGTGCGGGGCCTCACGGCCGCGAAGGTCTGGCGCTTTCTGATCGACACCTCCGAGTGGGAGGGCTATTACGGCAACGTCGCCGACATCTCGTTCCCGCAGGGCGGCGGCCCCGAGCTGAAGGACGGCCTCGTCTTCTCCTTCGGCACCTTCGGCTTCCCGCCCCTGGACGCGCTGGTGGTCGAGTTCCAGGCCCCCGCCGACGGCGTTCCCGGCCGCCTGTCCTGGACGGCCGCACTGGACGGCCCGCCCGAGGAGCGCCTGGACGTGCTGCACGCCTGGCTGGTGGAGGACCTGTCCGGCGGCCGGGTCCGCGTCCTGACCCAGGAGACCCAGCTCGGGCAGCCCGCGGCCGCCCTGGCGGGGGAACGGCCGGACCCGATGCTCAACGGCCACCAGGCGTGGCTGGACGGCCTGGTCGGCGCCGCGTCGAAGTAGGTTTGAGGCCATGACTGACGAACTGACAGTGAGCGTCCTCGGCACCGGCATCATGGGTGCCGCGATGGCCCGCAACCTCGCCCGGGCGGGCCACACGGTGCGCGCCTGGAACCGCACCCGGGCCAAGGCCGAGCCGCTCACCGCCGACGGCGTCCACGTCGTCGGCACCCCCGCCGAGGCCGTCGAAGGCGCGGACGTCGTCCTCACCATGCTCTACGACGGCCCCGCCGCCCTGGAGGTCATGCGCGAGGCCGCGCCCGGACTGCGGGCGGGAGCGGCCTGGGTGCAGTCGACGACCGCCGGGACCGGGGCCATCGGCGATCTGGCGGCCTTTGCGAGCACGCACGACCTGGTCTTCTTCGACGCGCCTGTCCTGGGCACCCGGCAACCCGCCGAGGCCGGTCTGCTGACCGTGCTGGCGGCGGGCCCGGGCGAGCACCGCGACGCGGTGGCGCCGGTGTTCGACGCGGTGGGCGCGCGGACGGTGTGGACGGGCGAGGACGGCGCCGAGGGGAGCGCGACCCGGCTGAAGCTGGTGGCCAACAGCTGGGTCATCGCGGCCACCGCCGCGGCCGGCGAGGTCCTCGCCCTCGCGCAGTCCCTGGATGTCGACCCGAACGCGTTCTTCGAGCTGATCGCGGGTGGTCCGCTCGACATGGGGTACCTGAAGGCGAAGACCGGCCTGATCCTCGACGACCGGCTCTCGCCCGCACAGTTCGCGGTCGCGACGGCGGCGAAGGACGCGCGGCTGATCGTGGAGGCCGGCCGTGAGCACGGCGTCCGCCTGGACGTGGCGGCGGCGAGTGCCGAGCGTCTGGAGCGGGCGGCCGCTCAGGGCCACGGCGACGAGGACATGGCCGCCGCCTACTTCGCCAGCTTCGACAAGAACGCCTGAACCGCGGGACACCCGAACCGCGAACCGCGAGGCACCCGAACCGCGAGGAGAATCCGTGTCCAAGCCCCCGCTGCCGCCCGAGGCCGTCGAACTGCTGGGCCGCCCCAACCCCTGTGTGATGGCGACCCTGCGTTCCGACGGAGCCCCCGTCTCCACTCCCACCTGGTACGTCTGGGAGGACGGACGCGTCCTGATCAGCCTGGACGAGAGCCGGGTCCGCCTCCGGCACCTGCGCCGCGACCCGCGCCTGACCCTCACCGTCCTCGACGCCGACGACTGGTACACGCACGTCACCCTCATCGGACGGGTGGTCGAGCTGCACGAGGACGACGGCCTGGCCGACATCGACCGCATCTCGACGCACTACACGGGCAAGCCGTACCCCGACCGGGTCCGCTCCCGTGTCAGCGCCTGGATGGAGATCGACCGCTGGCACGGCTGGGGCGCCCTGAAGGACAGTGACCAGGCGTCCACCTGAGCGGCCCGCCGCCGGGCCCGGCGGTCAGCGCCACTCGACGCCGAAGGCCCGCCCCGGGTTCTCCGCCAGGATCCGCGCCACCAGCTCCTCACCCACGGCGAGCGCCAGCCGTGGCCGGACCCTGCGCAGCAGATACGGCATGCCGGGCCCGCCGTCGACCGAGCGGGCCGCGGCCGTCGTGGTGTCGCCGCCGAGCAGCAGCCGGTCGCCGAAACCGGCATCGGCCAAAGCCCGCACGGCGTCCGGCATCCGCCAGTCGGTGGCGTGGTGGGCGCGTGACGGGCCGTCGAAGGCGAGCCAGCAGCCCGCCTCGGCGGCCTGCCTGTGCACCACCGCGTCGGGCGCCCGGTTGAGGTGCCCGAGGATCACCCGGTGCGGGGGCACGCCCAACTCCCCGCACAGCAGGTCGACCACGTCGAGCGCGCCGGTGCCCAGCTCCAGGTGGACGGCGATCGGGGCGTCCGTCGCGTGATGCGCCTCGGCCGCGGCGGCCATGGTCCAGCGGGTGTGCGCGTCGAGGGCGTGGAACCCGCCCGCGACCTTGACCAGCCCGGCGCGGACCCCCGACGTCCCGATGCCCTCGGTCAGTTCGGCCACGAACACCTCGGCGAGCCGGTGCCGCAGGCCGTGCAGCGTCGCCGTGTCGTAGTGGATGTCCTGGTGCAGCCCCGTCGCGGCCACCACCCGCACGCCGGTCTCCCGTGACAACGCCGGCAGATCAGCCGCGCGCCGCCCGAGACCGTACGGCGTCCACTGCACGACGGCGTCACCGCCCTGCGCGCGGAACGCGGCCAGTTCGGCACGTGCCGCGGAACGGCTGTCGAGCTCCTGGCCGGGCAGCCGGGGACTGCCGAAGAACAGGTGGTCGTGCGCGTCGCACACGCCGAGCCGCTCCGCCGGCAGGTCCCCGAGCACGGTCCGCACGGCGTTCACCACTGCCGGCCCCCGGGCAGGGCGGTCCGCCCCGGCGCAGACAGGTGCAGCACCCGGAACAGGTCGCCGTCGGCCTTCGGTGTGTCGTGCTCCCAGAGCGAGAAGTGCACGCTCTCCCAGCGGCTCGTGTCGACCGCCGCCGCCGCGAGCACCGCGCCCTCCTCCCGCGCCAGCCGCCCCGCCTCGTCCGCCGCGTCCCGCGCCGCCTCGGACAGCGCCGCCCCGTCCGGGACCGGCACGCGACGCCGTACGGCGAACAGGGCGGGGGAACCGGCGGCGACGCCCTCCCGGTACGCCAGACCGGTCCACTGACGGACCGCCGGACGCCCGAAGTCGTCGCTCAGCCGCTGGAACCCGCCTCCCCAGAGGAAGGCGTTCATGCCCTCCACGGTGTTCCAGAGGTAGAACGGCGCGTACTGGTTGACCGGCGATCCGTGCACCCCGCGTTCGCGCACCAGGTACGCCTTGAGACCGAGGCCCTCCCAGTCGTCGAGCAGATGCCCGACGCGGGACACGCGCGCGTGGATGACGCCCATGTCGTAGTCGGACGGCAGCGTGAGCTCGTACTGCATGGCGTGCATCGGGCCTCCTAGTCGGCCGGACGGGGCGCGAGCAGCGACAGCAGCCCGCGGACACCCGCGTCGAAGGCGGTCGGCGAACCGGAGGCGCGGGCCAGGACGTAACCGCCCTGCACGGTCGCGACGACGGTGGCGGCGATCGCCTCGCCGTCCAGCCCGGGCCCGAACTCGCCCTGTTCCTTGCCCTCCTCGACGAGTTGCGCGATCCGTTCCCGGATCCGGTCGATCGTCGCGTCCACGGGTTCGCGCAGCTCGTCGTTCGCGATCACCTCCGGATCCATCGTCAGCCGCCCGACGGGGCAGCCGCGCAGCACGTCCCGCTCGCGTGTCAGATAGGCCTCGATGCGCTCGTACGGCGTGCCCGGCCCGTCGAGTACTCCCTCGGCGGTAGCCCGCATCTCGTCGGCCGTCCGCCGGATCGCCGCCAGGGCGAGATCGGGCTTGCCCTTGAAGTGGTGGTACATGCTGCCCTGCCCGGCGCCCGCGCGCTCCAGGATCGCCTTGGGGCTGGTCCCCACGTAACCGCGCTCCCAGAGCAGCTCCCGGGTGGACTCGATCAGCCGCTCCGAAGTGCTCATGACTCGACTGTACATACCAGTAGGTACAGAAGTCGAGCCATACCGGTAGGTACAGAACTCTGGCCCCACGCAACAGCCCCCACGGAACAGCCCTCGGGGAGCAGCCGGGACACGCGCGCGTACTCCCGGCGGGGTACGCGCACTGCCGCTGGCCGTACGACGACCCGGACCCCCTCCCGGCGGGACTCTCGAGGCATCACGCAGACACGGACCCACCGAGGAGATGACCCGAGATGAACACCCTGGCGAACTGGGACGGCGGCGGACCCGGCCCGTGGATCCTGTTCTTCCCGCTGATCTGGGCGGCCGTCGTGGTGGGCGCCGTCACGGTCCTGCGCCGCACGGCGTGGCGAGGCCGCCGCGGTCCGTGGAGCGCGGTCGGCGACCCCCGGCCCACCGGCGACTCGCCCCTCGCCGTCCTCGGCCGTCGCTTCGCCTCCGGTGAGATCGACGAGGACGAGTACTGGCGTCGGCTGTCCGTCCTGGACGAGCAGTTCGGCCGCACGGACAAGGGCGGTGCGGCATGAGCACCGCGACCGCCACCACGGCCACGCGGAACGCCGCGCGGGTCGTCGACGCCGTGAAGGTCTACGGCGTCGGCGACACCGCCGTACGGGCCCTGGACGGCGTGAACGTGGCCTTTCCGGCCGGCCGGTTCACCGCGATCATGGGCCCTTCGGGCTCGGGCAAGTCCACCCTGATGCACTGCGCCGCCGGCCTGGACACCCTCACCTCGGGCACCGCGTACATCGGCGACACCGAACTGCGCACGCTCGACGACCGTCGGCTCACCCTCCTGCGCCGCGACCGGGTCGGGTTCGTCTTCCAGGCGTTCAACCTGGTGCCGACCCTGACCGTCGAGGAGAACATCCGGCTGCCGCTGGACCTGGCGGGCGAGCGGGGCGAGTCGGAGTGGATCGACGCCCTCGTGGACGTCGTCGGGCTGCGCGACCGGCTCCACCACCGGCCCTCCGAGCTCTCCGGCGGCCAGCAGCAACGCGTCGCCGTGGCACGGGCGTTCGCCGGCCGGCCGGACGTCGTCTTCGCCGACGAACCCACCGGCAACCTCGACTCCCGAGCCGGGGGAGAGGTGCTCGGCCTCCTCGCCCGCACCGTACGCCGGACCGGCCGTACGGTCGTCATGGTCACCCACGACCCGGTCGCCGCCGCCCACGCCGACGAGGTCGTCTTCCTCGCCGACGGACGGCTCGTGGACCGGATGGCGTCCCCGACGGCCGACCGCGTCCTGGACCGCATGAAAGCCTTCGAGGTGCCGTCATGAACGCGTCCCTGCGGCTCAGCCTCTCGTCCCTGCGCGCCCACCGGCGCCGCTTCGCCGGAACCTTCCTCGCCGTCTTCCTCGGCGTGGCGTTCCTGGCCGGAACGCTGGTCATGGGGGACACCCTGCGCGCCGGTTTCGACTCGATGTTCGGCAACGCGACCGCCGGGACCGACGCCGTCGTGCGCGGCGCCGACACCATCACCACCCCCGGCGAGAGCCAGGGCGTGCGGCAGCCCGTCCGCACGGACCTGGTCGGCACCGTCGCGGCCGTCCCCGGCGTCGCGGCCGTCGCCCCCGACATCCAGGGCGCGGGCCAACTCGTCGGCGGCGACGGCGAACCGATCGGTGGCCAGGGCCCGCCCACCCTCGCGGGCAACTGGATCACCGACACGAAGCTCAACCCCTACCGCCTCGCGGAGGGCCGCGCACCGGCCCGGTCCGGCGAGGTCGTCGTCAACCGGGGAACCGCAGAGAAGGGCGGCCTGAAGATCGGCGACACCACCACGCTGCGCACCCCCGACCCCGTACGCGTGACGATCGTCGGACTCGCGACCTTCGGCGGCGAGGACGGCATGGCCCAGGTGACCTTCACCGGTATGACCCGGGCCGACGCCGAGAAGTACCTGACCGCCAGGCCCGGCCGGGCGACGAGCATCGTGGTGCGCGCCGCCCCGGGAGTGAGCCAGGAGGAACTCGTCGGCCGGCTGACTCCGGTACTGCCCGAGGGTGTCGAGGCCATCACAGGTCAGGAGGCCGCGCAGGAGAACACCGACATGATCGCCAGCCAGTTCCTGACGATCTTCACGACGTTCCTCCTGGTGTTCTCCGGTGTGGCCCTGCTGGTCGCGACCTTCTCCATCCACAACACCTTCGCGATCGTCGTGGCCCAGCGCGCACGGGAGAACGCCCTGCTGCGCGCCCTCGGCGCCTCCCGCCGACAGGTCACCGAGGCGACCCTCGTCGAGGCCGCCGCCGTAGCCGTGACCGCTTCGGCCGCCGGACTCGCGGGCGGCATCGGTATCGCCGCCGGTCTCCAGGCACTGTTCCCGGCCATCGGATTCCCCTTCCCCGAGGGTGACCTGGTCATCGGAGCCCTGTCGCTGACCGTCCCCCTCCTGGTCGGCGTCCTGGTCTGCCTGGGGTCCGCGCTGCTGCCCGCCGTGCGCGCCGGCCGCACCGCCCCGCTGGCCGCGCTGCGCGAGACCGCCGTGGACTCCTCCGGCGCCTCCCGCCTCCGCGCCGTCGCCGGCGCGGGCCTGCTCGCCCTCGCCGTCGCGGTGACCCTCACCGGCGTCCTGGTCACCCCGTCGGTGTGGCTGGCGGGAGGCGGAGCCGTCCTGGCCCTGATCTCCTTCGTCGTCCTCGGACCGGTCGCCTCCAGCACGGCCGTACGCGTCCTGGGCAGCCCTCTGGACCGCCTGCGGGGCATCACCGGGGGCCTCGCCCGCCGCAACGCCCTGCGCAGCCCGAAGCGGACGGCGGCCACCGCCGGCGCCCTGATGATCGGCGTCGCGGTGGTCTCCCTCTTCACCGTGTTCGGGGCCTCCCTCAAGGCGACCATGGACCAGACCGTCTCCCGCTCCTTCGCGGGCGACGTAGCCGTCAGCACCCCTTCGTTCGGCGCGGGCGGCAGCGGACTCAGCCCTCGGCTCGCACCGGCCCTCGGCAGGCTGCCCGAGGTGGACACGGCCGTCGGACTCGGCCGGGGTGTCGCGGAAGTCGACGGAAAGGGGCGGGCGTTGACCGTCACCGACCCGGTCGCACTGCGCCGGACCTTCGACCTCGGGACCGTCCGGGGCGACCTGGGCGCCCTCGGGACCGACGGCATCGCGATCACCCGGCAGGAGGCGGACCGACGGCACCTGACGACCGGTGACACCGCCCGGCTCGCCTTCACCGACGGCGACGAGAAGACGTTCACCGTGCGTGCCGTCTACGGCCGCTCCGAACTCGCCGGCGACTATGTCATCACCCGCGCGGCCTGGGCCCCGCACCGCACCCAGGACGCCGACACGCTGCTCGCGGTCTCCTTCGCGGACGGCGTGAGCACGGCCGAGGGCAAGGCCGCCGTGGAGAAGGTCGCCGCCCACTACGGCAATCCCGAGGTGCAGACCCGCGACGAGTACGCGCAGTCCTCGGCCGGCGGCATCGACATGATGCTGACCCTGGTCTACGCCCTGCTCGCCCTCGCGGTCCTCATCGCCCTGCTGGGTATCGCCAACACGCTGACCCTGGCGATCCACGAACGCACCCGCGAGCTCGGCCTGCTCCGCGCCGTCGGCCAGACCCGGTCCCAGCTGCGGGCCATGGTCCGCTGGGAGTCGGTCCTGGTCGCCGCGTTCGGCACGGCGGGCGGCCTGGCCCTCGGCGCCTTCCTCGGCTGGGTGCTGGTCCGGGCCTCCGACGGGTCGAGCGACAGCGCCTTCGCCTTCGCGCTGCCGACCGCGCGGCTCGCCGTGGTGGCCCTGGTGGGCATCGCCGCCGGAGCCCTCGCCGGATTGCGTCCGGCCCGGCGCGCGGCACGCCTGGACGTGCTGCGGGCCATCGCCACCGAGTGACGTACACCCGGACGGCGTACGCCTCGGGGACCAGTCACCGTGCCCCGGGGCGACGGACGTCCCGAAGGTGACGTCACCGCCCGGTCAGCCGACGACGGCCGACCGGGCGGGGGCATGTGCGGGCCGCAGGTCGTCGACGGAGACGACCTCCGTGAACCGCGGCGCGACCTGCTCCCGGGGTGTACGACGCGGCGGACGCGCCGACAGCTCCCGCGTGGCGACGGGGGTCGGCAGCGTGAACCACACGACCTTGCCGGACTCGCCGTCCGGCCGGGCGCCCCAGCTCTCGCTCACCGCCGCCACCATGGCCAGGCCGCGCCCACAGGTGGCGAGCGCCTCCTCGTCGACGACCCCCACGACCGGCAGGCGCGGGTCGTGGTCGCGCACGGAGACGGTGAGCCGGTCGAGCAGCAGCTCCATCTCCACGACGCACATCTTGTCGGGCCGCGCGTGCAGGTGGACGTTGGTCAACAGCTCCGTCACACCGAGCGCGGCGCGGTCTATGAGCGGATCCATATGCCAGTAGCGCAATTGCGCGGATACGATTCTGCGGACCTGGCCGATCCGCGACGGCAGGGCCTGAAGCTCGACCGTGCAGTGCCTGTTCGGGTTGGTGATCACGGCTGCGACTCCCCGACTTAGGTCCGGAAGAACACGGGATTCGGATCGAGCAGGGCGTCTGCGCAAGGCGGCCGCCTGCTGTCGTGGCCGGCGGGCTGGTTCGCAGCGTTATCGCCGGTAAACCCAGAGTGACGTGAGACCAGAGTGACGCAGTGGCCGCAGAGCCGCAACTCGCGTGGGCCAGGCCACCCGTTCGGCCTCGGACACGGCACATCCGCGCCGGCTCAGCCGCCGCGCCCCGCCGCCCTGCGCACGGCCTCGATGAAGCGGCGCGCCGCGGGAGGCCCCGGTTCGCCCGGTGCCGGGTCGTGGTCGCCGAGGGTGAGCAGATACCGCTTGCCGTTGAGGTCGGCCAGGGCCCGGTCCTCCGGCGCGAACCAGGGCCTGGAGGCGCGGACCGCCTGCACGGGCGCGCTGTCGATCTCGCTGCCGTAGCTGGTCAGCAGCTCCAGCCTGCCGTCGCTGATCCGAACCTGACCGGCTCGGGTGAGCGAACGCAGCCGCTTGCCGATGCGCACGCCCGTAGCCGTGAACTCCGGCTCCGCCATGCCTCCCCGCCCCCTTGTGTGCCTGGGCGAGCCGAACCGTGCACCCGCGTGGGTCGTGATCCAGCCCGCGTCGTGATCGAACCCGTCCTCGGTCCAGTGTGCGCCCCCGTCCGGGACCCGCGTCCGGACCGGCGTCATCACCCCGCCCGGGCCTTCGCCCGACCCGGTGCAGTCTGCCCGCGCCCGGCGTCGAGCACCAGTGCGCACGACGCCTCGGCGCCACCCGCCCGGAGCATTCGCGGGAATGCGCCCCCCGCGCCCCCAAAGCCGCCCCCCAGGGCCGCCTTTGAGGCTCTCAAAGGTGTGTTTATGCAGGTGAGAAGCGTGCGACTGGTGTTTATGATCGGTGTGTCGGCCGCGCGGACCACCGTCGGCGCGAAGCCTGAAGGAGCCCCGCCGTGACCACCCCCCAGCCCCACAGGACCGGCGCCACCCTCGACGTCGACCGCAGTGACACCGCCTACCGTGACTGGCTGAAAGAAGCCGTCCGCAAGGTCCAGGCCGACGCCAACCGCTCGGCCGACACCCATCTGCTGCGCTTCCCGCTGCCCGAGAAGTGGGGCATCGACCTGTATCTCAAGGACGAGTCGACCCACCCCACCGGCAGCCTGAAGCACCGGCTCGCCCGCTCGCTCTTCCTCTACGGCCTCTGCAATGGCTGGATCCGGCCGGGCCGCCCGGTGATCGAGGCGTCCAGCGGTTCGACGGCCGTCTCCGAGGCGTACTTCGCCAAGCTGATCGGCGTGCCCTTCATCGCGGTCATGCCGCGCACGACGAGCGCCGAGAAGATCCGCCTGATCGAGTTCCACGGCGGTCAGTGCCACTTCGTCGACGACTCCCGCACGATGTACGAGGAGTCCGCCCGCCTCGCGGCGGACAGCGGCGGCCACTACATGGACCAGTTCACCTACGCCGAACGGGCCACGGACTGGCGCGGGAACAACAACATCGCCGAATCCATCTTCCGCCAACTGGAGTGGGAGCGGTTCCCGGAGCCCGCCTGGATCGTGGCCACGGCCGGCACCGGCGGCACCTCCGCGACCCTCGCCCGCTACGTCCACTACACACAGCGCAACACCCGCATCTGCGTCGCCGACCCGGAGAACTCCTGCTTCTTCGAGGGCTGGACCACCGGCGATCCGGACGTCACCTGCGACTGCGGCTCCCGTATCGAGGGCATCGGCCGCCCGCGCATGGAACCCAGCTTCGTGCCCGGCGCCGTCGACCGGATGATGAAGGTCCCGGACGCGGCCAGCGTCGCCGCGGTACGCGCACTGGAACGGGCCATCGGCCGCAAGGCGGGCGGCTCGACCGGCACCGGACTGTGGAGCGCGCTGAAGATCGTCGCCGAGATGGTGGCCGACGGACACCGCGGCAGTGTCGTCACCCTGCTGTGCGACCCGGGCGACCGCTACCTCGACAAGTACTACTCCGACACCTGGCTCGCCGAACAGGGCCTGGACATCGCCCCCTACACCGCCGCCATCGAATCGTTGCTGGCCACGGGCGTGTGGCCGGCCTGACCTCCGCGACGCGCGGCCCGAGCGGACGGTCCGCGACCCCTACGGGGTGAGCCGGCGGTCCAGCTTCGTCACCGCGTCCCGGAACGACCGCCCCAGACCGGCCCGCGCCAGCCGCAGGACCGCCCGGAACGCCCCGTTGCCGTCGGCGGCGAACGTCCACCGCACCCGCGTCCCCGCCCCGGCCGGCGCCAGCCGCCACTCCTCGACCAGCGCCCGCACCCCCGGCGCGTTGGTCACGTCCACGCGGTAGGCGTACAGCTCCGGCTCCTTCGCCACGAGCACCGTCTCCCGGAAACGCGTGCCGCCCCTGAGCCGTACGTCGCGCCCCGCGCCGTCGTCCAGGGGCTGGACGGACCGCACGGCCGGGAACCACTCCGCCCAGCCGGACACGTCCTCGGCGAGGGCGCGGAAGACGAGTTCAGGGGGAGCGGACACCTCCTGGGCGAAAACCAGCCGTACAGGAGCGGTCTCGACGAACGCGAGTCCTTCGGGGCGCAGTCGGTGAGCCATGCGCGCGACCTCCTCGGGCGTGGAAGCGGGTGCGTCACCCTAGCCGCAGGCCCTTCAGATGTCTGTACCCTCACCGGGCTCGCCCGCGACCACCAGCCGCCGCAGGTGCTCTGAGACCTCCGCGCGCGCCGCCTCCGGCAGCCCCGTGTCCGTCACCAGCGTGTCGACCTGCTCCAGCGCCGCGAACGAACTCAGGCCCACCACACCCCACTTGGTGTGGTCCGCGACCACCACGACCCGGCGCGCAGACTGCACCAGGCGCCGGTTGGTCTCGGCCTCCGCGAGGTTCGGCGTGGACAGACCGGCCTCGGCCGATATCCCGTGCACACCGAGGAACAGCACGTCGAAGTGGAGCGCCGCGATCGCCTGGTCGGCGACCGGACCCACCAGCGAGTCGGACGGCGTGCGCACCCCGCCGGTCAGCACGACCGTGGCCGCGCCCTGCCGGGGGCCCGAGGTGCGCTGCGCCACGTGGAAGACGTCGGCCACGCGCACCGAGTTGGTCACCACGGTCAGATCCGGCACGTCCACCAGATGGTGCGCCAGCGCGTACGTCGTCGTACCGCCCGACAGCGCGATCGCGCTGCCCGCGGCGACGAGTTCCGCCGCCGCCTTCGCGATGTCCTCCTTGGCGGTCAGCTCCAGACCCGACTTCGCCTCGAAGCCCGGCTCGTGGGTGCTCGCCTCCACGACCGGCACCGCACCGCCGTGCACCTTCTCCAGGACACCCTGCCGCGCCAGCGCGTCGAGGTCCCGGCGCACCGTCATGTCCGACACGCCGAGCTTGCGGGTCAGCTCGTTGACCCGCACGCCGCCCCGGCGGCGTACCTCGTCCAGGATCAGGGCGCGGCGCTGCTCCGCGAGGAGGTTCTGATTCTCACTCACGTACGCTCCGGTCCTTTCCCTCAACCCGTCCGACAGGCCCGCTCACCTGCTCCGACGAGGCCATTCTCGCCGATTCCGGTGCGGGGCGTCCCATCCTCGCACGGCTTGCTCACAGCTGGTCCACCACCCCGACGCGTGCATGCCACTCACCGGGGGCGTGGGCGTTCACCGCCCGCACCGGGGAGGTTCCGTGACGGGAGGTGTATCAAGCCTGTGAAGTGGCGATCCTTATGTCCGCGCGGACACATGTCGAAGGCGTGTCACGGGGGAAGTGCGAACAGTGGAACGTGCCTCAGCGGACAGAACGGCCCTGGAACTCCTGGTCCACGGCGTGGGTGGTGCCACGCCCGAGAAGATGCTCAACGATCCGCGCACGGTGCGGATCACCGGCGACGAGACGGCGGCCGTGTTCCGGCGCGCCGACGACGTCACCGCGGACACCGCTCCCGCCGACGACCGCGGCCGCGACGCTCCCGTTCCCGAGGCCTACGTGTGGTCCAACCTCACCTCGGGCAACGGCACCCGCGCCCTGTGGCTCCTGCTGCTGCCGTTCATGGTCGTCAACCTCGCCCACTGGATGCGTCCCGCCGCACCGGAGGGCATCCGCGCGGTGCGGCTGTACGGGCTGCTCGTGCGGCTCGCGGCACTGAGCCTGACGGTGCTGCTCGTCGCCGCGGCCTGCGAGGTCGCCCTCGACCTGACCGCCTGGCAGTGCGCGGGCACGACCGCCTGCGCCGAGCGTCACTCCTGGCTGGGTTTCCTCTCACCGGCGGTCTCCGACGGCGGCTGGTGGAGCCTGCCGGGCCGTCGGCTCGCCCTCGCCGCCCTGGTCCCGACCGCCCTCGTCGGTCTCCTGTGGTACCTGTCCCACCGCACCTGGCGGGCCTACGAGTCCCAGGAGCCGCTCGACCGCGCGGCCGAGCCCGAGAACGGCCCCGGTCACACCGCACTCGGCCGGCCCGGCTTCTGGTACGGGCGCCGGCTGGTGGCCCGCCTGCGCGCGGCGCACACCGCGGCGGGACTGCTGACGGTGGCCGCTGCCGTCGGTACGGCCGCCGTGCGCCAGGACCGCCGGCCCGGCGGCCCCGCGCTCCTCGACTGGCTCGGCCGACTGCTGGAGGCGTCCCTGGTGGCGGGCGCGTTCGCCACGGTGTGGGTGGTGTGCCGCCGGGGCCGCAGCGAGCACCGCCTCGACCGCCGCATCGACGCGCACCTCGTCCACCGGCTGCCCCTGGCCGCCCTCGTCCTGCTCGCCCTCACCCTGGTGTACGCGGGGTGGCAGCGCCCCGGCTGGCACTCCGAGGGGCGGCTTCCCGGCGACGCGACCTTCGGCGGTCTCGCCCTCGCCCAGGGCGCCCTGGTGATCGCCCTCGCGGTCGTCGCCCGCGTCCTGCACCACTGTCCACGGGAGCGCTCCGCGCCGTCGGACCCGGCCGGGGCCACCGCCGTCGAGCGGGTGCAGCTCGTCCAGCAGGAGCGCTGCGCCCTGCGCGGGCTCGGTGGGCCCGCCGTCGCGATGCTGGCCTGCGCGCTCGGCGGAGTGATGTCCGGCGGGGTGTCGCAGCGGGTGTCGGACTGGCTGGACGGCACCGGGACCTTCCTCGACGGACCGCCCGTGCTCCTGACCTGGCAGGCGTCCGTCATCCCCGTGCTGCTCGTCGTCCTGCTGGCGCTGTGCGGACTCCTCGCGCGGCAGACCTGGCTGCTCACCCGGGCCGAGGAGGAGGCGGTGGGCCGTGAGTACGGGGTCGGACCCGGCGACCCGGCCCGCACCCGTCGCATCGCCCGCGCCCGCGCGATGGCCACCCTCACCGACCGTGGCCCGCTCCTTGTCGCCGTCGTCTCCACCGCGACGCTGCTCCTGGGCGCGGGAGCGCTCGTCGGAGCCTTCGGCACCGGGAAGACCCCGGTCCGTGCCGGGGACGGAGCCCAGCCCTTCGTCCAGGGCGCGGCCCAGACCGCACAGGCGATGGGCTCCTGGCTCATCGGCCTCGGCTTCGTCCTCTTCGTCACCTGGGGCCGGCGCGCCTACAAGGACGCCTCCGCGCGGCGCACGATCGGCATCCTCTGGGACGTCGGCACCTTCTGGCCGCGCGCCGCGCACCCTTTCGCCCCGCCCTGCTACGCGGAGCGCGCGGTCCCCGACCTGACCTGGCGGATGGCCGGCTGGACGCGCGCCACGGGCGGACGTCTGGTGATCTCCGGGCACTCCCAGGGCAGCGTCCTCGCGGCCGCCGCGGCCTGGCAGCTGAAGCCCTCCGACCGCAAGCGGGTCGCCCTGCTCACCTACGGCTCCCCGATCGAGCGGCTCTACGGCCGCTGGTTCCCGGCGCACTTCGGCCCGGCCGCGCTCGCCGCCCTGCACGAGGACATCGCCTGCTGGCGCAACCTGTACCGGCTCACCGACCCCATCGGCGGCCCGGTCCGGCTCTCCGGCGACGACTGCGGCCCCCAGGTGGACCGCGAGCCCCTCGCGGACCCGCTGGCGTACGGCCGCACCGAGGAACACCCGCTGCCCGCGCCCGTCCTGGGCCACTCCGACTACCAGGCCGACCCGGCGTTCGTCGAGGAACGCGAGATGCTGCTGGGGCGGCTGCGGCCGGAGCTGCCCGTGCAGCGCACCTGAGCGGATCAGGGCAGCTCGGGCAGATCCTCCGCATACAGCAGGGTCAGGTCGTCCGTGCTCGGCTCGGCCACCTGGGCCACCCGGCCGGCGTGCCGCTCCACCATCGCCTCGAACGTCTGGCGCGCGGTTCGCCCGTTGCCGAAGGCGGCTCCCTTGGGGAGTTCCGTGAAGTACTTCAGCAGGGCGTCCGCGGTGCCCGGAGCGAGCCGGTACTCGTGCTCCTCGGCCTGCTGCTCCACGATCCGCAACAGCTCGTCGGGGCCGTAGTCGCCGAAGGTGATGGTCCGTGAGAAACGGGACGCCACACCGGGGTTGACCGAAAGGAAGCGCTCCATCTCCGCGGTGTAGCCCGCCACGATCACCACCACGGAGTCCCGGTGGTCCTCCATCAGCTTCACCAGGGTGTCGATGGCCTCCTTGCCGAAGTCGCGGCCCGCGTCCTCCGGCGACAGCGCGTACGCCTCGTCGATGAACAGCACGCCGCCGTGCGCCCGTTGGAAGGCCTCCTGGGTGCGGATCGCCGTCGAGCCGATGTGCTCGCCGACCAGGTCGACGCGGGAAACCTCGACGAGGTGGCCCTTCTCCAGCACGTCCAGGGCGGCGAGGATCTCCCCGTAGAGGCGGGCGACCGTCGTCTTGCCGGTGCCGGGGGAGCCGGTGAAGACGAGATGGCGCTTGACGGACGCCGCCTTGAGCCCGGCCTGCTGACGGCGCCGGCCCACCTCGATCATGTCGATGAGGGCCCGCACCTCGCGTTTGACGCTCTCCAGGCCCACCAGCGTGTCCAACTCGCCGAGCACGTCCGTCGAGGTCCGCACCGACGTCTGCGGCTCACCGGCGGCCCGCGGCGGTTCCGGCGCGGTGGCCCGCTGCTCGGGAACCAGACCCAGCAGACCCGGCGACTGGGCGCTCGTCTGCACCACCGGCTCGGGCGCCCCAGCGGCCCCGGGTGTCCGCACGCCCGCGCTCTCGTCGCTGGTGCAGTCCTCGACCAGGGGACCGGAGCCCGGGCCCGCGTCGCCCCCGGCGTCGGCGAACTCGTAACCACCGCGCGCGCAGCGCTCCGTACGGCACTTGCGCAGCGTCGTACGACTGCCGTCTATGACATGGAAGCCGTAGCCGCCGCTGTTCGTCACCCGGCAGTTCAGGAAGGTGCCGCGGCCACCGGCCGACACATAGAACCCGGCCTCGGCGGGGGAGTCGACGGTGCAGCGCTCGACGGTCGGGTCGGCGCCCTTGGTGACGATCACGCCGGTCTGGGTGCTGTCCACGGTGCAGTTGTTGAGGGTGCCACCGCTGCCGTGGTCGCGGAACCACGCGCCGGTCGCCGCGTCCCGGATCCGGCAGTCGTCCAGCTGGGCGGTCGCCCCGTCGCTCACCGACACGGCCGTGTTGCGCACCTGGGACAGGTCGCTGTCCACGACGTCCGCGCGGGAGCCCCGGTCGAGGACGAACAGGGCGTCGGGCACGTCGTGCACCCGGCAGGAGTCGAGGACCGCGGTGGCGCCGTCGCTGACCCAGACGGCCGGGTAGTCGCCGGTGCTGTCGAAGATCTCGCACTGGTTGGCGTCCACGCGTGTGCCCGGGTCCCACACCGACAGTCCGTTGCGGCCGAACTGACGCACCGTCGTGCGGGTCAGTGTCAGGACGGAACGGGAGCGCAGGTCGACCGCGTTCTCCGGGATGTCGTGGATGCGGCAGTCGGCCAGGGTGAGCACGGCGTCGGTGTCGAGCGTGACGCCGTCGGAGGTCGTGCGGTGCACGTCGCAGTCGGTGAGGTGCGCGGTGGCCCGGGCGGTGATCTGGACACCGCTGCCCCGGACCTCGTAGATCTCGCAGCCCACCGCCTCCAGCGAGGAGTTGTCGCCGGTCGCGCTCAGACCCGCGCCCGACGTGTGGTGCACCCGGCAGCGCTCCAGCCGGGGGTGGGCCCCGCCGCGCACCGAGACGCCGGCCTGTCCCGCCGCGACGACCTCGCACTCCTCGAAGACACCGCCGCCGCCGTCGACCACGGCGATGCCGATGCCCGCCGGGTTGTCGACGGTGCACCGCCGCACCGTCGGGCGGGCACTGCCCCGCACCTCGATGCCCGCCGCCGACCGCGTGACGATCCGTACGTCCAGCAGCTCCGGTGTGCCGTCCTCGACGAGCACCGCGGGCGCGGCCGCGTCCTGGCCCTCCACGTGCAGGTCCTGTACCACCGCCGAGGCGCGTACGGTCAACGGCACCCCGTCCAGGGGCGCGAGGCGCACGGAACCGGGGGAGCCCTCGGGGCCGCGCAGCGTCACCGACCGGTCGACGACCAGGTTCTCCCGATAGGTTCCGGGAGCGATGGTGAGCACGTCACCCTCGGCCGCGGCCTCCAGGGCGGCGGCGAGCGATGCGTACTCACCCGTGCGGCGCCGCCACCTCGATGTGCCGGTGTGCGTCACCTGGACCGTGCCCTGTGCCATGGCGTTGATGTGCCCCCACCTCGTGGTACGCGGGTTGATGCCGAATGGTTCGGCCGGACCACCGTAGCGTGCGCGCGGGTGGTGGGTTGACCAGAGACGGAAGGCCGTCAGCTGCCGGTGCCGGTGCGGCCCCAGTCCGGGCCCGCACGGTCCCAGGCCTGGTCCCAACGGGCGTACCGGCGACGGACCAGGCGCCAGACGATCAGCCGCCGAACACCCTCGACGGTGCCCGCGGTGAGCAGGGCCGCGCCGAAGCCGGCGAGCACGGCGTGCGTCGTCGCCGTGGCGGTGTCCAGTGGCCGGGCCACCAGCGCGCCGTGTGCGTCCGTCCATATCCCGAAGTGGTCGCCGATGTGCGGGGACTTGAGGCCCGCCAGGACCGTGCCGTGCTGCGGCGTGCCGTCCGGTGCCGTCCAGTCCGCGACGACCCGGGTGCGGGTCTCCCGGCCGGTGGCCGTCTCCGGGTCCACCTCCAGCGGCGAACCGTCCACCTGGCGCACCACGGTGGCCGTGACCTCGTGGCGGGACTCCCGCTGTTCGTGGACCGACTGCTGGAGGGCCTCCTGCGCCACGGCGCCGACGAGGGAACCCACCACGGGCGCGACGAGGAGGATCAGCAACAAGGCCGACAACGCCACCCACGCCTCGACCAGATCCGTCGTACGGCGCAGCGGGTTGTGTCGCCAGCGCCAGATTCCGCCGATCGCTCGCACGCCCGCACCCCCTTCCCGCTCCGTGATAACCCCCGTTGGAGCCGTTCACGCGCGAGCCCGGGGAAAGAGAGAGCGAAATCACCAGAGCCCGGGACCTCTCATGAACTTCTCACGCAATCCCAACGCTCCGGAGCCGGGCGGGGGTTCCCACGGATCGCCCGGCCTCCGACCTAGGCCGGAACTATGCGATGACGCACACCGGATCACCGACTCTGATCGTGCCGCGACCGAGTGGTACCAGGTTCTGTCCGAAGATCAACTTGCCGCCGAGGCGCCGATGCCGGCCCAGGGTGTGGAGGGGCTCCTTGCCGCGTGTCGCGGTGCCCTGGTCGGTGGTGGTCACGACGCAGCGGCCGCACGGCTTGGCGACCCGGAATTCGACCTCGCCGACGGCGAGGCGCGACCAGCCGTCCTCCGCCCACGGATCGGTGCCCGCCAGGACCAGGTTCGGCCGGAAACGGTTCATCGGCAGCGGGCCCTCCCCGGCGTGCTCGCCCCGGGCGATCAGCGAGTTGAGGGCGTCCAGGGACGCGGTCGTGGTGGCCAGCAGCGGATATCCGTCGGCGAAGGTGACCGTCTCGCCGGGCCGCGCGTACCCCGGGTCGACCGGCCGACGGGTCGCGGGGTCGTCCATGTGCACCAGCCGCACGTCGGCGCCGAGGTGGGCACTGCACCAGGCGTGCGCGGTGTCGTCGGCGAGGACCCCCTCCACCTTGTCACGGAAGATCTCCATCGACACCGTGCCCACCGGCTCGGGCACCTGCACGGTCAGCGGCTCCAGACCGGGCGCGGACAGACGTACACCGCCGCCGGGCAGAAGCTCGGCGGCGGCCAGCGCGAGGAGCGGCTGCTGACGTTGTGTGACGACCTTTCCCCCGTGGTCGATCAACGCCCAGCGTCGGTCACCGGCCAGCCCCCAGGGCTCCACGACGGCCTCCCGGGGTTCCTGACCCCGGAACGCCTTGACCGGATGGACGTGAATCGACAGCAGCTGCACATGCCCCATGGGGTCATCCTGCCAGGTGGCACCGACGACCCCGTGGGCTCAGTAGCCCCGGTACTGCTGGTTGTACGGGTCCTGGTACTGGGGCGCGGCGGGCCGGGGAGCGGCCGGGCGCATGGCGTCGTAGCCCGTGCCGGGGCCCGCCGGACGCGGCTGCTGCTGCCCCTGGGGTCCGGGGTAGCCGCGCGGTGCGTTGGCCTGCGGCGGGATGTACGCCGCCGGAGCCTGCTGCAACGGCGCGGGCTGCTGGGCCTGCGGGTAGCCGTACCCGTAGGACTGCGAGGGGCCCGCCGGGAGAGCGGGCAGAGCCGACGGCAACGCGGGCAGGTTGCTGCTGCCCATGTCGTACGCGGCGGGGACCCGGATCGGGGCGATCTGCGGGGTGCCCCGCTCGGCCACGAGCGAGTCGTAGATCGGAGTGTCCGGGAAGGAGGCGTAGTAGCCGCCGCCATAGGTGGAGCGGGGGGAGGTCATGGCACATAAGTTAAGCCCACGATGTGCTGGTTGGGGAGACCGATAAGAGGGTTGATTTCCGTGTCCGCAGTGACCTCGGATCCCCAATGCGAGCGAACGTGGGAAAAAAGGACGGCGCGCGTCCTTCCGATCGTGTAAAGGCCGAGTTCCGAGCGGGTTACCGACGGTTGGTCAGGGCTGATCCTGCGCTCCCGATGGGAGTTCCCCGTCCCGCGGAATAGGTTGGCCGGAAAGACAACCCGAGGGGTGCCGAGGCGTGCGGCCCGGTGCACTGACACGCGATGGGGGCGTACATGTCAATGTCGAAGGGGTCCAATGCTCCGGTGCCGACCACGGCACTGCGGGTCGAACTGGGCTGGCGCTCGGGAACGGGTGTTCCGGACGCGGACGCGTCGGCGCTGCTGCTGATGGGCGGAAAGGTCAGATCCGACGCGGACTTCGTCTTCTACAACCAGCCGGCCCACTCCTCCGGAGCCGTCCGGCACGAGGGCAAGCGCGACGCCGGCGGCCGGGTGACCGACAGCCTGCTCGTCGACCTCGCGCGCGTGGAGCCCGCGATCGAGACCATCGTCCTGGCGGCCTCGACGGACGGCGGCTCGTTCGGCCAGGTGCCCGGCCTCTACATCGAGGTACGGGACGCGGCGCAGGGCACCGTCGTGGCACGGTTCGACAGCGCCGGCGCGACGGTGGAGACGGCCTTCGTGCTGGGGGAGTTCTACCGCCGCCAGGGTGCCTGGAAGTTCCGGGCCGTCGGGCAGGGCTACGACAGCGGCCTCGAAGGCCTGGCCACCGACTTCGGGATCGCCGTGGACGAGCCGCAGCAGGCGGCCGCCCCGGCCGCGCCCACCCGTCAGGCTCCTCCTCCGCCGTCCCAGCAGCCGACCATGCCCGCCTTTCCGGCCACGGTGCCCCCGCCCGTCCACCAGGCCCCGCCGCCTCCGCCGCCCGCACCGCCCGCCGCCCCGGTCCGGCTGACCAAGGTGACGCTGACCAAGGCCGCCCCGTCGGTGTCCCTGAGCAAGCAGGGCGGCACCTCGGGCGCCCTGCGCGTGAACCTGAACTGGGAGGTGCGCAAGCAGTTCTCCGGGTGGGGCAGCAAGCGCGGCCGCGCGGTCGCCATGCACAACGACCTCGACCTCGACCTGTGCGCCCTGTTCGAGCTCGCCGACGGCCGCAAGGGCGTGGTCCAGGCCCTCGGCAACGCCTTCGGCGCCCTGCATCAACCGCCGTTCATCCACCTCGACGGCGACGACCGTACCGGCGCCGTGGCGAGCGGTGAGAACCTCACCGTGAACCTCGACCACAAGAACGACTTCCGGCGCATCCTTGTCTTCGTGACCATCTACGAGGGCGCGCGTTCCTTCGCCGACCTGCACGCCACGGTCACGCTGCAACCGCAGTTCGGCGCCGCGATCGACTTCTCCCTGGACGAGTGCACGGTCCCCTCGACCGTGTGCGCGCTCGCGCTGATCACCAACAACGGCGGCGACCTCGTCGTCCAGCGCGAGGCCCGCTACCTGGTGCCCGAGCGCGGGGTGAGCCCACAGCGGACCGTCGACTACACCTACGGGTGGGGCATGAACTGGACGCCGGGCCGCAAGTAGAGGTCCCTGCGGTCGCGACTCCTGCGGCAGGGGCTCCCGCGGCCGGGACCCCTGTGATCGTCGGGGACCCTGTTCGCGGGGGTCCCTGTACGACGGCTCAGCCCTCGTCCGCGACCGCGTCCGGACGGGCGTAGGTGCGGCCCTTCCAGGCCGCGCCGCGCCCCCGGTAGTGCTGGACCGCGGAGTCGACCGTCATCAGCAGATAGAGGAACGCGGTGAACGGCAGCAGGGGAGCGAGCCACAGCGGCTGACCGTAGTAACGCAGCATCGGGACGTATGTCCCCGCCATCACCAGCCACGCCAGACCGCCCGACACGGCGGTGGCCGCACTGCCCGCGGCGAGCCCGCCGAGCAGGGCGAGCGGAGGCACCAGGTACACCAGCGCCAGACCGAGCACCGTGCCGGTCAGCAGGAGGGGACTGTGCCGCAGCTGCGCGTAGGCGCTGCGCGAGACCATCCGCCACAGATCGTGCAGCCCCGGGTACGGCCGCACGCTGTCCACCCGGTCGGCCAGCCCCAGCCAGATGTGACCGCCCGCAGCCCGCACGGCCCGCGCGAGCGCCACGTCGTCGATGACGGCGTGCCGGATGGCGTCCGGGATCCGCGCCCGCTCGGCCGCGTCGGTGCGCAGCAGGACGCACCCGCCCGCGGCCGCGGCCGTCCGCGCCCCGCGTCGGCCGATCCATCGGAAGGGGTAGAGCTGCGCGAAGAAGTAGACGAAGGCGGGTACCACCAGCCGCTCCCACAGGCTCTCCACCCGCAGCCGTGCCATCTGGGAGACGACGTCGAACCCTCCGGTGCGGGCCGCCGCCACCAGCTCGCGCAGACTGTCGGGCCCGTGCGCGATGTCGGCATCCGTGAGGAGGAGGTACTCGGGCTCACGCGCGCGTGCCAGGCCGATGCCGTGACGCACCGCCCACAGCTTCCCGGTCCAGCCCGCGGGAGGTTCGCCCGGCGAGGTCACGGTCAGCGGGAGCCCGCCCCGTTGCCGCGCGAGCGTGCGCGCCAGCTTCCCCGTGCCGTCGCAGCTGCCGTCGTCGACGAGGAAGATCTCCGCCCGCCCCGGGTAGTCCTGCGCGAGCAGGGAGGGCAGGCTGGCGGGCAGCACCGCCGCCTCGTCGCGCGCGGGGACGACGACGCAGACGGACGGCCACTCCCGCGGCTCCTCCCGGGCCGGCAGCCTGACGTCCGTGCGCCAGAAGAAGCCCTGACAGAGCAACAGCCACAGCCAGGCGGCCAGAGCTACGGCGGCGATCCACACGATGGCGCTCACGCGCGCAGTCTGCCCCACGCCATCGGGGCGCAAGAGCACATCGTCTATGGTGGCCGGGTGAAGATCGCGCTCATGGACTCCGGAATCGGCCTGTTGGCGGCCACCGCCGCGGTACGGCGCCTGCGGCCGGACGCCGATCTCGTGCTCTCCCTCGACCCCGACGGCATGCCCTGGGGGCCGCGCACCCCGCAGGATCTCACCGAGCGTGCCGTGGCCGTCGCCGAGGCCGCCGCCGCGCACCGGCCCGAGGCCCTCATCGTCGGCTGCAACACGGCGACCGTGCACGCCCTGCCCGCGCTGCGGTCCCTCCTCGAACCCGGCATCCCGGTGATCGGGACCGTCCCGGCGATCAAGCCTGCAGCGGCCGGTGGCGGCCCCGTCGCGATCTGGGCCACGCCCGCCACCACCGGTAGCCCCTATCAGCGCAACCTCATCCGGGACTTCGCCGGGGGCGTCCCGGTCCACGAGGTGCCCTGCTGGGGACTGGCGGAGGCGGTCGAGCACGCGGACGAGGCGGCGATCGACGCCGCGGTCACCGCGGCCGCCGCGCTCACCCCCGAGGAAGTGACGACCGTCGTCCTGGGCTGCACCCATTACGAGCTGGTCGCCGACCGTATCCGTGCCGCCGTGCAGCGTCCCGACCGGCCGCCGCTCGTCCTGCACGGCTCGGCCGGCGCCGTGGCCGCGCAGGCACTGCGCCGCATCGGCGCGCGCCCCGCACCCGAGGCGGCGGCGCCCGGCACCGTGACGGTTCTCCTCAGCGGCCGTCCCGGCGCTCTTCCGGCGCCCGCCCTGGCCTATGCGGAAGGCCGACTGCTGGAGGCCGTCAGCCCCGCCCAGTGACCGACCGGCCGGGACCGGCCCCCCCGGGGGCCGCCCGCCGCCCGGGCGGAGCAGTCACCCTGCGCTACGTGCTACCGGCGCAGCGAAACCTGAGTAACCTCATCAATATGAGGGACCACCCCCACGACGAGAGCATCCCGCTTCCCGACGTCCCGCATGCCGACGCCCCGCATCCCGACGTCTGGACCGGACGCGCCACCAACCGGTTCCAGTGGGTGCTGGCGCTCGTCGGCGCCGCCTGCATGGCCCTCGGCGTCGAGCTCGCCGTCGAATCCGCGTGGACGTCCGGCATCGCCCCGCTCGCCATGTCCGTCGTCGGCTGTATCGCCGCCGGGCTGCTGGTTCTCTTCGGCACCCTCGCCTTCGTCCACGTCGACCTGAAGCTCGACCAGGAGTCGCTGGAGGTGCGCTGCGGCCACATCGGGCTGCCGCGTCGGCGGATCCCGCTGGCCCATGTCGCCGGAGCCGACTTCGTACCGCTCGTCACTCCCCGCCACTGGGGAGGCTGGGGCTATCGCTGGCGGCCGGAGAAGGGCACGGCCGTCGTGGTCCGCCGGGGGGAGGGCGTGCTGCTGCGGCTCTGGGACGGTCACACGTTCACGATCACGGTGGACGACGCGGAGTCGGCCGTGCGCGTCATCAGGGACCGGCTGCGGGCCGGCACCCCGGGCACCACGCCCTGAGCCGCGCGCCGGGAAGGCGCCGGGTCAGGCGGCCGGGCGGCCGTCGTGGCGCAGGTCCCGGTCGCACTCCGGCCGGGCCTCGGGTGCCGGGGGTTCCTCGGCGAGCGGCCGGGCCGTGGCCAGGCCGGCCAGCAGTCCCGCACCGACCGACACCGCGGTGAAGCTCAGCGCGTTGCCGATCGCGGCGACGGCGGCCAGCGCCGTGAGCGCGGCACCCGCGGTGAGAACGACCGGGGTGGGGCGCGGCGCGCGCCACAGGGCGAACAGCACCCAGCAGAAGGCCGCGGAAAGCAGCAGCACACCGACGACACCCTGCTCCGCCGCCAGTTGCAGCGGCGCCGAGTGCGGCTTCCCGTCGGGCAGCGTCGACCGCGCCGCCGTACCGCTCAGCTCCCCGAAGCGTCCGGGCCCCACGCCGAGGCCGGCCTCCCGGTGGGCCATCCCCAGAGCGTCACGCCACAGATCGACCCGGTGCGGAGTCAGCCGGTCCGTCAGTGACTCGGCGAGGCCGCCGGACAGCACGTCCCCGGCGACCGCCCAGACCAGGCCCATGACCAGGGCGGCGGCCACGGCCAGGGCAGCGAGCGCGGGCCCCCGGCGGCGCGTCCGGCCGGCCGCCAGGGAGCACAGCAGCACCGCGCAACAGGTCACCACGGCCGTGGTCGAGCCCACGAAGACCCCGGCGACCGCGATGCCTGCGGCGAGCAGCGACAGCCCGAGCCGCACCACCGGCACCGAGGCAGCCCAGGCCGCACAGCACGCGGCACCGGCCGACAGGGTCAGCACCGCGGCGGTGGCGCCGGCGTGACCCAGTGGCGCGACGGTCTCGGGGCCCGGACCGAGCCGGGGCCGGGCCACCGTCAGGGTCAGCCCCGCCAGCGCCCCGGCACAGAGCCCGGCGACCGGCAGCAGCACCCCGAGGATCCGCCCCGCCGCGAAACCGGCCGCCACCGCCAGTACCGCGAGCAGGACACCCTCGGGGCGTCCGTCGTGCACGGCGGCGGTGACCAGGGACCAGCTGGCGCAGGCCCCGAGCACGGCCACGCCCGCCGCGTCGGAAACGTTTCGTCTTTCCCCGTCCGCGTCCGCGTCGACCGCAGACGTCATCCCCGTGGAACCCACCCGTCCCCCCGAACCCGGTCGCCCCCCGACCGTGACGGCCCTGAACCGTGACGGACCCCCGCCGCCCGCGCGCGACATGGGGCACGGGCACACCGTAACGGCTGATGGGCGGTTTGTGGATGACTTGCGCCGGGTTGTGCGACAGGCGTGGACCGCCCCGCGGACTGCGCTGTCGGCCAAAAGGTCACTCGCCGTACACTCCCGGAGTGACCGTCACCGCAACTTCCGTGGGCCAGCCGGACCAGCTGGACCCCCAGGCCGCGCGGGCCTCGCGCGGCGCGCGGCTCCTGCGCCTCGTCCCGGCCGCCGCAGCCGCGCTCTCCGGAGTGCTGCTCTACGTCAGTTTCCCGCCGCGCACCCTGTGGTGGCTGGCGCTGCCGGCCTTCGCCGTCCTCGGCTGGGTGCTGCGCGGGCGCAGCTGGAAGGCAGCCCTCGGTCTCGGCTACCTCTTCGGGCTGGGTTTCCTGCTGCCGCTCCTGGTGTGGACCGGCGTCGAGGTCGGTCCCGGGCCCTGGATCGCCCTGGTGGTCATCGAGGCGGTCTTCGTCGCACTGGTCGGCGTGGGCGTGGCGGCGGTCTCCAAGCTGCCGGCCTGGCCGCTGTGGGCGGCGGCGCTCTGGACCGCCGGTGAGGCGGCACGCGCGCGCGTGCCCTTCCGCGGCTTCCCCTGGGGCAAGATCGCCTTCGGCCAGGCGGACGGTGTCTTCCTGCCCCTCGCCGCGGTGGGCGGCACCCCCGTGCTCGGCTTCGCCGTCGTGCTGTGCGGTTTCGGCCTGTACGAGATCGTGCGCCTCGTCCTGGAGCGGCGGCGATCGGGTTCGGTGCGGCGGTCGGCGGCCGCCCTGGCCCTGCTCAGCGTGGCCGTCCCGGTCGTCGGCGCCGTCGCCGCCCGCTCCCTGGTCAGTGACAAGGCGGAGGACGGCACCGCGACGGTCGCCGTCATCCAGGGCAACGTTCCCCGTCTCGGTCTGGAGTTCAACGCCCAGCGCCGGGCCGTGCTCGACTACCACGCGCGCGAGACGGAGCGCCTGGCCGCCGAGGTCAAGGCGGGCAAGGTCGCCCAGCCCGACTTCGTCCTGTGGCCCGAGAACTCCTCCGACATCGACCCCTTCGCCTACGCCGACGCAGCCGCGGTCATCGACAAGGCGGCCAAGGCGATCGGCGCGCCGATCTCGGTCGGCGGCGTGGTCGAGCGGGACGGCAAGCTCTACAACGAGCAGATCCTGTGGGACCCGGTGAAGGGACCCACCCAGACGTACGACAAGCGGCAGGTCCAGCCGTTCGGCGAGTACCTCCCGCTGCGCTCGTTCATCGGAGCCATCAACGAGAACTGGACCTCCATGGTCGGCCAGGACTTCAGCCGGGGCGCCAAGCCGGGTGTGTTCGACATGGACGGGACCGAGGTCGGCCTCGCCACCTGCTACGAGGCGGCCTTCGACTGGGCCGTGCGCGACACGGTCACCCACGGCGCCCAGCTGATCTCCGTGCCCAGCAACAACGCCACGTTCGACCGCAGCGAGATGACCTACCAGCAGCTGGCCATGTCACGGGTCCGCGCCGTCGAGCACAGCCGCACCGTCACGGTGCCCGTGACCAGCGGCGTCAGCGCGATCATCATGCCGGACGGGAAGATCACCCAGAAGACCGGCATGTTCGTCGCGGACTCCCTGGTGCAGAAGGTGCCCCTGCGCTCCTCCGAGACGCCGGCGACGAAGCTCGGCATCCTGCCCGAGATCGCCCTGGTGCTCGTCGCCGTGGGCGGCCTGGGATGGGCGATCGGCACCGGGGCACGGGCCCGACGGAGCACCACCGACTGATACGGGCCGCCCGGATAGGGTCGCCGTATGCCGACTCCTGACTTCATCACCGAGATCCGGGCCTCCGCGGGCCACCGTCTGCTCTGGCTCCCCGGCGTCAGCGCCGTCGTCCTCGACGACGAGGGGAGGGTGCTGCTCGGCCGGCGCGCGGACAACCTCGAGTGGTGCGTGATCTCGGGCATACCCGAGCCGGGCGAGCAGCCCGCGGACTGCGCGGTGCGGGAGGTGTACGAGGAGACGGGCGTGCGCTGCGTCCCCGAACGCGTCGTCCTGGTCCGCTCCGGCGGGCAGGTGAAGTATCCGAACGGCGACGAATGCCAGTTCATGGACGTCACCCTCCGCTGCCGGGCCGTGGGCGGCGAGGCGCGGGTCAACGACGACGAGTCCGTCGCGGTGGGCTGGTTCGCGCTGGACGCGCTGCCGTCGATGCGGGACCGGCAGCTGTTCCGTATCAAGCAGGCGCTCACTGACGAACCCACGTGGTTCGAGACCACGCCTTCGGTCTGAAGTATGGGCGGTGACCACATGGGGCGGGGCCCCGGCCCTGCCTAGGCTCGTCGCATGACTCCGCCCCAGGTCGCCGCCCCCGGTCCCGCCACCCGCCCGCTCGACCTCGGCGGCCGCACCGCCCTCGTCACCGGCGCGGCCGGCGGCATCGGACGGGCCTGCGCTCTCCGGCTCGCGGCCGCCGGGGCCAAGGTCCGCGCCGTCGACCGGGACGCGGCGGGACTGGAGACGCTCGCCGGGAGCGCGGCCGGTCTGCCCGGCTCGGTCGAACCGTACGCCTTGGACCTCACCGACCTGGACGCCGCCGAACTCGCGGCCGCCGGGACCGACGTCCTGGTGAACAACGCCGGGCTGCAACGGGTGGCCCCCCTGGAGGACTTCCCGCCGGACGTCTTCCACACGGTGCTCACCGTGATGCTGGAGGCACCGTTCCGGCTCATCCGCGGCGCCCTGCCCCACATGTACGGGCAGGGCTGGGGCCGCATCGTCAACGTGTCCTCGGTGCACGGACTGCGCGCCTCCGCCTACAAGTCGGCGTACGTCGCAGCCAAGCACGGACTGGAGGGCCTCTCCAAGACCGCCGCCCTCGAAGGCGCGCCCCACGGTGTGACCTCCAACTGTGTCAACCCCGCCTATGTGCGCACCCCGCTCGTCCAGCGGCAGCTCGCCGACCAGGCGCGGACACACGGCGTGCCCGAGGAACGCGTGCTGACCGACGTGCTGCTGCGGGACAGCGCCGTCAAACGGCTCATCGAACCGGAGGAGGTCGCCGAGGCCGTGGCGTATCTGTGCGGCCCGCAGGCGTCCTTCGTGACGGGTACCTCGCTGGTCCTCGACGGCGGCTGGACCGCGCACTGAGCGCACCGAGCACCCCGCCCTGCGGCGCCGGCGGAGTTGTCCACAGGGCTGCCGGGGCGGCCCGCCGATGAGGAATCCTGTGAGCATGTCCCGCGATCACCTGAAGGGCGCGACCGCAGCCCCCGGTCCCGCCTACGACGCCGACGCGCCGTTCCTCGAGCTGCTCGCCCGGGGCGCGGCCGCCGAGGCGTACGACCGGCCCGTGCTGCTCGCCCGCGCCGAGGGAGGGTCCGGCGAGCGGATCGCGGCGCTCGAACACGCCAAGCTGCTCGCGCTGCGGGTCCGCTCCGAGCTGGAGGGCCGCCGCCGACGGGAGGCCGAGCTGTCCGCCCTCTTCGAGACGGCCCACGACCTCGCGGGCCCCCGAGACGTGGACGCCGTCCTGCAGGCGATCGTGCAGCGGGCCCGCTCGCTGCTCGGCACCGACATCGCCTACCTCAGCCTGCACGACCCGGCCAGGGGCGACACGTACATGCGGGTCACCGAGGGTTCGGTCGCCGCCCGCTTCCAGCAGCTGCGCCTCGGAATGGGGGAGGGGCTCGGCGGCCTCGTCGCCCAGACGGCCCGTCCCTACGTCACCGACGACTACTTCCGAGACGACCGCTTCCGGCACACGACGACCATCGACGCGGGCGTACGCGACGAGGGGCTGGTCGCGATCCTCGGGGTTCCGCTGATGCTGGGACCCCACGTCATCGGAGTGCTGTTCGCCGCCGACCGGCGCGCCCGGGTCTTCGAACGGGAGCAGATCGCCCTGCTCGGATCCTTCGCCGCGCTCGCCGCGGCCGCCATCGACACCGCCAACCTGCTGACCGAGACGCGCTCGGCCCTGGCCGGCCTGGAGCAGGCCAACGAGATCATCCGGGACCGCAGCGCGGTCATCGAGCGCGCCTCCGACGTCCACGACCGGCTGGCCGAGCTCGTCCTGCGCGGCGGCGGGGTGCACGACGTGGCCGCCGCGGTCTCCCAAGTACTCGACGGCACCGTGGAGTTCCTGGAGACCGCGCCGGCCGCGGCCGTGGAGGCCTCCCGCGCGGAAGGCCACGCCGTACGTCATGAGCACGACTGGGTCGCGGCGGTCGCGGCCGGCGGGGAACTGCTCGGCGCCCTGGTGCTGCGCGGCCACCCGGGCCTCGACCCGGTCGACCAGCGCACCCTGGAGCGGGCCGCGATGGTCACCTCCCTGCTGCTGCTGGCCAGACGCTCGGCCGCCGAGGCCGAACAGCGCGTGCGCGGCGAGCTCCTGGACGACCTGCTCGAAGCCCGCGACCGTGACCCGCGGCTGCTGCGCGAGCGCGCCACCCGGCTGCACGCCGACCTCGACGCGACCCATGTCGTGCTCGCCGCCCGCCTCGACGCCACCGCTCCCGACGCCGACCAGGAGGCGGCCGCGCGCCGCCGCCTGTGGTCCGCCGCCTCCCACCTCGCCGCCACCCGGCACGGCCTGGCCGCCGCCCGCGACGGCGGCACCGTCCTGCTGCTGCCACTCGAACACGGCGACACCGCGACGGCGTTGGCCCGCCGTACCGCGCTGCACCTCGGCACCGCCGTCCACGAAGCGGTCACCGTCGGCGCCTCCGCACCGGTGCGGGACCTCGCGGCCGACCCGGACACGGTGGTCGCCGCGTACGCGGAGGGCCGTCGCTGTCTCGACGCCCTGCGGCTGCTGGGCCGTTCCGGCGACGGGGCGGCCGCCGAGGACTTCGGCTTCCTGGGGCTCCTCCTCGCCGGCGACCGGGATGTGGCGGGCTTCGTGGAGCGCACCATCGGCCGCGTCGTCGCCTATGACGCACGACGCGGCACCGACCTGCTGCGCACCCTCGACGCGTACTTCGCTTCGGGCATGAGCCCGGTCCGCACCAAGGACGAACTCCACGTCCACGTCAACACGGTGGCCCAGCGACTCGAACGCGTCGGCCGCCTCCTGGGCGACGACTGGCAGAGCCCGGCCCGCGCACTGGAAATCCAACTCGCGCTGAGACTGCACCGGTTGGCGATCCCGGCACCGCACTGACCGGCCCCCGTACGCGCGCGGACGGCGTACGGAGGCGGCTGTGAGGCGGCGAGGGGGAGGGACGGGAGGCGAGGGGGACGGGATCAGACGGCGCGCGCGTCCGTCGCCGGGGTCTGCGGGTGCTCCGCGCCCACGCCGCGATCGCCCTCGGTCAGGTTTCCGTCGGTCGGGTTTCCGTCGGTCGGGTCGCCCTCGGTCAGGTCGCGGTGACGGGTCTCCTTGGCGACTCCCACGGCGAGGACCGTCAACAGGGCCGCGGCGATCACATAGAGGGCGATCGGGGTGGAGCTGTCGTAGTCGGCCAGCAGCGCGGTGGCGATCAGCGGCGCCGGCGCGCCCGCCGCGACCGAGGCGAACTGGGCGCCTATGGAAGCGCCGGAGTAGCGCATCCGGGTCGCGAACATCTCGGAGAAGAAGGCGGCCTGGGGTGCGTACATCGCCCCGTGGAGAACGAGCCCCACCGTCACCGCGAGGACGAGACTGCCGAAGGTGCCGGTGTCGACGAGCGAGAAGAACGGGAACATCCAGAGCCCGATCCCGACCGCGCCCAGCAGATACACCGGACGGCGCCCGACCCGGTCGGACAGCGCACCCCAGGCCGGGATCACCGCGAAGTGCACGGCGGAGGCGATGAGCACGGCGTTGAGCGCGGTCTGTTTGGAGACACCGGCCGAGGTGGTCGCGTAGACGAGGATGAACGCGGTGATGACGTAGTAGGAGATGTTCTCCGCCATCCGCGCGCCCATCGCGACCAGCACGTCACGCCAGTGATGCCGCAGCACCGACACCAGCGGCAGCTGCTCCGCCGCCGCATCCGCCGAGCGGGCCGCTTTGCGTGCCTCGGCCTGCGCCAACGCCTGCCGGAACACCGGGGATTCATCGACAGACAGACGTATCCACAAACCGACGACCACCAGCACGCCGGAGAGCAGGAAGGGGATCCGCCAGCCCCAGGAGGCGAACGCGGCGTCCGAGAGCACGGCTGTGAGCAGGGACAGCACACCCGTCGCGAGCAGCTGCCCGGCGGGGGCGCCCGTCTGCGGCCACGAGGCCCAGAATCCGCGCCGTCGCGCGTCCCCGTGTTCGGACACCAGCAGAACGGCTCCGCCCCACTCACCGCCGAGGGCGAACCCCTGGACCAGCCGCAGCACGGTCAGCAGCACCGGGGCGGCGCTCCCGACGGTCGCGTGCGTCGGCAGCAGCCCGATCGCGAAGGTCGCCCCGCCCATCAGCAGCAGACTCAGCACCAGCAGCTTCTTGCGCCCGAGGCGGTCCCCGTAGTGCCCGAAGACCAGCGCGCCGAGCGGCCGCGCCGCGAAACCGACGGCGTAGGTCAGGAACGACAGGAGTGTGCCGACGAGCGGGTCGGAGTCCGGAAAGAACAGCCTGTTGAAGACGAGGGCGGCTGCCGAGCCGTAGAGGAAGAAGTCGTACCACTCGATGGTGGTGCCGATGAGACTGGCGGCGACGATGCGCTTGAGGCTGGCTGGGGTTCCCGGGGAGGGCGGAGCGGTCGCGGGGGAGGACATCGGTACCACTTCCAAGCGGTTGGCGGGGACGTTCCGTGTCGCCATACCGTAGGAATCCGCAGGTCAGGGGCACATGTGGTGGGACACCATAGTTCTGCCTGCGGAGGTGCGTGCGACCACCATGACGGCGTCGCCTACGCCTCTACGAGAGCCGCTCAATGGAGCCGTTCAACGGAGCCGCTCGACGGAGCCGCGCAATACAGCCTCGTGGGGATCCTGATGTTCGCGACCGAATCGTGAGGCGACAACCCGGCGAACCGGGGTAACCGCCAGGCACACGGCGGTTGGACGCCCTTCCCGCAAGGAGAACCATGTTCGCACTCACGTCCCGTCGCCTGCGCGCCATCGCTCGTCGGGTCTTCGGCTGGCAGCAGTTGCGTCCGGCCCAACTGGGCGCGATGAAGGCCGTGATGAAGGGGCGTGACGTACTCGCCGTCATGCCGACCGGCGCGGGCAAGTCCGCCGTGTACCAGGTGCCCGCGGTCCTGCTCGGCGGTCCGGTCGTCGTCGTCTCACCACTGATCGCGCTGCAGCGGGACCAGATGCAGAGCCTGCTCGGATCCGGCGCGCTGCGCGCCGCCGCCATCAACTCCGCGCAGCCCAGGAGCGACAACGAGACCGCGTGGGCCCGCATCAGCGCCTCCTCGGTCGACGTGGTCTTCCTCGCGCCGGAGCAGCTCGCCAAACCGGACGTCACGGACCGGCTCGCCGCCGTCCGGCCCCGGCTGCTGGTGGTGGACGAGGCACACTGCGTGTCGTCCTGGGGGCACGATTTCCGGCCGGACTACCTGCGGCTGCGCCACGCGCGCGAGCGGCTCGGCAACCCGCCGGTGCTGGCACTGACCGCGAACGCGGCCGCCCCGGTGCGCCGGGACATCGCCGAACGGCTCGGCATGGACGACCCGGTGGAGATAGTGGCCGGCTTCGACCGCCCCAACATCCACCTGGACGTGTCGACCTTTCAGGACGGAGCCGCCAAGGAGCGGTTCGTCGTGGAGCGGGCGGCCGTCGAGGAGAAGCCGGGAATCGTGTACGCGGGGACCCGGCGGGCCGCGGACAGCTACGCCGAGCAGTTGAGCGACCTCGGACTGTCCGCCGCGAGCTACCACGCGGGCCGGTCCGCCGCCGAGCGCGGCCGGACCCAGGACCGCTTCAGCTCCGGTGAACTCGACGTGGTCGTGGCGACCTCGGCGTTCGGGATGGGGATCGACAAGGCGAACGTACGGTTCGTGCTGCACGCCTCCGTCCCCGGGTCGCTCGACGCCTACTACCAGGAGATCGGCCGGGCCGGCCGCGACGGGGCGCCGGCCAGGGCGATCCTCGCCTACCGTCCGCAGGACCTGGGCCTGCAGCGCTTCTTCGCCGCCGGCGCTCCCGACGCCGACGCCTTGCGTCGCGTCGCCGAGCGACTGCGCGGCGAGGAGGGCGCCGTGGGCGCGACCCGGCTCCGGGACGACTGCGAACTCGGCGCGACGGCGCTGTCCGCCGTGCTGAACCTGATGGAGGAGGCCGGGGCCGTTCGTACCGGGCCGGACGGCAGCCGCTTCACCGGCGCGGACGACGACGTCGACGCCGCCGTGCAGAGCGCCCTCGCCGTCCACGCCACGCACCGCAAGCTCGAACAGTCCCGGGTCGACATGATGCGCGGGTACGCCGAGACGACCGACTGCCGACGGCGTTTCCTCCTCGGGTACTTCGGAGAGTCCGTCCCCGTCCCGTGCGGGGCGTGCGGCATCTGCACGGGTCCGGCGGCCGAGCCTGCGACCGCCCGGAGGCGCGAGCGGTCAAAGGACGCCGGAGGGCCGTGCCGGGCGGCCACGCGGCAGCGCCGGTGGACCCGGTCCGGTGCGCGTGCGGGCGACTCCGCGGGTGCCGTCCGGGCGGTGGAGACCGTCGCCCGGCCCGCGGCGGACGAACACCCCTACCTGCCGGGCGTCGTCGTGCGCCATGAGCGGTGGGGGCGGGGAGAGGTCATGAGCGAGGGCGACGGCAAGATCACCATCCTGTTCGAGTCGGTCGGCTATCGCACCCTGTCGCTGGCCGTGGTGACGGACAGGCAATTGCTCGCCGCACTGCCCGACTCACCGCGCTGACGCCGGACCCGCACGGTTCCGCGTGACGGAGGGGGGTCGCCACCGTGTCGGGCGCCCCGCTCCCGTGCCGATGCGCCCCTCGCGGCGGCTGTTCGGCGAGAGCCGGCGCTCGCCGAGCTGAACGCCCCGCTCGTCCGCCCTGCTCGTCGGCCCCCGCTCGTCCGCGCCCGCTCTTCCGCCCCGCTCGTCCGCCCGGGGCGTGACGGTCGGCTCGTTGGACCAGGTCGCTGAACTCCAGGTCGGGCCACGGCCCGACGAGTCGGCGTGTAGTGCGTAGGCACCACGACAGCCGGGGGCAGGTAGGGGGACGCGACCCGGATGTCCCCAGCCTCTGCGGCGGGCGTGGCAGGTCAGGGGCAGGGCGTCGAGGCCGAACCGCGGGTCCTGGCGCCCGCAGCGCTCGTACGCCTGGTCGGGGGCCCTCCGCTCGCGGCCGACGCGCGATTGTCGGTGGCCGGTGTCAGGCTGAAATGACACAGGACCTGCGAAGGGAACAGCCGTGATCACGACCGACCTCACTCCCGGCTCCCCCTGCTGGCTCGACCTCGGGGCGCCCGACGTGCGCGCCGCCGCGGCCTTCTACGGCTCGGTGCTGGGCTGGGACTTCGAGTCCATGGGCGACGGCGGGGGCGAGGGCGGGGACCTGGCGGGCGGGATGTTCCAGAAGGACGGCAAGACCGTCTCCGGTCTGGGCAAGCTGTCCGAGGAGGGCGCCCGCTCGGCCTGGATGATCTACTACTGCGTCACCGACGCGGATGCCACCACCCAGGCGGTGGAGAGCGCGGGTGGCGCGGTCCGGGTGCCCCCGAGAGACCTCGGCGAGTGGGGGCGGATGGCGCAGTACACCGACCCGTCGGGCGGCCAGTTCGCGGTCTGGCAGCCCGGGAAGAACGCGGGCTTCGAACTGGCCGACGTGCCGGGTTCGCTGTCCTGGACCGAGCTGTACACGAGCGACGCCGCGGCCGCGAAGGAGTTCTACGGCGCGGTCTTCGGCTGGCGGTTCAGCGACACGGAAATGCCGGGCGGCGGAGGCACGTACACCCTCATCACACCGGCCGGGCTTCCCGAGGAACGCATGCAGGGCGGCCTGATGCAGGTCCGCGAGGAGGACCTGGCCCTGGCGGGCGGGAAGGCGTACTGGCACCCGGTGTTCGCCGTCGACGACTGTGACGCCGCCGTTGCCGCGGTCACCGGGGGCGGCGGCAGCGTGCAGATGGGACCGGCGGACGCGGAGGGCGTCGGCCGGCTCGCCGTCTGCCTCGACCCGTCGAACGCCGACTTCGTGGTGCTCACCCCGTCCTCACCGAGCTGAGTGGCCTACCGAGCCCTGAGCGGGCTTCCGAGCCTGAGCGGGCTTCCGAGCCCGAGTGCGCTTCCGAGCCTGAGCGGGCTTCCGAGCCCGAGTGCGCTTCCGAGCCTGAGCGCGGCGGGCCACGCCCCTCTTCGACGACGGCCTGCCCGCGGACCGGTGGACGCTCCTCAGCCGGACCGCGGGCGAGCACGGCACGTTGGCCCTCGTCCACGACCCGGTCCGCCGAGTTCCCTCGGCGCTGCTGTTCCGCAAGGGCTCAGGGCTGGGTGGGGGTGGGGCGCACGCCCCAGTCGAGGCGGAGCACGGCGAGATCGTCGGAGTGGCGTCCGGCGTTCAGCTCGTGGGTTTCCTTGATGAGGAGGTCGACATGAGCGGCCGGGTCTGCCGACGGCAGGGTTCCGATCAGCGTGAGCAGCCCCTCGACGCCGAGCCGTTCGTTCGTCGCCCCGTTGTGCCCCTCGGTGAGGCCGTCGGTGTAGAGGGTCAGGGCGCCCGTGGCCGGGAGCGGGATGACGGTGGAGGGCCAGCTGCGCAGCCCGGGGACGATGCCCAGGGCGATGCCGTGCGCGGCGGTGAGTTCCCGGGTTCCCCCGGCCGTGGTGAGGAGGGGCTCGTGATGGCCGGCCAGGTGGAGGGTGGCGGTCGCGGTGTCCTGGTCGAGGGTGAGGAGGGTGCAGGTGGCGAACAGCTGCTGGTCGCCGCGTTCGGCGATCAGGATGCGTTCCATGAGATGCAGCAGGTCCTCGCCGCGGTGCCCGCCGAGCACGAGGGAACGCCAGGCGATGCGCAGGCAGACACCGAGCGCGGCGGCGTCGGGGCCGTGTCCGCTGACGTCGCCGACGACGGCGTGCAGCAGTCCGTCGTCTCCCTCCACCACGTCGAGGAAGTCCCCGCCGAGCAGGGCCATCGCGGCGCCGGGCAGATAGCGGGAGGTCACTCGCACGGTGGAGGTGTCGAGCATCGGCTGGGGCAGCAGCCCGCGTTCCAGGCGGGCGTTCTCCTCGGCCCGCAGACGGGTGGCCTGGGCTTCGGCGCTCGCGCGCTCGGTCTGGCTTCGGTAGACGGCGTACCGCACCGTGCGGTGCAGCAGGTCCGCTTCGACCTTGCCCTTGACGAGGTAGTCCTGGGCTCCGGCGGCCATGGCGTCGGTGCCCGCCTGGGCCTCGGACAGCCCGGTCAGGACGATGACGGCGGTGTGCGGGGCCAGGGCTCGCACGGCGGCGACCGCGTCGATGCCCGACACGTCCGGGAGGTGCAGGTCGAGGAGGACGCAGTCGATCGGGGCGCCGGCCAGTTCGGTGCGGGCCTCGGCCAGGGTGGTGCGGGTCGTCAGCTCGAACCGCAGCCCCGTGTCGTACAGGAGCTCCTCGACGAGCAGGGCGTCGCCCCGGTCGTCCTCGATCAGAAGGATGCGGTACATCGGCTCGTCGGGCGCCGCTTGGGGGCCGGTCGTCATCGCGGTGGTCATCGTGTCTGCTCGGTGCCGGCGCGGTCGGCCTCCGGCAGGGTGGACGGGCCGGGGTTCGCCGGCGGCTCGGGTGCCAGGGTGAAGGCGATGCGGGTGCCGTCCTGGTAAGCGGTGTCGACGCCGATGGTGCCGCCGTGGAACTCGACGATCTTCTTGCACATCGCGAGGCCGATGCCGCTGCCGGAGTAGGCGTCCTTGGTGTGCAGCCGCTGGAAGATGACGAAGACCTTGTCGGCGTACTCCGGAGCGATGCCGATGCCGTTGTCGGTGACGGTGAACCGCCACAGCTCCTCTTCCCGGGCCGCCGTGACATGGATCTCCGGAGCTTTGCCGGGACGGCGGAACTTGACGGCGTTGCCGATCAGGTTCTGCCAGAGCATGCCCATCTGGGTGGGGTCGGCGACCAGGGTCGGCAGCGGGTCGTGGGTGACCGTCGCGGCGGCCTCCTCGATGCCGACGCTCAGCGCGGACAGGGTCCGCTCCAGCACCGTCTCCAGGTCGACGCTCTGGTGGGTGTTGTGCATCCGTCCGACCCGGGAGAAGTCGAGCAGGTCGTTGATGAGGACCTGCATACGGTTCGCCCCGTCGACCGCGAAGTCGATGTACTGGTCGGCCCGGGTGTCGAGTTGCCCTCCGTAGCGCCGCTGGAGGAGCTGGGTGAAGCTGGAGACCTTGCGCAGCGGCTCCTGGAGGTCGTGGGAGGCGACATACGCGAACTGCTCCAGCTCCGCGTTGGAGCGCTGAAGGTCCGCGGCCTGCGCGTCGAGACGCTGACGGGCCTCTTCGCTGAAGGCCAGTTCCCGTACGAGACGGCGGCGCATGAACTCGATCTCGCCGCTGAGCCGCCGCAGGTCGGCGGGGCCGGTCGGGGTGATGGGATGCTCGAAGTCGCCGTCGGCGATGGTGCGGGCGTCCGCGCCGAGCCGGTCCAGCGGCCGGGTGATGCCGCGGCGCAGTCCTTCGAAGACGAAGGCCGTGAGGACGACGACGAGCACCGCGGCGGCGCTGAACACCACGTTCCGCAGGGCCATCGTGTCCATCAGGTCGTCCCTCGCCCCGGCGCGGTCCGCGCGCAGCCGCTCCTGCTGTCCGCTCAGGGCGGCACGTACGGCGTCGAAGGCCTTCTTGCCCTCCGCCGCCCGTTCGGTGGCCAGCGGCGAAGGGGCGCCCACCGGTGAGGCGGCGATCGGCCGGGCGATCCTCTCCTGCCAGGTGGCCAGCGTGTCCTGCACGGTCCGCAGGTCGTCGAGGCGGGCCCGGTCGTCGGCCAGCAGCCCGGTGAGCTGCGCGACGCTCGTCTTCTGCTCGGCGAGGCCCTCCTGGTACGGAGTGAGGAAGTCCGGCGTGCCGGTGAGCCCGTATCCGCGGATTCCGGTCTCCTGGTCGAGGAGGGCCGACTCCAGACGGATCGCCGTGGTCAGCGCGGGAGACCGCACGTCCACGAGGTCCCTGCTGATCGATTCGGTCCGCGCCAGGATCCATGCCCCGGTGACGCCGAGAAGAGCCAGCACCGCCAGGGACGCGGCCGCCCCCACGCGAAGCCACCGCCGGGTCGTCCACGTGGAAAGCCACCGCGTACGCGGTGGTCTCTCGCTGCCGGTCATTCTGTGGACTCCTCGCTGCGAACATTTGCCCGAAGGCAACGGTCGGCACACTCTAGACGGCGACAACGCTTGTTGTCGCGAGCTCCCCCCGGACCATAGAGTGCCAGGTATGCCAGGCAAGAACTTCGATCTGCGGACCAGTCCGCAGGAGACGGCCGTCATCGCGGACGCCGCGGTCGGCAACCTTGCCCAGCGCCTCGCCCACCGGCTGCTGGAAAGCCCCCCGAACCCGGCACCGGACGACCCGGCACAGGCCCTGGCTCTGCTCCACCTGCTGAACCAACTCCAACAGGCCGCCGAACGGCTCCAACGGGAAGCAGCCGTGGCTGCCGCCCGCGCGGGAGCGGGCTACCCGCAGCTCGGCGCCGCCTGCGGCCTGACCCGCCAAGGCGCCCGGCGTCGCTGGCCGGGGCTCTTTCACCACTCTGACGAGACACCCACGGAGCATCCGATGATGACCACCCCCGCCCGCCCGTTCGACGTCCTGCTCGTCGAGGACGACGTCGCCGACGCGATGCTCATCGAGGAAGCCCTCTCCGAGCGTGGGGCGCGCAACCTGGTCCAGGTCACCGACGGAGTCGCCGCTCTGGAACACCTGCGCACCCCGGGCAACCCGCGCCCCGACCTCATCGTCCTCGACCTGAACATGCCGCGCATGAACGGCCGCGAGCTGCTGAAGGTCCTGAAGAGCGACGAAGACCTTCAGACCATCCCTGTCGTCGTCCTCACCACCTCCACCGCCCCCGGCGACGTGACCGACGCCTACAGCAGCCACGCCAACGCCTACGTGACCAAGCCCGTCAACCTGGACGAGTTCGAGAAGGCCGTCCAGAGCATCGACGCCTTCTACCTCGACACCGCCACCCGGCCCCGCCCCTGAGACACCGGAACCCCGAACCCTCGCCGCTCCGCACCCCCGACCCGCCGTCTTCCCCCCGAACGCCCACCGCGCCCGCCCACCGGAATTCGGGTGCGGGCGGCCGGCGCGTTGGTGTGTCATCGGGGGTATGGCGACGGTGCTGGGCAAGCCGGGAGTCGACGGGCTGAGCGAGGCCGAGGGCGTCCTGCGGGAGTGGCAGCACGACGGGGCTCCGACGCAACTGCACCCGGGGGACCTGGGCTGGTTCTGGCGGTTCGGCGCGGAGGCGACGGCCGCGGCCGTCCGGACCTGGAGCCGGGACGGACGGATCCTCGCCGTCGGGCTGCTGGACGAGCCCCGGCTGCTGCGGCTGACGATCGCCCCGGACGCCCGCCGGGACGAGGAGTTGACGCAGCGGCTGCGCGAGGACCTGACCGAGCCCGAGCGCGGCGTACTGCCGGCGGGCAGGGTGGCCGTCGAGGCGCCGATGGGCGCACTGCTCCAGGATCTGCTGCTGGAGCACGGCTGGGACGCCGACGAAGCGTGGACGCCGTTGCGCCGCGACCTCACGCCGCCGGTGCGGGACCCAGGCATACGGATCGAGGTGACCGGACCGGAGCGGGCGCACGCGCGGACCGCCGTACAGCGGGCGGCGTTCGACAGGTCCACGTTCACGGACGGGCACTGGCACGCGATGGCCGCCGGATCGCCCTACGCCGACGCTCGGTGTCTGGTCGGGTACGACGCCCTGGGCAACGCGGTGGCGGCGGTGACCGTGTGGTCGGCCGGTCCGGGCAGGCCCGGGTTGCTCGAGCCGATGGGCGTGCACCGGGAACATCGCGGTCAAGGCCACGGCAGGGCGATCACCGTCGCCGCGGCGGCCGCACTCCGCGACCTCGGCTCGTCGAGCGCGATCGTCTGCACCCCGAGCGCGAATGCGGGCGCCGTCGCCACCTACAGGTCGGCCGGTTTCCGCCAACTGCCCGAGACCCGGGACCTTCGCCGGGAGGACTGAGCCGATCTCTCACGACGGTCCGCGCGGCACCGGGGGAGAGCCGCCGGTCGGCTCACCCTCTCTCGGCGGGTCTGCGCTCTCTCGGCGGTCTCTGCGCTCTCTACGCGGGTCTCCCGGCGACGGAAACTTTCGGTATGCGGCACGGAAATTGACAGGAAGCAGCGCACCGCGCCTACTCGATCGTGATCGTCCGGCTCCGCCGCCGAACCGGCCGGACCGGCTCCGCCGGAACCTCCGGCGGGTCATCCGAGTGAAAGGACTCGATGAGGGTGTCGAGCAAGCCCGAGAAGGCCGAGACCGTCGTCAACCCGGTGATTCCGGGCTTCCATCCGGATCCGTCCGTCTGCCGGGTCGGGGAGGACTACTACCTGGCCTGCTCCAGCTTCGAGTACTTCCCGGGAGTACCGGTCTTCCACAGCCGGGACCTGGTGCACTGGACGCAGATCGGGAACGCCCTCGACCGGCCCGGCCAGCTGCGCCTGCCGCTCGACACGCCGTCCTCGGGCGGCGTCTACGCCCCCACGCTCCGCCACCACGACGGCCGCTTCTGGCTGATCGTCACGAATGTGAGCGCCGACGGCAATCTGCTGTTCACGGCCACCGATCCGGCCGGCCCCTGGTCCGATCCCCTCCGGCTGCCCGGAGTGCACGGCATCGACCCGGACCTCGCCTGGGACGAGGACGGAAACTGCTGGTGCACCACCGCCGGAGTCGGACAGGTCCGCATCGATCCGTACACCGGGGAGACCTTCGGCCCGCAGCGCCGGCTCTGGTCCGGCAGCCCCGGCGCGAAGGCCCCGGAGGCGCCGCACCTCTACCGGATCGGCGACTTCTGGTACCTGCTCATCGCCGAAGGCGGCACCGAGCGCTGCCACAGCGTCTCGATCGCCCGCGGCCGCACCCCCGCCGGGCCGTTCGAGCCGTGCCCGGCCAACCCGATCCTGACGCACCGGGGCACCGACCACCCCGTCCAGAACACCGGTCATGCCGACCTGGTGCAGGCGCCGGACGGCTCGTGGTGGATGGTGCTGCTCGGCGTGCGGCCGGGTGGTGGCACCCCCGGGTGGCACGTACTCGGCCGGGAGACGTATCTGGTGCCGGTCGACTGGGCGGACGGCTGGCCGGTCGTCGGCGAACTGTCGCCCTCGATACCGGCGCCTCCCTGGCCGTTGGTGCCGCAGCCCGCGGTGCCGGACCGGGACGACTTCGAGCTGAGTGAACTCGCCCCGCTGTGGGTGTCGTTGCGGCACCGGCCGCCGGAGGTGTGCACGACGAAGGAGAAGCCCGGCTGGCTCACCCTGCGTGCCCGCGGCGGCTCCCTCGACGACACCGACGTGACGTTCGTCGGCCGGCGGCAGCAACACCTGTCGTGCCGGGTGCGCGCCCTGGTCGACGTCGCGGACGGCCACGGGGGCCTGGCCGTCCGCCTTGACGAGCAGCACCATTACGACATCGAGGCCTCGTCCGGTGAGGTGCGGGTGCGGGCCCGTATCGGTCCGTCGGACACCGTGGTGGCGTCCCGGTCGACGCTCCCCGGGCCCGTGGTTCTGCGGATCGAGGTGTCCGCCGTGCACTCCGTGCGCGATGCCCGCACCGGCCCGGACATCGTCACGTTCGGCGTCGAGGAGGCGGACGGCACCTTCGTCGAACTGGCCTCGCTGGACGGGAAGTACCTCTCCACGGAGGTCGCCGGCGGCTTCACCGGCCGGGTGATCGGGATGTTCGCCGGCGGCGGCGCCGTCCACTTCGACTGGTTCGCGTACGAGCCGGTCGATCGCTGACCCGCCTCACGCCGTCCGCGCCGTCCGCGTCGTCCGTGCCGCCCCGGCTCCGAGGCCCTCAGGCGAGGAGTTCGTGCAGGAGCCGGTTCGCGTCGAGCGGGACGGACAGCGCTCGTCCGGCCAGGTCGGCGGGGACCTCGGGGTGTTCGGGGTTGACCCGGACGAGTCGGGCCCGGGGCGTTCGGCGCACCAGGTTCTCCACGGGGCGGCGGATCACGCCGGGGGTGTTGAATCCGGCGCCGATCTCCACGACGAGCAGGTTCTCGTCGGCCGGGTTCCGTTCGAGCCACTCGGCCAGGCGTCGGCCGGCGGGCAGATGCGCGTCGTCGACGAACTCGGGGCCGACCCGGACGTTGGGGAAGACGTCCGCGCCGCAGCGGGGGCAGCGCGGCAGGGCCGCCTCGTCGCGCACGCGACCGCTCTCCCGGTCGTACGCCGCGAGCACCGCGTCGAGGTACGGCTTGCTGGACCAGGTCTCCCGCGTGCAGGGCACGGTGCACTGGAGACGGCCGTAGTCGCCCTGGGGGGTGAAGACGCGGTCCGCCGCGAAGCCGTTGCGGACGAACAGCGCGTCGACGTTCGACGTCATCACCCGGTGGTCGCGGTCGCCGACCAGTTCTCGCAGCCGCAGGTAGAGCGGGTTCGGACCGGTGCTGTAGCGGATGTCGTCGATGTGGACGGCCCAGTAGCCCCACATCATGTCCCTCGGCAGGGGCACCCCGAGGAGGTAGCGCGAGCGCAGGCCGAGGCGGTGCAGTGCGGGAAGCAGTTGCCCGAAGCGTTCGGCGTCGCCGTAGTCGTAGCCGGCGGCCGCGCTCAGGCCGGCGCCGGCCGCGACCAGGATCCGGTCCGCCGCTCCCAGCCAGGCGCGGAACGTGTCGGCCGCCTGTACCGCAGCGAGAGGGGGCTTGCTCGTGGTTCTCACGACTGAGGAGTTCCTTCCTTTTCCCTGCTCTTTTCCGTGCCCTTTTCTGTGCTCTGCCCTGCGGCCTTCTCCATGGCCTTCTCCGTGGCCTTCTCCGTGGTCGTCTCCATGGCTTTCTCTGAGGCCTTTCTCCGAGGTCTTGCCTTTTTCCGTCACTCAAGGCACCTCTGCCTGCGGGACACCTTCAACGTACGAGGTGAGGAAGGTTTCATCGGGATACACTTCTGACTGATGATGGCCAAAAACCGACAGAATGCCTCGCGAGAGATCACCGAGGTGCCCTTCGCCGCGCCGGCCGGGACGCCCGCCGGCGTCGAGGTCATGTCGCTGGCCGACCTGCGGGGGCGGGTGCCGGAGCGCGTCCTCACCCGGCCGCAGCGTCCCGACTTCCACCATCTGCTCGCTCTGACGTCGGGAGACCTCCGGCACACGGTGGACTTCGCCGGTCATGTCCTGCGGCCGGGCGCCTGGTTGTGGGTGCGCCCCGGGCAGGTGCAGCAGTGGGGCGACCTGACCGGGGCCGAGGGCACCCTGGTCCTCTTCCGTCAGGAGTTCCTCGACGCGGCCACCGCGACGGCGGCCCGCGTCGACGACCCGCACGCACCCGTCGTCAGCACCCCCGTCGCCGAGGACGCCGCGGCGCTCGACCTCGCGGTGGAGCACCTGAGCCGCGAGTTCGGCGCACTCGGCCACCTGCCCCTGGGTGTCCATCTGGCCGCCCTCCGCCATCTCCTGGCGGTCCTCGTGCTGCGTCTGGCCCACCTCACGGTCCCCGTCGGCAGCCCGGCCCCGGAGCCGGACGAGACCTACCTGCGGTTCCGGGACGCCGTCGAACGGCACTTCACGCGGACCCGCCGAGTGGAGGACTACGCCCACATGCTCGGCTACTCCGCGCGCACCCTGGCCCGGGCCACCCTGACCGCCGCCGGGATCAGCGCCAAGGAGTTCGTGGACCGCCGGGTCGTCCTGGAGGCCAAGCGCCTGCTCGCGCACAGCGACCGGACCGCGGCCCAGGTGTCGGATCAGCTGGGCTTCGCCCGTCCGTCCCAGTTCAGCAAGTACTTCATGCACCGGACCGGCCGGTCTCCGATCGACTTCCGCACCATGGTCCGGGGCCGCGCCGAGGACCACGGGCCGGGATGAGCGGTGAAGGGCTCCGGGCCTCGGTGTCCTACCAGGGGGCGCCCGAGGGCCGGCTCCGTCGGGCAAGGGCGCGGCGGTAGGCGGTCTCGCCGGCGTCCTCGTAGACGGTGAACACGACGCGGTCGAGCCTGCCGGGATGCTCGTCGAGCCAGTCGGCGACCGTTCGCAGGGCTACGAGGGCGGCCTCGTCCTTGGGGTAACCGAAGACGCCGGTGCTCACCGCGCACAGGGCGACGGTGCGGATCGACCCGGCCTCGGCCGCCAGGTCCAGACAGGCGCGGTAGGACGAGGCCAGTGCCCGCGCGTCTCCGGCGCGGGGCCGGCCGTCGACGATCGGGCCGACGGTGTGCAGGACGTGGCGGGCGGGGAGATGGTAGCCGCGAGTGATCTTGGCGCCACCGGTCGGCTCGGAGCCGCCCTGCAAGGTGACCACGGTGTGGCAGTCGTCGCGCAGCCGGGGCCCGGCGGCGTGGTGGACGGCGTTGTCGACGCAGGCGTGCAGGGGACGGAAGCAGCCGAGCAGGGCACTGTTGGCGGCGTTGACGATGGCATCCGCCGCGAGGGTGGTGATGTCGCCCCGCCACAGCGCGGTGTGGCGGGCCGCCGGAAAGGCCGTGCCGGGGAACTCCTCCGCGATCGTGGGCAGATGACCGGCCGGGACGCCGGGCCGCAGGTGGCGTTCCGTACCGAGGACCCGGTCCACGGCCTCCTCGGCGCCCTCGGGCAGGGGGCCGGGAGGACGGACGGTCAGCACGGCACGCAGGAGCCGGCGCGCCGTGGCCGCGTCGGCGTGGCGGAGATCCCGCAGGAAGCCGGTGGACGGGCCGGGTCGTGACACGGCCCGGTCGGTGCCGAGCAGACGCAGCGCCGTGCGCACGTGCTCGTCCAGCCGGTCGGCCGGAGCGGGGACCGCGGACGGCCGGAAGGGTTCGTCCAGGGCGACGGCCTTGCGGTAGGCGGCCAGCGGCAACGCCGGAGGGTGGCCCTCGATCCTGGCCCCGGCCCCCGAACCGTCGTGTGCCTCGGTGCGTGCCTCGGTGCGTGCCTCGGCCCGGGTATCGGGCCGGGGTCGGGATCGGGAGTCGGGTCGGGCGTCCGGCCGGTCGGGATCGCTGGACCGGGGGCGCGAAGTGGTCATGGAACGGCTCCGGGTGGGGGCTGCGGATCGGCGGGCGGACAGCCGCGGGGGAGTGCCCCGGCAGGTGGTGCGGACCCCGTCGGAGCGGACCCTCGTCGGCGCAGGCCGTTGGTGTCGAGGTCGGAACAGACCATCGGTGTCGAGGTCGGAAAAGACCATCGGTGTGGAGGTCGGAACAGACCGTCGGGTGTGGGAGGTCAGAACAGACCGTTGGTGTGGGGGAGTTCGGCCGGGACGGGGGCGATGACGTCCCAGTGCTCGACGATCTTGCCGTCGGCGACGCGGAAGAGGTCGTAGTAGGCGACCGGCACCCCGAACTCGCCCGCGGACTGCACCAGGACGAGATCTCCCTCGGCGATGACCCGGTGGACCTCGGTGTAGACGAGGTTCCTGCCCTGCTCTGCCCATCGCGCGGCGGCCGCGCCGAAGCCGTCCAGCCCGTCGGCGGCCTCCGGGTTGTGCTGGTGGTACGTCTCGGCGGAGATGTAGTCGGTCAGCACCGAGTAGTCGGCGCCGACGAGCACCTTCGCCGCGAACTCCGTCACCAGGGCGCGATTGGCCTCGGTCCGGTCGGCGTCGGTCGTCTCTGCGGGACCGTCGGTCTGGGAGCGGCCCGAGACGGTGTCCTCGACGTACGGGCTCAGCGCGTCCCAGTGCTCGGCGAGCCTGCCGTCGGCGACCCGGAAGATGTCGAAGCCGACGAGCGGGTCCGGGCCGAAGCCGTGGTAGGTGCCGTGCAGGGCGACCAGGTCGCCGTCGGCGATGACCCGGGCGCCCTCGTAGCGGAAGTCGGTGCCGAGACCGGCGACCAGTCCGCGCAGCGCCTCCGGGCCGTCGGCCGCGAGGGAGCTGTGCTGCGTGTAGTCGGCGGCGACCCAGCGGTCCACGGCGGAGGGGTCCTTGTCGCCGAACAGTTCGGTGGCGGCCTGGAGGACCGTGTTCTTGGCGTTGCTCATGGCTGTCTTCCTTGTCGGCGGTTGCACGGGGTGATGTGTTCAAACTAGGCCGACGTGGAAGGGCTGCTGTCACTTTTTGATGACCTCTGATGGTCAAAAAGTGACATCACCTAGATCTGTGGCGCCGGTGAGGCCGTAAGGCCGGCGACGCCGACGGGAGGCGATCGCAGGTCAGCCCTGTCTAGCGCGGACGACGTCGGCGAGTGGGGTGGCGGGGCGGCCGGTGAGGCGGGGCACGGCCTCGCTGACCCCGTCGAGCTCACCGGCGGCGACGGCCGTGTAGGTCGACACCCAGGCGTCGAGCTGCCAGCGCGGAGCGCCGTAGGAGGCGCGGGAGGCGTACGCCTCCTCGACCGTCTCGGGCAGGTAGGTGACGGTGCGGCCCTGCGCCTCGGACAGGATCACCGCGGCCTCGGCGAAGCCCAGGGAGTCGGGCCCGGTCAGGTCGTACACACTGCCGGCGTGCTCGGCCGGGCGGGTCAGCACGGCGGTGGCGGCGTCGGCGACGTCGTCCTGCGAGACGAACGCGGCACGTCCCTGCCCGGCCGGACCACGGATGACACCGTCCTCACCGGCCAAATCGGGGACGAACTCCGCGTAGAGGTTGTCGCGCAGGAACGTGTACGACAGGCCGCGCGCACGGATGTGTTCCTCGGTGTGGAAGTGGTCGCGGGCGAGGGTGAAGGTGGCGTCCGGCGCGGCGCCGAAGAACGAGAGATACACGAGGTGCTCGACGCCCGCCTCCGCCGCGGCGTCGACGAAGGTCTTGTGCTGGACGAGCCGGTCGGGGCTCTCCGAGGCGGACACCATGAACACGGTCCTCGCACCGTCCAGACCGCGCAGGACGGCGTCGTGATCGCCGTAACCGCCCTGGACCGGTGTGGCGCCGGGCAGTTCCGGTGCCCGCTCGGGGCTGCGGACCAGCATCCGCTGGGCCACTCCCCGCGCGGCCAGGCGACGGGCGACCCGACCGCCGATTCGGCCCGTGGCTCCGGTGACCACCAGGGTCGGTCGGGGTGATCCGGTCATGCTGACATCACTTCCGTCAGATCGGTGTGGGTGGGTGACGCCGGTGTATTGAATCCGGAGTCGAGCCCCTCGACGAGCAGGCTCACGCTGCGGGCGCGTCGCGCCGGAAGAGTATGACGCCGACGACGGCCCCTCGTCGAAGCCCACCTCTCGCTGAAAACCGTCGGCGGTCCCGCTCTCCCCTGCGGGTGCGGAACCGCCGAAAGGACCTCCGAATGCGGGCACTAGAGGAAATTCGCGACGACGGAGATGATCTGGATAATGGTCCAGACCGTCACCTTGAAACTCTCGATGGCGATGAGCGTGCGCCAGTACCGGTCTTCGGGCTTCATCGGATTTCCGTTCGGCATGTGACTCTCCCCTTCATTCCCCACCCCCGGTGTGTCGGGGATCCTGGTCAAAGGAGAAGGGATTTGACGGGGTGTCCAGAAGGCGAGCGGACGAAGTGGTGGCGCCGGCGGACGAATGGAGCCGTTCCAGGACGCACCCTTTTCGCCGCACAGTGGCTGACCTAGACTGCCGTCGGACAGGTGCGGACAGGTGCGGACACTGGGTGGTTCAGTGATCGAGCGACTTGACACAGCGGATGTGGACCACGAACTCGCCTCCGTGACGACCCGTCTGGAGCTGGCGGCCCTGCTCCGTGTCGTCCACCTCCGTGCGGACCACCCCTCCCTGCGCGAACTCGAGATACGCACCCGCGACGCGCCTGTCCGACTCTCCAGATCGACGACGTCGGACATGCTCGCCGGCCGGCGGTTTCCGAGAAAAGCCGTGCTGCTGGTCTTCCTCGGTCAGTGCGGCATCAGCGGGACCGCTCCCTGGGAGCGGGCCTGGGAACGCGTCGCCACCACCGAAGGTCCCCCGGCGAACACCGACGTCCAGGCGGTCCGACAACAATGCGCGGGGTTGCTGGAGGCGGCGCGCCGGCAGGCGGACGAGATCGTCGCCGACGCGCGGAGGCAGGCCGAGGCGATCGTCGCCGCGGCCCGGGAGAACCGGTCTTCGTACGAGTCGGCCCCGCCGGCCGAGGCGACGAAGGACCCGGTGAGCGTGCGTAGGAGCATCGCTGAGATCCGTCGTCAGAATCCACTCGTCTACGCGACTCCGGCCGCCCTGGGAAAGACTTTCGGCAAAAGCCGTGAATATCACCGGCAGGGCTGTCGCAGGACCGAGAACGTCAAATTGACGGCCGTGACGCTGAGCGAGGCGCGCGTGAAAGGGTTACGACGTTGTCCTGAATGCAGGCCGGACGGGGCCCCGGCTCAGCACGCCGAACACGGCGGCGTGGAACCGGAGCGTTCATGACGGCGGGTGATGTCGGCGGAACCGATGTGAGCCGGATCCTCGAACACGCGCTGCTGCGCATCGATCAGGACATCGCCCAGGTCTCGGCCGACCTGCAAGAGGCGCACCACTACATCTACAGCCGTTTCGTCCAGCGCCCCGAGGCCAGCGGCTGGCCCCAGTTCCTGGACGAATCGGGTCCCCCGACCGCGACGGGAACCGCGTGCGTGGCGTCGTCGCTCATCCGCATGGGGGTCAAGCGCCAGGACGTCCATCTGATCGAGGCGACCGATCTGCTCTGCAGCGAGCAGTGTGCCGACGGTGGCTGGTCGAAACCGGGGTTCGCCGATCACCTGAGCCTCACCCTGGTCACCTGCCTGTCCCTGCACGCTCTCGCGGCTCTCGGGCTCTTCAGCGGACATCCGGTGGTCGACGAGGGCCTGATGTGGCTCAGTCGCGCGCAGAACGACGACGGCGGGTGGGGCTGTCTGGCCTCCGACGACCTGAGCGACGTCACGGCCACGGCGTACGCGCTGAGAGCGCTGGACATGAGCCATGCGTCGGCGTCCCCCCTCCGCCAGGTGCGGGAAAGGGGAGCCGACTGGCTCGTCCGTCAACAGAACGACGACGGTGGCTGGGGCATCCGGCACGGCGAGCGCTCGACGGCCGCCCACACGTCACACGCGGTGGAGGGGATGCAGGCCGCCCACATGCCATGGGCCTGCGCCGCCGCCCTCGACGAGGCAAAGGAGTGGCTGCTCACGACGCTTCCCCAGGCGCCCCTGGTCCCGTGGATCGAGCACTACCAGCTGCCTGCCTCCATCGCCTCGGGGCTGCCCCGCCGTCTGCATTCGGCCCGCCTGCGCTGGACCCACCTGCCGGCCGAGAGATCCCTGATCGCCTTGCTGGGACTGGGAGTCGACGTTCACCACCCCACGGTGCGCCGACTGGTCGACGACCTGGCCCAACGGCACGAGAAGGAACTCTGCTGGCAGGTCCCCGGTGTCCCCGCGGTCTCGGCCTCCTGGGCGGTCCTCGAGGCGGTCAACGCGCTCAGCCGCTACCTGGACGCGGTCGAGGCATCCCGCTGGCGGACTGTCTGCCAGGTGCTGACGGTGAGCGTCGTCCCGCGTATCGCGGAACTGGAGAAGGCGCAGGAAGAACTGCGTCTGCGCACCGACGCGCTCGCAACACCACCCGCCGACAAGGGCCGTCGCGCATGGAAGACCTTGCTGTCCCCACGCGTGCTCGCGATCGAGCTGACCGCCGTCGCCCTGGGCGGCGGCCTCGTCGCCACCCTGGGGACGGTGAGCGGAGCGGACACCGAAGCCCTCGTGCTCGCCGGGGCCGCCTGGATCGTGGCGATCCCGCTGTTCGTCATGGCCGCGCGACGAGGATGAACATGCAGCCGTTCTCGTATCCCGAAAGGATCGATCCGCGTCTGCACATCTACCCTTCTCAGGAAGCCGATCGCCTCAAGAGCCGCCTCCTCGAGCATCATGAGACGGGCCTCCTCGGCGCGATCGGCAGGGAGCTGTTCACGCGTATGGACACCGCGGATCTGGTGCCGATCTTCGTTCTGCGGGGAGGGCTCGCCCTCAGGGACGCCTACGTGGAGGCCGCGGGCTTCGGGCCGGCCGGCGTGATCGTCCCGTGGCGGGCGAGGCACACCGAGGATCCGACGGTCAGCTACGCGTCCCTGCCCGTCGTGCCCGGCGCCCGGTACGCGCTGGTGGACACGCTCGTCGCGTCGGGCCGCACGATCATCGCCTGTCTCCACGCCCTGCGGGTCCGGGTTCCGGGAGCCCGGGTGGACGTCGTCGCCCCCTTCGTCGCCACCGCGGGCCGGGAACGCATCATCGCCGACGCGGCCGACGCCCACCTCCACTGCGTATGGCACGCCGAGGACGTCGACGGCGATGGCCGCATGATCGGTCCGGGGTTCGATGTCGGGGACCTGGTCCTCGGGTGGAACGGTCGGCATCTCGTCTGGAGCGGCGAAAGGGGCGAACGTGCCTGACGGGCTCGCTCACTGGGAACGAACCAGGGCCCCCCTCACCGGCGCGGCGATCCTGAAGGGGCTCGGCGTCACGGGGGCACGGACCATGCCTGGTGTGGCACTCGACGTGGGGTGCGGTTCAGCCGCTGTGGCAAGGGAGTTGAGCGGTCGCTTCGACCGTGTGATCGGCCTCGACATCGATCACGCGATACTGCGCCGCGCGAGGGTCCCCGAGGTTCCCTTGATCACGGCGGACGCGGCGAAGCTGCCACTGGCCACGGAAAGCATCGACTACGTCTTCAGCTACGGAGCGCTGCACCACACCGATCCGGAAGAATCGCTGGCGGAGATCGTCCGGGTCACCTCTCCCGGCGGACGGATCGCGCTCATCGATTTCTCCGCGCCGAACAGGCCCCGGCGGCGCCGGATCGGACACACCTGGCGGGTCGTCACATCGTTCCGCAACTATCGAGGCCGCCTCGGTGTCGTCGCGGCGCTGCGGATCGTACTGTTCCGTCTGAGTCCGCGGTGGAGAGGTCATCTCCGCGCGGATGTCTTTCTGAGCGAGCGGGATTTCGTATCCGTCTACGGCTCGCTCCTGCCCGGTGCACGCTTCTCCCACGAGGAAGGCCGAACGACCGTGACATGGAGCAAGCCCCATGCCCTTTGAGGAAACGACTTCGACCACGCTCCCGCGCGTCGCCGTCGGATCGACCAACCAGGCCAAGATCGACGCGATCCGGGAGGGATTCACCCAGCTGCTCGGGCCCGTCCTGGTCGAGGGCGTGGCGATCGCGGGCGCCCCGGAGCAGCCCCGCGGTGACGACGAGACGCGCAGGGGTGCCGAGTACCGCGCCGAATCGGTGCGGAAGGCACTCCCGCAGGCTGATTTCTGGGTCGGACTGGAGGGGGGTGTGGAGACGGTCGACGGCACGGTCATGGTCATGGCCTGGGTCGTCGTCGCCACCGCCGACCAGGTCGGGCGGAGCAGAAGCTCCACCTACCAACTGCCCCCGTCCGCCGCCGCCGTGCTGACGGCCGGCGGCTCTCTCGGCGATGTCTCGGCAGCCGTGGGCGGCGACGACTGGCGGACGTGCGGCCTGGTGGCCTGGCTGTCCGGCGGGCTGATCACCCGAGGTTCCCTCTACGTACAGCCGGTGACCCTCGCGCTTCTCCCGTTCCTGAGCCCCTGGTCCGCGGCACGGGAAAACCTCGCCTCGCACTTCGATGTCTCGCGGTGACCGTGTGGGGCTCCTGGTCGTGGGCGACATGGCGGTCGACGTGCTGGTGACGCCCGACGAGGATCTGCGCGAAGTGGGATACACCGAAGGGTCGGTTCTGCTCACTCCGGGCGGCTCCGGCTTCAACCTCGCCCGGGCGGGCAGGGAGAACGGGTTCTCTCCCGTTTCACTGGTCAGCGGCCTGGGCGACCCCACATCCCTACCCGCCCGATTCCTGGCCGAGGAACTGCAGGCGCTCGGCATCGAGCTGATCAGTGACAAGAACACCGTCGAGCGGACCGGGGCGGTGCTCGTCGGCTACCTGCCGGACGGTTCGCGCGCCATGGTGGCGGCGCCGAACGCCAATCGGAACGCCCTCACCGCACACACGGTCGCCGTGGCAAGCGCCGTCCGGGCCCCCTTCGTCGTCGTCTCGGGATACATGCTGTTTCGCGCATCGACGCGGGAGGGCACCCTCGAGATCATGCACCGCGCGGCGGCACGCGGCGCCAGGGTGGCCCTCGACATCGTCCCGCATTCGGTGAACCGGTGGCTGGGGCTGGAGGAACTGCGCTCGCTGCTCGGCCCGGTGGATGTACTGGCAGGCGAGCACAAGACGTTCGCGGCCTTCGGCGCCCCACCGGAACTCCTGCTCGACGACGTCCGCGGGGTGCTCATGCACACCCTCGGCGACCGCTACCACGTTCACAGCCGCTCGGGCATCGTGGAGGGCGACTTTCCCCGCCCGTCGGACGCCGTCGAACGGCGAGGCCTGACCGACCGGCTCCTGGTCTCGACACTGCGCGAGCACTTCGTCTCGCCATGACGTCGTCAGGGCCGTCGGCGCATGCGGCACGGGGTTTCTGATTCCCGGACGGACGGACGAACGGACGAACGGACGGACGAACGGACGGACGGACGGACGAACGGACGGACGGACGAACAGACCGGAGCGTGGACGACTTCGACAAGGAACGCCTTGCTCTTCGGCCCCTTGGCGGTGCGTGAGCCCGCCGGCGGCGAGGCGGCGATACCGGCGCAGGTGGCCGTGCTCCTCTCCGTGCCGTCGAGGACAGGCCCCCGCACCCATGGCATGGTGCGGCCCGCTGCCCCACATGCGCTCCGGGGAGTGGGGAAATCGGTGGCGGCCGGTGACGTGAGCCGTTAACTTCCGCCTGAGCGCGGTGAGTTACGCGGCGCGACCGAGGGGAGCCACGTATGCGGACCGAGGGCGCGCGACCCGACCGTCTGGGTCCACTGCTCGACCAGTTCGACCAGGCCAGGGAGATGGCCCAGGTACGGCTGACGGGGCTCGGCGACGAGGAGTATCTGTGGGAGCCGGTGCCCGGTTGCTGGTCGCTCCGGCGCCGGGGCGAAGCGGCGACGCCCAGGGCGTTCGGGCCCGGGGAGTGGGTGCTCGACCTGGGTGCCGCGGACATCCCGGCGAACGAGTACGCCGAGGTCGCCCGGCAGGCAGCCGACGGCATGTCCGTCGCCAGGATCGCCGAGGACTGGAGCGTGAGTGTCGAGCGGGTCGAGGAGATCCTCGCCCACACCGGCGACCCGGAACCCGACGCGACGCCGATCACGACCATCGCGTGGCGCCTGGGGCACCTGCACTTCGAGTTCGCGGGCATGTGGGAGTGGACCTTCGGTGAACGGCGGCAGGACCCGAAGCTGATGGTCGACTTCACGCCCTCCGCCGTCCCGACCCTGGAGCGGTTCTGGGCGGTGATCGACCGCTGGCGGGACGGCGTCGCCGGTGTCACCGACGAGCAGCTCGACACGGTCGGGTTCTCGCGGTACCCGTACAGCAACGACCGCGACTACCCGTACATCGGTGTGCTGGCGTCGGCCAACCTCGAATTCATCCACCACATGGCCGAGATCGCGTTGCTCCGCGATCTGTGGCGGTCCCGCTTCACCACCTCCGGCTAGGCCCGGCGCCCCGTGCGGGCGCCGCGGCTTCATGCCCCCAGGTTCAGCACGAGCCGCAGGGTGTCCGTGAGGACCGTGGTGGGAACCGAAGGGTCGGCCACCCGCTGGATGCCCAGGCCGATACCCAGACTGAGCAGGGTCATCGCGGCCTGGTCGGCGGGCATGGCCAAGCCGGCTCCGAGCTCCCCGGCGAGCGCCTCCAGGAGCTGGGCCAGTACTTCGCGGACGGCGGTGGCGCGCGCCGTGATCTCACGCCGGAGCTCTTCGTCGTGACGGGCGCGCGTGAGGAACTCGACCTCGAGCGTGGTCCACGCCTCGTCGCCGATGTGCGCCTCGCCCCAGGCGGAGAAGGCCGCGAGGCGGACCTCGAACCGGTCGTCACCGCTGACGGAGTCCGTCAGCAGCCTCAGCTGCTCGGCTCGGATGTCGTCGATGGCGGCGAGGCACAGGTAGTCCTTGTTGCGGAAGTTCGAGTAGACGGCTCCCTTGGAGAAACCGGCTGCTTCCGCGACGTCGGTGAGGGAAGTGGCGGCGTAGCCGTTGCGCAGGAACAGGTCCCGGGCGGTGGTGACGAGCCGTTCCCGAGTGCGTTCCTGGCTCTCGACGCGGCTGAGGCGGGCCATGTTGTCCGTTTCCTTGTCCGTCCTGTGCGGCGTCCGTCCGGTGCGGCTGTCCCGCGAAGTGCCGAAGGCTCTCGGATCCTATCCCCGCAGGGCCTGTCCCTCGATTTCAGATACCGCTAGTATCCGGATCTCGGCGGTATCGCAGAGGGGCGGAGACTGCATTGACCACGACCGGAAGCAGAGCGACACCTTCCCGGGGGCTGGTGCTGGGCTGCGGCGGAACGCTCGGCGCGGCCTGGACGATCGGCGCCCTGCACTCGCTCCAGGAGGCCCTGCGCTGGGATCCGCGTGACGCGGACGTCCTGGTGGGCACCTCGGCGGGGGCCGAGCTGGCCGCCATGCTGGGGAGCGGCATCGGTGTGCGGGAGCTGCTGGCCGCACAGCTCGGGGGCGAGGACTCCCGGCCCGAGCTGGCGCACCACTTCGGGGCGCCGCCCCGGGGCGTACCGCCACGGCCGGCCGCCCTCCTCGGATCACCACGACTCGCCGGCCGGGCACTGGGCGGTGCCCTGCCCGCGCTGACCGGTCTGTCCGGCCTGCTGCCGCGGGGCAGGGGCGACGCCACCTGGCTGGCGGCCGCCGCCGACTTCCTGGCACCGGACGGAAAGTGGGTGGCCCATCCCGCGACCTGGCTGGTGGCGACCGACTTCGATTCGGGCCGGCGCACGCCCTTCGGGCATCCGGACATCCCGCCGGTCGCCCTGCGGGACGCGCTCCGTGCCTCCTGGGCGGTCCCCGGCTGGTTTCCGCCGGTGCGCATCGGCGGCCGGCGCTACGCGGACGGCGGCATCGGTTCCCCGACCTCGGCCGACCTGCTGGTGCCCTGCGGGCTGGACGAGGTGTACGTCGTGGCGCCGATGAGTTCGCGGGCTCCCGGGCGGCGCAGCGGACTCGGCCGGGCCGAAGCGCTGCTGCGCCGCGTCATGACCCGCATCCTGAGCGCCGAGTGCGCCGCGCTGAGCGCCACGGGCACCCGCGTCGTCCGCATCGAGCCCACGGCCGCCGACCTGGCCGCGATGGGCGGCAACCTCATGGACCCACGCCGCCGGCCGGCCGTGCTGGAGACCTCTCTTCGTACGACGCGGGCGACGGTCCGTGACCTTCTGGCAGAACCCGTGCCGTGTCCTCGCCCGCGTACAGGAGCCTGACATGTCCCGACCCGACGGCACCACCGCGACCGTCACACGCGAGACCCACGAGGTGGAGGCGCTCATCATCGGCAGCGGCCTGTCCGGCATCGGAGCCGCGATCAAGCTGCGTGAAGCCGGTCTGCGGGACCTCGTCCTCCTCGAGAAGGCGGACGAGCCGGGCGGCACCTGGCGGGACAACACGTATCCGGGCTGCGCCTGCGACGTCCCCTCCGCCCTGTACTCCTACTCCTTCGCGCCCAACCCCGGGTGGACGCGGGCCTTCGCCGCCCAGCCCGAGATCCGCGCCTATCTGCACCGCACGGCGGCCACGTACGGGATCACCCCGCTCATCCGCTTCGGCACCGAGGTCCTGCGCGCGCAGTGGCACGCCGACGAGGCGCGCTGGCACGTCGAGACCAGCCGTGACCGCTACACGGCGCGCCTGCTCATCGCTGCCGCGGGACCCTGGCACGAGCCGTTGATTCCCGAGATCCCCGGGCTGGCGGACTTCTCCGGTGAGGTCTTCCACTCCTCGCGCTGGCGTCACGACCACGATCTGGCGGGCGCGCGGGTGGCCGTCGTCGGCAGTGGCGCGTCGGCCGTGCAGTTCGTGCCCGCCATCCAGCCGCGGGTGGCTCGGCTGGACCTTTTCCAGCGGACCGCGCAGTGGGTGCTTCCCAAGCCCGACCACCATGTGCCGGGGGCCGAACGCCGGCTCCTGCGACGCTTTCCGGCCGCCCAGCGGGCCCTGCGGAGCGCGGAGTACGCGGCGATGGAGACCCTGGGCCTCGGCTTCCGGCATCCCGCCCTGCTGCGGGCGGTGCAGAAGGTGGGCACCCTCCATCTCGCGGCCACGGTCAGGGACCCGCGGCTGCGCCGGGCGCTGACACCCGACTACACGCTCGGCTGCAAGCGGCTGCTGCTGTCGAACACGTACTACCCGGCACTGACCCGGCCCAACGTCACCGTGCACGCCACGGCGGTCGAGGCCGTCCGCGGCAACCGGGTCGTCGGCGCGGACGGCACCTGCGCCGACGTCGACACGATCATCCTGGGCACGGGCTTCCACATCCTGGACATGCCCATCGCCCAGCGGGTGTTCGACGCCGACGGTGTCTGCCTGGACGAGCACTGGAAGGGCAGCCCGGACGCCTATCTGGGCACGACCGTGAGCGGTTTCCCCAATGCGTTCCTCCTCCTCGGGCCGCATCTCGGAACCGGGCATTCCTCGGCCTTCATGGTCCTCGAAGCCCAACTGGAGTATCTGGCGGGCGCGGTGCGGCACTTCCGTTCGGCCGGCTGGGCGGCCATGGACGTCCGTCCCGAGGTCCAGGCCGCCTTCGCCGCCGAGGTGCAGCAGGCCCTCGCGCCCACCGTCTACAACGCGGGCGGATGCTCCAGCTACTACCTCGACGGCAACGGCCGCAACAGTTTCAGCTGGCCCTGGTCGACGGGCCGGATGCGCCGACGGCTGGCCGGGTTCGACCCGGAGGCGTACGGCGTCACGCTCACGAACGGGGCCGGGCGCCAGGTCCCAGCCGGGCCGTGACCTCCCCGGGGCCGAGGGCGGAGTGTTCCGCGGAGCACTCGACGACGACGCGGAGCGGAGCGCCGCACTCGGTGTGGCGCACGTCCAGCACGGGACCCTCGGCGTCGAGGGCGTACGCCTCGCCCCACTGGCTCAGTGCCATCAGGACGGGCCACAGGTCCCAGCCCTTGCGGGTCAGCCGGTACTCGTTGCGGGGGCGGCTGCCCGGCTCCTGATAGGGGACGGTCCTCAGGATCCCGGCCGCGGTCAGCTTGCGGAGGCGGTCGCTGAGGACCGCCTCCGACAAGCCGATATGGCGGTGGAAGTCGTCGAAGCGGCGGACGCCGTTGACGGCGTCCCGCAGGATCAGCAAGGTCCACTTCTCCCCGATCACGTCGAGCGTGCGCTGGACGGGACAGTTCTCCGTGCTCGCCTCAAGCCACTTCATCCCGCCATCCTAGGACCCTGACTTCGTCGTTGACAGTCAGCCGACGGGGAAGCTAGCTTCACTTCGAAAAGTCAGATGGAGGCACTGGGCTGTGGGACGAACACGTACGTATCAGTGGGAAGATCCGGCGATCCTGGCGGACGCCGCCGGACGCATGGCGGGTCTCGAATTCCTGCGCGAACTTCAGTCGGGGCGGCTGCCGGGACCGCCCGTCAGCCATGCCCTCGACTTCACCCTGGACGAGGTGGAGGCCGGCAGGGCCGTCTTCTCCCTGACGCCCGGCGAGGAGCACTACAACCCGATCGGCAGCGTCCACGGCGGCATCTTCGCCACCCTGCTCGACTCGGCGGCGGGATGCGCCGTCCAGTCCACCCTCCCGCTGGGCATGGCCTACACCTCCCTGGACCTGACGGTGAAGTTCCTGCGGCGGATCACGGCCGACACGGGCACCGTCCGTGCCATCGGTACGGTGGTCACCGCCGGCCGTCAAACCGCCCTGGCCCAGGCGCAGTTGTTCGACGCGAGGGACCGTCTGCTCGCCCACGCCACCAGCAGTTGTCTGCTCTTCCCGGTGCCTCGCCCTCAGGGGTGACCCGGCTCCGTGCGGGGCCGGGCCGCCCGGCCGGACCGCCTCATGCCGCGCTCGGCGCCGAGGCCAGGCCCTGCTTGACGTATCGCGTGGTCTCGTCGGCGAGGATCTCGGGCAGGCCCTGCTCGAGGCCGATGAGCGCCTGGGCGGCGACGTCGGCGGGGTCGGCCTTCTGGTCGGCGGGGACGGCGGCGGCCATGTCGGTGTCCATGTATCCGACGTGCAGCGCGGACACGGCGATGCCGCGGGGCGCCAGCTCCTCGCGGGTCGCGTTGGTCAGCGCCCAGGCGGCGGCCTTGGTCGCCGCGTAGGAGCCGAGGCCGGCCGGGTGCAGCCAGGAGAGCACGGACAGGACGTTGAGCACCGCGCCGCCGCCGTTGCGCTCGATGACCGGGGCGAAGGCGCGGGTGGCGGCGAGCGGCCCGAAGAAGTTGGTCGCCATCTCCAGCCGCACGGCGTCCAGGCCGCCCGCGATGAGCGAGGTGCCGGTGGAGATGCCGGCGTTGTTCACCAGCAGCGTCGCGTCGGACGCCACGCGGGCCGCGGACAGGACGGACTCCTCGTCCGTGACGTCCAGGCGGAGCGGAATCGCGCCGGCCAGGTCGACGGTCTCCGGCCGGCGCGCGGCGGCGTACACCTTCGCGCCACGCTCCAGGAGCTGGGTGGCCAGCTCGCGTCCCAGTCCGCGGTTGGCGCCGGTGACCACTACGACGGCGTCCTTGAGTTCCATGTCTGCTCCCGGTGCTGTGGACCCCGGAGGGAGGGGCCCGTCCGTGGGTTAATTAGATTACGACTGAAATCTAAACTGAGCATAGAATAGATGGCAACCGACATTCAACCGAGGAGAGCCGATGGGTCGTGTGTCACAGGCGCAGGCGCGGGAGAACCGCGAACGGGTCGTGCGAACCGCCTCCCGGTTGTTCCGCGAGCAGGGCACGCACATCAGCGTCGCCGACCTGATGAAGGCGTCCGGGCTGACGCACGGCGGCTTCTACAAGCAGTTCGCCTCCAAGGACGCGCTCATCGACGAAGCCACCGCCCACGCCTTCGGGGAACTCGCCCAGCGCCGCGCGGCCGCCGTCGAGCAGGGCACCGGACAGCGCGCCGCCGCCCAGCGGGCGCTGATCGACGCCTATCTGTCCGTCGAGCACCGCGACAACCCGGCGGAGGGCTGTCCCACCGCCGCGCTCGCCCACGACATGGCCCGCGAACCCGGCGCCGAGGGGGCGCACCGCGTCTACACCGAGGGCGTGGCCGACTTCGCGGAGTGGCTCGCCACCGAGGACGAGGACGGCGTCGCCCGTCTGTGCACGATGCTCGGCGCACTCGTCCTGGCCCGGGCCACCAAGGACTCGCCCCTCTCCGAGGAGATCCTCACGGCCGCGCGGGCGGCCCTGACGGAAGCGGGCTGATCGGCGGACCGACAGGCCCGGCTCGGGGCCGCCCGTGCAATGGCGTTCCACCTGGTGGGCCGTGGTGCGTGCCGATGTCGAACAGCACGGTCTCGTCGTCCCTGACGAGGTCCGCGCATCGGACGGCCAGGGCGTCCTTGGTCTCGATCCGGACGGCTGCCACGTCGGCGAAGGGATCGTCCTCACCCGGGGCCGGTACGGCAGCGCCGTAGACCCGCATGAGCGGTCGCTCGTCCTCCAGTTGCGACCATGCGCGCCGATGCGTCAAACCCAAGCAAGGGCGAGCATGAATGTCTCGATCCGCGCTTGACTCTTGTCAAAGCTGCGCAGCGGGTGCACTCTCTTGCGTAATTCGGAGCCAGGCCCGGACCCTGCTCCGGTAGGCCGAAGCGGATGAACGGCATATTCCGCCGTCACGGACGCGTCGGCACCGTCCGAGCGGACCAGGTCACGCACCCCGGGTGGCTGAAGGGTTCCCCCTCACGCCGATGCTCTTCAGCCACCCGGCCTCCCGCCGCGCCCTTGCGGCCCAGCATCCTGTTCACCGTCGTGATCTCCACGGTCTCCGGACTGCGGAGTTTCACCGAACCGCTGATCCTGCTCATCGTCGTCGTCGGCCGGTGACCGGTGCAGGCGCAAGGAGCGACGGACGTGAACAGCCGGAACCGTAAACGCCTACGCGGGCTCAGAGGGCCCTGCGCTGACTTCGCCCCCGAGCCGGTCAGCCCGCGGGGGTGGTGCGAATGGCCGCGATGTCGAACTGGAGGCGCACCTTCTCACTCACCATGGCGCCGCCCTCGGCCAGTCGCGCGTTGTACGTCAGGCCCCATTCGGAACGGTCGATGGTGGTGGTCCCGTCGAAACCGGCCCGCTCATAGCCGAACGGGTCGGTGACATGTCCTATGTAGGTGAGTTCGAGGACTACCGGACGAGTGGTCGCCTTGATGGTGAGGTCGCCGGTCATGCGGTACACGTCGGGGCCCGCGAGTCGTACGGCGGTACTGGTGAAACGCATACGCGGATAGGTCGCGGCATCCAGGAAGTCACGGCCGGTCAAATGCGCGTCGCGTTGCTCCACGCCGGTGTCGACGCTGGCGGTGGACAACACGATCTCGGCCCGGGAACGGGCGGGGTCGCGGCCGTCGAAGTAGAGCCGGCTTTGGTATTCCGTGAAAGCACCGCGCACGGTGGTCACCAGGGCGTGCCGGACGGAGAAGCCGATACGGCTGTGCGCCGGGTCGATCATCCAGTCGCCGGTCAGTGCCACGAGGGCGGGATTCGGCAGGCCGGTGGAGTGATGCGACAGCGGGTCGGCGGCGGATTGCGGAGCTGTGGGGGGAGCCGGGCGTCGGGAAGATGCGCCACGGGTGAACAGGTTCATGGTCCACGTAGTTACTGCACCTCAGATAACGCCGCAAGCCTTCCTCGGGAGCGACGCCGGATGAATCCGTACCGAAAGGCTGATACACCGTCATGGAATGACCGGCGCATACAATACCCACACATGCCCGTCACTCCATGGTCAAGGTAATCCCCGGACTTCGACCGGCAGTTCCGTAACGGTCCCGCTCGAAGAAATCCGGGGAAATCGCCGTCGGGCCGGGGCGCCGAAGAGCCGTAACCCGAGAGCCGGGCCACTGTCGGTCTCCGTCGGTTCGATCGGTTCGATCGGTTCGATCGGTTCGGTGTCGGTGAGATGAGCGCGGAGACATGGACGTCACGGGTCATCGCAACGGTGCGGGCGATGACCCGTCGACGGCGCTCGCGTACGACCCCGTGTCCAGGAGCGGCCATTAGGAGCGGCCGCCGCGGTGCCGCCGGAGGAAGGCGATCAGCAGCCGGTTCCAGGCGGCCGGCTGCTCCCGGTGCGGGTTGTGGCCGGCCTCGCGGACGACATGCGTCCCGACGTCCCGCAGATGGCCGGCGTGGAGGCGCATGACGGACGGCGGGCTGTACAGGTCGGCGTCTCCGGTGATGAGTTGCACGGGCAGGGTGAGGGTCTCCAGCGCCGACCGGGTGATCGTGTTCGCGAGGGACTGGGCGAAGGCGGCGGAGGTCCTGGCGCGTTCGTGGATCTCCAGCCAGGCCGCCGCCCCGTCCCGGTCGCCGCCCCGGTACGAGGGGCCGAGCTCCTTGAAGTCGACGGGCATGTCGCCGAACGGGTCGGGCTGGAGGGCGGCGGCGGGCTCCGCGTACTCCGCGTCCTGGACGCCCATGGCACTCCCGGAGACGGTGAGGCTGCGCAACCGGTCCCCGTACGACAGGGCGTAGTCGATCTGGGCGGCGCCCGTCGCCGCGATCGCCGCCCACCACGGAACGTCCGGTGAGGGCCGGTGGACTCGTGCGGACTCGCTTCATGTCTCCTCGTTTCTCCGGTATTCGGGTCTGCGTCGACGTCGACGTCGACGTCCGTCAATGTTCGTGTGGACGCTGCTGGCCGCCCTTGTTGCCGACCTTTTTGCCGACGTTTCTGTTCACTTTCAGGGTCGAACCGCGGTGTTGGAGGCAGACTGTCGACAGCAAGGCGGGCATCTCCGGTGTGGACCACCCAGGGGTGAGACGGTGTCGACACCGTTGCGTCGGCTGTGAGCCCGGACAGGCAGGGAGAAGTACGGCATGACCGTTCAGGACACGCACCTTGTGCTGGAGCGCCTCCTGCGGCTGCGGGACCGGCGCGAACCGCTGGTCGCGCAGATCGCCGAGTGGGTCGGCGCGGGCATCATCGAGGGCCGACTGGAGCCCGGTCAGGATCTGAACAGCGTCGATCTGTCACGCCGGTTCGAGACCAGCCGTACGCCCGTGCGCGAGGCGCTGATGCTCCTCGAACAGGAGGGCCTGGTCGAGATGAAGGCGCGCCGCCGCCCCAGGGTGGCCGCGCCGACCCCGCAGGACATCCGGGACATCTACCAGGTGCGCAAGAACCTCCTGTCGATGCTCGCGGGGCTGCTGGTGGAGCGGGCCGACGACGAGGAACTGGCCGAGCTGCGCACCCGGGTCGAACGGATGCGCGAGCTCGCCGACGACGGTGACGTGGACGGATACTTCTGGAACCACGTGCTGCTCCAGGAGCGGATGTCCGAGATCGTCGGCAACCCCACGCTGAAGCAGATCCTGGACTCGCTGGCCCTGCGCACGCTGATGCTGCGGCACCTCAGCCTGACCCGGGCCGGCCGGCTCGCGCACAGCGTCGACGACCAGGAGCGGCTGCTCCAGGCCTGCGAGGAGCGGGACGGGGAGCTGGCCTCCGCCCTGATCGCGGGGGCGACCGTCCGGGCGCAGCGGGCCGTGGAGGAGCAGTTGGAGCAGGACGGCGCGGCACGCGGACGCAAGCCCGCGCGCGGCCGTCGCGCCGCTTCGTAATCCCCGCCGCAACGCCTCCTGGGAACAGGTCACTTGGCCAGCACTCCGCCGTCCACGGGCAAGTTGCCGCCCGTCACCCAGGCCGACTCCGCCGACGCGAGGTGGACGGCGCACCAGGCGATGTCCTCGGGGGAACCGCCCGTGGGCACCGTCGCCCTCCTCGGCGGGGTGGCGCTCACCCGCGGTCCGGTCCGGTCCTCGGTCCCGCTCGGCGTACCCCCTGGGGCCCTGCCCCTGTCCGGCGGGACCCTGCGCGAGGGCTTGACGTGTACTTGACGTAGTGGCTTCATGGGAGCGCTCCCACAAGCCATCCCCCCCGCACTCCCGCCCCCGGGGACCCCGGCACTCCCGGCACCCCCGTCCTTTCTGCCGCCCGAGTTTCTTGGCCTCACTTCTGGAGTCGCAGTGAGAACAACAAGGAGCACGACCCGAAGCGCGTCGCGAGCGCGCCCCATGAGCACGCTGTTGACCAGACTCGCGGCCCTCCTCGGCCTGGTCCTCGTCGGTGCCCTCTGCCCGGCCGCCGCCCAGGCCCAGACCCGATCGCCCGACGCTCTCGCCACCGGCCTGCACATCAGCGACGGCCGGCTGGTCGAGAGCAACGGGAACGACTTCGTCATGCGCGGCGTGAACCACGCGCACACCTGGTACCCGGGCAGGACCCAGCAGTCCCTCGCCGACATCAAGGCGATGGGCGCCAACGCGGTGCGCGTCGTCCTCGCCGACGGCCACCGCTGGAGCGCGAACAGCGCGTCGGACGTGGCGACCGTCGTCGCGCAGTGCAAGGCCAATCGGCTCATCTGCGTACTGGAGGTGCACGACACCACCGGGTACGGCGAGGACACCGCCGCCGGCACGCTCGACCAGGCGGCCGACTACTGGATCGGCCTGAAGGACGTCCTGGCAGGCCAGGAGAACTACATCATCGTCAACATCGGCAACGAGCCCTGGGGCAACACCGACCCGGCGGGCTGGACCGATCCGACCATCGCCGCGATCAAGAAGCTGCGCAACGCCGGTTTCCAGCACACGATCATGGTGGACGCGCCCAACTGGGGCCAGGACTGGCAGGGCGTCATGCGCGCCAACGCCCAGTCCGTGTACGCCGCCGACACCACCGGCAACCTGATCTTCTCGATCCACATGTACAGCGTCTTCGACACCGCGGCGGAGATCACCGACTATCTGAACGCCTTCGTCGACGCCCGGCTCCCGATCCTCATCGGCGAGTTCGGCGGCCCCGCCGACCAGTGGGGCGACCCCGACGAGGACACCATGATGGCCACCGCCCAGCAGCTCGACCTGGGCTACCTCGCCTGGTCCTGGAGCGGGAACACCGACCCGATCCTCGACCTGACGACCAACTTCGATCCGACGCAGCTCAGTTCATGGGGCCAGCGCATCTTCAACGGCGTCAACGGCATCGCCCAGACCGCCGAGGAGGCGACGATCTTCGGTGGCGGCACTCCGGGTGACACCCAGGCCCCCACCACCCCGGGCACCCCGACCGCCGCCGCGGTGACGGCCACCTCCGCGACGCTCTCCTGGGCGGCCGCCACGGACAACGTCGGCGTCGCCGGCTACGACGTCGTACGGATCAGCGGCACCACCGAGACCGGTGTCGCCGCCTCGACCACCAACTCCGCCACCGTGACCGGCCTCACCGCGAACACCGCGTACACCTTCGCCGTCTACGCCCGCGACGCCGCCGGCAACCGCTCCGCCCGTTCCGCGGCGGTGAACGTCACCACCGGGAGCGCGCCCGCCGTGGCCTGCTCCGTCGGCTATCGCGTCGTGGGGGAGTGGCCCGGCGGCTTCCAGGGCGACATCACCCTGCGCAACACCGGTACCACCGCCATCAGCGGCTGGAAACTGGCCTTCGCCTTCGCCGACGGTCAGACCGTCACCAACATGTGGGGTGGGACCGCCACCCAGAGCGCCGGCTCGGTGAGCGTCACCCCCGCCGCGTACACGTCCACCGTCCCTGCCGGCGGCTCGGTAACCGTCGGCTTCATCGGCAGCAAGGGCGCGACCAACACCGCGCCGACCGCGTTCACCCTCAACGGCGGTGCCTGCGCCACCACTTGACCGGCCCGCTGCCACCGACCGGCGGAGGGCTTCGGCGCCTCCGCCGGCCGGTGTTCCGTACCGGTGTTTCCGCACCGGTTTCCATACCGGTTTTCCGTGCCGGTGTTCCGCACGGGGCAAGGGTCTGCCGAGGATCGGCGGCCGAGTTGCATTCGGCGCACGCCGACGACGGCTCGTCCGGTCGACGACGGCTCGTCCGGGCGGTCCGGATGGTCCGTTCGCTCCGGCTGGTCCGGCCTTTCCGGCTCTCGGGGCGGGTACGGGCCCAACCCGTAGGGTGTGCCCATGTCCACGACGCCCCGCTGGCTCAACGCCGACGAACGACGAGCCTGGCTGGCCTACATCGAATTCTCCACCCTGCTCGCCGACCACCTCAACCGGCAGCTGCGCCGCGACGCGGGTATGACACACGCCGACTACAGCGTGCTCGCCCACCTCTCCGCGGCCCCGGACGGCACCCTCGGCATGTCCGAGCTCGCGCAGCGTCTGAAGATCACCCGCAGCCGCCTCACCCACGCGGTGAACCGGCTGCGCGAGGACGGTCTCGTGGACCGCCGGGAGGACCCCGCCGACGGCCGGGGCCAGCTCGCCTTCCTCACCGACCAGGGCAGGTCCCTGCTGGAGGAGGTCGCCCCGGGGCATGTGGAGGCCGTCCGGCGGGCGGTGTTCGACGCCCTCACCCCCGAACAGGTGCGTCAGTTCGCGGACATCGGCGAGGCCATCGGCGAGGCCCTGGTGCGGGCCGAGAACACCGAGGCCGACCCCGCGGGACTGCCCTGGCGTCGCCGGTAGCGGCTCGGGCGACCCGGCCGGTCCCGCCGGTCCGGGACGGCTCGAAGGGTCTGACCGGCTCACGGGATCGCCGGTCGTCGCAAGGAATCGCCGACGGATCGAGAAGAACCGGCCGACCGTCCGTACCTGGGGGTACCGGGGGGCCGCCCGCCCCTCCGACCACGCCACCGATCCTAGGGACGTACCTCGTGAACGCAACCGCCGCCATCGGCGTCACCGGCCTCGGCGTGATGGGCCGCAACCTCGCGCGCAACTTCGCCCGCAACGGCTACACCGTCGCCGTCCACAACCGTTCCGCCGGTCGCACCCGCGCGCTCGTCGAGGAGTTCGGCCACGAGGGCGCCTTCGTCCCCGCCGAGTCGGCCGCCGACTTCGTGGCCGCTCTCGAACGGCCCCGCCGGCTGATGATCATGGTGCAGGCGGGCGCGGTCACCGACGCGGTCATCGACGAGTTCGCCCCGCTCCTGGAGCCCGGCGACATGATCATCGACGGTGGCAACGCCCATTACGCCGACACCCGCCGTCGCGAGGAGGCGCTGCGCGAGCGCGGTCTGCACTTCGTCGGCGCAGGTGTCTCCGGCGGTGAGGAGGGCGCCCTGAACGGGCCGGCCGTCATGGTCGGCGGCTCCACCGAGTCGTACGACGTGCTCGGCCCGATGTTCGAGTCCATCAGCGCGAAGGTCGGCGGCGAGCCCTGCGCCACGCACATCGGCACCGACGGCGCCGGACACTTCGTCAAGATGGTGCACAACGGCATCGAGTACGCCGACATGCAGCTCATCGCCGAGGCGTACGACCTGCTGCGCCAGGTCGCCGGCTACACCCCGGCGGAGATCGCCGACATCTTCCGCACCTGGAACGAGGGCCGGCTCGGCTCCTACCTGATCGAGATCACCGCCGACGTCCTCGGCCACACCGACGCCACCACGGGCCTGGCGTTCGTCGACATCGTCGCCGACGCCGCAGGTCAGAAGGGCACCGGCCGCTGGACCGTGCAGACCGCCCTGGACCTGGGCTCCCCGGTCACCGCCATCGCCCAGGCGACCTTCGCGCGCGCCGCCTCCGGGCAGAGCGCCCTGCGCGCCGCCTACGCCGGCCTTCCCGGCGGCACCACACCCCCGCTCAGCCGCACCGAGGCCACCCGCTTCACCTCACAGGTCGAGCACGCCCTGTACGCCTCGAAGGTCATCGCCTACGACCAGGGCTGGAAGATGATCCAGGACGCGGCAGGCGAGTTCGGCTGGAAGATCGACCTCGGTGCGGTCGCCCGGATCTGGCGGGGTGGCTGCATCATCCGCGCCTCGTTCCTCGACCGTATCCGCGCCGCGTACGCCGCCGACCCGGACCTGGTCAGCCTGCTCGGCGAGATGGAGTTCGCCATGGAGATCACGGACGCGCAGGTGCCCTGGCGGGAGACGGTGGCCTCCGCCGCCCGTCGTGGCATCCCGGTGCCCGCCTTCTCGGCCGCGCTCGCCCACTACGACACCCTGCGCGCGGAGCGCCTGCCCGCCGCCCTGCTCCAGGGCCAGCGCGACTACTTCGGCGCCCACACCTACCAGCGCACCGACCGCCCCGGTGCCTTCCACACCCACTGGGCCGAGGCCGACCGCCCGGAGACGTCGGCCTGACACACGGGAGTGGGGCGCCCTCGGCCCAGGGCGCCCCACTCCTTTTCGTGCCGTCGGTCTCAGACGCCCGTCGCCGGGTACGTCGGGTACTCCACCCCGGAGACGTGCTGGACGACCCGGACGACCTGGCAGGAGTAGCCGAACTCGTTGTCGTACCAGAGGTAGAGGATCGCGTTGTCGCCGTCGACCTTGGTGGCGCCCGCGTCGATGATCGAGGAGTGGCGCGAGCCGATGAAGTCCATCGAGACTGCGTCCGGCGCCGTGGTGAAGTCGATCTGGCGCTTGAGCGGCGAGGTCAGTGACACCTCACGGAGGTGATCGAGGACCTCCTCACGGGTCGTCTCCCGGCCGAGCCGCAGGCTGAGGATCGCGATCGAGACGTCCGGCACCGGCACGCGGATCGAGCTGCCGGTGATCGGCGCCTTGAGGTCGGGCAACGCCTTGGCGACGGCGGAGGCGGCGCCGGTCTCGGTGATGACCATGTTCAGCGGCGCCGAACGGCCCCGACGGTCGGCCTTGTGGTAGTTGTCCAGCAGGTTCTGGTCGTTGGTGAACGAGTGGACGGTCTCCACGTGGCCGCGCAGCACGCCGTACTCGTCGGCCATCGCCTTCAGCGGCGGGACGATCGCGTTGGTGGTGCACGAGGCGCAGGAGAGGATCTGCTCGTCCGGCTTGATGGTGTCGTGGTTGACGCCGTGCACGATGTTCGGCACATCGCCCTTGCCGGGCGCGGTCAGCACGACCTTGTCGATGCCCGGCCGCAGGTGCTTGGCGAGGCCTTCGCGATCGCGCCACTTGCCGGTGTTGTCGATGAGGATGGCGTCGCGGACGCCGTACTCCGTGTAGTCGACCTGGCTCGGGTCGTCGGCGTAGATCACCGTGATCTCGTTGCCGTTGGCGATGATCCTGTTGTTGGCCTCGTCGACCGTGATCGTGCCCTGGAACTGGCCGTGCACCGAGTCGCGGCGCAGCAGGGACGCGCGCTTGACGAGATCCTGGTCGCCGCCGCCGCGCACCACGATGGCGCGCAGTCGCAGGCCGTTGCCGGAGCCGGACTTCTCGATGAGCAGACGGGCGACGAGCCGGCCGATGCGGCCGAAGCCGTACAGGACGACATCGCGCGGCTCGCGCCGGTCGATCTTGTTCGCGCCGGTGGCACCGGCCACGGACTCCGCGGTGAACTCCGCCACCGACAGACCGCGGTCGTCGGCCCGGTAGGTCGCGGCGAGCATGCCGAGGTCGATCTGCGACGGGCCGAGGTCGAGCGCGGTGAGTGCCTCGAGGAACGGCAGCGTCTCGGTGACCGAGAGCTCCTCGCCCGCGATCTGGCGGGCGAACCGGTGGGTCTTGAGGATGCTGACCACCGACTTGTTCACCAGGGAGCGGCTGTGCAGCAGGACGGTCACGTCCCGCTCGCGGTGCAGCTTCCCGATCATCGGGATCATCGACTCCGCGATCTCCTCGCGGTTCTTCCAGTTGGTGAACGAATCGTCGTTGAGCGTCACGGGCCTATCTTTCGAGCTAGGTGGCGCTCATATGCTAACCCTGCGGTCATTCGATCATTCAAGCGGGCCCGCGCTCAGCTGTGCACCCCCGTGGGGGGCGGCCTCGGGGCGAGGGTTCTCAGGTGCCGGCCCGCTCCTGGTCGGCGAGCCGCCGCCGGGCGTCGGTCCAGTCGATGGGCAGGTCGGATGCCGGTACCTCCCAGAACGTGAAGACCGAGCCCTTCATCGTGGGCCGCAGCCCTTGCATGATCGACCTGTGGGGTTCGGTCCGTGCGTAGCCGTACAGCGCGGCCTTGTCCTCCCAGGCCGACAGGGTCCAGAAGGTGCGCTTCAGCGGCTGGGCGATCAGCGAGGCCCCGTAGGCGCCGGGTGCGCCGCAGACCTGCTTCCAGGCCCTGAGCGACTGGACGAAGAAGCGCGGCACGTCCTTGAGCGAGCGCACCTCGAACCGGGACGCCATGACGAACGCGTCGGTGTCCGGAGCGGGGGTGTCGACGGTGGTCCAGCGCAGGGTGGGCATGACTGTGGCCTTCTCTCTTCGGCGAGGCGAAGGAACATTGGATACCTCCACTATCTATGTTAGACAGTAGAGGTATCCAGTTTTCAAGGGCAGGGCCGGACCGAAACCGAACCGCAGGAACCGGAGCCGAACCGCATGCGCATCTCCGAGCTGAGCCGCCACAGTGGCGTCTCCGTGACGACGATCAAGTACTACCTCCGCGAGGGACTGCTCCAGCCCGGTCGGCAGACGGCGGCGACCCAGGCCGAGTACGACGGCCGGCATCTGCGCCGGCTCCGCCTGATCCGCGCCCTGACCGGCGTCCGGGGGCTGTCCGTGAGCACCACCCGCGAGGTGCTGGACGCCCTCGCGGAACACGCCGGCGACACCCACCGCGTGCTCGGCCTCGCCCTGGGTTCGCTCCGGCTGGACGACGAGCCCGCCGAGGAAACACCCGAGGGTGCCGAAGTGGCCGCTCTGGTGGAGGAGTTGGGCTGGGACGTGCACGAGTCGGCGCCCGCCCGGGCCACCCTCGCCGAGACCATGTCCTCGCTGCGCTCCCTCGGCGTCCCGCTGGACCGGCACACCCTGCTGCCGTACGCGCGGCTGGCCGAGCGCACCGCCACCCTCGATCTCGACCAGCTCGACGGCCTCACCGACCCGTTGGAGACCGCCGAACGCGCGCTGCTGCTGACCGTCCTGCTGGAGCCCGCCCTGATGGCGCTCAGGCGCATGGCGCAGGAGAACGAGTCGGCCCGCCGACACCCTTCTTGACGTCTGCCCGAACCGGGGGCTCTCGCCGATGTCGTGAAATCCGGCCCCGAGGGAATCCGGCCCCGAGGGAATCCGGCCCCGAGGGGACCGGGAACCGGCCCCGGGAGGAACCGGTCGCGAGTGGGCCGCGGGCCGCCTCTCCATGGGCCACACGGATCGCACGGTTCGTCCGGATCTGTGCCGGGCATGTGGTGGTCGGCGCCCCGGGGGCCGCCGGGGGATTGAGCGCCGGCCGGTCGGGTACGCGTGGCCGAACCGCCCGAACCGCCGCTACCAGGGGAGACCGTCATGGAGACACCCGCGCACGACCGCAGCAACAACCCCGCCGCGCTGGCGCTGGACGCGCTGGCCCGGGACACCGAGGACACCGCCGCACTGGACACGCTCGCGCACTGCGACGTCCTGGTGCCCGTGCCCGACGACGCGATGGACGAGGACGTCACCAACCCGGCCACGGTCGCGCTGCCCGTCCTCGAACAGCCCGGCGCCGCGCCCGTGGTGCCGGTGTTCACCTCCGAACCGGAGATGGCGGATCTGCTGCCCGAGGTCGCCCGCTACCGGCTCGTGCCCCTCGGCGCGCTCGCCGCGCAGTGGCCGACCGGTGAGCTGTCCCTGTCGATCGACGCGGCCGGCGACCATCCGCTGACGCTCACCTCGGAGGGGGTCCGCACGCTGCTGGCCCGCTGACCCACGGACGCGGCGAAGACGCCGGCGCCCTGCCGGGACCGGACGAAGCCCGCACCGGCCGGTGCGCGCAGCGCCTTCCCCGCATCGGGCTCCCCCGTGCACCGGGGGAGCCGGGAGGTCTCGGGCGCCTCGTCCGGAGAGCCCGCAGAGCCCGAAGCGTCCGGAGAGTCCTGTCCGGTGTGCCGGAGACGCGGGGGCCGGCGAGGTGCCGTGGCCTGCCGTCGGCCTGACCCGGCGGACCGGCTCTAGGACTCGGCCAGCATCCGCCCCAGCACCGCCCGCTGGAGCGGCAGTACCTCGGTGTGCAGGTCACGGCCCTTGCGGGTGAGGGCGACCCATACCCCGCGCCGGTCCTCCACGCAGACGGAACGCTCCACCAGGCCCTCCTTCTCCAGGCGGCCGATGAGCCGGGAGAGCGCGCTCTGGCTGAGGTGCACCCGTCCGACCAGGTTCTGCACCCGGCACTGGTCGCCCTCCCGGGGCGCCTCGGAGGCGAGGATGTCGAGCACTTCGAAGTCGCTCGCCCCGAGGCCGTGCGGATGCAGGGCCCGATCGATCTCGCACATCGTGCGCGCGTGCACCGACAGGATGTCCCGCCACCGCTCTTCGAGGCCCGCCCCGGCCGTCTTCGCTGCCATATGTGCACGGTAACACCGATACGGCGATTCATTGAGTGTGCAACTAGTGCGGGTGCAAGCGGTTCCCCAGGCGCCTCGTGGGCCTCAGGCGGCCGGGTCCTGGAGCAGCCCCACCAGGTTGCCGTCCGCGTCCTTGACGAAGGCGATCAGCCTGCCGCCGCCGACGTCCTGCGCGTCCTGAAGCAGCTCCGCCCCCGCCGCGACCAGCGCCGCGAGCCGCTCGCGCAGATCCGTGACATGCCAGTACGGAACCGGCCCGGTCATGCCCTTGGAGTGCCCGTTCGGGTCGAGACCGACGTCCTGTCCCGCGGCCTTGAAACCGACGTAGTAGGGCTCGTCGGCGTACGGCTCGACCTCCAGCAGCGCGCTGAACAGGGCCTTCGCCCGGGCGAGGTCCTTGACGGGGTAGATGATCGTCTGCATGCCGGCGCTCATGGCGTTCTCCTCGGTGACGTGCGGTAGGCGGGAACGAGTCCGTGTTCCCGCACTACTCACGCTAGGCCGGAGAGCGGCCGACGGCTTCTCCGATCCTGACCGGTTCGGCGCGTGCACCGCCCGATCCGCTACGTCGACTCCCGCTTCACCAGCTCCGTCGGCAGGATCACCGCCGCCGGGTCCTCGCCCCCTATCTGGGCGAGCAGCACCCGGACCATCTCGTTGCTGATCCGGTCCCAGGGCTGCCGGATGGTGGTGAGGGAGGGGCTGGCCGCGGTCGCCGCCGGGGAGTCGTCGAAGCCGCCCACCGCGACGTGCTCGGGGACCCGCCGGCCCGCCCGGTGCAGCGCGGTCAGCACGCCCTGTGCCATCAGGTCGGACGCGACGAAGACCGCGTCGAGGTCCGGTGCCTGCGCCAGCAGCCGCTCGGCACCCGCCTCACCGCTGGCCCGGCTGTAGTCACCGGAGACGACGATCCGCTCGTCGTAGTCGACGCCCGCCTCGGCGAGCACCTCCCGGTAGCCGGCGAGCCGCTCCACACCGCCGGGGGTGTCCAGCGGGCCGGTGACCACGCCGACCCGCCGACGGCCCTGGGCCAGCAGATGGCGCACCATGTCCCGGGCGCCGTCGCGGTCGTCGGCGGCCACGTAGCTCACCTTGGACCCGATCCCGATCGGCTTGCCGCACGCGACCAGCGGGACGCCCGCCTCGCGCAGCTCCGTGGCGATCGGGTCCCCGGAATGGCTGGAGACCAGCAGCACCCCGTCGACATGCCCGGCGGTGATGTACCGCGTGATGCGCCGCCGCTCGTCCTCGGTCCCGGCCAGCATCAGCAGGAGGGGGATGTCGTGCGCGGCCAGCGCCTGTGTGCAGCCGCGCAGCAGGACGTTGAAGTTGGGGTCCTCGAAGAACCGCTCCTGGGGCTCGGTGAGCAGGAAGCCCACCGAGTCGGAACGGCCGGTGATCAGGGAACGGGCGTGCCGGTTCACGACGTAACCCGTCCTGCGGATCGCGGCGTTGACCGCCTCGGCCGCGGAAGGGCTGACGTAGTGTCCACCGTTGAGCACCCGCGAGACGGTGCCCCGGGAGACTCCGGCCTCGCGTGCCACGTCGTGGATGGTCGGCGGTCTGCGCCGGCCCCCCGCACCATTGTTCATGGTCATGACTTTACGGCTCCGGACAGCAGGTCCAGGCTCCAGAACCGCTGAATGACCAGGAACAGCGCCACCAGCGGGATCACCGCGAGGAACGCTCCGGTGATCACCAGCGTGTAGAGCGCCGGGGTGTTGGCGCCCTGTTCGAGGAGCGTGAACAGACCGAGGGTGAGCGGGAACTTCTCGTCGTCGCTGAGCATGATGTACGGCAGCAGGAAGTTGTTCCAGATCGCCACGAACTGGAACAGGAACACCGTCACCATGCCCGGCACCATCATGGGCAACGCGACCCTGGTGAAGATCCGCCACTCGCTCGCCCCGTCCATCCGGCCGGCCTCCACCACGTCGCTCGGCACGGCCGCGGCCGCGTAGATGCGCGCGAGGTAGACGCCGTACGGGGACAGGACCTGCGGCAGCAGCACCGACCAGTAGGAGTCCGTCAGGTCCGCCTTGGCCATCAGCAGGTACTGGGGGATGGCGAGGATGATCGGCGGCATCAGCACGCCCGCGAGCAGCACGTTGAACAGCGTCTCGCGGCCCCGGAAGCGGTACGTGGCCAGCGCGTAGCCGCTGAACGCCGACACACACGTGGACAGCAGCGCGCCGAGCACGGCGTACAGGGCGGAGTTGGCCATCCACTGCCAGTAGATGCCGTCGCGGTAGGCGTCGAGGTCGTGCAGGTTGTCGGTGAAGCCGCTGCCCGGCAGGAAGGTGAAGGTGGAGAACAGCTCGCTGCCGGACTTGGTGGACGCGATCACCACCCAGGCCACCGGCAGCAGGCAGTACAGGGCGCCCAGCAGCAGCCCGATCGTCGGGACCAGCGCGATCCGGCCGCGCAGCGGCGCACGGTTGCCGGACACGCCGGTGGCACCGGCCGCGGAGGGGGCCTTCCGAACGGCTGTGGAACTCATCGTGCCCCTCCAAGACTGGCGTCCCGCTTGGTACGGCGGTTCGCGGCCCGCAGGAAGCCGAAGGACAGCACCAGCGTGGCGAAAGCGATGATCACGGCCTCGGCGGCCGCCTGGTAGATGTCGCCCGTGCCGAACGCGTCCCGGTACACCTTCATCAGCGGACTCCAGGTCGTGGACACGGAGTTGGTCAGAGGCTTGAGGGTGGTCGGCTCGTTGAACACCTGGAGGGTGGCGATGATCGAGAAGAAGAAGGTCAGCACCAGCGAGGGCGCCACCATCGGGATCTTGATCCGGAGCGCGATCTGAGTCGGGGTGGCGCCGTCCAGCTTCGCCGCCTCGTACACCTCGGCCGGGATGGCCTGCAGCGAGGTGTAGATGACGATCATGTTGAAGCCGGTGCCGCCCCAGACCGCGATGTTCGACAGGGCGAGGTACAGCGGACCGCCGTCCAGCAGGTCCGGCTGCGGCATGCCGAGCTTCTCCAGCACGAAGTAGAACGGGCTGACGTCGGGCAGGTAGAGGAACCCCCACAGCAGCGCCGCCACCACGCCGGGGATGGCGTACGGCAGGAAGATCGCGAGCCGGGTGAACGGCGCGAGCCGCACCTTGTCGGAGTCGAGCATCAGCGCGAACAGCAGCGCCAGGCCCAGCATCACCGGGACGACGATGCAGCCGTAGCCGAGGACGCGCAGCGCGCCGTCGAGCAGTTCGCTGTCGGTGAAGGCGTCGGTGTAGTTCTCGAGGCCGGCCCAGACCTCCTTGCGCGCACCGGAACCCAGGCCGAGGCCGGAGACGTGCACCTTGCGGAAGCTGAGCCACACCGCGTAGCCGATGGGCAGCGCGAAGAACAGGGCGAAGAGGATCGTCGCCGGGACGAGGAAGGCGTACGGGGCCCCCTTGACCCCGTACGACCTCCGGCGTGCGATGGTCACTCGGAGACCTCGAAGCCCTGCTTCTTGAGGTCGGCGACCGTGTCCGCCTGCATCTTGGCCAGGGCGGCGGAGAAGTCCGACTTGTCCTTCGCGGCGGCGCCGAACGCGTCCTTGAAGGTCGTGTAGGCGACGTTCACGTTCGGGCCCCAGGCCGACGGCGCCGTGGTCTTCGCGATCTTGGCGGCCGTGGTGTAGAAGTCCGCCTGGTTCGAGAAGTAGTCCGGCGGGGTGATGAAGGCGCCGCTGAGCTGGGCGGAGGTGGAGGCCGGGTAGATGCCGCTCTCCTTGGCCAGCGCGTTGAGGGCGTCGCCGTCGGTGTTCAGCCAGGCGGCGAACTTGGCGGCGGCCTCCTTGTGCTTCGAGTCCGTCGTCACGGCCGTGGAGGATCCGCCCCAGCTGCCGGTGACGTTCTCGCTGGTCGACCACTGGGGGAGCGGGGCCATGGCCCACTTGCCCTTGGTGTCGGGCGCGGCGGTGGTCAGGGTGCCCGGGGCCCAGACGGCGGAGACCCAGGCGATCTGCTTGCCGGTGTTGAGCGCCTTGTTCCAGGCCGGCGTGTACATCGGCTGGTTGTCGATGGCGCCCTCCTTGACGAGACCGCCCCAGAAGTCGGCGACCTTCTTGGTGGCCGCGTCGTCGATGCCGACGTTCCACTTGTCGCCGGAGGTGGTCCACCACTTGGCGCCGGCCTGCTGGGCGAGGCCCGCGAAGAGGCCGGAGTCGTTGGCGGAGAAGGTGGTGAGGTCCGTGTCCGGAGCCTTCTGCTTCAGTGCCCGGGCGGTCTCCGCGAACTGCTCCCAGGTCGTCGGGACCGTCAGGCCGTACTTCTTGAACAGGTCCGCGCGGTAGTAGAACATCATCGGGCCGATGTCCTGCGGCACCGCGTAGACGGCGTCCGTGCCCAGCGTGGTCTGCTGCCAGACACCGTCGGCGAACTTGTCCTTCGCGTCGCCGACGTTCTTCGCTATGTCCGCGAGCGCGTCATTGCTGACCAGCGTCGGCAGTGCCTGGTACTCGGCCTGGACCAGGTCGGGGGCCTTGCCGGCCTTGTGCGCGGTGAGGATCTTGGTGACCAGCGTGTCGCCGGACGCCTGCTTCTTCACCGTGACGGTGATCTGGTCCTTCTTGCCCTGGCCCTTGTTCCACAGGTCCACGACCTTGTCCATGCCGGGCGTCCACGTCCAGTACGTGAGCGAGACCGGACCGGACTCGGCGCTGTCCTCGTCGGACGAGCCGCAGGCGGTGAGTGCGGTGGCGCCGAGGGCGACGGCGACGGTGGCAGCCGCACCTCTGACAAAGAGCCGCCGGCGCTTCGTGTTGGGCATGGATCTCTCCCCTGACCTGGGTTCTCGCCCGGTGCGAAAACCTGCCATGCGATCGCAGGAGCGGGCTCCCCGCCCGTCGCGAGAAGCTGCTCTGCTGTCTGTGAGCGTTCACAGTAGAGAAACATCCCGGACACTTGTCAATGGTTGTTGCTGTGCGGTTATGTTGGGATCCGAACGCCGCCACCGTGTGTGCACGTTCCCAAATGATCGATTAAACGGGAGAGATCCATGCCGGAGACCAGCCCCAAGGGCCTCACCAGGCTCGCCTTCGGTGGGGACTACAACCCCGAGCAATGGCCGGAAAGCGTCTGGCAGGACGACGTCCGCCTGATGCGCGAGGCCGGCGTCACCATGGTGAGTGTCGGGATCTTCTCCTGGGCCCTGCTGGAGCCCTCGCCCGGGGAGTACGACTTCGGCTGGCTGGACCGCGTCATCGGCCTGCTGCACGACAACGGCATCCGCGTCGACCTGGGCACACCCACAGTGGCGCCGCCGGTCTGGTTCTACCGCGAGCACCCCGAAGCGCTGCCCGTGACCCCGGAGGGCGTGCGCTACGAGTTCGGCTCCCGCGCCGCGATATGTCACAGCAACGCGGACTACCGCGCCGCCGCGGCGAACATCACCACCCGCCTCGCCGAGCGCTACGGAGACCACCCGGCGCTGGCGATGTGGCACGTGCACAACGAGTACGGCGTGCCCGTCTCCGCCTGCTACTGCGACTCCTGCGCCGCCCACTTCCGCCGCTGGCTGGAGACGACGTACGGCACCATCGAGGCGGTCAACAAGGCCTGGGGCACCGCCTTCTGGGGCCAGCGCTACGCGAGCCTCGAGGACGTCAACCCGCCGCGCGCCACCCCGACCGTCGGCAACCCGGGGCAGGCGCTGGACTACCGGCGGTTCGCCGACGCCACCATGCGCGAGAACTTCCTCATGGAGCGGGACATCCTGCACCGCCTCGCGCCCGGTCTCCCGGTGACGACCAACTTCATGACCGCGCTCAGCCAGTGCGACTCGGTCGACTACTGGGCCTGGGGCCGCGAGGTCGACATCGTCACCAACGACCACTACCTGATCACCGACGGCCGCCGCACCCACGTCAACCTCGCGATGGCCGCCGACCTCACGCGCTCCGTCGCCGCCGGCGCCCCCTGGATCCTCCTGGAGCACTCCACCTCGGGCGTCAACTGGCAGCCGCGCAACCCCGCCAAGGCCCCCGGCCAGATGGCCCGCAACTCCCTCGGCCACGTGGCCCGCGGCTCCGAGGGCGCCATGTTCTTCCAGTGGCGGCAGTCCCGGCGCGGCGCCGAGAAGTTCCACTCGGCGATGGTCCCGCACGGTGGCACCGACACCCGTGTGTGGCGCGAGGTCGTCGAACTCGGCGCCTGTCTCGACTCGCTCGGCGCGATCCGCGGCACCCGCACCGAGGCCGACGTGGCGGTCCTGTGGGACTGGCACTCCTGGTGGGCGCAGAACCTCGACTGGCGGCCCAGCGAGGACGCCGACCCGCGCGAACGCGCCGACGCCTTCTACGAGGCCCTCTACGACCGCCACCTCACCGTCGACTTCGCCCACCCCGAGGCCGACCTCTCGCGCTACCCGCTGGTCGTGGTGCCCGCCCTGTACCTGATGACGGAGGCGGCAGGGAACAACCTCAGGGAGTACGTCGCGAACGGCGGCACCCTGGTCGTGTCGTACTTCTCCGGCATCGTCGACGAGCACGACGCCGTCCACGAGGGCGCCTACCCGGGCGCGCTCCGCGACGTCCTGGGCCTGACGGTCGAGGAGTTCTCGCCGCTGCTCCAGGGCGGAGGCGTGCGCCTGACCGGCCCCGACGGCAGCGAGCTCGCCGGCGACGTGTGGACGGAGTTCGTGGTGCCGCGCGGCGCCGAGACCGTGTGGACCTACGCCGACGGCCTCACCGCGGGCCACCCCGCCGTCACCCGGCACCGGCTCGGCGAGGGCACCGCCTGGTACGTCTCCACCCGCCTCGGCCCCGAGGGCCTGGACGCCCTGCTCGGCCGGGCCGCCGAGGACGCGGCGATCGCCCCGCGCGCCGACCTGCCGCACGACGTGGAGGTCGTGCGCCGCTCCGGCGCGACGGGCAGCTACCTCTTCGCGATCAACCACACCCCGGCCGACGCCAAGGTGCCGCTGGAGACCTCCGGCACCGAACTGCTGACGGGCGAACGAGCCGCCGGCCGCCTCGCGGTCCCGGCGGGCGCCGTACGGGTCGTGCGACTCGACGGCTGAGCCGACTCCCCCTCCGCCCGTGGAGCCGCGAGCCGCGGGCGGAGGGGGCCCCTCACCGCACGAGGGAATCACCATCCATCACGTCGAAGGGACGACGGACGACGATGTTCCATCCCAGACGCACACTCAGAACCCTGCTGCTGCCGCTCGCCGCGGGGCTCGCCCTCACCGTCCTGCCCGCGCAGACCGCGCAGGCGGCCACCACGCTCACCAACGGCGGCTTCGAGACCGACGCCGCCGGCACCGCGACCCCGTCCGGCTGGTCGACGTACTCGGCGGCCGGACAGAACTCCGCCTCCTTCACCGAGTCCGGTGGCCACGCGGGCAGTTACCGCCTCTCGCACTACTCGGCCTCCGCCTACAAGGTCGAGACGTACCAGTACCTGTCCGGGCTCACCAACGGGAACTACAAGCTCACCGCCTGGGTGCGCTCCGGCGGCGGCCAGAACTCCGCGTACATCGCGTTGAAGAACTGCGGCAGTGCCGAGCAGCGCACCGCCATCCCGGTCTCCGCCGGCGGCTGGATCCGCATCGTCACCTCCATCGCGGTGACGAACAACCAGTGCACCATCAGCATCAACTCCGACGCCAACGCCGGGAACTGGATCAACGTCGACGACCTGACCTTCGCGTCGGGCTCCACCGGCCTGACCGTCAAGGGCTCGGACGTGTCGTCGCTCATCAAGAGCGAGGCCCTCGGCGGCGTCTACAAGAACAGCTCCGGCACCACCCAGGACGCGCTCGCCGTCCTGAAGAACGCTGGTCAGAACTACGCGCGCGTCAAGGTCTGGGTGAACCCCGCCGACGGCTACAACAACAAGGCGCGGGTCCTGGCGGCGGCCAAGCGCATCAAGGCGCAGGGCACGAAGCTCCTGGTGGACTTCCACTACTCGGACACCTGGGCCGACCCGGGGGCGCAGACCGTGCCCGCCGCGTGGGCCGGGCACTCCTACAGCCAGCTGAAGACGGACGTCTACAACCACACCTACGACGTCCTCAACGCCCTCAAGGCCCAGGGCACCACCGCGGACATGGTGCAGGTCGGCAACGAGATCAACGGCGGCATGCTGTGGTCCACGGGCTCCACCGACAACTGGTCGCAGCTCGCCGGACTGCTCAACTCCGGCTACGACGCGGTCAAGGCGGTCAACTCCGGTACGAGCGTGGCGCTGCACCTCGCCAAGGGCGGTGACCTGGCCGGCACCCGCTGGTGGTTCGACAGCGCCGTCTCCAACGGGGTGAAGTTCGACGTCATCGGCCTGTCGTACTACGGGTACTGGCACGGCACGCTCGCCGACTTCCAGACCACCCTGGACGACGCCGCCTCCCGCTACGCCAAGCCGGTGTACGTCGCCGAGACGGCCTACCCCTTCCGGCTGGACAGCGAGGACTCGACCGAGAACATCATCGACCTCTCGAGCGAGCTGGTGTCCGGCTACCCGGCCACCGTCGCCGGCCAGACCCGGTGGATGAACGACGTGGCGAGCATCGTGGAGGCCGTCCCGAACGGCCGTGGCCTCGGCCTCTTCTACTGGGAGTCCACCTGGACCGCCGTCACCGGCAACGGCTGGGACCCGACCGACGCCGCCTCCGGCAACGGCTGGGAGAACCAGGCCCTGTTCGGCTACGACGACAAGGCCCTGTCCTCCATGTCGTGGTTCAGCCACCGCTGATCCGCCCAGCACTCCCGGAGCGGGGGCCCGGCCGCACCGCGCGGCCGGGCCCCCGTCCGTCTTCCGGCCCTTCATCCGAACACCCTTGTGGAGCAAGGGTGTTCGATCCCGGCCAAGGCTCGCGGAGTGCGGGACAGGGCGGCCCCGGCTGCGGAACAGTGGGACGACGCGGTACCGGGGGAGCCCCGACCACAGGGACGGAGGGCACGACGATGCTGAGGACTCCAGTGAGTGAGAGGCGACTGGAAATACTGGAGTGGCTGAAGGAGCCGGACCGGCACTTCCCGCCGCAGCGCCACGGCGACCTCGTAGAGGACGGCGTCACGGCGGACGTCGTCGCGGCGAAGCTGGGCGTGCGCCGCCAGGTGGCCGGCACCCACCTCAGCCTGCTCGCCGGCATCGGCCTGCTGCGCGCCAAGCGGATCAGGCGCCGCACCTACTACCGGCGCGACGAGATGCGCATCGCCGAAGTGGCGCGGATGTTCGAGAAAGGGTGGTGAAGGACTTCGCCAAGGGGCGGTGGAGGACGGAGGGTTCACCCTCCGGAAAGGCCCGGCAAAGACCACGGCCACGACCTGTCGACGCCATGCCCGCCTGCGAGGATGGCCGCCTCCTCAAGGAAGGGCGGCCCCTATGGACCGTCGGACGCCTCTCGTCCCCCTCAGGTACATCACACTCCCCGGGCACGGCCCCGAAGACGTCGTCGCCGACCCCAGAGGGCGGGTACTGACCGGGGTGGCGGACGGGCGGATCCTGCGTATCGACGGTCTGGACGACCCGCCCGCGGCTCGCGTGGAGCACATCGCCGAGATCGGCGGACGGCCGCTCGGCCTCGAACTCCTGCCGGACGGCGACCTGTTGGTCTGCTGCGCCGAGGGCGCCCTGCTGCGTGTCGACCCCGAGGGCCGCACCGGAAACGTTCGTGTCCTGACCGAGTCGGCAGCGGGGGAGCGGCTGCGTTTCTGCAGCAACGTCGTCGCGCTGCCCGACGGCACCGTCTACTTCACCGTGTCCAGCCGGGTCCACCCCCTGGAGGACTGGATGGGCGACCTCGTCGAACACACCGGCACCGGACGGCTGTTGCGCCTGGAACCCGGCGCCCGCGAGGCCGAAGTGGTCCTGGAGGGGCTCCAGTTCGCCAACGGCCTGGCGCGCGGCGCCGACGACTCCTTCCTGATCGTCGCCGAGACCGGCGCCCGCCGCCTCACCCGCTACCAGCTCACCGGCCCCCGGGCCGGGCGGGCCGAGCCGCTCGTCGAACAGCTGCCGGGGTTCCCGGACAACCTGTGGCGCGGCGCGCCCGACGGCCCGGTCTGGGTGGCCCTGGCCGGCCCGCGCGTCCCTGCGCTCGACCTCCTGCACCGCGCAGGCCCCGCCGTGCGCCGCCGCGCCGCCCGCCTCGCGGCGAAGGCGCCGTACCGTCCGTCGGGCACGACGGGGGTGCTGGCCGTCGACGACGACGGCCGGATCGTGCACCACCTCACCTACCGCCGCTCCGGGTTCCGCATGGTCACCAGCGTCTGCGAGACCGGCGGCCGACTGGTCCTCGGCAGCCTCTGGGAGCGCGGGATCGCGGTCTGCGAGGCGCCCGTGACCAAGTGAGGCGGCGTTACGCTGGTGCCCGGTCGTGATCACTCCGATGAGGCGGGGCGGTCCCGGCCAGGGCAGGAGACGTACGACATGACAGCTCCGGAGGCCGAGAGCCTCCGCACCGGCGCGGCACGCAGGGCCACCGGGACGGGGCAGCTCCCGGTGGTCGCCGTCGTGGCCGTCGGTGGCGGGGCCGGTGCCGCCACGCGCTACGCGGCCTCCCTGTGGTGGCCCACACAGACCGGCGGGTTCCCGTGGACGACCTTCTGGGTGAACGTGACCGGCTGCGCGGTGATCGGTGTCTTCCTGGTGGTGATCACCGAGGCGGTCACCGCCCACCGGCTGGTGCGGCCGTTCTTCGGCACCGGGGTGCTGGGCGGATTCACCACCTTCTCGACCTACGCCGTCGACATCCGCAGGCTGTTCGACGAGGACCGTCCCGGTACGGCCCTGGCCTACCTCGCCGCGACCCTGCTGGCGGCGCTCCTCGCGGTCGGGCTGGCGGCCACGGCCACCCGCCGCGTTCTCCTGTGGAGGCAGCGATCGTGGAGGCGGCGATGACGAGACCGACCGGCACCGCCCTGCGGCTGACCGTCTTCGTCGGCGAGAGCGACACCTGGCACCGCAAGCCCCTCTACACGGAGATCGTGCACCGCGCCCGCGCGGCCGGTCTCGCGGGCGCCAGCGTCTTCCGCGGCATCGAGGGCTTCGGCGCCTCCTCGCTGATCCACACCTCCCGGCTGCTGTCGCTCAGCGAGGACCTGCCGGTCGCGATCGTCGTCGTGGACACCGAGGAGCGGGTGCGGGCCTTCCTGCCCGAGCTCGACGAGCTGGTCACGGAGGGCATGGTGACGCTCGAACGCTGCGAGGTCATCCGGTACGTCGGCCGGGGCGGGGACCGGGCCGAGAACCAGGGCGATCCGGACATGAAGGGTAAGAAGTCGTTGTGAACTGGCTGCTGGTCGTCGTCGGCGGCATGATCGGCGCCCCGCTCCGCTACCTGACCGACCGCGCGGTGCAGGCCCGGCGTGACTCGCTCTTCCCCTGGGGAACCTTCGTCGTCAACATCGGCGGCTGCCTGATCCTCGGTGTCCTGACAGGCGCCACCACCGTCGGGCCCGACCTGCGGTTGTTCCTGGGGACGGGTTTCTGCGGAGCGCTGACGACGTACTCGACGTTCTCGTACGAGACGCTGCGGCTGACCGAGACCGGCGCGGGCCTCTACGCCGCCGCCAACGCCGTCGCGAGCGTGGCGGTGGGTCTCGGGGCCGCGTTCGCCGGGGTCGCCACAGGCCGGTGGGTGTGGTCGTAGGCGGCCCGGCCGGCTCCGCGCCTGGTAGGACTGTGTACGACACCGGAGCGTCCACGACGCCGTCGACCGATTCGTCTCCTCAGAACTGGATTCCATGAGCGCCATCTCCGTCGGCCAGGCCGTCGTCCTCGGAGCCGTCGAGGGAGTGACCGAGTTCCTCCCCGTCTCCTCCACCGGCCATCTGAAGATCACCGAGGGCCTGATGGGCATCAAGGTCGACGACGACGCCGTCGTCGGGTTCTCGGCCGTCATCCAGGTCGGGGCGATCGCCGCCGTGCTCGTGTACTTCCGCAAGGACATCGTGCGGATCGTCACGGCCTGGTTCCGCGGGCTGCGCAGCCCGCAGGAGCGTCACCACCACGACTACAAGTTCGCCTGGTGGGTGATCTGCGCGACGATCCCGATCGTCGTCGTGGGCCTCGCCGCCAAGCCGCTCATCGAGGGCCCGCTGGCCTCGCTCTGGGTGGTCGCCGGTTCGCTGATCGTCGGCAGCGGCGTGATGTGGGCGGCCGACCGGATGGGCCGCCACAAGCGCGGTGAGGACGACACCTCGTTCAAGGACGCGATGCTGGTCGGCAGCTCCCAGATCCTCGCGCTGCTCTTCCCCGGCTTCTCCCGCTCCGGCGCCACCATGTCCACCGCGCTCATGCTCGACCTGGACCGGGTGGCGGCGACCCGGCTGTCGTTCTTCCTGGGCATCCCCGCCCTGACCGGCGCCGGCATCTACGAGCTGAAGGACGCCCTGGGCACGGGCGCCGGGGCGGCGCCCCTGGCCGTCGGCACGGTGGTGTCCTTCGCGGTCGCCTACGCCTCGATCGCCTGGCTGCTGAAGTACGTCGCCAAGCACTCCTTCAACGCGTTCGTGATCTACCGGCTCGTCGTCGGCGTCGCGCTGTTCGGGCTGCTGGCCGCCGGGGTCCTCGACAGCTGACCGGCCCCGGCGGCCGGTCGAGACACATAGAGACACATCGGCGGCCGGCCGGCCGAGGGTCGGGTAATCCCCTCGTCGTACCCCTCAGGGGGCGGGAAGACACCTTTCAGGCTCCCCGCCCCCTGAATTTTCTGTTTCACGGCACGTCTTGACAGCGACGGCAGCGCACCCGGAGTATCACTCCCGTGAACCTGTCAGACAGCCAGACAGGTGGGGCGGGGCCGCGGCGCATCAGTGCGATGGAAGCGGTCCTCACCCACCTCCGCGGCGCCATCGAGCGCGGCCGCTACGCCATCGGTGACAAGCTCCCTTCCGAGGCGGAGCTCTGCCGCACCCTCGAGGTGTCCCGGCCCGTCCTGCGGGAAGCCCTGCGCGCCCTGCAGACGATGGGCCTGACCGTCGCCAAGACGGGCAAAGGCACCTTTGTGATCGCGAACACCGTGGAGGACCCCACCTTCGGCGACTACGCGGCCAGCGATCTGCTCGAGGTGCGCCGGCACGTCGAGGTCCCGGTCGCCGGATACGCGGCACTGCGCCGCACCCCGGAGAACCTGGACCACCTGGCGCATCTGCTCGACCGCATGGAGCGGGAGACGGACACCACCGCGTGGGTCGCGATGGACACGCTCTTCCACCTGGCCGTCGCCGAGGCCGCCCAGAACCCGGTGTTCCGCCGGGTCATCGAGGAGATCCGGGACGCACTGGCGCGTCAGTCGGCCTTCCTCAACGAGCTGGGCGGACGGCGCGAGCAGTCCAACCGCGAGCACCGGGCGATCGTCGAGGCGCTGATCGACGGTTCCGAGCCCGACGCGGTGGAGGCCATGAGCCACCACCTCGACCGCGTCGAGACGACCCTCACCGACATCGTGCGCGCCCCGCGCACGGACCCTCCCCTGGAAGGCGGACCCGCGGCGTGAGCGACCAGCACCTCAAAGACGAGACGCGCCCCTCGACCCGTCACGTCGACGCCGGAGACGAGGGCTACAGCAAGTCGCTGAAGTCCCGTCACGTCAACATGATCGCCATCGGCGGCGCCATCGGCACCGGTCTCTTCCTCGGCGCCGGCGGACGGCTCGCCGACGCCGGCCCGTCCCTCTTCATCGCCTACGCCGTCTGCGGAATCTTCGCCTTCCTCGTGGTGCGCGCCCTCGGCGAACTCGTGCTGTACCGGCCCTCCTCCGGCGCCTTCGTGTCCTACGCCCGTGAGTTCATGGGGGAGAAGGGCGCGTACACGGCCGGCTGGATGTACTTCCTGAACTGGGCGACCACCGGCATCGCCGACATCACCGCGGTGGCCACCTACACCCACTACTGGGGGATGTTCTCCGACATACCCCAGTGGGTGATCGCGCTCATCGCCCTGGCCGTGGTCCTCACCGTGAACCTGATCTCGGTGAAGATCTTCGGCGAACTGGAGTTCTGGTTCGCCATCGTCAAGGTCGGCGCGCTGGTGATCTTCATGTGCATCGGCATCTTCCTGCTGGTCACCCAGCACCCGGTGGACGGCGCCACGCCCGGCCCGTCCCTGATCACCGACAACGGCGGCATCTTCCCCAGCGGCCTGCTGCCCATGCTGCTGATCATCCAGGGCGTCGTCTTCGCCTACGCCTCCGTCGAGCTGGTCGGCGTCGCCGCCGGTGAGACCGAGAACCCCGAGAAGATCATGCCGAAGGCGATCAACTCGATCATGTGGCGCGTGGGTCTGTTCTACGTCGGCTCGGTCGTCCTGCTGTCGATGCTGCTGCCGTGGAACAAGTACACGTCCGGCGAGAGCCCCTTCGTGACGGTCCTCTCCAACATCGGCATCCCCGCGGCGGGCGGCGTGATGAACCTCGTCGTCCTGACCGCCGCCATGTCCTCGCTCAACTCCGGCCTGTACTCCACCGGCCGCATCCTGCGCTCCATGGCGATGTCCGGCTCCGCGCCGAAGTTCACCGGCCTGATGAGCCGCAGCCAGGTCCCGTACGGCGGCATCCTGCTCACCAGCGGTATCTGTGTGCTGGGCGTCGGCCTCAACTTCGTGGTCCCGGCGGACGCCTTCGAGATCGTGCTGAACTTCGCGGCGATCGGCATCCTCTCCACCTGGGGCATGATCATGATCTGTCACCTGCTCTTCTGGCAGAAGACCCAGAAGGGCGAACTGACCCGACCCGACTACCGGCTGCCGGGTTCCCCCTGGACCGAACTCGTGACGCTGTTCTTCCTCGCCTCGGTCCTGGTCCTCATGTACGCCGACGGCGGCGCCGGACGCACCACCGTGCTGTGCCTGCCGCTGATCGCCGCCGCGCTGGTCGCCGGGTGGTACGCCATCCGCCGCAACCTCGCGCGCACCTCAGCCAAGGCCGACGCGTGACCCCGTCGCCGGCCGCCGACCACCCACCAGTGATGCAGGCAGTGATGTACAGCAGTTCCCTCGCCGACGCCCCCGCGATCCGCGAACCCCTCCACACCCCCGTCGCCCACCTCGTCCGCGGCGGGGTGACCGAGGGCATCCACTACGGTTCCGTCGTCGTCCTCGGCGCGGGCGGTGAGATCGAGCTCCAGCTCGGCGACATCGAGGCCGCCTTCTACCCGCGCTCGGCGCTCAAGCCGGTCCAGGCCGTGGCCATGGTCCGCGCCGGGCTGCCGCTCGACGGCGAGCTGCTCTCGCTCGCCGCCGCCAGCCACTCCGGCGAGGAACGCCACCTCGCCGGGACCCGGCGGATCCTCGAGCTGGCGGGCGTCTCGGAGGACGACCTGCGCAACGTCGCGGACCTGCCGTACGACCCGGCGGTCCGCGACGCCTGGATACGGGAGGGCCGCGCGCCCTCCCGAACGGCCCAGAACTGCTCCGGGAAGCACGCGGCCATGCTGTACACGTGCAGGCTCAACGGCTGGTCCCTGGACGACTACCTCGACCCGGGGCACCCGCTCCAGCAGGCGATCGCCGAGATCGTCGAGGACCTCACCGGACAGCGGATCGCCCGGGTCACGGTCGACGGCTGCGGCGCCCCCCTGTTCTCGGTCTCCCTGCACGGCCTCGCCCGGGCCGCCGCCCGCGTCAGCGCCTCCGCGCCCGGTACCCCCGAGGCGCGGGTGGCCGACGCGATGCGCGGGCACGCCGAGATGGCGTCCGGCTCCGGCCGGGACGTGGCCGCGCTGATGCGGGCCGTCCCCGGTCTGCTGGCGAAGGACGGCTTCGAGGGCGTCGAGGTCGCCGCACTCCCGGACGGCAGGGCCGTCGCCGTCAAGATCTCCGACGGCGCGAACCGCGCCCGCGTCCCGGTCACCGCGGCCGCGCTCGTCCGCGCCGGCGTGGACCCCGCCCTGCTCACCGAGTTCGCGGGCGAACCCCTCCTCGGCGGCGGCGAACCGGTCGGCTGCGTCCGCCCGGTCCGCGCGCTGGACCCGGTCACCGTGCGCGCCTGCGCCTGACAGTCTCCGGTGACCACCGGGTGTGCGCGGTGGTCACCGGCGTCCCGCCGGATCCCACGCGCGGTCCTCGCACCGCGCTCGGACCTGGCGCGGCCGACCCTGAACCACCGGTCCGGTCACCGCCGGACGGGTGCCTCGACCGGCTCGGGCGGGCGTCACCCCGTACCGCCCGAGCCGGCCGCCCTCCCCACCGGACGACTCCCGCTCCACCCGACCCTCACCCTCGGAAAGAGGCCGTACCCTCATGACCGCCGCCGTCACCCGCAGCGAACACGACCTGCTCGGAGACCGGGACGTCCCGGCCGACGCCTACTGGGGCGTCCACACCCTGCGCGCCACGGAGAACTTCCCCATCACCGGGACGCCGATCTCCGCCTATCCGCACCTCATCGACGCCCTCGCCGCCGTCAAGGAGGCCGCCGCCCTCGCCAACGAGGAGCTCGGCCTGCTCGCGCCGGACAAGGCGGCCGCCATCGTCGCCGCGTGCCGTGAGATACGCGCGGGGAAGCTGCACGAGCAGTTCGTCGTCGACGTCGTCCAGGGCGGCGCGGGCACCTCGACCAACATGAACGCCAACGAGGTCGTCGCCAACCGCGCGCTGGAGCTGCTCGGGCACGCGAAGGGCGACTACCGGCACCTGCACCCCAACGAGGACGTCAACCTCGGCCAGTCGACGAACGACGTCTACCCCACCGCGGTCAAGGTCGCGACCGTCTTCGCCGTGCGCGGCCTGCTCAAGGCCATGGCCGTTCTCCAGGACTCCTTCGCCCGCAAGGCCGTCGAGTTCCGTGACGTGCTCAAGATGGGCCGTACACAGTTGCAGGACGCGGTGCCGATGACGCTCGGTCAGGAGTTCTCCGCCTATGCCGTCATGATCGACGAGGACCGCAACCGTCTTGACGAGGCGGTCCAGTTGATCCATGAGATCAACCTGGGGGCCACGGCCATCGGGACCGGCCTCAACGCCCCCGCCGGGTACGCCGAGGCCGCCCGTCGTCACCTCGCCGACATCACCGGGCTGCCGCTGGTCACCGCGGCCAACCTGGTCGAAGCCACCCAGGACTGCGGCGCGTTCGTCCAGATGTCCGGCGTGCTCAAGCGCGTCGCCGTCAAGCTCTCCAAGAGCTGCAACGATCTGCGGCTGCTGTCCTCCGGGCCGCGCGCCGGCCTCGGCGAGATCAACCTGCCGCCCGTACAGGCCGGTTCGTCCATCATGCCGGGCAAGGTCAACCCGGTGATCCCCGAGGTCGTCAACCAGGTCGCCTTCGAGGTGATCGGCAACGACGTCACCATCACCATGGCCGCCGAGGCCGGACAGCTCCAGCTCAACGCCTTCGAGCCGATCATCCTGCACTCCCTGTCGGAGTCCATCACCCACCTGCGCGCCGCCTGTCTCACCCTCGCCGAGCGCTGCGTGGACGGCATCACCGCCAACACCGAGGTGCTGCGCGCGAGCGTGGAGAACTCCATCGGCCTGGTCACCGCCCTCAACCCGCACATCGGGTACACGGCGGCCACCGACATCGCCAAGGAGGCCCTCGTCACCGGCCGTGGCGTGGCCGAACTCGTCCTGGAGAAGGGCCTGCTGCCCGCCGAGCGGCTCGCCGAACTGCTGCGCCCCGAGGTCCTGGCGGGCAGCGGAGCCCCCCTCGTCTGACCGCACTCGTCCGGCACCGGACGTCCGGTACCCCACGCCCGGCACCCGACGTCCGGCACCCACGTCCGCCACCCGCCACCCGCGACGACGCGCCCGGACCGGCACGGAGGCACAATAGTGATCATGACAACGACGCCGTCCCGTGCCTTCCAGCCGGTCCTGGACCGCATCGCCGAGGAGGTGGAACGCACCCCCGGCCGGGGCCGTCCCGCCGACTACATCCCGGCGCTCGCGGCCTGCGACCCGCGCCGCTTCGGCATGGCCGTCGCGGAACCGGACGGCACGGTGTACGGCGTGGGGGACTGGCGGGAGCCGTTCTCCACGCAGTCCCTCACCAAGGTCTTCACCCTCGCCCTGGACCTGGCCCGCGAGGGCGACGAACTCTGGGAGCACGTGGGCCGCGAACCCTCGGGCAACCCCTTCAACTCCCTGATCCAGCTGGAGTACGAGAACGGCATCCCGCGCAATCCCTTCATCAACGCGGGCGCGCTGGTCGTCACCGACCGGCTCCAGACCCGCACGGGGGACGCGGCGGGCGAACTCCTCGGCTTCCTGCGTGCGGAGAGCGGCAACCCCACGCTCGGTTTCGACGAGGAGGTCGCCGCCTCCGAGGCCGCGCACGGCGACCGCAACGCCGCCCTCGCCCACTTCATGGCGTCCTACGGCAACATCGACAACCCGGTACCGGTCCTCCTCGACCAGTACTTCCGGCAGTGCTCCCTCACCGCCTCCTGCGCCGACCTCGCCCTGGCCACCGGCTTCCTCGCCCGGCACGGCCTGCGCGCCGACGGCACCCGGCTGCTCACCGGCAGCCAGGCCAAGCAGGTCAACGCGGTGATGCTGACCTGCGGCACCTACGACGCGGCCGGCGAATTCGCCTACCGGGTCGGCCTGCCCGGCAAGAGCGGCGTGGGTGGCGGCATCATCGCCGTCGTCCCGGGCCGCTGCACGCTGTGCGTGTGGAGCCCGGGTCTGGACGACCGGGGCAACTCGGTGGCGGGAGTCGCCGCCCTGGACCGGTTCACGACCCTGACCGGGGTGTCGGTGTTCTGAGCCCGCGGTTCGCACCGCGAGACGGTCCGGCCCGCGGTGCTCGTCGGCGCGGCGCCCGGCTCGCCCGCCGGTCACGCGCGGGCCGCCGCCAGGCAGGCGCGATGTCGCTCCGCGGTCACCCGGGACGGCCACGATGACAGAGTGCTGACCAAGGCCTTTTCCGTCGATCTGCGTCGTTGCCAGGTTCTGGGCCTGGCCGGAACCGCCTTTCTCGCGCTCGGCGGCGAGACGGCGGGCGCGCTGCCCGCCCGGGAACTCCTGGCCCCGTCCTCGGTGCACGCCGTGCTGGGTCTGGTCGGCGTGTACTTCGGGCTGGTGCTGCTGACCGCGGCCTGGATCCTGCTGGGCACGCTGGTGCGTGGCGCGGATCCGCCGACCCCCCGCGCCCTCGTCCTGGTCCTCGCCGTCTGGGCGGCGCCGCTGCTGATCGCGCCGCCGCTGTTCAGCCGGGACGTGTACAGCTATCTGGCGCAGGGCGCCATGGTGGACGCGCATCTCGACGTGTACGCCCACGGTCCGGCCCGGCTCGGCGGTCCGCTCGCCGACGAGGTCGCCCCGCTGTGGCGGAACACCGGAGCCCCGTACGGCCCGGTCTTCCTCGCCGTCGCCGCCGCCCTGTCCGGACTGACCCGGGGCGCCCTGTCCGCCGGGCTGCTCGGCATGCGGTGCGTCGCGCTGGCGGGGGTGGCACTGATGACGGCCGCCCTGCCCCGGCTCGCCCGGCACAGCGGGGCCGACCCGGCGGCCGCGCTCTGGCTCGGCGCGCTCAATCCGCTGGTGCTGCTGCATCTGGTGGCCGGTGCCCACAATGACGCGATCATGCTGGGCCTGCTCGGTGTCGGGCTGGTGGCGGCGCTCGGCCGGCGCCCGGTGCTCGGGGCCGTCCTGGTCACCCTGGCCGCCCTGGTCAAGGCGCCCGCCGCGCTGGGGCTCGTCGCGATCGTGGTCCTGTCGCTGCGTGCGGGCGGGCGCCCGGTCCGGACCGTGTCGGCCACGGGGGCCGCGGCCGCCGCCACTACGGTCGTGGCGACCGCCGTCGCGGGCACCGGCTACGGCTGGATAGCCGCCCTGAACACACCCGTCTCCGCGCACAACTGGGCGCTCACCAGCCTGCTGGGCCGGGCCACCCGCGCTCTCCTGGAGGGCCTGGGCAGTGACCTGGCGCCCTGGGCGGTGCCCGTCTGGCACGCCCTGGGGCTCGCGGTCACCGCCGTCGCCCTCGTCGTCATCTGGTGGCGGCTGCGTCGGCGGCCGGTGTACGCGCTCGGCCTGAGTCTCGCGACGGTGGCCGCGTTCGGCCCGGCGATCCGCCCCTGGTACGCGCTGTGGGCTCTGTTCCTCATCGCGGCGGCGGCCCCGGCCACCCTGATACGCCACCGGACGGCGGCCGTGGCGGGCGTTCTCGCCCTCGTCGTCCTGCCCGACGGTGGCCCCGCCGACCCGGCCCGTCTGGTCCTGGCCGTCTGCGGCGGCGCGCTCGCCGTGGTCGTCCTGTGGCAGGCCCACCTCGCCGCACAGGCGCCGACCGCCCTGGGACGTACGGCGTGAGACCTCGTGAGATCCGCGGGGTGAAGCCGCCCCGCACCGACCGCGGCCGCCTCCTGCTGCTCCTCGCGTTCGCCGCCCTCGTCACCGTCTTCACCGCGACGGTGCCGCTGCTGCGCGACTGGTTCGACCTGCGGGTCTACCACGGCACCGTCAACAGCTGGATCCACGACGGCGGCCGGGTCTACGACTACCGGGTACCGGGCACGCGGTACGGGTTCACCTACCCCCCGTTCGCGGCCGTCGTCATGCTGCCGATGGCGTGGGTCGGGCTGCGCACCGCGATCGTGACCGCGCTGCTGCTCAACCTGGCGGCGCTGGCGTTCGTGGCGCGGGTGTGCGTCGGACCCCGGTGGCGGCGCTACGGCTGGTACGGAGCCGGGCTCGCCGCCAGCGCACTCGCGCTCTTCGAACCGCTGCGTGACACCCTCAGCTTCGGCCAGGTCAACCTGCTGCTGCTGGCCCTGGTGCTCGCCGACGCCGGGCCGCTCGCGTCCGGGCGGACCCGCTGGGCCGGGGTCGGCATCGGCCTGGCGGCGGCCGTCAAGCTCACGCCCGCGCTCTTCGTCGGCCTGCTGCTGGTCGCCGGCCGCCGACGGGCGGCCGTGGTGGCCACGACCGTGGCGGCGGCCGCCACCGCGCTCGCGGCCCTGGTCGCCCCGGACGCCTCGCGCTTCTACTGGACGCGGGCCCTGTGGGACACGACCCGGGTGGGCCGGCTCGACTACGTCTCCAACCAGTCGCTGCAGGGCGTCCTGGCTCGGCTGGGCGTGGAGAGCCGGGCGGTCTGGGCGGTACTGGTGCTGGCCGCGCTGGGCCGGTGGGCGTGGCGCGCGCGGCGGGCGGCGGCCGCGGGGGACTGGCCGGCGGCCTTCGCCCTGACCGGCCTCGCCGCCTGTCTGGTCAGTCCCGTGACGTGGGTGCACCACCTGGTGTGGCTGCTGCCGTCCTTCGCGGTGCTGATCCGCGCGGGGCGCCCACGCGTCGCGGGCGCCCTGTACGCGGTGCTGTGCACCAGCGTGGTGTGGCTGTGGTTCGACGACGCGTCCGGCGTCGACGGCTTCCTCGGCAGCAACGTCTACACCTGGATCACGCTTGGTCTGCTGGTGTGGCTGCCCGTCGGTCATCCTCCCGACGGGCGCCGCCCGGCGAGCCGCAGCACGAGTGCCACGGCTGCCCCGCCCAGCGCGGTGGCGCCCGCGATCAGCGCCGCCTCCGGCCAGCCGGGCGGGTCGGCGGCGGGGACGGCCGCAGCGGCCGTGGTTCCGGCCGGGGGAGAGGCGGCGGCGGAGGCCGAGGGGAGCACGGGCCCGGCCTCCGGGCCCGGTCCGGGTACCGGCCGCGGCCGGGGACGGGCCCGCAGCGCGTCCAGCGAGCCCACCGGATCGACCCGCCCGGCGGCCGCGAACCCCCAGTCCAGCAACGCGCGCGCCTCTTCGTAGACCTCGAACCCGCCGCCCGCCTGAGGGTTCATCACCGTCACGACGAGGGTGCGGCCGCCCTGACGGGCGGCGACGACCAGGGTGTTGCCGGCGTTGCTGGTGTAGCCGTTCTTGATCCCGATCAGCCCCGGGTACGGCTCGACACCGTCCGCGCCGGTCAGCAGCCGGTTGGTGTTGGCGATCCCGTAGGACCGGTCCCCGTCCCCGGGGAAGCTCGCCTCGGCGGTGCCGCAGTACCGCGCGAAGTCCGCGTTGCGCAGCCCCGCCCGCCCGAACACCGCCAGGTCGTACGCGGAGGACACCTGGCCGGGGGCGTCGTATCCGTCGGGCGACAGCACATGGGTGTCCAGGGCGCCCAGGGAACGTGCCTTGGCCTGCATCCGGGTGGCCGTGGCGTGCCAGCCGCCGCTGAGGGCCGCCAGTACGTGCACGGCGTCGTTGCCGGAGTTGAGGAACACTCCGCGCCACAGGTCGGAGACCCGGTACGTGTGTCCCTCGGCGACTCCGACGAGGCTGCTGCCGGGCCCGACGCCGCTGAGCTCCTCCTCGCTCACCCGGTGCCGGAGCTCGCCGGGCAGGAGCGGCAGCACCGTCAGGGCGAAGAGAGTCTTGAGGGTGCTGGCCGGGGGCAGTTTGCGGTGCGCGTTCGACGCGGCGAGCACCTCACCCGTCCGCGCGTCGGAGACCAGCCAGGACAGCGCCGAGACGTCGGGGACCTCGGGTGCGCCAGGGTGGGGCCTGACCTGCGTCCCGGAGCGGTAGAGCAGGGACGGGCGGGGCGCCGTCACCTGGGGGCCGCCTGGCCCACCGGGCCCACCGGGCCCGCCTGGCCCGCCTGGCCCACCGGGCCCACCGGGCGCACCGGGCGCACCGGGCCCGCCGGGTCCACCCGGCGTTGCGGGGTCCGCGCCGGCGGCCGCGGCGGGGCCGAGGGCGAGGACGCCCGCCACACAGAACGCGCACGCCGTCGCAACGGCCCGGGAAGAGAATCCGATCGTCATACGATCAACGTAGGAATGAACCCGGCATTCCCCGCGCTGCCCGTGCCGGACACGGGGGTGCGTGCACCCGGATGCCGCACGTTCCGCCCTACGCGGCGGGCAGGGTCGGCTGGATGCGGCGCAGAAAGGCCGTGTTGTCCGGCGTCTCGCGCATCCGTTCCAGGAGCGTCTCCAGGTTCGCCTGGCCGTCCCGGGTCTGCAGGGCCCGGCGCAGACCGCGTACGGCGGTCAACTCGCCCGGTGAGTAGAGGAGTTCCTCGCGCCGGGTGCCGGAGCCGTTGATGTCGACGGCCGGGAAGACCCGGCGGGAGGCCGGTTCGCGGTCGAGGCGGAGCTCCATGTTGCCGGTGCTCTTCAGTTCCTCGAAGTAGAAGTCGTCGGCCCGGGAACCCGTTTCGACCAGGGCGGTGGCGAGGACGGTGAGCGAGCCGCCCTCCTCGGCCGCCCGGGCGGCACCGAAGAACCGCTTGGGGCCGATCAGCGCGGTCGCGTCCACACCGCCGCTGAGGGTGCGGCCCCCGGCGGCGGCCGCGTTGTTGTGGGCCCGGCACAGCCGGGTGAGCGAGTCGAGGAGGATCACGACGTCCTCGCCCGCCTCGACGAGCCGCTTGGCCCGCTCGATGACGAGTTCGGCCAGCGCGATGTGCTGCCTGGGCGCCCGGTCGAACGTCGAGGCGTACACCTCGCCGCGCACGGAGCGCCGCATGTCGGTGACCTCCTCGGGCCGCTCGTCGAGCAGGACGACCATCAGCCGCGCCCCGGGGTGGTTGCCGGCGACGGCGGCGGCGATCTGCTGGAGCAGTACCGTCTTGCCTGATTTCGGCGGGGCGACGATCAGTCCGCGCTGTCCCTTGCCGATCGGCGCGACGAGATCCGTGACCCGGCCGGCCAGGCCGGCCGCCGGATGTTCCAGGCGGAGCCGCTCGTGGGGGTGGACGGGAGTCAGGTCGCGGAAGTGGCGGCGAGCGCGCAACTCCTCGGGCGCCCGGCCGTTGACGCGGGCGACCTCGGTGAGGGCGCGCTGGGTACCGCGCACCCCTTCCACGAGGTCGCCCCTGCGCAGGCCGTGACGGCGGATCAGTGCGGCCGGGACCTGGAGGTCGGCGGGTGTGGACAGGCAGTCCGCGGGGCGCAACTGCCCCTTCCCGCTCGCGTCGACGTCGAGGACACCGGCGGCGACCCGGGCCGGGGGCCGCTGTTGGACAGGGGGGTGATCGAGAGTGGTGGTCATGGTGGTCGGTCCTTTCGAGGACGGAAGGCATGAGGCATGCGGAGAGGGGGAGCGGCCGCGATGGGAGGGCGCACGGCGCACCTCGGGCGGCGGGAACAGCACCTCGGCCACGGCGAACCTGAGCCGTCGGTGAGGTGGTGCGGGAAAGCCGCTGTACCGGTCGGAAGCGACGGGTGACGCGGCGAACTGAAGGGAACTGGCACCGGCGCCCACTGGAGGGGCGTACACAAGTGCTGTCGGCACTGTAGCACGCCGGTCGATCCCGATGGCGTCAACGCGCTCGGCGCGACGGTTGTTCCCCACGAAGCGGCCACGCACCCGCAGGGGCGTCGCAGCCGCCTCCATCCCCGCGTCGGTCCCGCTCGGCTTGCCCACCAGCGTGGCGGACGCGGCGCGTCGAACGCCGGCAGTGACAGCGCCCGCGCGGCGGCCCGGACCGCCCTCGGCCACGGGATGGCCGTCGGCGTGGTGATCTGCGGCTGCGCGTCGCCGCTGGTCGCGCTGGTCGCGCTGTTCCTGGTGCGGAAGAGCACCGCGCAGGCGACGGTCGGCGCCCCGGTTCAGACGGCGACGCACACAGGAGAGGCCGGGCGAAAGTCCCGGCCTCTTCCGGGTTCTCCCACAGATGTCCCCAGAGGGTAACGATCCGTAACGGTAGGGGACTTGACCGCCATTTCTGCATTATCTTCACGTCATGTCCACGCCGCCTCAGCCCCCGCAGCAGCCGGAGCAGCCGTCCGACGCGCCGGCCCAGTCGAGCGCGTACCCCTACCCGCATCCGCAGTCGCCGGCCCCCGGCGGACCGCTGGGCTTCCCGCCGGCGGCGCCCGCGACCCAGGCCGGCCAGCCGAGCGTCCATGCCCAGCCGACCCTGGTCGGGCAGCCCGCGCAGCCCCAGCCGGTCAACCCGTACCTCCAGCAGGGTCCGTACCCCGTGGTCGGCCCGCCGCCCGGGAGCGGTGGCGGTGGCGGCGGCGCCGGGAAGGCCGTCCTGTGGGGCGCCGTCGGAGCGGTGCTGGCGTCCGCGGCCTGGGCGGCCGGCGTCTTCCTGGTCGGCGCCGAGGACGATCCGGACCTGGGCGGCTACTCGGCGCCGTCGAACCTGTGCAACTCCACGGACTACTCGTCCTTCAAGGAGGAGTACCCGGACAACGACAGCTCCCCGACGCACAACAGCCTCGAGGACGACGCCCTCGACGAGGGCCTGTGCAGCATCAGCCTGAAGAAGTCCACGTCCAGCTACGCGGACGCCTACCTGTACTCCCAGCTGGACCTGCACAAGAAGACCGACCCCGGACCGGAGTTCACCGCGGCCTGGAAGAACTACGCCGACAGCCACACGGGTTACGACGTGGAAGCCGTCACGGGCATAGGCGACGAGGCCTATCTCGTCAGCAACGACACCACGTCCGGCTCGTCCAGCGGATCCCTCTACGCCACGCTCGCCGTGCGGGACGGCTGGGTGACGTACACGATGAGTTACAGCGCCTACTACTCCTCGTACGACGAGGACACGGACCCGCCGTCGCTCGAAGAGGTCACCGGCTACCTGAAGACGGACACGAGGACGACCCTGGAGGACCTCGGGGGCTGAGGCCCGGCCGGGGCACGGGCCGCACGGCACGGCGGCCGGACCGCGGGCACGCGCCTCAGCGGCCGGCCTCCGGCGCGTCCAGCGCGTTCGTGACCGCCGTCACCCCGCCGTGCGCCGTGTACCCCGTCCTCACCTTTCCTCACGCCGGGTGCGACCTACGCGGGAGTCCTCACCCTCACGGTGGCCTGAGGTCAGGAGGCGGAGGCCGACCGGGCCTCCGCCTCCTTCAGGATCTGGTCGAACCGGGCTCCCATCGCCGCCGCCAGAGCCTGTGCGCCCGACAACGGGCGCACCATGACCGTGAGTTCGTCGATGAGCCCCTCCTCGTTGAGGTGGATGAAGTCGCAGCCGGTCAGCTCCCGCTCGCCCACCCGGGCCCGGAACACCAGCGCGTGGTCACGCCCGTCGCCCCCGTCGAGTTCCCGCTCGTAGCGGAAGTCCTCGAAGACCCGCGTCACCGCCCGCAGGATCGACGCGGTGATCGCCTTGCCCGGGTACGGCTTGAACACGACCGGGCTCGTGAACACCACGTCCTCGGCCAGCAGCGCTTCGACGGCCTCGAGATCGCCGGCCTCGACCGCCTCGCGGAACGCGCGCATCGGATCACCTCATTGCTGGACTGGTCAATTTATTGAGTAGGTGTCGATGACAATAATCGCCTCCTGCTACCGTGTCCACATGTCCCTCAAGTACGCCGTCCTGGCCGCTCTCCTGGAAGGCGAGGCCTCGGGCTACGAACTGTCGAAGCTCTTCGACGTCTCCCTCGCGAACTTCTGGCCCTCGACCCCGCAGCAGCTCTACCGGGAACTGGAGCGGCTCGCGCAGGACGGTCTGATCGAGGCACGGGTGGTGCAGCAGGAACGCCGGCCGAACAAGAGGATGTTCACCCTCACCGAGGCCGGCCGCGCGGACCTGGACGCCTTCGCCGCCACCCCGCCGCGGCGGCCCACCGTCATCCGCGACGAACTCCTCATCAGGATCCAGGCGATGGACGGCGTGGACCCCGAGGTGACCCGCGGGCTGGTCGAGGAGCGCATGACCTGGTCCCGCGCCAAACTCGACCGCTACCGGCGGGTGCGCGACCGCCTCCTCGACGGGCGCACCGAGGACGCGTACCTGGCCGAGACCGACCGGATCGGCCCCTATCTGACCTTGCTGGCCGGCATCGGCTTCGAGGAGACGAACCTGGCCTGGTGTGAACGCGCGCTGCTGCTCCTCAAGCGGCGGACGGCCGTAGGCTGACGCGGATGTTCAGTCCCGAAGGCCCCACGCTGCGCGAACTCGCCGTCCAGGCCCTGTCGTCCGTCGAGCACGGCTACGACCTCCTCGCGCCGAAGTTCGACCACACGCCTTTCCGCACCCCGGACGCCGTCCTGGACGCGGTCGCCTCGGCCCTGAAGGAGTCCGGCCCCTACGAGGACGGCCTCGACCTGTGCTGCGGGACGGGCGCGGGGGCCGAGGTGCTGGCGACGGTGTGCCGGGGGAGTGTGACGGGCGTCGACTTCAGCGCCGGGATGCTGGCACAGGCCCGCCGGCGGACCTCTCCGGCGGGGCCCCCGGTGTCCTGGGTGCGCGCGGACGCCCGGGCCCTGCCGTTCACCGCCGCCTTCGACCTCGTCGTCAGCTTCGGCGCGTTCGGGCACTTCCTGCCCCGCGAGCTGCCGGGCCTGTTCGCCCAGGTGCGGACCGCGCTGCGGCCGGGCGGATGCTTCGCGTTCCCCGTCCTGGCCCCGCCGAGGCCGAGCTCGCCGGCGTTCTGGATGCTCCTCGGCTTCGACGCCGTGATGCGGGTGCGCAACGCCCTGTGGCGGCCGCCGTTCGTGATGTACTACCGCGCCTTCCGTCTCGGTGAGGTGCGGCGCGAACTGGAGCGCGCCGGGTTCCGCGTGGACCTCCGCGCCCTGCCCGAGTTCGGGACGAGGAGCGACGGAAGCCCACGGGTCCGCGTGGTCGAAGCCCGCCGGACGGACCGCTGAACCGGTCCGGACGGCCGGATCACCCGGCCGCGGGCAGCGTGAAGGCGTAGACCAGCGCCTCCCGCCGGGTGTCCACCACCAGGTCGGTGATCTCCAGGGGGCGGGCGTACTGGTCGTGCACCCGCCGGGTGACCCGCATCGACGGGTCGTCGGCGAGATGCGTGATGCAGTCCCGGTGGTGCAGGGTCAGGCCCGCCCGGCGCATCCAGTCGTAGGCCCGCCGGAGCTCCGGGGAGGCGCCCGAGTCGGCGCGGTCCCGGTAGCGGGCCAGTTCCTCCACCTCGGCCAGGGCCACCGCGGAGAAGGACGTGACGGCCGTACGCAGACCGCGTCCGTCGGCGCGGGCGGACTCGTAGCGGTGCACCAGCGTCGGCCGGTGCGGGGCGAGTCCGAGGGCCTCCGCGTGTTCGGGCGGGGGCGTCTCCCAGCTCACGGCGGTGTGGGCCACCGCGGACGCGTCGTCCGCGGGCCGCGCGCCCACGGGGAAGGCGAGGAACGACGGGGTGCCGAGGGACCCGGCGGGCAGGGCGGCGTGACTGCCCCGCCGGTCGGTCTCGACCAGGCCGTCGCTCCGCAGGACCTCCAGGGCCTGCCGTACGGTCTGCCTGCTGACGCCGAAGTGTCCGGCCAGCCGCCGCTCGGCGGGCAGCCGTTCGCCGGGCGCGATGGTGCCCTCGCGCAGCTCGCCGAGGAGTTGCGTGGCGATCCGCCGGTACAGCGGCCCCTCCTCGGGGTGCGGGTGGACATGAGGGGTGGTGGGGGTGGTGCTGCGGGCCATGCCGCGCGCCTCCTGTGGGTGACGTGCCGTGGTCGTGCGGACTCGGTGCGCCACCAGATCTAGCATTGGTCTAAACCAGCTGGGAAGAGCGGGCCGCCCGATCGGCCGAAACCGGACCGCCCCGCACCGCCCGGCCGCCCGCTCCGGGCCCTCGCTCAGAGCACGCTGTACAGGGCGTCCACCAATGCCGTCTTCCGCGGATCGTCGGCGATGTGCGGACCCATGCGGTTCATCACGTACCCCAGCGACACCCCCGCCTCCGGGTCGGCCAGCCCGCACGAGCCGCCGAAGCCGTCATGTCCGAAAGCGCGCGGGTTCGGTCCGTACGATCCGTTCGGACCGCTGAGCCACAGCCCGAGCCCGATCTCCGTCTCGTGCGCGAACCCCGCCCCCAGCACCAGGTCCCGGCAGGCGCCCTGTCCCTCGCGCACCCGCTCGGCCGCCTCGGCGGAAAGGACGCGACGCCCGCCGTACACGCCCCGGCCCGCGAAGATCCCGTAGAGCGCGGCCACCGCCCGGGCGGTGCCGTGGCCGTTCGCCGCCGGGATCTCCGCGGCCCGCCACCGCGGCGAGTTGGCCTCCTTCGCGCCCGCCACCGGGTTGGTCAGGGCGGCGAGGGCCGCGGGCGCCAACTGGGCGAAGATCGCGGCCTGTTCGCTGGACGAGGCGACCGGCGGATGCACCAGCTCGGCCACCCGCCCGGCCTCCTTCTCCGGCAGCCCGATCGTGAAGTCGACACCCAGCGGACCGGTCACCTCCCGCTCCAGGAACGCCCCCGGCAGCAGCCCCGACACCCGCCGTACCACTTCCCCGACCAGGAAGCCGTAGGTGAGCGCGTGATAGCCGGACCGGGTGCCCGGCTCCCACCAGGGCTCCGTGGCCGCCAGGCGCGCGGTGGTGAGCTCCCAGTCGTAGAGCTGCTCGAGCGAGTGCGGCTCGCGCAGCCCGGACAGGCCCGCCCGGTGGGACAGCAGATGCCGGACCGGGACGCGCTCCTTGCCCGCCGCGCCGAACTCCGGCCAGTAGGCGGCCACCGGGGCGTCGAGGTCGAGCAGCCCCCGGTCGGCGAGGATGTGCGCGCACAGCGCCGTCGGCCCCTTCGACGTGGACCACACGTTGACCACGGTGTCCCGCTCCCACGCGCGCGTGCCCGCCGCGTCGGCCCGGCCGCCCCACAGATCGACCACCGGTGCGCCGTCGACCGTGACGCTCACGGCGGCGCCCAGCTCGGCCCGGTCCCGGAAGTTCTCCTCGAAGGCCGCGCGCACCGCCGCGAACCGCGGGTCGCAGTGGCCGTGGATCTGTGGCACGTGCTCGGACATGGAGCCTCCGTGGTCCGCCGGAACCCCGGACCGCTGCGGTGCGGTCCGGGCACCCCGAACGTACCGACTGGTCGGACTGGAGGGAAGTGTGCCGAACGGCTCCCGGATCACAGGAGGAACATCGGCCCCGTCGGCTCCTGGTGACCCTCGGCCGTGTGCCAGTAGTCCCGTGACTCGACCGCCAGCCCGGCCTCGTCGAACCGGACGAAGACACAGCCGGCCAGCGTGCCGGCCGTTCCGTCCTCCTCGGCCAGCACCCGGAACTCCGCCACCGCGACCCGGTCCGCGCCCACGAGCGGGGGCGAGAACCGCACGTCGGTCACCCGCTCCGCGGCGAACGACCAGCGCAGATAGGCCTCCAGCTCTGCCCGCCCCCGGTGCGGCGCGCGGAACGGCATCGACCGGTGGACGCAGGTCTCGGCGTACAGCTCCAGCAGTGCCGCCACGTCGTGCGACGCCCAGGCCCGCTCCCACACCCGCGTGAACCGCTCGGCGGCGGCACGTGTGTCCATGCGCCGGCCGTCAGACGTACGACCGCAGCCAGCGCAGCTTGGCCGCCTCCTGGTACGGGCCGCCGCCCTCGTGGTCGTTGAAGTCGTACACCTCGATCTCCTTGTCCTCGTGCGCCCACGCGTTGAAGGCGGCGAACACGGTCGACGGCGGGCAGGTCTGGTCCTCCAGGGCCGCCGAGAACAGCGCGGGAGCCGAACCCCGGGACGCGAAGTGCACCCCGTCGAAGTACGCCAGGGTACCCAGCACGTCCTGGGTGCGGCCGCGGTGCGTCTTGAGGAACAGGCCTATCTCACGGTACGGGTGACGGTCCGTCAGTACCGCCGCGCGCGGGAAGTCGCACAGGAACGGCACGTCCGGGGCGATGCCCGCGAGATCCGGGACCAGACCGCCCACCGCGATCGTGATGCCGCCCCCCTGGCTCCCCCCGATCGCCACGGTCCGTGCCGCGTCGGTCAGCGGGTGGGAGCGGGCCGCCTCGACCGCGCGCACCGCGTCCGTGAACACCCGGCGGTAGTAGTAGTTCTCCGGGGCGTCGATGCCGCGCGTCATGAAACCGGGGTACGCGGGCGCGCCGCCCACCGGGTCCGCGGTGCCGCCGCCACCGCCCCAGGCGCTGCCCTGGCCGCGGGTGTCCATGATGAAGTGCGCGCGGCCCGTCGACGCCCACAGCAGATGCTCGTGCGGCAGCCCGCGCCCACCGCCGTAGCCGACGAACTCCACGACCAGCGGCAGCGGTTCGCCGGTCCCGGCGGGCAGCGTCAGCCAGCCCTTGACGGGGTGCCCGCCGAATCCGGCGAAGGTCACGTCGTACACCTGCACCGTGGTCAGACCCGTGTCGACCGGCTCGAAGCGGGCGTCGAGGTCGTGCTCACGGGCCTCCTGGAGGGTCTTGGACCAGAACGCGTCGAAGTCCTCGGGCTCGGTGGACGCGCTGCGGTAGGTGCGGAGCTCCTCGTCGGCCAGGTCGAACAGGGGCATGAAGGACCGCCTTTTTGTTAAGTGCCCATACGAATGATCACACCGTACGTGGGCACCGGGAGGCCTCGCCAGACCCTGGTCAGGAGCTTCAGGCGGGCCTGCGGCGGGTCCACTGCGGTTCCGTGCGGGCCCACTCCCGCTCCCACTCGCCCAGCCGGTGCCGCATCGCCACCCGGCGGATCACGGCGTGCCCGAGCAGCACCACGGCGGCCGTACCCCCGGCCGCGCACGCACCCATGGTGAGGGTGTGCTGCCACACCATGGTGTCGTTCGGCGGCGGCTCGACGTTGCGGCCCCGCGTGTCGAACCAGACGTCCACCATCTCGCCCGCGCGCGTGCCCGCCGGAACCCGGGCGGTGGCCGTCCGGGCGTGCTCACCCGGCGGGGTCCAGCGCACGGCCACGGTGGCCATCTGCTGTCGGACGCCCTCCACCGAGGGCAGGGCCTCCGGCGGGTGACCGACGACCTCGGCCCGGACCCGGTGGCGTTCGGCCCGCAGCCGGTCCGCGACCGCCTGGGCGTCGGTATGGCCCCACTGGCCGGCGAGCGCCCCGGCCAGCGGAACGGCGACCAGCAGCAGCACGGCGACGAACAGCGCCGTCCACGCCTCCACCACGTCGGACCGGCGTCGCAGCGGGTTGTCCCGCCGCCGCCAGCCGCGCACCCGGTCTCGCATGTCGACCTCCTCGCCGTCACGCGTACGAGTGCCCACATGAGCGTCATACCCCGTTCGGAGTACATCGTTTCACGCATCGTTCACGTCGGCCCCTCGACAGCCGGGGACGCGGGGGACGGGTGGGGAGGAAGCGGCCCCGTGGGGCGGCCCGGCGGGTCAGCCGAAGCGTTCGATCCGGATGCGGTCGACGGGCTGCCCCGCCCGCACCAGCAGCCGCGAGGCGTGCTCGGCGAACGCGTTCGAGCCGCACACGTACGCCTCCCAGCCGCCCGCCGGCCGCTCGGCGAGCAGCGGTGCGAGGTGATGTGCCGCGAGCCGCCCCACGGACACGCCCTCAGGCGCGCTGCGCGTGAACACGGGGGTCGTCTCGGCGCCGTACTCCCGCGCGTAGATCAGCTCCTCGGGACCGCGCGCGGACACCAGCAGCCGCAGCGGTACGTCGAGGCCGCGCGCCCGGTGGTGGCGGACCATCGACATCAGCGGGACGACCCCGGAGCCGGCGCCGATCAGCAGCGCCGGCCGGTCGCCGGGCCAGGCGAAGAACCCGCTGAGCGGGCCCCGCACCTGGATCTCGTCACCCGGCTCCGCCCGGGTGTGGAACCAGCCCGAGACCTCGCCGCCGTCCACGTGGTCCAGGGTCAGCTCGATATGCCCGTCGTCGTCGGGGGCCGAGGCGATCGAGTAGTGGCGCTGGGCGGTGTACCCGTCGCCGGCGGTCAGCCGCAGCATCAGGTGCTGGCCGGGCAGGTGCCCCGCCCAGGCCGGCACCGCGAACCGGAAGGTGGCCGCGTGCGGGGTCTCGCGGCGGATCCCGGTGAGCGTCGCCGTCTGCCACAGGGCGGCGGCCCGGTTGCTCACGGCGATGCGGCCCGGCACCGCGAACCGGGTCGGGGGAGTGAAGGTCTCAGTCACCGGCATACCTCTGCTCCTCCCACGGGTTGCCCCGGGCGTGGTAGCCGTTCTGCTCCCAGAAGCCCGGTTCGTCGTGGTCGAGGAGCCGCAGGCCCGCGATCCACTTCGCGCTCTTCCAGAAGTACAGGTGCGGCACCAGCAGCCGCGCCGGACCGCCGTGCTCGGCCGCGAGGGGCTTCCCGTCGTACTCCCAGGCGATCCACGCCCGGCCGCCGGTCAGGTCGGACAACGGCAGGTTGGTGGTGTAGCCGGTGTGCGAGTACGCGACGGCGTGGGTCGCGGACGCGTCGGGCCGGACGGCCGCGAGGAAGGCGTCCAGGGACACACCCCCGAAGCGCACCCCGAACTTGGACCAGCTGGTCACGCAGTGGATGTCACCCTCGTACGCGGACTCCGGCAGCGCGTGCGCCTCGTCCCAGTCCCAGGTGCGGGGCGCCGCCACCAGTCCGTCGACGCGGAAGGTCCAGTCCGCGGGCGCGAGGTCGGGGGTGACCTCGGCGGACAGCACGGGCCAGTCGTCGCCCGCGTCGTACTGGCCGGGGGGCAGTCCCGGACGGTGGGCACGGGGCCGGCCGGTGAAGCCTCGGGTGACGTTCATGCGGTTCCAGCGGGAGGACGGCGGATGTTCACGCAGTCAACCGTACGTGCATGTCAGCCGTGCTCCGCACCCGGTCGGCCCACCGATCATTAAGCCCGTATGAACAGTCCCGCGAAGGGGGAATAGCCACCGGGTCCCGGCTCTTGCACGTGTCGTTCCGGATCCAGCGGTCCAGCGGTCCGGTGCCAGCGAAGGAGAGTGGGATCAATGCCGAAGGCGTACGTCTTCACCCGGTACGGCGGCCCGGAGACCGAGGCCCTCGTCGACCTGGACCGCCCCCGGCCCGGGCCCGGCGAGGTGCTCGTCGCGGTGCGCGCCGCGGGTGTGAACCCCGTCGACTGGAAACAGCGCACGGGGTACCGGCGCCCCGGCGAGAGCGGCGAGCGTGTGTTCCCCTCGGTCCTGGGCAACGAGGTGGCCGGCGTCGTCGAGGAGAGCGGCGAGGGAGTCACCGGGTTCGCGCCCGGCGACGAGGTGTTCGGCACCGCCGTCGCGGGCGGCTACGCCGAGTACGCGCTGCTGGCCGCGGGCATCACCGCCCACAAGCCCGCCGGGCTGTCGTTCACCGACGCCGCGACCCTTCCCGTGGCCGCCGCGACCGCCTACGACGGTGTGCGCCAGCTCGATCTGCCGGCCGGAGCGACACTGCTGGTCACCGGCGCGGGCGGCGGAGTCGGGGTCGCCGTCGCGCAGATCGCCCGTGCCCGCGGACTGCGGGTCGTGGGCGTCGCGAGCGAGGGCAAGAAGGACCTCCTCGACTCGCTGGGCGCCGAGCACGTGCCGTCCGGCCCGGACTGGGCGGCGGCCGTGCGCGTGATCGCGCCGGACGGCGTCGACGGCGTCTACGACCTCGTCGGCGGCGAGGTGCTGCACGAGGCGGCCGCCCTGGTGCGGGACCGCGCCCGGCTGATCACCGCCGGAGCCCCGGCCGAGGAGGTCGAGCGGCTGGGCGGCGCCCGGGTGGCCCGCGCCCGCGACACGGCCGTGCTGCGGGCGGTTGCGGACCTGGTCCTGCGCGGCGAGCTGAACCCGCAGGTCACCCTCACGTTCCCGCTGGAGCGGGCGGGCGAGGCACTGCGCGAGGTGGAGAGCGGCCACGCCCGGGGCAAGGTCGTCCTGGAGATCGGAGCGCACGCATGAGCGCCGTCGAGCCCCCGCACGTCCTCGACAACCCCGCCCTCGCCTCCCTCACCGGTCCGCACGCCCACTTCGCCGAGCGCCGGGGCCGGGTGCTGCGCTACCCCGTCGACGTGTCGCCCTGGCTGGCGCTGCCCGACGAGCCGGACGCGGCCGACTGGGCGGATCTCGCGGCGCTCGCCGGTCCCGGCGCGGAGGTCCCGCTGCCGGGCTTCCGCGGTGAGCTCCCGGCCGGGTGGGAGCTCACCCTGCAGATCGAGGGCGTGCAGTTCGTCGACGACGGGCTGGCCGCCGCACCCGAGCCCGAGGCGGTCCGGCTCGGTCCCGCCGACGTACCCGAGATCCTCGACCTGATCGCCCGCACCCAGCCGGGGCCGTTCGAGGCCCGGACCATCGAACTCGGCACCTACCTGGGCATACGGCGGGACGGCGCCCTGATCGCCCTGGCCGGCGAGCGCCTGCATCCGCCGGGCTGGACCGAGATCAGCGCGGTCTGCACCGACCCCGCCTTCCGGGGCGAGGGTCTGGCGACCCGGCTGATCCTGGCCGTCGCCCACGGCATCCGGGAACGCGGCGAGACGCCGTTCCTGCACACCAGCGCCGGCAACACGAACGCCATCCGCCTCTACGAGTCCCTGGGCTTCCGGCTGCGCCGCAGAACGGCGTTCCTGGCGGCCCGGGTGCCGGAGCGGCTGGGGGAGGGGCGGGAGTCGGTCCCGGTGGCGTAGCGGGCCGGGGGGTCACGGGGCCGCCGGGGGAGACGGGTCGCTCCCGGCGGCGGGCCCGGCCCACGCGTTGTAACGCACCAGGTACTCGGCGAATCGCTCCAGGTCCGCCTCCGGCCACTGCGCCAGCCGTTCCCGGAAGGCCGTACGGCGGCTCTCGGTGACCTGGGCGAGGATGCGGCGGCCCCTGCCGGTGAGGTGCAGGACCTGCACCCTGTGGTCCTCGGGGTCCTGGCGCCGCTCGATCAGGGCGGCCCGCTCCAGGGCGCCGACCTGGCGGCTGACCGTGGACTTGTCCAGGGCGTAGTGCGCGGCGAGGTCGGTGGCCCGGCAGCCACCGCTCTCCTCCAGGTGGCCGAGGAGCGTGTAGGACACCAGCGACAGTTCGGGGTGCAGCCGGCCCGCCGAGGCACGGGCCCGCCGGGCGAAGCTCGTCATCTCCCGCTGGATGGTCTCCACGGCCTCGGGTGCGTCCACGGGTCCTCCCTCACTCGCCTGGTTGCATAGTACAACTCAGGCGCCGAGAGCCCCCGTGCCCGGAACGCAGGCCGGTCTCTGGGGTAGGGTGGCCGTCCGGCTGCGGAGGTTCCCAGTCGCGCGAGACCGAGGAGGTGAGACCCATTACCGCAGTGTCAGGTCGGGTGCTCTCCTCCCGTGACAGCGTGGATCGCCGCCGTTAGGCGACCGTGAGAGCGCCCTTCGGCTTCCGAAAGGCTTCTCGGCTTCATGCCCCCTCGTTCTCCCGCCTCTTCGCCCTCCCCCTCTTCGCCGTCCTCGCCGTCTTCTCGGTCTTCTTCCGGGTCTTCTCCCGCCGGTTCCCCGCCTTCCCCGGCCTGCCCTCCGTCGTCCCGTGACGTCCTGGTCGGCGTGCTGCGTGCCGCCGGGTGCGTGTTCGCCGAGGACGAGGCCGAGTTGATCCTCACGGCGGCCCGTACGCCCGACGAGGCCACGGCCATGGCCGCCCGCCGCGCGGCGGGCCTGCCCCTCGAACACGTCGTCGGCTGGGCCGAGTTCCACGGTCTGCGGATCACCGTCGAGCCGGGCGTCTTCGTGCCCCGCCGCCGCACCGAGTTCCTCGTCGACCAGGCCCTGGCCGCGGTGCCGCACGCCGGCGTCGTCGTCGACCTGTGCTGTGGCTCGGGCGCCGTCGGCGCCGCTCTCGCCGCCTCCCTCGGACCGGTCGCGCTGCACGCCGCGGACATCGACGCGGCGGCGGTGAGCTGTGCCCGGCGCAACATCGCCGAGCACGCCGGACACGCCTACGTCGGCGACCTGTTCGCGGCACTGCCCGGACAACTGCGGGGCCGAATAGACATCTTGGCGGCGAACGTGCCCTACGTTCCCACCGGCGAGGTCCCCCTGCTGCCCGCCGAGGCCCGGGACCACGAGCCGCTCACCGCCCTCGACGGGGGCGGTGACGGGCTGGACGTGCTGCGCCGGGTCGCCGCCGAGGCGCCGCTGTGGCTCGCCCCCGGCGGCTGTGTCCTCGTCGAGACCAGCGAGCGCCAGGCCCCGGCCGCCGTCGAGGCGTTCACCCGCAGCGGTCTGACGGTGCGTCTGGCCGAAGACGAGGAGCTGTACGCCCACGTGGTCGTCGGCACCAGGGTCAGGTAGCGGCTCCGCTGCCCGTGGGGCCGGGGGAGCGGTCGTCCTCGTGGTTCCACGGGCCGTGCCCCGGGGAGTCGTCGCGCCGGTCGCCCGGACCGCGCCCGCCCATGCCGTGTCCGTCCATGCCGTGTCCGTACGGGCCGCGTTCGTCGAAGGTGCCGGACAGGACGCGGTCGGCGGTGTTGGTGCCACCGGAACGGGAGCCGACGACGTGGACGGTGTCGCCCTTCTTCAGCGCGTCGGCCCCGGAGCCGGAGGCACCCTCGGCGGACACGGCCGTGTCCGCGCCCACCGTCCACGTCCACGAGACGCCGTCCTCGCTCCTGACGGTGACCCGGTCGTCGGCCACCTTCGCCACGGTGCCCCGCTGCCAGACGCGGACGACCCAGTCGCCGGTGTCGGGGTCCTTGACGGTCGCCTCACCGTGCGCCGCGTCCCCGCCGAGGCCGAACCACGGGCCGCCGTGGCCGTGCCGTCCGCCCGGCCCCTCGGAGGACGACGCCGACGGTGACGCCGACGGCGAACCGCCACCGGAGCCGCCCGACGCCGCCGCGTACGCGACGGTGCCGCCGAGCGCCAGGACGGCGACGGTGGTGGCCGCGATCAGCGCCCGCCCGCGGGCCGACCGCCGCCGCCACGACCCGCGAAGGTCCGCACGGTCCCGTTCCCCGTCCACCGGTCCCGAGAGCGGTTCGACCTCTTGTGGCCCTTCGGGCCTGTCCGGCTTCTGCATCACGGCTCACCCTCCTCGGCCACGACGGCGGCACCCGTGCCACGCCTCACTGTGATTGTCCGAGGTGTCCGGTAAGGAAGCGATAACGAAAGCCTGTGAATCGGACGGCGGCGCCGCTCACTCCCCGGCCCGCGCACGCGCCACCAGCAGAGCCACGTCGTCGTGGTTGTCGGGGTGGTGCAACGCGCTCAGCAGCAGGTCGCACACCTCCTCCAGCGGCCGCGCGGGATCGTCGAGCAGCGTCAGCAGCGCCTCCAGACGTTCGTCGAGCGAGTGGGTGCGGGTCTCGACCAGGCCGTCGGTGTACAGCACGAGCTGGTCGCCGGGGGCGAAGTCGACGTCGGTCGTGGAGAACGGCACCCCGCCCACGCCCAGCGGCGCGCCGGTGGGCAGGTCGAGCAGCTCCGGCGGACGGCTCGGGCGGATGTGCACCGGCGGCAGATGGCCGGCGTTGGCGATCCGGCATCTCCCCAGCCGGGGATCGTGCACGGCGTACACGCAGGTGGCGATGGAGTGGTCCAGGCCCTGGGTGATCCGGTCCAGGTGTTCCAGGAGGACCGCCGGGTCGAGGTCGAGGGAGGCCAGGGTGGTCGTCGCGGTGCGCAGCCGGCCCATCGTGGCCGCGGCGTCGATCCCGCTGCCCATCACGTCACCGACGACGAGCGCCGTCTTGCCGTCCGGGAGCGGGATGACGTCGAACCAGTCGCCGCCGACCTCGGTGGTGGCGCCCGCGGGCTGGTAGCGGGAGGCGACCTCGAGACCGCCCGTGACGGGCGGATGGCTCGGCAGCAGGCTGCGCTGGAGGGTGAGCGCGGTGGTGCGGGCACTCTGGTACCAGCGGGCGTTGTCGATCTGGACGGCCGCCCGGGCCGCCAGCTCGCGCGCGAGCAGCAGGTCGTCGTGGCCGAACGGCAGGGGGTTGCGGGTCCGTTTGAGGTCGAGGGCGCCCAGCACCTCGCCGCGCGCGATGAGCGGCACGGCCAGATAGGAGTGCACGCCGGCCCGCGCCAGCAGGGCGGCCGCCTCGGGGGAGTGGGCGATGCGCCCGAGGTCCTCGTCCTTGACCTGGGCCACCATGACCGGCCGGCCCGAGCGTACGCACTCGGTGACGAGCCGGTCGGGCGCGTAGCGGGCCACCTGGCCGGGCTGGTCGGCGGCCCGCAGGGCGTCGGGCTCGTCGGTGCCGCACACCGCGAGGGCGCGGATCACGGCCGACTCGGCGGGCCCGAGGCTGGTGCGGCGGCCCGCCATCACCGCGTCGAGCAGATCCACCGCGGCCACGTCCGCCAGTTCCGGCACGGCCACGTCGGCCAGTTCGAAGGCGGTGCGCTCCAGGTCCAGGCTGGTGCCGATCCGGGCGGAGGCGTCCGCTATCAGGGCCAGCCGGCGGCGCGCCGCCTCGGCCTCGACGGCGGCGTGGTGCCGGTCGGTGACGTCGACGACCGAGACGGCCACGCCCAGCACGGTGCCGCGGGCGTCCTCCAGGCGGTACAGGGAGAGCGACCAGACGTGGTCCTCGTCGGGGTCGGCGGGGGTGCGGCCGACCATGGACCGGTCGACGAGCGGCTCCCCGGTCCGCAGCACCTGGCGCGCCGCCGCCTCCAGCGCCTCCGCGTCCAGCCGGGGCAGTACCTCGTGGACGGTCCGGCCGAGGTGATCCGCGGCCGGAACGCCGTTGATCCGCTCCAGCGCAGGGTTGACCGAGACGTACCGCAGTTCGGTGTCCAGGACGGCGAGGCCGTTGGGGGACTGCGCGACCATCCGCGTCGACAGCGCGAGGTCGCGTTCGAGCCGGCGCACCGTCGTCCGGTCGGTGGCGAGACCCAGGGCGTAGACGTCGCCCCGGTCGTCCATGAGGCGCATGTTGCGGAACTCCACCAGCCGGGTGGTGCCGTCCTTGCGCAGGATCGGGAAGGCCCCCGCCCAGCTCTCGCCGGTGGCCATGACATCGGCGAACAGCTGCACGACCAGGTCGACGTGCCGTTCGTGCACCATCACATGGGCCGCGTACCGCCCCAGCGCCTCATGGGCCGAGTACCCGAACAACTCCTCGGCCTGGGGGCTCCACAGGGCGATCCGCCCCTGGGTGTCGAGCACCACAGAAGCCACGTTGAGCACGTCCAGCAGGCCGCTGGGCCCGGTCGGGCCAGCGCCCTCAGCCGCGGACGATCCGGCTCCGCTCATGCCACGCACCGCCTCCGCATATCGACGCGGCACGCCGTCCCCCGTGCCGACTCCCCTGTTCTACCGTGCTCAACCCTTTTCTCCCACGCCTTGGGCGCCCTTCTTCATGCTCCTCCAGTACGGCGTCGCGCGCCGTTCTCCTCAAGGCCCGCACCCGTCCATGGAATTGGTCTGTACATGACTATCCCGCCGGGCCAGACTGTCCGCCGAGCGCGCCCCACCCCCCTCGACGAGGAGTCCCATGCCCCTGCGTCCTGCCCGCCGCCGTCGCACCACGGCCGGCATCGCCCGCACCGCCGCCCGCACCGCCTCCCTGGCGCTGGCCGCGGCGACGTTCGCCGTCCTCTCCGCGGCCCCGCCCGCCGCGGCCGCCGACACCTGGACCGAGGTCGGCTCCGACCGCGCCGACCCGCTGACCGAGAGCCAGGGCCTGACCTCGGTCGAGGTCCCGGCGGGCAGCGCCAACCGCTACACCGGCATCGGCACCATCCCCTTCTCCGTCTCCACCCGCGGCTGGAACCACGTCGGCGACCCCGACGCCTCCTACGACGGCTATTACGTCGAGCCGTACCAGAGCGACTCGAACAACGCGAAGATGTACCGCGTGCAGGCGCCGGGGGGCGCCTGGTCGGAGTACGTCCACGCGCTCGGCCCGGGTGAGGCCCTGAACAACTCCTGGTCGGCGATCACCCCGAACGGTCAGTGGATGCTGTCCGGGGAGTGGGGCACCATGACCCGGTTCCTGGTCTTCCCGACCCCGGGCGCCAACCCCGCCACCTCGCCCTCCGCGAACCTGCCGCAGGTGTCGACCGTCCGCCTCGACCATGCGGTGCGCGACGTCCAGGGCTGCGACTTCACCGGCCCGACCACCCTGCTGTGCGCCTCCGACGACCCGGCGGGCACCCTCTTCGGCATCACCAAGCCCCTCCTGCAGATCGACCTGTCCGCCGAACCGAACGGCACCTCCGACGTCACCGGCCATGTCACCGCCCTGCGCCAGCTTCCGCTGCGCAGCTCCTGCTCGGGGACGTTCGAGGCCGAGGGCATCGACTACGACCGCCGTTCCGGCACTCTGCGCGTGATCGTCGTGTCGCCCGGGTTCTGTGTGCTGACCGACAGCAAGACCTACCGCCTCACGCGGAGCTGACCGGGGGACGGCCGGGCCTCCGGCGCCCCTCCTGTCGCTGGTCCCACTCGGAAAGTGGTGCTTTTCTGGGGATGTGGCGCGGTTCGCGGGGAACCCGCACCTCCGCGTCACATCCCACGAGAGGAGCGATCACGATGGATCGCGAACGACCGCACGAGGAGTCCGTCTCCGTCGAGATCAGCGGATGCAGCAAGGAGGACGCCCGGATCGTGTTCGACACGCTGAGCGAGTGCTTCGAGTCGGACCGCGCCAGCGACGAGGTGCCGCAGCAACTGCACGAGAGCCGTCCGATGGTGTGGCTCGGCACCTTCGAGGTGACCGAGACGCGCGACTGCGCCCGGCCGGCCCGGCTCTCGTCCTCCGTGGAGGCCGACGCGCAGGGCAGCTACTGGGCGATCGAGCGGCTCCGCTCGACGCTGGACTCGGTATTCGCGGTGCGCGACCTCTCCTCGGCCTCCGGCGACCAGGAGCGGGAGCTGCACGTCCTGCTGGAGAGCCGGTGAGGCGGCGGCGCCGGTGACCTGCGGCACATGACCCCGATCCCATTGTGCAACTAGTTGCACAACCCGTGCGCGGTCCTCTAGAACTGGAGGGAAGACACCGCGCACGGAGGGCTGTCATGAGCCGTTACCCGCACCTGCTGAGCCCGCTCGACCTGGGCTTCACCACGCTGCCCAACCGCGTCCTGATGGGCTCGATGCACGTCGGCCTCGAGGAGGCCGAGCGCGGCTTCGAGCGCATGGCCGCGTTCTACGCCGCCCGGGCACGCGGGGGAGTGGGCCTCATCGTCACCGGCGGCATCGCCCCCAACGACGAGGGCCGGCCCTACGAGGGGGGCGCGAAGCTCACCACGGAGGCGGAGGCCGAGCAGCACCGGGCGATCACCGAGGCCGTGCACCGCGAGGGCGGCCGCATCGCGATGCAGATCCTGCACTTCGGCCGGTACGCCTACCACCAGGACCTGGTCGCACCCAGCCCGCTCCAGGCGCCGATCAGCCCCTTCCCGCCCCGCGAGCTCACCGACGCCGACGTCGAGCGCACGATCGAGGACTACGTCCGCGCCGCCCGCCTCGCCCGGCAGGCCGGTTACGACGGCGTCGAGATCATGGGCTCCGAGGGCTACCTCATCAACGAGTTCATCGCCGCCCCGACCAACCACCGCACCGACCGCTGGGGCGGCTCGTACGAGAACCGGACGCGCTTCCCCGTCGAGATCGTGCGGCGGGTGCGCGAGGCGGTCGGCGAGGACTTCATCGTCATCTACCGGCTGTCCATGCTGGACCTGGTGCCCGGCGGCTCGACCCTCGACGAGGTCGTCACCCTCGCGAAGGCCGTCGAGTCGGCCGGGGCCACCATCATCAACACCGGTATCGGCTGGCACGAGGCGCGCATCCCCACCATCGCCACCTCCGTGCCGCGCGGCGCCTACACCTGGGTGACGAAGAAGCTCATGGGCGCGGTCTCCGTCCCCCTCGTCACCACCAACCGCATCAACACCCCCGAAGTCGCCGAGGAACTGCTCGCCGACGGCTGCGCGGACATGGTGTCGATGGCCCGTCCGATGCTCGCCGACCCCGAGTTCGTGGCCAAGGCCGCGGCCGGCCGGCCCGAGGCCATCAACACCTGCATCGGCTGCAACCAGGCCTGCCTCGACCACACCTTCAGCGGAAAGATCACCTCCTGCCTGGTCAATCCGCGCGCCTGCCACGAGACCGAGCTGGTCCTCGCCCCGACCCGGCTGCGCAAGCGGGTCGCGGTGGTCGGCGCCGGCCCGGCGGGTCTGGCCTGCGCCGTGAGCGCCGCCGAACGCGGCCATGACGTCACGCTCCTCGACGCGGCGAGCGAGATCGGCGGCCAGCTCAACGTGGCCCGCAAGGTCCCCGGCAAGCAGGAGTTCGACGAGACGCTGCGCTACTTCCGCCACCAGCTCGACGCGCACGGCGTGGACGTACGACTCGACACACACGTCGCCGCGGAGGATCTGGCCGACTACGACGAGGTCGTCGTCGCCACCGGCGTCAGCCCCCGCACCCCCGACATCCCCGGCGTGGACCACCCGAGCGTCGTCGGCTACCTCGACGTCCTGCGCGACGGCGCCCCCGTCGGCGACCGCGTCGCGATCCTCGGCGCGGGCGGCATCGGCTTCGACGTCGCCGAGTTCCTCACCGACGGCGGCGACAAGGCGAGCGAGGACCCGGCGGCCTACTTCCGCCAGTGGGGCGTCGACATGGACTACCAGGGCCCCGGCGGTCTCACCGCCCCCGAGCGCCCGGCCCCGCCGCGCACGGTCCACCTCCTCCAGCGCAAGACCGGCAAGGTCGGCGCGGGCCTCGGCAAGACCACCGGCTGGATCCACCGCACCGAGCTCAAGCACCGGGGCGTCACGATGGTTCCCGGGGTGCGCTACGACCGGATCGACGACGCCGGGCTGCACCTCACCGTCGGCGGGCAGAGCACGGTCCTGGAGGTCGACACCATCGTGCTGTGCACGGGCCAGGACCCGCGCCGGGACCTGTACGAGGCGCTGGTCGCCGGCGGCGCAAAGGTGCATCTCATCGGGGGTGCCGACGTCGCCGCCGAACTGGACGCCAAGCGCGCCATCCAGCAGGGCACGGAACTCGCGGCGGCGCTGTAGGACCGGGCCGGCGCCTCCCTAGGATGACTGCATGTCACTCCCGCACGCGATCCTCACCGCCCTGCTCGAGAGGCCCTCGTCGGGGCTGGATCTGACCCGCAGGTTCGACCGGTCGATCGGCTACTTCTGGTCGGCCACGCACCAGCAGATCTATCGCGAGCTGGGAAAACTGGAGTCCGAGGGGCACATCCGCGCCCTGCCGACGGAGGCGCCGGCCCGCGGGCAGAAGAAGGCCTACGAGGTGCTGCCCGCGGGACGCGCCGAACTCGCCCGGTGGACGGCGGCCGCCCAGGACCCGAAGCCGCACCGTGACGCGATGCTGCTGCGGCTGCGCGCCGCGGCGGTCGTCGGCACCGCGGGCCTCGAGGCCGACCTGCGCCGCCATCTCGAGCTGCACCGGCGGCAGCTGGCCGAGTACGAGGAGATCGAGAAGCGCGACTTCCCGCCCGGCGACCACAGCGCGCAGGCCAGGCTCCAGCACCTGGTCCTGCGCGCGGGCATCGAGCTGGAGACCTTCTGGACGCAGTGGCTCACCGAGGCCGTGGAGGAACTGCCCGTCGTGGAGGACACGGCCTAGAGCCGGTACGGCTTCGAGCGGCGGCGCAGGAACCAGGCCGCCGCGATGACGCCCGTCCCCACCAGCGCCCCGCCCACCCCCATGGCGACGGGGCCGAGGTCGCGGGCCGCGCCACCGAGGCCGCCCATGACGCCGCGTGAGGGCGTGGGCGTCGCCGTGACCCTCGGGGAGGCCGTGGCCGGGGTCGACACGATCACCGACTGGGTGCCCGCGGTGCTCCCGTTGGAGCACATGACGACCACGGTGTACGTGCCCGGGGAGACGCCGGACCAGGCGGCGGACTGGCCGGCCGCCGTCCCGGACAGGGCGACCTGGCGCCCCTGGGCGAAACTCGCCTGGGCGCTGCCGAGCAGCGCCGCCGTGCCCCAGCTGCCGTTGATCTGGGTGCAGGCGCTGGTCACGACCGACACCGTGGAGCCGGTCGTGCTCACGGAGATGCCCGAGGCGCGGGCCACGGCCGGCTGGGCGGTGAGGGCGAGCGGCAGAGCGGCGGCGGCTGCGACGGTCAGCCCTGTGCGGACGAGGAAAGGGGAAGTGCGCATCGGATGTCCTCCGGCGGCGGCACGGTTGGCGGTACATCCCTTGCGCCGCCGAAGGTCGGGTACGCCCGTGCTGCCTCACGGGAAGCCAACGCGCCCCGGTCCCGCCCCGCATGCGGACGGCCACCGCCCAGGTGACGGATTCCTTCGGACGGCCCATGCGGACCGCCCTCCCCGCGCGGTGACCGGCCCGTGGCCCGGCCGCGGCCGGAGGTGACGGCGGGCCGCCGGCCGTCCGCTCGGCACGGTGCGCCCGTCGTGACCGTCCGCTCGGCGCGGCCCGCCCGTCGTCACGAACGCTCAGCGCGGCGCGCCCGTCGTCACCGTCCGCTCCGCCGAGAACGCGCCCCATGTCCCGTCCGGCAGCCGGGCCCGCAGCCGCACCCGATGTCCGGCCCCCGCCTCCCGCCCCACGTAGAAGCTGTACGTCGCCCTTCCCCGCGGCGGGGTCCCGCCCCACACCAGCGAGGTGGCCGCCTGCCCGTCGAGCTGGATCTCGTACTCCGTGACCACACCGTCCACCCGGGGCGGCACCCACGAAAGGTCGAGGTAGTACGCCCCGTCGGCACGGCGGGCGCTCGCCCGGAACTCGGCCGGCGCGGTCTCCGCCCCCTCGTCGTCACCCGGCGCGGTGGTCAGGCGCACGGGCGGGCCGGCGGGCGAGACGTTGTCGGCCGCGTCCCTGGCCCGGACGGTGAACGAGTAGCGCGCGCCGGGACGCAGCCCGGTGACGACCGTCGCCGTCTGACCCCCGCCGACGCTGTGGATCCGCACGCCGCCCTGGTAGACGTCGTAGGACACCACCTTCCGGTCGTCCGTGGCCGGCGTCCAGGACAGCTGGACGGCCCGGCTCCCTGCCGCCCGGCCGGTCACCGCGCCCGGCGGGGTCGGGGGCGAGCGGTCCGCGGCGGCGGCCGCCGGTGTGGTCACCCGCACCTCCCGGCTGCGCGGACCGAGCCGCCCGTCGCCGTCGCGGGCCCGCACGGTGAAGACGTACGTGGTCGACGGGGAGAGGCGGACCACGTCCAGCATGTGCGCGGAGCCGGGCACCTCCTGGACCTTCTCGGAACCGCGGTACACCTCGTAGGCGCCGACCGCGGGGTGCGCGTCGACCGCGTTCCACATGACGTGCACGCTCGTCGCGCTCCCGGCCTCCGCGGTGACCCCGGTCGGGGCGCCCGGCGCCCGTCCGTCGTCCCGGCTCCCGCCCCCGCACCCGCAGCACAGGGCCGTCACCAGGCCGCACACCACGACCCACAGCGCAACGCGTCGCACGGCTTCGCCTCCCGGCCCGGCACGGCGGCAATGGTCCGGACCAATATGGCGTGGTGGTGCACACACATCAAGAGGGCGGGGCAGCGGGACCGCCCTCGGCGACCGCTTCCGGAGGGTACGTATGCTGAAGTTCCTTCCGGCTCGAACTCGCCCTGTGCGTTTCCGAGTTCAAGCCGGTGGCGCGGACCGCTGTCGTCGCTGATCCCGCGCCGGCACAGTGGCCGGGGCCCGGCCGCGACGGCGTCCGGGCCTCCGGCCCTCTGTCGCCCCGTCGGACTCCCCGAGGATGCTCCTCGTGCTCCGTACGGCCCCTTCGGGCTGGCCCCCAGGCGTGATCGACACCAGATTGTTCCGGGTGTCCGTCAATGCCCCCACGAGAGGGTCCGTATCGTGCGCGTCCAGTCGCTGACGCTGGCCGCGGCCGGCCTTGCCCTGCTGGCCCCGACCACCTCGCCCGCCGTCCCGCATCCGTCGGCGGGCGCCCTCGGGGCTCCGGCGCCCCGGCAGGAAGGTTCGATCCGCGCCGCCGACCTGCTGGCCCGGGTCCGCGACTGCGCCCCCGTCTCGCGCGGCCGCTACCGCCCGGACGAGGGGGCGCCGGCCACCATCCCGGTCTGCGGCACCGACGAGGCGGTGTTCTGGACGGCCGACATGGACATCGACTGCGACGGCCGTCCGGGCCCGGAGTGCAACAGCCGTACCGACCCGCTGTTCTCCGGCGCGACGGCCTATCAGCAGTCCGACGGCCGCTATCTGAGCGCCGAGACCCTGCCGTACATCGTGGTGCCCGGGGTGAGCGACCTCTGGGACCACCGCGACCACGGGGTGCGCGGGGGCTCGGTCGCGGCCGTCGTCTACCGGGACCGGGTGCAGTACGCGGTCGTCGGCGACACGGGACCGAGCGGGATCATCGGCGAGGCGTCGTACGCCACCGCCAAGGCGCTCGGCATCCGTCCCGACCCGCGCGGCGGCGGCACTCCCTCCGGCGTCACGTACATCGTCTTCAAGGACTCCCGGGCGACCCCCATCGAGAGCCACGCCTCGGCGGTGGAGGTGGGGGAGCGGCTGGCGCGGCTCTTCGTGCGCGGCGTGCAGGAACAGCCCCGCCCGCCACAGGAGTCGCAGGTGCCACAGGTGCCACAGGTGCCGCAGAAGTCGCAGGAACCCGAGGACGAATGGGCGCCGGGCGGGCTCACGGAGCCGTCGCAGCGCGAGCGCGGCGCGGCGCGGCGCACGGGCGCCGGAAGCGAAGGCCGCGCGGCCGGCAAGGGCGGGGGCCGGGCCCGTACCGAAGTGCCGGAGGACCTGACGACACCGAGGGAGGACGAGGCCCCGCAGGCATCGTCGGACGACACCGACGACACCGACGACACCGACGACGCGGAGGCCCGGGAGGGCCGGGACACCGCGCCGGACGAGGCGGGCGGCACGGATGAGGGGGACGGGGCCGAAGGCGACGAGGAGGGCGCGTGAACGTGGTGGCGTCGGGGGAACTGACCTGACCCGTCTCACGCGCCGGCGGGCCGCGTCACACCTTCCGGTAGCCGTACGCCTCCACGGCCGCCGCCTCCACCGCGTCCAGGTCGGCTCCGGTCGCCGCCGTCACCACCGCGGCCACCGCGCCCTCGACGAACGGGGCGTCCACCAGCCGTGCGGTGCCGGGCAGTTCGTCGCCCTCTGCGAGCAGTGCCTTGACCGTGAGGACGGCGCTGCCCAGATCGACGAGGACCGCGACCCCGGCGCCCCGGTCCACCGAGGCGGCGGCGGCCGTGACCAGCTCGGCGCTCGTACCCAGCCCGCCTGCCTCCGTACCGCCCGCCGCGGCGACCGGCACCGCCGCACCGCCGCCCACGAGGCCCAGCGCCAGCTCGGCCACCGCGGACGCGACCTGCGCGCTGTGCGACACCAGCACGACGCCCACCAGCTTCTCGTCACTCACCGGTACCTCACTTCCCACCCGCGTCGGCGCCGGTGTCGGCGAGGGCCGCGATGAGCAGCGCCGACGAGGTGGCGCCCGGATCCTGGTGCCCGATGCTGCGCTCGCCGAGATAGCTGGCCCGGCCCTTGCGGGCCTGGAGCGGCGTCGTCGCCTCGGCGCCCCGCTCGGCGGCGGCCCGGGCGGCGGCGAAACCCTCGGGAAGGGCGTCGACGGCCGGCACCAGCGCGTCGATCATCGTCTTGTCGCCGGGCGCGGCACCTCCGAGCTGCATCACCGCGTCCACCCCGGCACGCAGCGCCTCGGCAAACCGCCCCTCGTCCACCTCGGCCGCGTCCCCGAGCGCCTTCCCGGTCCGGCGCAGCAGCGTGCCGTACAGGGGTCCCGAAGCCCCGCCGACCGTCGAGATCAGCTGGCGTCCCGCGAGCACCAGGACGGCGCCCGGCGTCTCGGGTGCCTCCTTCTCCAGCGCCGCGGTCACGGCGGTGAAGCCACGCCGGAGGTTGCTGCCGTGATCGGCGTCCCCGATGGGTGAGTCGAGGGCCGTGAGCCGGTCCGCCTCGCGGTCGACGGACGCGGCGCTCGCGGTCATCCAACGGCGGAAGAAGTCGGCGTCGAGCACGGGATCTCCTTGCATGGTCGGTACGGTCGGAGCGCCTGTCCCTGTCCCTGTCTCACACACCCCAGCGCAGCCCGGGGGTCTTCACCGGCGCGTCCCACAGCCGCAGCAGCTCCTCGTCCACCTGGCACAGGCTCACCGAGGCGCCGGCCATGTCCAGGGACGTCACGTAGTTGCCCACGAGCGTACGGGCGACCACCACCCCGCGCTCGGCAAGCAGACGGTGCACCTCGGCGTTGAAGCCGTACAGCTCCAGCAGGGGTGTCGCGCCCATGCCGTTGACCAGCAGGAGCACGGGATTGCGGGGCGTCATGTCGTCCAGGATCGCGTGGATCGCGAAGTCGGCGATCTCGCCGGACGTCATCATCGCCCGGCGCTCCCGCCCGGGCTCCCCGTGGATGCCGACACCCAGTTCCAGCTCGCCGGCCGGCAGGTCGAAGGTCGGGCTGCCCTTGGCCGGTGTGGTGCACGCGCTGAGCGCCACACCGAAGCTGCGGGAGTTCTCGTTGACCTGCCGGGCGAGTGCCTCGACCCGCTCCAGCGGCTGTCCCTCCTCGGCGGCCGCGCCCGCGATCTTCTCCACGAACAGGGTCGCGCCCGTGCCGCGCCGCCCCGCCGTGTAGAGGCTGTCGGTCACGGCGACGTCGTCGTCGACCAGGACCTTCGCGACCTGGATGCCCTCGTCCTCGGCCAGCTCGGCGGCCATGTCGAAGTTGAGCACGTCGCCCGTGTAGTTCTTGACGACGAACAGCACTCCCGCCCCGCTGTCGACGGCCGCCGCGGCACGCACCATCTGATCCGGCACCGGTGAGGTGAACACCTCACCCGGGCAGGCCGCCGAGAGCATTCCGGGCCCGACGAATCCACCGTGCAGCGGCTCGTGCCCCGAGCCGCCGCCGGACACCAGCGCCACCCTGCCCGCCACCGGAGCGTCCCGCCGCACGATCACCCGGTTCTCGACGTCGACGGTCAGCTCGGGATGGGCGGCCGCCATTCCACGCAGCGCGTCCGCGACCACGGTCTCCGCGACGTTGATCAGCATCTTCATGGGTACCTCCTGATGAGACTGACAAAGGAGCCGACAAAGGAGCCTCTGACCCCCGTTTCCTCAGGTCGGTGTCTCGATCCCAGGATCGGGCGTGTTCCGCGTTCCCTTCGAGCATCCCCGAAATCGCGGGCGGCTACCAGACGCCGGCGGAGGGGGCCGGTCCACCCGCGTCGTCCGGCGGAGCCGGAAAAGACTTCCGCCGACGATGTCGAGAACCCGTGGACGGCTCCGTCCCCGTGGTGAAGGCGCCCACAATGGGCCGCACACGTACCGAGGAGAACGACGATGGCCAAGTACCTGCTGCTCAAGCACTACCGCGGCGCCCCGGCTTCGCTCAACAACGTGCCGATGGACCAGTGGACGCCGGAGGAGATCTCGGCCCACGTGCAGTACATGAACGACTTCGCGGCCCGGCTCGAGAAGACCGGCGAGTTCGTCGACAGCCAGGCGCTCGCCTTCGAGGGGGCGTTCGTCCGCTACGACGGCGAGGGCCGCCCGCCGGTCACCGACGGACCGTTCGCCGAGACCAAGGACCTCATCGCCGGCTGGATGGTGATCGACGTCGACAGCTACGAGCGCGCCGTCGAGCTGGCCGGGGAACTGTCGGCAGCGCCCGGCAAGGGCGGGAAGCCGATCCACGAGTGGCTCGAACTGCGTCCCTTCCTGGGCGCGCACCCCACGGTCACGGAGTGCACCCTGAAGTGAACGAGACCCTGATCCGGAGCCTCACACCGAGCGTGCTCGGGATCCTCGTCCGCCGCGGAGCCGACTTCGCGGCGGCCGAGGACGCCGTCCAGGACGCGCTGGTGGAGGCGCTCCGCGTGTGGCCGGCCGACCCGCCGCGGGATGCGAAGGGCTGGCTGGTCACCGTGGCCTGGCGCCGTTTCCTCGACGCGGCCCGGGCGGACACCGCCCGCCGCCGGCGCGAGGACCTCGCCGAGGAGGAGCCGGCGTCCGGGCCCGCGCCCGCGGCGGACGACACGCTCCAGCTCTACTTCCTGTGCGCGCACCCGTCGCTGACGGCGTCGTCCGCGGTCGCGCTCACGCTGCGCGCCGTCGGCGGGCTGACCACCCGCCAGATCGCCCAGGCCTACCTGGTGCCCGAGGCGACCATGGCGCAGCGCATCAGCCGGGCCAAGCGCACCGTCTCCGGCGTGCGCTTCGACCGGCACGGCGACGTCGCCACCGTGCTGCGCGTCCTCTACCTGGTCTTCAACGAGGGCTACTCCGGCGACGTCGACCTCGCCGCCGAGGCCATCCGGCTCACCCGGCAGCTCGCGGCGGCGATCGACCACCCCGAGGTCGCGGGACTGCTCGCCCTCATGCTGCTCCACCACGCCCGGCGCGCCGCCCGGATCGCGCCCGACGGCAGCCTGGTGCCGCTGGCCGAGCAGGACCGCGGCCGGTGGGACACGCGGGCGATCGCCGAGGGCGTAGTGATCCTCCAGGCGGCGCTCGCCCGCGACCGGCTGGGCGAGTTCCAGGCCCAGGCCGCGATCGCGGCGCTGCACGCCGACGCGCCGACCGCCGGGGAGACCGACTGGGTGCAGATCGTCGAGTGGTACGACGAGCTGGCGGGGCTGACCGGCAGCCCCGTCGTACGGCTCAACCGCGCGGTGGCCGTCGGTGAGGCCGACGGGCCGCGCGCCGGGCTGGCGGCGCTCGCGGAGCTGGACGACTCGCTGCCCCGCCACACCGCGGTGGCGGCGTACCTCCACGAACGCGACGGCGACCTGAGGACGGCGGCGCGGCTGTACGCCGAGGCGGCCCGGAAGGCACCCGACCTCGCCGAGCGCGACCACCTGACCCGCCGGGCCGCCCGGCTGAACGCCCGCCTCTCCCGCTGACGGGGCCGCCCCGGCCCGGGTACGGACTCCGGCGCCGGGCCGCTCACCGGGCCGTGTCATGCCGATCGGTCGTGCCGGTCGGCCGTGCTGTTCCGTCGTGTCGATCTGTCGATGCCGGGCACTCGGGGCGTGGCGGCTCCGGTCCGGAGCCGCCGTGCCAGGCTGGAGGTGTGGGACATGGGTCATGGTGGGAACGTGATCGACGAACTGGTGACCGATCACCACGAGGTCGAGGAGTTCTTCGGCCGGATCGAGGCGCTGCCGTCCGGTGCCAAGGACCGCAAGCTGTACGCGGACCAGGCCACGATGGAGCTGGTCCGGCATTCGGTGGCCGAGGAGGAGTACCTCTACCCGGCGGTACGTGAGCACGTACCCGGTGGCGAGGCGCTGGCCGACAAGGAACTCGAGGACCACGCGCGGGCCGAACAGCTCATGAAGGACCTGGAGGGCTGTCAGGCGGACGATCCCGAGTTCGACCGGCTCATCGGCATGCTCATGCGCGAGATCCGCGAGCACGTGGCCGACGAGGAGCGGAACCTCTTCCCGCGGCTGCGCGCGGTGTGTCCGGCGGACACCCTCGACGACCTCGGTGACAAGGTGCGCAAGGCGAAGAAGACGGCCCCGACCCGTCCGCACCCGGCCGCCCCGGACAAGCCCCCGGCGAACAAGATGCTGGCCCCGGGCGTCGGGATGATCGACCGCATGCGCGACGCGCTGACCGGCCGTGGCAAGGCCGGCTGAGCCGCCCTGAGCCGCTCTCCGGTGGCCGTCAGGCGATGAGCGCGCTGCCCCGGCCGAGGCGGCCGAGAAGCTGAGTGTGGTGGAGGCCGGCCACGGAGGCGAGGAGGTCGGGGTGGCGCAGCAGCGCCGCCGCCTGCCGGTCGCGCCGGTCGGGTGCGACCAGACGCCGGAAGTCCGGCACCGTCCCCCGGGTGTGGTCGCCCCCGGCGAGCCCGGCCACCGCGCCCGCGGCCAGTCCCGGATCGGCGAGCAGACAGGCCGCCCAGCTCGCCACGACCTCGTCCACCCAGCTGCGCCAGGCCGAGTCGTCGGTGCCCCGGCCGGTGTCCGTGTCCACCCCGCCGATGCGGTCCAGCCGGGCCGAGCCGCCCGGGCCCGCGATCCCGAGCAGCGCGGCGTCCGTGACCGTCGGATAGCGCAGCCAGGCCGCGACGGTCACCGCCTGCCGTGCCTGGGCCTCGCACAGGGCGGAGGCGAGCGCGCCGCCGCTCGCCGGGTAGGCGCGGGTCAGCCACTCGGTGGTGGCGGCGATGACGGGGGAGAGATCTGCGAGCACGGAGCCGTCCGGGGTGTGCGGCGAGAGGAACGGGAGAGGAACGGGGAGCTGCGCAAACCGTAGCCCGTGACCCCCACCGGGCGACATGCCCGAGCCCCCACCCCGGCCGTGGCCTCGGCCACAGCGCCCCACCGGCGTCCCACGCCCGGGCCCCCACCCCAGCCGTGGCCTCGGCCACAGCACCCCCCGGCCTCCGCGCCCGAGCCCCCACGGTCATCGCCCAGCCCACCCCACCCCACCGCACCCCAACGCGCCTGATCGCCGAGACCCACCGCCGTGACCCCTCGTCTCCGGCCCGGGCCGGTGGGCACCCCGCCCCGCCCCGCCCGCCCCGCCCCGCCCGCCCCGCCACTGGCCTGGCAGGCTCATGAAGGCCGGGGCCGGGCCTCTGTGATACTGGCGCCGTGCCGTCGACACCGCAGCCGCAGGCCCTGGTTCCCCCGCATCCGATAACGCCCGACGCACCGGACGCGATAGCGCGGCCCTTGCTCACCCAGTCCTGGCTCGACCTCACCTTCGTGCACTGGGCCGCGGACCCGGCCGACGTGGCCGGGTTGCTGCCACCGGGGACCGTGCCGGACACGCTGGACGGGGTGACCTATGTCGGGCTGGTCGCGTTCCGGATGCATCGCGTCGGCTGGCTGCGCCTCCCGGGCGTTCCCTACCTGGGGTCCTTTCCCGAGACGAACGTCCGCCTCTACTCGGTGGACGCGCACGGCCGGCGGGGCGTGGTCTTCCGGTCCCTCGACGCCTCCCGGCTGCTGCCGGTCGCGGTGGGCCGGATCGGGTTCCGGATGCCCTACGTGTGGTCCCGTATGGCGATCGACGCCGCCGCCGACACCGTCACGTACACCAGCCGCCGCCGCTGGCCCGGTCCGCGCGGGGCGAGCAGCCGGCTCACCGTGCGGGTGGGTGAACGGATCGGCGAACCCACCGCGTCGGAACACTTCCTGACCGCGCGCTGGGGCATGCACAGCGCCTTCTTCGGCCGCTCGATGTACCTGCCGAACGCCCATCCACGCTGGCCGCTGCACCGGGCCGAGCTGGTGGAGTGCGAGGAGGACCTGGTGGCGGCGGCGGGCCTGCCGCGGCCGGTGGGGGAACCGGTGAGCGTCCTGTACTCACCGGGCGTCCCGGCCCGCTTCGACCGTCCGGCCCGTCCCCACCGTCCGGCGGGCATCCCGACCCCCTGATCGTGCCCGACCCCCTGATCGTGCCCGACCCCCTGATCGTGCCCGACCCCCTGATCGTGCCCGACCCCCTGACCGCGCCGGGCTCGCTGCCGAGCCCGTGCGGGTCGGTTCCACCGGTTCGGCTACCGGCTCGGCGCGTCCAGGCCCGGGCCCGCGTCCGGCCCGGCGTCCGGCTCGGGGTTGAACACCGGGTGGAAGCTCTCCGGGGGTGCGAGATAGGCGGCGGCCGGCAGTCCGCCGGTGTCGACGACGATCTGGTCCACGGCGATCCCCGGGTCGCCCATGAACACCCGGAGGACGTGTTCGCCGGGTCTGGTGACGGTGACGGTCGTGGTCAGCTTCTCGACGCCCTCCTCCACGTTGCGCGCCCAGGCGTCGCCGCGGTTGCCGGTGGCGACGGCCTGCCCCGACAGGAGGGTGGGCGGCCGGTCGTCGAGGGCGACGGCCAGCCGCCGCGCGCCGCGCTCGTCGAGCGAGGGCAGCCGGAAGACGGTCACGGGGAAGGTACCGGTGCTGTCGAACCACACCCGGTACCTCAACTCCGGTGCACGGGTGGCGAAGTCGGCGGTGATCGGGGCCGCCGTGGACGGCACCGCCTCCACGGCGCCGGTACGGCGTCCGAGGCCGCGCACGGTCCGCCAGCGGGCCCGGCCGCGCGCCACCCGGCGCTCGGTGTGCACCGCGTCGATCGAGACGCAGCCGTTGGCCTCGACGAACCCGCGGGCACGTCGACGCGCTCGCCCCCCGTCGTTGACGACCTTCAGGGGAACCTCGAAACGCAGCGCGCCGCTCGTGAAGGCGACCGTGACGTCGTGCGTGCCCTCGGGGGCTCGCGCCCAGTCGATCCCGACCCACACCCGGGTCTGTTCGGTGAGCGTGCCGCCCGCCGCACTCAGGCGGACCCAGGGGCGGTCGGCCTTCGCGGCCCAGTCGACCGCGAGGAAGCCGGTGTTGAAGACATCGACGAAGCGCCGGTCCCGGGTGGCGGCGGAGAAGGCCAGTGGCCGTTGCGTGCCGGTCTCGTTCCCCTCGGAGGCCACCCCCAGACCCGAGGTCTCCTGCCGGGTGACCCTGGTGACGGCCGGGCGGCCCGGCGCCTTCGGGATCTGCGAGGGGTAGGGGTTGATGCAGCCGTCCCATTTCCCGCCCGCGACCTCCGTGTTGTACCGCTGGGTGAGCGCCGCCTCCTGGCGGTGCGCCGCTTCGGCGAGGTCCGCGAAGACGTTGGTCCCGGCGCCGCGGCCCTGACGCACGGCGAGGGCGTTGCGGTCCGCCCAGTAGTACTTGAGGTTCATCAAGTACGCGCCGTGCACGGGATACCGGACGAGCTCGAAGTAGGCGTCCCGGTAGGCCTCGGGAAGCTCGGCCTCCAGCGTCGCCACCCGTTCGAGCAGACGGTCGTACGCGGCCAGGCGACGTCCCGCCTCGTCCCCGTGGTGAACGACGGAGAACATGTTCCGGTCGATGAACTCCGGTCGCCGCTCCGCCGCGAGCCGGTAGTACTCGCTGCGGATCGAGGCGATCTCCTGGGCGTGCCGGAGCCCGAACTGGCGTCCGTACCACTCCGCGAGGAATCCTCCTCCGACGTCGTCGGCGTGCCACCGCTCCACGTCCCAGGCCATGTCCAGGGAGAAGGACAGTCCGGTCTCGATCGACTTGAGGTCACCGACGTTGAAGATCCACATCCGGTCCACGCCGTGCTCGTACACCCGTCGCAGCTCCTGCCAGACCTTGGTGAGCTGCGTGGTGTCGAGCCACAGATAGCTGCGCGGACGGCCCCAGTAGGAGAGGTGGTAGTAGATCCCGTTGCCGCCGGACCGGGCGCGTTCCGCGTCGTCCGGCAGCTGACGCATATTGCCGTGGTTGTCGTCCGGCCAGATCAGCGTGACGTCGTCCGGGACCCGAACGCCCGCGTTGTACAGGTCCAGGACCTCCTTGTACGGGATGAAGATCTGCGGCTGGGCGGCCGCGCCGACCTCCTCGGCCAGGATCCGGCGCTGGTCGGCGATGATGTCGTTCATCACCACGACCTTCTCCGCGATCGTGGTGGCGTACTTCGTCTCCAGCGCGGTGTCGTGCAGGCCGCGCATGCCGATGGTCCAGCTGCTCTCGTACGCCGCGTTCTCCCGGGCCCGGGCTCTCCAGTAGCCGGAGATGACAGCGGGGTTCACCGTGTAGTCGTACACCGGCAGTCCGCCGTCGGCGCCACGGTGCTCCTCGGCCCACGGCGCCCACTCGTGGACGCCGTTGCGCAGCAGGGCCTCCGGGTGGCTGGAGCCGACGACGATGCCGTACCGGTCGGCGAGTCCGGGGTTCTCCCGGTACTTGTTGAAGAAGTCGGAGTACGGGTGCATGGCCGGCCACAGGTAGTTGGCCTTCAGCCGCAGCAGCAGTTCGAACAGGCGCTGGTACGTCTTCGGGCCGATGTTCTTGTCCGGCTCCTGGGTGCGCTGCGACCAAGTGGTCAGGTTCTGCTCGTCGTTGATGAAGACACCCCGGTAGCGGACCGACGGTTCGCGCCGTTCGAAGGGGCCCGCGGGCACGGACACCGTGTCCCGCTGCTCCACGGGTACGTCGGCCCACCAGTGCCAGGGTGAGACGCCGACGCGTTCCGAGGTGTCGTAGATCCCGTAGACCGTGCCGCGCCGGTCGCTGCCGGCGATCACCAGCGCGCGGTCCACGCCGGGTGCCGGATGCTCCACCACCTGGGTCACCGAGGCCTCCCAGCGCCCCGTCACCCGCCGGACGTCGAGCCGTCCCCGCGCCGCGAGCCGGTCGATGACCGGACTCGCACCGAGGGTGCCCACCAGGACCAGCGCGGTGGCCCGTTCCGGCAGGGTGTGGCGTAACCCGGGCCTCACCCCGCAGACCCGCTCCACGTCGGCCCGGAGGTCGCCGGCCGCGCGGATCACGGCGGGGTCGTCGGCCGCGTCCACGAACACGTCGACCGCGACGCCGTCCCGCGCCAGGTCGAATCCGGGACGGGCGCCCGCCGACGCGGCGTGCGCGGCCACCGGGAGCACCGCGGGCAGCAGCGGGGCCAGCCCGACGGCCGACATGCCCCGCAGGAAGGCCTTTCGGGTCCACGGCTGTGAGGGGTCCTGCGGTGCGGTGGTCGGCATCGACGCTCCTGGTCCGGGCAGTGACGGCTACGGCAGTGGCATGACCATGCTAGAAAGCGCTTTCCTCGCACCTTAGGCAGACGTCGGGGGCGGCGTCCATATCCGTGCAGGCCGCTGCCGCCGTTGCCGCTGGCGCCGCCGATGCCGCCGATGCCGCCGGTCAGAACGGCACCGGTGGCGGCACGGCCCTGCACGGCCTGGCGGCGAACCCCTCGGATGGCGGGAAGCCGCCCCCCTCCGTGCGGTCGGGAAGACGCGGCCGTGCCGCCGCGCCGGTTCCTCAGTAGGCTCTCCGGCATGCGGATCTCCGTCTCCTCGGACATGGACGAACCAGTGGCCCGCGCCCTCGTCGCGGAGCTGCGCGGCCGAGGGCACGACGTGGTGCCGTACGGCGCGCTGCGGCCCGGCGACGACCCGCAGTGGGCGGTGTGCTCGGCGACGGCGGCCCGGGACGTGGCCGACGGGACCTCGGAGCAGGCGATGGTGTGCTGCTGGACCGGCACCGGCGCGTCGATCGCCGCGAACAAGGTGCCCGGCGTCCGGGCCGCCCTGTGCGCCGACGCCTACACCGCCGACGGCGCCCGCCGCTGGAACGACGCCAACGTCCTCGCCCTCAGCCTGCGCCTGACCTCCGAGCCGCTGCTCAAGGAGATCCTCGACGCCTGGTTCGCCGCCGAGTCCGGCGGGGACGCAGAGGACCGGCGGAACGTGGCCCATGTCGACGGCCTCGACGCCGCCCGGGCACGCTAGGGGCCCGGGGCCGTCTCCGTGCCGGGGCGCCTAACGCCCGGCGGACCGGGCCCGCCGCCTCCGGCGTGTGATCGCGGGGCGGTGGGTCACCCGCGTACCGGGTGCGCGTGGGTGATGCCCACGACGCTGCTGCTGGTGCCCCCGCAGGGGAGACCGTGGCCGGGCCGGAATCCGACACCGCCGGGGCCGCCGCCCCTCGTACGGACGGCTTCGCTCCTCCGTACGGCTCGTTCGGCTCTGCCGGGTACCCGGCGGCCGGAGAGGGTGGGGAGGTGCGGACCGGCACGCACCTCCGAGCGACCCGATCCGGAAGGGAACCCGAGATGCCCGTCGAACCGCAAGCGACGTCCGCCCGGCTCACCGACGACGAGCTCAGGACGTTGCACGCCCACTGGCGCGCCGCGAACTACCTCTCCGTCGGGCAGATCTACCTGATGGCCAACCCGCTGCTCACCGAGCCGCTGCGGCCCGAGCACGTGAAGCCGAGGCTGCTGGGCCACTGGGGCACCTCACCGGGGCTGAACCTCGTGTACACCCACCTCAACCGCGTCATCCGTGCCCGTGAGCTGCGTGCCCTGTGCGTGTGGGGACCCGGCCACGGCGGTCCCGCGGTCGTCGCCAACTCCTGGCTGGAGGGCACCTACACCGAGACGTATCCGGACGTCACCCGCGACGCGGCCGGCATGGCCCGGCTGTTCCGGCAGTTCTCCTTCCCCGGCGGCATCCCCAGCCATGTCGCCCCGGAGACGCCCGGCTCGATCCACGAGGGCGGAGAGCTCGGCTACTCCCTCTCGCACGCCTACGGCGCCGCCTTCGACAACCCGGACCTCCTCGTGGCCTGCGTGATCGGCGACGGCGAGTCCGAGACCGGGCCGCTGGCCGCCTCCTGGCACTCCAACAAGTTCCTCGACCCCGTCCACGACGGAGCGGTCCTGCCGATCCTCCACCTCAACGGATACAAGATCGCCAATCCCACGGTGCCGGCCCGGATCCCCGAACCCGAGCTCGACGCGCTGCTGCGCGGCTACGGCCACGATCCGATCCATGTCACCGGGGACGAGCCGAACGCCGTCCACCGCGCGATGGCGCAGGCCATGGACACCGCCCTGGACCGCATCGCCGCCCTCCAGCGCGCCGCCCGCGAGGACGGCTCCGGCGAGCGCCCCCGCTGGCCGGTGATCGTGCTGCGCACCCCGAAGGGCTGGACCGGCCCCGCCCACGTCGACGGACTGCCCGTCGAGGGCACCTGGCGCGCCCACCAGGTGCCGCTGTCCGCCGTCCGGGACAACCCCGAACACCTGCGCCAGCTGGAGGCCTGGCTGCGCTCCTACCGGCCCGAGGAACTCTTCGACGACCACGGCGGCCCCCGACTGGACGTCCTCGCCTGGATCCCCGACGGCACCCGCCGCCTCGGCGCCACCCCGCACGCCAACGGCGGGCTGCTGCTGCGCGAACTCCCCCTGCCCGAACTGGAGTCGCACGCCGTCCCGGTCGACAGGCCCGGCGGCACCCGGCACGAACCCACCGCGGTACTGGGCGGGTTGCTGGAGGAGGTCATGCGGGCCACCGCCGACCGCCGCGACTTCCGTCTCGTCGGCCCGGACGAGACCGCGTCCAACCGGCTCCAGGCCGTCTACGCGGCCAGCGGCAAGGCCTGGCAGGCGCAGACCCTGCAGGTCGACGAGCACCTCGACCGGCACGGCCGGGTGATGGAGATCCTCTCCGAACACACCGGTGATGGAGATCCTCTCCGAACACACCTGCCAGGGCTGGCTTGAGGGCTATCTGCTGACCGGCCGGCACGGACTGTTCTCCTGCTACGAGGCGTTCGCGCACATCGTCGACTCGATGGTCAACCAGCACATCAAGTGGCTGCGCGTCACCCGGAAGCTGCCCTGGCGGGCACCCATCGCCTCCCTCACCTACCTGCTCACCTCGCACGTCTGGCGCCAGGACCACAACGGCTTCTCGCACCAGGACCCCGGTTTCGTCGACCACGTCCTCAACAAGAGCCCGGAGGTCGTCCGGGTCTATCTGCCGCCGGACGCCAACACCCTGCTGTCGGTGGCGGACCACGTGCTGCGCAGCCGCGACTACGTCAACGTCGTCGTGGCCGGGAAGCAGCCCTGCTTCGACTGGCTGAGCATGGACCAGGCCCGCGCCCACTGCGCCCGCGGCGCCGGCGTCTGGGACTGGGCCGGCACCGAGAACGGCACCGGTGAACCCGATGTGGTCCTCGCCTGCGCCGGTGACGTCCCCACCCAGGAGGTGCTGGCCGCCGCCCAGCTGCTGCGCGGCGAACTGCCGGAGCTCGCCGTCCGGGTCGTCAACGTCGTGGACATCGCCCGATTGCTGCCGAGCGAGGAACACCCGCACGGCATGGGCGACTTCGAGTACGACGGACTGTTCACCACCGACAAACCGGTGATCTTCGCCTACCACGGCTACCCGTGGCTGATCCACCGCCTCGCCTACCGCCGCACCGGCCACCGGAACCTGCACGTGCGCGGCTACAAGGAGTTCGGTACCACGACCACGCCGTTCGACATGGTCGTGCGCAACGACCTGGACCGCTACCGGCTCGTCATGGACGTCATCGACCGCGTCCCCGGACTCGCCGTGCGCGCCGCCGCCGTACGCCAGCGGATGGAGGACGCGCGACTGCGCCACCACGACTGGATCCGCGTCCACGGCACCGACCTTCCCGAGGTGGCGGACTGGACCTGGGACGGGTGAGGCGGCGGGCCATCGCAGGCCGGCCAGGGCGCACGGACCGGGGCGGACGGCGCAGGGGGAGGGGCAGCGGGCGGGCCGTCGTGCGCCCTGGTACGGCGTCCCGCCCGGTGCTTACAGTGGTCGGCCAGCCCTGCGCGCGGATCCGGCGGGGCGAGTCCCACCCCCCGTGGTCGACCGTCCTCCTCGTCCCCGCCCGGCACGCGTCCGGGCCCCGGCCGCGGCTCCGCGCACCGGAGCGGCTCCGAAGGGCGACGGGTGCGACGACGACCCGCGCGACAGACACCATCCGTGACACCGCTCGTGCCGTGCGAGGGCCCGTCCGCGGTACGAGCGCGCGTCCAAAGCCGCTGGAGGCCGCTGTGTCCCGACCGTGCATCGCCCTGATCGCCGACCCCACCTCGCCCGAGGGCTGCCGTGAGTATCTCGCCGACGCCGTGGAACTGCTCACCGGCGCCCCGCCCGTCCGGGTCGACTCCCGGCACTTCGCGACCGGCGGAACCGGCCGCGGCGTCCGTGACGGAGGCCGGTTACGGCTCCGGGTTCCCGAGGAGCGGCTGGACTTCGTACCCGATGTCGTCCTGCTCTACGAGATCCCGCCGCACCACCGGCAGGCCCTCGCCGGCTTCCAGGAGCTCCTGGAGAGCCACGGCGTGGTGACCCTGGCCGCCGGACCCGACGCCTGGCGGACCGCGACCGAGAAGAACCTCACCGTCGAACGCTTCGTCCGGGACGGTGTCGCCCAGATGGAGACCGCCGTACTGTCGCGGCCCTCCCCGCGGGAGGCGGCCGACGCGTTCGACCGGCTCGGCCGCGACACCTGGGCCCGGCCGGTCGTCGGCACCGGCGGCAACGACACCTTCCATGTCACCACCCCCGCACAACTGGAGCTGGCCGCCGCCTACTACGCCGAGCGCGGCACCGACTGGCTGCTCTCCCGGGACGCGGGCAACTTCACCGCCGACGGCCGGCGCCACCAGTTCCGTGTCTTCGTCCTGGGCGACCGTGTCGTGCACGCCCGCGAGCACCTCCAGCCGGAGACGGACACCCCGTGCAACACCTGCCAGGGCGCCACCGCCGTCCACATCGCCCCGCAGGACCTCCAGCCCCGGCTCGCCGAACTCGCCGTCGCGGCCACCGCCTCGGTCGGGCTCCCCTTCGCCGGGGTCGACCTGGCCGTGGAGAACGGCGGGGTCGTCTTCGAGGTCAACGTCCAGCCCGCGTTCGTCGACGGCGAGCTGGAACTCAAGGCGGTGGCCGTGCCGTACGTCCAGGCGCACCTGGACGCCCTCGCGCTCGCCTGCGGCGGTCCGACCCGGGGACTCACAGCCTCAGCGTGAACCAGGTCGTCTTGCCCTCGTCCGTCGGCCGCACCCCCCAGCCGTGGGCGAGGGCACGGACCAGGATCAGGCCGCGGCCCGACTCCGCCCCCTCGACCGCCACCCGCGGCTGGGGGAGCTGCGGGCTGGGGTCGCTGACCTCGACCGTGAGGCCGGAGGCGGTGCGGTGCAGATGCAGGCCGATCGGGCCCTCGGAGTGCTGCACGGCGTTCGTCAGCGTCTCCGACAGCAGCAGGAGCGCGTCGTCGGCCCGTTCCGTACAGTTCCACGAGGTCAGCGCCTTGTGGAGAAAGGCCCGACCTTCCGGCACGGAGGCCGGGACGGCCGGGAACTGGGTGGTGACGGCGGCCAGCGGCGCGGCGGGCAGCTGCGCGATCAGCAGGGTCACGTCGTCGTTGTGGCCGTCGGCGTCCGGCAGCAGAACGGCGAGGACCTGGTCCGCCGCAGCCTCCAGACACGGCGTTCCGACGAACAACTTGTTGAGGAGCAGGGTCAGTTCGCCGATCCGTACCTCGATGTCGCTGCCCGGCGTCTCGATCAGGCCGTCCGTGTAGAGCACCAGCGAGGATCCGGGTGCTATCTCCGAACTGGACTGCTCGTACAGGATGTCGCCCACCCCGAGCGGAGCGTTGACCGGGCAGGGCAGGGCGTGGACGCCCTCGTCCAGCCCGGCGACCAGCACCGGCAGATGTCCCGCCGAACACACCGTGACCGTGCCCGCGTCCGGGGCGATCACCAGATAGCAGCAGGTGACGAGCTGGTCGGGCACGTCGAGGTCGGCGACGCAGGTGTCCAGCGCCTGCATCAGCTGCCGGGGCTGCATACCGGTCTTGGCCAGGGCGTGCGCGGCCGAGCGCAACTGGCCCATCACGGCGGCCGCTTCCAGCCCGCGGCCCATCACATCGCCTATCAGCACCCCCACCCGGTCGGCGCCCAGCGGGATCAGGTCGAACCAGTCGCCCCCCACGCCGGCGCCCTGGGTGGCGGGCCGGTAGCGGCTCGCGGTCGCCAGCCCGGGCAGGGCGGGCGGCGTGCCCATCAGACTGCGCTGGAGCGTCAGGGCGATGTGCCGCTGCTGTTCGTACAGGGCCTTGAGCTCGGCCTCGGCGCGCTTGCGGTCGCTGATGTCCCGCACGATCGCGCACGCCCCGATCACGGCGCCGTGGGTGTCCCGGGTCGGCCACAGCGTGACGTCCACGTCGCGCAGCGCCCCGGTGCTGGTCATCCGCAGCGTCTCGTAGTGCTCGACCTTCTCGGCGTGCCGCAGCCGCTGGAGCAGCTCGCGGATCTCGCCCCGCAGCTCCGGCGGGGCCAGCAGCGAGACGTGCCGGCCGATGGCCTTCTCGGCCGTGTAGCCGTACAGACGCTGTGCGGCCGCGTTCCAGTAGGTGATGTACCCGTCGAGGGTGTGGGCGAGGATCGCGTCCTGCGAGGACTCCACGAGCGCGGCGAGCTCGTTGATGCGCGCCTCGGCCGCCTTGCGGTCGCTGACGTCGCGTACGGCCGCCGACACCAGGAGCCCGTCCGCAGTCTCGAGCGGACTCAGGCTGATCTCGACGGGGAACTCCGTGCCGTCCTTGCGCAGCCCGTGCAGTTCGAGCCCGGCGCCCATCGGACGCACCTGGCGGTTGGCGGTGTACCCGCTGCGGTGCGCGGTGTGCTGGCCGTGGAACCGGTGCGGGATGAGCAGTTCGACCGGCTGGCCGAGCAGTTCCTCCCGGCCGTGCCCGAACAGGGCCTCGGTCTGGGCGTTGACGAGCCTGATGATGCCGGAGTCGTCGACGATGACCATGGCGTCCGGTGCCGCCTCCAGCAGCCCCCGGAACCTCTCCTCGGCCCCGCCGACCGCGCCCTCCGACGCGGGCGCACCGCAGGCGCACCGTTTCTGCGGGGCCTTCTGTTTCACGCTCCGTTTCGCGGCGCCCGCTCCCGCGCCCGCCCCCGTGTCCGCGCGCCGCGCTGGTTCAGCCCGCATCACATCGGCCATCTTCCACCTCATCCCGCACGACGAATCAGGCCATCTCACCGCGTCCGGCCCGCCCGCGCTGCGCATTGTCGCTTACTGTCCGCCACCTGTCCGAACCTGAACGCGACCAAACCGATCAGTATTCGAGAAGCGCCGGTCATCGGGTCCCGGCTAGCGTGGCGTCGGTCAGATCGAGCCAGGCCGCGCCCGAGCCCGCGAAGGCGGTCGCGAGCAGTGGATGCAGTAGATGGAGAGACGATGAGCATGGCCAGGAAGACGGACGCGCCGCCCGCGGGGCACGTCGCCGACAGCCACGGTCTGATCCGCGTGCACGGCGCCAGCGAGAACAATCTCAAGGACGTCAGTATCGAGATCCCGAAGCGCCGGCTGACGGTGTTCACCGGAGTCTCCGGCTCGGGCAAGAGCTCCCTGGTGTTCGACACGATCGCCGCGGAGTCGCAGCGGCTGATCAACGAGACCTACAGCGCGTTCGTCCAGGGCTTCATGCCGACGCTGGCCCGCCCCGAGGTCGACGTGCTCGAAGGGCTGACGACCGCGATCATCGTCGACCAGCAGCGGATGGGGTCCGACCCCCGCTCCACCGTCGGCACCGCGACCGACGCCAACGCGATGCTGCGCATCCTGTTCAGCAGGCTCGGGCGGCCGCACATCGGGCCGCCCACCGCGTACTCCTTCAACACCGCCTCGGTCCGGGCGAGCGGCGGGATCACCGTCGAGCGCGGCACCAAGAAGACGGTGAAGGCGACCTACTCCCGTACCGGCGGCATGTGTGTTCGCTGCGAGGGCCGGGGCACGGTCTCCGACATCGACCTCACCCAGCTCTACGACGACAGCAAGTCGCTCAACGAGGGCGCGCTCACCATCCCGGGCTACAGCATGGACGGCTGGTACGGCCGTATCTTCGGCGGCTGCGGATTCTTCGACCCGGACAAGCCGATCCGCAGGTTCACCAAGAGGGAACTGCACGACCTCCTGTACAAGGAGCCGACGAAGATCAAGGTCGACGGCATCAACCTGACCTACGAGGGGCTGATCCCGAAGATCCAGAAGTCGATGCTCGCCAAGGACATCGACGCGCTCCAGCCGCACATCCGGGCGTTCGTGGAGCGGGCGATGACGTTCACCGTCTGTCCCGAGTGCGACGGCACCCGGCTCAGCGAGGGCGCCCGGTCCTCGAAGATCGACAAGGTCAGCATCGCCGACGCCTGCGCGATGCAGATCAGCGACCTGGCGGCATGGGTGCGCGGCCTCGACGAGCCGTCGGTGGCGCCGCTGCTCACCGCGCTCCGGCACACCCTCGAGTCGTTCGTGGAGATCGGTCTCGGCTACCTCTCGCTGGACCGGCCCTCGGGCACGCTGTCCGGCGGCGAGGCGCAGCGCGTCAAGATGATCCGGCACCTCGGCTCCTCGCTCACCGATGTCACCTACGTCTTCGACGAGCCCACCACGGGCCTGCACCCGCACGACATCAGCCGGATGAACGACCTGCTGCTGCGGCTGCGGGACAAGGGCAACACGGTGCTCGTAGTGGAGCACAAGCCGCAGACCATCGCGATCGCCGACCACGTGGTCGATCTCGGCCCCGGGGCCGGCACGGCGGGCGGCACCGTCTGTTTCGAGGGCACCGTCGAGGGACTGCGGTCCGGCGACACCATCACCGGCCGCCATCTCGACGACCGGGCCGCCGTCAAGGAGAGCGTGCGCAAGCCCGCCGGTACGCTGGAGATCCGCGGCGCGACGGCGCACAACCTGCGCGATGTCGATGTGGACATCCCGCTCGGGGTGCTCTGTGTGGTCACCGGTGTGGCGGGCTCCGGGAAGAGCTCACTCGTGCACGGGTCGATCCCGGCCGGCGAGGGTGTGGTGTCGGTCGACCAGGGCGCGATCCGCGGTTCCCGACGCAGCAACCCGGCGACGTACACCGGCCTGCTCGACCCGATCCGCAAGGCGTTCGCGAAGGTCAACGGCGTGAAGCCGGCGCTGTTCAGCGCCAACTCCGAGGGCGCCTGCCCCACCTGCAACGGCGCGGGCGTCGTGTTCACCGATCTGGCGATGATGGCGAGCGTGGCCACCACCTGCGAGGAGTGCGAGGGGAAGCGGTACCAGGCCGCGGTCCTCGAGTACCACCTCGGCGGCCGCGACATCAGCGAGGTGCTCGCGATGCCGGTGAGCGAGGCCGAGGAGTTCTTCGGCTCCGGTGAGGCGAGCACGCCCGCCGCGCACCGCATCCTGGGCCGGCTCGCCGACGTCGGGCTCGGCTACCTCAGCCTCGGCCAGCCGCTCACCACCCTGTCCGGCGGCGAGCGGCAGCGGCTGAAGCTGGCCACCCACATGGGCGAGAAGGGCGGTGTCTACGTGCTCGACGAGCCGACCACCGGCCTGCACCTCGCCGACGTCGAGCAGTTGCTCGGCCTGCTCGACCGGCTCGTGGACGCCGGCAAGTCGGTCATCGTCGTCGAGCACCACCCGGCGGTGATGGCGCACGCCGACTGGATCATCGACCTCGGTCCCGGCGCGGGTCACGACGGCGGCCGGATCGTCTTCGAGGGCACCCCCGCCGGCGTGATCGTCGGCTCGCCCGGCTTTCTCTCGCCGGAGCAGGCTCGGGCGCGCGGCGGGGAGATCGGCCCGCCCCGCTCGACTCCTCCCGTGTGGTCCCGGGTGGCCTGCCGCCGACCGGCTCCGGTCGTCCTCCGGCTCACCCCGCCGGTCCGGGTCGCGCTCCGGGTCAGTGGGATCCGAGACCGCCCCCGCCGAAGGAGCCACTGCTGCCGCGGCTCCAGCGCGGCCGTGTCTTCTCCCCGCTCGGCCGGGTCTGCATGTTGGTCAGCTCGTACGGCGTGAGGGGACGGCCGCCCTTCTCCGTCCGGGGCACCTCGTCGGGTTCCCGGTTCTCGCGTATCTCGCGCACCGCGCCGCCCGGCGGGAGGTGCGGCTGTTCCTCGGGGCGCGGCCGGGCCGGCTCGCGCGACTTCACCCGCGTGCCGAGCCAGAAGCTGCCCCCCAGCACGGCGAGAAGGGCCATCGCGACCACGAACAGCACGAGGCTGGCCAGGCCGCTCGCGGCGGCCAGCTGAACGCTTGCGGTAGTCATATCAGGCGAATACCCAACAAAAGGGGCATGAATCCGTCATCGAGGCACGAACCCGCCCGCTCCCGGTCCGCGGTCCCGCGTCGGCGGCATCCCGCGCACGGCGATCGGCGCCGCGCTCCGCCCCGGTTCACGGGTTTCGTGCCGCCGCACCCGGCTACCCGTCAGGGGTGACTCCGACGACATCCCAGACGTACCAGACATCGCAACAGGAGCTCTTCCGGTTCCTGGAGGACCGCTTCGCCTGCGCCCAGGCGTGCACCGAGTGTGCGCGGGAGAGTGCGCTGCGCGCGAGCCTCGTGGATCCGGACGGGACCGACGATCAGGCGCTGCTGCGCCGCAAGGGCATCATGTGCGCGGAGGTGTGCGACGCGACCTGTCGCGTGCTGTCCGAGGACAACCGCCTGGACGAGGCCGGCATCCGCGCCCAGCTGGAGTGGTGCCGGACCGTGTGCCTGGAGACCGCCCACGTCTTCGACAAGCACCCGGGGGCGGAGGAGGGTGCCGCCGCCTGCCGGGCCTGTGCCGAGGCCTGCACGGAATTCATGGGGACGCTGGCCTGAGGTCCGGCGCCCGGCGACCGGGACCCGAAGGAAGCCGGTCCCTGCCATTCCCAATTTCTGAAACACGTTCTACCGTGTGCGCCGTCAGGACCGGCCTTGGGGAGCCAGGAGGCGCCGTGCACCTCGACCACACGCCCGAGCAACTGCGGCTGCGCACCGAACTGCGTGCCTACTTCGCCGAGTTGGTGCCGCACAACGCCTACGCCCGGCACATCGACCCGGTCGCCGCGAAGCTCTTCTACCGCAAGACGATCCGTCGGCTCGGCGCGGACGGCTGGCTCGGCGTCGGCTGGCCCGAGGAGTACGGCGGCCGCGGCCTCACCCCGATCGAACAGTTCGTCTTCTTCGACGAGGCCGCCCAGGCCGGCGTGCCGCTGCCGCTGATGGCGCTGAACACCGTCGGACCGACGATCATGCGGTACGGCACCGACGAGCAGAAGGCGTACTTCCTGCCGAAGATCCTCGCCGGTGAGATCGACTTCGCGATCGGCTACAGCGAACCCGACGCGGGCACCGACCTCGCCGCGCTCAGGACGCGCGCGGTGCGCGACGGCGACACGTACGTCGTCGACGGGCAGAAGATCTGGACGACCAACGGCGACACCGCCGACTGGGTGTGGCTCGCGGTGCGCACCGACCCCGAGGCCCCGCCGCACAAGGGCATCACCATGCTCCTCGTGCCGACCGACGACCCCGGATACTCCTGCACGGTGATCCGCACCCTCGCCTCGCACGACACCACCGCCAGCTACTACGAGAACGTCCGCGTCCCCGTCTCACGGCGCGTCGGCGCCGAGAACCAGGGCTGGCGGCTGATCACCAACCAGCTCAACCACGAGCGGGTGACCCTGGCCGCGCACGGCACGATGGCGATCCGCGCCCTGCACGACGTACAGCGCTGGGCGACCGAGACCAAGCTCGCCGACGGCCGCCGGGTGGTCGACCTGCCCTGGGTGCGGCGCCTGCTCGCCCGGACCCATGTGAGGCTCGACGCGCTGAAGCTGCTCAACTGGCAGATGGTCGGCGCCCTCCAGAACGGCACCCTCACCCCGCAGGACGCCTCCGCCGTCAAGGTCTACGGCTCGGAGGCCCGCCGGGACGCCTACGCCTGGCTGATGGAGGTCGTCGCCGCCCCCGGTGCGCTCCAGGAGGGCTCGGCGGGCGCCGTGCTGCACGGCGAGCTCGAACGCGGCTACCGGTCCGCCGTGATCTTCACCTTCGGCGGCGGCAACAACGAGATCCAGCGGGAGATCATCTCGTGGATCGGCCTGGGAATGCCGCGGGTGCGGCGTTAGCCTGCCGGCCATGAAGGCCGACCCCGGGCTGTTCGGCCCGTCGAGTGTGACCTGGCAGCTGCACGACGACCCGATGATGTGGGTCGCCGGGGTCCGCGCGCTCTACCTCCAGGCACTCCATCCGCGTGCCGTGCGCGGGGTCATCCAGAACTCCGACTTCCGGCGGGACGCCTGGGGCCGGCTGATGCGCACCGCCGACTTCGTCGGGACCACGACGTACGGCACCACCGAGGACGCGGAGAAGGCCGGGGCCCGCGTCCGGAAGATCCATCGCCTGCTGTCCGCGACCGATCCGGACACGGGGGAGCGCTACGGCGTCGACGAACCCGCGCTGCTGCTGTGGGTGCACTGCGCCGAGATCGACTCCTATCTGCACGTGCTGCGCCGCTCCGGCTACCCCCTCTCCGACGCCGCCGCCGACCGCTACCTCGCCGAACAGCGCGTCAGCGCCCGCCTGGTGGGGCTCGACCCCGAGGCGGTGCCCGCCGACCGCACCGACATGGACGCGTACTTCGAGAAGCTGCGCCCCGAACTCGCCGCCGGGGCGGAGGCGCACGAGGTGGACGACTTCCTGCTGCGGCCGCCGGTCCACCCCCTGCTCGTCCCGGCGCGCGCCCTGCTGTGGCGGCGCGTGGCGCACCTGGCGTACGCCTCCCTGCCGCCGTACGCCCACCGGCTGTACGGCAGACGGGCCCCGGAACCCGCCACCGTCACCGGACAGCTGCGTGCCCTGGGCACCCTGCTGCGCTGCGTCCCCGCACGTGTGCGGTGGCAACTCCCGCCCAAACACGTCCTGCGGGCCATGGCGAGGCTCGGCCCCGAAGCTCGCCCGGCCCCGTTCAAAGTCGGGCGATAGGCCGTCATACTGGACCGGCCAGGGGAGGGCCGGAAAGCAACGGGGGCGGCGGCGCACGATGGCGGAGAGCAGGGTGATCCAGGGCCGGTACCGGCTGCTGGACCGGATCGGGCGCGGTGGCATGGGCGAGGTGTGGCGGGCCCGCGACGAATCCCTCGGCCGGCAGGTGGCCGTCAAGTGCCTCAAACCGATCGCCCCGCACCACGACCCGGCTTCCGGGCGCGTCCTGCGGGAACGGTTCCGGCGTGAGGGCCGCGTCGCGGCCGCGCTCCAGCACCGCGGGGTGACGGTCGTCCACGACTTCGGCGACAGCGACGGTGTCCTCTTCCTGGTCATGGAGCTGCTCGACGGCAGCAACCTGTGCCAGCTGCTGGACGACAACGAGCGCAGGCCGCTGCCCGTCGCCGACGTCGTGGAGGTCGCCGACCAGGTCGCCGCGGCCCTCGCCTACACGCACCGGCAGGGCGTGGTGCACCGCGATCTGAAGCCCGCGAACATCGTGCGGCTCGCCGACGGCACGGTGAAGATCTGCGACTTCGGCATCGCCCGCCTCGGCCACGACATCGGCTTCACCTCCCGTCTCACCGGCACCGGCATCGCCATGGGCACCCCCCACTACATGTCTCCGGAGCAGATCGGCGGCGAGGAGGTCGACCGGCGCAGCGACCTCTACTCGCTGGGCTGTGTGCTGTACGAGATCGCCACCGGGGCCCCGCCGTTCGACCTGGACGACCCCTGGGCGATCCTCGTCGGCCACCGCGACACCCCGCCCCGGCCACCGCGCGAACTCCGCCCCGACCTGCCCGACCACCTCGACCGGATCATCCTGGACCTGCTGGCGAAACGGCCCGACCAGCGCCCCCAGGACGCCCGTGAGATCGTCCGGCGCATCGCCGCGGGCCGCACCGCACCGGCGTACATACCGACCCTGGTGACACCCCGGCCCGAGCTGCGGCCGTCCGGACCCGCCGGCCGGGAGCCGCGGCTGCCGTCCTGGACCCAGGGCATGACGACCGGTCACAAGGCCACCGGCGCCGTACTGCGGGTCACGCCGCCGGACGCGGGGGCGGCCCTGACCGGCGAGTGGATACCCCGGCCGGCGCTCGGCGCGGTCCCCGCCCCGCAGGCCCCGGACACGCCGTCCCCGCAGGCGCTCGCCGGCCGGCACAGCGCGGGGCTCAGCCTGGGGCGGCTCGGCCGCTGGGCGGAGGCCGGGGAGGTGCACCGAGCCGTCGCCGCCGAACGCGCGCACCTGCTCGGCGCGGACCACCCCGAGACGCTCGCCAGCCGCTACGAGGTCGCCTTCACCCTGAGCCGCACCGGCCGCGCCGCCGACGCGCTGCGCGAGTACCAGCACGTGGCCGCCGCCCGTACCCGGGTGCTCGGCGCCGAGCACGCCGACACGCTCGCCACCCGGCAGGAGATGGCCTACGTACTCGGCAGGCTGGGCCGTCACTTCGACGCCCACCAGGTGTACGCCTCGGTCCTCGCCGCCCGGGTGCGCACGGCGGGCCCCGACCACCCGGACACCCTGCGCTGCCGTCACAACCTCGCCTTCAACCTCAGCAGGCTCGGCCGGCTGGAGGAGTCCTACCGGATGGCGGGCGAGGTGGCCGTCGCCCGCGCCCGCGTCCTGGGCCCCGCCCACCCGGACACCCTGGTCACCCGCTACGAGGTCGCCTACGCCCTCGGTCAGCTGGGCCGCTGGCCGGAAGCCCTCCAGACCTATCGCGAGGTCGCCGCGGCCCGCGCGCAGGCCCTCGGCCCCGACCACCCCGACACCCTCGCCGCACGCTACGAGACCGGCATCAGCCTGGGCCGCCTGGGCCGCAGCGCGGAGGCGCTCCGGCTCTACCGCGACCTCGTGGACGACCGCACCCGCATCCACGGACCGGCGCACCCCGAGACCCTGCGGGCCCGCCACGGTCTCGGCGTCAACCTCGGCCGGCTGGGCCGCTGGGAGGAGGCTCTCGCCGAGTCCCGGGACGTCTGCGCCATCCGGGAACGGGTGCTCGGCGCGGACCACCCCGACACGCTGGTCAGCCGCCGTGAGGTCGCCGTCGGCCTGGGCTGGCTGGGCCGCTGGAGGGACGCCCTGACCGAGTACCGGCGGGTGGCCGCGGCCCGCGAGCACCTGCTGGGCGCCGACCACCCGGACACCCTCGCCGCCCGCAACGACGAGGCCCACTGCCTGGAACGGCTCGGCCGGGGCCAGGAGGCGGTCGAGCTGTACCGGAGGGTGGCGGTGCTGCAGCAGCAGCGCGCGGCGGGCGGGGCGTAGCCGCTCGGGCCCAGCCCGGCCCGGCGCACAGCCGTCCCGCGCGGATCCGGGCGGGCGACGCCCGCGGGTACCCCACCACCGGCTCCGGGAGCGCGTCCGGCGGCCACGGTCCCGGCGGTCCGGCCGCGCCGGCCGTGACCACCTCTGGCCGGGCCTGATCGGCTCGTGTTACGAAGAACCATGCCTGAACACGAGGGACGCGCGGGACACCAGGATCACCGGGGACACCGCGCCTACGACGCCGTGATCGTCGGCGGCGGCCACAACGGCCTGGTCGCCGCCGCCTATCTGGCCCGGGCCGGCCGGTCCGTGCTGGTGCTGGAACGGCTCGGCCACACCGGCGGCGCCGCCGTCTCCACCCGCCCGTTCACCGGCGTGGACGCCCGGCTGTCCCGCTACTCCTACCTGGTCAGTCTGCTGCCGCGGAAGATCGTGCGGGACCTGGGGCTGGACTTCCGCGTCCAGGGCCGCACCATCTCCTCGTACACCCCCGTGGAGCGCGGCGGCCGGCCCACCGGACTGCTCGTCGGCGGCGGCGCGGAACGCACCCGGGAGGCGTTCGCCCGGCTGACCGGCGGCGAGCGCGAGTACGCCGCCTGGGAGCGCTTCTACGGGATGACCGGACGCCTTGCCCAGCGGGTCTTCCCCACCCTCACCGAACCGCTGCCCACCCGGGACGAACTGCGCCGCCGCGTCGACGACGAGGAGGCCTGGCGCGCCCTGTTCGAGGAGCCCGTCGGCGTCGCCGTCGAGGAGCGCTTCACGGACGACCTGGTGCGGGGTGTGGTCCTGACCGACGCCCTCATCGGGACCTTCGCCGACGCCCACGACCCCTCCCTGAAGCAGAACCGCTGCTTCCTCTACCACGTGATCGGCGGCGGCACCGGCGCCTGGGAGGTGCCCGTGGGCGGGATGGGCGCCCTGACCGACGCCCTCGCCACCGCCGCCCGGAAGGCGGGCGCCGTCCTGGCCACCGGGCACGAGGCCGTACGCGTCGACACGGACGGCCGTACGGCGGAGGTCACCTACCGCACCGCCGACGGCGAGGGCGTCGCCACCGCCCGGCACGTCCTGGTGAACGCCTCCCCGCAGGCGCTCGCCGCCCTCACCGGGGACGCACCGCCCACCCCCGCCGAGGGCGCCCAGCTCAAGGTGAACATGCTGCTGAAGCGTCTGCCCCGGCTGCGGGACGGCTCCGTCGACCCGCGTGAGGCGTTCGCCGGCACCTTCCACATCGCCGAGGGCTACGAGCAGCTCGCCACCGCGCACGCCCAGGCGGCCGCCGGTGAACTGCCCGCCGCCCCGCCCTCGGAGATCTACTGCCACTCCCTGACCGACCCCACCATCCTCGGGCCGGACCTCGTGGCGCGGGGCTACCAGACGCTCACCCTGTTCGGTCTGCACACACCCGCCCGGCTCTTCGAGCGGGACAACGACGCCGTGCGCGAGGAGCTCCTGGGGACGACCCTCGCCCAGCTCGACGCCCACCTCGCGGAACCCCTCGCCGACTGTCTGGCCACCGACGCCGACGGCCGCCCCTGTATCGAGGCGCGGACCCCGTTGGACCTGGAACGCGACCTCGGGCTGCCCGGCGGCAACATCTTCCACCGCGACCTGGCCTGGCCGTACGCCCAGGAGGGCGCGGGCCGCTGGGGCGTGGCGACCCGGCACTCCAACGTGCTGCTGTGCGGCGCGGGCGCGGTGCGCGGGGGAGGGGTCAGCGGGGTGCCGGGACACAACGCGGCGATGGCGGTGCTGGAGGAGCCGGCCGCCGGCTGAGCGGTCCCGGGATCAGGCCCGCATGCCCCCGTCGACCCGCAGGACCGTGCCGGTGACGTAGGACGCCCGGTCGCTCAGCAGCCAGGCCGCGGCCTGGGCGATCTCGTCCGGATCGGCGGCGCGGCCCAGCGGGGTCAGCGCGTTGAGCCGGGCGACGATACCGGGAGTGTCCGCCTCCCAGGCGTCGATCATCTCCGTCAGCGTCGTACCGGGCGCGATGGCGTTGACGCGGATGCCCTCGGGGCCGTAGGTGGCGGCGGCCGACGCGGTGAGGCTGTTCAGCGCCCGCTTCGCCGCGCCGTACACGGGCAGAGCGGGGTTGGCCATCAGGCTGCCGACGCTGGAGGTGTTCACGATGGCGCCGGTCCCCGAGGTGGCGCGGATCGCGGCGATCTGCGCCTTCATCGCGAGCCAGGGGCCCTTGAGGTTGACGGTGAGGACATGGTCGAAGTCGGCCTCCGCGAGCTGGTCCAGGGGGCCGGGCTGCTGGATGGTCGCCGCGTTGTTGAAGGCGACGTCGAGCCTGCCGTACAGCTCCACGGTCCGGTCGACGGCGGCATGGACGCTCGCCGGTTCGGCCACGTCGCAGCGCATGTACTCCGCGGTGCCGCCGGTCGCCCGGATCTCCTCCGTCACGGCCTTGAGCTGGGTCTCCGTGCGGGCCGCGAGGAACACCCTGGCGCCTTCCCGGGCGAACAGCCGGGCCGCGGCGGCGCCGATGCCGCGACCGGCGCCGCTGACGAAGGCGACCTTGTTGGCGAGCAGGCCCGAGGAGGGGAGGAAGGCGGTGCCGGTCTTCGTGTCGTGGGTGTCGCGGGTGTCGTGGGTGTTGTGGGTGTCGTGGGTGTTGTGGGTCATGCCGACGAGCCTGCGTCCGGCCGCGCCGCCCATCCAGGCACAGCCGGTACCTGGCTGGGCGCACGGCGGTCCGCGCACACTGGGGACGTGGACCGACGAGAACTGGCCGACTTCCTGCGCGGCCGACGCGAGCGCGTCACCCCCGCCGACGCGGGGCTGCCCGCCGGGTCGCGGCGGCGCACCCCCGGGCTGCGCCGCGAGGAGGTGGCCCAGCTGGCGTTCATCTCGACCGAGTACTACACCCGGCTGGAACAGGCCCGCGCCCCGCACCCGTCCCGCGAGGTGCTCGCCCAGATCGCCCGCGCCCTGCGGCTGTCGGACGCCGAGCGCGACCACCTCCACCACCTCGCGGGCACACCTCCGGGACCTCCGCCCGGCCCCTCGCGCGAGGTGCGGCAGAGCATCGTCGACCTGCTGCACCGGCTGCCGCAGGCCGCGGCGATCGTCCTGTCGGCGACCTACGAGGTCATCGCCTGGAACGATCTCGCGGCCGCGCTCCTGGAGGACTTCTCCGCCGTACCGCGGCGGGAGCGCAACCTCGTCCGGCGGGCTTTCCTGGAGCCCTGGCGCGGCGGTACGAGGCTGTTCAGCGTGTCCGACGCGGACGAGTTCGCCCGGACCGCGGCCCAGCACCTGCGCGGCGCCGCCGGCCGCTACCCGGGCGACCCCGAACTCACCGCGTTGATCGACGAACTCCTCTCCGGCAGCCAGGAGTTCGCCGAGCTGTGGGCCGCCCACGAGGTGACCGCGCGGCCCACCCTGTGCAAGACCTTCGACCATCCCCTCGTCGGTCTCGTCACCGTGAACTGCGATGTCCTGGACATCGCCGACCGCGACCAGCGGGTGGTCATCTACACGGCCGCCCCGGGCTCGCCGTCCGAGGAGGCGCTGCGGCTGCTCTCGGTCGTGGGCACCCAGCGGATGGACGTACCCGGCTGAGCACCCGGCCGAGGACAGCAAATCTGACGGAGTATCAGAAAGAGGCTTCCGTCGTCGCACCGGCTGCGGCATCCTGCGCCCATGCAGACGGAGCTGAGCAAGCAACTGGGAGTCGAGCACGCCGTCTTCGGCTTCACGCCGTTCCCCGCCGTGGCCGCGGCCATCAGCCGCGCCGGCGGCTTCGGCGTGCTCGGCGCGGTCCGCTACACCGCGCCCGACGACCTCAGACGCGACCTCGACTGGATCGAGGCCCATGTAGACGGCAAGCCGTACGGCCTCGACGTCGTCATGCCCGCGAAGAAGGTCGAGGGCGTCACGGAGGCGGACGTCGAGGCGATGATCCCCGCGGCGCACCGGCAGTTCGTGCAGGACACCCTCGCCAAGTACGGGGTGCCCGAGCTGGCCGAGGGCGAGGCGTCCGGATGGCGGATCACCGGCTGGATGGAGCAGGTCGCCCGCGGCCAGCTCGACGTCGCCTTCGACTACCCGATCCGGCTGCTGGCCAACGCCCTCGGCTCCCCGCCCGCCGACATCGTCGCCCGCGCCCACGACCAGGGCGTGCTCGTCGCCGCCCTCGCCGGCAGCGCCCGGCACGCCCGCAAACACCGGGAGGGCGGCATCGACATCGTCGTCGCCCAGGGCTACGAGGCGGGCGGCCACACCGGCGAGATCGCCTCCATGGTGCTCACCCCCGAGGTCGTCGAGGCCGTCGACCCGCTGCCGGTCCTCGCCGCCGGCGGCATCGGCAGCGGACAGCAGATCGCCGCCGCCCTCGCGCTGGGCGCCCAGGGGGTCTGGCTCGGATCGGTCTGGCTGACCACCGCCGAGGCCGATCTGCACTCGTCCGCCCTCACCCGCAAACTCCTCGCGGCCGGTTCCGGCGACACGGTCCGCTCCCGCGCCCTCACCGGGAAACCCGCCCGCCAGCTGCGTACCGAATGGACCGACGCCTGGGACGCCGCCGACGGGCCCGGCACCCTTCCCATGCCCCTCCAGGGACTGCTCGTCGCCGAGGCCGTCTCGCGCATCCAGAAGTACGAGGTCGACCCCCTGCTCGGCACGCCCGTCGGCCAGATCGTCGGCCGGATGAACGACGTCCGCAGCGTCCAGGCCGTCTTCGACGACCTCACCCGCGGCTTCGAACGGGCCGTGGACCGCGTCAACCGCATCGCCGGAAGGAGCGGCACATGACCAGCACACCCCCCGCGGGCTTCTGGGCCCAGGCGGCCGAGGACCCCGACCGCACGGTCCTGATCGCGCCGGACGGAGAGAAGTGGAGCGCCGGACGCCTGCACGCCGCCGCCAACCGGCTCGTGCACGGACTGCGCGCCGCCGGTCTGGAACGCGGTGACGCCTTCGCCGTCGTCCTGCCCAACTCGGCCGAGTTCTTCACCGCCCATCTCGCCGCCACCCAGGCCGGCTTCTACCTCGTCCCCGTCAACCACCACCTGGTGGGCCCCGAGATCGCCTGGATCGTCTCCGACTCCGGCGCCAAGGTCCTCCTCGCCCACGAGCGGTTCGCCGACCAGGCGCGCCGGGCCGCCGACGAGGCCGGTCTCGCCGCCACCCACCGGTACGCCGTCGGCGCGGTCGAGGGCTTCCGGCCGTACACCGAACTCCTCGACGGACAACCGGAGTCGCCGCCCGCCGACCGCACCCTCGGCTGGGTCATGAACTACACCTCGGGCACGACCGGCCGCCCGCGCGGCATCCGGCGCCCACTGCCCGGCAAGCTGCCCGAAGAGGCCTACCTCGGCGGATTCCTCGGCATCTTCGGCGTCCGGCCGTTCGACGACAACGTCCATCTCGTCTGCTCGCCGCTCTACCACACGGCGGTGCTCCAGTTCGCGGCCGCGTCCCTGCACATCGGCCACCCCCTGGTCGTGATGGACAAGTGGACGCCCGAGGAGATGCTCCGGCTCATCGACACCCACCGGTGCACCCACACCCACATGGTCCCGACCCAGTTCCACCGTCTGCTGGCCCTCCCGGCGGACGTCCGGGCGCGCTACGACGTGTCGTCCATGCGGCACGCCATCCACGGCGCCGCGCCCTGCCCCGACCATGTGAAACGGGCGATGATCGACTGGTGGGGCACCTGTGTGGAGGAGTACTACGCGGCCAGCGAGGGCGGCGGGGCCTTCGCCACGGCCGAGGACTGGCTGAAGAAGCCCGGCACGGTCGGCAGGGCCTGGCCCATCAGCGAACTGGCGGTCTTCGACGACGACGGCGAGCGCCTGCCGCCCGGCGAACTCGGCACGGTCTACATGAAGATGGCGACCGGCGGCTTCGCCTACCACAAGGACGCCGACAAGACGCGGAAGAACCGCATCGGCGACTTCTTCACCGTCGGTGACCTCGGCGTGCTCGACGAGGAGGGCTACCTCTTCCTCCGCGACCGCAAGATCGACCTGATCATCTCGGGCGGCGTCAACATCTACCCCGCCGAGATCGAGTCCGCGCTGCTCGCCCACCCCGCCGTCGCCGACGCCGCAGCCTTCGGCATCCCGCACGACGACTGGGGCGAGCAGGTGAAGGCCGTGGTCGAACCGGCCCCCGGCCACAACCCCGGACCCGACCTCGCCGCCGCCCTCCTCGGCCACTGCGCCGAACGGCTGGCCGGCTACAAGCGCCCCAGGAGCATCGACTTCATCACCGAGATGCCCCGCGACCCGAACGGCAAGCTCTACAAGCGGCGGCTGCGGGAGCCGTACTGGGAGGGACGGACCCGGCCCGTCTGAGCGGGCCCCGGGAGACACCTGGGGCGCCCCTCCGCCCGGGAGGGGCGCCGGCCCGTGGGACCGGCAGGCATCCCGCGCGGCCGGCGACTTGACCCGCCCCGGCCGCCGCCCGAGGATCATGAGTCATGACGCCCGGACATGGCAGCACGGTCGACGGGGTGCTGCGGCGCAGCGCCCGCCGCACCCCGGCACGCGTCGCGGTGGAGTACCGCGACCGCACCTGGACCTACGAGGAACTCGACGAGGCGGTCTCGCGGGCGGCGAGCGTCCTGCTCGGCGAGGGCCTCGCCGCCGGCGACCGGGTCGGCGCCTACGGCCACAACTCCGACGCCTACCTCATCGCCTTCCTCGCCTGCGCCCGCGCGGGCCTGGTGCACGTCCCCGTCAACCAGAACCTGACCGGTGAGGACCTGGCGTACATCGTCCGCCAGTCGGGCAGCGCGCTGGTCCTCACCGACCCGGACCTCGCCGGCCGGCTCCCGGCCGGCACCCGGACGCTGGCGCTGCGCGACGCGGACGACTCGCTCCTCGCCCGGCTGCCCGCGACTCCCGCGTACGACGGTCCCGAGCCGCGCTCCGAGGACCTGGTGCAGCTGCTCTACACCTCGGGCACCACGGCCCTGCCCAAGGGCGCGATGATGACCCACCGCGCCCTGGTGCACGAGTACCTGAGCGCGATCACCGCCCTCGACCTGAGCGCCGGCGACCGCCCCGCGCACTCCCTGCCGCTGTACCACTCGGCGCAGCTGCACGTGTTCCTGCTGCCCTACCTCGCGGTCGGCGCGACGAACATCGTGCTGGACGCGCCCGACGGAGACCGTCTCTTCGACCTGATCGAGGCGGACCGGGTCGACAGCCTCTTCGCCCCGCCGACCGTGTGGATCGGCCTGGCCAACCGCCCCGACTTCGCCACCCGTGACCTGAGCGGGCTGCGCAAGGCGTACTACGGGGCGTCGATCATGCCGGTGCCCGTGCTGGAGCGGCTGCGGGAACGCCTCCCGAAGCTGGGTTTCTACAACTGCTTCGGGCAGAGCGAGATCGGTCCGCTCGCCACCGTCCTCGCCCCCGACGAGCACAAGGGCCGGCTGGACTCCTGCGGGCGCCAGGTCCTGTTCGTGGACGCCCGGGTGGTCGACGAGAACGGCGAGGACGTGCCCGACGGCACGGCCGGCGAGATCGTCTACCGGTCCCCGCAGTTGTGCGAGGGCTACTGGGACAAGCCCGAGGAGACCGCCGCCGCCTTCCGCGACGGCTGGTTCCACTCCGGCGACCTCGCGGTGCGCGACGCCCACGGCTACTTCACGATCGTCGACCGGGTGAAGGACGTCATCAACTCCGGTGGGGTGCTGGTCGCTTCCCGCCAGGTCGAGGACGCGCTGTACACCCACGAGGCCGTCGCCGAGGCCGCCGTGATCGGATTGCCCGACGAGAAGTGGATCGAGGTGATCACGGCCGTCGTCGTCCCGCGCGGCGAGGTCACCGAGGAGGAACTCGTCGCCCACGCCCGCGAGCACCTCCCTCACTTCAAGGCCCCGAAGCGGGTGCTGTTCGTGGACGAGCTGCCGCGCAACGCCAGTGGCAAGATCCTCAAGCGGGAGCTGCGCGAGAGGTTCGCGTCATGATTCCCGCAGATCCACGATCCGCCTGATCTTGCCCACCGACCGCTCCAGCGTCTTCGGATCGACGATCTCGACGGCGACCGACACACCGATCCCGTCCTTCACGGCCGCCGCGACGGCGCGCGCGGCCGTGTCGCGCTCCTCGGGGGTCGCGTCGGGGCGTGCCTCCGCGCGGACCGTGAGGGCGTCGAGGCGCCCCTCGCGGGTCAGGCGGAGCTGGAAGTGGGGCGCCACGCCCGGCGTGCGCAGCACGATCTCCTCGATCTGGGTGGGGAAGAGGTTCACCCCGCGCAGGATGACCATGTCGTCGCTGCGGCCGGTCACCTTGCGCATCCGCCGGAAGACCCGGGCCGTGCCCGGCAGCAGCCGGGTCAGGTCACGGGTGCGGTAGCGGACGACCGGCATGGCCTCCTTGGTGAGGGAGGTGAAGACCAGCTCGCCCTCCTCGCCCTCCGGGAGCACCTCGCCGGTGATCGGGTCGACGACCTCGGGATAGAAGTGGTCCTCCCAGATGTGCAGGCCGTCCTTCGTCTCCACGCACTCCTGCGCGACCCCGGGACCGATCACCTCCGACAGTCCGTATATGTCGACGGCGTCGATCGCGAACCGGTCCTCGATCTCCTGGCGCATCCGTTCCGTCCACGGTTCGGCGCCGAACACCCCCACCCGCAGCGAGGTGGAGCGCGGGTCGACGCCCTGGCGCTCGAACTCGTCGAGCAGCGTGAGCATGTAGGAGGGGGTCACCATGATGATCCGGGGCTCGAGGTCCAGGATCAGCTGCACCTGACGGGACGTCATGCCGCCGGACGCGGGGATCACCGTACAACCGAGGCGTTCGGCGCCGTAGTGGGCGCCGAGGCCGCCGGTGAACAGGCCGTAGCCGTAGGCCACATGGACCGTGTCGCCGGGCCGGCCGCCCGCGGCGCGGATCGAACGGGCCACCATGTCGGCCCACATGGCGAGGTCGGCGTCCGTGTAGCCGACGATCGTGGGGCGCCCGGTGGTGCCGCTGGAGGCGTGGATGCGGCGGATGCGGTCCCGGGGCACGGCGAACATGCCGTACGGGTAGTTCGCCCGCAGGTCGGCCTTGGTGGTGAACGGGAAGCGGGACAGGTCGCCGAGGGCGCGGCAGTCGTCGGGGTGGACGCCCGCCTTGTCGAAGGACTCGCGGTAGAAGGGCACGTGGGCGTACGCGCGGCGCAGCGAGGCCCGCAGCCGCTCCAGTTGCAGGGCGCGCAGGGCGCCCTCGTCGAGGCGCTCGCCCTCGTCCGGCAGATTCCTCGCATCCGTCATGGGACTCTCTCCCTCGTCACCCCGGTCACCCGCGTCGGACCACACCGACCCGGCCACCGAACCATGCCAATACGGACGACCGATCATTCGGTCGATCTTCCTCGGGATCAGTAATCCAGGCCGGCCGGCCACAGGCAAGGGGGCGGCCGCGATTTTCGCCCGGCGGGAACTTCGTTGCGGACCGGTCCGGCCCGCAACGAGGATCGGGGGATGCCGACCTTCACCGCCCCGGACGGAACCGAGCTCGCCTACCACGTACGGGGCGAGGGCGAGCCGCTCGTCGTCCTGCCCGGCGGCCCCATGCGCGCCTCCGCCTACCTCGGCGACCTCGGCGGTCTCGCCGCCCGCCGCCGCCTTGTCCTCCTCGACCTGCGCGGTACCGGCGACTCCGCCGTCCCGGCCGACCCGGCGACCTACCGCTGCGACCGGCAGGTCGACGACGTCGAGGCGTTGCGCGTCCGGCTGGGACGGGAGCGGATCGACGTGCTCGCCCACTCGGCGGGCGGCAGTCTCGCGCTGCTGTACGCGGCCCGGTACCCGCACCGGGTGTCGCGGCTCGCGCTGATCACCGCCACGCCGTGGGCCCTGGGCCGGCCGGCCACCGCCGAGGACCGGCTGACGGCGGCTCGGCTGCGCACGGACGAACCATGGTTCGCGGCGGCGTATCCGGCCTTCGAGGCATGGCTCGCGGGCGGGGACGAGCCGGACTGGGAGGTCGTCGGCGCCTTCTTCCACGGCCGGTGGGACGCCGCCGCCCGCGCCCACGACTCCGCCGCGGACGAACAGACCAACTCCGAGGCGGAGAAGGCGTTCCTGGATCCGGAGGCCTTCGACCCGCCCGCCCTGCGGGCCGCCCTCGCGGACCTGCCCGCCCCGGTCCTGGTGCTCGCCGGTGAGGTGGACGGCGGCCCCCGGCCCGCACTCGCCCGGCTCCTCGCCGATGCCCTCCCGCACGCCGAGTTCGCCGTACAGCCCGGTGCCGGCCACTATCCCTGGCTGGACGACCCGCACTGGTTCGCCGGACGGGTCGGCGCCTTCCTCACCGGCACACCGGTCGCCGGTTCGGTGCCGCCCGCCTAAACTGAGGGTGCCTCCACCAGCGAACTCGAGCCGCGGAGTGGGCCATGCCCGACCAGCCGAAGCTCCCCATCGTGTACGTGAGGGGATTCGCGGGCGACACCTCGGGAATCAACAACGTCGTCCAGGACCCCTTCTACGGCTTCAACGAGGGATCGACGCACGTGCGCGTCGGACCGGACGACAAACCCGCGTTCCACCAGTTCGAGAGCCCGTTGCTGCGCCTGCATCTCGACGAGGGGTACCAGATCCTGGTGCGGGGCGGCCAGGAGACCTATCTGGACACGCACGACGAGATCCCGTCCGACAGCATCTGGATCCACCGCTTCTACGACGCCTCCGCGAGCACCTGGGGCACGAACCCCAGGAAGTTCCGCCTCGAGGACGCGGCCGAGGACCTGCTCCGCCTCGTCAGGCGACTGCAGGAGAAGAGCGGCGCGCCGCGGGTCCACCTCGTGGCCCACTCCATGGGCGGCCTCGTCTGCCGCTGTCTGCTCCAGAAGATCCTCCCCGAGCTGGGCGAGGACCCGGCGGACCACGTGGACAGGTTCTTCACCTACGGCACACCGCACGGAGGCATCGCCTTCGACGTCGGGTTCGGTCTCGTCGAACGGCTGATGGCCGCCACCGGCATCAGCGGCGCCGACGTCTTCGCCCCCCGGCGCATGTACGAGTACCTCACGCCCGACGCCCTGCGGGGGGACGGCGGTCCGCCGCGGGACTGGGACCCGCGGGAGATCCCCGAGGGCGGATTCCCGCCGCACCGGGTCTTCTGCCTGGTGGGCACGGATCCCACCGACTACGACGTCGCCCACGGGCTGTCCGCGCGGGCCGTCGGAGCTCGCAGCGACGGGCTGGTGCAGATCGACAACGCCCAGGTGCCCCACGCCCACCGGGCGTTCGTCCACCGCAGCCACAGCGGACGCTACGGACTCGTCAACTCCGAGGAGGGCTACCAGAACCTGCAGCGCTTCCTCTTCGGCGACCTTCGGGTCCAGGCCGAACTGGTGGGCCTGCGGCTGCCCCGTGACAGCCGCGGCACCAGCTGGCAGGCCGAGGTGCGGCTGGCCGTGCGCGGGCTGCCCAGCGTGATGCACGAACAGCTGGCCGCCCACTGGTGCCCGATCCAGCTGCCGGAGCCGCACGGCGACGGCACGGCCGCAGAGCCCGTCCCGCTGGCGACGACGTTCCTCAACAGCAAGGCGCCGCGGCCCCCGGAGACCCCCACCCTGCGTTACGCGCTGCACCTGCGGATCCTGTCGCTGCGGGAGCGGGACGGGATCCTGCGCTTCACCGACCACCTCGAACAGACCGCGGACTTCGCCGACATCCTCGTCGTCGACGTCGGCTCCGCGGAGCCGGGCCCCGGTGTCTGGGCCGTCTGGAACTCGGACCTGCCCGGCGCCATCTGGGAGCACCGGCCCGCCGGCAGGCCATGCGGCGACGAGGACCCCAGCAGCGGCGTCTGGCTGGCCCACATCCCGCTCCCCGGGACGGCGGCGCCGATCCTGGGGGAGGAGGCGAGCATCCGGCTGACGGTCACGCCCTGGGGCTGACACCCCGCGGCTGACGTTCCGCGGCGACACCCCGGGGCCGACACCTCGGGGCGACACCCCGCCCGGTCAGGCGTCCTCGGCGACCGCCACCTCGCGCGCCCACCGGTAGTCCGCCTTCCCGCTCGGCGAGCGGCGGATGGCCTCCGTGACCACCAGCTGACGCGGGATCTTGTAGCCGGCGAGCCGGGAGCGGCAATGACGCTGGATGTCCTCCAGCGAGGGGCGCGCGGCGCCGTCGCGCATCTGCACGACCGCCGCCACATGGCTGCCCCAGGTCGGGTCCGGCACTCCGGCCACCAACGCGTCGTACACGTCCGGATGGGACTTGAGCGCCTGCTCGACCTCCTCGGGGTACACCTTCTCGCCGCCGGTGTTGATGCACTGCGAGCCGCGCCCGAGGACGACGACCACGCCCTCCTCGTCGACGGTCGCCATGTCACCGAGCAGCACCCAGCGTTCGCCGTCCTTGCGGAAGAAGGTCTCGGCCGTCTTCGCCGGGTCGTTGTAGTAGCCGAGCGGCACGTGGCCGCGCTGGGCGACCCGGCCGACCTCGCCCGCGGCGACCGGCTCGCGGGTGACCGGATCGACCACCCTCGTGCGGGAGTTGACCCGGACCCGGAAGCCGCGCTCGGGCCCCGAGTCGTCCGTCGCCGTGCCGTTGAACCCGGACTCCGAGGAGCCGAAGTTGTTCAGCAGCATCGCGTTCGGCATCAGCGCCCGGAACTGACGGCGGACCGTGTCCGACATGATCGCGCCGGACGAGGACACGCTGAACACCGAAGAGCAGTCGGTGCCCCTCAGGGGGCCTTCGAGCGCGTCGATCAACGGCCGCAGCATCGCGTCGCCCACCAGCGAGATGCTGGTGACCTTCTCCCGCTCGATCGTCCTCAGTACCTCCTCGGGCACGAACTTGCGGTGGAGCACGACCCGTTGACCGAAGTTGAAGCCGATGAAGGCGGTGAGGGTGGAGGTGCCGTGCATCAGCGGCGGAGTCGGGAAGAAGGTGATCCCCGTACCGCCGGCCGCGACCCGCTCGGCGATCTCCTCCGGCTTCTTCACCGGTTCACCGGTGGGTGAGCCGCCGCCCAGCCCCGAGAAGAACAGGTCCTCCTGACGCCACATCACCCCCTTGGGCAGGCCGGTCGTGCCGCCGGTGTAGATGATGAACTGGTCGTCGCCCGAACGGGCCGGGAACCCGCGCTCGGGTGAGCCGCCCGCCTCGGCCTCCGCGAAGGAGGTGACGCCGTCACCCGACGGCCCCACCCGTATCAGGTGACGCAGCGCCGGCGTCTGCGGCAGCGCCGCCGCCACCCGGTCCGTGAACTCCGCGTCGAAGACGAGCGCCACCAGGTCCGCGTCCCGGTAGAGGTAGACCAACTCCTCCTCCACGTAGCGATAGTTGACGTTGACCGGCACGATCCGCGCCTTGAGGCAGCCGAGCACCGTCTGGAGGTACTCGACGCCGTTGTACAGATGCAGGCCGAGGTGCTCGCCGGGGCGGATCCCGCTGTCGAGGAGGTGGTGCCCGACGCGGTTGGCCGCGGCGTCCAGCTCCGCGTACGTCAGACGGCGTTCCGCGCCCGTGCCGGGGTGGTCGACGTACACGAGCGCCTCGCGGTCCGCCGCCACGTCGACGACCGACTCGAACAGGTCGGCAAGGTTGTACTCCACCGCTCCTCCTGACCGGGGGGCCTGGTTCTCCGACGGTTCGTCGGTCATCTGAGCAAAGGGGGCGGCAAGTGGGAAGGGCTCGCGCCAATAAATCTGACTGACTGTCAGAAAACCCTTGAACTGCCATCACGCCTCCTGCAACCTGTTCTCGTTCTTTCCGAGGGGAGACCTGCGATGGGCGGCACCGAACACCTCACCGTGCGCCGCGAGGGCGCCACACTCGTGCTCACGCTCGACAGACCGGAGGCCAGGAACGCGCTCTCGATCGCCATGCTCGTCGGCCTGTACGACGGCTGGCTCGAGGCCGACGCGGACGACTCGGTCCGCTCGGTCGTCCTCACCGGCGCGGGCGGCTCCTTCTGCGCCGGCATGGACCTCAAGGCCCTGGCCGGCCGTGGCATGGAGGGCGAGCGGCACCGCGACCGGCTCAAGGCCGACCCCGACCTGCACTGGAAGGCGATGCTCCGCCACCACCGCCCCCGCAAGCCGGTGATCGCCGCCGTCGAGGGGTACTGCGTGGCGGGCGGCACCGAGATGCTCCAGGGCACCGACATCCGTGTCGCGGGGGAGTCCGCAACCTTCGGACTCTTCGAGGTGAGACGCGGCCTCTTCCCGATCGGCGGCTCGACGGTCCGGCTACCGCGCCAGATCCCGCGCACCCACGCCCTGGAGATGCTGCTCACCGGCCGGCCCTACACCGCCCGAGAGGCCGCCGGCATCGGGCTGATCGGGCATGTCGTCCCCGACGGCACCGCCCTGGACAGGGCCCTGGAGATCGCCGAACGCGTCAATGCCTGCGCGCCACTTGCGGTGGAGGCCGTGAAGGCGTCCGTGTACGAGGCGGCCGAGTTGACCGAGACCGACGGGCTCGCCGCCGAACTCACCCGAGGGTGGCCGGTGTTCGACACCGACGACGCGAAGGAAGGCGCCCGTGCCTTCGCGGAGAAGCGGGCACCGGTCTACCGGCGTGCGTGACGCTCCGCGGAGTGCGTGGACGCTCAGCGCTGTTCGCCGTACTGCGGGTCCGCCGTGGCCGGTCGCGCAGTTCCCCGCGCCCCTTTCGAGGGGCGCTCCCGCCGACGTCGGCTTCCCGAGGAGGCAGCCCCGATGCCCGAAGTGCTCAAAGCGCCGCTTGTCGTCGAGTTTCCGTTCACCCGGTCTCTCGGGCCCGTTCAGAGTGCCTTTCTCACCGGTCTGCGCGAGCGGGTCGTGCTCGGGGTGACGGCCACCGACGGCCGCACCCTCGTCCCGCCCGTCGAGTACGACCCGGTCACCGCCGACGACCTGCGCGACCTGGTCGAGGTCGCCCCCACCGGCACGGTCACCACCTGGGCCTGGAACCACGCCCCCCGCCGCGGACAGCCCCTCACCACCCCCTTCGCCTGGGTCCTGGTCCGCCTCGACGGCGCCGACACCGCCCTCCTGCACGCCCTCGACGCCCCCGGCCCCGACGCCGTGCACACCGGAATGCGCGTCCGGATCCGCTGGGCCGAGGAGCGTGCCGGCGCCATCACCGACATCGCCTGCTTCGAGCCGTACGACGGCGGGCCGGCCGAACTCACCGGCAGCACCGGCGAGTTCACCGACCCGGTCGCCGGCATCGTGGCCGCCGCCCGGCTCGACTACACCTACTCGCCCGGCCGCGCCCAGACCGCCTACATCAACTCCCTCGCCGACCGCAGGACCGTCGGCGAGCGCTGCCCGTCCTGCCGCAAGGTCTACGTGCCGCCGCGCGGGGCCTGCCCCACCTGCGGCGTCCCGACCGCCGAACAGGTCGAGGTCGGGCCGCGCGGGACCGTCACCACCTTCTGCATCGTCAACATCAAGGCGAAGAACCTCGACATCGAGGTGCCCTACGTCTACGCCCACATCGCCCTCGACGGCGCCGACCTCGCGCTGCACGCCCGTATCGGCGGCATCCCCTACGACCAGGTGCGCATGGGCCTGCGCGTCGAACCCGTGTGGACGGACGGCGCCCGCTACCCCGACCACTACCGGCCGACCGGCGAACCCGACGCGGACTACGACGCCTACAAGGAGCTGCTGTGAACCGGGACATCGCGGTGGTGGCCTTCGCGCAGACCGACGTCCTGCCGACCACCGACGAGCTCTCCGAGGTCGAGATGCTCATGCCGGTCCTGCACAGCGTCCTGGACCGGACCGGCCTGAAGACCGCCGACATCGGCTTCACCTGCTCCGGCTCCAGCGACTACCTGGCCGGCCGGGCCTTCTCCTTCACCCTCGCCCTCGACGGCGTCGGCGCCTGGCCGCCGATCTCGGAGTCCCATGTCGAGATGGACGGCGCCTGGGCCCTGTACGAGGCGTGGACCAAGCTGCTCACCGGCGACGCCGACACCGCGCTCGTCTACTCCTACGGCAAGTCCTCACCCGGCTCCCTGCGCGACGTGCTCACCCGTCAGCTCGACCCGTACTACGTCGCCCCGCTGTGGCCCGACTCCGTCGCCCTCGCCGCCCTCCAGGCACAGGCCCTGATCGACGCGGGCGACACCGACGAGAGCGAACTCGCCGCGATCCGTACCCGCAGCCGCCGGGTCGCGACCCTCAACCCCCGTGCCCAGTCCCGTGGTGCGGCCCGGCAGGGGGACTACGTCGTACGGCCGCTGCGCACCGGCGACTGCCCGCCCGTCGGCGACGGCGCCGCCGCCGTGATCCTCGCGGCCGGGGAGCGGGCCCGCGAACTGTGTTCCCGGCCCGCCTGGATCAGGGGCATCGACCACCGGATCGAGGCCCACTCGCTCGGCGTGCGCGACCTGACCGACTCACCTTCCACCCGCCTGGCCGCCGAACGGGCCGGCGCCTTCGAACGGCCCGTCGACACCGCCGAACTGCACGCTCCGTTCAGCGCCCAGGAGGTCGTCCTGCGCAAGGCGCTGCGGCTCGACGACAGCGTGCGGGTGAACCTGTCCGGCGGTGCCCTCGCCGCCAACCCGATGATGGCCGCCGGCCTCATCCGCGTCGGCGAGGCCGCCGCCCGCATCCACCGGGGCGAGTCCGACCGCGCCCTCGCCCACGCCACCTCCGGCCCGTGTCTCCAGCAGAACCTGGTCGCCGTACTCGAAGGGGAACCGCGATGAGCAAGGAGCCCGTGGCCGTCGTCGGGATCGGCCAGACCAAGCACGTCGCGGCCCGCCGGGACGTGTCGATCGCGGGGCTGGTCCGCGAGGCCGCCCGACGCGCGCTCGACGACGCCGAGCTGACGTGGGCGGACATCGACGCCGTCGTCATCGGCAAGGCCCCCGACTTCTTCGAGGGCGTCATGATGCCCGAGCTCTACCTCGCCGACGCCCTCGGCGCGGTCGGCAAGCCCATGCTGCGGGTGCACACGGCCGGCTCGGTCGGCGGGTCCACGGCGCTCGTCGCCGCCGGCCTCGTCGCGGCCCGCGTCCACGGCACCGTGCTGACCCTCGCCTTCGAGAAACAGTCCGAGTCCAACGCCATGTGGGGACTGTCCCTGCCGATCCCCTTCCAGCAGCCCCTGCTCGCCGGGGCGGGCGGGTTCTTCGCGCCCCACGTGCGGGCGTACATGCGGCGCAGCGGCGCCCCGGACACCGTCGGCTCGCTGGTGGCGTACAAGGACCGGCGCAACGCGCTGAAGAACCCCTACGCCCACCTCCACGAGCACGACATCACGCTGGAGAAGGTCCAGGCCTCGCCCATGCTCTGGGATCCGATCCGCTACTCGGAGACCTGCCCCTCCTCCGACGGCGCCTGCGCGATGATCCTCACCGACCGGGCCGGCGCCGCCCGCGCGCCCCGGCCGCCCGCCTGGATGCTCGGCGGCGCGATGCGCAGCGAACCGACCCTGTTCGCGGGAAAGGACGCCGTGTCGCCGCAGGCCGGCCGGGACTGCGCCGCCGACGTCTACCGGCAGGCCGGCGTCACCGACCCGCGCCGCGACATCGACGCCGTCGAGATGTACGTGCCGTTCTCCTGGTACGAGCCCATGTGGCTGGAGAACCTCGGCTTCGCCGACGAGGGCGAGGGCTGGAAACTGACCGAGGCCGGGGTGACGGAGCTCGACGGCGACCTGCCCGTCAACATGTCGGGCGGCGTCCTGTCCACCAACCCGATCGGGGCCTCCGGCATGATCCGCTTCGCGGAGGCGGCGCTCCAGGTGCGCGGCCAGGCCGGGGAACACCAGGTGGAGCGGGCAGGGAAGGTCCTCGGGCACGCCTACGGCGGCGGCTCGCAGTTCTTCTCCATGTGGCTCGTGGGAGCGCGGCCACCGGAGTGCTGAAAGGTCCCCCTCACGTGCTCTGTCGGCGTCCGGGACCGATCGCTAGGCTGAGCCGCGGACGACGAACCGGGAGGAGCACGGACGTGGCCGAGAGCACCATCCAGCAGAAGCCGCTCACGGGCTGGGACAAGCCGGAGCTGGACCTCAGCAACGCCGAGTGGCAGTCCAGCAGCCGGGGGCGGGGGGATGTCCAGATCGCCTTCGTCGAGGGATTCATCGCGATGCGCAACAGCGGCAGCCCGCAGAGCCCTTCCCTGATCTTCACGCCCGCCGAGTGGGGCGCGTTCGTGTCGGGGGCGCGGGAGGGGGAGTTCGACCTGACCTGAGAACGGCGCCGGCCGCACGGCCGGCAGCGGAAGCCTGCCCCGACCGGGGGACCCGACGCGGGAACCGGCCGGACTGGCATCGGCCGCCACCACCCGGGGAGTCACGGCACCCCGGGACGACGAACCGCGTCCCTCCCGGCGGTCGCCGGACGGCGCTGTCCACGTACCATGGCGGCATGTCGTTCCTCCGCCGCCGCAGCGCCACTCCCGCCGGGCCCGACTTCGACGTCCTGGCCATGGATCCGGGCGACTGGCCCGGCAATCTGGGTGCCGGGCTGCTGCCTGCCCCCGACGGCAGCTGCCAGGGCGTCTTCCTGCGCTACGACCTGTTCGGCGGCCGCGGGCCCGCGATGATCATCGGCAATCTGCCCGAGGGCTCACCGGCCCGCGAGGTGGACGAGGACGAGGTCCCCTTCGAGGTCGCCCAGCTGCTGCTCGCGCTGGAGAACGACGAGGAGGTGACGGTCGTCGGCACCGAGGACATGCCCGTGATGCAGGGCGACAACCTCCTGATCGTGCGCCGCCTCAAGCTCTCCGAGGGCCGGATCTCCTGCGTGCAGTTCGACCGCAGCGACAACGTCCTGGTGACCATCGCCGCCTGGGACCGTCCCATCACCGACGACCTGTACGCCCTGCTGAAACCGCTCCCGGCGGAGCTGTTCCAGCAGGGCTGAGGCGCCGCTACGACGTGGACGACATCAGGTCCACGTCCGCGGCCCGCACGAACGCCACCCGGTGGCCGTACTGGATCTCGTAGTACTGGTCCTCACCGGTCACGACCCGGTGCGACCCGGTGGCGAAGGTGACCGCGTAGTAGTACTCGCCCGCCACCTTGTCACCGACCACGTACTTCTGGCCCTTCGGAAGGGTGTACGGCAGCGGTGACACCGCCTGGGCCGGGACGCCCGCCGGGTAGGCCGACGCCTCCGGGTAGGCGCGGCCGTAGACCGGGACGCTGTCGCGGCCGTCCTTCGGGGTGATCACCCGGCCCGCCGCCGGTACCGCCGTCGGCCGGTCCTTCGGGTTGCGGAACCACGCCTTCTGCCCCAGGTACCAGATCGCCGTCCAGTCACCCCACCGGTCGGCGACCGCGTACTGCTGGCCGGTGGACACCCGCGAGGAGATGTCGTTCACGCCCGTGGTCGGGGCCGAGCCCTGGCCGATGTCCGTGATCAGGGCCGACTTCTCGTCGTGGTCGGAGTACAGCCGCACCGCGCCCGAACCGTGCGCGTCGCACGGCCGGCCCTTGGTGACACAGTCCGTGTACACCGGCTGGTTGGCCGGGTAGTCCGGCCGGATCGTCACCAGAGCGCCGCTCCTGCGGGCCGTCGCCGCGAAGGGCCGGTCCAGCAGCTCGAAGTAGTGCCGCCAGTCCCAGTAGGGGCCCGGGTCGGTGTGCATTCCGGAGACGGTCGCGGTGGTCGGCCCGGGCACGTTGTCGTGGCCCAGGATGTGCTGCCGGTCCAGTGGGATGCCGTACCGCGCGGCCAGGTACTTCACCAGGCGCGCCGACGACCGGTACATCGCCTCCGTGTACCAGGAGTCCGGCTGGGCGAGGAAGTCCTCGTGCTCCAGGCCGATCGACTTGGCGTTGACGTACCAGTTGCCCGCGTGCCAGGCCACGTCCTTGGCCTTCACATGCTGGGCGACATGGCCGTCGGTGGAGCGCAGGGTGTAGTTCCAGGACACATAGGTGGGGTCCTGGACCATGTTCAGCACCCCCTCCCAGCCGCCCTCGGTGTCGTGCACGACGATGTACCTGATGCCCGGCGCGGTGGGCCGGTCGCCGAGGTCGTGGTTGCCGTAGTCGTTGTCGCCGAACTGCTCGTACGGCGCCGGGATCCACTCGCAGGACACCGTCGGCGGGCACTCGGTGCCCGCCCTGGACGCCGTGCGCAGGCCGGTCTCCCGCAGCTGGGCGGTCCGCGCGTCCAGGTCCGGCACGGCGGCCAGGGCCACCGGCCCACCTGCGTCCGTGACGCGTTCCGCGCCGGTGCGGAGCACCTCGAAGACGTCGTCGGCGTAGTCGGCGGCCGTCGCACGGTCGTCCGCGCCCGAGAAGCGCGCCACCGCGCCGTACCAGTCCGCCGGGTCCCCGCTCAGCGGCTCGCCCAGGCCGCGCTGGGCTGCGGCGAGGAGCGCGGCGCCGCCCGCGATGTTGGCCGCGGGGTCCGTGCGCAGTTCCTCGGCGCTCAGGCCGGTGAGTTCCGCCGCCCTCGGCAGCGTGCGCAGCCGGGCCGGGAGCTCCTCGGTGGCCGGGAGCCGCGTCGTGGGGACACGGGCCGGGCGGGCGGAGTCGCCACGGGCGTCCTCCGCGCCCCCGCTGTGGTGCGGTGCCGCGGCGAGCGCCGCACGCGCGTCGGTGAGGTGCATCGGTCCGTAGCCGCCGGTCACGCTCGGCGCACCGCCGTGCGTGTCCCAGCGGGACTGCAGATAGGAGACGCCCAGCAGCAGGCTCCGCGGCACGTGGTACTCGGCGGCCGCGACGGCGAAGGCCCGCTGGAGGCTGGTCGCCCCGGCGGCTCGGGACGCCGAAGGATCGGTGGCCTCGGCCGGGGAGGCCGCGCCGAGCAGCGGGAACAGCAGAGCCGCCGACGCCATGGCGCCTGCGGCTCTACGGGTGTGTCTGCCAGGTCCGGGGTGGGTGACGGGTTTTCGCAAGGCGGCCTCCTGGGACGAGCGGGCGGGGCGTGCGGGGCCGGACATGAGCCATCGGTCACCGGCTTGCCGACAACCCGTCAATCATGCCCACAGACAGGAGATTTCCCGCGCCAAGACACCGTCGACGCACCCCGGGGGTCCGTGGGTGCGCCGCCGTTCAGGCGCAACCGCGGACCCCCGTCCCCTCAGCGGGTGCCGACCGCCGCGCGTACGGCCCGGCGGGCCAGCTGGCAGTCGTCGTGCAGCCGTCGCAGCAGCAGGCGCTGTTCCTCACCGGACGGCGCGCCACCCGGATGGCCCCCCGGAGCCGCCGGGGTGAGGTCGTGCATCGAACGCTGCACGGCCGTCTCGTAGGTCCGGATCTCGCGGGTCAGGACCAGCATCAGGTTCACCAGGAAGGCGTCCCGGGAGGCCGGGCCCGCCGACTGGGCGATCTGGCTGATCTGACGGCGCGCCACCGGCGCGTCGCCCAGCGCCGACCACAGCGTCGCCAGGTCGTAGCCCGGCAGATACCAACCCGCGTGCTCCCAGTCCACCAGCACTGGACCGGCCGGTGACAGAAGGATGTTCGACAGGAGGGCGTCGCCGTGACAGAACTGGCCCATGCCCTGCCGGCCCGCGGAGGCCGCGATGCCGTGCAGCAGCTTCTGGAGGTCGCCCAGGTCCCGGTCGGTGAGCAGACCCAGCTCGTGGTAGCGGGAGATACGAGCGGCGTAGTCCAGCGGGGCGTCGAACGTCCCCGCCGGCGGCCGCCAGGCGTTCAGCCGGCAGACCGCGCCGAGTGCCGCCCGCACGTCCGCCCGCGGCGGGGCCTCGGTGGGGTGCCGCTGGAGTGCCGCCACCCGGCCCGGCATCCGCTCGATCACCAGTGTGCAGTTGTCCGGGTCCGCCGCGATCAGTCTCGGCGCCCGCACCGGAGGGCGGTGCCGGACGAACGTGCGGTACGCGGCTATTTCGTGCCGGATCTGCTCGGCCCACACGGGGGAGTGGTCGAGTAAACACTTGGCGACCGCAGTGCTGCGCCCGGTCGTACCGACCAGCAGCACCGAGCGTCCGCTGCGGCGCAGCACCTGCACCGGCGCGAACTCCGGGCAGATCCGGTGCACGGACGCGATCGCCGTGCGCAGCTGGGCGCCCTGCGGGCCGGACAGGTCGAGTCTCCCGCTGAGCGGTTGGGTGCCGAGCCCCGCGGGACGCCGGGCCGGACCGGCGCCGAGCGGGTGACCCGCGGACCGCGCGGCGGGGTCGAGGTAGGGGCCGCCGCCGCCCGGGCGGGTGTGCAGCGACCGGGGCGGGGCGGACACGGAGGACGATGCTGCGTACATGGGAGAAACAGATCCCTTCGTGTGCCGGACGTCAGAACGCTGCCCCGACCGGTCCTTTCGGGTGCACCCTGGGGAATGTCCCTCGGCGACCGGGTCGGGGTGGCGCTTTCCTACCTGACACCCGTCGCCCAGTGGCACACCATCTGGCGAACCCTGGCGAACCCTGGCGAATAGTCGCCCGGCAACTTTCACCGGGCTACTGTCAACTCAGCCGAGAACCTGGGGGCTTGACGTGAGCGGACAACCCAACACCCGCCTCTCGGACCTGTTCGGCCTGGCCGGCTGGTCCAAGGGGGAACTCGCGAGGCTGGTCAACCGGCAGGCGGCGGCCATGGGCCACCCCCAGCTGTCGACCGACACTTCCCGGGTGCGGCGGTGGATCGACATGGGAGAGATCCCGCGCGATCCGGTACCGCGGGTGCTGGCGGCTCTGTTCACCGAGCGTCTCGGCCGTGTCGTGACCATCGAGGACCTCGGTCTGGTCCGGCACGGGCGTACAGGGAATCGGCCCGGCGGCGGGAGTGTGGAACATCCCGACGATGTGCCGTGGGCGCCCGAACGGACTGCTGCGGTCCTCACCGAATTCACGGGAATGGACCTCATGCTCAACCGACGCGGCTTGGTGGGCGCGGGTGCCGCGCTCGCCGCGGGATCAGCTCTCAGCAGTGCCATGTACGAGTGGCTGCACACCGACCCCACCCTCTCCTCCGACGCTCCTGTCATCGACCATCCCCTCCTCCACCATGCCGACCCCGCCGGGTTCGACCGCTACGAGGCCGCCCCCATCGGAACGGAGGAGGTGGACGAACTCGAGCGCTCGGTGGAGGTGTTCCGGGCCTGGGACGCGGCCCGCGGAGGCGGGCTGCAACGCAAGGCCGTGGTGGGACAGCTCAACGAGGTGGGCGGCATCCTCGCCTACCACCACCCCTCCCATCTCCAGCGGCGCCTGTGGGGCGTCGCGGCCAACCTCGCCGTCCTCGCGGGCTGGATGTCGCACGACGTCGGTCTGGAGCCCACGGCCCAGAAGTACTTCGTCATCGCCGCCCATGCCGCACGGGAGGGCGGTGACCGCCCACGGGCCGGCGAGGCGCTCTCCCGGGCGGCCCGTCAGATGGTCCACCTCGGGCGGCCGGACGAGGCCCTCGACCTGATGAAACTCGCCCAGTCCGGATCCGGTGACAACGTGACCCCGCGCACCCGGGCGATGTTCCACACCATCGAGGCCTGGGCGCAGGCGTCGATGGGCAAGGGCCAGGCCATGCGCCGCACGCTCGGCCTGGCGGAGGACCTCTTCGTCTCCGACAAGGGCGACGTGACACCGCCGTCCTGGATGCAGACCTTCAAGGACGAGGATCTGTACGGCATGCAGGCGCTGGCCTACCGCACGCTGGCCGAGTTCGAGCCGCAGGCGGCCACGCATGCCCAGTACTACGCGGAGAAGGCGCTGGCGCTGCGCGTCGACGGGCGGGAGCGGTCGAAGATCTTCGACCATCTGTCCATGGCGTCCGCCTGCTTCATCGCCGACGACCCCGAGCAGGCGGACCGGTTCGCGCGGCTGGCCCTGATGTCGATGGGATCGAACTCCTCCCGGCGCACCTGGGACCGGCTGAGCCAGATGTACCGGCTCACCGCGCAGTACGCGGGCTACCCGAGGATCAGTGAACTGCGGGAGGAGATCAGGCTGGCGCTGCCGAAGCAGAAGAGCGGCAGGGGGAGCAAGGGAGGCAACGGCACTCAGGTGTGAGCGGGTTGTCGTCGGCCGGTCCGCTCAGCGGGTGACCCGGGCGACCAGCACGCAGGCGTCGTCGGCGCGTTCGCTCTCGCCGCACTCCTCCACGACCATCCGTACGCACTCCTGTGCGGTGCGCGCCCTGTCCAGGCGAGGGGCCAGGCCGAGGAGGCGGTCGGCGGGCGCCAGCCCGTCGGTGTGCAGCAGAAGGAGGTCGCCTTCTTCGAGGGTCTCCTCGGCCTGCCCGTAGGCGGCGCGTGCGGTGGCTCCGAGCAGCACGCCCTGGGGTGCGTCCAGCCGGCGTCCCGTCCCGTCGCGGAACAGCAGCGGGGCGGGGTGTCCTGCCTGCGCCCACATCAGGGTGCGGGTGTCCGGCCGGTAGCGGCAGCAGACCGCGCTGCCCAGGGCCGGTTGGACCGTGGCGTCCAGTAACTGGTTGAGCCAGGACATCAGTTGGGCCGGGTGGGTGCCCGCCATGGCCATTCCGCGCAGGGCGCCCAGCAGCATCGCCGTGGTCGAGGTGACGGTCGGGCCGTGTCCGGTGAGGTCACCGACGCTCAGCAGCGTCTGCCCGTCGGCGAGTTCGAGCGCGTCGTACCAGTCGCCGCCGATCCGTGAGGTCGTCGCGGCGGGCAGATAGTGGGCGGCGAGGTCGAGGGAGCGGGGGCCCTGGTGCGGCAGACGCGGGGAGCCGCGCCACGGCGGCAGCACGGCCTCCTGGAACTCCACCGCGAGCCGGTGTTCGGTCTGGGCCCGGTGCCGCTGCCGCTGGAGCGAGTCACGGCTCTCGCGCACCGCGCGCTGGCTGCGGCGCAGTGCGCTGACGTCCCGCAGCACGGCCCACATCGAGGTGGTGCCGCCCTCGGCGTCGAGCACGGGCTCGCCCATCATGTGCACGGTGCGGCGCTCGCCGTCCGGGCGCACGACGCGGAACTCGCCGTCGATGGGCCGGGCGTCGATCAGGCAGTCCGTGACCATCGCGGTCAGCTTCGGCCGGTCCTCGTCGAGGACGAGCGCGGGCAGTTCGTCGAGGGTGAGCGGGGGAGCGGCGGGGTCGCGGCCGAGGATCCCGTAGAGCTCCTCGGACCAGACGGCCTCGTCCGTCAGCAGGTTCCACTCCGCGCTGCCGACCCGGCTCAGCAGCGCCTCGCGCCGGGCGGCGACGGGTGCCGCCGGCGCGGGCTCGGCGGCCGGGACGGGCGGCGGACCGTCCCGCAACTGGGCCAGGTGCGTGTCGAGGTCGTCTAGTTGGTGCAGCGCCAGGTCGCAGAGCGCGCGCTGCCAGCGTCCCTGCGGGTCCGCCGCGTCGCTCCGGGTGTCCTGGCGTACGGCGTCCATGTCGCCCTTGAGCCGTCGTGTCTGCGTGATCAGCGCGTCGACCGAGCCGCGCCCCGGCGGCTGGGCGGCTGAGCGGTCCGCGGAGACATGGGGCGGCATGACGCACTCCGATGCGGGACGGTACGGCGAAGGCTGACACAAGGGCCGTTACGACTGTTGCACAGCCCGCGACGGCGTGTAAGGGATTTGGCAACACACGATTCGGTGGTGCTTCTGGCATATGCCAGTGTCTTCGAGGAGGGGTGACGGGAGGCGGTCGGCATGCGTCGGGAGGGGGTCAAGTCGTAGGTGACGTACGTGACTTGAGGGACTCCTGAGGCGGTCGAGGTGACCATCGGTCGCCTGTTCGCCGGGCTGATGTTCCAGGCAGCGGCCACTGTGACGCAGGTCACAGGAATTGGACACCGCTTTCGCGTAATGCAAGTGGGCCCCGCGAGGTCGTACATGCATGGACATCACTCTGGAACAACCCGCCCGCGCCCGCTTGATCACCGCGGAGGACCAGGAGCTGCCCGTGCCCGCCACGCTCCGCTACGACTCGGCCGACCCGTTCGCCGTGCACGTCGACTTCCCGCCGGAGGTCTCCCTCGCGGGTGAGGCCGTCACCTGGACCTTCGGCCGGGCCCTGCTGGAACAGGGCGTGAGCGGTCCGGCCGGGAGCGGGGACGTGCACATCTGGCCCTGTGGGCCGGTCCGTACGGTGGTGGAGTTCCACTCTCCGCTCGGCCTGGCCCTGCTCCAGTTCGACACGGGTGCCCTGCGCCGGTTCCTGCTGCGCAGTTACGCCGTGGTCGCGGCGGGCCGGGAGGACGTCGGCGCCGCCGTCGACCAGGGGCTGGAGGCCCTGCTCGGCAGTGCCTGAGGCCCGCCGGCCGTCAGTGGCCGTCCGCGGTGTACAGGCCGGGGCGCGGGGCGAGTTCGACCGCCACGCGGGTGTCGCTCTCCAGGGCGCGGATCCCGGCCTCGGCGACGACGGAGGCCGCGTAGCCGTCCCAGACGGTCGGTCCGGTGACCAGACCGCGCCGGGTGGCGTCGACCCAGGCCTGCACCTCGCGGTCGTAGGCGTCCATGAACCGCACGAGGTAGTCCTGGGGCACGTCCGCGGCGGCGGTGGCCCCCGCGGTGACGAGCATCCCCTGGTCGTCGCCGATGCGCGCGCTGCCCGCCTCGCACACGGCCTCGCAGCGCACCTGGTACCCGAAGCCGCAGTTGACGAAGACCTCCACGTCGACCAGGGCGCCCCCGTCGGTCTCGAAGAGCACGAACTGCGGGTCGAGCAGGCCCTGCGGGGCGCCGGCGGAGGGGCGCGGGCGCCTCACGGTGACCGCGGTCAGCTCCTGGCCGAGCAGCCAGCGGGCCGCGTCGATCTCGTGCGACACCGAGCTGTCGATCAGCATCGCGCTGGTGAAGCCCGGCGGTGAGGAGACGTTGCGGTGCACGCAGTGCAGCATCAGCGGCCGCCCGAGCCGCCCGTCGTCCAGCAGCGCCTTGAGCCTGCGGTACCCGGCGTCGTAGCGCCGCATGAACCCGATCTGGGTCAGCCGCCGTCCCAGCCGGGCCTCCGCCTCCAGCACGCGCAGCGCCCCCGCCGAGTCCGGCACCATGGGCTTCTCGCACAGCACCGGGAGTCCACGGGCGAACGCCGCGAGCAGCGCCTCCTGGTGCGCGGGGCCGGGCGAGGCGATCAGCACGGCCTCGACTCCCGGCGCGTCGAGCGCGGCCTCGACCTCGGTGTGGACCGTCGCCCCCTCGATCCCGGACACGGCCTCCTTCGCGCGCGCGGCGTCGGGATCGGCCACGGCGGCGACCCTGGCTCCGCTGACCACGCGATCGAGGCGGCGTATGTGGTCGGCTCCCATGTGGCCGGCACCCAGCACGGCCACGCCCAGCAGGTCACTCACGCGTACTCACCCTCCCGGTGGACGATCACGCCGTAGCGTACGCCGCCGGTGAAAGCCGCAGCGGGGGCCCCGGCCGGCGCAACCGGCCGGGGCCCCCGCCGAGCGGGTCAGTAGCGCAACACGCCTGCCATCCCGTCCGCGTCGCCCAGTGCGCCGTCGGGTACGAAGCGCACCTCGGCGCCCGTCTCCAGGCACTGTTCGACGATCTCGTCCACGATGTCCTCCCGGGCGTCGAGATCGCCGCTCACGGCGGGGACGAGATGTGCGCCGCCGTCGCGGACCGTGACGCGGTAGTTCTCCTCGACGGCCAGCAGCCGGATCCGGCCCTCGCGGGCGTTCCGCCAGAGCTCGTCGACGCCTGCCGCGAACGTCTTGTGCCCCCGGGCGGAGTCGAGTTCCCGGGCGACGGCGGCGGTGTTCCGGCGGCCTTCCGCTTCGTGCAGCGGGCGCACCGCCTGCCACACGGCGTCCGGCGTGCCGTGGGAGAGTCCGCCGTGCGGGACGTGCACCGCGTCCCGGGTGACTCCGCCCAGCTCGTCGAGGAGCGACAGCGCGGCCTGCTCGCCGGTGACGTACAGCGGGCGCGGGTCCTCGCGCAGCAGTCTGCCGAGGGTGGTGTCGGCCTCGCGCAGGAAGTGGCGGGTGTCCTCGTCGCGGAACGTGCTGGGCAGGTCGCCGATCCGCTCCATGCGTTCGGCGTCGAAGTTCGGCCGGCTCTTGACCAGCGGGAAGCCGCCCGCGTGTTCCTCGGTGATCCGGTCGGCGCCGCCGTTCCACAACGTGGCACGGTCCGCGGAGACCGACAGGACCCAGAACGGGCGGTCGGCCGCCTGGGCCGAGACGAGGTTGCGGGTCAGGAAGGTGTCGGAGAGCACGACGCGTTCGGGGACGGCGCGGGCCAGGGACCACACCTGGTGCTCGCCCGGGGCGGCGTAGATGACCAGGCCGTCCTCGGTATGTGCCAGGTCGACCTCGGCCAGGGCCCGGTCGAGCTGGTCGGCGACGTCGGCGCGCCGCTCGCGGCTGACCGCCGGGTCGGTCTCCAGCTGTTTCTTCGCCTCGGCCACGACATTGCGCAGCCGGACCCGGTCCTGGGTGTTCTCGGGTTCCCGCCGGTGCGTCGGCGTCAGCACGGACACCGCGGGATAGGGGCGCGGGCGGCGCAGTTCGGAGAGGGTCGCTGGGCTCAGTGCGTGCTCCATATCAGCACGATAGGTCCCATTTGGCCTTCAGGCATTTGGGGCAATGTCCCTGCGCATCCGCGCGGCCGCGTCGCCACGGTCGCGGCGGTGGCCGACGGGCGCTCCCCGGCCGGCGGCGCCTCGCTCCCGTCCCTCGTGTCGAGGTCGTCGTCATCGGGTCGTCGTCATCGAGGTCATCGTCTCCGGGGGCTGCGAGCTCGGCCGCGGACGCGACGGCGGACACCGCCGACCTGCCCCCCGGTGTGCGATCCCGTGGAATTCTGATCGCGATCTCGCACCCGCCCGACGGTGACGGCGACCCCCTCGGCCGGTTACCGTACGCGTCAGTAACCGGGACCGCACCGCAGGAGGCACCCATGCCGCAGCTCGAAGTCGACGGCGCAGCACTGACGTACGACGACGAGGGCCCGCGCGACGGCGACGGGGTGCCCCTGGTGTTCGTGCACGGCTGGACGGCGAACCGGCACCGCTGGGACCACCAGGTGGCGCACTTCGCCGAGCGGCGCCGGGTGATCCGGCTCGACCTGCGCGGGCACGGCGAGAGCAGCGGTGCGGGCGTGAAGACGGTCGCGGAGCTGGCGAAGGACCTCCTCGCCCTCCTCGACCACCTCGAGGTGGAGCGGTTCGTGCTGGTCGGCCACTCGATGGGCGGGATGATCTCGCAGACCGTCGCCCTCTCCCACCCCGAACGGGTGGAGCGCATGGTGCTGGTGAACTCCATCGGCCGGATGACCTACAGCCGGGGCAGGGGCCTGCTGATGGGCGTCTCCACCCTCGTCCCCTTCAAGCTGTTCGTCGCCGCCAACATCCAGCGGGCCTTCGCCCCCGGCTACCCCCGCGAGGAGATCCGCGCGTACGTCAAGTCCTCCGCGGACACCCCGCGCGAGGTGGTCATGACGCTGTACGGGGCCATGCGCGCCTTCGACGTGCTGGACCGGGTCGGGGAGATCCAGGCCCCGACCCTGATGATCCACGGCTACCACGACATCCAGCTCCCGGTGCGGCAGATGCTGCGCATGGCCAAGGCCTATCCGGACGCCACCGTCCGCATCCTCGACGCGGGCCATGAACTCCCGGTCGAGAAGCCGGCCGAACTGACGGCGGCGATCGAACGCTTCGTCACCGTCAAGCCCTCTTAGCCGATGCGGCCAGTGCGGCTGATGCGGCCAGTGCGGCCGCTGCGGCTGCAGCTGCTGCAGACCTCGTGCGCTTCGTGGGCCTCGTAGGCCTCGTGGCCGTCCGCCGCGGGGCCGCTAGCCGAAGCTGTCCGGGTCCGCGGCCTTCCAGTCGGTCTCCCAGGACGGCGGTGGTCCGGCGAGCAGTTCTCCCGGCGCCAGCCACTCGTACAGCTCCGCGTACGAGCGGACCATGCCCGGCCGCGTCCGCCGGACCAGGTGGGCGGGGGTGAGCTCGGCCGGCTCGCGGATACCCATCGCCGCCATGATCCGGACGGCGTCACGCACCGTCTCCCGCTGGTAGCGCCGGACCCGCCGGGCCTTGTCGGCCACGTTCAACGAGCGCGCCCGCAGCGGATCCTGGGTCGCGACGCCGGCCGGGCAGGTCCCGGTGTGGCACCGCAGCGCGCCGACACAACCGACGGCGTGCATCATCGCCCGGGCCGCGTTGGTGTAGTCGGCGCCCTGCGCGAGACGGGTGACGATGTCCGAGCCGGTGGCCACCCGGCCGCTCGCCCCGATCCGGACCCGGTCCCGGAGCCCGACCCCCACCAGGGCGTTGTGCACGGTGATCAGCCCCTGGGTGAGCGGCATGCCGAGATGCCCGGCGAACCCCGCGGGCCCGGCGCCGGTGCCGCCCTCCGACCCGTCCACCACCACGAAGTCCGGCGTCAGACCCTCCGCCACCATCGCCCGGCACACCGCGAGGAACTCCCGCCGCGAGCCCACGCACAGCTTGAACCCGGTCGGTTTGCCTCCGGCCAGCTCACGCAGCCGGGCCAGGAACAGCACCAGTTCACGCGGCGTCGAGAACACCCGGTGCGAGGCCGGCGACACCACCGTCTCGCCCACCGGGACCTTCCGCTCCCGCGCGATCTCGGCGCTCACCTTCACCCCCGGCAGCACTCCGCCGCTGCCCGGCGCCGACCCCTGGGACAGCTTCAGCGACACGCACCTCACCTCGGGCAGCGCCGCCTTGTCCGCGAACTCCCGTGCGTCGAAGCCGCCGTCGGCGTCGCGGCAGCCGAAGTACCCCGTCCCGATCTCCCAGACCAGGTCGCCGCCGCCGCGCAGATGGTGCTCCGAGAGTCCGCCCTCCCCGGTGTCCTGCGCGAAACGCCCCAGCGCCGCACCCCTGCCGAGGGCGAGCACCGCGCGCGACGACAGTGCCCCGAAGCTCATCGCGGACACGTTGAGCAGCGCCATGTCGTAGGGCTGGGAGCAGTCCGGCCCGCCCACCCGCACCACCGGCGGCTCCTCGGCCGGCTCGACCGGCCGCAGCGACGGCACCAGATACTCGTACGCGCCCCCTTCGCCACCGAACGGCTTCCCTGCGTCGACGCTTCCGGCACGCGCGCGCAGCCGCCCCGTCGGATACCGCAGCCGGCCGGTCAGCGGGTGGTTGCGCAGTTCGGAGCGGCGGCGCTGGAGCAGATCCCAGCCCCCCAGGCAGGCCGACGCCAGCAGCGGTCCGGCCGCGAGCCACCACCAGGCGGACCCGGCGGACGCGGCGACCGTCATCGCGGCCGCGAGGAGGCAGACGAGCAGCAGCGGCAGGAACCGGCGCACTCAGTCGTCGTCCTCGTCGGGCCCGCACGAGCTGCCGCTGGGCGGGAGGGAGCCGTAGAGCAGGAAGTCGTCGACCTTGCGGTGCACGCACTTGGACGACCCGTAACCGGTGTGGCCGTCGCCCTTGTTGTCGAGCACCACGGCCGGGGAACCGAGACGCTCCGCCGTCTCCACGGTCCAGCGGTACGGCGTCGCCGGGTCCCCGCGTGTGCCGACCAGCAGCATCTGCGGGGTGCTCAGGTCCTTCACCTCGTCGCGGATGAAGTCGGTTCCCCTGGGGCGGCCGTAGCACATGAGGACCTCGGTGAGGCGGTACTGCCCGAAGACCGGAGAGGCCTTGTCGTACGCGGCGCGCAGCCGCTTGAGGTCTGCGGAGATCCGCGCGGCCGTCGGGCGGTCGGGATCGTCGGCGCAGTTGATCGCCATCAGCGCCGCGGGCAGGTTGTCGAGGGGGATGTCCTCCTCGTCGACGAGCGCCCCGGGGGAGGGCTCGTCGCGGCCCGCGGTCCGGAGCGGGAAGGGCAGCGGCAGGGCGAAGCCGCCGGTCGAGAAGCTCAGGACCCCGCTGGCGTCGCCGCTCTCGATGAGCTGCGCCAGCGCCCGCTCCAGCAGGGGCCACAGCTCCTTGCTGTACAGCCCCTGTCCGAGCGCGCCAACGAGGTCCTGGCCGGAGAAGTCGTCGCCGAAGTCGGTCGGCACCGGGTCCTCGTCCAGTGAGCGCACGAGCCGGACGACCTCCTCGCGGGCCACTCGCGGATCCTGCCCGAACGGGCAGGCGATGTCCTTCGTGCACCAGCCGACGAAGTCGTCCAGCGCCACCTGCTGCCCCCGGGCGCCCGCGAGGCCCTGCTCGGTGAGCGGCTCGGTCAGGGTGTCGACGCCGTCGAGGACCAGCCGGCCCACCTTGTCGGGGAACCGGGCGGCGTACACCGCGCCGAGCCGGGTGCCGTAGGAGAACCCCAGGTAGTTGAGCTTCTTGTCACCGAGTGCCGCGCGCAGCACGTCCAGGTCCTGTGCCGCGTCGACGGTGCCTATGTGCGGCAGCACCGGCCCGGAGTGCTCGGCGCAGTCGGCGGCGACCCGCTTCAACCGGGTGAGGAGCGCCTGGGGATCGGCGAGGACAGAGTCGTCGTCCAGGGAGGCGAGTCCGCCGTACGCCTCGTCACCGCAGCTGACGGGGGAGGAGCGGCCGACCCCCCGGGGATCGAGGGTGACCACGTCGTACCCGTCGGTGAGGTCCATGAACTCCTTGCCGCCATGACCGAGTTCGGGAACACCGGGGCCGCCGGGGCCGCCGAAGTTGAGCACCACCGAGCCGCGCTTGTCGCCCGTGGCCCGGTAGCGGGCGAGCGCGAGGTCGAGCGTGGCGGCCTTGGGGCGGTCGTAGTCGAGGGGGACGGTCAGGTCGGCGCACTGGAGGTCATCGGGCATGCCGTCGCCGTCGCACGCCGACCACGTGACCTTCTGGTCGTAGAACCGGGAGAGGTCGGCACGGTCGTCCCCGGCGGCGTTCCGGTTCGCGGTCGCCGTCGGCAGGCCCGCGCCCACCAGGGTCAGTGCGGCGGTGGCGGCGAGCGCGCAGCGCCGCAGCCCGGGCCGCGTCGGCAGCATGGCCAGCATCAGTGCCTCCAGGGACGCCCGCAGCGGTCCGGGAACGGCGCCCTGGCTCACGATAGGCGGCCTGCCGACGACCCGCCTCCGGGCGGCCGGGGGCCACCCCGCGCCCCTGCGCGGGTGGCGCCCCGGGCGCCCCGCGATCCCCGCGCGACGGGTCTGACACCAGTTCGACGAGGGGGCCGAAGCGGGATCGCGAGGGTGGCCCGATGGGGTGAAAGGGTGTTCAGGCATAACCCGGATGCCGCGCCGGCGTTCTACCGGGTGCGGGCGAGTGCCCGCGACTCGAGTCTGGAAGGCAGGGACCCATGAGACGGGCTACCCGAACCGGTGTGTTGGCCGTCGCCGCAGTTTCCGGCGCGATGGCTGTGACGCTGCCCGCACACGCCGACTCCGCGGCGGACGGCTCCGCGGCCGGCTCGCCCGGACTGATCTCCGGCAACGGTGTCCAGCTGCCGGTGCACCTCCCGGTGAACCTGTGCGGGAACACGGCGAACGTGGTGGGCGTGCTGAACCCCGCCGCGGGCAACGCCTGCGCCAACAAGGGGGCCGCCGCCTCCGGAGCGCGCGGCGCGTCGTCCGGCGGTGAGAGCGCTTCCGGGGCGCACGGCGCGTCCTCCGGCGGGGGCGCCACCGCACACGGCGCCACGCAGGGCTCCCCGGGCGTCGTCTCCGGCAACGGCGTCCAGTTGCCGGTCCACCTCCCGGTGAACGTCAGCGGCAACAGCGTGAACGTCGTCGGCATCGCGAACCCGGCGTTCGGCAACGAGTCCGTCAACGTGTCCGACGAGGAGCCCCCGCCGCCCGTCGAGCCCGCGCCGCAGCCGCCGACCCGGCACAACCCGCCCGCGGAGCCGCAGCACCCCGGCCCGCGGGCCGTTCCGCAGGCGCCGGCCGTCGCGCCCCAGAGCGGGGTGCCCGAGGCCGTGTCCTCGCTCGCCCACACCGGGGCCGACGCCACGCTGCCCGCCGTCGCCGGCAGCGCGGCCCTGCTGCTGGGCGGCCTGGCCCTCCAGCGGCGGTTCCGCCCGCACGCGGAGCGCTGACCCGCCCTCCTCGGCGCGGGAGTGCGAAGGCGCCCTCGGTCCTCCCGTGCGGGGACAGGGGGCCCTGCGTGGATCCGGCGGCCCGCTCGGGTGGGGCCGCCGAAGCGTGGGTGCGGGCGGAGGGGTCCGCCTCAGCCGCCGCGGAAGGGCCGGTGCCGTGCGTGGACCTCCTCGACCAGCCCGGGTACCGCCCGTCCACCGTGACGCCGGGGGTGACCTCGCGCACCGGCGGGGTCGGTCCGCACCGGCGGGGCGGGCGCACCCCACCGGCCCAGCCAGGTCGTGAGCTGCTCGGACGAGGCGATGTTCACGATCCGGCCCAGGCGCACCCACGCGTGGGCGACCGCGCCCATCGGACAGTGTGCGCCCGCCGTGCCAGCCCGTCGCCGCGCACACCCCGCGGCCGTCGGACGGGCCGACCGGCGGCCGGGCTCGACTTCGGGGTGCCGGGTGCGGTCGCGCCGGAGGCCACCCGGTCGTGGTCCCTCGGCGAAAGCCACCCGGTCGTGGTCCTGTGCGAAAGCCACCCGGTTGTGGTCCTCGGCGAAAGCCACCCGGTCGTGGTCCTCGGCGAAAGCCACCCGGTCGTGGTCCTCGGCGAAGGCCGTGCCGTCCCCGCCCATCGGTCCCGAACCGAACGGCTCCTCGCCGACCCGCGGTGTCTCGGCGGCGCGTTCCACGCAGCGGCGCGGGGATGACGGTTCGACGGCCCCGACCCTGACGTACGGCCCCCCCGACGGTGCGACCCGGGTTTCGGGGCGGCCTAGGCTCGGCTCCGCGCGACCGGAAAGGCGTGCCCGCGGCCCAGCGCGACCGCGGTGAGTGCCACCGCGACCAGCGGCAGCGCGGTCCACGGCAGGGCCCCCGGGCCCAGCGCCCCCAGGACCACACCTCCGGTGAGCGAGCCGCCCGCGATGCCCGCGTTGTACACGGTCGTCTGGAGCGAGGTCGCCATGTCGGAGGCGGCGGGCCCCGCCGCGTTCACCAGCGCCGTCTGGATGAGGGTCGGCGCCCCGCCGAAGGCCGCTCCCCACAGGGCGACGGAGACCGGCAGCACGGCCGGCGCGTCGGCGTACCGGCCGAGGGTGAGCATGACCGCCGCGCACAGGGCGAGCGCGCCGAGCAGCGTGGCCCGCGGGCGCCGGTCCACCAGCAGACCCGTCCCCCAGATCCCGGCGACCGTGGACGCCCCGAACACCAGCAGCACCGCATCCGTACGTCCGAACCCCGCGTGCTCGGAGAAGGGGGCGATGTACGTGTAGAGCACCTGGTGGCCCAGCAGGAGGAACAGGGTGACGGAAAGGATCACGGGGATTCCCGGCAGCAGGGCGACCCGGGACGCCGGCACGCGCTCCTTCCGCGCCTCGCCGGGGAAGTCGGGGACCCGCCACCGCACCCAGCCCACCAGCAGCACCGCCAGTCCGGACAGCAGCCCGAACGCCGCTCGCCAGCCCACCACCTCGGCCAGCGCGGTCCCGGCGGGCACCCCCAGCGACAGCGCGAGCGTGATGCCGGCGAGCACGACCGCGATGGCCCGGCCGCGTCGCCCGGCGGGCACCATCCGGGCCGCGTAGCCCGCGAGCATCGCCCACAGCGTGCCGCCCATGACCCCGGCGACCAGGCGTGCGGCGAAGGTGAGGCCGTACGAGGACGACAGCGCGACCACAGCGTTGCTCAGCGCGAAGCCGAGCAGGGTGCCGACCAGGACCCGCCGGCGCGGCAGGCCGCGCAGCAGCGCGGTCACCGGGACGGCCGCCACGAACGACGCCACCGCGTACCCGGTGACCAGGAAGCCCACCCGGGCCTCGGGGACACCGAGGCCCGGCGCCATGCGTGGCAGCAGCCCGGCGGGCAGCAGCTCGGTCACCACGGCGGTGAAGGCGGCCGTGGACAGGGCGAGCAGCCCCGGCCAGGGCAGGGACGCGGGCACGGCGGTGCCCTTGGCCATGGAGGTGGTGGACATGCCACCATGGTCGAACATTCACATCAGTGTGAAGGCAAGCGTGGCCCTGCGCGCCGCTCGCGGAGCGCCGTCGGGTAACGACGGCAGGGGGGGCGGCGGCAGGGTGCGGCTGAGCGACGAGCGCTGATTGGCGGCGGTGAGCGAGGAGCGGAGCGCGGAATGAAGATCGGCGAACTTTCCGGCCGCACCGGTGTCCCCACCCGGCTGCTGCGCTACTACGAGGAGCAGGACCTGCTGCACCCGGACCGCGGCGAGAACGGCTACCGCTCGTACGGAGAGGCGGCCGTCCGGGACGTCCAGCAGATCCGCGGGCTGCTCGACTCCGGCCTCACCACCGAGATGATCCGCGCGATCCTGCCGTACCTGTCCGGCCCCGACGAGATCGTCCTGCCCGCCGAGCACCTCACCCCGGAGACCGCCGCCCTCCTCGAGGGGCACATCGACCGCATCCAGGCCCGGATCGACTGTCTGGCCCGCAACCGCGACCGGCTGAGCGCGTACCTGGCGGCGGTGCGGCCGGACGGCGCGGCGGCGCCCCGCTCCTCCCCGCACCCGTAATTCCGTTGTCGCGGCCGGGCGGGGGTGCTGGAGTGGGCCCATGGATCATGCCGCGGTACTCGCCCTGTACGACCGGGACATGCGCGAAGGCGCGCGCCCCGAGAGCTCCGACGCGCGCGTCGAACGCGCCGGGGGCGTGGTCCGCCATGTCGGCGGCGAGGGCGGCTGGAGCGGGGTGCTCTGGTCGGACCTGGACTCCGCCGACGCCGACGCGGCGATCGCGGAACAGATCGCCTACTTCACCGGGCTCGGCCACGAGTTCGAGTGGAAGCTGCACGCGCACGACCGTCCGGCCGACCTCGGACAGCGGCTCACGGCGGCCGGTTTCACGGCCGACCCGGAGGAGACCCTGATGATCGGCGAGACCGGCGACCAGCTGGTCGACGCCGGACCGCCCGAGGGTGTCCGCATCGTCCCCGTCACGGACCGAGCGGGGATCGAGCTCATGGTCGAGGCGAACGAGAGGGCGTTCGGTCGCGACGGCTCCTGGCTGCGGGATCTTCTGCGTGCCCGGCTGGCCGCCGACCCGGACGCGATCGTGGCCCTGGTCGCGATGGCCGGGGACGTGCCGGTGAGCTCGGCGCGGATGGAGCTCATCCCGGGGACGAGGTTCGCCGGTCTGTGGGGCGGCGGCACCGTCGAGGGCTGGCGCGGCCGGGGCGTCTACCGTGCGCTGATCGCCCACCGTGCCCGCATCGCCGCCGACCGCGGCTACCGCTACCTCCAGGTCGACGCCTCCGACCAGAGCCGCCCCATCCTCGAACGCCTGGGCTTCGCGCCCCTGAGCACGACGACGCCGTACGTGTCCGCGCGGTAGGGCGGTAGCCGCGGCAGGCCCGACGCCCACCGCTGCCAGGCCGGGCCAGGCCGGGCCGGGCCGGGTCGATCTCAAGCCGGACGGGCCGTTCGCCCCGGTCGACGCCCTCGGTGCCCGTCCCCGCCGAACGCCGCGGCACCTGAGGATCCGACGGGCGCGGCCAGGACGCCGGCGGCGATCGTCGGCAACGCGCCGATGCGCCGTCGGACGGGGACGGCGAGCCGTCCCGCCCGCGGCTGGGCCGCGCCACCCCGGTCGTGCCGGCCCGCCGCGGCCGGGCCGCTCCAGCCGGTTGTGCCATCCCGCCGGGGCTGGGCTGCTTCACCCCGGTCGGACCAGCCATGGGCTGCTCCACCCCGGTCGGACCAGCCACACCCTGTTCGTGCCGCCCCGCCGCAACTGGGCCGCTCCACCCTGTTCGTGCCGCCCCCACCCCGGTCGGGCCGCCCAGCCGCCGCCGTGCCGCGCGGGTGTTGACGTTTTCGCTCGCGTTATTGCCCGCGTTTGATGTTCATCCCGCAGTCATGCCATGTACCTTTCAATCGTTCCACGCGGGTAGAACCCTCGAATGCGGTATCTACGCGCGCAGATTTGGCGCCCGCACCCGCCTCGTGTCCCCCATCTCACGGAGGTTCGCCGGATGCTCGGATCACGGAGATCCCGCCGCAAGGTCACCACCGTCCTGGCCGGTCTCGGGCTGCTCGTCACCGGAGCGGCCCTTCAGGTCAGCACCAGCGCCACGCCCGCCCACGCGGCCACCCCCCACCGCATCCTGTACGACGACGGCCACGCGGAAGAGGCCGGCAACGCCGACTGGATCATCTCGACCAGCAAGCCCGACCCGCTCTCGCAGGACTCCTCCCCGTCCTCGGAGACGGACTGGACCGGCGCGCTGTCGTCGTGGGGCGTCGCCCTGCAGCAGACCGGCGACTACAGCCTCAAGACCGCCACGAGCGCCCTCACGTACGGCGGCTCGGCCGCCACCGACCTGTCGAACTTCGACACCCTCGTCCTGCCGGAGCCCAACACACTGTTCACCGCCGCCGAGAAGACGGCGATCATGACCTTCGTGAAGAACGGCGGAGGCCTGTTCATGGTCTCCGACCACACGGGCGCCGACCGCAACAACGACGGCGAGGACGCGGTCGAGATCTTCAATGACCTGATGAGCGACAACAGTGTCGACTCCACCGACCCGTTCGGCTTCTCCGTCGACTCGCTCTCCATCAGCTCCGGCTACCCGGCCGCGATCAGCGACAGCGCCGACCCCGTCCTGCACGGCTCCTTCGGCACCGTCACCAAGAGCCTGATCGCCTCCGGCACCACCGCCACGCTCAAGCCCGCCGACAACTCCTCCGTCAAGGGCCTGCTGTACCGCAGCGGCTACTCGGGCAACACCGGTGCCTTCTTCGCCACCAGCACCTTCGGCAGCGGCCGCGTCGCCTTCTGGGGCGACAGCTCACCCATCGACGACGGCACCGGCCAGTCCGGCAACACCCTCTACGACGGCTGGAACGACACCGGCGCCACCAATGCCGCCCTCGCCCTGAACGCCACCGAGTGGCTCTCCGGCGCGAGCGGCAGCGGGGGCGGCGGCGGCACCGACTGCGCCGACACCCAGCTGCTCGGCAACGCGGGCTTCGAGTCCGGCGCCACGACCTGGAGCGCCACCAGCGGCGTCATCACCAACTCCGGCGGCGAGTCCGCCCGTACGGGCTCCTACTACGCCTGGCTCGGCGGCAACGGCACCGCCGGGACCGAGACGCTCTCCCAGTCGGTGGCCATCCCGTCCGGCTGCTCCGCCACGCTCGGTCTCTACCTGCACATCGACACCGCGGAGACCACCACCAGCACCGCCTACGACACCCTTCAGGTCCAGGTCCTCAACAGCTCCGGCACGGTCCTGGCCACCCTGGCCTCGTACTCCAACCTCAACGCGGCCTCCGGTTACACCCAGCGCAGCTTCAGCCTGAGCGGGTACGCCGGCCAGACGGTCACGCTCAGATTCACCAGCACCGAGGGCTCCAAGCTCCAGACCTCGTTCGTCATCGACGACACCGCGCTCGCCGTCACCTGACGTCGGGCCGCAACGTCACCTGACGTCAGGCCGGTGGGGCCGCTCCTTCCCGGCGGACCCACCGGTCGGCGCCCTCCGGACGCAGGGACCAGGTGCGCAGCACGACTTCGCGGCCCTTGGCCTGCCGGGTCACGGGCGCCTCGTCGGCGAGTGCGAAGCCGCACGCCCGGGCGACCGCCTCGCTCGCCGTGTTGCCGTCCTCGATGCACAACAGCAGCCGCCGTGGCCGTAGTTCGCGCACCGCGAGCTCCGCGACCAGGCGCACCGCCCGCCCGGCGAGGCCCTGCCCGCGGTGCTCGGCGCCGACCCCGTAGGCGAGTTCGGCGTCCCGCTCGTCCGACGCGCTGCGGAACAGCAGCACCTCGCCCCGGGGGCGCCCGCCGTCCGTGGTGATCGCGAGCTGCGCCGTGCGTCCCTCGGCCCGGCTCGTCCGCGCGTGGTCGAGGTAGGCGCGGGCCGCCCGGGCGTCGAAGGGGGAGACGACCGGGGTCCACCGGGCGATCTCGGGGTCGTCGTACACCTCCACCATGGCGTGGAGGTCGTCATCGGTCCATTCGCGCAGGGTGATCCCCACCCCCTCGAGCCGCAGCGGTGCGGGCGGCACGACGAAAATCCCCTGGGTCTGCATGCCCCGATCCTGCCAGTGACGGCCCGAGCGGCGTACAGGTGATCGACTTCCCGGCGTGAGGTGTGCGACGACCGGGAGAAGGCGCGTGCGCACATCGGCCCACCCGCGGGCGATGTCCGGCACGACGGCCGGGGCGGTCCCGCGTGCGGCGGGAACGCCCCGGCCGTCGTCCGGGGTGCGACGGGCTCTCTATGGCTGCGAGGTGCTCTTCGCCGCCGTGACGGTGCACATCAGCCCCAGGATCAGGGCCAGTGCGCCGATGATGATGTTGTTGACCGCGACACCGGCGTCCGGGCTGTCGCCGACGACCCATGGCGCGATGATCATCCAGATGCCCAGCGCGCACATGGCCCAGCTCAGGCCGTACATCCGCGCGGGAGCCGCGGTGAAGCCGAGGGCCAGCAGACCGATCGCGATCCCGACGATCAGGTTGTGGGTCATGAGCGCCGGCTGGCTGACGGTGTAGTGCAGGATCCACGGGGACACGGCGCAGTACAGACCGAGCAGGAACACCGGTCCGTCCACGAGCGCCACATCACGACCGCCGAGCATGCGGGCGTACCGCGCCTGCATCTCGGGGACATCGGGGTGCGTCGACATGTCACCTCTGGTGGGCGAGACGTTGGCCATGATCCGTCTCCTTCGACTCTCAGGCCCGACCGCTGCGGAGCGGTGTGCGGTAAGTGCCGCGCCTGTCCATTCTGCTCTTATTTATTCTTTATGTGTAGAGGTCGAACGCATTCTCCGGCTATCCGGTCATTCATCTCCACGGCAAGGAATCCCGGGCTCCGCGCCAATCCGCTCCGGCCGCGGCCTCGGATTACACGCGACGGCCCCGCCCCGGGGCCGGGCGGGAGGAGCGGACGATGGTGCGGACGACAGCGGCAGCCGACACAGAGCCGCGCGGAGGGCCCGGAGCCGGGTCCGACGGGCGACGGCGGACGGCGGTCGTGGGCAGCGGGGTGGCCGGACTGACCGCCGCGCATGTGCTGCGTCGCGGGAACCACCGGGTCACCCTCTACGAGGCCGACGACCGGCTCGGCGGACACGCCCACACCCACGACCTCACGGCACCCGACGGCCGGGTCCACCACGTCGACTCCGGCTTCATCGTGCACAACCGCCGCACCTACCCCCACCTCCTGCGGCTCTTCGACGATCTCGGCGTCTCCACCCAGGAGTCGGAGATGAGCATGTCGGTACGGTGCGACGGCTGCGGGCTGGAGTACACCGGCGCCCGCGGTCCCGGCGGCCTCCTGGCCCGGCCGCGCAACGCCGTGCGGCTCCCCTACCTGCGCATGCTCGCCGAGGTCCCCGCCTTCCACCGGGCGGCCCGCCGGCTGCTGGCCCACGGAGCCGAGGACACCTTCACGCTGGGGGACTTCCTCGACCGCGAGGGCTTCTCCGCCTATTTCCGCGCGCATTTCATGACGCCGGTCGTCGCGGCCGTCTGGTCCTGCGACACCGCCACCGCCCAGCGCTACCCGGCCGCCTATCTGTTCCGTTTCCTGGAGCACCACGGGATGCTCGCCATCGGCGGCTCCCCGGTGTGGCGCACGGTGACCGGCGGCTCGCGCGAGTACGTCGACCGGGTCGCCCGGCGCCTGGACGCCGTCCGCACCGCGACCCCCGTACGGGCCGTGCGGCGCACCCCGGAAGGCGCCGAGATCACCACCGACGACGGCGTGCGCGAGGCCTATGACGCCGTGGTGATCGCCGTCCACCCCGATCAGGCGCTGCGGATGCTCGCCGACGCCTCCCCCCGGGAGAAGGAGGTGCTCGGCGCGTTCCGGTACGCGCGCAACGTCACCCTCCTGCACACCGACACCGCGGTCCTCCCGCGCGCCCGCCGCGCCCGGGCCTCCTGGAACTACCTGATGCCGTCCTGTGCCGCGGGCGCCGACCACGTCCGGGTCAGCTACGACATGAACCGGCTCCAGCGGCTCGACGCGGCCGAGCCGTACGTGGTCACCCTGGGCGGCGAGGACCGTGTCGACCCCGACCGGATCCTCGCCCGCATGGCCTACGAACACCCCGTCTACACCCCGGAGTCGGTCGCCGCCCAGCGGGACCTGCCCGGTCTGAACACCACCGTCACCGCGTTCGCGGGCGCCTACCACGGCTGGGGCTTCCACGAGGACGGCTGCCGTTCCGGCGTGGCGGCGGCGGCCGCACTGGGGGTGCGATGGTGACCCCCCGCGGCGCGCGGGCCGAGCGGGTGGTCGGGCCGACGCCCGCCCTGTACCCCTGCACGATCACCCATGTGCGCACCGCACCCCTGCGGTACGTGCTGCGCCACCGCACTCATCTGTGGCTGGTCGACGTCGATCACCCGCCGGAACTCCCGCGTCCGCTGAGGGCGTTGACCCGCTTCGACCCGCGCGACCACTTCACCGGCGAAGCACCCGGCATCCGGGCGGGCCTGGACGCCTTCCTGGCGGCGCACGGCGTCGACCTGGCGGGCGGCCCGGTGCTCATGCTCACCCAGGCCCGCGTCTTCGGACACGTCTTCAACCCGCTCACCGTCTACTGGTGCCACGGCCCCGACGGCGAGCCGCGCTGCGTGGTCGCCGAGGTCCACAACACCTACGGCGAACGCCACTGCTATCTGCTCGACACGGACGCCGACGGCAGGGCACGGACCGACAAGGAGTTCTACGTCTCGCCGTTCTTCCCCGTCGACGGCCACTACCGCATGCGGCTGCCCAGGCCGGACGAGCGGCTCGACCTCACCGTGCACCTCGACCGCGCGGGCGGGCGCCCCTTCACCGCAACCGTGCGGGGCACGCGACGGGAAGCAACCAACGGGCGGCTGCTGCGCCAGGCGCTGCGCCGTCCCTGGTCCACCGTCGCCGTCTCCGCCGCCATCCGACTGCACGGCATCCGCCTGTACCTGCGCGGGCTGCCCGTCCGACCCCGTCCCGACCACCGCACCGGAGAGAACAACCCATGACGTACGTCGAGCCCCGCCCCGCCACCGTGCGGCGGGGCGACTGCCACGCCGTCCCGCACACGGACGCCGCACACCGGCCCGGCGTGGCCGCCCCGCCGTCCGCCGCACGCGTCCGGACCGCCGTGACCGGCGCCGTCGTCCGCCGGGCACTGGACCGGCTGCCCCTGCGGGCACGCTACGCGGACGGCACCTGCGTGGGCCGGGGCGGCCCGCTGCTGGAGATCAGGGACCCGCGCGCCTTCCACGCCCGGATCGGCGCGCACGGCCTGATCGGCTTCGGCGAGTCCTACATGGCCGGCGAGTGGGACGCGCCCGACCTGGTCGCCCCGCTCACCGTGCTCGCCGCCCACGCGGCCGACCTGATCCCCGCCCCGCTCCAGCGCCTGCGCGGCCGGTGGGCCCAGCGGCAGCCGCACCACCGGCGCAACACCCCGGACAACGCCCGCGCCAACATCAGCCGCCACTACGACCTGTCCAACGACCTCTTCACGCTGTTCCTGGACGAGACACTCACCTATTCCTCGGCGATCTTCCGCGGCTTCCCCGCCCGCTGGGACCTGCTCGCCGCCGCCCAGCACCGCAAGATCGACCGGCTGCTCGACCTCGCCCGCGTCCAGCGCGGCACCCGGCTGCTGGAGATCGGCACCGGCTGGGGCGAACTGGCGCTCCGGGCCGCGGCACGCGGCGCCCGTGTCACCTCGCTCACCCTCTCCGCCGAACAGCGCGACCTGGCCCTCGCCCGGGTCCGGGACGCCGGCCTCGCCGACCGGGTCACGGTCGAGCTGTGCGACTACCGCGAGGCACGCGGCACCTACGACGCCGTCGTCAGTGTCGAGATGATCGAAGCCGTCGGCGAGGAGTTCTGGCCGGTCTACTTCCGCACCCTCGACGACCGGCTCGCCCCCGGCGGCCGGGCCGCCCTCCAGGCCATCACCATGCCGCACGAGCGGATGCTGGCCAGCCGGGACACCCACACCTGGATCCAGAAGTACATCTTCCCCGGCGGCCTGCTGCCCTCCGTCGAGGCCGTCGAGGACACGGTCCGCGACCACACCCGGCTGACCGTCGCCCGCCGCGACGGCTTCGGCGCGCACTACGCCGAGACGCTGCGGCTGTGGCGCGAGCGGTTCACCGAACGTGCCGACGAGGTCGCCGCCCTCGGCTTCGACGCCACCTTCCGCCGGATGTGGACCCTCTACCTCGCCTACTCCGAGGCCGGCTTCCGCTCCGGCTACCTCGACGTCCAGCAGTACCTGTTCGTTAAGGAGGACCCGACCCGATGACCGACGTGCGCACCGCCCGCACCGCCCGGCCCGGCACCGCCCACCGGCTCGCCGCTCTCGTCGAGGAGACGCTCGGCACGGCCCTGCCCGTCCGGCTGCGCGCCTGGGACGGCAGCGAGGCGGGCCCGGCCGGCGGCCCCGTCGTGGTCGTACGCTCCCGCCGCGCCCTGCGCCGCCTGCTCTGGGAACCCGGCGAACTCGGCCTCGCCCAGGCCTACGTGACCGGCGAACTCGACATCGAGGGCGACCTCGGGCACGCGCTGCGCACCCTCTGGGCGACCGCCCGGGAACGGGACCCGCGCGCCCCGCGGCCCGGCCTCGCCGACCGCACCCGCCTCGCCTCCGAGGCACTGCGGCTCGGCGCCGTCGGACCCCGTCCCGCTCCGCCCGCCGCCCAGGCCCGGCTGCGCGGCGGCCTGCACACCCGGGCCCGGGACCGGGCCGCGATCAGCCATCACTACGACCTGTCCAACGACTTCTACCGCCTGCTCCTCGGCGAGCCGATGGCCTACTCGTGCGGCTACTGGGCGGACGAGGACCCCGACCGCACACCCGACGAGGCCCAGTACGCCAAGCTGGAACTCGTCTGCCGCAAGCTCGCCGTCGTCCCCGGCGCGCGGCTGCTCGACATCGGGTGCGGCTGGGGCTCGCTCACCCTGTACGCCGCCGAGCGGCACAAGGCCCAGGTCACCGCCGTCACCCTGGCCCACGAACAGGCCGCGTACGTCCGGCGCGAGGTGCGCGAACGGGGCCTGGAGCACCGGGTCGAGGTGGTGTGTCAGGACTACCGCGACATCGACGGCGGGGCCTACGACGCCGTCGCCACCATCGAGATGGGCGAACACGTCGGGGACGCCGAGTACCCGGCCTTCGCCGCCGCACTGCGCCGACTGGTCCGCCCGCGTGGCCGGGTGCTCGTGCAGCAGATGTCGCGCGGGCGGAACGCGCCCGGCGGCGGTCCCTTCATCGAGGCCTACATCGCCCCCGACATGCACATGCGGCCGCTCGGCGAGACCGTCACGTTCCTGGAGGACGCCGGGCTGGAGGTGCGGTCCGCCGAGTCGCTGCGCGAGCACTACGTGCGCACCGTCGCCGCCTGGCACCGCACGCTGGAGGACCGCTGGACCGACGTGGTGCGGCTCGTCGGTGAGGAGACGGCCCGGGTGTGGCGGCTCTATCTGGTCGGCGGGGCGCTCGCCTTCGAGGAGGGCCGCATGGGCGTCGACCAGATCCTCTGCGTGCGGCCGACCTCGCGGGGGGACAGCGGGATGCCCGCCGGCCCCGAGGGCTGGTACGCGGGGCTGGACCGGTCATGAGCGGTTTCCCCTGGGCCGCGTTCGCGGTCAACCTCGCCTGGGCCGCCGCGGCCGTCCTCGTCGTCCTGCTCGCCACCTTCGCGCTGGCCGTACGCAAGGGCGTGCACCGTCTCGTGGACGTCGCCTGGGGAGTCGCCTTCGCCGCCGTCGCCCTGGTGACCTGCGTGGCCTCCGCCGGGGAGGGCGACACCGGGCGCAGGGTCCTGGTCACCGTCCTGACGGCTGTCTGGGGACTGCGGCTGGCCGCGCACATCGCGCGCCGCGGCCGCGGTCACGGAGAGGACCCCCGCTACGACGCGATGCTCGCGAAGGCTCCCGGCAGCCGGAACCTGTACGCGCTGCGCATGGTGTACCTGCTCCAGGGCGCCCTGGTGTGGCTGGTGTCGCTGCCGGTGCAGGCCGCGCAGTACGTGCCGGCCCGGATGACCGCGGTCGCCTGGGCCGGCACCGCGCTGTGGGCGGTGGGGATGTTCTTCGAGGCGGTGGGCGACGCCCAGCTGGCCCGGTTCAAGGCCGATCCGGCCACCCGGGGCCGGGTCATGGACCGCGGCCTGTGGCGCTACACCCGGCACCCCAACTACTTCGGGGACTTCTGTGTCTGGTGGGGTCTGTTCCTCATCGCGTGCGACTCCGCCGCCTCGGCCCTCGTCGGCTTCGTCTCACCGCTCGTGATGAGCTTCCTGCTGATCAGGGGCAGCGGAAAGCCGCTCCTGGAACGGCACATGGCCGAGCGGCCCGGCTACGCCGAGTACGTCGCGCGGACGAGCGGCTTCTTCCCGCTGCCGCCCAGGCGCTGACCGGGCGTCGACCGGGCGCTGACCGGGTGCTGGCCGGGCGTCGACGGGGTGTCGACCGGGCGTCGATCCGGGCGGCCGCCCGGATCAGGCGGGGAACGGCAGCAGCGCGACGGGCGGTGAGGTGGGCTCCTTCGAGCCGCCCGCCGGCTCGACCGTGATGCCCATGGCGGACGCGCCGTCCACCGCCCCTTGCAGCACCACCGCCTGGCTCGTGCGACGCGGGTCCATCAGCCCCGCGTCGCGCATGACGCCGTGCTCGTCGAACCACAGCTGGTAGACCTTGCCGCCGGGCGGTTCGGCCATCCCTGCGGCGAGGAACGCGGCGCGGTCGCGGCTCGCGGACACCACCACGGTCCCCTCGGCCCCGTCCGCCAGCCGGACCGTGCGCGAGCGGGCGTCGGGCGCCGCGAGCACCGCGGACAGTTCCGCGGACGCGCGCTGGGAGCGGCCGGCCTCGGCCCGGGCGTCCTCGGCGCGCTGGTACTGCCACACCGTCGTGCCGCCCAGCGCGGCCGTCGCCGCCAGACAGGCGGCCAGGATCCAGCGGGACGCCCACCACGCCCTGCGTGCCCTGCGTCCCGGGCGTTCCCAGGGCGTCGGGGCCGCGGTTGCCTGCCGGACCTCGGCGATCCGCCGCAGCACCCGGTCCCGCTCGCCGGGTGCCGGCTGCACCGACACCGCCAGCCCCAGCCGGGCGGCCGTCGCGATGAACTCCCCGACCTCACGGGCGCAGGCCTCGCAGTCCGCGAGGTGGCGTTCGAAGGCGGCGCGCTCGTCGTCCTCCAGGGCGTGCAGGGCGTACGCGCCCGACAGCGTGTGCAGATCCGACATGATCACGCGCTCACCCCCAGGCAGTCGCGCAACCGGATCAGCCCGTCGCGCAGCCGGGTCTTCACCGTGCCGAGGGGCACCGCCAGCGCCTCGGCGACCTGCCGGTAGGTCAGCCCCCGGTAGTAGGCGAGCTCCACCGCCTGCCGCTGAAGATCGGTCAGCGTGCGCAGACAGCGCCGGACCTGCTCCCGTTCGAGCCGGGCCTCCACCTGCTCGATGACCTCGTCGTACTCGGGCGCGTGGTCGAGCAGGGCGGCCCGGTGCTCGCGCGCCGCCGCGGCCTGCACCGAACGGACCCGGTCGACGGCCCGCTGGTGCGCCATGGTCAGCACCCAGTTGACGGCCGAGCCGCGCTCGGGGCGGTACCGGGGAGCGGAACGCCACACCTCCACCAGCACCTCCTGGGCCACCTCCTCGGACTGCGCCCGGTCGCGCAGCACCGCGCGCACGACCCCCAGCACCGGCCCCGCGACGATGTCGTAGAGGCCGGCGAAGGCCTCCTGGTCGCCCAGGGCCACGGCGCCCAGCAGTTCCTGGGGATCCGGCTGGGATGCCGGGTTCCGGCCGATGTGGACGGCTTCCTTCACGGGGGATCCTTCGGGAGTGCGGCGGGTCCGGACGTAATCCGGTGCACGGGGGGCGGGGGATTGGTCCGCGCCCGCTGTTCCCCCGCGAAGTCGAATGCAGCGTTTGTGCGTCGAATTCGGGTTCGCCCGGGGAACGCGCGTGCGGAATGGGGGTCTCAGGCGTACGGCCCGGGCTCCAGACGGCCGCGCAGCCGCAGCATGCCGCGCCGGGCGTGGCTCTTGACCGTGCCCAGCGGCCAGCCCGTGCGCTCGGCGATCTGCGTCTGTGTCAGGTCCTCGTAGAAGGTCAGCCGCAGCACCTGCCGCTGCGGCGCCGGGAGCCGGGCGAGCTCGCCCCGCACCAGGACGCGGTCGAGGACCTCCTCGGGGCGACCGCGGCCGGGGTCGCGCAGGGTCAGCCAGGAGCCGGCCGAGGCCACGAGTTCCTGGCGGCGGGTCCGGGCGGCCAGCGCGTCGGCGATCTTGCGCCGGGTGATGCCCACGATCCAGCCGCCGAGCGCGCCCCGCTCGGGCCGGTAGCCCGCACGGCCGCTCCACACCCCGAGGAACACCTGCTGCGTGACGTCCTCGGCCTCCCTGGCGTCGCCCAGCGAACGCCAGGCGAGCGAGTGCACCAGGCCGCGCCAGCGGTGGTACACGGCGGCCAGGGACGCCTCGTCCCCCGACAGCAGGCCGCGGGCGAGTTCCTCGTCGGCGAGCGAATCCTGCGTCGGGGCGGGACAGGGGACGGCGGTCGGCTGCGGGCTCATGACGACGGCTCCTCGCGTCGGGCGGCCTGCGCTCAGGCCACTCCGGGACGTGCTCCGGGGCTTGCCCCGGTCACCTCATCCTGCGAGCCGCACACCGGTCGCCTCAACACGCATCGTTTCTGCGTCGTATCGTCGCCTCATGAGCGCATTCCCGAACCCCGACGAGGCCGGCCTGACGACCGGGGCGCTGGCCCGCCGACTGGGCGTGGCGCCCACCACCCTGCGTTCCTGGGACCGCCGGTACGGCATCGGGCCCGCCGTCCGCGCCGACGGGCGGCACCGGCGCTGGCGGGCGGCGGACGTGGCCGTACTGGAGACGATGTGCCGGCTCACCGCGTCCGGTGTGCCGCCCGCGGACGCGGCCCGAGCGGCCAGGGAGGGGGTGCTCGCGCCTTCTGCCGAACCGGCGCGCGCGGTCACCGAACGGCCGGCCGCGGCGGGCGCCCTGCCGCTCGGCGGCGACGTCCGCCAGGAGTGCCGGGGGCTGGCCCGCGCGGCCGTGCGGCTCGACGCGCCGGCCGTGGCGGACCAACTGGCCACGGCCGTCGAACGGCACGGGCTCACCGTCGCCTGGCAGGAGGTGATGGTCCCGACGCTGCACGCCGTGGGACGCAAATGGGCCTCGTCCGGCGACCGGTACGTCGAGGTGGAGCACCTGCTGTCCTGGCACGTCTCCACCGCCCTGCGCCGCGCCACCCGCCCGGTCGTGCCGGGGGACGCGGCGGGCGGGCCGGGGCCGGTGGTACTCGCCTGTGTGCCGGGCGAGCAGCACAGCCTGCCGCTGGAGGCGCTCAACGCGGGGCTCGGCCAACTCGGCGTCCCCACCCGGATGTTCGGGGCGGCCGTGCCCGTCGAGGCGCTGACCGCGGCCGTGCAGCGGCTGGGTCCCGTCGCCGTGGTCCTGTGGTCCCAGGCCCGCTCCACCGCGAGCCTGCCCCTCGCCCGGCATCTCGCCGAGACCCGCTGGGGCGTCACGGGAGCGCGCCGAGCCCCGACCGTGATGCTCGCCGGCCCCGGCTGGGCAGGCCGCCCCGCCCCGGGCCTGCCCCGCCCGACCGGCCTGAGCGACGCCCTGACCGTCCTGGCCGGCACCCGCACCCCCTGACGACCGGCACCCACCCGCCGCACGACAGACATGCACCGGGCCGGACCCGCCGCTCCCGCCCCGCCCCGTGAGCCCGGCGGGGCGGGTGGGGCGGGTCAGCCCAGCTGCTTCAGGAGTTCTGTGGCGAGGGGGGCCGAGGAGGCCGGGTTCTGGCCGGTGACCAGGTTGCGGTCCACCACCACGTGCGGCGCCCACGGCTCGCCGACCCGGACCTCGACGCCCGCCTCGGTCAGCCGGTCCTGGAGCAGCCACTTGGCCTTGTCGCCCAGGCCGGCCTGGAGCTCCTCCGCGTTGGTGAACGCGGCGACCCGGTAGCCGCTGAAGGCGTTGGAGCCGTCCTCGGTCACCGCGGCGAGCAGCGCGGCGGGGCCGTGGCAGACGACACCGAGGGGCTTGCCCGAGCGGAGGGCGTCGACCAGGAGACGACCGGAGACGGCGTCGACCGCCAGGTCCTCCATGGGGCCGTGCCCGCCCGGGTAGAAGACCGCCGCGTAATCGCCGAGGTCCACGTCCTCCAGCCGGAGCGGTCGGCGCAGCTCCTGGATGGCGTCGAGCGCGGCGGCGACGCGGTCGGCGGCCTCCTGACCGCCGTTGACCTCGGCCGCCAGGCTGCCCTGGTCCACGGTCGGGACGACTCCGCCCGGCGTGGCGACGACGACCTCGTGACCGGCCGCCCGGAACGCCTCGTACGGTGCGACGGCTTCCTCCGCCCAGAAACCGGTGGGGTGCAGGGTGCCGTCGGCGAGCGTCCAGTGGTCGGCGCCGGTCAGCACGAAAAGGATCTTGGCCATGGGTGAACTCCGGAAGGATCGGGTGCCGGGTTCGCGATCGCGGAGCCCGGCGCGTGAGGTGCCTTGTCGAACGTAGGCGGTCGAGACATAGGGATCCAATGAGGATTCCAATGCCCGACATAGGGCTTCCTATGGGTGCGGGAGGAATACTGGCCAGGTGGAACATACCGACGGCCGCCCCGCCGAGCATCTGGACCTGAACCTGCTGCGCACCTTCCTCGCGGTGTACCGCTCGGGCTCGTTCACCGGAGCGGCGCAGTTGCTGGGGCTGTCCCAGCCGACGGTGACGACGCAGATGCGCGCACTGGAGCGGCAGGCCGGGCGTGAGCTGTTCGAGCGGCTCCCGCGGGGCGTCTCGCCGACCGCCGTGGCCGACGAGCTCGCGGCCCGCGTCTCCGCGCCGCTCGACGAGCTGGCCGCGGTGGCCGGTCCGGACCCGGTGGCCGGCCGGGCCGACCCGGTACATCTCGCCGGACCCGCCGAACTGCTGTGCACCCGGGTGCTCCCGGCGCTGGCGCCGCTGGTGGCCGGGGGAGTCCGGCTGCGCGTCGCCACCGGCCTGACCGACCCGCTGCTCGAGGAGCTGCGGACGGGACGCCACGACCTGGTGATCGCCACCACCCGGCCGCGCGGCCGCGCCCTGACCTCGGTCCCGCTGACCGACGAGGAGTTCGTGCTGGTCGCCGCCCCGGAGTGGGCCGCCCGGCTGCGCGGACCGCTGGCCGCCGACGGACCGACGGCCCTGCACACCGTCCCGCTGGTCACCTACGCCGAGGACCTGCCCATCGCGCGCCGCTACTGGCGGCACGTCTTCGGCCGCCGCCTGTCGGGCTCGGCCGCGGTGACCGTTCCCGACCTGCGCGGTGTGCTGGCCGCGGTCGTCGCGGGGGCGGGGGTCACCGTGCTGCCCCGTTACCTGTGCCTCGGCGAACTGGCCTCCGGCGCCCTCGTCCCGCTCCACGAGCCACCGGACCCGCCGATCAACACGGCCTTCCTGGTCCAGCGCCCCGGCGCCCCGGTGAACGGGGACGTGGCCCGGGTCCGCGATCTCCTGCTGAGCGCGGCACCCGCCTGGTGAGGAAGGCGGCGGGCGCTCAGGAGCGCTCCCTGGCCCGTTTGAAGCGGGCGAGTCCCTCGGCGAGCTCGACGATCGGCCCGGGGTAGTCGAGCGCCGCCCGGTCGGCGTCCGGCAGCTTCCACGGCTCGTGCACCGCGGGCGCCGCCACGCCCTCGAGCTCCGGCAGCCAGCGCCGTACGTACGTCCCGTCGGGGTCGTACCGCTTCGCCTGGGTGACGGGGTTGAGGACCCGGTTGGGCCGCGAGTCGGTGCCGGTTCCCGCCATCCACTGCCAGTTGAGCTGGTTGTTGGCCACGTCCCCGTCGACCAGCAGATCCAGGAAGTGCCGGGCGCCGACCCGCCAGTCGACGTACAGCGTCTTGGTGAGGAAGCTCGCGGTGAGCAGCCGGCCCCGGTTGTGCATCCACCCCTCGTGGCACAGCTGCCGCATCGCCGCGTCCACGACCGGATAGCCGGTGCGGCCCGCCCGCCAGGCCTCGACGTCCTCGCCCGCCGTCCGCTCCGAACGCCACCGGTCGTGCTTGGTGCGGTAGTCGGCGCGCGCCGCGGCGGGCCGGGCCGCCAGCACCTGGCGGTGGAAGTCGCGCCAGGCCAGCTGCCGCACGAACGCCTCGGCTCCCGGCCCGCCCACGCGGCGCGCCCGGTGCACGAGCTCCACCGGGGACAGGGTGCCGAAGTGCAGATGCGGCGAGAGCCGGGAGGTCGCGTCGCCCGCCAGGTCGTCGTGCCCGTCCTCGTAGGCCTCGACGCCCGACCGCAGCCAGGCGGTGACGCGCGCGCGGCCCTCCTCCTCGCCTCCGGTGGCCAGCCCCGGCGACAGTCCGGCCAGCCCCTTGCGGGTCGGCAGTTCCTCCGAACCGACCCGGTCCGGCACCGTCACGGTCCGCGGCGCGCCGAGCGGTTCGCGCAGCCGCCACTGCGACCAGTGCCGGAAGTACGGCGTGAAGACGGCGAAGTGGTCCGAGGAGGCCGGGGTCAGCGCACCGGGACCGACGGCGGTCGTCACCGCGTCGTGCACGTGCAGCCGTACGCCCTCCGACTCCAGGGCGCGCCGCAGCCGTTCCTCGCGGCGCCGCGCGTGCGCGCTCCCGTCGGCGGCCAGGTGGACCTCGTCCGCGTCGGCCTCGGCGGCCACCCGGCACACCTGCTCGACCAGGTCGCCCGAGCGCAGGACGAGCCGGCCGCCCCGCTCGCGCAGCCCGGCGTCGAGATCGCGCAGACAGTCGGCGAGGAACGCCAGCCGGTTCGGCGCGGCGAACCCGGCACCGTCCACGGCCCGGTCGCGGACGAACAGCGGCACCACCTCACGTGTCCCGTCGAGGGCCGCGCGCAGCGGCGGGTGGTCGTGCAGACGCAGGTCCGCGGTGAACAGGACGACCGAGACGTTCATGGCAGGGCTCCGGGGCAGGGGTTCGGACGGTCACCTGCTTCCGGCAGGCGAGGTCCGGCGGATGCAGGGGGTGCGGCGCGGGCGGGCCTGCGCGCACGGCCGGTCAGCGGACCGGCTCCCCCTCGCGAGCCTTCGCGTCGGCCACCGCCGCCTGGGCGATGTTGCGGGCCATGCCGCCGAAGACGAGGGCGTGGAAGGGGGAGACGCTCCACCAGTAGGCGTGCCCGAGAAGCCCGTGCGGATGGAACAGGGCGCGCTGTCGGAACCGGGTACGGCCGCCGGTGTCCGTCTCCGCGTACATCTCCAGCCAGGCCAGACCCGGCAGCCGCATCTCGGCCCGCAGCCGGAGCAGCCGGCCGCGTTCGATCTCCTCGACCCGCCAGAAGTCCAGCGAGTCGCCCACCCGCAGCCGGGCGGCGTCCCGGCGGCCGCGGCGCAGCCCCACCCCGCCGACCAGCCGGTCGAGCCGCCCGCGGACGGCCCAGGCGAGCGGGAAGGAGTACCAGCCGTTGTCACCGCCGATTCCCTCGATCACCCGCCACAGGGACTCCCGGGGAGCGTCGACGACCAGTTCGCGGACGTCGGTGTAGAGGCTCCCGCCCGCCCAGCCGGGGTCGGTGGGCAGCGGGTCGCTGGGTGTGCCGGGGAAGGAGGCGGAGGACCACCGGGTGGCGACCCGCGCCTCGCGCACGCTGCGCAGGGCGAGCCGGACCGCCTCGTCGAAGCCGAGCGGATGGCCGGGCGGGTCCGGTACGTAGGCGGCGATGTCGTGCTCGTGGCAGACGACCTCGTGCCGCAGCGACTCGGTCAGCGGCCGCGCGATCGAGGCCGGCACCGGGGTGACCAGTCCGACCCAGTGGCTGGACAGACCGGGGGTGAGCATCGGCACGGACAGGATGATGCGCCGGGGCAGTTCGGCGATGACGGCGTAACGGAGCATCATCTCGCGGTACGTCAGGACGTCCGGCCCGCCGATGTCGAAGGCCCGGCTGACGTCGTCCGGCATCCCGGCGGAGCCGACGAGGGCGCGGAGCACGTCGCGGACGGCCACGGGCTGGATCCGGGTGTGCACCCAGCTCGGGGTGACCATCACCGGCAGCCGCTCGGTCAGGTAGCGCAGCATCTCGAAGGAGGCCGAGCCCGAGCCGATCACGACCGCGGCCCGCAGCACCGTGGTGGGGACGCCCGAGTCGAGCAGGATCCTCCCCACCTCGGCGCGGGAGCGCAGATGGGGCGAGAGCTCCCGCTCGGGCACCCCGGCCGGGGTGAGGCCGCCGAGGTAGACGATGCGGCGCACTCCCGCCGCCCGCGCCTGCTCCCCGAAGATCCGCGCCGCCCGCCGGTCGGTGTCCTCGAAGTCCTCGCCGGTGCCCAGCGCGTGCACCAGGTAGTACGCGACGTCGACGCCCCGCAGGGCCGCCGCGACCGACGCGGCGTCCGTGACGTCACCGCGCACCCGGTCGACGTCGCCGGCCCACTCGTGGTCGCGCAGCCGGTCGGGGGAGCGGGCCAGACAGCGCACCCGGTGGCCCGCCGCCAGCAGCTCCGGGACGAGCCGGCCGCCGATGTATCCCGTGGCGCCGGTCACCAGGCACAGGGTGCCCCGCCCGTCTGCGGTCATGAGTCCTCGCTCCTTCGCGTCGGTGGCCCTCTCGCAGATCGCTTCCACGCCCGGGAGGGCCGCGGATGCGGCGGGGACTTGTGCGCACGAACGAGTGATCGCGGACGGCGACTACGCTGGCCCCGTGGCCACAGCGAACGACCGTGAGGGGCGGGTGCCGGGACAGCCGTCCGAGGCGTCCGGTACGCCGACCGACCTGCACGCCTTCGCCGTTCGGCTGCGGCGGATGAACGGCGAGATCAACCGGCTGGTGCACGGGTTCGCGGGCGACCAAGGGTTGCACGCGACGGACGTCCAGGCGCTCGCCGCGATCCTGGACGCCGACGGGCCGATGACCCCGAAGCGACTGCGTGAGCATCTCGGACTCACCTCCGGCGCCGTCACCGCGTGCGTGGACCGGCTGGAGCGCGCCGGGCACATCCGCCGGGTCCGGGAGAGCGCCGACCGCAGGGTGGTCCACCTGTACTACGCGGCCGACGCCAGGTCCGTGGCCCGCACCTACTTCCGGCCCCTGGCCGAGGCGACCCGGGCCGCGCGCTCGCGGTTCACCGAGGACGAGCTCTCCGTGGTGCTGCGCTTCCTCACGGCGATGGGCGAGGAACTGTCCGGGATCACTCCTCCCGGCCGCTGAAAAAGCCGCGGTCCGTCGCATCCGGGGACCGGCCCGGGACGGAAGGACAGGCAACGTCTACGATCACTCGGCGGCAACTTACTCAATCATTGAGATTGTTTGTTGTTGAGATATCTGTGTCACCCGTCCGTCGAGCAACCCCTGCCACCGCCCGAGACCCTTCCTTCCGGAGCTGGAGAACGATGTCCACCACCCCCCGACGCGCCCGCTGGCTCGTCCCGGTCCTCCTCGTCGCCGTGTGGCTCGGCGTCGGAGGCGTCCTCGGTCCCTACGCCGGACGGCTGGGCGAGGTCGCCACCAACGACCAGGCCGCCTTCCTGCCCCGCAGCGCCGAGTCCACGGAGGTCATCGCCGCGCAACACGCCTTCCGGCAGAACGAGACCCTCCCGGCGATCGTCGTCTGGACCGCGGACACCGCGGCCGGAGCCGGCGGGACCGGCGTCGAGGAACGACTGGACGCCGCCGGCCGGGCGCTCGCCTCCCTCGCCGACGACCGGGGCGTGTCCGGTGACCTGTCGCCCGCGCTGCTCTCCGAGGACGGGGAGGCCGTCGAGGGCGTGGTGCCCCTGCGCCCCGACCTCGGGGACGACCTCGCCCCCACCCTCGACCGGATCCGCGCAGCCGCCGAACGCGTCCCCGGCACCACGGTCGAGCTGGCCGGACCGGCCGCGACCCAGGCCGACCTGTCCGACGCCTTCGCCGGCATCGACGGACTGCTGCTCGCCGTCGCGCTGGCCACCGTCCTCGTCATCCTGCTGCTCGTCTACCGCAGCCTGCTGCTCCCGCTGGTGATCATCCTCGGCGCGGTCTTCGCGCTCGGCCTCGCCTGCGCGGTCGTCTACGCGCTCGCCGACCACGACGTGGTGCGCGTCGACGGACAGGTCCAGGGCATCCTCTCGATCCTCGTGATCGGCGCCGCCACCGACTACGCCCTGCTGCTCACCGCCCGCTACCGCGAGGAACTCGCCGCACGCACCGACCGGTTCGCCGCCATCACGGCCGCGCTGCGCAAGTCCTGGGGCGCCGTCGTGGCCAGCGCCGCGACCGTCGCCCTGGGGCTGCTCGCCCTGCTGCTCAGCGACCTCACCAACAACCGCGCCCTCGGGCCGGTCGGCGCCATCGGCATCGGCTGCGCCGTGCTCAGCACGCTGACCTTCCTGCCCGCCGTCCTGGTCCTCCTCGGCAAGGCCGCCTACTGGCCCGCCCGTACGAAGGCTGGCGGCGCGGGCCACGGCGTCTGGCGGCGCGTCGCCGGCCTCGTCGACCGGGCGCCGCGCCGGGTCTGGGCGGTGACCCTCGCCGTCCTGCTGGCCGGAGCCGCCTTCGCCCCGACGCTCGCCTCCAAGGGCGTCCCCCTCGACGAGACCTTCGTGAACGACGCCCCCTCGGTCGCGGCGCAGGAGACCCTGGGCCGGCACTTCCCCGGCGGCTCCGGCAACCCCACCGTGGTCGTCGCGGACGCCGGCCGGCTGCCGGAGGTCCTCGCCGCGGCCCGGGACACCGAGGGCGTCGCCTCGGCGGCCGGTGCCACCGCGTCCGGCCGGCCCGGCGGCGAACCCCTGGTGGTGGACGGGCGGGTCCGGGTCGACGTCACCCTCGACTCCGCCGCGGACGGCGACGCGGCCCTGCGGACCGTGGAGCGGCTGCGCACCTCCCTGCACGCCGTCCCCGGCGCGGACGCCCTCGTCGGCGGCTACACGGCCCAGCGCTACGACACCCTGCGCACCGCCGAACGCGACCGCACCCTCATCGTCCCCGTCGTCCTCGCCATCATCTTCCTCATCCTGACGGTCCTGCTGCGCTCGCTGCTGATGCCCGCGCTGCTGGTGGCCACGGTGGCGCTCAACTTCCTCGCCACCCTGGGCGTCTCCGGTCTCGTGTTCCGGCACGTGTTCGGCTTCAGCGGCACCGACCCGTCCGTGCCGCTGTACGGCTTCGTCTTCCTGGTGGCGCTGGGCGTCGACTACAACATCTTCCTCATGTCCCGGGTGCGCGAGGAGTCGCTGCGGCACGGCGTCCGCGAGGGCGTCCTGCGGGGGCTGGTCACCACCGGCGGCGTCATCACCTCGGCCGGCGTGGTGCTCGCCGCCACGTTCGCCGCGCTCGGGGTGATCCCGCTGGCCTTCCTCGCCCAGATCGCCTTCATCGTCGCCTTCGGCGTCCTGCTCGACACGCTCGTGGTGCGCTCGCTGCTGGTGCCCGCGCTGGTGCGGGACATCGGCGCCCCCGCCTGGTGGCCGGGACGGCTCGGTCGCGAGGGTGACAAGGCGGGTGACGAGCCGTTGGTGCTGACCCGAACATGACCGCGCGGATCCCGGGCAGGCGCACCTCGAAAAGCTTGACCGTTTCGCATCGGGAGGTGTCTGCCGTCATGGGCGCGAAGGTGTTGGAGCGTTTCCCCGCAGGATCCCCGCGAGGATCGTGGCCCGCGGAGGAGTACGCGGCACGGCGGCGGGCCGAGGGGGAGCCCGCCACCGTGGTCATGGACCTGAAGTCGGATGCCTTCCTCGTCGTGGTCCCCCTCGGCGAAGAGGACTGACCCCGGGCCACCGCGGCCCGGGGCCGGACTCCGAGGCCGGCCCTCCGCGGCCGGCCCTCGGCAGCGGCCGACCCCGAGCGGCGGGCGGCCCCCAGCGGCGGCCGTCCCCGAGCGGCGGGTGGCCCCCAGCAACGCCCGGCTCAACGGCGGCCGGTCTCCCGCAGGGTCCCGCGAACGATGGGCCGGGACAGGTCGCGGGTGCGGGGCTTGGCGTGGCCGGGGAGCAGGGCAACCGGGTGCCGGCCGGTGGACGCGACCGGACGGCCACCGGTCGCGGGTACCTCCGCGGCCGGTGCCGTACCGCCCCCGCGCTCCGTCGAACGGGTGAATCATGGGACGGCCACCCCGGTGGTCACCCGCCTAGGGCGCCTCGGGCGTCGCACTCAGCGTCCGCGCCGTGCGGACGAAGACCTCGTGCAGGTCCCGTGCCGCCTGGGGTACGGATTCCGCCCGCCGCCGTTGCAGCATCAGCAGCACCCGTGTCGTGTCGCCGCCGATCGGCCGGTGGATGAGCGCCCCGCACCGCTCCAGGGGGTCCCCGATCACACTGAAGTCGGGCAGGACCGTCGCGCCCAGTCCCTCGGCCACCATCAGCTTGCCCATCTCCGCCCCGTCGGTGGAGTACGCGAAGGACAGACCGCGCCCGTCGAGAAGACGGTGGACGTAACGATGCATGACATAGCCCGACCGCATCCCGATCAGCGGTACGTCGAGCAGGTCGTCCACCGACACCGAAGGCGCGGAGGCCAACGGGCTGTCGGGGCGCATGCACACCACCGGCCGGCCGCGCAGCAGCTCGGTGGACTCGAACTCGGCGGGCACGTCGTCGCCCTCCAGATGGTTGACCAGGCCCAGGTCGAACCCGCCCTCCAGCAGGGTCCGGTGGATGTCGGTCTGCTGGGCGCCCACCACCTCCACCTGGGTGACGGGATGCGCGGCGCGGAACTCCCGGACCACCGGGATGAGCAGCGGCACGGTCGCCGCGTTCACCGTGCCGACCCGCACCATCCGGCTGATCCGGTGCCGCTCGCCCGCCGCCGAGCGCAGCCGGTCCACCGCGTCCAGCACCCCGATGATGTGCGGCAGGAGTTCCCGGCCCGACGCGCTCATGGTCGCGCCGGACCGTTTGCGCTCCAGGAGATCCACCCCGAGTTCACGTTCCAGGTTCCGTACGGTCTCGCTCAACGCGGGCTGGGAAAGCCGTAGTTCCTCGGCGGCCCGGCGCAGCGAACCGAGCCGGGTGACGGCCGCGATGTATTCCAGCTGTTCCGTTCGCACGACGGAAGAATGCGGGTCCGTCCGGAGCCCGTTCAAGGGTTTCCCTGTCACACCTTCGTGAAATTCAATGGTCCGCGATACGAGACCGGTCGGGTTTGCCTTGACTGCCGTCGGAGGCGGCTGCCACGATCGAGGACATGAAGATGCGACTGGACCTCACGCGGCGACGCCATGTCGACCTCGCGCGCGTCTCCAGCGCCTCCTGTTGCGCCGCGGCCTGATCCTCCCTCGCGATCCGCCGCGCTTTTCCTTTCCCCGCCTGAATTCACCGCGCCCGCCCGCCCCTTGGCGTCCGCACCCCGCCGGCGCCGCCGCGCCCCCGTGAATTCGGTGTGCCCGAAAGCATTCCGCACCAGGAGTTCCGCATGTCTGCCGCGCCCGTGAAATTCGCCTACTGGGTCCCCAATGTCAGCGGGGGACTCGTCACCAGCAAGATCGAGCAGCGTACCGACTGGGGGTACGACTACAACCGGGAACTCGCCGTCCTCGCCGAGAACAACGGTTTCGACTACGCCCTCAGCCAGGTCCGCTACATGGCCAGTTACGGCGCCGAGTACCAGCACGAGTCGACCAGCTTCAGCCTCGCCCTGCTCCTGGCCACCCAGCGCCTGAAGGTGATCGCCGCCGTCCACCCCGGCCTGTGGCACCCCGGAGTCCTCGCCAAGCTGGGCGCCACCGCCGACCACCTCTCGAACGGCCGGTTCGCCGTGAACGTCGTGTCCGGCTGGTTCAAGGGCGAGTTCACCGCACTGGGCGAGCCTTGGCTGGAGCACGACGAACGCTACCGGCGCTCCGAGGAGTTCATCCGCGCCCTGCGCCGGATCTGGACCGAGGACCACGCCGAACTCGCCGGTGACTTCTACCGGTTGCGCGACTTCACCCTCAAGCCCAAGCCCCTCAACACCCCCGAGCGTCCGCACCCCGAGATCTTCCAGGGCGGCAACTCCACCGCCGCCCGGCAGATGGCCGGCCGGGTCTCCGACTGGTACTTCTCCAACGGCAAGGACTTCGACGGGGTCGTCGAGCAGATCGCCGACGTGCGCGCCTCGGCCGAGCAGGCAGGCCGCCGGGCGCCGAAGTTCGGGCTCAACGCCTTCCTCATCGCCCGGGACACCGAGGCGGAGGCCCGCGACACCCTCCGGGAGATCGTCGCCCAGGCCGACAGCGAGGCCGTCGAGGGCTTCGGCGCCGCCGTCAAGCAGGCCGGGCCGTCCACCGCCGACGGCAAGGGCATGTGGCAGGACTCCGGCTTCGAGGACCTCGTCCAGTACAACGACGGATTCCGGACCGGCCTCATCGGCACCCCGGAGCAGATCGCCGAGCGCATCGTCGCCTACAAGCGCCTCGGCGTCGACCTCTTCCTCCTCGGCTTCCTGCACTACCACGAGGAGGTCGAGTACTTCGGCAAGCGCGTCCTGCCCCTGGTCCGCGAGCTGGAGGCGCACCTCCCGGACCCGCGGGATGAGTCCGTCCCCGCTCCCGCCTGACCGTCCCCGCACACTCCACGACCCCGGCGCCCGCACGCCCCGCGAGGTCGGCCGCCGGGTCCTCGAGGGCGAACCGCCCGCACCCGCCCGGCATTCCTGACCGCTCCCACCGGAGCACCCCGCCCTGCCGGGGTGCCCCGGGCTCCTTCGAAAGAGGACCCATGGCCACCGTCCTGTCCGTCTCCGGCAGTCCTTCCGCCTCCTCCCGCACCGGCCGTCTGCTGCGCCACCTCGATCAGCGGCTCGCCGTCCAGGGACACGAGGTGATCCCGCTCGACGTCCGTACCGTCCCGGCCGAGGCCCTGCTCGGCGCGGACTTCCGCCACCCGGCGATCGTCGAGGCCACCGACCTCTTCGCACGCGCCGACGGTGTCATCGTGGCCACCCCGGTCTACAAGGCGTCCTACTCCGGCGTCCTCAAGGCGCTCCTCGACCTGCTCCCGCAGTACGCGCTCACCGGCAAGACGGTCCTGCCGCTGGCCACCGGCGGATCCACCGCCCACGTCCTCGCCATCGACTACGCCCTGCGTCCCGTGCTCAACTCCATGGGCGCGGCCCACATCGTGCAGGGCTGGTTCACCCTGGACAAGGACATCACCGCCCACGAGGACGGCTCCGTGACGATCGCCCCGACCGCCACCGAGGCGCTCACCCATGTCGTCGACCAGTTCTCGGCCGCGCTCGGGCGGACGCCGTACCTGGCCGCGGCGAGCTGAGCGCACGATGTCCGCCCATGTCATCGCCGACGACGCCGAGGCCCTCGCCGTCGCCGCGTCGCTGGCCGAGGAGTTCCGCGCCGGAGCCTCCGCTCGCGACAGCGAACGGCGCCTGCCCCGCGCCGAGTTGGACAAGCTGTCGGCTTCCGGTCTGCTCGCCGTCACCGTCCCCGCCGACCACGGCGGGGCGGACGTGAGCGCCCTGACCCTCGCGGAGGTCTTCCGTCTGCTCGGCACCGCCGACGGCAGCCTCGCCCAGATCCCGCAGAGCCATTTCGTCTACGCCGATGTGATCCGCCGTCAGGGTACGGAGGGACAGCGGAAGTTCTTCTTCGCCGAGCTGCTCTCCGGCCGGCGCCTCGGCAACGCCCAGTCGGAGGCCGGCGGCAAGCACGTCCAGGACATCCGCACCCGTCTGGAGTCCCGGCCGGACGGCTCGTACGTCCTGACCGGCGTCAAGCACTACTCCACCGGCGCCCTCTTCGCCGACTGGATCCCGGTGCTGGCCCGTGCCGACGACGACAGGCTGCACGTCGCGTACGTGCCCTCCGACGCGCCCGGTCTCACCGTGCTCGACGACTGGGACGGGCTGGGCCAGCGGACGACGGCCAGTGGCACCGTCCGGCTGGACGGCGTGCCGGTGCCGGGTGACCGGGTCCTGCCGCACCACCTCACCTTCGAGGGGCCGCAACTCCACGGTGCGACAGCCCAGTTGCTGCACTCGGCGATCGACGCGGGGATCGCCGCGGGGGCGCTCGCCGAGGCGGCGGAGTTCGTGCGGACGAAGAGCCGGCCGTGGTTCGAGAGCGGCGTCGAGACGGCCGCCGAGGATCCGCTGCTGATCCAGCGGTTCGGTGAACTCGCCCTGGAGGTGCGGGCGTCGGAGGCGCTGCTGCGCGAGGCGGCCCGGTCGGTCGACGCCGCACGCGCCGATCTCACCGACGACACGGCCGCCGGGGCGTCCCTCGCGGTCGCCGCCGCGAAGGTGCAGGCGGCCCGGGCGGCGGTGGAGGTCTCCAGCGCCCTGTTCGAGGTGTCCGGGACCCGGTCCGCCCTCCACTCGCTCAATCTGCACCGGCATTGGCGCGACGCCCGCACCCACACCCTGCACGATCCGACCCGCTGGAAGATCCAGCACCTCGGCCGGTTCGCGCTGAACGGCACCCGGCCGCCGCGCCACGGCCTGCTCTAGCCCGCGACGGACCTCACGGGCCCGGAAACCCTTCGGCCCGGAAGCCCTTCGGACCGGCGACCCGGCAGACCCGGACCCCGGCAGACCCGGACCCCGAAAGACCGGCAACCCGGCGCACCGGCAACCCGGCAGCCCGGCAGCCCGGCAGACGGACATCCCTGATCGGAGACCCCACGTGTCCCTCACCTTCCACTGGTTCCTGCCCACCAACGGCGACAGCCGCCATGTCGTCGGCGGCGGCCACGGCACCCCGGCCACCGCCTCCGGGAGGGACCGGCCGCCGACGGTCGCCTACCTGAGCCAGATCGCCCGCGCCGCGGAGGACCTCGGTTTCCTGGGCGTGCTCACCCCCACGGGGGCCTGGTGCGAGGACGCCTGGCTGACCACCGCGATGGTCAGCCAGCACACCGAGCGGCTCAAGTTCCTGGTCGCGTTCCGGCCCGGCTTCGTCTCGCCGACGCTCGCCGCGCAGATGGCCTCCACCTTCCAGCGGCAGACCGGCGGACGGCTCCTGCTCAATGTCGTCACCGGCGGCGAGAGCCACGAGCAGCGGGCCTACGGCGACTTCCTGGACAAGGACGACCGATATCGCCGGACCGGTGAGTTCCTCCGGATCGTCAGGGAGCTGTGGGAGGGCAAGACCGTCGACCTGGCGGGCGAGCACCTCCGCGTCGAGGACGCGAAGCTGGCCCGGGTGCCGGATCCGGTCCCGGAGGTGTACTTCGGCGGGTCCTCGCCGATCGCCGGTGAGATCGCCGCGAAGTACGTCGACGTCTACCTCACCTGGGGCGAGCCGCCGGCCCAGGTCGCGGAGAAGATCGCCTGGATCCGGAAGCTCGCGGCGAAGGAGGGGCGGACGCTCCGGTTCGGCATCCGGCTCCATGTCATCACCCGCGACACCTCGGCGGAGGCCTGGGCGGAGGCGGACCGGCTGCTCGCCGGGTTCGACGCGGAGACCGTGCGGTCCGTCCAGGCCGGGCTCGCGCGCAGCGAGTCCGAGGGACAGCAGCGGATGCTCGCGCTGCACGGCGGCGGCAGCCGGGACGGGCTGGAGATCCATCCCAACCTCTGGGCCGGGATCGGCCTGGTCCGTGGCGGGGCGGGAACCGCGCTGGTGGGCAGCCACGCGGAGGTCGCCGAGCTGATCAAGGAGTACGCGGCGCTGGGGATCGAGGAGTTCGTGCTGTCCGGCTACCCGCATCTGGAGGAGGCGTACTGGTTCGGGGAGGGCGTGCTGCCCCGGCTGGCCGGGGAGGGACTGTGGCAACACCCCGCCGGGAAGCAGGTGACGTCGGTGCAGGTGCCGTTCGCGGGCTGAGCAAGGTGTCCGGGGGCGCCGGCGCCGCACAACGTGGCAGGTCCCACGCACAGTTCCCCGCCCCCGGGGACAACTACGCGGTCAGTGACCTCAAGTGGTCCGTGCGGGACTCCCGCGTCTGGGCCTGGACCATGAGGAACAGGGCCTCCCTCGCCAGGCGTTGGGCCCTGTTCGTCAGCAGCATGGAGCGGCCGCCGCCGGTCACCACCGCCGCCGTGGTCGCCGCCCGCATCACCTCGGACGCCCGGGTCCGCAGGGCCAGCCGCTCCGCCAGGCACTCATCGGGCGCCGGACCGTCGGCGAGGGCGTAGGCCCGGGTGCGGACCTCCGTGAGACGGGCACGCAGCGGGGCCGCCGTGTCCTCGTCCAACAGGGCCAGGGCCGCTTCGGTGAGACCGAAGACCGCCGGGTTGGCGTTCACCGTCCGGAGGCGGTCCGCCGCCGACCAGCGCTCGTGCGGGGTGCGCAGCGCCACCGCCTCCTCCGGGAGCCACAGGCCGTCCAGTTCCAGGGAGACCGTGCGGGCCGCCGTGAGGGCGGCGAGCCGCATCGGGGCCGAGGCCCGCAGGCCCGGCTGCTCGCGTGCCTCGGTGAAGGCGAACAGGACCTCGCCGGTGCCGGTGACCCCGGCGAGCAGCAGCACATCGTTCAGGCCCCACCCCGTGTACCAGGGGACCGTCCCGTCGAAGCGCCAGCCGGCCCGCTCCGGGGTGACCCGTACGGGGACGCGCGGATACGCCCGCAGGTGCGCGTACGCCACTCCCGACAGCAGTTCACCGGTCGCCAGCGGCCCCAGCAGGCGTTCGCGTGCCGGACCCTCGTTCCCGGCCAGGGTCAGGACCGGCGTGTGGTGCTGCGCCTGCACGAACCAGGTCGAGCAGCACGCCCCGGCCAGGATCTCCGCCGTCTCGCGCAGCACCGCACCGGGTGCCGCGGCCCCGCCGTACTCCTTCGGCGCGTTCAGCCCGAGCAGGCCCGAGCGCCTGATCTCCGCGAGGTGGCTCAAGGGGACCTCTTCCTGGTCGACCTGTTCGGCGTGCGGGGCGAGGAGGCCGTCCGCGAGGCTGCGGGCGCGCGTGACGAGGGGGTGCGGTGCGGTCATGGGCGGGATTCTTCCGGTTGCGCGGCGCGGGGTGTCGATCCGGGGGGCCGCCGTTCGTGTAGGAGGTGACAGAACGGCCGGAACATACCCGAGACACGGAGGACGTCATGAAGTACTACCTGCTCAGCGTGATCACGCCCACCGACGGCGAACCCCCGTCGGCCGAGGGGATGGCGGAGATCGGCCGCAACCTCGAGACGTTCCACCGGGAGCTGCGCGAGGCCGACGCCTGGGTGTTCGCCGGGGGGCTGCACGGCCCGGAGACGGCCACCGTGCTGCGGCCGGGCGGCGGTGACGTCCTCGTCACCGACGGGCCGTACGCCGAGGGCAAGGAGTACCTCGGCGGGATCTGCCTGATCAAGGCGCCGGACCTGGACGCCGCCCTGCACTGGGGCCGCCGGGCCACCTGGGCCACCACCCTTCCCGTCGAGGTGCGCCCCTTCATGGGCGAGGCCTGATGCCCCTCGACGTCGAGGCCGTGTTCCGCGCGGAGTACGGCCGGGCCGTCGCCGTCCTGGTCCGCTTCCTCGGTGACATCGACCTCGCCGAGGAGGCGGTGCAGGACGCCTTCACCACGGCCGTCGCCCGCTGGCCGCGGACCGGTGTGCCGCCGAGCCCGGCCGGCTGGATCATCACCACCGCCCGCAACCGGGCCGTCGACCGGCTGCGCCGGGAGTCCACCCGGGACGCCCGGCACGCCGAGGCCCGCCTGCTGTACACCGGCGGGCCGCCCGTGGAGGAGGGTCCCGTGCGCGACGACCGGCTCCGGCTGATCTTCACCTGCTGCCATCCCGCGCTGGCTCCGCAGGCGCAGGTCGCGCTGACCCTGCGCCTCCTCGGCGGACTCACCACCGCCCGGCTCGCCCGCGCCTTCCTCGTGCCCGAGCCGACCATGGCCCAGCGGCTGGTCCGCGCCAAGGCGAAGATCCGGGACGCGCGCATCCCGTACCGCGTGCCACACGACGCCGACCTGCCCGACCGGCTGAACGGCGTGCTCGCCGTCGTCTACCTCGTCTTCAACGAGGGATACGGCGGCGATCCGGAGCTGTGCGCCGAGGCCCTGCGCCTCGGCCGGCTCCTCGCCGAGCTGATGCCGGACGAGCCCGAGGTCACCGGGCTGCTGGCGCTGATGCTGCTCGTCCACTCGCGCCGGACCGCGCGGGAGGACGCCGACGGCACGCTCGTAGCGCTGCCCGAGCAGGACCGCGGCCGATGGGACCGGGACCTGGTCACCGAGGGGCAGTCGCTCGTCCGTCGGTGCCTGCGCCGCGGCCGGCCGGGGCCGTACCAGATCCAGGCCGCGATCCAGGCCGTGCACAGCGACGCGCCGACCGCCGCCGACACCGACTGGCGCCAGATCCTGCGCCTGTACGACCAGCTCATGGCGCTCGCCCCGAGTCCGGTCGTGGCGCTGAACCGGGCGGTCGCCGTGGCGGAGACGGAAGGCCCGGACCGGGCCCTGGACCTCGTCGACGCGCTGGACCTCGACGGTTACCACGTCTGGCACGCGGTCCGTGCCGACCTGCTGCGCCGCCTGGACCGGGTGACCGAGGCCGTGGAGGCCTACGAGGCGGCCCTCGCGCTGAGCGACAGTCCGGCGGAACGGGCCTTCCTCGCGCGGCGCCGCCAGGCGCTCACCGAAGGGTCCGGGGAGTAGCCGGCGTCGCCGGGAATGTATTTTGGTGCATGAAAGGTTGGCATATACATCGAGCTGCCGCTCGCGCCCAGAACGAGCCGACCGCTCGCACCCAGACCCCAGGGCCGCAAGGCCCGCGCACCCCAGCGAGGCACCGTGACCACCCCCGCCACTCCCGAGCAGCCCGCCGACGTCGTGGCCCGGCTGCGCGCCACCTTCCGCACCGGCCGCACCAAGCCCGTCGCCTGGCGCACGGCGCAGCTGCACCGGCTGCGCCTGCTGCTCACCGAGCGGGGCGCCGACCTGGCCGACGCCCTCCACGCCGACCTGGGCAAGAGCTCCGCCGAGGCGTACCGCACCGAGATCGACTTCACGGTCCGGGAGATCGACCACACCCTCGACCACCTGGACGACTGGCTGCGCCCCGAGTCCGCCCCGGTCCCGGCCCACCTCGGTGCCGACGCCACCGCGTGGACACAGGTCGACCCGCTCGGCGTGGTCCTCGTCATCGCGCCCTGGAACTACCCCGCGCAGCTCCTGCTCGCCCCGCTGGTCGGCGCTCTCGCCGCCGGGAACGCGGTGGTCGTCAAGCCCAGCGAGCTCGCGCCCGCCACCTCCGCCGCGCTGGCCCGGCTGCTGCCGGCGTATCTCGACACCGACGCGGTCGCCGTCGTCGAGGGCGGGATCCCGGAGACCACCGCCCTGCTCGCCGAGCGCTTCGACCACATCTTCTACACCGGCAACGGCACCGTCGGCCGCGTCGTCCTGCGCGCCGCCGCCGAGCATCTCACCCCCGTCACCCTCGAACTCGGCGGCAAGTCACCGGCGTTCGTCGACCGCGACGCCGATCTCTCCGTCGTCGCCGACCGGTTGGCCCGCGGCAAGTTCCTCAACGCCGGCCAGACCTGCGTCGCCCCGGACTACGTCCTCACCGACCCGGAGACGGCCGCCGCCCTCGAACCCCTGCTGACCCGCGCGGTCGAGACGCTGTACGGGAGCGATCCGCAGGCCTCCGCCGCCTACGGCCGTATCATCAACGAGCGTCACTTCGACCGGCTCGCCGCGCTGCTCGACTCCGGCCGGATCGTGGTCGGCGGCGGCAGCGACCGTACCGACAAGTACCTCGCGCCGACCGTCCTCGCCGACGTCGACCCCGGGTCGCCCGTGATGCGGGAGGAGATCTTCGGCCCGATCCTGCCGATCGTCACCGTCGACGGACTGGACGAGGCGATCGCCTTCATCAACGACCGTGACAAGCCCCTCGCCCTGTACGTCTTCACCGAGTCCGGCGAGACCCGGAGCCGCATCGCCGCCGAGACCTCTTCCGGCGGGCTCGGCTACGGCCTGCCGCTCGCCCATCTCACGGTCTCCGACCTGCCGTTCGGCGGAGTGGGCGAGAGCGGCATGGGCAACTACCACGGCCGCTGGTCCATCGAGACGTTCAGCCACCGCAAGGCGGTGCTGGAGAAGCCGCTGCACTGAGCCGCGCGAGGCGCGGGGCGGGCACCCGGTACGGACGGCGGACGGCGGGTACGGACGGCGGACGGGGCTTGGACGACGGACGACGGACGACGGACGGCGGGCGGCGGGCGGCGGGTACGGACGGCGGGCGCGGGCGGGCGAAAACGGACGGGAGTGAGCGGAAGTAGCCCGCCAAGCGGCAGTCAGGGAACGGGTATTAGCCCGGAACGGCACGGTCCGTAGTCCGAAACGGCCAATTCCGTGGGACTTTCGAATCCGGAGTGCACGAAACGGCACCGCCGGACGCCGTGGGGGCAGAAGGTGTGACCGATGCCTTCCGGGGTCCCTGAGCCCCGCACAGCCAGCGGAAGGACCGAAGGGTCCGTGAACGACCAGTTCGAACAGCTCGCCCGCGACGTGGCGTTGTCCGTACTTGCCCTCCGGGTCTTCGGACCCGCGGTCCTCACCCTCGCGCGCAGGTTCGTCGCCGCGCTCGTGCGGGTGGGCGTCCGGGAAATGGACCACCGGCTCCCGGGAGGCGATCGGTGACCCAGGAGGAGTTGCGACCCGCGGGAAGCCCGCGCGCGCCGGAGAAGCTGCCCCTGGACTTCAGCGCCTTCCACCAGATGCACCGCCCGCGCTACGTCCGCGAGGCCGAGCGCTGTCTGCGCTGCCGCGCCGACGCCGAGGAGGCGGTGGACGAGGCGTTCGTCCAACTCGCCCGGCAGTGGCCGCAGATACTGAGCGCCGAGAACCCCGCCGCCTACGCCTGGCGGGTGATGAAGAACCGCGTCGTCGACCATGCCCGGGCCCGCGGCCGGCGCGCCACGCTGATGGACACGGCCGTCTTCGAGACGGTCACCCTCCAGGGCGCCGAGGACGCCTTCGAGGTGATCGAGCAGAACCTGCGGCTGTTCCGGGCGATCTCCGCCCTCCCCGAGCGCCAGCGCGACGTCATCCGGCTGCGCTACTGCGAGGGCTACAGCACCGCCGACGTGGCCTTCCAGCTGGGGATCACCGAGGCCGGGGTGCGTTCCACCGAGCGCTATGCCAAACGCCGGCTGCGGGAGATCTACACATCGTGCGCCGAGGAGGAGGCGGAGCGGTCATGACCTTCGACACCGTGAGCGACATCGACACCCTGCTGGCGGGGGCGCGGCTGACCCCCACGACCCCCTACAGCCGCTCGGACATCGAGGCCGCGGAGGCCCGTATCGCCGCCCGGGTCGCGGCGGGCGGCACGGACGGGCCCGCGCCGCGGGTGTGCCCGCAGCGCGCCGCGGCGGCCCACAGGTCCCCGCGGCCGCACCCCGCGGCGCGGGACCTCCGAGCGCTCTGCGAGGCGCTGCTGACCCGGCCCGGCGCCCTGAAGGGCCTCGGCTACTTCCTGGGCAGCTCCCTGCCGGAGCCCTCCGGCGCACGGATCCTCGGCAGCCTCCTGTACCTCGCCGACTGCGAGGACAGCGCCCGCTTCTGGTGGCAGTACGGCGCCGGGGCCTCGGACACCGTCTCCGGGTACTGCCTGTACCTCCACCACCGCTCGATGGGGGAGGACGACGAGGCCGACTGGTGGCTGCGCCATACGGAGATCACCCCCGCCACGCTGAGCAGGGAGGCCACCGAACTGGAGATCGCCACGGCGCTGCATGTGCTCAGCGGTCTGCGCCGCGGCGGCAGAGGACTGCCGAGGGCGTTGCGGGCGCTGGTCGAGTACGTGCCGGCCGTGGTCGGCTTCGTCGACGACGACCTCGAACTCCCCCTCCCCGACGGCGATCTGGCCGAGATCGTGGAGGAGGTCGTCGCCCACGGCGCGACCCCCGCCAAGGAGCGTCGGCGCGCCCGGTCCGGCGCACTGCCCGAACGCCGGGAGCCGGCCGTGCACACCGTGTCCTCGGCCACCCCCCGCACGGCTCGGCACTGGAGCCGCGACGTCCAGGAAGCCCTGCGCAAGTGCGAGGAGACCGTGGCCTGTTGAGGGCCCGTGCCGCCGGCTCGTGCCGGTCCGCGGTCGCGTGCGAGACTGCCCGGATGACCTCCGCAACGATCACCGCGGACGCCGCGGGCACCTGGGACATCGGCGGCCTGACGGTCGGCCGCGTCGGCTTCGGCGCGATGCGGCTGACCGGCAGCGCGGCCTTCCACCTCGGCACGCCGAGCGACCGCGGCCGTTCGATCGCCGTCCTGCGCAGGGCGATCGAACTCGGCGTCAACCACATCGACACCGCCGCCTTCTACTTCTCCGCCCTCCGCTCCGCCAACGAACTGATCAACAGCGCGCTCGCCCCGTACCCCGACGACCTGCTGATCGCCACCAAGGTCGGCCCCTTCCGCGACTGGTCGGGGGAGTGGGGCACCTCGGCCCGCCCCGAGGACCTGCGCGGCCATGTGGAGGAGAACCTGCGCCAGCTCGGCCGCGACCACCTCGACCTGGTGTACCTGCGCCGGATGCGCCAGGAGTCGATCGCCGAGCACTTCGGCGCGCTCGCCGAACTGCGCGCCGCCGGACTGATCCGCCACCTCGGCATCTCCGACGTCGAACCCCGCCATCTCGCCGAGGCGCAGGCCATCGCCCCCGTCGTCAGCGTGCAGAACCGCTACGGCCTCGGTCACCACGACCCCGGGACCGAGGAACTCCTCCGCGTCTGCGGCGAACAGGGCGTCGCCTTCGTGCCGTTCTTCGCCATCGCGGGCGACGGCGGAGCCCAGGGCGCCACCACCGCCCACGACGAGGCGGTGCTCGCCGTCGCCCGGGCCCACGGGACGTCCCCCGCCGCTGTCCGCCTGGCCTGGACCCTCGCCCAGGGGCCGCACGTGCTGGCCATCCCGGGCACCGGAGACCCCGGCCACCTGGCGGAGAACGTCGCGGCGGGCGCGCTGCGCCTCACGACCGAGGAGCTGCACCGCCTGAACACCGCCCACCGCGGCGCCGACGGGACACCGGCGAACTGATCCCCCGACGGACGGCATGCAGGGTCCGCCGCCTGCCCGCCGCACGCCGGATCCCCCGCCTGCCTGCCGGACCCACCGCCTGCGGCCTGCCGGACGCCGTCCGCCGCCTGCCGCCGACCGATGCCGGACGCAGCTTGCCTGCCGCCGGACACCGGGACCACCTCCGGACCCGCCGAACGCCGAGACCATCCCAGGAATCCGTCGCCCGGCGAGACCTGGAACGGCGCCTGGCCGATTCCGCCGAACGCCGCCCGCAACGCGGGCCGCGTCCGGGCGGTGGGGCGCGCCCGGTCCGGGTGGTGGTGCGGGCCGGGTCCGGGCGGTGGTGCGCGCCGGTCCGGGCGGTGGTGCGCGCCGGTCCGGGGCCGGGACCGGAGGCGCGGGCTAGACGACCCACACCCCGTCCCGCATCAGATGCCGCCGGTGCAGCTCGTGCACCTCGCGCCATGTCTGCACCGCCACCGGCCGCACCCGGAAGTAGGCGTACGACGCGCTGTCCCGGCCGGGATCCCAGCCGGTCTTCTCCAGGAACGCCCGGGCGGCCGCCTCCGGTACCTCCTCCCGCGTGTAGGTCTCGACCTCGCCGTCGACGAGCACCACGTCCCGCGTGTCCCCGAGGGCCAGGCGGGCCCGCCCGCCCTCCCGGAGGTTGCGGCCGGTGGGGTTGGTGAGGCGGGTGGACAGCCACAGGTGCTCGCCGTCCCAGACGAACCACAGCGCGACGAGACAGGGCAGCCCCTCCCGGTCCGCCGTGGCCACCCAGACGTCGAGCTCGCGTTCCAGCCGGTCCAGCAGTTCCTGCTTGCGCTGCCCCGGGGTGCGGGGCGGCTCCGTGATCTTCATGGCCGGGACGCTAGCGACGGCGAGGGGCCGACGCCTCGGACGATGGTCCCGACCACCCCTCGGGCCTGCGGCCTAGGCCACTCCCGCCGCGGAGGCSACCKGCGWGCGSCAGGGTGTTCGGACGGCCGGGTGGAGGCCGGGGAARGGCGTCGGCGCGAGGGGTTGTCCCGCGCGGGCGCGCGGCTGTCCCGCTCGTGTCCCGGTCCGCCGGACAGGCCCGGCAGACGCCGCCGCGGAGGCGACTGGCGCAAGGAACGTTTTACGTATAACCTCTCCCGTCAATCGCACCTCCGTACAGCCTCCCGCACGCTCCCCGAAAGGCCACGATGAGTCGCATCGCCCTGGTCACGCTTGTCGTCGACGACTACGACGAGGCGATCCGCTTCTACACCGAGGCGCTCGGATTCCGGCTCGTCGAGGACGAACCCCGCCCCGACGGCGCCCGCTGGGTCGTCGTGCGGCCGGGTGACCGCCAGGACGGCGTCGGGCTGCTGCTCGCCCGGGCCAAGGGCGAGGCCCAGCGCGCCCGGATCGGCGACCAGACCGGCGGCCGCGTGGGGTTCTTCCTGCACACCGAGGACTTCACCGGCGACCACGCCCGCATGCTCGCCGCCGGTGTGACCTTCCTGGAGGAGCCCCGCCACGAGGCCTACGGCTCCGTCGCCGTCTTCCAGGACCTGTACGGAAACCGCTGGGACCTGCTCCAGCCCGCCACCACCTGAGAACCACCTGCCGAGGAACACACCCATGACCGCGTCCCACATCGACACCGACACCCTCCGCCGCCTCCCCAAGGCCGTCCTGCACGACCACCTCGACGGCGGCCTGCGCCCCGCCACCGTCGTCGAGCTGGCGGACGCGGTCGGCCACCCGCTGCCCACCACCGACCCGGACGAGCTCGCAGCCTGGTACTTCGAGGCCGCCAACTCGGGTGACCTGGTGCGGTACATAGCCACCTTCGAGCACACCCTCGCCGTGATGCAGACCCGCGAGGGCCTGCTGCGCACCGCGGAGGAGTACGTCCTCGACCTGGCGGCCGACGGAGTCGTCTACGGCGAGGTCCGCTACGCCCCCGAGCTGAACGTCAACGGCGGGCTGACCCTTCCCGAGGTCGTCGAGACGGTCCAGGAGGGTCTCGCGGCCGGCATGGCGAAGGCGGCGGCCGCGGGCACCCCGGTCCGCGTCGGCACCCTGCTCTGCGGCATGCGCATGTTCGACCGCACCCGGGAGACCGCCGACCTCGCGGTCGCCTTCCGGGACGCCGGTGTCGTCGGCTTCGACATCGCAGGGGCCGAGGACGGCTTCCCGCCCGCCGACCACCTCGCCGCCTTCGAGCACCTGCGCCGCGAGAACGTCCCCTTCACCATCCACGCCGGCGAGGCCCACGGCCTGCCCAGCATCCACCAGGCCCTCCAGGTCTGCGGTGCCCAGCGCATCGGCCACGGTGTGCGCATCACCGACGACATCGTGGACGGCAAGCTCGGCCGGCTCGCGGGCTGGGTGCGCGACCGCCGGGTGGCCCTGGAGATGTGCCCCACCTCCAACCTCCAGACCGGTGCGGCGACCTCGATCGCCGAGCACCCGATCACCGCGCTGAAGGACCTCGGCTTCCGCGTCACCCTCAACACCGACAACCGGCTGGTCTCCGGCACGACGATGACCCGCGAGATGTCGCTGCTCGTCCAGGAGGCGGGCTGGACCGTCGAGGACCTGCGCACCGTCACGGTGAACGCCCTCAAGAGCGCGTTCCTGCCGTTCGACGAGCGCAAGGCCCTCATCGAGGACGTCGTCCTTCCCGGTTACGCCGCCGCGCTCTGAAGCAGTCCGCGGACATAGGCGGCCTGTCCGACGTGCTGGAGATCGTCGGACAGGACGCTGACCAGCCGTACGCCCAGGGTGACGGGCGGGTCCCAGCGTTCGTCCACGACGCGCTCCAGGTCCGCCGCCCTCAGCGCGCGCAGCGCCTCCAGGCTCTGCGCGTGCACCGCGTCGTGGTATCCGGTCAGCAGACCGCCGTCGGAGACCCGCACCTTCGCGACCTTCGCGTCACTGTGCCCGTACCCGGTGTCCTGGCGCGGCAGGTCGAGGCCGAAGCGTTTCTCCCAGTCCTGGGCCAGCCACACCTGGTCGAGTCCGAAGGCGTCGGCGAGATGGTCGTCCTGGACGCGGGTGAGATGCCAGACGAGCCAGGCGATCGAGTTGGTCCCGGCGGCGGGCCGGGCGTTCAGGCCGTCGGGGTCCAGGCCCTCGACGGCGGCATGGACCTCTTCCCGGATGCGTTCGTAGGCGTCGATGAGGATGTCCTTGGCATGCATACGTCCACCATCGCGCACCCCGCGCTCACCCGCTCCCCGTTTCCAGCAGCGCCATCAGCGCCCGGGCCGCCGGGCTGGTCGACCGCGCGGGCGGCAGCAGGGCGACCGTCTCGTACACCGCCTCGCCCGTGCCCTTGAGGGGCAGCGCGGTGAGCGCCTCCCGCTTGTGCCGGAAGTGGCGCGGCACGACGGCGACCCCGAGGTTCTCGTCCACCAGGTCCAGAAGGCTGTGCACGTCGTTGACCTCCAGGGCGACCGTGCGCCGCACCCCCGCCTCGGCGAACGCGACGTCGGTGGCGCGGCGCGGTCCCCAGTCCGGGTGGAAGTCGACGAACACCTCGCCCGCGACGTCCTCCGGGGTCAGAGCCGCCGACACCCCGGCCAGACGGTGGTCGGGATGGCACAGCACGTACATCGGCTCGGTGGCCAGCCGCGCGCAGCGGAGCTGGTCGGTGTCCGTCTGGGTCCGGTAGGCGAAGGCCAGGTCGAGCCGGCCGGCCGCCACCTCCTCGCCGAGCGCACCCGAACCGGTCTGCCGCAGCCGGATCTCGACATCCGGATGGCGCCGCCGGAACGCCGCGAGCAGCCCCGCCACATGCACCCCGGCGATGCACTGCTCGGTGCCGACGGAGAGGGTGCCGCGCACGACGCCCTGCACGGCCGCCACCGCCTCGTGGGCCGCCCGCACCTGCGCCAGGATCCGCTCGGCCTCGGCCAGCAGCGCCCGGCCCGCCTCCGTCAGCGTCACCCGCCGGGTGGTCCGGACGAACAGCGGGGCGCGCAGCTCCCGCTCCAGGGCCCGGATCGAGGCCGACAGGCCCGACTGGGAGACCATGAGGCGTTCGGCGGCGCGGGTGAAGTGCTGGTCCTCGGCGACCGCGACGAAGTGCTGGAGGTGGCGCAGTTCCATGATTGAGAAGCGTAGCCGCACAATTCCATCGGATTCTTCTGTTGGACCACTACCCGCAGGTCGGGCCAGAGTGGGTAGCGGTTCCTGAAACCGACCGATCTTCTTGGAGTCGCGTTGTACACCGCACACCCCGACCGCTACGCCGACATGCCCTACCGGCGCACCGGACGCAGCGGCCTGAAGCTCCCCGCGCTGTCGCTCGGACTGTGGCACAACTTCGGCCCGGACCGCCCGGTCGAGACGCAGCGGGCCATCCTGCGCCGCGCCTTCGACCTCGGCATCACCCACTTCGACCTGGCGAACAACTACGGGCCGCCGCCCGGCGCCGCCGAGTCCGCGCTGGGCGAGGCGCTGAAGGCGGACTTCGCGCCCTACCGCGACGAGCTGGTCGTCTCCACCAAGGCGGGCTACCTGATGTGGCCGGGCCCGTACGGCGAGTGGGGTTCGCGCAAGTACCTGCTGTCCTCGCTCGACCAGAGCCTGACCCGGATGGGCCTGGACTACGTCGACATCTTCTACTCGCACCGCCCCGACCCGGAGACTCCCCTCGAGGAGACGATGGGCGCCCTGCACACCGCGGTCCAGCAGGGCAAGGCGCTCTACGTCGGCGTCTCCAACTACTCGGCGGAGCAGACCCGCGAGGCCGCCCGCATCCTCGGTGAGCTGGGCACCCCGCTGCTCATCCACCAGCCGCGCTACTCGATGCTCGACCGCCGCCCCGAGAGCGAGGGCCTGCTCGACGCCCTGGACGAGCTCCAGGTCGGGTCGATCGTGTTCTCGCCGCTGGAGCAGGGCCTGCTGACCGGCCGCTACCTGAACGGCATCCCGGAGGACTCCCGGGCGGCGAGCGACAGCCCGTTCCTGAACTCCGAGGCGCTCACCGAGGAGCTCACCGGCAAGCTGCGCGCCCTCGACGACATCGCCAAGTCCCGCGGTCAGTCCCTCGCCCAGCTCGCGCTGGCCTGGGTGCTGCGCGGCGGCCGGGTGACCTCCGCGCTGGTGGGCGCGAGCAGCGCCCGGCAGATCGAGGACAGCGTCGGCGCCCTCGCCAACCTGGACTTCGACGCCGAGGATCTGACCCGGATCGACGCGGTGATCAACGGCTGACCCGGACCGGCGCGGTGATCAACGGCTGAGCCGTTCCGTCAGGCGTACGGTCACCGAGTCGCCCTCCTGTTTTCCGATCGCCTTGCGCACTTCGGCATTGACGGGGAGTTTGTGGGTGCCGTCCCCGAGGGCCATGAACGAACTCCGGAACGGATGTCCGTCGACCGTTCCGCGGATCTTGACCAGTCCGCGAGTTCCGAAGAATTCGACGGACTCCGGCCAGACGACATAGGTCCAGCCGCCTTTCGCCGGGCTCTTGCGCAGCACGGCCGTGAATTCGGCGTTCATGATTCCGTTTGCGCTCATGGCGTCCTCCGCTCGCGGTGATCTCCCATGGGGTGGACCGCCGCGGGCGGAGGAATTCATCGCCGTCGGCCTCAGGCTCCGTCGGGCACCCGGTCGAGGAATCCGAGGACGGCGGTGATCCGGTCCTGCGCGTCCAGGGTGATGACGTCGGATCCGGCCACCGGCGCCGAACCTTCCCCGGCGCCCCCGGCCTCGCTCACCAGCTCCCAGGAGAAGCGGGCCGTGTCGTGGTGGCCGTCCACAGCGCCGGTGAGCCGGAAGACGAAGCCCGGGAACTGCGCCTGCGCCCCGGCGATCACCGCGGTGATCCGCTCATGGCCCCGGACATCCGTCAGTGGGTCGGTATAGCCTCCGTCCACGGCCCACGCGGCGGTAACAGCCTTGGCCAAAGCCTCGGGGTCACGCGCGTTCCAGGCCTCGAAGTAGCGAGCGACGGAGTTCTCGTAACGGTCGGTGTTCGCGGACATCGTGAATCGGCCCCCAATGAGGTCATCGATACTGGTCAGGACCCGGATCCCGGTATTCGCCGATCCGGTGTGACCACCTTGCCCGCGTCCGCCGCCCGGGTCGATTACCTGTCGGGTAATGACGACGGGATCGGGGGCTCGCCGCATTTCGGCCATGAACGGCAGGGAATATGCCAAGAGACTGGCCGGAAAGTCATGGTGACAGTGTTTCAAGAGTGAACATACTCGAAGGTCAGGGGCAGTTCACCCCACAGGAGCCGCACGGAAAGCGAGGAACGACCGGCCGGCGAGCACCGGGGGAGAGAGACGTGCACGACGAATTCCTGTGCCATGTCACCGCATACGGCGTCTGCGACGGCCGGCGGATCGGCGTACCGCTCGGCACCTATCGTGCCCCGACCCTGGCACTCGCCCTGTGGTGGCTGCGGGACCGGGCCTCCTGGATGGCCGAACGGCTGGATCCGCGACCCGAGAGCGAGCACATCCCGCCGGGCGCCCTGGTCCCGGTCGCCGACAACGTGCCGGACGTGCCGGAGCTGTTGCGGGCCTGGTGTGCCGACATGGGCCGGCAGGAGCTGGTGGCCGACGAGTTGGCGGGCGGACGGCTGGTGCGGATCGCGATCAGCGACGAGACCACCGAGTACGAGCTGCTCGCCGAATCCGTCGACGCCCTGCGGATGCAGCGGACCGTCCCGGCGCTCGTCCTCCCCGTCGGCTGAGATTCCCGCGGCCCGTTGGGCGCGTAAGGGTGCGAATCGATAGAATTCGGACATGGTGGAGCGACCGGTCTCCTCGACCGCGCCCGAACTCGTGCTGGAGACCGAGACGGGTTCCAGCGTGCTGATCCCGGGCCACGACTACCGCATCGGACGGGACCCGCTCAGCGACATCGTCATCGACGACACCCGCGTCTCCTGGCACCACGCGGTGCTGCGGCCCGACGGCGACCACTGGACCCTCGCCGACGAACACAGCACCAACGGGACCTACACCGACGGCCGGCGCGTCCAGGAGTGGGGAGTCGGCCCCGGCAGCGTGATACGCATCGGCAGCCCGGACGACGGTCCGTACCTGGTCCTGTCGGGCCGGCCCCCGCCCCCGGCGGAGCGCCCCTCGGCGGTGTCCATGCCCGGCGTGACGGGCACCTTCCGTGAGCCCACCACCGTCCGGCCGATGCCCTCGCGTACGATCCGCATCGGCCGCGCCGCCGACAACGACCTCGTCGTGGACGACCTGGTCGTCTCGCGCCGGCACGCGGAGCTGCGCGCGCTGCCCGACGGCGGTCACGAGATCGTCGACCTCGGCAGCCACAACGGCACCTACCTCAACGGGCTGCCCGTCACCAGGGCCCCGCTCGACCCCGGCGACATCGTCGGCATCGGACACTCGGACTTCTGTCTCGTCGGCGACCAGCTCCAGGAGTACGTCGACACCGGTGAGGTCTCCCTCGACGTACAGGACCTGACCGTCGCCGTCGACCGCGGCCGCAAGGTCCTGCTCGACCACGTCTCCTTCCCGGTGGGGGAGAAGTGCCTGCTCGCGGTCGTCGGCCCCAGCGGCGCCGGCAAGTCCACGCTGCTCGGCGCGCTCACCGGCCAGCGCCCTGCGGACCACGGCACGGTCGTCTACGACGGCCGCGACCTCTACCGCGACTACGCCGAGCTGCGCCAGCGCATCGGACTGGTCCCGCAGGACGACATCCTGCACGCCCAGCTGACCGTGCGCAGCGCCCTCGTCTACGCCGCCGAGCTGCGCTTCCCGCAGGACACCGCCAAGGCCGAGCGCCGCGAGCGGGTAGAGGAGGTCATCCGCGAACTGGGGCTGGAGCAGCGCGCGGGCCAGCCCGTGCACACGCTCTCCGGCGGTCAGCGCAAGCGCGTCAGCGTGGCCCTGGAACTCCTGACGAAGCCCTCGCTGCTCTTCCTGGACGAGCCGACCTCGGGCCTCGACCCCGGCATGGACCGCTCGGTGATGCACATGCTGCGCGGCCTCGCCGACGACGGCCGTACCGTCATCGTCGTCACGCACAGCGTCCTCAGTCTCGACGTCTGCGACCGGCTGCTGGTGCTCGCGCCGGGCGGCAGGGTCGCCTACTACGGACCGCCCGAGGACGCGCTCGCCTTCTTCGGCTTCGAACAGTGGCCGGAGGCCTTCGAGGCCTTCGAACGCGACCAGGAGCGGGACTGGGCCGGGGAGTACCGGGACTCGCCGTTCCGGCGGCAGTACGTCGTCAACGACAGCGAGCAGCCCCGGCTGCCCCGCTCCGGCCCGGTGGTCATGCTGCCGCCGCCCCGGCCGCGCAGCAGGGCCGCCCAGCTCGGCACCCTGGTCCGCCGCTACGCGACCGCGCTCGCGGCCGACCGCACCTTCCTCGCGATCATGATCGCCCTGCCGTTCGTCATGGGCGCGATGGCCCGCGCCCTGTCCGGCGGCGAGCTCGACCGGGAGCACGCGATGAACGTGCTGCTCATCCTGTGCGTCGGCGGCGTGCTCACCGGCGCGGCCAACGCGGTGCGCGAACTCGTCAAGGAACGGGTGATCTACCGGCGGGAACGCGCCGTCGGCCTGTCCAGATCGGCGTACCTGATGTCCAAGGTCGTCGTCCTCGGCGCGGTGACCGTCGTCCAGGCGGTGGTGCTGACCCTCGTCGCCCTGCTCGGCGTCGACCTCAACGCTCCCGGCGGCGAAGGCGTGCTGATGCCGCCCCTGGCCGAGATCACCGTCGCCGTGGCCCTGCTGGCCTTCACGGCCATGATGCTCGGCCTGCTGATCTCCGCGCTGGTCCACAAGGAGGAGGTGACGATGCCGCTGCTGGTGCTGCTCGCCATCGTCCAAGTGGTGTTCTGCGGGGCGCTGCTGACCCTGGACGGCGTGCCCGGCCTGGAGCAGCTGTCGTGGCTGGTGCCCGCACGGTGGGCGCTCGGCGCGATGGCCGGCACCATCGGTCTGTCCAGGATCGTGCCCGGGGACATCACCGCGGATCCGCTCTTCGAGCACTCGGTGGGGGTGTGGCTGCTCGATGTGGGCATGCTCGTGGTGCTCTCGGCGGTCTGCGGATTCCTCGTCTCCCGGCTGCTGCGGCGGCACGAGCCGGCCGTGATGCGGAAGTAGGGGCGGGCCCATGACGACTCCCGGATTCCGGCCCACCCACGTGGTCCCCCAGCACGGCATGCCCGCCTGGGAGGCCCCCGACCCGGCCCGCCCCACCGTGCCCCTCGACCCGCTGCTGCCGGTCCGGCTCATGGAGCGGCGCGGTGACTGGGGGCGCGTGCTGTGCTCCAACGGCTGGTCGGCCTGGGTCGACGGCCGCTATCTGGTCGCCGTCCCCCAGGACCCGCCCCGCTCGGACGCCCCCCTCGCGACGGCCGCCGACCCGCGCCCGCTGCTCGGCCGCGCCGAACAGGCGCTGGCCCGGTACCGGGCGGCGGTGGAGGAACTGGCCGACGCGGGCCTCGACGGCGAGTCCTTCCGGCGCCGCACCCACGGACTGCGGATCGGCGTGGTCGTCGACGGCGAGGACGTGTGGCTGTACGACCCGGCGCGCGAGCGCTGGCTGTACGGCGACGGCACCCGCCTCAGCACCTACGCGGCCGACCGGGCGCCGGAAGCGGCCGAGGCCCGGGACCGGTCGCAGGCCGAGGCCCAGGACCAGGACCACACCGCCACCCGGATCGTGCATCCCGACCGGCGATCCCGATGACCTACGGGACGACCCCCTTCTCCGGCCGGCCCTCCGAGCTGGTGGGCCGGAGAATCGCCGGCTACCGCATCGAGAGCGAGATCGGACGCGGCGGCATGGCCGTCGTGTACCGCGCCCACGACCTGCGGCTGGACCGGACCGTCGCGCTCAAACTGCTCGCCCCGGAACTGGCCCGCAACGACGTGTTCCGCAAACGCTTCACCCACGAGTCGCGGGTGGCCGCGGCCATCGACCACCCGCACATCGTGCCCGTCTTCGAGGCGGACGAGACCGACGGGGTGCTGTACATCGCCATGCGGTACGTCGACGGGAGCGATCTGCGCCACCTCCTCGACCGCGAGGGTCCGTTGCCCCCGGCCACAGCCGTTCGTATCGCCGCGCAGGTCGCCTCGGCGCTGGACGCCGCCCATGAGCACGGGCTGGTCCACCGGGACGTCAAACCCGGCAACGTCCTCGTCGCCCGCGGCACCGACAGCGACCACCCCGAGCACGTCTACCTCACCGACTTCGGTCTGACGAAGAAGTCGCTCTCCCTGACCGGCTTCACCTCGGTCGGCCAGTTCGTCGGCACGCTCGACTACGTCGCCCCCGAGCAGATCTCCGGGCAGCCGGTCGACGGCCGCTGCGACGTCTACGGCCTCGCCTGCGTGGTCTACGAGTGCCTCGTGGGACGCCCGCCCTTCCTCCGCGACGACGACATGGCCCTGCTCTGGGCACACCAGAATGCCGATCCGCCCCCGCTGACGCCGGCCCGTCCCGGCCTCCCCTCGTACCTGGACGCGGTGTTCGCCCGGGCCCTCGCCAAGAGCCCCGAGGACCGCCATCCCACCTGCGGGGCCTTCGTCGCCGAGCTGAGACCGACGCCGGGCGCCGGGCTCACGCCCACCCACCCGCCGACGGAACTGGCCGAGGCCCCGGCTTCGGCGCCGCAACCCCCGCCCTGGGCAAGCCCGGTCTGCGACCCGCTCGGTCGCGGTTGACCGGCGGGGCGGCGAGTGACCGGCGGATCGGTGGGGGGCGCGTCGGTGACCGCGCGGGCCCTGTCCCGGTGACCGCAGGGGTGCGAGCGGGCCGAGAGGCCTGTCACCGCCTTCGCCGCTGTCACGGGGGTCTCGTCCCGCCCCGGCGGCGCACCGCTCCCGCCAGCAGGCCGCCCAGGAAGCCGGTGACCAGCCCCCACACTGCGGCGAGACCCAGCGCCGACCACACCTCGGGACGCAGGAACAGCTCCCCGGACAGATCGCCGCCCAGATCGCCGATGCCGAGCACGGACAGGCCGTAGTGCGCCGAGATCCGGCCCACCAGACAGATCATCAGCACCGTGAGCACCAGCGCCACCGCCATGCGCACCGCGTGCCGCCAGGCACGCGTCCCGGCGGGGGAGTGGGCCGCCATCACGAACGCGGCCAGCAGCAGCAAGGCCGCGTCCACGGCGACGAGCCACCACACGCGGCCGTCGTGCTCGGCGAGGGTGGCTAGGTTCAGCCGCGCGTCGTCCGGGCTGCGCAGCACCTCGTCCAGCACCCGCGGCATCGGCAGCGCGAACGGACCCTCGACCCGGCCGTTCCAGGTGGCGCCCAGCCCGATCGTGAACGCGAGCCACACCAGATTGGGCAGGCCGAGCAGGATCACGGCGAAGGTCTCGGAGGCGTGTCCGCGGGTCGCCGCGACGACGAGCGCGACCACGAGGCCCAGGACGACGCAGCAGAGCAGCAGCAGGACCATGGCGTACGCGGCGGGCCGCACCGACCGGTGCAGGCGCAGCAGCCCCGGCGGCAACGGGGCGCCGGGCGACACCAGCAGCGCCAGCACCAGCACACCGGCCAGCCACACCAGCCCGACGACAAGGGTGAGGGGAACGTCCGTCGTGAAGCCGACCTCGGGGCTGATGTCGAACAGTTCGCCGAGGTCGCTCAGCGTGTCGTCGCCCAGGGGGATCGCGAAGGTCTGCCGGGCGGCCAGGGCCAGCGCGAGGAGGCCGAGCAGCCACAGCACGGCGATCCGGGCCGCCCACCCGGCCAGTTCCGCGGCGCCCGCCACCGCCCGGTGCCGCAGCGGCCGCAGGAACCCGGCGCCCACCACGAGCGCCCCGACGAGGGTGACGGACAGCGGGATCACCGTCAGACCGGCCTGGGTGTCGGCGAGCCCACCGGCGTTCCCGGAGAGCTCGACCGTGCCGCCGACGCTCGTCACGACGGTCGCCGCGACCACCCGCGGAAAGGCGCCCTGTGGCAGATCCGTGGCCCCGGCCGCCCACAGTCCCAGCGCCGCCACCAGCCCCATGGCGATCAGCCCGGCCAGTGCCACGACGATCGCCCGCACCCAGCCGTGGCGGGATACTGCCTGGTCGTGCGGGGTGTACGCGCTCACCCTGCCACGCTAAGCAGCGCCGGGGGAGCGCGCCTGTCGGGAGGGCCGTCCGCGCCCCGCTTGCGAGCCGCGCCCGACCGGCGCACACAATGGTTCGTTGCGGAAGAAAGCGGCGCATGTCCGACAGTCCGCCCCTGCGGGCCCCGTCGGGTCCCGCCGGGTCCCGCCGATTCCTGTCGGGTCTCCCGGGTCTCACGGGTCTCCCGGGCCTTCTCGGGGTCGGCTGTCGAAGCGCTGCGGGAAACCCACGTGGGGAGTGCTCGTGAGCGCAGAACCGCCCTCTTCCGGCCGACCCACGGGGCCGCCCTCCGGCCCGTTGGCGGGTCCGCCCTCCCAGCCCCCGTCGGGCCCGCCCTCGGGTCCGCCCTCCCAGCCTCCCTCGGGACCGCCCTCCCGGCCGTCCGGCGCGGGCTTTCCGGGGGACGGCGACGGGGAACCGCGCCGGAGCCGGTGGAAGTCCGGGCCCCGGATCGCGTTGATCACCACGGCGGTGGTGGCCGTGACGGCGCTGGCCGTGGTGCTCGCCCTGGTGAACGGCGGGGGCTCGGGATCCGGCGGAGGGGCGTCCGGCCAGGTCGGCGAGGTCTTCATGCAGCCCGCCGGCAAGACGGGCCCGGAGCCCTACATCAAGCCCGTCGTCGACGACAGTTCCTTCCCGCCCGCCTCCGTCGCCCCGTCGGGCTCCTCGCCGCCCGCGGACACCGTCTCCGGTGTCGACGGCGGGGACGACGGACTGTACGGCGGCACCCGCAACGTCTCCAGCTGTGACGTGGAGCGGCAGATCAAGGCCCTCCGGGCGGATCCCGCCAAGAACCGGGCCTTCGCCTCCGTGGCGGGCGTCGCCCCCTCCGGGGTCCCGGCCCACCTGCGCTCCCTCACCCCGGTGCAGCTCCGCCTGGACACCCGCGTCACCAACCACGGATACCGCGACGGCGCCGCCACCACCTACCAGGCCGTCCTGCAGGCCGGTACGGCCGTCCTGGTCGACCGGCACGGCGTGCCGCGGGTGCGCTGCGCCTGCGGCAACCCCTTGACCCCGCCGCTCGCCCAGCGGGCGGGGTTCAAGCGGACCGGCGACCCGTGGCCCGCGTACAGCCCGGCGACCACCGTCGTGGTCAAGCCCTCCGTGACCGTGATCGACGTGTTCGTGCTCTACGACCCCCGGCACGAACACCACTGGTTCGCCCGCCGGCCGGGCGACAAGCCGCACCAGGACCGGCCGACCCGGCCGCCGGCGAGGCTCACGCCGTCCATCACGGTCAGCACGCCGAGCCCGCCGACGGGCGACGGCCCGCGCACGTCCCCGCCGTGCGTCTCGCCGCCCGCCGACCGGCCGCCGGGCTGCCCGCTGCCCCCCTCCTCCTCCGGGTCGGCCACGGCGCCCCCGTCCTCGGAGCCGCCGTCCTCGGAACCCCCGTCGAAGGAACCGCCGTCGAAGGAAGCGCCGTCCTCGCCGTCCTCGAGCTCCGAGTCGCGGAGGCTCGCACCCCCCTCCTCGGAGTCCCCGTCCTCCGAGCCCCCGTCCTCCGAGTCCCGCTCCGGCCAGCACCTGGTGCCCGACTCGCCGGGTTCCGGGTCCCGGTCGAGCTCACCGTCCGAACCCACGAGCGAGCCCGAAAGCTCCTCCTCGGCCTCGCGGCTTCCGCCGACGGGCGGCAGCACGAGCCAGTCGCCTCCGACCTCGGCGGTTTCCTCCGGCGTCAGCTCCGCGGCCCCCGGCGCACCGGCCGGCTCGACAGCCGTGTGAGGCATCCGTGACCGTGCTGCGTACAAGAGGAAAACTGACCTGGACTGCGCGGCGCATCACGGGGTACGAGCACAGATGCACACCCAGCGGCGTCCGGCCATTCCGGCCTTCGAGAGAGAAACGCATGATCGAGTACCTGGACGGGGCAGTGATACCTACTGGTTTCGACGTACCCGTGGAACCGCTGCGGCGGGCGGCGCACTACACCGGTGAGCCCGGCTGCATAGCCGAGGCCCGAGCCTTCGCCGCACACTTCGTCGACCAGCTCAGGACCGAGTGGTGCGCCACGATCGGCGACCGGGTGAGCGGTGAGGTGCTGCTGGTGGTCAGTGAACTGATCACCAACGCCGACCGGCACAGCAACGGCCCGTACATCCTGGAACTGGAGGGTACGGAGTCCTCGGTCACGGTCTGCGTCTACGACAGCAGCGACGCACTTCCCCTGCGGTTCCCCAAGGACCCCGAGCGCATCGGCCGGCACGGTCTGGAGATCGTCCACGCGGTGGCGGCGGAGGTCACGGCCGAGCGCGTGCCGGTCGGCAAGCGGGTCCGGGCCGTGCTGACCTTCGCGTCGTAGGCCCGCGGGGGCGCGCCCCCGCGGGCCGGGGCTCTCAGGCGTGGTCCAGCTCGTCCAGCATCCCGTGGCGCAGGCGCGCGATGATCCGCTTGATCAGGCGGGACACATGCATCTGCGAGCAGCCGAGCCGCTCGCCGATCTCCGCCTGGGTGGCCTCCTCCACGAACCGCAGGTGGAGGATCTGCCGGTCGCGCTCGCTGAGCTCGGCCATCAGCGGGGCGAGCGAGTGGAAGTCCTCGACGAGCCGCAGCCTCTCCTCCTCCACGCCGATGAAGTCAGCGAGGACCGACTCGCCGTGCTCCGGGCCGTCCCCGGTGAGCGCCGCGTCGAGGGAGGAGGAGTTGTAGCCGTTGGCCGCGATCTGCGCCTCGACGACCTGGCTCTCCGCCAGGTTCATCAGGGTGGCCAGCTCCGGCACGGTCGGGTCCCGGTCCAGGCGGCTGGAGAGCTCGTCGCGTGCCTTGGCCAGCTCGACGCGCAGTTCCTGGAGCCGCCGCGGCACGTGCACCGCCCACGTCGTGTCCCGGAAGAAGCGCTTGATCTCACCGACGATGTACGGCAGCGCGAACGAGGTGAACTCCACCTCACGCGAGACCTCGAACCGGTCGATGGCCTTGATCAGGCCGATCATCCCGGTCTGGACGATGTCCTCCATGTCGTCCCCGCGGCCGCGGAACCGGCCGGCCGCGAACCGCACCAGGGACATGTTCATCTCGATGAGGGTGTTGCGCGCGTACTGGTACTCGTGGGTCCCCTCCTCGAGGACAGCCAGCCGCTGGAAGAACTGACGGGACAGCTCCCGCGCGTCCCGCGGAGCCACGCTGCGGGGTGCCTCGATGCCCGGGAGCGGCGCGCCGGCGGTGCTGATGGCTACGGCGGTGTCCTCGACGGCCTTGGCCTCTGACCGGATCACGGCGGTCTCCCTTGCCTCTCCCAGTAAGGTCACGGTTCGGCGTCTGCTGTACTCGGTCCGTGAGCGGGCACCGGCAGGCAGACCCACTCGGGTGGCGACTACCCCGTCCGCGGCGACCCATGCACCCGGGATGCGCACTCTCGCGACGCCGGGGCGTTTCGTCCGATTCCACCGAGGGCGCAACGCCCGGCCCTTCCGGAGGCGGCCCGCTTTCCTAGGCTGGGGAGGTGAGCAACCAAGCGTTGAACCGAGCCCGCGTGATCCCGCTGCGCCCGCCTGCCGAGCGCCCGGGCAGCGCCGCCACCGTCTCTCCCGCCGCGCCCGCGCCTCCGCGGCCCGCCCCGCGCGAGCCGTTGTGGCGCGATCTGGTCGGGGACGTCCTGCGCCGTGAGCGCCAGGCCCAGGAACGCACGCTCAAGGACGTCGCCGACTCGGCCCGTATCTCCATGCCCTATCTCTCGGAGGTGGAGCGGGGCCGCAAGGAAGCCTCCTCGGAGGTCCTCGCGGCCGCCGCCCACGCCCTCGGCCTGAGCCTGGGCGACCTGCTGGCGCGGGCCCAGGGCGAGCTGATCCGGCTCGGCAGCCGGCCCTCCACCCGGCATTCCGCCCGCGGCCGCACGGTCACGTCGTCGTACGACGGCCTCTGCCTGGCCGCCTGACGAGCCGCGCGGGCCGGCGTCTCACACCGTCACGGGACGCCGGCTCAGCACCTCGTCGGCCAGTCCATAGGTCACCGCCTCCTGCGCCGTGAACACCTTGTCGCGGTCCATGTCCGCGCGCAGGGTGGCGATGTCGTGGCGGGTGTGCCGGGCCAGCACCTCCTCCACCTGGGCGCGGATGCGGACCATCTCCTTGGCCTGGAGCGTCAGGTCCGAGACCGTGCCCTGGCGGCCGCCGCTGGCCGGCTGCCCGAGCAGCACGCGCGCGTGCTCCAGGACGAGCCGTCGGCCCGGATCCCCGCCCGCCAGCAGTACGGCCGCGGTGGACGCCGCCTGCCCGACGCAGAGCGTCGAGATCGGTGCCCGGACGAACGTCATCGTGTCGTAGATCGCCATCAGCGAGGTGAACGAGCCGCCGGGGGAGTTGAGGTAGATCGAGATCTCGCTCTCCGGTGACGCCGCCTCCAGATGGAGGAGTTGAGCGATGACCACGTTGGCGACGCCGTCGTCGATCTCGGTGCCGATGAAGATGATCCGCTCGGACAGCAGGCGGCTGAACACGTCGTACGACCGCTCGCCCTGCGGGGTCCGCTCGACCACGTTCGGAATCGTGTAGGTCCCCATGTCACATCCCCACCCGTCGCTTCTGCGCGGCCGGGCGGACGTCCGCGAGGGACTCCACGACCCGGTCCACGATGCCGTACTCCCGGGCCTCCTCGGCGGTGAACCAGCGGTCGCGGTCACCGTCGCGCGAGATGGTCTCCGGCGACCGGCCGGTGTGCTCGGCGGTGATCCGCTCGATGGTCCGCTTGGTGTGCTCCAGGTTCTCCGCCTGGATCTCGATGTCCGCCGTGGTCCCGCCGATCCCGGCCGACGGCTGGTGCATCATGACCCGCGCGTTCGGCAGCGCGAACCGCTTGCCGGAGGCGCCGACGCTGAGCAGGAACTGGCCCATGCTGGCCGCGAAGCCCATGGCGAGCGTCGAGACGTCGTTGGGGATCAGCCGCATGGTGTCGTAGATGGCGAGCCCCGCGTGCACCGACCCGCCGGGGCTGTTGATGTAGAGGGCGATGTCGGTGCGCGGGTCCTCCGCCGACAGGATCAGCAGCTGCGCGCAGACCCGGTTCGCGGAGACCTCGTCGACCTGGGTGCCGAGCAACACGATGCGCTGGTTGAGCAGTTGGGCGGCGAGCTGGTCGTCGAAGCGGGAGGGTGCGGTGTCGCCCTCCCCGGCACGGGGAGCGAGCGTGGTGCGTGGAGTCATCGGTTCTCCTCGTCGTGGCGTGACTGCCGTCGACTCCACTGTTGACCCGGGGAGATGCCGGTACGCGGTTTCTCTGCCCGCGGCAGATTCGCCACGGGCAGAGCACCCCTCGCCCGGCTCGCGGACTCAGCCCCCGTCGCGCAACTGCCTGAAGAACGCCCGTACGTCGCCCACCAGCAGGTCGGGCTCCTCCAGCGCCGCGAAGTGGCCGCCCCGGTCGAACTCCGTCCAGCGCACCAGGTTCTCGGTGCGTTCGGCCTTGTGCCGCAGGGGGATCTGCGGCTCGGCGGGGAACAGGGCGAGCGCGGTCGGCACGGTCGACGGTTCCCGGGGCGCGGCCGTCCGGCCGGTGGCGTGCTGACGCTCGTAGTAGATCCGGGCGGACGAACCGGCCGTCCCGGTCAGCCAGTAGAGCATGACGTTCGTGAGGAGCCGGTCGCGGTCGACGGCTTCCTCCGGCAGCTCCTCACAGTCCGTCCACTCCCGGAACTTCTCGATGATCCAGGCGAGTTGGCCGACCGGCGAGTCGGTGAGCCCGTACGCGAGCGTCTGCGGGCGGGTGGCCTGCTGGAGGTAGTAGCCGGTCTCCTCCGCCGCGAACGCGACCCACCGGCGCCACGACCGCAGGGTGTGCTCCCGCTCCTCGGGGCTCATGGCCCGGAGCTCCTCGGGCGTGGGCTCGCGGGTGGCCTGCGCGCCCGGCAGCAGGTTGAGATGGACGCCGATCAGCCGGTCGGGGTGGGCGCGGCCCAGCTCGCGGGAGATGACCGAGCCCCAGTCGCCGCCCTGTGCCCCGAACCGCTCGTAGCCGAGCCGGCCCATCAGCTCGGCCCACGCGTCGGCGACCCGCCCCGCCTCCCAGCCGCTCTCCGCGACGGGCCCGGACAGGCCGAAACCGGGGACGCTCGGTACGACGGCGTGGAACGCGTCGGCCGGGTCCCCGCCATGGGCCGCCGGATCCGTCAACGGGCCGACCACGTCCAGAAACTCGACGATCGAGCCCGGCCAGCCATGGGTGAGGATCAGCGGGGTGGCGTCCGGCTCGGGGGAGCGGACGTGCGCGAAGTGGACGTCCGTCCCGTCGACGACCGTGGTGAACTGCGGCCACTCGTTGAGCAGCGCCTCGGCCGCGCGCCAGTCGTACTCGTGCCGCCAGTAGCGGACCAGCTCCCGCAGGTAGCCCGTCGGCACGCCGTACGACCAGCCCGTCGCGGGCAGCCCCCGCGGCCAGCGGGTCCGGTCCAGCCGGTCGTACAGGTCGTCGAGGTCGCTCTGCGGGATGTCGAGACGGAACGGCCGCAGGCCGCTGTCGGCGCCGGATGAGGTCATGCGCCGGATGTTAGTGGCGCCTGCCGCACCGGCCATCCGGATTACCCCACGCCCCGAGCGATGACTTCCGGGGCGAACGGCAGTCGACACTGATGACCGCGTTCCACCGCCCAGGAGGTACTCATGACCACCGACGGATTCACCACGTGTCTCTGGTTCGACGGCCAGGCCGAGGAAGCCGCCCACTACTACGTCTCGATCTTCAAGAACTCCAGCATCGGTGACATCGGCCGGTACAACGAGGCAGGTCCCGGCCCGGCCGGTTCCGTGCTGGCCGTGGAGTTCACGGCCAACGGGCAGAAGTTCGTCGGCATCAACGGCGGCCCGCAGTTCACGTTCAGCGAGGCGATCTCCTTCCAGATCCACTGTGCGGACCAGGCGGAGGTCGACCACTACTGGACCAGGCTCACCGAGAACGGCGGCGAGCCCGGCCCGTGCGGCTGGCTCAAGGACAGGTACGGCCTGTCCTGGCAGGTCATCCCCGACGGACTGATCGAGATGATCAGCGACCCCGACCCCGAGAAGGCCACCCGCACCACCAAGGCCATGTACGCCATGGGCAAGCTCGACATCGCCGCCCTGAAGAAGGCCTACGACGGCGAGTAGGGAGCGGTCGCCGAGGGTGCGCCGCCGGTCCGGGCCTCGGCCAGGATCTCCCTGATCACATGCCGGGAGTTCTTTGCCAGGGGCGGATTGGTCTCCTGGTAGTACGGCAGCTGGATCAGTGAGATCGACAGTGCCCAGCCCCGGCCGCGCGCCCACTCGGCGTCGTCCGCGCCCACCCCCTCGCGGAAGACGGCGCGGGCCGAGGCGGGGAGCAGATTCCAGGCGACGATCAGGTCCACGGCCGGGTCACCCACCCCGACGCAGCCGAAGTCGATCACCGCCGTCAGCCGTCCGTCCCGGACCAGCACGTTCCCGGGCATCAGGTCTGCGTGGGCCCAGGCGGGCGGTTCGCTGTGCTCAGGCGCCCTCAGTGCCTCTTCCCACAGGGCGGTGACCGCGGTGGTGTCGATCCGCCCCGCCAGCCGGGCGAGGGCGTCGCGGGTGGGGGTGTCCCGTTCGGCGAGCGGGACACCCCGTGGGTTCGGCGGCCCGCCCCGCGTCCCGATCCCGCGCAGGGCGGTGACGAACGCCGCCAGGTCCGCCGCCAGCGCCCGGGGCTTCTCGACGGCGCCGGCGACCGGATTGGCGCCGTCCAGCCAGCGGTAGACCGACCAGGGCCAGGCGAACCCCTCACCGGGCGCGCCCAGTTCCAGCGGGACGGGCGCGGCCACGGGCAGCTTCGGCCCCAGCCGGGCCAGCCAGCGCTGTTCGTGCGCCACGCTCTCGACGGCGCCGGGATGCCGGGGCAGCCGCACCACCTTGTCGGCACCCAGCCGGTACATCGCGTTCTCGGTCCCGGAGGAGGCCAGCCTCCGCACCGGGAGTCCGGCCCACCGCGGGAACTGGCCGGCGACGAGCCGGCCCACCAGCGGGGCGTCGAGGTCGACCTCGTCGGCATGCATCTTCGGCGCGCGCATGCGACCCATTGCAGAGGACCGGCCTCGCCGCTGTCCAACGGATATTCAGACCCGGTCGGCCGCGATCAGCAGGTACTGGAAGCTGCCGTTGCGGTAGGCGCTCAGGAATGTCTCCTCGATGCCGGTGACCAGGTGGTCGGCCTGACTGCGCAGCTCCCAGTAGGGGATGGCCGCCTCGGTGAGGTCCTCCACATGGACCGGCACCAGCCGGTTGCGGGCCAGCGCCCGGAAGTACGCCGAGCGCGGATGGATGTCGCAGATGTAGTGGGCGTTGATGAGCGACACCTTGCGCGAGGCCTGGCCGTAGGCGTCGTTGTAGCAGCCCGTGATGACGACATAGCGTCCGCCGCGGCGCAGCAGCCGGGCGTGCTCGGCGAACAGCAGGTCCAGCTCGACGTACATCGTCGACTCGTTGTTCCACGAGGCCGCGTAGGCGCCGGTCTCCAGACGGGTGTCGAGCATGTTGCGGTGGTGGTAGCGCACCTGGTCGTCGATGCCCCGCTTGCGGGCCTGCTCGTTGGCGAACTCGGCCTGCTTGGCGGAGATGGTGACGCCGTCCGCGTGGCAGCCGTAGCGCAGATTGGCCGTGACACTGCCGCCGCCGCGGCCGCAGCCGGCGTCGAAGACGCGGTCGGCGGGAGTGAGCCGGCCGAGGCTTGCGGCCAGCAGTTCGGCCTGGGCGTGCTCCAGCCGGTGCAGTTCGGCGGTGACGCGGTCCCGGCGCAGTTCCGCGTCGGGTTCGTCGAGCACGGACCAGTCCGCCTCACCGACGCCGTAGTGGTGGTGGTAGAGGTCGTCGATTCTGCCGAGTTCGAGGTTGACCGGGTTCTCCTCGGCGTTCCAGTAGTCCGCGACGCGGTTCTGGTACGTGGACTGGATGGGCACCGGGACGGTCTTGGTGCCGGCGTCGTGGGCTGTGGTCAACGGTGGCTCCTCATGGTGCTGTGCGTGACGGTGGGTCGAAAAGGCTGCGGTCACCAGTAGTCGGGCAGGTGGTAGCGATGGGTGTTGGTGGCGTGCCACTCGTGGTTGCCGGCCACCCAGTCCGACAGCCCCCGGAGATAGCGCTCGACGAGCGGCGAGGTGGCGGCGAGCACGGCCGACTCCTCCTCGAACGCGTCCATGATCTGGTTGTGGATCTCGACCGACCGCAGATAGGCGGCCTTCAGCCCGCGCCGGTCGTTGGCGGCCACCACCTGCGGCAGATTGAGATGGGTGGGGTCGGCCGCCAGTTCCTTGGTGAAGGAGTACAGGTCATTGACGATCGTGGTGGCGTTGCAGGCCAGCGCGGTGACCCGCTGGATCTCCGGACGGGCGTAGAGCTGCTCGGGCAGTTCGTAGCCGTCCACCGCGTCGACGATCGACAGACAGGGCCGGAAGTTGTTGAACTGCCGCATCACCAGGTACTCCCAGATCCGCGGCACGTACCGCGTCTCGCCCCAGGCCGCCTCGCCGAGGTAGCCCAGGTGCAGCCGCGCGATGTCGTGCACGAACCGGTTCGTCTGGCTGGGGGTGGCCAGGGCCGCGTAGTCCTTCAGCGCCCCGTGGTACGAGCGCAGCGGACCGTCGGCCTGCACCCCGCGCGCCCACTCCCGCTGGAGGTCGGGCGGGCCGTGGTAGGGGTCGAGCGCCGACTGGGCGATGATCAGCCGGCCGCCCAGTCCGCTGCGCGAGCCGCCCTTGTCCTCGTCCTCCTCGCAGTAGCAGTTGTCGACGATGTTCTCGGCCAGCAGCAGTTTGCCGGCCACCGTCAGGCGCTCCAGGTCGAGCGCGCGCGGATGCTGGAGCACCACGGCGCGGCCGAACTGGAAGCCCGCGAAGTCCCCGTTCCAGGCGGTCGGGAACAGGTCCAGGCCGCGGGCCCACTCCTCCAGCCTGCGGTCGATCTCCGCGGCCTTCTCCGGGTCGGCGGGCTCCACCTCCCGGTGCCGCAGACCGGGGACGGCGCCGCCGCGCCGGGCCCGCAGGCTGCGGGCGAGGTTCGGCGGTCCGGGCAGCGCACTCCCGGTGCTCGTGGGCGTGCTCATCGCGAACTCCCCGCCGTCACTCGGCCGTCCGGCCGACCTGGACGTTCTCCAGGACTCCGGCGGCGTCCGGCACCAGGACGGCCATCGAGTAGTAGGCGGTCACCAGGTAGCGGATGATCGAGTTGGCGTCGATCCCCATGAACCGTACGTTCAGGCCGGGTTGGAACTCCTCCGGGATACCCGTCTGGTAGAGGCCGACGACTCCCTGGTCCGCCTCGCCGGTGCGCAGCGCGATGATGCTGCTGGTGTGCTGCGGGCTGATCGGGATCTTGTTGCAGGGGAAGATCGGCACCCCGCGCCAGGCCGGGATCTCGTGCCCCTCGACGGTGGCCGTGCCGGGCACCAGACCGCGCCGGTTGCACTGCCGGAAGAAGGCCGCGATCGCCTTGGGATGGGCGAGGAAGAGCTTGGTCTTGCGCCGCATCGACAGCAGGTCGTCCATGTCGTCCGGGGTCGGCGGCCCGGTGAACGTGCTGACGCGCTGGCCGTGGTCGATGTTGTGCAGGAGCCCGAACTCCCGGTTGTTGACCATCTCCCACTCCTGCCGCTCGCGGATCTCCTCCACGGTCAGGCGCAGTTGCTGCTCGGTCTGGTTCATCGGGTTGTTGTAGAGGTCGGCGACCCGGGTGTGGACCTTGAGCACCGTCTGGGTCAGCGACAACTCGTACTCGCGGGGCGAGAGTTCGTAGTCGACGAAGCCCGCCGACAACGTCGGCTCCCCGGTGTGGCCGGCCTGCACCGGCACCTCGGCCTCGCCCTTGCGGTTCATGGGCAGCTGCTGCCGGGCGGCGTAGGCCTCCAGATGGGCGGCGAGGGACGGCACCCGCCCGACGAACTCGCGCAGGACACCCCAGGGCAGGGCCAGCAGCACGCCCGAGGTCTCGGCGCGCACCGAGCTCAGCCACAGCGGGTCGTCCTGCCCGAGGGCCTCGTCGCCGAGCTGGTCGCCGCCGGAGACGACCCCGACGATCTCCTCCTCGCCGTACTTGCCTGCGGTGAAGCGGGTGAACCTGCCGTGCACCACGAGGTAGGTCTCGGTGACCGGCTGGCCGGCCTCGAAGACGACCTGACCGGCCCGGACCTCCCGCGTCTGGAAGTGGGAGGAGAGCTCCGCGAGGGTTCCGTTGTCGGAGTAGCCGCGCAGCACGGGCAGCTCGGTGAGGGTCTGCGGGATGACCCGTACGTCGTTCCCGCCGTTCTGTTCGAACTGCACCCGGCCCCGGCCGACCCGCAGCTGGAGACGCCGGTTGACTCGGTAGGTGCCGCCCTTGACGTCCACCCAGGGCAGCATCCGCAGCAGCCAGCGCGAGCTGATGGCCTGCATCTGCGGTTCGGACTTGTGCGTGGTGGCGAGCTGGCGGGCCGCCTGGGTGCTGAGACTGGTGAGCTGCGCGTCGGTGGTGGGTTCGGGGGCGGGTTCGTCCAGGGCTGGACCGGTGGCGCTGTCCGGTGTGGACACATTCCCTCCAGGAAGGTGCGCGGAGACGGGCGGACCCGTTCGGGAGGCCCGGTTCGGAAGATCCGCGTGCACCAGCCAAACACCCTGAGTGACGGACGGGTACGGCGTGAAGGGGGCGGTTGCATGGTCCGGAGGGTGCAAACCTGCCTGATGGGGCGGAAGGCGCCCCGCGTGTGCAAAGGCTTCCCGCGTGTGCCCCCGCACGCCGGAGCGCTCAGGGGTCACTTTGGGTTACCCGTGTGTTCGGCAGGCGAGCGGACGGCCGGATGGCTAGCGTGAGGAACCGGACAACCCGTCTCACCGGAAGGCTGCGGTCATGGTCGTACGTCCAGAGGGAATCCCTTGTTGGGCCGACGCGATGTTCAGCGACGTGGAGGGCGCCAAGACCTTCTACGGCGAGGTCCTCGGCTGGACCTTCGGCGATGCGTCGTCGGAGTACGGCAACTACACGCAGGCCTATGCGAACGGCAAGGCGGTCGCCGCCGTCGTCCCGCCGATGCCCGGCCAGGAGGGCCCGGCGCAGTGGTGCCTCTACCTCGCCTCCCCGGATGCCGCGGTGACCGCGGGCAGGATCCGTGAGCACGGCGGCGAGGTGCTGATGGAGCCGATGCAGGTCGGTGAATTCGGCACGATGTGCCTGGGCCGCGAGCCCGGCGGCGCCGTGTTCGGCGTCTGGCAGGCGGGCGTCCACGAGGGCTTCGAGGCGCCGCCCGAGCAGCCCGGCGCGTACTGCTGGGCCGAGGTCTTCACCCGCGAACCCGGGAAGACGGACGCCTTCCTCCCGGCCGTGTTCCCGTACACGGCGAAGCAGCTCCAGGACGACGCGGTGGACTTCCGGATGTTCGAGGTCGACGGCGACATGGTTCTCGGCCGCATGAAGATGACCGACGAGTTCCCGCCCGAGGTGCCGTCGTACATCAACGTGTACTTCACGGTCGACAACTGCGACGACGCCGTGGCCAGGGCCACCAAGCTCGGTGGCGTCCTGCGCTTCGGCCCGATGGACACCCCGTTCGGACGGTTCGCGGCGATCAGCGACCCGCAGGGCGCGAGCTTCTCCGTGATCGACGTCACCACCACCGCGGGCGACATGCCGCAGACCGTGGAGGTGTCCTAGCCGCCCGGCGGGGCGCCCGCCCGACCGTGGCATGATCGGGCACATGCGTGAACGAGTGGTGGCCGCGTGCGACGGGGCTTCGAAGGGGAATCCGGGACCGGCGGGCTGGGCGTGGGTCGTCGCGGACGAAGCGGAGACCCCGGCCCGCTGGGAGGCGGGACCGCTCGGCAGGGCGACCAACAACATCGCCGAACTCACCGCGCTGGAACGCCTGCTGGCCTCGACCGACCCGACGGTGCCGCTCGAGGTCCGGATGGACTCGCAGTACGCCATGAAGGCCGTCACCACCTGGCTGCCGGGCTGGAAGCGCAACGGCTGGAAGACGTCCGCCGGGAAGCCGGTGGCCAACCAGGAGCTCGTCGTCCGCATCGACGAACTGCTCGACGGCCGCTCGGTCGACTTCCGCTATGTGCCCGCCCACCAGATCGACGGCGACCCGCTCAACGACTTCGCCGACCGCGCCGCCAGCCAGGCGGCGATCGTCCAGCAGCCGGCCGGCAGCGAGCAGGGCTCCCCGGAACCGCCGGCCTCGCCGGACACCCCGAAGGGCAAGTCCGCGAAAACGGGCCGCTCCGCCGGGGGCAAGTCCCCCCGGCGGAGCGGTGGTTCGGCGTCCCGCACGCTCAAGGCCAAGTTCCCCGGCCGCTGTGTGTGCGGCCGCCCGTACGCGGCCGGCGAGCAGATCGCCAAGAACGCGCAGGGCTGGGGGCACCCGGAGTGCCGTACGGCGGACACCGACGCGGGCTGAGCGGCGCGCGGGTCACACCACGACGCCGCGCCAGCCTCCGGTCTCCAGACCGCGCTCCTCGATGAACTCCTTGAAGCGCTCCAGGTCACCCTTGGTCTGGCGCTTCACGAAGCCCAGCTTGTCGCCGACGGTCTCGGTGACGCCCTCCGGCTGGAACTCCATCTGGAGCATGACCTTGGTGTGACTGTCGTCGAGCCGGTGGAAGGTCACCACTCCGGCCTGCCGGGCCTCGCCGGAGACCGTGGTCCAGGCGACCCGCTCGTCCGGGATCTGCTCGGTGATCTCCGCGTCGAACTCCCGGCGCACGCCGTTGACGCTGGTCACCCAGTGGGTGAGCGTGTCCGTGCGCTGCTCGATGCGGTCGACCCCGCTCATGAACGCCGGGAACGTCTCGAACTGCGTCCACTGGTCGTACGCCGTGTGCACGGGCACGCCGACCTCGATGGATTCCTCGACCTGCGACACGATCGTCTCCTCCTTGGTTCCTGGTGGTTCGTCTCGTCGCTGCGTGTCCGTCGCGGGTACCCGAGGCCCGCCGGGCAAACCGGCGGGTGCCGATCAGTCGGTGTCGAAGGTGTAGTGGGCGGTGTGGTCGAGAAGGTCCGCCGGGGTGGTGTCGTTCCACGGCTTCATCGTCTCGTTCAGGTCGACGACGTTGGGCGTCCCGCCGCCCGGAAGGTACCCGGAGCCGGGGTGCCGGCGCTGCCACTGGGCCCACAGCTTGTCTATGTACGCGTGGTGCAGCCAGAACACCGGGTCGTTGGGGGAGACGCCGGTCGCCATCTGCCCGCCGACCCAGACATGGACCCGGTTGTGCAGATTGACCCCGCGCCAGCCCTCCAGGTGGTTGCGGAATCCGTCGGAGCCGCTGTTCCAGGGGGCCATGTCGTACGTCGCCATCGACAGCACCGACTCGACCTCGGCGCGGGTCGGCAGCTCACGTACGCCCGTTCCGAGCGCGCGCCGGAGGTAGGTGCGGCCGTCCACCCGGACGTTGACGGCCCAGTTGCCGGCCGAGGCGGCGAACGGACCGTCCATCACCTGGCCGTCGCGGCTGCGCCCGCTGCCGCCGAGGAAGTCCGGTGCCCACAGCGAGGAACGCGGCGAACGGTCGGTGGACCAGTCCCAGTACGGCAGCGCCACCGAGGCGTCCACCGACTGGAGCGCCCGCTCGAACTCCAGCAGGAATCTGCGGTGCCACGGCAGGAAGGAGGGGGAACGGTGGCCGGTGCGCTCGCCGTTGTCGGTGTCACCGAGGATGAACCCGTTGTGGGTGGTGACGAAGGCGTCGTAGCGGCCGCTGCGCTTGAGCTGGAGGACGGCGGCGACGAAGCGCCGCTTCTCGTCGGCGGTCAGGGACGCCTGGTTCTTGCGGACGGTCATGTGCGGTGCTCCAAGTGTGCGCGGAAGGGGGGCGGTCGGCCGGTCAGCCGGCGGGGAACGGTACGAGTCGCGCGCCCTGGAGCTCGTCGACCGCGGCGCGGGCGGCGGCCCGCGGGGTGGGGACCGGGTCGTAGTGGCTGACCACGCTGATCCAGGTCCCGTCGGCGTTGCGCATCACGTGCAGCTCGACCCCGTCGACGTACACGCCGTAGCCGCCGCCGTGGTGATGGCCGCCGCCTTCGGTGGGCCGGCCCTGTATTCGGCGGCCCTTGTAGACCTCGTCGAAGGAATCGGGGGAGCCGTGTGCGTCGTGGTGATGGTCGTCCGCCCGGGCGGCGGGGACGGCGACCAGCGCGGCACCGGTGACGGCGGCCGCCGCGGTGAGTGCGCGACGACGGCTGAGTTCCGGCATGCGGGACCTCCTGGGATGCGTTCGGTTGACGACCCCGTATGCCTATCGACCTGGGGGAGAAAGGGAGAAATCGCCCGAGAGGGGTTGGCTGTGATCAGGACAATCAATTACATGTCGTGCAATCTTGAACGAAGATGATCTTGTTGCGCGCAGGGGACCGGGCCGGGCGGAAGGGGCAATTCCTTTCCGTGAACGCACCGGTTCCGGTGATCTTTCGCGCGCCGGCTCCGCGGTGGTGGTGTGGCCCACGTGGGGAAAGTGGCGCGATCGGGCAGGTGGGGTGTCCCGGCGCCCGCATCAAGCCCTGCTACCCTGCGTCGTCAATCAACCACGTCTGGTGACTCCCGGGAGTGTGCGTGAAGGTCGCCTGTGTCGGCGGCGGGCCCGCCGGCCTGTATCTCTCGATCCTGCTCAAGCGGCAGGATCCGTCCCACGACATCACCGTCCACGAGCGCAACCCGGAGGGCTCGACCTACGGCTGGGGTGTCACGTACTGGCAGGGACTCCTCGACCGACTCCGCGTCTGCGACCCCGAGTCGGCGAGCGCGATCGAGGCGGAGTCCGTCCGCTGGAACGAGGGCGTCGCCCATGTACGGGACCTGGCGACCCGTCAGCCGGGCGACGAGGGGCACGGCATCGGCCGCCACAAGCTGCTGGAGATCCTCGCCGCCCGCGCCCGGGCGCTCGGCGTGCGGCTGGAGTACGAGAGCGGGATCACCGCCGAGAACCTGCCGGACGCCGATCTCGTCGTGGCCGGCGACGGCGTCCACAGCGTCCTGCGCACGCACCACGCCGACGACTTCGGCGCCGAACTCACGCCGGGGCGCAACTCCTACATCTGGCTCGGCACCACCAAGGTGTTCGACTCCTTCACCTTCGCGTTCGTGGAGACCGAGCACGGCTGGATCTGGTGCTACGGCTACCCCTTCAGCTCCGAACAGAGCACCTGTGTCATCGAGTGCGCCCCCGAGACCCTGGCCGGACTCGGCCTCGACCGGGCGAGTGAGAGCGACGGACTGGCCCGGCTCGGGAAGCTCTTCGCGCACATCCTCGACGGCCGGCCCCTGATCGGGCGCGCCGCCGCCGACGGCAGCACCCAGTGGCTGACCTTCCGCACCCTCACCAACCGCAGCTGGTACCGCGGCAACCTCGTCCTGCTCGGCGACGCCGCCCACACCACCCACTACTCGATCGGCGCCGGCACCACCCTCGCCCTGGAGGACGCCATCGCCCTCGCCGAGGCCCTGCGGGAGAGCACCGACCTTCCGGCGGCCCTCGCCCGCTACGAGCGGGAACGCAAGTCCGCCCTGCTGTCGCTGCAGAGCGCCGCCCGCTACAGCGCCCAGTGGTACGAGAACCTCACCCGCTACATCCACCTCCCGCCGGAGCAGATGTTCGCCCTGCTCGGCCAGCGCCACTCGCCCCTGCTGCCCTATGTCCCGCCCCAGCTGTACTACCGGCTCGACCGGGCCGCCGGACAGCTGGGTGCCCTGCGCCGGTTCAAGCGCTGGCTGGGGCCGAAGCTGGCGCGCGGTGCCCATGCCAGGACGCTGACCTCGCGAAAGTAGCCAGGAGGCGGTCGCGGCCACATGGACCGGCCGGGGGTGAATGGCAATTCACTGATACGGTGAATTGCCATTCACCCTTGTTCGATTCCGTCAGGCTGCTGGAGTGTCCATGGCGTCGCCCGCTCCGATACCCGCCCGGACCGAGGGAGCGGCCGGTCTGCGGGCCCGGCTCACCATCCCGGTCCTGGCGTACTGCGGCATCCTCATGGCGGTCATGCAGACCGTCGTCGTCCCGCTGCTGCCCGACCTGCCCCGGCTGACCGGCGCCTCGCCGGGCGCGGTCTCCTGGATGGTGACCGCCTCGCTGCTGTCCGGCGCGGTCCTCACCCCCGTCCTCGGCCGCGCCGGGGACATGTACGGCAAGCGGCGGGTGCTGCTCGTCTCGTTCGCCCTGATGGCCGCCGGCTCGGTGATCTGCGCCCTGACCTCCGACATCGGGGTGCTGATCGCGGCCCGGACCCTGCAGGGTGCCGCGTCCTCCGTCGTCCCGCTGTCCATCAGCATCCTGCGCGACGAACTGCCGCCGGAACGCCGGGGATCCGCCGTGGCGCTGATGAGCTCCACCGTGGGTATCGGTGCCGCGCTCGGGCTGCCGGCGGCGGCCGTGGTCGTGCAGTACGCCAACTGGCACGTGATGTTCTGGGTGACCGCCGCCCTGGGCGCGACCGGTGTCGCGCTGATCCGGTGGGCGGTGCCGGAGTCGCCCGTGCGCGAGCCCGGCCGGTTCGACGTGACGGGGGCGCTCGGGCTGGCCGCCGGGCTGATCAGCCTGCTGCTCGCCGTGTCCCAGGGCGGCCAGTGGGGCTGGGGGAGCGCCCGGGTCGTGGGTCTGTTCCTGGCCGCGGCGATCGTCCTCGGCCTGTGGTGGTGGCACCAGCTGCGTGCCGAACAGCCTTTGGTGGACCTGCGGTTGGTGTCCCGGCCGAGGGTGGGCCTGTCCCATGTGGCGGCGCTCCTGACCGGCTTCGCCTTCTATGCCAACTCCCTGGTGACCGCCCAGTTGGTGCAGGCGCCCGAGGCCAGCGGGTACGGGCTCGGGCTGTCCATCGTCCAGACGGGCCTGTGCCTGCTGCCCGGTGGCATCACCATGCTGCTGTTCTCGCCGCTCTCCGCCCGTATCTCCGAAAGGCGCGGGCCGCGGATCACGCTCGCCCTCGGTGCCGCCGTCATCGCCTCCGGGTACGCCCTGCGCATCGCCGACAGCCGCGACCTGTGGATGATCATGGTGGGGGCGACGGTCGTGGCGACCGGCACCACCCTCGCGTACTCGGCGCTGCCGTCACTGATCCTGCGGGCCGTCCCGCCCGGACAGACCGCCTCGGCGAACGGCTTCAACGTGCTGATGCGCACCATCGGCCAGGCCACCTCCAGCGCCGCCGTCGCCGCCGTCCTCGTGCACCACACCGGTCTCGTCGGCGGAGTACCGGTGCCGACCCTGCACGGCTATCTGCTGGCGTTCGGTGTCGCGGGCGCGGTGGCCCTGGCCGCGTGCGCGGTGGCGCTCACCATCCCCGGCGACGCCGGACCGGAGGACACCCGGCGGGTCCGTGGCCGTACCCGCTCCGTCGGCGACGGGGCGCTGGAGGGAGCATGAGTGCCGTGAGCACTCCATCCGACGCCTCCGCCGCGCCCCCGCCGCCGGCCCCCGCCCGGCGCGATGCCGAGGCGACCAAGGCCGCGATCCTGCGCGCCGCCCGGTACCTCCTCGCCCGCCAGTCGCACGCCGACATCACCCTCAAGGCCGTCGCGGAACGCGCCGGGGTGAGCGCGCCGCTGGTCCTGAAGTACTTCGGCAACAAGGACGCCCTGTTCGCCCGGGTGATGTCCTTCGAGGAGGACGCCGACGCCCTGCTCGACGCCCCGCCGGGGCGGCTGGGCCCGCACATGGTCCGGCATGTGGTGGCGAGCCAGCGCGAGCGCGGCGCCGACCCCTTGCTGCGCATCGCGTTCGCGCCCCTGCACGGCGACCACGGCGACGTCCTGCGCGCCAACTTCCGCACCCAGGTGACCGATCGCCTGGCCGCCCGCCTCGCCGGACCCGACGCGGCGATCCGCGCCGAACTCGCCGTCGCCACCGTGCTCGGCCTGGGCGTGATGTTCGGCATCGCCCGCGGGAGCGAGCTCAGGGCGACGCCGATCGAGGACATCGTCGAGCGGTACGGGCCGACGGTGCAGGCCCATCTGGACGGTCCCTGACCGCAGCGGGGCGTCAGGGTTCGAGGGCCTGATCGAGGGTGGGATGGCAGGGGATGAGGTCGTCGACGCCGACCAGTCGCAGTACGTGCAGCACGGGTTTCCGCGCGGCGGCGATACGCAGCCAGCCCTCGGTGCCGCTGACGGCCTGGTGTGCGGCGACGAAGACGTTGATGCCGCTGGAGTCCATGAAGCTCACGCCGCCGAGATCCACCACGGTCCGTGACGGCGACGCCCCACCGTCCTGTGGGAGCAGGGCGTTGCCGAGGGCGTCTCTGACGTCGTGGTCGATCTCGCCCCGCACGACGATCACGCGCACGTCGCCGACCATGCGGTGTACGACGGAGAACCGGTCCGGCCGGACCGTCTGCCCGATGTCGCTCACCGTATGCCCGACCGGTCTCGGGCCCGCCCGGGGGCGGGGTGCGCGTGGATGATCCCGCTCCACCGTTCGGACCGCGGACACCCGGGCGGCCGGGCCGAACAGGATGCCGTCGGCCCCGCCGCCTCTTCCCGCCGTCCGGCCGAGGACGCCGCGGGCGCCAAGGCCCCGGCAGGCGTGGTCCCTCGGGGCCGGCTCTGGTTCGACAAGGCACCGGCGTCCGCGTCACGTGTGCGCCAACCGGTCTCCATCGGCCCTCAGCTTTCCTCGTTCTCCCGAGGGCGCTCTCCTGTGCTGCCCCCACTCTGTCGCCGGAGACCATACCTCACGATCCGGAGCATGAAAATCTACCTCGGCGAGAGTAGACATTGGTCGATGGCGTGGTTATGGTTTCTCTCGTAGATCAGGCAGAACGCAGGGTCCGGCCGACCCGAACCGCCTTGCGCAGTACGGCAGTTGCACTGTGCGGTCAGTCGATCGCCGACGGGAGGACGGAGGAGCCGAACGCCATCAGGATCAGCCGGGCGGAGATCACGAGCCCGGATCCGCGGCATCGGCAGCGAGGTGGTCTCCGGTCGCGCAACCGCGATCCCGGCACACCCGACCGCGTCCCGGTCGGGCATGCGGGAGCAGAAGGCCGGCACGGTAGCAGGGCCGGCGGATGGTGTGGCAGTTCCTCCGGGCCCTGGCGCGGTACGGCGCCAGGGCCCCTCTACGTTCCATGTGTTCCGCGGGCAGCCGCACGTGACCGCGGGCGACTCCCGCGGCCGTCCCGAAGACGAGACCTCCCCGCCTCACCACCCCGCCGTGCCCCGGGTGCGGACATCGCCCTGCCGCGTCCCGGCAGACGGCCGGGAGCCGACCCGCGGACCTCGGCGACGCGCCGAGCCGCACTCGTCCGCCGATCCCGCAACAAGAGCGCATGATCGCTGAAGACAGGGTGTCATCGAGCCGTGAAGGAGCCGCTGTGACCGCAAGAGGGCCGGACGCCGGGCAGGCCGCCCGCCCTCCCGGCGGCACGGGTGGCCGGGGCCGGGCGATGACTCTGGCGGGGACACTGGCCGCGGCGGAGTCCGCGGCGCCCGTGGAGTCGCTCGACGTGGTCGCGCGCATGCTCAAGGAGCATCTCGGGGCCGCGGCGGTGTCGTTCCTGATCACCGACTTCACCGGCGGCTCGGTCGTACGGCTGGGGGCGGCGGGCAGCGTCGACACCGAGGAACCCGCCCGGCGCATCCCGCTGCGGGGCACGCTGTACGACGATGTGATCCGCAGCCAGCGGCCGAGCGTGGAGGACAAGGGGGAGGGCGCGCTGGTGCGGATCGTCGCCCCGGTGACCAACCGCGGGGACGCCATCGGGCTCCTCGAACTGTTCCTGCCCGCGGTGCCGGACGCGGAGGTGATGCGGGAGATCGGCGAGACCGCGCACGCCCTGGCGTACATCGTCATCGCGAACCGGTCCTACACCGACGTCTACCAGTGGGGCCGCCGTACCGTCCCGCTGAGCCTGGCCGCGGAGATCCAGCACCGGTTGCTCCCGGCCTCACTGGCGTGCGAGGCGGCCCAGTTCGCGGTGGCCGGGGCGCTGGAACCGGCCGACCACGTCGGGGGCGACACCTTCGACTACGTGATCGACCGGGACACCGTCCAGCTCTCCGTCACCGACGCCATGGGTCACGATGTCGACGCCGCGCTGCTGGCCACCCTCCTGGTGGGCGCCCTGCGCCGCGCCCGGCGGGCCGGTGGCGACCTCGCCGAACAGGCCCGCCAGGCCGACCGGGCGATGCGCGAGCACGGCCGCCAGGGCTATGTCACCGGTCAGCTCCTGCGCATCAGCCTGATCGACGGCACGACGGAGTTCATCAACGCCGGGCACCCCTGGCCCCTGCGGATGCGGAACGGACGGGTGAGCGAGATCACCCCGAAGATCGACATGCCGTTCGGCTTCCACGCCCCTCACACCTACCGGGTCCAGTCGCTGGACCTGCGGCCGGGCGACCGGCTGGTGATGCTGACCGACGGCATGCTGGAGCGCAACGCCAACCGCCTCGATCTGTCCGACCTGATCGTGCGCACCCGCGATCTGCATCCCCGCGAGGCCGCCCGCACCCTCATCGCGGCGATCGTCGACGCCAACCAGGGCCACCTGCAGGACGACGCGACCGTCATGTGCCTGGACTGGCACGGCACCGGTCACTCCCGGCGTGACGCCGACACCGGCGCCGACCTCACCGACGCCTCACGACCGTCGCGGACCGAACCCAGCACATCCGGGTGATGACGGGCGGGCGGCGGGCGTACGCGGGGGACCCGGCGAGTGCCTCCTCCGCCCCGGCCGATCGGTCCCGCGCCCACGGGAGAGGCCCCGCCGGTGCGCACGGGGACCCGGAGCGGCCTGTTCCGCACCAGATCACGGCGGATGACAGACTGACGTCATGGACGAGCGCGAATTCGGTAGGTCTGGTCAGCACGCATCCGTCGTCGGTCTCGGCACCTGGCAACTGGGCGCCGACTGGGGAGACGTCGACGACAAGGAGGCGCTGACCGTTCTGGAGGCGGCGGCCGAGTCGGGGGTGACCTTCTTCGACACCGCGGACGTCTACGGCGACGGACGCAGCGAGCAGACCATCGCCGCGTTCCTGAGCGGCCGGCCCGACCTGCACGTGCTGGTCGCCACCAAGATGGGCCGCCGCGTCGACCAGATCCCCGAGAACTACGTCCTGGACAACTTCCGCGCCTGGAACGACCGCTCCCGCCGCAACCTCGGCGTCGACCGTATCGACCTGGTGCAACTGCACTGCCCGCCCACCCCCGTCTACTCCAGCGACGAGGTCTTCGACGCCCTCGACACCCTCGTCGAGGAGGAGCGCATCGCGCACTACGGCGTCAGCGTGGAGACCTGCGCCGAGGCCCTCACCGCGATCGCCCGGCCGGGGGTGGCGAGCGTCCAGATCATCCTCAACCCCTTCCGGCTGAAGCCCCTGTACGAGGTGCTCCCGGCGGCCCGCGAAGCCGGCGTCGGCATCATCGCCCGCGTCCCGCTCGCCTCCGGCCTGCTCTCCGGCAAGTACACCAAGGACACCGTCTTCCCGGAGAACGACCACCGCGCCTACAACCGGCACGGCGAGGCCTTCGACCAGGGCGAGACGTTCTCCGGCGTCGACTACACCACCGGCGTCGAGGCCGCCGTCGAGTTCGCGGCCCTCGCGCCCGAGGGGTACACGCCGGCCCAGCTGGCGCTGCGCTGGATCATCCAGCAGCCCGGCGTGACGACCGTGATCCCGGGCGCCCGCTCACCCGAGCAGGCCCGCGCCAACGCCGCCGCCGCCAAGCTCCCGGAGCTGACCGGGGAGACCCTCGCGGCGGTCCGCGACCTCTACGAGCGGCGCGTGAAGGAGCAGGTCGAGGGACGCTGGTAGCCGGAAGCGAGGCGGCGGACCGAGAGAACCGCCGATCACGGGGTACCCGCCGGGAGAGAGGGGACCGACCACTCGAACCGGGAGGACAGCACACGTGACGGATACGGCGGCCAAGACCGAGCAGCGCAGGGGGCGGGACGAGACCGAGGAGGAGAGAGCCGACCGCATGTGGGGGGAGCTGATCCAGGAGATCAGGGTCGCCCAGACGGGCGTGCAGATCCTCTTCGGTTTCCTGCTGACCGTCGTGTTCACCCCGCGCTACGCGGACCTCCAACACGTCGACCAGGTCATCTACATCGTGACCGTGGTCCTGGGCGCCTGCGCGACGGGCGCCCTCATAGGTCCCGTCTCCCTGCACCGCCTGGTCTCCGGGCGGCGGGTGAAGCCGCAGGCGGTGCGGTGGGCGTCCCGGCTCACCTTCGTCGGCCTGCTCCTGCTGCTCGCCACCATGACCGCCTCGCTGCTGCTGATCCTGCGCGTGGCCACCCACGACGAGTTCGTGCCCTATCTCGTCGCGGGTGTGTTCACGTGGTACACGCTGTGCTGGTTCGTGCTGCCGCTGTGGACCCGCCACCGCTACACGACGGACTGAGCAGCCATCCGACGGACTGCGCAGCCACTCGACGGACTGCGCAGCCACCCGACGGTTCCAGCGGCTATCCGACGGACTGAGCCGGACCACCGGTTTCGGGCGCGGTGCCCCGGGCGCCGCGCAGCGCGGTGATACAGCTGCCGATCGCCTGCTGAAGCTCCTCCAGCTGCTGGACCATGTCGTCCTCGTAGAACTCCTGCGCGTCGACGTCGTCGAAGGTCAGTTCCTCGAACACCTTCGTCGCCCGCTGGAGGCTGCTGTAGAACTTCGTGCGCCGCTCCTGGACGCGCAGTCCGGGGTCGGCCTCGACGGTCTCCACGACCAGGCTCTTCATGGTGTCGTAGGCATCGCTCGCCCACTCGCCCGCGTCCTCGTCGTCGTTCAGCTCGTCGAGCAGCGAGAGGTGCCGCTCGGCCTCCTGGCGCAGCTCGGCCGGCGCGTCCAGCGTCTGCCCGGCGGGCGTCTTGATCCGGCCGGACTCGGCGATCTGACGCACGTACCCGATGCGGTCGGCCGAGCGGCTCTCGGTGGCGACGGCCTTCTTGAGGTCGTCGGTGCGTACGACGTCCCGGGCCAGCTCGATCTGGAGATCGGGGTCCTCCTTGATGCGGTCCAGGAGGGCGGCGCGGGCCGCTCGGGCGGTCGACGGGTCGGCGAGGATCGCGGCGCGCAGCGCGGTGGGGTTCTCCGCGACCTCCAGCGCCTTCGTCGGGCGGATGCCCTCGGCCTCGGCGGCCTCCGCGATGGCGGTGCCGCGCTCCGAGCCGGCGCTGGAGCGGGAGACGTAGTAGGTCAGCCACACCTCGGCGTCCGGCAGCTCGACCTCCTGGCCCGGCGCCAGCTCCTCGAAGTGCGGGACGAGACCGTCGTCCGCCGCCCGGTCCCAGGCCTTGTAGTACCGCATGACGCGGTCGGGGGAGCAGCCGGCCAGTCCGGCGAACTCCTTCGCCGACACCTTCGGCGTCTCGTCCGCGCTCTGTCCGCCCGGCCGGACGCTGCGCGCCACCATCAGGCCGAAGGCCCACCCGCCGGTCCGCGCGTAGACGCCGAACTCACGGGCGTCCCGCGCCACGAGGTCGGACAGGGGCGCGGGGGCCGTCTCGGGGGCCGTCTCGGGCAGGTCGATCGCCAGGGTCACGGATGACTCTCCTCTGCGGGCTGCTGGACGTAGGATCGGCACTGCGAAAGTGCAGACCGGCAGCCTATATGCACCTCTTGGCGATGCTTTGCCGGACCCGCGTGCGGGCCGGGCGGCCCTTCAGCCGAAGGCGCCGCGCAGCGCGGGCAACAGGGTCTTCTCCGACCAGTCCAGGTACGCGGGCTGGGTGTCCCCGCCGATCTGCACCAGCGCGATCTCCGTGAACCCGGCCTCGGCATACGGACGTACGGCCTCGACGAAGTCGTCCGGGTCGTCGCCGCAGGGGATCGAGGCGGCCACGTCGTCGGGCGTCACGAACCGGGTCGCCGCGTCGAAGGAGTCCGGATGCGGCAGTTCGGAGTTCACCTTCCAGCCGCTGCCGAACCAGCGGAACTGCTCGTGCGCGCGCCGCACGGCCGCGTCCCGGTCGGCGTCGTGGCAGACCGGAAGCTGGCCCACCCGTGGCTTGCCCGCGCCGCCGTGGCGGTCGAACGAGGACAGCAGGTCCGCCTCGGGCTCGGTGGCGATCACGAGGTCGGCCAGCCGGCCCGCGAGTGCGCACGAGCGCTCGCCGGAGACGGCGATGCCGATCGGCGGCGGCTCGTCGGGCAGGTCCCACAGCCGGGCCGAGTCCACGTCGTAGTGGGTGCCGTGCCGGGTCACATGCCCACCCTCGAACAGCGCGCGGATGATCTCCACGGCCTCCTCGAGCATCTCGTGCCGCACGTCCACGGAGGGCCAGCCGCCGCCCACCACATGTTCGTTGAGGTTCTCCCCGGAGCCCAGGCCCAGCCGGAAGCGCCCCTCGGACAGCAGCTGCATCGTGGCGGCCTTCTGTGCCACCACAGCCGGGTGGTAACGGAAGGTCGGACACGTCACGTACGTCATCAGCGGAATGCGTGACGTGGCCTGAGCGGCGGCGCCGAGCACGCTCCACGCGTACGGCGCGTGGCCCTGCGAGCGCAGCCACGGAAAGTAGTGGTCGGACGTCACCGAGAAGTCGAAGCCCGCCTCCTCGGCACGCACCACGTGGTCGACCAGGTCACGCGGGCCGGCCTGTTCGGTCATCATCGTGTATCCGATTTGCACCATGGGGCCCGAGTCCCCGGCCGCCTGGAGAGGAAACGGGCCCCGTGACGGGAAGCGAACGGTCGATCATCGATCGTCGGGCGGGACGGCGGCCCGGCCCGGTTCCGTCGATGACGCGTGCGGAACGACGAGAGGCGGCGCCGTCGCGCTCACGCGCTCGACCAGGGCTCCGCGGGCACGGCGCGCACGGCGCGCACGGCGCGCACGGTGAGAGGCTGCCGGACCGGCTCCCGACTCCGTCCGGACGCGCCTCTCCCAGGGCATCGCGTGCACTGTTGCACACGAGGACGCCCAGGCCCGCGCCGCGGGCCCGCTCCTGCGCACCGCGGGCCGGTGGCGGGCGGGACGGAGGGAGCTAGGCCCCGGGAGCCGACGTGCTTCGGCGTACGACCAGACGCGGGGTCATCGTGGTCTGCACCGCGTGTTCCCGGCGGCCCTCGACGCGCTCGATCAGCAGGCGGGCGGCGGTGCTGCCCATGTCGTGCCCGGCCTGGTCGACGCTCGTGAGCTGCACGGTGGCGAGGTCGGCGAGAGCGGTGTTGTTGTAGCCGACGATGGAGACGTCCTCGGGAACCCGCAGACCCAGTTCGTGAGCAGCCCGCCAGACGCCGAGTGCGGCGACGTCCGCACCCGCCATGACCGCGGTGGGCCGGTCCTCCCTGGTCAGCAGGCTGATGCCGGCCTTGTAGCCGCCCTCGTCCGAGTAGGCGGCACGGCAGACCTGGGTCTCGTCGCCGAGGCCGTGGCGGCCCATGGCCTCCGTGTAGCCGTTGGTCAGGACGATCTCCGGAGTGCGCGTCCATTTGCTGGAGCGGGTGCCGGGAGCCGAGACGAGGGTGATGTCGCGGTGGCCCAGGGAGACCAGGTGGTCCACGACCAGCCCGGCTCCCGTGCCGTCCGCGTCGACGACCGAGTCGTGCAGGTCGGAGCGGTCGTGGTGGCCGATCACGACGGTGGGCGTGGTCTCGGCCATGGCGAGGATCTCGGCGCGTGACGTACCGGGGGCGATGAGGATCAACCCGTCCATCTGGCGGTCGACCATGGCCTGGACGGTCTTGCTCTGGGCGTCCGCCCCGAAGCCGGCGGCGCCGACCAGCACGGTGTACTCGCTGTCGTGCAGCTCGTCACGGACACCGTCGAGGATGTCGGCGAAGAACGTGTTGCGGATGTTGTCGAGCAGGACGCCTATCGTGTACGTCCGGCCGCGCATGCCACGCGCGGCCGCATGCGGCCGGTAGCCGAGTTCGGCCATGGCGTCGCGGACCTTCTCCTGCATGGCGGTGCTGACGCCGTAGGCGTTGCGCATCACCTTGGAGACCGCGGCCGTCGACACTCCCGCGTGCCGCGCGACGTCCGTGATCGTCACACGTTTCCTGCGCTGTGAGCCCTGCTGCATGCGTCGTGCCCCCTGAACCTCTCTGTTGAATACAACGGTCTACACGATGAGTGCCCCGCCTCGCTAGGTGTTGTCGCCTTTTCTGCAGCGTTACGGCCTCATGTCTTGACGCCGGTCGAAGCTGCATGCACTGTGGTGCGCACTTCGGCTTAGAGAACGTTATACGAACCTCTCGCCGCATCCGATCCTCTCCGCAGGCCTTCGCCGTGCGCCTTTGTTCAACGATGACAGGGAGCCATGCTGTGATCACCGACTCGTCCACCGCCAGAAGGGCCCGCCTCGCCGGCCTGACCGCGAGCGCCGCCGCGATGGTCGTCCTCGTCTCCGCCTGCGGAGGGACGGGAGGCGGCTCGACCGCCTCGGGCAAGGACTTCGGCTACCTCAGTGTCACCGAGAACACCACCGTCAAGGCCGCCCTGACCACCCTGTCCAAGGGCGCGTGCAAGACCGCGAACGACGCCCAGCCGCTCAAGGTGGAGACCGTTCCGCAGGCGAGCCTGGACCAGAAGCTGCAACTGCTGGCCGGCCAGGACGCCCTGCCCGTGCAGTTCGCCGCGGGCAACGCCCCGGCGCTCACGCAGCAGCTCTACAAGTCGGGCAAGGTCGCCGACCTGGAGAAGAAGCTGACCGATCTCGGCGTCTTCGACCAGCTGGAGCCCGCCGCCGTGTCCACGATCAAGGCGCTGTACGGCGGCAAGGTCGAGGTGCTGCCCTACGAGTACAACATCGAGGGCATCTTCTACAACAAGAAGGTCTTCGCCGACAACGGCATCGCCGTCCCCGGTACCTGGACCGAACTCGTGGCCGCCGCGGCCAAGCTGGAGGCCAGGGGCGTCCAGCCGTTCTCCGCCTCCGGCCAGCAGGGCTGGCCGCTGACCCGGCTGATCAGCGGGTACCTCTACCGCAGCCTCGGCCCGGACGCGCTGCAGGCCGTCGCCGACGGCACGGCGAAGCTCACCGATCCCGCGTACGTGAAGGCCGCCCAGGCGGTCGCGGATCTCGGGAAGAAGGGCTACTTCGGCAAGGGCGTCGGCTCCATCGACTACGACACCTCGATGAACCGGTTCCTGTCCGGCAAGGCCGCCATGCTGTACATGGGCAGCTGGGCGCTGGCGAACATCGCCGACGAGAAGCAGAACACGATCGGTGCCGGCGACGTCGGCTTCATGCCCTTCCCCGCGGTCTCCGGCGGCAAGGGTTCGATCGACCAGTACCCCTCGAACGTCGGCCTCGGCATCACCCTCGGCGCCGGCACCTTCGACAAGAAGACCGGCGACTGGGTCTCCTGCATCGCGAAGAACTACGGCAGCACCGCGCTGAAGGACCAGGGCTCCATCTCCGGATTCAAGGTCAACACCGAGGTCGAGGACGCCAACGAGGTCACCACCCAGGTGCGCGACACCATCAGCTCCTCGAAGCAGAACGTGCTCTGGTTCGAAGCCCTCTTCAGCACGAAGGCCACCACGGTGAGCCAGACCAACGCGGCCGGCCTCGTCAGCGGCAGCATCAGCCCGGAAAAGTTCATGCAGACCGTCCAGGACGCACTGTCCGGCAACTGACGCGGCCCGCTGCTCAGGCGGACGCCTGAGCAGCCACCGCATCCCAGTCGGCATCTTCGAGAAACCGGACTTCATCCATGCATCGCGTACTTGGTGACCGCAAAGCGGTCCTGATCCTGCTGGGCCCCGCCCTGCTGGTCTACTCCCTGATCATGCTCGTCCCGATGCTGTGGTCGCTGGGGTACTCGTTCACCAAGGGCAACACCATCGAGGGCTTCACCGGCAACGGACTGGAGAACTTCCAGCACCTGTTCACCGATCCGGCGGTCCGGGACGCCCTGTGGTTCACCGCCAAGTACGCGGTCGTCGTGACGATCGGCCAGGTCGTCGCTGGCTACCTGCTGGCCCTGCTCTACGTCTTCTTCCTCAAGAAGGCCTCGGCGCTCGTGCGGACGCTGGTGTTCTTCCCGGTCGTCCTGCCGACCGTGGCGGTCGGCCTGCTCTTCCAGAAGTTCTTCCAGGTCGCCCCGCAGACCGGACCGGTCAACTCCCTGCTGAACGCCGTCGGCCTGGACTCGGTCGACTGGTTCGGCAGCGCCGGTCACGCCTTCTGGGTCCTGATCATCATGGACATCTGGCGCTCCATGGGCTTCTACGCCGTCCTGCTCTTCGCCGGTCTGGTCGACATCCCCGAGGAAGTGCTGGAGTCCGCACGGCTCGACGGCGCCTCCGGCCTGCGGCTCATCCGCCACATCGTCCTGCCGATGTCGTTCCCGGTGCTGATGTCGTCCCTCATCTTCAGCATCAACGGCACGCTCAAGGTCTTCGACTCCATCGTCGCCCTCACCAACGGCGGGCCCGGCAACGCCACCACCCCGCTGACCCTGTACATGTTCCAGACGTCGTTCACCTACAGCGACTACGGCTACGGAAGCACGATCGCGCTGCTTCTGACCGTCGTGTGCCTGATGGTGACCCTGGTCGTCTTCCGCGTCTCGCGGCGCGACCTCACGGAGGGCTGAACCCATGGCCATCGACACAACCATGAAGACCTCCGGTTCACCCAGCGGCGGCGGACAGGCGTCCTCCGCGGGCACCGGCCGACGGCCGCGACGCCGCCGTCCCGGCCGCGCCTGGGTGAAGATCGTCGTCGCCCTGCTGCTCGTCGTCGAGGTCTATCCGCTGGTGTGGATGTTCCTGACCTCGCTGAAGTCCAACAGCGACTACCTGAACAACTCCACCTGGAGCCTGCCCACCACGTGGGAATGGGGCAACTACACCGAGGCCTGGACCACCGGCAACATCGGTCTGTACATCCAGAACAGCGTCCTCGCCGTGCTGCCCGCGCTCGCGCTGATCCTGCTGCTGGGCACCGCCGCCGGCTTCGCCCTCCAGGTCATGGTGTGGAAGGGACGCAGCCTCACCCTGCTGATCTTCCTCGCGGGCATGATGGTCCCGCCGCAGATGATTCTCCTGCCACTGTTCACGGTGTACTTCCAGACCGGCCTGTCCGGCACCCTGTGGCCGCTCATCCTCACCTACACCGGCACCGGCCTGCCGCTGACGGTGTTCATGATGGCCACCTACTACAAGACCGTGCCCCGCGAGCTGTTCGAGGCGGCCACCATCGACGGCGCCGGCATCCTGCGCGCCTTCTGGACCATCAGCGTCCCCATGGTCCGCAACGCCCTGCTCACCGTCGGCCTGGTGCAGTTCTTCTTCATCTGGAACGACCTGCTCATCGCGCTGACCTTCACCAACAACCAGGACCTGCGCACCATCCAGGTCGGCCTGCTCAACTTCACCGGCGACTTCGGGGCCACCCAGTACGGACCGCTGTTCGCCGCCATCTGCATCAACGTCTTCGGCACCCTCGTGATCTACCTCTTCCTCAACCAGAAGGTGATGAAGGGTCTGACCTCCGGCGCCGTCAAGGGCTGACACCCCCTGCCAGGCCGCGATCCGGCCGGCCGCAGTCCGCCCCGCACCACAAGGAAGGTTCCCCCAGCCGTGCCCCTTCAGCCTGCCCCGGTCACGTTCGAGCACCTGCGCGACGGGCTCGGTATCGGCGTCGCCGAGCCCCGCCTGTCCTGGCGCGTCCCCGCTTCCCCCGCCTCCCAGAAGGCCTACGAACTGGAGCTCGACCGCGCCGGTGTCCTGCACCGCACCGGACGGACACCGGGTGGCGGCCAGGTCCTCCTTCCGTGGCCCGACCGGCCGTTGAACTCCCGCGAACGGGTGTCGGTGCGCGTGCGGGTGTGGACCGACGGCGCCACGGAACCGTCCTCGTGGAGCGAGCCGAGCACCGTCGAAGCCGGGCTGTTGCACGCGGAGGACTGGACGGCCGTCCCCGTAGGCCCCGCCTGGGAACAGGACCCGGAATCCGATCGTCGGCCCGCCCGGGTCCGCAGGGAGTTCACCCTCGCCGCTCCCGTGTCCCATGCCCGGCTCTACGTCACGGCGCACGGCCTGTACGAGGCCGAGATCAACGGCCGCCGCGTCGGCGACGACACCCTCTCTCCCGGCTGGACGGTGTACGGCGAGCGCCTGCGCTACCACACCTACGACGTCACCGGCCACCTCGCCGAAGGTCCCAACGCCATCGGCGCCTGGCTCGCCGACGGTTGGTACCGCGGCCGCATCGGCTTCGACGGCGGCTACCGGAACCTCTACGGCTCCGATCAGTCGCTCATCGCCCAACTCGAGGTCCACCACACCGACGGCACCACGACGGTCATCGCCACCGACCCCACCTGGCAGGCCGCCCAGAGCCCGATCCTGTTCGTCGGACTGTACGAGGGAGAGACCTTCGACGCCCGGCTCCACCACTCCTCCTGGTCCACCCCGCAGCCCACCGGACCGGACGCTGCCTGGGGACCGGTGGCCACCGCCGTCAGAGACCCGCGGACCCTGTTCGCACCCGGCAGCGCGCCCGTCCGCTGCACCGAGGAGATCCTCCCGGTCTCGCACTCCACCACGGCCGACGGCCGCCATCTCCTCGACTTCGGCCAGAACCTCGTCGGGCGGCTGCGCATCACCGTCGACGGACCCGCCGGCACCACCGTCACCCTGCGCCACGCCGAGATCCTCCAGGACGGCGAACTCGCCACCCGGCCCCTGCGCGAGGCCGTCTCCGTCGACACCTACGTCCTCGACGGCAGCGGACGGCAGATCTGGGAACCCCGCTTCACCCTGCACGGCTTCCGGCACGCCGAGATCACCGGCTGGCCCGGCGAACTCGCCGAAGGCGCGGTCGTGGCCCGCGTCCACCACACCGACATGCGCCGCACCGGCTGGTTCGAGTGCAGCGACCCGATGATCAACCGGCTGCACGACAACGTCGTGTGGAGCATGCGCGGCAACTTCGTCGACATCCCCACCGACTGCCCGCAGCGCGACGAACGCCTCGGCTGGACCGGCGACATCCAGGTCTTCGCCCCCACCGCGAGCTTCCTCTACGACTGCGCGGGCATGCTCGACTCCTGGCTCGGCGATGTCGCCGTCGAACAACTCCCCGACGGCACCATCCCCTGGTACGTGCCCGTCATCCCCGGAGGACCGGCCTGGACGCCGATCAAGCCCGGCGCCGCCTGGGGCGACGTAGCCACCCTCACCCCGTGGGTGCTCTACCAGCGCTTCGGCGACCTCGGACTGCTGCGTCGTCACTTCCCCATGGGCCGCGCCTGGGTGGACCTGATGGCCAGGCTGGCCGGAGAGAGCCGCCTGTGGGACAGCGGTGACCAACTCGGGGACTGGCTCGACCCCATCGCGCCCCCCGAGGACCCCGCCGCCGCCCGCACCGACCGGTATCTCGTCGCCACCGCCTACTTCGCCTGGTCCGCCCGCCATGTGCAGTGGGCCGCCCGCGAACTGGGCGACGCGGAGACCGCCGCCGAGTACGGACGCCTGGCGGACGAGGTCGCCGAGGCCTTCCGGGCCCGCTACGTACGGGCCGACGGCCGTATGACCAGCGACGCGCCGACCGCGTACTCCCTCGCCCTGGCCTTCGGCCTCCTCGCCGACGACCGGCAGCGCCAGATCGCCGGCGACCGGCTCGCCGAGCTGGTCCTGGCGGACGACGCGCGGATCGCCACGGGCTTCGTCGGCACCCCGCTGATCTGCGACGCGCTCACCGCCACCGGCCACGTCGACGTCGCCTACCGGCTGCTGACCCAGACGGAATGCCCGTCCTGGCTCTACCCGGTCACCATGGGCGCGACCACCATCTGGGAACGCTGGGACAGCCTGCGCCCCGACGGCACCCTCAATCCCGGCGGCATGACCTCCTTCAACCACTACGCCCTGGGCGCCGTCGCCGACTGGATGCACCGGGTCGTCGCCGGCCTGGAACCGGCCGAGCCCGGATACCGCACCATCCGCTTCAGCCCGCGCCCCGGCGGCGGCATCACCTGGGCCAAGGCCACCCACGAGACCCCCTACGGCACCGCCGCAGTGTCCTGGGAACAGACGGCGACCGGCCTGAGCGTGCACGTCACCGTCCCCAGCGGCTGCCAGGGCGTCCTCGAACTGCCCGGCCGCGCCCCCCTCACCGTCGGACCCGGTGCGCATCACCTCGACACGGGCGATCTCGACCGCACCGCCGCGTAGCCGCGCCCCGAGGCCGGGCAGGCGAGCCCGGCCGGTCTTCACGCCCCTCGAGCTTTCCTCCGTCACGCATGCCTGATGGCACCCGTCGGCGGAGGAGGGAAGAGAGGGCGGCGCGGGGACGTGCCTGACCCCGTCCCCGCGCCGCCCTCCGGCAGCAGTTCCCGACCGGCCCTCGATCCGGGGCAGCGCCGCACGGTGGCCGTCACGGTCACCCGGCGCGCGTTGTCCTACTGGGACGAGTCCGAGAGCCGGTGGGTGACCCCGGCCGGCCGGGTTCCCGTCTACGTGGGCCGTTCGGTCACCGAGGCCGAGTACGCCGGGACCATCACCGTCCGCTAGCCCGTCACACCCCGAGGGGCGGTCCGGACCGGCAGTGCGGCCGAGGAACGCCGAGTGGCGTAGGTCTGCCGCACTGTTCCGTGTCTTGTAGTTGCCGCTTCCCGACGGACAGGCGTCGGACGTCGTCGTGAGTGCGAGACCCGGGTCGCCGACGTTCGTGACGGCGTAGTAACCGTTGCCGGCGTCCGTCACGTTTCAACGGCACTGTCTTCGGGGCGGCGTGCGTCAATCACGGGGCCGCGGCGATACCGGCGACCGCCAGCAGGAGCGCGCGGGGGCGGTCCCGGTAGGCCACCTTGCGGTCCAGAGGCCGAGCACCACGTTCCCGGCCCGCCACCCGACGGCACGCGTGCACCGCGTCGGCTGCGTTCGCCGCACGCATCGCGCCGGTCCCCGGTCAGGCGGCCGAACCCGGCCGGAAGGTCCGCAGGAACGTGTTCAGCGCCTCGCGGTTGGCGCTCTTGCGCCAGTCCGCCGCGGGTGTCGTCCAGCGCAGCGAGAAACTGCGGTTCCCGCCGAGGAGGAAGCCCCGGCCGAACGTGCGCACCTGGGCGCCGTCGGCGTCCATGAGCCATTCCATGTCGGCGGCCTTGTACCCCTGGTACGTCGTCGCCTCGATGTCGCCGAGCCGACGGAAACCGTCGTCCTTCTCGAGATTGGGCTCGACGTCCTCGCGCCAGACGGCCACCGGGTCCGGTCCGGCGCTCTCGCTGTAGGTCACCGCGAGGGTGCGCGGATCGCCGCTCGCCCCGAAGGTGACCCGGTACGCCTCATCGGTGCCGCGCGTCGTCTCCAGCGGCTTCCAGCCCTCGGGGAGCGCCACCGAGAAGCCCTCGGGGGCGCGGTACACGCGGTAGCCCTGGGGGAGGGCGTCGGCGGTGGCCGGCGCCGAGGGGGAGGATTCCGGGGACTCGCTGGGCGACGGGGTGCCCGACGCGGTCGGCGTCGGCGTCGCGGAGTCTCTTTCCCCGGCGTCCTCGCCGGGCGCCGCGGCGGAGGCGGACGGCCGGGCCGGCGCGCCGCCGCCCGCGGTGTCGTCGCTGTCGGGCAGCTGGTGGGTCACGGCGAGGGCGGCGGCCGCCACGGTGACGACGGCCAGCGCCGTCCCGGCCGCCATGGCCCGGCCGCCCCACCGCGGACCGACGTACCGGGCGGCGGCGCAGGCCCGCTTCAGCCGGGGGGCCTGCATGACGGCGTGCGGGTCCTCGTCCAGCACCCGGGTGAGGGACTGGCGCACGACCGTTCTGGTCAGCCGCTCCCGGGAGTCCTTGCGAAGCAGCCCCTGCACGGTCGGGGTGAGCGAGCCGGCCCGCAGCGGGGTGCGCAGCGGCAGCCGGTCCACCCCCTTCAGCGTGCTCTCGGGCCGGTCCCGGTCCCGGTACGGTGGCCGCCCCTCGACCATCGTGTACAGGATCGCGCCCAGCGCCCACAGGTCGGCAGCCGGACCGATCCGGTCGTCCCGGGCCTGCTCGGGCGAGGCGTACGCCGGGGCCGCCACCCGGGGGGCGAGGGTCGCGCCCGCCAGCCCGAACCCGGTGAGCACGAGGGGGCCCCGGGCCCGCACGAAGATCTGCCCGGGGCTCAGCTCGCCGTGGGTGATGCCCTCACCGTGCGCGACCTCGAGCACGTCCAGCAGCTGCAGCCCGATCGCCGCCGCCTTCGCCGGACTGAACGCCCCCTTCTGATGCAGGAGTTGACTCAGTGGCAGGCCGTCGATCCACTCGGTGACGGTCCACAGGGACCCCGCCTCCTCCACGGCGTCGACGACCGCGGCGATCCGGCCGGGACACAGCCGCGCCATCGTCTCCGACATGCGCATCACCCGGTCGGCGGCCTGGCGGGCCTTCTCCTCGCCCTGGCCGGCGGGCAGCCCGATCCTGGTGACCAGGCAGGGCCGGGCCGTCCCGGTGTCCTCGACGTACTCGCCGTACCAGCCGACGCGGTTCGTCTCCCGGTGGACGACGTCGAGCAGCCGGTACCTCCCGGCGACCCACTCGTGCGTGGAGACGTGCGTCTTGACCATGGCCATCCCTCGCTGAACCGCCGGTACTCACCTTTCCCAGTGGTACGACCGGCGCGAGGGGGTCCGTTCAAATTGACCGCAACTCCGGTGTGATTCCTGTCTTTTATTCAAAAAGGGCGCCGCTTTGGGTCGAGTGCATGTACGAGAAAAGGGAATTGCCGAGGGTCGTCCTACGTCCGTCCTGCGGTGTAACCAGCGGTAAACAAGCCGGGCGGGGGTGGATGAGGTTCCCGGGAACGACCTTCTGGACCGTGATGCATTCCTGCTCGGCGGCCCTCCCGGCGTTTTTCCCAATCGGGCGGAGTCGCCTCGGTACAGCGGTCCGGTCGGGGACCGCGGAAGCGTGTTCCGCGAGCACGGCCGGGCCCGTCAGAGGTCCCGGCGCACCGCGAAGCCGATGAGGCAGCGCAGATCGCCCACGGCGTCGGCGGCCAGCGGGACGGCCGCAAGTGCCGACTCGGCGGCGGCGACCTGCCGGGCCGCCTCGGCCAGGGCCGCGGCACGGCCACCCGCCGCCTCGGCCAGCGCTGCCGCCTCACCCGGGTCGCCGCCCCGCTCCAGAAGCGCGGCCAGCCGACGCGCGGCGGGAGCGGGTGAGTCCAGCGCGGCCAGCACCGGGAACGTCTTCTTCCGCTCACGCAGATCGCCGTGGACGGGCTTGCCGGTCACCGACGGGTCGCCCCAGATGCCCAGCAGATCGTCGACCACCTGGAACGCGATCCCCAGATGCCTTCCCGCCCGGTCCAGCGCGTCCGCCACGGCCGGGGACGCGTTACCCAGCACCGCCCCCAACGCGGCCGCACAGCCGAGCAGCGCACCGGTCTTGCCCTCGGCCATCTTCCGGTAGGCGTCAGGGCGCACCCGCTCCGGCCCCGACCAGGGCCGCGCGGCGAACAGCAGGTCGTCGGCCTGTCCGCGGACGAGGTCCCCGAGGGCGCCGGACAGCAGCCGTACGGCGTCGGCGCCGGCCGGGGGCGGCTGGAGCGCGAGGGTCTCCACCGCCAGGGCGAACAGGGCGTCACCCGCCAGGACCGCCGGTCCCGTGCCGTACGCCTTCCACACCGTGGCACGTCCACGCCGGGTCGGATCGCCGTCCATGATGTCGTCGTGCAGCAGGGAGAAGGCGTGCACCAGCTCCACCGCCACCGCTGCGGGCACCCCGGTCCGGGCGGGCGCACCGGCCGCCTCGGCGCCGAGCACCGCGAGGGCCTGCCGTATCCCCTTGCCTCCGGAGCCGGTCGCGGGCACGCCGCCGACCCCGCACCAGCCGAAGGAGTAGCCGGCCATCTCGCCCACCCACGGGTGCGACCGCCCCACGGCCTCCACGAGCGCGGGTCGCACCAACGCCCGGCAGCGGGCGAGGATCCGCGGAGCGCGGGACCGGGTCGCGGTGGCTTCCCGCACCGTCGTGTCCAGCGCGGTCACCGGCCGACCGCCGCGTGCTCGTCGGAAACCCCGGTGCTGGTCGAGGGTGTGGGTGTGGGTGTGGGTATGGCCGTGTGCGTGGCTGCGGGTGCGGGGGTGCATGCGGGAGTCGGAGTCGGCTCGGGTGCCGGTGCCGGTGCCGGTGCGGGAGTCGGAGCAGGTGCCTGTGCCGCTGTCGCCGGTACGGACGTCTCGACCCCCAGCTCGGTCTGCGCCCGGGCGACCATCTCCCGTGCGTGCCGCAGCCCGATGCGCTCCAGCTCCCGTGCCAGCTCGGCCAGTTCGGCCGCCGTCTCCCCGCGGTCGCGGCCCAGCCGGGCCAGCGCCTTCGTCAGGCCGAGCCGGGAGAGGGCCTCGCCGCGCGGCTCGCCCATGGCGCGGAACTCGTCGAGCGCCTGCGTGTACAGCCGCCGGGCCTCGGGGTAACGCCCCGCCCGGTACAGGACGTTGCCGCGCATCTTGTGGTTGTAGGCCAGCGCGCCGGTCAGGTTCATCGCGCGGCAGGACTCCTCGGCCTCCGCCAGCAGGCCGAGCGCGCGTTCGGTGTCCCCGTCCCGCGCGGAGACGATGTCGGCCAGCCCGCGCAGCGCCCAGGCGTGACCGCGGCGGTCCTCGGCGCCCTCGGCGATCCGCGCCGCCTCCTCGAAGAGGGCGTACGCGGTGTCGTGGTCGCCGGAGTTGCGGTGCATCTGCGCGATGCCCTCCAGGGCCCACACCGTGTGCCGCGCCTCGCCGCGCCTGCGCGCCTCGGCCAGCAGCTGCTCGTGCAGCCTGCCCACGGCCTCGTAGTCGCCCTGGATGCGCCCGGTCTCCGCCAGCCCGGCCAGCGAGTAGCCGCGGACCACGATGTCGCCGCCCCGCTCGCCCAGATCGGCGGCGAGCCCCAGCAGCCGCCGGGCCAGCGGGAACGCGCCCCGCTGCCGGGCCAGGGTGCCGCCGCTCCACAGGGCCCACGCCATCGCGGCGATGTCACCGGCGTCCCGGGCCGCCCGGTAACTCGCCTTCCACGCCCGGTCGGCCTCCCGCACCTGTCCCAGACGCCGGTGCGCCTCGGCGACCGCGAGCCCCGAGCGGGCCGCCTCGCCGTGTTCCCCGGCCTCCTCCGCCGCCCGCAACCGCTCGGTGCCGACGGCCAGTACGTCGTCCAGCGAGGAGTTCACGGACAGGGTGGTGAGAGCGCCCTGGTACTCCGGGGCGAATGCCTTGCCGTACATCGGTTCCCTTCGGCAGACCACCGGGTGTGCACATATGCACTCTGTGTATACACGGTGGGTATAGTGCGTGTACTGCCGGTCAAGACGCGGGCACGGTGAGGGGGGTTGCCTGTGAGGCGTAGATCACTCTCGGGGGCTGGTGGGGTGTCAGGTGCCGATGAGCTGTGGCCGGTACGTGCCCGAGGGCGCGCCGCCCGGGAAGCCGACGCCGTTGTGGGCGACTGCGGGTTGGCGATGTCGGCCCGATGACCAGGACTGTTCAGCCAGGCGTCCGTCACTTCGGCGGGCACGCGCCGACCACAGGCGGTGTCCTCCCCGACGGTCCGCAGGGTGCCTCCCGGAACCGGCACGTGCGTCCTGCCGCCACGGTGTCGTCGTACGGCCCCCGCCGCAGGTCTGTCCGGACGACGGGCCGCAGGCTCCCGGGGTCCTCGCCCGCGTCCGGACGCCCGCCCGCCGGTCGTGGCCGGGCCGAGGGCGCCGGGATCAGCCCGAGGTGCCGGGCTCCGCTTCGAGCAGCCGCTCGCGGTAGGCGATCGCCACGGCCTCCGTGCGGCTCGCCGCGCTCAGCTTGGCGAGGATGTTGGAGACATGCACGCTCGCCGTCTTGCCGCTGATGAACAGCTCCTCGCCGATCTGCCGGTTGCTCCGGCCGAGCGCGAGCAGCCGCAGCACGTCCCGCTCCCGGGCCGTCAGAGCGACCGGGCCGCCGGGGGCGGCGGACCGGCCGTCGGTGAGGCGCCCACGCCGGATCAGGTCGTCCGCCCGCTCCGACAGGGGTGTGGCGCCCAGCCGTCCGGCCGTCGCCCGGACGGCGCGGGCCTCGGTGGCCGCGTCCTCGCGCCGGCCGGCGGCCAGCAGGGCCTGCGCGTGCCGCAGTCGGCAGCGGGCCAATTCGTAGGCGTCGCCGTAGCCGAACGCCGCCACCGTCCTCTCCCAGGCCGCCGGATCGGGCCCGGTGGCGGCCCATGCCCACTCGGCCTCCGCACGGGCCAGCCAGGCGCGCCCCTCCGGGCCCTGCGGCACGCCGGTCGCGCCCCGCAGGGCCACCGACCTGGCCGGTTCCAGGAGTTCCGTCGCGATCGCCGACCAGCGGTCGGCCGCCGCCCCGTCCCCGTCGCGTCGCGCCGTGGCCGCCGCATCGGCGACGGCCGTGAGGGCGAGCGCGGTGAGCCGGACCGTGACGTCCGGGAGCGTGCCCGCGTCGTCCGTGAGGGCTTCGAGCGAGGACTGCAGCCGGGCCACCGCCGCCTCGGCGTCACCGCTCTGCGCCGCCGCGTCGGTCAGCACGATGCCCGCGACGAGCGCCGCCATCCAGTCGAAGCGCCCCTCGATCAAGGCCCGGGCCCGGTCGGCGACGCCCTTGTCGCCGCGTGCCAGACCCACGTACAGGGCGGGCCCCACCGCGTAGCCACCCGATGCCGGCAGCACCGCCAGGTCGGTCTTCGCCGTGCGCAGACACTCGTCCCAGCGGCCCAGCGTGTAGAGCACCAGCAGCTGGAGGTACCGCATCTCCAGCGGGTACGGCGAGGACAGCAGACCCGCCCGGCGGGCGCGGTCCAGGCCCTCGGCCAGCCAGGGCAGGCACTCCGCCAGCTCCCCGGCCTCGAAGGCACCGATGGCCAGGGTGAACAGGGCCCGCATCTCCACCGGCGCGTTGCCGCCGCGCCGGGCCAGTTCACGCGCCTCCGCCAGCCGGGCGCGGCCCTCGGCGGAGCGGCGGCCGTCGCCCTCGAGGTTGGCCAGCGAGACCAGCAGGTCCGCACGCGCATCCGTGAGATCGAGGTGCTCGGCCGCGCGCAGCGCCTGGCGCGCGACCCGCAGGGCGGTCTCGGAGTCACCCACCTGACGGGCCGCCAGGACATGGGTGGCGGCGGCCCACACCCAGGTCGGCGTCGGCGGCTCGGCGGGGATCATCGCCAACGCCTCGCTGCTGTAGGAGAACGCGGCCGTCAGACTGTCGACGTTCATGAGCGTGCCGGCCAGCGCGTACCGCACCCGTGCGGCGAGTTCGGAGTCGGCGTCCTGGCCGACGCCCGCGAGCGCGGCCCGGGTCAGGGAGACCGCGCGGTGCGCCTCCCCGGCGTGCGCGGCCGCGGCCGAGGCGCGCAGTGTCAGCGTGACCCGGTCGGCCGCCTCGCCCGACGGAAGGGCCGTCGCGGGTACCGACTCCCAGAGGTCGAGCAGGGCTTCCAGATGACGCAGCTCCTCGGCGGGCGCGCCGACCCGCCGGGCGTGGTCGGCGGCCTCCAGCGAGGCGGCGAGTGCCTCGCCCAGGTCATGGCTCTCGCGATAGTGGTGGGCGCGCTCCGCCGCGGTCTCGGGCCGGTGGCCCCGGCCGGCCAGCAGCGCGGCGAACGCGCCGTGCAGCCGAGAGCGTTCACCCGGCAGCAGATCGGCGTACACCGCCTCGCGGGCGAGGGCGTGCCGGAAGGCGTAGGCGCCGTCGTCGCCCGCGACCAGGAGCTGGTTGCCGACGGCCTCCCGCAGCGCCGACTCCAGTTCGTCCTCGGGCAGGCCGACCGCGTCCCGCAGCAGGTCGTGTTCCACCCGCCGGCCGGCGACGGCGGCGGTCCGCAGTACCTGCTGGGCGGTGTCGGGGAGCTGCTCGACGCGGATGAGCAGGAGATCGGCCAGCCCGCTGGGCATGCCGCCCGCCTCCGTGTCGGTGGCCGCGAGCAACTCCTCGGCGTAGAAGGCGTTTCCCTCCGCGCGCTCCACGATCCGGCGCACCGTGGCGTCCGGCAGCGGCCGGCCCTCCAGGGCACGCAGCAGCCGGGTCACCTCGGCGTCCGCCAGCGGCCGCAGCTCCAGCCGGTCCACGGCGGGCAGCCGCACCAGCTCCGCCAGCAGGGGGCGCAGCGGGTGCCGGCGATGCAGATCGTCCGCACGGTAGGAGGCCAGGACCGCCAGCCGGTGACCGGAGCCGTTGCCGGCGGAGCGCTGGAGGAAGCCCCGGCTGAGCAGGAAGCGCAACAGGTCGCGCGAGGACTGGTCGGCCCAGTGCAGATCCTCCAGGACGAGGAGCAGCGGGGTGACGTCCGACAGGTCGGCGAGCAGCGCCGCCATCCCCTCGAACAGCCTCAGCCGCCCCTCTCCACCGCCGGACCGCGGCTCGGAACCCGTTGCGTCGACGTCGGTGCCGGCGCCGAGCAGCCGGTCGACCAGGGGGTGCGCGGCGAGGACGGCGGCGAACCGTTCGTCGGCGGCGAGCAGGCCGAGGATCTCGGTGAACGGCAGATACGGCAGCCCCACGTCACCGAGGTCGACACAGTGTCCGGTGAGCACGGTCATGCCCGAGCGGGCCGCCCGGACGGCGGCCTCGTCCAGGACCCGGGTCTTGCCCACGCCGGCGTCCCCGGCGATCAGTACCGCTCGCGACTCACCGCCCCGGGCGCGTTCGAGCACGCCGGAGAGCCGGGCGAGCTCCTCTTCCCGGCCGATGAACGGGGTGGCGAACACGGTCTGCGACACGGCCCCATCCTGGCACGCGCCACCGACAACGCGGCCCGCGACCAGGAACGGAGCCCTGCCGGGCCGCTCTCGGGAGCCCGGCCGGGACGATTGCGACGGCCGCTCCCGACGGCCCGCTCTCAACGGTGCAGTGACCGCGCCCAGTCCTGCGGCACCCGCCCGGCCGGGCCCGGCACGGGCTGGTCCGCGGGATGACCGGCCGGAGGGGCGAGTTCGGGCCCGGACTCGTACAGCTCGTCGGTGGAGTAGTCCCAGAACCACTCCTCGCCCGGCTCGAAACTGCGCACCAGGGGATGCCCGGTCGCCTTGTAGTGCGCGGTGGCGTGCTGGGCGGGGGAGGAGTCGCAGCAGCCGACATGGCCGCAGGTCGCGCAGCGCCGCAGGTGGAACCACCAGCCGCCCGCCGCGTCGCAGTCCACGCAGCCGGGGCCGCTGGGCGGAACAGTCGGGTCGATCGCGTCCACGTCGGTCATGCGGGCTCCTCGGCGGTCTCGGGGTCCGGCGCGCCCTCGGGGTCCGGCGCGCTCTCGGGGTCGGGGGCGGTCAGCGGCAGCAGCACCTGGAAGCGGGTGTCGCCCGGCACGGACTCCACATGGAGGTTGCCGTGGTGCTTGTTGACGACGATCCGCCAGGAGATGTCCAGGCCGAGCCCGGTGCCCTCGCCCACTGGCTTGGTGGTGAAGAAGGGGTCGAAGATGCGGCCCCGGACGTCCGGCGGGATGCCGGGACCCGTGTCGCGGAACTCCACCAGCAGCCGGTCGCCCTCGCGTGCCGTGCGCACGGTCAACGTGCCGTCGCCGCCCGCGCTGTTGACCGCGAAGACGGCGTTGTCGACGAGGTTCGTCCACACCTGGTTGAGCTCCGCGGGGTAGGCCGGGATCGCCGGGAGCGCACGGTCGTAGTCCTTCACGACCTCGATGCGCTGCCCGATCTTGCCCGACAGCATCAGCAGGGTGCTGTCGAGGAGTTCGTGCACGTCGACGACCCGGTAGGGGGCGCGGTCGAGCTGCGAGTACTGCTTGGCGGCGTCGACGAGGTGCGAGATGCGGTTGGTGGAGTCGTCGATCTCGTCCATCAACAGCTCGGTCTCGACCGTGTAGTTGAGCCATCCCATCGCGCCCGGCAGGGTGTCCTCGTCGACGGCGGCCGCGACCTGCTCCAGCCAGTCCACGTCCAGCCCGGCCTGCACGAAGGTCGGCGCGATTCGCCAGCCCTCCTGGATGCCGTGGTCGTCCAGCCAGTCGGTGAGTTCGTCCTCCCGGTCGGAGGCCTCCAGCGGGCTCAGCACCGGTGCCTTGGCGACGAGTTCGGCCGTCCGCTCCTGGATCTCGATCAGCCGGGTCAGCGCCTCCGCGTCGTAGGCCCCGGAGGCGATGACGGCCAGCTTGTGCCGCATCTTCGCCACCCGCTCGCGCAGCGTCGCGGTGGCGCGTACGGCCGCCGCGGCCGGGTTGTTGAGCTCATGAGTGAGGCCCGCCGACAACGAGCCCAGGGCCAGCAGCCGTTCCCGCTGACCGACGGCCCGCTGGGTGTTCTTCGAGCCGAAGAACAGCCCCTCCAGCAGGTGCGCCGCCATCGGGAACCACTCCCGCATGATGGCCGAGAACGACTCGGCGGGCAGCACGAAGAACCGCGTCGGCTCGGTCACCCGCATCGAGTTGTTGTAGACCTGCGGCACCTGGTCCCCCAGGTAGGCCTGCATGGCCCCGGCGTACACCCCGCGCTGGGAGGTGCGGCTCACCTCGATGTCGTCCCCGCCGACCCGGCGGTACAGCACGACCGAGCCCTCGACCATCACGTAGAAGCAGGTCGCCGGATCACCCTCGGTGTACACCGGACCGGGCTCGAACCTCTCCACCCGGCCCTCGCTGCACAGCCGTCCGAGCTGCTCGGGGGAGAGCTTCTCGAACAGGAACAGCGAGCTGATCTCGGCCGGGCTGCACGGCATCAACTGCCCGCTCATGACTGCTCCAGATACCGGTGGACGAGCATCACGGCCATGGCTCCCTCTCCTACGGCGGACGCGACGCGCTTCGCCGACTCGGCGCGCGCGTCGCCCGCCACGAACACGCCGGGAACACTGGTCTCCAGGTGGTACGGAGGCCGGTCCAGCGCCCAGTCCGCGGGCGGCCGCCCGTCCGGCGTGAGGTCGGGGCCGGCGAGGATGAACCCGCGCTCGTCGCGCAGGACCGTGCCGTCCAGCCAGCCGGTCAGCGGGGCCGCGCCGATGAACACGAACATCCACTGCGCGTCGACGAGTTCGGTCTCGCCGGTCGTCACGTCCCGCAGCGTCAGCTGCTCCAGGTGGCCGTCCCCGTGCGCGGCCTCGACGACGGTGCCGGGGCGCACGGAGATGTTGGGCGACTCGTCGATCTGCTGGATCAGGTAGTACGACATCGACGCCGCCAGGGACTCCCCGCGCACCAGCAGCGTGACGGACTTGGCGCCTCGCGCCAGGTACATGGCCGCCTGGCCGGCCGAGTTGGCGCCGCCCACGATGTAGACGTCCTGCCCCTGGCAGGAAGCCGCCTCGGTGAGCGCCGACCCGTAGAACACCCCGCAGCCGGTCAGGTCGTCGCAGCCCGGCGCCGCCAGCTGCCGGTAGGACACGCCGGTCGCGAGGATCACGCTGTGCGCGGCCACCGCCGAGCCGTCCGAGAACCGCACGACGCGCGCGGAGCCGTTGACCTCGAGCCCGGTCACCTCGCGCGCGGTGAGGATCTCGGCGCCGAACTTGGTGGCCTGCCGCCGCGCCCGGTCGGTGAGCTGCGCGCCGGACACACCGTCCGGGAAGCCCAGGTAGTTCTCGATACGGGAGCTCTGCCCGGCCTGTCCACCGGTCGCGGAGCGCTCCACCAGCACGGTGCGCAGGCCCTCGGAGGCCCCGTACACCGCCGCGCCGAGCCCGGCCGGGCCGCCGCCGATCACCACCAGGTCGTAGAAGTCGGCCGTCGGCGTCGTCGCCAGCCCCACGTGGGCGGCCAGCTCGGGCGCGTCCGGCTCGACCAGGGGCGTGCCGTCCGCGGTGACCACCAGCGGCAGCCGCTGTCCGTCGACCCCGGCCGCGGCCAGCAGACGCTGTCCTTCCGGCTCGTCGGCGGAGTACCAGCGGTACGGCACCTGGTTGCGGGCCAGGAACTCCCGCACCTCCGAGGATCGCGCCGACCAGCGGTGCCCGACCACCTTCGTGGCGGGCACGGGCCGGTGGTCGCTGGACCGCCAGGCGTCCAGCAGGTCGTCCAGGACGGGGTAGAGCTTCTCCTCCGGCGGGTCCCACGGCTTGAGCAGATAGTGGTCGAGGTCGACGACGTTGATCGCGTCGATCGCGGCACTCGTGTCGGCGTACGCGGTCAGCAGCACGCGACGGGCGCCCGGATACACGTCCAGGGCCTGTTCGAGGAACTCGATGCCGTTCATCTGCGGCATCCGGTAGTCGGCGAGGATGACGGCCACCAGGTCGCCGCGGAGTTTCAGCTCCCGCAGCGCCTCCAGCGCGGACTCCCCGGACTCGGCGCGCACGATCCGGTACGTGCCGCCGTAACGGCGCCGCAGGTCACGGGCGACGGCACGGGAGACCCCCGGGTCGTCGTCCACGGTCAGGATGACGGTCCGCGCCGAATCGGCGGCCTGTGCCATACGTCTCCCACCCCGAGAGGGTCGTCACTCACGGCGGCACGGCGAAGCCCGCGCGCCGGCTCCGCCCATCGTATGTTCGTTCGCCCCGCTCCGCTCCGGGATACCGCGGACCGTGCGCTCTGAGGACAGGACCGGGCACAGGCGGTCAAGACGGGTGCCGCGCTCCCAGCACACAGAACTCGTTGCCCTCGGGGTCGGCCAGTACCACCCAGGGCCGCTCGCCCTGTCCGATGTCCGTGCGGCGGGCGCCCAGGGACAGCAGGCGGGTCACCTCGGCGTGCTGGTCGTCGGGGCGGAAGTCCAGGTGGAGCCGGTTCTTCACGGCCTTGCCCTCCGGCACCGGGACGAAGATCAGGCCGGGCAGCCGGTCCCGCCCGGGTCGGATCTCGTACTCGTCGGACGCGTCGTTGATCACCACCCAGCCGAGGGCCGCGGCCCACCAGCGGCCCAGCGCCACCGGGTCGGCCGAGTCGACGACCACCTGCTCCCACTCGAGTGCCATGGCCGAAGCGTAGTGAAGACTGGGCCCGACGGATGTGATCACGACACGAGGAGGCGGCGGGATGACGGTCCCGATCACGGCAGGGGTCGACGGGACGGACGAGAGCCTCGCGGCGCTCGCCTGGGCGGCCCGCGAGGCCGTCCGGCGCGACCGGGAACTGCGGGTGGTGCACGCCTGGCGGTTCCAGCCGGACGCGGCGGCCGACGTGGCGGACCGGGACGCCCAGGAGCGATGGGTGCGGGACTCCGTGCGGCGGGCCGTCGCGACGGTCGCCGAGCGGCACCCGGCGCTCGCCGTCACCACCGAAGTCCGGGAGGGCGGCCCGGTCGAGACGCTCGTCGCCGCCGCGGCGGACGCGGAACTGCTGGTGCTCGGCTCGCGCGGGCACGGGCCCGTGGTCGGATTCCTGCTGGGCTCGGTCGGCCAGCAGGTGATCGCCGAGGCCGCGCGCCCGGTCGTGCTGGTCCGCGCAGGTGACCGGCCGTCCTCCGAGGTGGCCGGCCACGAGATCGTCGTCGGCCAGCAGGGCGAGCCCGAGGACAGCGCCCCCGCGCTGCGCTTCGCGTTCGAGACGGCGGCCGCCCGGGGCGCGGGCGTCCGTGCGGTACGGGCCTGGACGCTCCCGCCGGTGTTCGCCTACAGCCCCGGCTCGCTCAAGCTCGCCGACGACGCCGGAGGTCTGGAGCCGTACGAGAAGAAGGCGCTGGCCGAGGCCCTGGAACCGTGGCGGGAGCGGTTCCCCGACGTGCCCGTGGTGGAGCACGTGGAGATGGGCAGCGCCGGGCAGGTGCTGCTGTCGGTGTCCGGGCGGGCACAGCTGATGGTCGTCGGCCGGCGGGCCCACCGCACGGCCGTGGGCGCCCGGATCGGCTCGGTGGCGCACGGCGTCCTGCACCACGCGGACTGCCCGGTCGCCGTCGTGCCCCACGACTGAGTCACTGCGGCCGGCTCACTCCGGGATCGTCGGCTCCAGGGTCTCCCGGGCCTTGGGCAGGATCTTGGTGATGTAGTCCTCGACCGCCGTGTCGAGCCCGATGTCGTGCTGCGCGTGCTCCGAGAGGTACCAGCGGTGTTCGAGGAGCTCGTGGTAGATCTCCGCCGCGTCCATGGAGCCGCGCAGCTCGAGCGGGACCGCGCGCACGGTGGGCCGGAAGACGTCCCGTACCCAGCGGTGCGCCAGTACCTCCGGACGGGCGGCCAGCGGGTCGCCCGGGGCGTAGTCGTCCTGGGTGGCCATCCAGCTCTCCAGGTCGTTCAGCAGCCGCCTGGCCTGGTTCTCCTCGGTGTCCAGGCCGGTCAGGCGCAGCAGTTGGCGCTGGTGGTGGCCCGCGTCGACGACCTTGGGGACGAAGGTGACCGTGTCGCCGTTGGGGGAGTGCTCGATCTGCATCTCGGCGACGTCGAATCCGAGCTCGTTGAGCCGGCGGATCCGGCGCTCGATGTAGTGGTACTTGCCCGCCGGGTAGACCGAGGTACGGGTCAGCTCCTGCCACAGCGCCCCGTAACGGGCGCAGATCTCCGTGCCGAACTCGATCGGGTCCACCGAGGGGTGCAGTGCCCCGGACGCCTCCAGGTCGAGCAGTTCGCCGCTGATGTTGACGCGGGCGAGGTCGAGGTCGTAGTCGCGCTGGCCGGGGCTCAGCTGGGGGTGCAGGTCGCCGGTCTCGGCGTCGACGAGGTAGGCGGCGTAGGCGCCCGCGTCCCGGCGGAAGAGCGTGTTGGACAGCGAGCAGTCGCCCCACGCGAACCCGGCCAGATGCAGCCGCACCAGCAGCACGGCGAGGGCGTCCATGAGCCGGTGCATGGTCGCCGGGCGCATGGTCGTCTCGAACATCGAGCGGTACGGCATCGAGCCGCCCAGATGCCGGGTGACCAGCACCGACTCCAGCGGGCCGCCGCTCTGGTCGGCGCGGCCGGTGACCACGGCCAGCGGGTCGACGGCGGGGATGCCGAGCCGGTCCAGGTCGCGCAGCAGCTCGTACTCGCGCAGCGCGGGGCGCTCGGCGAGCTCCTTGACGGCGATCACCTCGTCGCCGGCCTGGGCGTAGCGCACCACGTGGCGGGAGATGCCGCGCGGCAGCGGGACGAGGACCTCCTCGGGCCACTCCTCCAGGGGCAGGTGCCAGGGCAGCTCCAGCAGGAGTGCCGGATGCTCCGGGTTGGTGGCGCTGATCTGCAAAGCCATGGCCTGACCTTAGACGGCGCGTTCGCGAGCCTGCTGGGCCGCCGCCTTCACGGACCCCTGGTGCAGCGGGCCGTGCCCGGGCAGCAGCAGGTCGGCCGGGAGACCTTCGATCACGCCGAGGGACTCCACCGCGCGGGCGCGCTCGTGGTGGAACATGTCCGGCAGCAGCTGCGGCCCCTTCAGCCGGGAGGTCGGATGGCCGCTGACCAGGGCGTCGCCGGAGACGACCACGCCCGCTTCCGGGAGGTGGAAGACGGCGTGGCCGCCGGTGTGGCCGGGGGTGTGCACCGGGACGGGCCGGCCGGGCAGGTCGAGCGGGCCGCCGGCGCCGGGGAACGCCTCGGGCGTGGTCACCGGGTGCTGCTCGGTGCCGCCGGAGCGCAGCGCGTGCACCATCCAGGGCAGGACGCCGGGCCGCCAGGCGTTCCGGAGCACCTCGCCCACGCTCACCTGCTGAAGGAACTCCCGTCGGGCGTGCGGCACTTCGGCCTCGTGCAGATACACCGGGGTGCCGTACACGGAGCGCAGGTGCTCGGCCGAGCCCAGGTGGTCGTTGTGGGCGTGGGTGATCAGGACGGCGGCGACCGCCTCCGGTGAACTGCCCACGGAGGCGAGGGAGTCCAGGACCAGCTGCCGGTCTCCCGGGTAGCCGGTGTCGATCAGGGTGGCGGCGTCCCCTTCGGTGAGGATCACCCAGTTGGTGTTGCTGCCGTGCACCAGGTAGGTGCCGTCCGCCACTTGCCGTACGTCTGCCCGCATGGCCGTCCCGTGTCCTGGAGATCCGTCGTCGACGGGGACAGCAAAGCAGATCACCGGACAGATGTGGACGGTGGGGTTCCACGCATGCCGAAGAGGAACCTCGTCACCCGCGTCCGGCGCACCCCGTACTCGTACACCAGCAGGATCGCCGTCAGCGAAGCGGCCACGATCACCGCGTACTTGACGAAAATCGGCGCCGGCCGGCCGACCACGCCGTAGGCGAAGGCGACGACCACCGGCTGGTGGAGTACGTACAACGGCAGCGCGGCGACGGCGAGATACCCCAGGACCCGGCCGGGCGGCCGGCGGTGCGGTCGGGGCCGGTCCAGCACTCCCAGGATCGCCACCACCCAGGCCCAGCCGGCCGCGCCGAACAGTGCCCGGGTGAGCAGCGCGAGCGGCGTCCGGTCGGTGAACGGGTCGTCCGCGTTCATGAACCCGGGGGCGGTCGCCGCGAACAGCGCCAGTCCGAGCACCCCGACCGGCACGGCCACGCGGCGCGTCGCCGCCCGGATCCGGTCGTCGTCGGACAGCGCGTAGCCGTGGACGAAGAACACCAGGTAGGCCCAGCGGTTCCAGCCGGCGTAGCTCTCCTCCATGCCCAGCAGGGAGTCGATCGCGGCGAGCGGGAGCGCGGGCAGGAGCAGCAGGCCCGGTCGGCGTGCCACCGCGTCGCCGATGCGCGGCGCCCCGGAGGCCAGCGGGCCCGCTACCGGGGCGAGGAGCAGGCAGAAGGCGAGCAGGAGGACCACGAACCACAGGTGGCCGGTCTCGAAGTACTCCCCGCGCAGGACGAAGGGGAAGTCGCCGGGGTCGGGGCGGACGTCGAGGAAGCGCAGCCAGAAACGTCCGTACGGCTCGTCGTAGCCGGGGTCGGCGGCGCGCAGCCGCAGCCACTGCGGGACGGGGACGATGGTGAGCGTCGCGAGGAGCAGGGGGACGCCGAGGCGCAGCAGGCGCTCGCGGGCGAATCCGCCGGGGCCGCGCCGGCCGATCGAGTGGCGGGCGCCGAGACCGGCCACCACGAAGAGCATCGGCATCGCCCACACCACCCCGAGCCCCGCGACGACGGTGACGGCCTCGGTCGTGTCGCGGTTCTTGACGTAGAAGTCGTCGTCCGGGGAGAAGACCAGGGCGGCGTGGAAGAACACCAGGCCGACGACCACGAGAGCGCGCAGGACGTCCAGTTCCGTCCGCCGGGGCCGCGCGCTCGTCCGGGCCCCGGTGGTGGACGCGGGCTCCGGTGGGTCGCTCATGCGGTCAAACTACGTATCCCCGAGGGGGAGGGACACAGGTACCGCCGGCTCCGTTTCAGCGCACCCCGCGCGGGCGGAACTGGACGCTGATGCGGGGTCCGGCGGCCCGGGTGGACTTGGGGACGCAGTGCTCCCAGGTCCGCTGGCAGGAGCCGCCCATCACGATCAGGTCGCCGTGTCCCAGCGGGCGCCGTACCGTCTCGCCCCCGCGCGCCGGGCGCAGCAGCAGGTCGCGCGGGGAGCCCACGGAGAGGATCGCCACCATGGTGTCCTCCTGGGCGCCGCGGCCGATCCGGTCGCCGTGCCAGGCGACGCTGTCCCGGCCGTCGCGGTAGTGGCACAGTCCGGCGGTGACGAAGGGCTCGCCCAGCTCCTCGGCGTAGTGCGCGGACAGGGCGCGACGCGCCTCGGCCAGCACCGGGTGGGGCAGCTCCTCACCCGCTCCGTAGAACGCCAGCAGGCGCGGGACGTCGATGACGTTGTCGTACATCTTCCGGCGCTCGGCACGCCAGGGAACCCCGGTCGCCAGCTCTTCGAACAGGGTGTCCGATCCGGTGAGCCAGCCCGGCAGCACGTCGATCCAGGCGCCCGCGCCGAGCGTGGTCCGGCGGATCCCGTCGAGGGAGCCGAGGCGCAGTTCGTCGGTCTGGTCGAAGAGAGAGCCCTGCAGGTGGTGCGCGGTCATGGCTCCAGCGTACGCCTAATCGAAAATATGTTCCCCTCGGTTGTTTTCGTGAGTGTCCCTGCGGCGTCCCCCGCCGTCCCCCGCCGTCCCTGCGGTGTTCCTGTGGCGTCCCTGCGCGGTGCCGGGGCGGGTTTCGGTGTGCTTCGGGAGGGCTTTCGATACATCGGTGTATCGGATACATTCCCGTATCGAACGGAGGTCCGAGATGGCGGCGGAGCAGACCGAGCAGACCGAGCGGGCGACCGGGCGCGTCACCAGGCGCCGGGTCCGCACGCGGGCCAGGCTGCTCGACGCCGCCTTCGAGGTGTTCGCGGCCAAGGGCTTCGGGCGGGTCTCCATCGAGGAGGTCTGCGAGGCCGCCGGCTACAGCAGGGGCGCCTTCTACTCCAACTTCGACAGCCTGGACGAGCTGTTCTTCGCCCTCTACCGGCAACGGGCCGACCTGATCGCCGAGCAGGTGTCCGGGGCCCTGGCCCTCGACGGACCCGACCTCGACGTGCCCGCGGCCGTCGACCGGGTCACCGAGGTGCTCCTGCTCGACCTGGACTGGCTCCTGGTGAAGACGGACTTCCTGGTGCACGCCGCGCGCGCCCCGGACGTCGCGCAGACCCTGCTGGAGCACCGGGCGCGGCTGCGGCGGGCCATCGCCGACCGGCTGGCCCGGGCCCGGGGCCTCGCCGCCCCGCCGGCCGTGCTCGGGGACGTCGACAGCGCGGCGCACGCCGTGGTCGCGGCCTACGACGGAGTCACCGCCCAACTGCTGCTGGACAAGGACGTCGAGGGTGCTCGTGTCTGGCTGAAGCAACTGCTCACCGCGCTGCTGACCGACGGCGGCGGCACCCCGGAATGACATCCTCAGGAGAAAGGCAGCGGACGCCATGGACGCGGACGTCATCGTCGTCGGAGCGGGCCTCGCGGGCCTGGTCGCGGCGCACGAACTCACCAGCAGGGGTCGGCGGGTCGCCCTGGTCGACCAGGAGAACGCCGCCAACCTCGGCGGCCAGGCGTTCTGGTCCTTCGGCGGGCTCTTCCTCGTCGACTCCCCGGAGCAGCGCCGCCTCGGCATCAAGGACTCCTTCGACCTCGCCTGGAACGACTGGCAGGGCAGCGCGCAGTTCGACCGCGCCGACGACGAGGACTCCTGGGCGGTGCGCTGGGCGCGCGCCTACGTCGAGTTCGCGGCGGGGGAGAAGCGGCCCTGGCTCGCCGGGCACGGGATCTCCTTCGTGCCGACCGTCGGCTGGGCGGAGCGCGGCGATCTGCGCGCCGACGGACACGGCAACTCCGTGCCCCGCTTCCACGTCGCCTGGGGCACCGGCACGGGCGTCGTCGAGCCGTTCGTCCGGTACGCCAAGCAGGCCGCGAAGGACGGGCTGCTGACCTTCTACCACCGGCACCAGGTGGACGAGCTGGTGCTCGAGGACGGCGCCGCCCGCGGGGTGCGCGGCACGGTCCTCGCCCCCGACGACAGTGCGCGAGGCGTCGCCTCCAACCGCGACCGCACGGGCGACTTCGAGCTGACCGCCCAGGCCGTGGTCGTCACCAGCGGCGGCATCGGCGCCAACCACGAGATCGTGCGGCGCTACTGGCCCGAGCGGCTGGGCACGCCGCCCGCCGAGATGGTCACCGGTGTCCCCGCCTACGTCGACGGCCGGATGCTGGACATCAGCGCCGAGGCCGGCGTGCGGCTGGTCAACCGCGACCGGATGTGGCACTACACCGAAGGCATCCAGAACTGGGACCCGATCTGGCCCGGGCACGGCATCCGCATCCTGCCCGGCCCCTCCTCCCTGTGGTTCGACGCCCTCGGCCGCCGCCTGCCCGACCCGTGCCTGCCGGGCTACGACACCCTCAACACGCTCAAGCACCTGCGGACGACCGAGGACATCGCCGGGCACGACCACTCCTGGTTCATCCTCACCCGCAAGATCGTCGAGAAGGAGTTCGCGCTGTCGGGCTCCGAGCAGAACCCCGACATCACCGCCAAGGACCGCAAGGCAGTCCTGCGCGACCGGCTGCTCGGCAAGGGCGCCCCGGCGCCGGTGCAGGCGTTCCTCGACCGCGGCGCGGACTTCGTCATCGCCGACACCCTCGACAAGCTCGTCGAGAAGATGAACGGGCTGACCGGGAAGGCGCTGCTCGACGTGGACACCCTGCGCCGCCAGATCCAGGCCCGCGACCTCCAGATGGCCAACCCCTACGCCAAGGACTCCCAGGTCCAGGGCATCCGCAACGCGCGCCGCTACATCGGCGACCGGCTCGGCCGGGTCGCCACCCCGCACCGCGTCCTGGACCCCGAGGCCGGCCCGCTGATCGCCGTCAAGCTGCACGTCCTCACCCGCAAGACCCTCGGCGGCATCCAGACCGACCTCGACTCGCGCGCCCTGGGCGCCGACGGACAGCCGGTCGAGGGCCTGTACGCGGCGGGCGAGGTGGCCGGCTTCGGCGGCGGCGGCGTGCACGGCTACAACGCCCTCGAAGGCACCTTCCTCGGCGGCTGCCTCTTCTCCGGACGGGCCGCAGGCCGGGCCGCGGCCCGGCAGACGGCCTGAGGGAGGGGACGACGGGGACGGCGGGGACGGCCGGAAAGACGCGCTGAGGGCGGTCCGCCGACGGCCCGACGGACGGGCTGAGGGCGGTCCGCCCGCGGCCCGACGGACGGGCTGACGGGCCGACGGCGGACAGGCCGTCCCGGCCGCCGGCGGCAGGTCCGCCTCCGGCCGGCGGACCTGCCGTCAGTGCCCGTCCGCCTCCAGCAGGCGGACCAGCACCGCCGTATGGCTCTGCTCCGGGGACTTCGCGGACGTCAGCAGCGTCACCGGCCCCTCGCGGACCGACGCGCGCAACCGGTCCAGGAGCCCGGCCGCCCCCGGTTCGGTCAGCTCCGCCTCGTAGCGCTGTGCGAACTCCTCGTACGACCCCTCGCCCGCGTGGTACCAGCGGCGCAGCTCGGTGGACGGGGTGAGGCCCTTGGGCCACTCGTCCACGCGGGCCGCGTCCTTGGACACCCCGCGCGGCCACAGCCGGTCCACCAGGACCCGCACCCCGTCCTCGGGCTCGGGCGGGTCGTAGACACGACGCACGCGGACACTCATGGGCGGGCCTTCCGTCCGTCATCGGGTGGGCAGGTCCTGCCGAGCGTAGGCCCCGGACGCCCGCCGACACCGCTCGGCTTGACCTGAATGAGGGGGAGGACCCGGGCTCCCGGTCCCTAGTCTGAGGGCGTTTGATCACACGCCACCCCCCAGGAGCGCACGTGACACACCCCCGCAGACGCGCCACCACCCTTCTCCGCCGCGAAACCGTCGCCCTCACCGCCCCCGTCGCCCTGGCCGCGCTGCTCGCGGCGGCCGGACCCGCCACCGCGGCCGGACCGGTGGGCGCCGCAGGCGTCGGCGACCCCTACTTCCCGCTCGCCGGCAACGGCGGCTACCACGTGACCCACTACGACCTGACCCTGCGCTACGACCCGGCCGGCCGGCACCTCGACGGCAGGGCGGTTCTCACCGCCCGCGCCACCCGGCCCCTGACCCGCTTCGACCTCGACTTCCAGGGGCTGAAGGTCACCGGCCTCACCGTCGACCACGTCAAGGCCGCACACCGGCGTGACGGCCAGGAACTCGTCGTCACCCCGCGGCGCGCCCTGCGCAAGGGCGAGCGGTTCCAGGTCACCGTCACCTACAACGGCACCCCCCGCCCGGTCACCGACCCCGACGGCTCCCTCGACGGCTGGATCCCCACCGACGACGGGGCCTTCGCCGCCGGTGAACCGCAGGGGGCCATGACCTGGTTCCCGGCCAACAACCACCCCCTCGACAAGTCCTCCTACGACTTCACGATCACCGTCCCCGAGGACCGCGCGGCCGTCGCCAACGGCGTCCTCCTCGGCCGGCGCACCGCCCATGGCAGGACCACCTTCCGCTGGCGCCAGACCGAACCCATGGCCGCCTACCTCGCCACCGCCACCGTGGGAAAGTTCCAGATCAAGCAGTACACGACCCGTGACGGCCTCAAGGTCTACGACGCCGTCGACCCGCGCGAGGCCACGGCCGCCGCGCCGGTCGTCAAGCAGCTGCCCGCCGTGCTGGAGTGGGAGAGCGGGCTGTTCGGGCCCTACCCGTTCCGCGCCGCCGGCTCCATCGTCGACCACGCCCCGGACGTCGGCTACGCCCTGGAGACCCAGTCGCGGCCCGTGTACGACCGGGCCCCCGACCTGAGCACCCTCGTCCACGAGAGCGCCCACCAGTGGTTCGGCGACTCCGTCTCCCTCACCTCCTGGAAGGACATCTGGCTCAACGAGGGCTTCGCCACCTACGCCGAGTGGCTCTACGCCGAGCAGCACGGCGGCAGCACCGCACAGAAGACCTTCGACGCCCTGTACGCCCGCCCCGCCACCGACGGGCTGTGGGCGTTCCCGCCCGGCGACCCCGGCAGCGGCGCGAACATCTTCGACACCCCCGTCTACGCCCGCGGCGCCATGACCCTGCACGCCCTGCGCACCACCGTCGGCGACCGCGCCTTCTTCCGCGTCCTGCGCGCCTGGGCCGCCGAGCACCGCTACGGCCACGGCACCACCGCCCGGTTCGAACGGCTCACGGAACGGGAGTCCGGGCAGGACCTCGGCACCCTCTTCCGCACCTGGCTGTACGGCCGGGGCAAGCCCGCCAAGCCTTAAGGGCGCCGTGTCCGTGGAGTCCGTCCGCACAGTCGGGCCCGGATCGCGAACAGGCCCCGGAACCTGACGAGTTCCACATACCCGTCGGAGAAGGTCGAAGGATGATCACCCTTCGTCGCCGGGCCGCGCTGCTCGCCGCATCCCTCCTGCTCACCGGATGCGGTGGCGGCGCCGCGGCCACGCCGGAGCACCGGCCCGCCGCCGTCGCCGCCACCGACACACCGGCGGCGTCCGGCACACCCGCCCCGACGGTCTCCGTCGAGGCGGCACCGCGGCGGATACCCGGCCTGGGGACGAGGACCTGGGCCGCCGTGCCGCAGGACGCGGCACAGGTGGTCGTGGTGACCGGCCGGGGCCGCGACTCCCCGCTCTCCACGGTGGTCCTGTACCGGCGGACCGCGGCGGGCTGGCAGGCGGGGGAGAACTGGCCCGCGCACAACGCGCTGCGCGGCTGGAGCGACCACCACATGAGCGGCGACCTGCGCTCGCCCATCGGCGTCCACGGCCTCACCGACGCCGGCGGCCTGCTGCGCGACCCCGGCACCCGCCTCTCCTACGACCACGGCGTCGGCTTCACCTCGCCCGGTACCGGATTCGAGGGCGAACCGCTGCGGGGTTCCTTCGACTACGTGATCGCGATCGACTACAACCGCGAGCCCGGCACCTCGCCCCTCGACTGGACCCGCCCCCTCGGCGCGGAACGCGGCGGCGGCATCTGGCTGCACGTCGACCACGGCGGCCCCACCCACGGCTGCGTGAGCATCGCCGAGCAGCACATGAAGGAGCTGCTCCTCGTCCTGGACCCCGCCCTGCACCCCGTGGTCGTCATGGGTGACCATGCCTCACTGGCCCGCTGAGAAAACGGAGTTGTCGCGTGTGCGCTCATGTACTGGTCGCCGAGGACGACGCGATGCAGGCCGAACTCATCCGCCGTTCGCTGCTCGCCGAGGGGCACACCGCCACCGTCGTGCACGACGGCGCGGCCGCGCTGGACGCGGTGCGGCGCAACCGGCCCGACCTCGTCGTCCTCGACCTCATGCTGCCGGTCATCGACGGTTTCGGGGTGTGCCGGGTGCTGCGCCGCGACGACGACGTCCCCGTGCTGATGCTGACCGCCCGGGCCGGCGAGGACGACGTACTGCTCGGCCTGGAACTGGGCGCCGACGACTACATGACCAAGCCCTACAGCCCGCGCGAGCTGATGGCCCGCATCCGTACCGTCCTGCGGCGCAGCGGACGGGCCGACGCCGGCCGGCGGGACGAGCCCGTCGTCCGGGCCGCGGGGCTCGCCGTCGATCCCCAGCGGCACGAGGTGCGCTGCGCAGGAGAGCCGGTGGAGTGCACACCGGCCGAGTTCCAGATCCTGCTGGCCATGGCCGCCGAACCCGAACGGGTCTTCTCCCGGCGGCAGTTGCTCCAGTGCACCCGCGGGTTCGACCGGGCCTCGACCGAGCGGGCGATCGACGTGCACATCATGAACCTGCGCCGGAAGATCGAGGACGACCCGCGCAGGCCGGTGCGGCTGCTGACGGTGTTCGGCGTCGGCTACAAGCTCAGCGGCGGCCCCGCGTGAACCGCGCCCGCGCCCGCGCGCGCACCCGCATACCCCTGCGCAAGCGCCTGCTGGTCCGGCTGCTGATCGCGTCCGTCCTGATCGCCGTGTGCTCGGTGGCCGCCACCGCCTGGCTGGCCGTCACCACCACCACCCGCGCGCTGCGCGAGGAACAGGGCCAGGCCCTCGCCGACGACATGGGCATCCTCGCGCGGCTCAGCGGCTATGCCGCCACCCACCCCGACTGGACGGGCGTCGGCGCGACGGTCCGTGAGCTGTCCGCGCGCACCGGCCGGCGCATCGCCCTGACCACCGCCGACCGCAGGCCCCTGGCCGACTCCGCGCCGCGCGGCACCTCCCTGCCGCCGACTGCGGCCGCCACCGTCGACCCGTTGCGCACCGACACCTACAGCGAGCCGGGCGCGCAGCTGAGCGGAACCGACCCGCGCGTGGTGGGCCCCTACCGGCTCACCCCGCTCGAACGCGCGAAGCTCGACGCCGTGGCCCGCGCGCGGCAACGCTGCCTTTCCCGCTACGGCGTCGACACCACCGTGACGCACACCCCGAGCGGGCGCCCGGTGGTCACCGCCTCGGACGCCACCGCCGTCTCCGGTTACGCGTTCGACGAGTGCGGGGACGGGCGGCTCGACATGCCCGCGTCCACGGAGGAGAAGGCCCTGACCGCGCTTCAGGGCCGCGCAGGGGGCTGCCTGACCCGCGCGGGACTGGACCCCGACGTCCCCCTGATGTTCACCGGCCTGCCCGGCACCTCCGGCCGGGCGCCGACCCTGGCGCCCGTGTTCGCCAAGGTGGTGGACGGCGTCGACAGGGCGTACGGCAAGGCGGCCCTGCGCGCGGCCCAGACCTGCTTCGAGACCGCCCGGCGCGCCCAGCTCGACCCCTACGTCGCCCCGGTCGCCGAACTGTTCCTCGGCGTCGGGGACGACGGCGCGGCTCCCCGCTGGGTCATGTCCCCGGCCAACAAGGCGAAGGTGGCCGGCGCGGCCGGGCTGGTGCTGGCCGTCACCGTTGCCGTCACCGCCGTCGTCGCCACCCGGCTGGTCCGGCCCCTGCGCGCCCTGACCGAGGCCGCGCAGCAGCCCCCGGACCGGCACGCCCGCGTGCCCGTCACGACGCAGGACGAGACCGGGATCCTCGCGGAGGCCTTCAACGACCTGGCAGAACGCCGGGAGCGGCTGGAGGCCCAGCGCAAGGCCCTCGTCAGCGACGTGGCCCACGAACTGCGCAGCCCGCTCACCAACATCCGGGGCTGGCTGGAGGTCACCCGCGACGGCCTGGTGGAACCCGACACCGAACTGCTCGGCGCCCTGCACGAGGAGGCCCTGATCCTCCAGCGTGTCATCGACGACCTGCGCGACCTCGCGGCCGCCGACGCCGGCACCCTGCGTCTGCACCGCGAACCGGTGCCCGCCGACGACCTGCTCGCCCAGGTCGCCGCCGCCCACCGGGTCGCCGCCGACACGGCCGGTGTGCGTCTGCGCACCGAGACCGAGGGTGCTCCCTGGCTGGACGCCGACCCGGTGCGGCTGCGGCAGGCGCTCGGCAACCTCGTCACCAACGCGGTGCGTCACACCCCGCCCGACGGCACGGTCACCCTGACCGCCCGGGGCGACGGGGAGCGTGTCCTCCTGGAGGTCGCCGACACCGGCACGGGCATCGCCGCAGAGGACCTGCCGCTGGTCTTCGAACGCTTCTGGCGGGCGGAGAAGTCACGCAGCCGCCGTACCGGCGGCAGCGGCCTGGGCCTGCCGATCGTCCGCCATCTGACGGTCGCCCACGGCGGTACGGCGCGGGCGGCGAGCACCCCGGGCGCGGGCAGCGTCTTCACGCTGAGACTGCCCGCCGCGACGGCGCCCGGAGACGGCTGAGGCGGCACGGCCGAGGGCGCCGCGGCCCTGGACCGGCCGGCCCGGGGACGGCCCGGGGAACGACCCGGGGACCGAGGCGGTGCAACCCACAGGGATGTTCCGGCAGGCGGCCGCCGGCCGACGGGGAGCGACGGCCGGCGGGTGAGGGCCGTCGCGTCGGACCGGCCGGTGCGCGGCCGGTCCGCGCACGGATCCGTGGTCCTGCCGTTGCGGCCTGCCGTCACGGCCCGCGGCCCGCGGCGCCCGCTGTCCTGGCTCCTGGGCCCACCCGGCTCGGGCACCGCTCACGAACTGCGTCGGGCGGCCCTGGTCCGCCGCTTGAGGGCGCGTCGTTCGTTCTCACTGGTGCCGCCCCAGACCCCGAGGGTCTGATCGGTCTCCATGGCCCACTCCAGACACTGCTCCCGCACGGGGCAGCGTCGGCAGACCGCCTTCGCCTGCTCCGTCTGGAGCAGTGCCGGACCGGACGTACCGATCGGGAAGAAGAGGTCGGGGTCCTCGTTGCGGCATTCGGCGTGCTCTCGCCAGTTGTCCATCGAAGTCACCTGCGATCTCGTCGTATGCGCTTTTCCGGATGAGTTGCTCCCGCTCGGGTCACCGGAGGGGCGGCGGTGAAACAGGATGGGCCCGGAAAAGCGTTCACTGCTCCCGCTGCCCCCACGGGGAGCCGTACGCCGTGAGCAGGTCCAGGAACGGGCGGGGCGGAAACGCCTCGGGTCCGAGGACGCCCGCGCCGGACCATGCGCCCGTGGCGAGCAATTCGAGGGCGACCACGGGGTTGACGGCCGTCTGCCACACCACGGCCTGGCTGCCGTACTCGGCCATGGACCACTGGTTGTCGACCACGTGGTACAGGTACACCTCGCGCGGCGCGCCGTCCTTCACGCCCCGCACCCAGGTGCCCGCGCAGGTCTTGCCGTGCATCAGCTCGCCCAGGGTCGCCGGGTCGGGCAGACAGGCGGCCACCACGTCCCGGGGCGACACGGACACCGGTCCCGACGCGCCGGGCACGGTCACGGGCGCGGTACGGTCCAGCCCGAGCAGGTGCAGCGTCTTCAGGGTCTCGATGAACTCGTTGCCGAGGCCGTACTTGAAGGTGACCCGGCGCGCCTTCACCCAGCGCGGGACGAGCAGCACCTCCTCGTGCTCGACGTTCACGCACTCCACCGGCCCGATGCCCTCGGGGAAGTCGAACACCTCGGGTTCGCTGAAGGGCGCGGTGGTGAACCAGCCCCGGTCGGCCTCGTAGACCACCGGGGGGTTGAGGCACTCCTCGATGGTGGTCCAGATGTTGAAGGAGGGTGCGAAGTCGTGGCCCTCGACGGTGAGGTTCGCGCCGTCGCGGATGCCGATCTCCTCGATCTCGTCGAAGAGTTCGTCGGCGGCGTACCGGGCGAAGACGTCCGACAGACCCGGTTCGACCCCCATGCCGACCAGGGCCAGGGCGCCGGCCTCGGCCCACTCGTCGGCCTCGGCGAACTGCGCGTCGCCGAGCCGGACCCCGCACTCCTCGTACGGCCGGTCGGGGTGCGGCCGCGACAGCGACATCGCCATGTCGACATAGGTGGCACCAGCGGCGCGCGCCGCGTGGAACAGCGGCATCACGAACCGTGGGTCGGTGGCGTTGAGCAGGACGTCGCAGCGGTGGCGGGCGAGCAGGTCGGCCACCGCCGCCTCGTCGCCGGCGTCGACGCGCTCGGCCTGGAAGCGGTCGTCGTCGAGCGCGGCGACGGCGGCCGCGGCGCGGGCGGGGTCGTAGTCGGCGACCACCAGCGCCTCGAAGAACGGACGGCGGGCGGCGATCCGGGTGATGGCGGTGCCCACACCGCCGGCGCCCACGAGAAGGACACGCATGACGAGAACTCCCTCGGCTGAGAATGCGAACGAAGGTGGAAAAGCTGACGGACAGGAACAAGCTGAACGAAGCTGTGCGAAAGCGTGCTGGGGGCCCTGGGGGAGATACAACGCCGTGCGTCCGCGTAAGGTCAATGGTGTTGGCATAAGAGCGAGGGCCCGCAGGCAAGCCTGCTCGCGGGCAGCCCGTCCGCAGGCCCCGCGGACGGGCGAGGAGGCGAAGGACCGTGGCCAAGCAGGTCGTACCCGAGGAGAAGCGGCGCCGGCGCCGGCCCACCAGGAGCGGCACCGTGCTCTCCGAGCGGCTGATCGTCGAGGCGGCGCTGCGCCTGCTGCGCGAGCACGGCAGCGCCGGCCTCTCCGCCCGCCGTCTCGGCATCGCCCTCGACTGCGACCCCAGCACCCTCTACCGGTACTTCCGGGGCATGGACGAGCTGACCCTGGCCATCGGCGACGCGCTCGTCGGCGAGGCGCTGCGCGGCTGGCGGCCGACGGGGGAGTGGCGCACGGACCTGCACGCCGTCGGGCTGCGCATCCACGCCGCCTACGTCGCCCACCCGCAGGCCGCCCAGCTCACCGCGAGCCGGGTGACCGGCCGGGCCAACGAACTCGCCGCCGACGAGGCCGTCCTGGACGTGCTGCGCACCGCCGGGTTCCCGCTGGCGGACACCGTGCGGATCTACCACGCCTTCATCGACCAGACGCTGGCCTTCGCGGCCCTGGAGGCCGCGTCCCTGGCCCTGCCCCGGGCCACCCGGCGCGCGGACGACGCGGTCTGGCGTTCGACGTACGCCCGGCTGCCCGCCGAGACCCATCCCCGGATCGCCGAGGCGGCCCCGCTGCTGTCCACCCGCATGGTGACCAGCGCCTATCCCACGGCGCTGGAGATGCTGCTGGACAGCGCGCAGGCGACGCTGGACCGGCTCAGCTCCTGAGCGCTTCGGCCGCCGTGGCCGTCACCGCGTCCGCCACCACCGCCAGCGCCGGGGAGTCCAGCTTCCACTGCTGCCAGTACAGCGGTACGTCCAGCGGGTGTTCGGGGGCGAGGGAGACCAGGCGGCCGGAGCGCAGCAGCGGGCCCGCCTGCACCTCGGGCACCATGCCCCAGCCCAGACCCGCGACCACGGCGGCCACGAACCCCTCGGAGGTCGGCACGGCCTGGCGTACCTGACTCGCGCCGCCGGCGCCCGGGCGCAGCCTGCGCACGAAGGCGTCCTGGAGGTCGTCGCTCCGGTCGAAGGTCATCACCGGCGCCCGGCCGAGCGCTTCGTGCAGCGGGCCGCCGGCCAGGTGGCGGGCGGCGAAGTCCGGGGTCGCGGCGGCCAGATAGCGCATGGTGCCGAGGGCCCGCACGGTGCAGCCGGTCACGGCCTCGGGCGACGAGGTCACCGCGGCCATCACCAGTCCCTCCCGCAGGAGTTCCGCCGTGCGGGTCTCGTCCTCGCGGTGCAGTTCGAAGCAGAGCTGCGGCTCCCGCGGCACCCGGGTCAGGGCCGGCAGGAACCAGGTGGCGAGCGAGTCCGCGTTCACCGCGACCGTCACCCGGGCCGGCTCGCCCTCGCCGCTCATGCCCAGCTCGGACCGCGTGTCGCGCTCGAGGCGGGCCAGCTGGCGGGCGAACCGGACCACGATCTCGCCGGACTCCGTGGGCCGCACCGGCTTGGTGCGCAGCAGCAGCACCCGGCCCGTGCGCTGCTCCAGCGCCTTGACGCGCTGACTGACCGCCGAAGGCGTCACATGCAGGGCGGCGGCCGCCGCGTCGAAGGTGCCCTCGTCCACCACCGCGAGCAGGGTGCGCACCTGGTCGAGCGGGAGGTCCGTCATCATCCGATCATCACGAGAGCTAATGATACGTAAGAATCTTTAGCTGTACGGGCAGTGATCGCTTCCCTAGCGTGGACGTCATGTCCCACACCCTCACCGCCGCGGTCGCCGGATTCGGCACCGGCCTGTCGCTCATCGTCGCCATCGGCGCCCAGAACGCGTTCGTCCTGCGTCAGGGCGTCCGCCGTGACGCCGTCCTCGCCGTCGTCGGCATCTGCGCTCTGTCCGACGCCCTGCTCATCGCCCTGGGTGTGGGCGGAGTGGGGGCCTTGGTGGTGGCCTGGCCCGGGGCGCTGACCGCGGTCGGCTGGATCGGCGGACTGTTCCTGCTCGGCTACGGGGCGCTGGCGGCCCGGCGGGCGTTCCGGCCCACGGGTGCTCTGGCGGCCGAGGGGGAGAGCGCGGGCTCCTTGCGCCGCGCCGTGCTGACCTGTCTCGCGCTGACCTGGCTCAACCCGCACGTCTACCTCGACACGGTGTTCCTGCTCGGCTCCGTCGCCGCCGACCGCGGCCCACTGCGCTGGACCTTCGGTCTCGGCGCCGCCCTGGCCAGCCTGTGCTGGTTCGCCGCGCTGGGCTTCGGAGCCCGGCTGCTCGGCCGGTTCCTGACCCGGCCGGCCGCCTGGCGCGTCCTGGACGGTCTGGTCGCCGCCACGATGATCGTCCTCGGCGTGACGCTCGTGGCCGGGGCCTGACCCGCTGAGGGCTCGTCATATGTCGTCCGGATTCTGAGATCTCGCGTCCACGGAGCGGTGAAAGCACAGCAGGTGCTGGGATAGTGACCCCCGGACCCGAAAGATGTAACGAGCAACCAGGAATCGCGTGGACACGAGCGAGAGCAGCACCGCACCCGAGGCCGAGGAGGCCGACCCGAGTCCGCAGGACCGGCCCCGGCGCGGCTGGCGCCGCTGGGCGATGGACACGCGGCCGCTGCGCCGCCCGGCCTACCGGCGACTGTGGTCCTCGACCATCGTCACCGCGGTGGGCAGCCAGCTCACCGCCGTCGCGGTACCCAAGCAGATCTACGACATCACCGGCTCCTCCGCCTGGGTCGGCTACGCGAGCCTCGCCGGGCTGGTGCCGATGGTGCTGTTCGCGCTGTGGGGCGGCGCGGTCGCCGACACCGTCGACCGGCGCAAGCTGCTGCTGGTCACCAACAGCGGCATCGCCGTCACGTCGGTGCTGTTCTGGCTCCAGGCGGTCTCGGGGCTCGACTCTGTGGCCGTGCTGATGGTGCTGCTCGCCACCCAGCAGGCGTTCTTCGGCCTCAACGCGCCCGCCCGCAACGCCTCCATCGCCCGGCTGGTGCCGGCGGGCGAGCTCGCCGCCGCCAACGCCCTCGGCTCGACCGTCATGCAGACCGGCCTGGTGGCCGGGCCGCTTCTCGCGGGCTCCCTGATCCCCGTCATCGGCCTGCCCGAGCTCTACCTCCTCGACGCCGTCGCGCTGTGCGTGACGCTGTGGGCGGTGGCCCGCCTGCCCGCGCTGCCGCCGCTGGCGAGCGCCACCGCCCGGCGCGCCGGGGTGCGGGAGATCGCGGAGGGCTTCCGGTACATCTCCCGGCACAAGGTCCTGCTGCTGTCCTTCCTCGCCGACGTCATCGCCATGGTCTTCGGCATGCCCCGGGCCCTGTTCCCGCAGCTCGCCGCCGAGACGTACGCCTCCTACGGCGAAGGGCTCGCCCTCGGCCTGCTGTTCGCGGCGATCCCCATCGGCGCGGTGCTGGGCGGACTGTTCTCCGGCACGTTCTCCCGCGCCCGGCGGCACGGCTGGATGGTCATCGGGGCGGTCGTCGCCTGGGGTGCCGCCATCGCCGGGTTCGGGCTGAGCGGCAGTCTGTGGCTCGCCGTGGTGTTCCTGGTCTGTGCCGGGGTCGCCGACATGGTCTCGATGGTCTTCCGCGGGGCGATCCTGCTGTCCGCCGCCACCGACGAGATGCGCGGCCGTATGCAGGGCGTCTTCACGGTCGTCGTCGCGGGCGGCCCCCGGCTGGCCGACGCCCTGCACGGCACGGCGGGCGCCGCCTTCGGGCCCCGTGTCGCGGTCGCGGGCGGCGGTCTGCTGGTCGTCGCCTCGATGCTGGGCCTGGCGGTCGCCGTGCCCGCGCTGCGCCGGTACCGCGTCTGAGCCGGGCGCGGGTCTACAGGTCCACGCGCCGGTGCGCCCCGTACTGCTCCATCAGCTTGCCCCGGGTCGTCTCCAGCCGGTGCGCGAGGATCTCGGCCACGATCCGTATCAGCGACATCCCGAGCGCCGGATCCTCGTCGCACAGCGCCAGCACGGGCGGGGCCTCGAACTCGTAGGCGCGTACGGGGCTGAAGGCCTCCGCGCCGAAGTCCCACCGGTACGGCGGGAACAGCCAGGACCAGCCCAGCAGGTCACCGGCGCCGAGGCTCGCGACAGTGACCCGCCGCAGGGACGTCACCTGCTGGACGAGCGAGACCGCGCCGGAGCGGATGACCCAGAAGCGGTCGGCGGTGCCGCCCGCGTCGAAGATCCGGGCATCCTCGGGGAAGGACACCTCACGGGCGAGCGTCATCAGACGCTGACGCTGGGGCGGGGGAAGCGCGGTCAGCAGTTTCGTCGCTTTGGTCATGGCCCGGAGCTCCTCGCCGACGATCGGTAGGGGTGCTTCCCCTTCCCATTTCAGCCGCTGTCGACGCCCCGGGCACCTCGGCGGGCCGCACTTTCGCCGCGAGGGCCACGCGGGCATGGAAAAGCCCTGGCTGGACGGGGGAGGCCAGCCAGGGCAGCAAGGGGGTGGTGCGCGGAGGAGGAGTGGCCACGACCCCGCTCACCAGGTATGAATGAACCGTAAACCATTCGCGGAGATTTTGTGCCCCCGAGACCCGGTCACGTGACCTGTTTCACTCGGCGTGCGGTGTCTCCCGGGCGACGACCCTGATCGTCCGCAGTTCCGGATCGGTCGGATCGGGGAGGTTCATGCCCGCCGCGAGGCCGGTGCCCAGATAGCGCAGCACGGGCTCGCTGAGCCGCTCGCCGGGCAGGACGGCCGGGATCCCGGGCGGGTAGGGCGTGATCATCTCGGCGGCGATCCGCCCGGCGGCCTCGCTCAGTGCCACGTTCTCGGCGGGTCCGAAGAACGCGTCCCGGGGGAGCATCCCCTGCGCCATGCGCAGTTCGGCCGGGCCCGGCACCTCGACCCGCGGGGCCGGGCCCAGCTCGGGCGCGGCATGGGCGAGGTCCTTGAGGGCGGCGAGCAGTTCACCGGTCGTTCCGCGGTCGTCGGCGTGGGTCAGCTGCGCGCCGATCCGCCGGTGGTCGGACAGGTGCATGTCCATGAGCTGGTGCTCGCGCAGCCAGTCGGCGGCCTGGAAGCCGGTGATCCCGAGCCCCTGGACGTCGATCACCACGGGCAGCGGATCGAAGTCGTCGGCGAGCCCGGGGCCGCAGAGGTCCTCCCGGCCCTCGACGTGCATCCCGTCGATCTCCTCGATCGCGGACCGCACCTCCCGCGCCAGTCCGAGAGCCGAGCCGAGCAACTGCTCGCCCTGCAGCGCCATCTGGCGGCGCCAGCCGTCGAGTCCGGCGTACAGCAGCACCGAGGGGCTCGTCGTACCCAGCAGATCCGCGCGCATGTTCAGCAGTTCCGGGGTGACGAGTCCGCCCTGCAGGTGGAACACCGAACCCTGCTCCAGGCCGCTGCCCATCTTGTGGATGCTGGTCACGCAGATGTCCGCGCCCGCGTCCATCGCCCAGGACGGCAGGTCCGGATGGAAGGGCAGATGCGCTCCCCAGGCCTCGTCCACGACGAGGGGCACCGACCGGCGATGGCAGACGTCGGCGATCGCCCGCAGATCCGCGCAGGCGCCGTACGGAGTGGGGCTGGTGACCAGGGCTCCCTTCGCGTCGGGGTGCATATCGAAGGCCCTCTCGAACCCCTCCGCCGACGGCGGATGGGCCAGGCGCCGCTCGGCGTCCCAGCGCGGCTCGACCCACACGGGCTCGATCCCGGACAGGATCAGCCCCGACACCACCGATTTGTGCGCGTCCCGCCCGATCAGCAGCTTCTCGTGCGGCCCGGCCACCGACAGCATGGCGGCCTTGACGGACAGCGAACTCCCGCACGTCGAGAAGAAGGTGTGCTCGGCGTGGACGGCGTCCGCCATCAGTTCCTCGGCGCGCTCCAGCACCCGGCCCCGGGTGAGCCGGTCGTCGAGTCCGCCCGACGCCAGCACATCGCCCAGGAAGACCGCGTCCCCCAGCACCGCCCTTACCTCGGGATCGGCGCCGCGGGCCTGCTTGTGCCCCGGCGGGGTGAACGACAACCGGCCTTGACGACGGTAGTCGACCAGGGCTTCCAGAACGGGCGCTCGCGTGTGATCGGCTGCCATGGGTTCCGGGTGCCCGCGACGGGCGGTGCCAATCGGCGCGCACGGCCCGGGGTCAGCGTGCCCCGGCGGCCACGGCCCGGGGTCAGCGTGCCCCGGCGGCCACGGCCCGGGGTCAGCGTGCCCCGGCGCTCCGGCCCGGCGTCACGATCTCGTCCAGCACCTTGAGCACGGCTTCGTAGGCGAGACCCCGCGTCCTGGCGTCCCGTGCGTCGTCCGCGCGTTCCGTGTCGCTCCTGGCGAGGTCCGCGCTCCGGGCCCGCCAGGCCAGCAGTTCCTCGTGGGCGCAGGCCCTCGCCCGCTGGATGCGCCGCAGCAGTTCGTCCGAGTCCACCACATCCGTCATCTGTTCCGCCTACCCGGATCGCCGGGACGAATGCTCCCCGTCCGGGAGGTTTGGCCGCCGCGGGGGCGGCCAGCCGCAAAGGAGACGACCGCACCGTCCGGCGGAACAGGGCGCCGGGTGCGGAGGAGAAGCCGAACCCGCCGCGGAGGTGCGGCCGTCCGACCAGCCGGGACCAGCCAGGGGAGCGAAGGGATGCGTACGAACGACTCGACCGACCGCGAGGACGCGCGGGACGGCGTCCCGGGCCACGGAGGTCACGAGTGCGGGCCGGCCGACGTCCGCAGTGCCGTACGGCGGGCGGTGACCGGGCGCTGCGGGACCCTCGGCTGTCCGTACGACGAGGACGGGCTCTCGGACGCCCTGCTCGTGGCCTCGGAACTGACGAGCAACGCCATCCTGCACGGCGGCGGCATCACCGGATTCGACGTCGACATGGACGGGCGGGCCGTGCGTGTCTCCGTCAGCGACCGCAGCGACCGGCTGCCGGTCACCACCGACCCGCTCGACGAACAGGGCCGGCAGCGCACCGGCGGTCGCGGCTGGCCGATCGTCTGCCGGCTGGCCCGCAATGTGAGGGTGGCCTGTCTGCCCTCCGGCGGTAAGCGCATCACCGCCGTCGTCCCCGTGCTCTGAACCCGGCGCCGACCGGACCGGGCCGTGGACCGCGCACCTGTGAACGCCTTTCGCGAAGGCGGAGTTTGTTCCTCCGGGGGCAGGGCAGACGGAGGTTCGTGCTTCGGACCGGAGGCGCGCCGACGGGAGCGAGTTGTCGCTCCGGGGCGTCGCACGCGTTCCGGACGGCAGGAGTTCTCGTCGCCAGTCCCTGAAAACACCGTTCAGGAGAGCGATACCGCATGCCTATCGACATGTCGACAAGCCGTCCTTCCGCTTCCGCCCCCGCCACCACCGCGCAGCTACGGCGCACCCACGCCGACGCGCCCGACACCATGAGCCGGTTCGCCCGGCTGGTCACCCTGGAGGAGGGCCCCGAGCGGGACGCCGTACGCGACGAGATCGTCACCGCCTGGCTGCCCATGGCCCACCGCATCGCCGGCCGCTTCCGCGACCGTGGTGAGGCGATCGAGGACCTGCGGCAGGTCGCGGCGCTGGGACTGGTCAAGGCCGTCGACCGTTTCGACCCCGAGCGCGGGGCCTTCGAGAGCTATGCCGTGCCCACCATCACCGGGGAGATCAAGCGCCACTTCCGGGACCGGATGTGGGCGCTGCGCGTGCCCCGCCGGGTACAGGAACTGCGCAACAAGGTGCGCGTCGCCCGCCGGGAACTCACCCAGAATCCCGGGGCGGCCGAACCCTCGGTGGCCGACATCGCCGCCCACACCGGACTCACCGAGGACGAGGTGAACGCCGGTCTGGAGGCCCTGGAGAGCTTCAGCACCCTTTCGCTGGACGCCGAGACCTCGGCCGGTGACGACGGCTACAGCCTCGCCGACACCCTGGGCGACTCCGACGCCTCCTTCGACGTCGTGGTCGACCGCGAGTCCGCCAAGGAAGGCCTGCGCAGGCTGCCGGAACGCGAGCGCGCCATCCTCTACATGCGGTTCTTCGAAGACATGACGCAGAGCAGGATCGCCGACCGGCTGGGCATCTCCCAGATGCACGTCTCCCGGCTCATCAGCCGCAGCTGCGAGCGGGTCCGCCAGGATGCCCTGCGCTGACGGCACGACATTCACCTGTTCCGAACGGAGGAGAAGAAGACCGATGCTCATGCCGCACCCCGCCGTCCTGCGCAGACTCGTCGAGGAGTACGAGGCGCTGACCCGATCCGGAGCCACCGAGGAACAGCCCCAGGCACAGGCGCAGGCCCGTGATCTCGCCTACACGCTGTGCGTGTCCACCGGCACGCGCGACGTGCGGCACGCCCTGGAGACGGCACGTCAATGGCTCGACGCGGCGTCGGCCGCCGACGCCGCGGTACGCCCGCCGACCGGCAAAGACCCCCACGTGTACGCCTGAGGGGCGGGGTGGACGCGACGGATCCCGCGTCCACCCCGTCGCTCTTTCGCCCGGGGCACGGTCCAGGAGCGCCGGACGTGTGTACCCCGAGTGCCGGGGCATGCGGATCCCGCAGGTAATCGGGGAGACACCGGGGAGGGCGACATGAACACGAGTGCACTGGCGCGCAACGGCAGGGCAGGGGCGGAGCGAGCCGCACGGGGCTCGGTGACGAAGGGCGCCGCCAAGGCGGGGCTCGCCGCGCGAGGCGTCATCTATCTGCTGGTGGGACTGCTGGCCCTGCAGATCGCCTTCGGCGACGGCAGCCGGCAGGCGGACCGCCAGGGGGCCCTGGAGGAGATCTCGCACAAGCCGTTCGGCGCCGTACTGCTGTGGGCCCTGGGCATCGGACTCGTCGGGATGGCGCTCTGGCGGCTGTCGGAGACCGTCTTCGGCGGAGCCGGCCCCGACGGGCGCAGCGCCAAGAAGCGTCTGGTCGCCATCGTCCGGTGCGGGTTCTACTCCTTCGTCGCCTACTCCGTGCTGGCCTTCGCCGCCGGATCGGGCAGCGGCGGCGGTTCCGGTGACGAGCAGTCCCGGGACGTCACCGCCCGGGCCCTCGAGCTGCCCGCGGGCCAGTGGATCGTCGGCGCGGGAGGCGCGGGGATCATCGTCGCGGGCGTGTGGATCGCCGCTCGCGCCGTCATGCGGTCCTACCGCAAGCACCTGCGGCTGGGGGAGATGTCCCCGCGCATGCGGCGGCTGGTGGACATCACCGGGGTGGGCGGCGGTGCCGCCCGTGGCGCGGTGTTCGCCGCCGCGGGAGTCTTCGCCGTGCGGGCCGCCGTCGAGTACCAGCCGGACCAGGCCAAGGGGATCGACGACACCCTGCGTTCTTTCGCCGGTACGCCCGCGGGGCCCGGCCTCCTGGCCTGCGTCGCCGCCGGACTCGTGCTCTTCGGACTCTTCTCGTTCGCCATGGCCCGCTGGCGCAAGGTCTGACGTCCGGCTGTGTGGGAACACGGACCAGATGAACGAATCAGAGTTCCCGCGCGACGGACGGCCCGTGGACATGTACCTCGACCTTCTGCGCGTCCGCATGGACAGCGAGGACTATCAGCTGCTGCTGAAGGTCGTCGCACCCGCGCTGCGCGCACTCGAGGAACAACGACCCGAGAGTCTCGACTTCGCCCTCGATCCCGAGGACACCCAGCAACTGCCCCAGGAGATCCGTGACGAAGCCGCCCTGGTCATCGCCACCGCGGTGACCGGCCGGCTGGACAACCAGCTGGTGGAGATAGACGTCGACGGCACCGGCCCGGTCAGGGTGGTCACCGACGCGGGCACCGCGTCCGACCCCACCCGCCTCGCCGAGATCGCCGGCTGCATCCGGCAGCGCCACCAGGACACCGAGGAGCTGCGCGGTATCGCGGCGGCGAGCGACATGTCCACGGACTTCTGACCGTGGAAGGTCCCGCCGTCACTTCGGCGGAGACACCGGCACGCCGAGCGGCCGGGCCAGGCCGACCACCGCTTCGTCCAGGCGCTGAAGGTGGCGCAGTACGCGGTCGGTCACCCGGCCGTAGCGCGGCGTCCCCGGCCCGCCCGGCATCAGCAGCGAGGCGATGCTCGGCCCGGTCAGCACCTCGGCGGTGCTCCGCTCGCCCGCCACGCGCGCGGAGATCGCCCCGATGTTGTGCCGGATGCGCTGCCCGGCGCGGCGCAGCCCCGGGTCCGCCACGATCGATCGCTGGGTCGGCAGCAGTTCTGCCATGGCCGCCAGGGTCCGCGCGTGGTACGCACAGGTCTCCAGCAGCGCGACGACGTACCGGGCCGTGTCCCGCCGGGTCCGCAACGGCGTCACCGGGTGGGTCAGGGGCTGGGTGGCCGCCCGCAGATCGGCCAGTGCCTGGTCCAGATCACGGGCCTGGTCCAGCAGCTCGGCCGGGGGACCGCCGCTCAGCTGCTCCACGGCCGCCTCGGTGACCTCGGTCAGCCGGTCCAGGACGGTCGTCAGCAGCTCGTTCGTCCGCCGGTCGGTGTGCACCGGCAGCACCAGCGCCGCCGCGACGATTCCGCAGGCCGCCCCCAGCGCGGTCTCCTCCACCCGCAGCACCAGCACCGACATGCTGTAGGTGTGCAGCAGCGTGTACAGCACACCCAGCGCGGCCGTCACGAAGAACGACATCAGCGTGTACGACAGCGGAGCCGTGTAGAACATCGCGAACACGCACAGCAGCACCACCGCGAACGCCGTCCAGGTGTGGTGACCGACGACCCCCGCCAGCAGGATGCCGGCGACCACCCCGAGCACGGTGCCCAGCAGCCGCCGGTAGCCCTTGACCAGGATCTCCCCGGTGGAGGCGGTGTTGATGAACACGATCCAGCAGGTCAGCACCGCCCAGTACCAGCGGTGCGAGGAGAGCAGCTCGCCGCCGACGATGGCCAGTGCCGATCCGACGGCGACCTGCACGGCGGCCCGGGTGGTCGGCCGCCGCAACCCGGTCTCCTTCCCGGCCGTGCCGGAGTCCTCGTCCTCCTCGCCCGCGCCTATCGCGGCGTCCTCCGCGTCCAGTTCCTCGCGGGAGCGCGCCGTCTCGGGGCTGTCCTCGGACTCGTCCTGCGGCCCGTCGAGCGCGATCCGCAGCCCGAGCACCGCGCGCGCCGCCTCGCCCACGCCCCGGAAGACGTCCTGGACGGCGGGCGACGCCTTGGGCAGGTTCTCCTCGTCCCGGTAGCCGAGCAGCCGGTTGCGGACGTGAGCCGTGGCCGCGCCCTCCGCGACGGGGATCCGTACCAGCAGCCGCAGGGCCCCCAGATCGCGGCGCAGGGCGGCGAGGGCCTCGTCCCGTACGGGGAGGTGGCCGCCCTCCGGCAGCGGTGCGCCCGGCAGGTGCAGGGTCAGGGTCTCGGCCCGTTCGGCGCTGCGGGCGGTCAGCAGCAGCAGGCCGAGCCGCTCGGCGGCGATCTCGGCGTCGGCGATCCGGCGCTGCACCAGCCGCGCCGTCGCCTGGTCAGGAGTGCCCTCTTCCAGCCGGCCCTGGATCAGCATGGCCGTCTCGTGCAGCCGGGCGGTGCCCTCACGCACATGGGCCAGGGCCTTCTCCACCTCGTCCGGACCGGCGTCCAGCAGATCGAGCTGGGCGGCCAGCAGCTGCGCGAGCCGCGCCCGGAAGGCCCCGCGCAGCCGCTGGAGAATACCGGTGGGCGTCTGCGGCACCAGCACGAAGCGCGCCACCGCACTGCACCCGAAGGCGACCGCCAGCACCGCGTAGAACCCCGGCAGACTCGAACCGGTGACCCCGACGAACAGGGACAGGAAGTAGACCTGGAAGCCGACAAGACCGAGCGCCGTGCCCCGGTCACCGAACCGGCGGCCGTAGACGGCGCAGAAGATCAGCGCCACGAAGAAGAGGTCACCGGCCACCGTCCGGGAGCTGAGCAGCGCCGCCAGCGACATCGAAGCGAACGCGACCGGCAGCCCCAGCGCCAGCGTGACGGCCTGCCGGTCGCGCTGCTTCTCCCGGATCGCGAACGTGGCGACCATCGCGGCGATGGCCCCCGCCACCAGATGCGAGACGTCCGCGCCCAGCAGGGAGAGCACGGCCAGCGTGAGGGAGATCGCCCCGACCGTGCGCAGCCCGGCCGCCAGCCGCAGCAGCCCGGGGTCGGATGCCGCGATCCGATCCCGCCACCGTGCGCCCAACGACCGTGCCGCCGCCCTCACGCCGCCGTACTCTCTTCCGCCTTCCGACCTCAGGCGGTCTCCGACCCGGGCCCCTCGACCTGCGCCCGCACCTGCTCGGGCGTCAGATAGCTGTCCGTGTACTCGAAGTCCTTCAACTTCGCCGCCCGGCGCGCCTGGAAGCCGGTGCGCACGAAGTCGTCGCCCGCGATCGCGTTGAGCGTCCAGTTCGTCAGCACCCGCGCCTTGGCCACCCCCGTGCGCAGCGCCCCCCAGTGGTAGCCGCGGGCCACCGCCTGCGCGGGCAGCCCGCGCAGCTCGATGCCGAGCGGCTTGGAGACGGCGTCGGTACCGCCGAGGTCGACGACCAGACCGAGGTCCTTGTGCACGTACGGCCGCATCTCCCGGCCCCGCAGCGTCGCGATGACGTTGTCGGCGACGACCTTGCCCTGCCGCATCGCGTGCTGCGCCGTCGGCGGGCAGATCGCGCCCTGCTCGCCCTTGGCCTCGTCGGGCACGGCGGCGGCGTCCCCGAGCGCGAACACCCCGTCGTTCCCGGGCAGGTTCATCTCCGCGGTGACGGCGAGCCGTCCGCGGACCGTTTCCGCCCCGAGGGTCGCGATGAGCGGGCTCGCGACGACGCCCGCCGTCCAGATCAGGGTCCGGGTCGGGATCACCCGCCCGTCGGTGAAGGTGACCTCCTCCGGGCCCGCCTTGGCGATCGACACGCCCAGCGAGATGTCGATGCCCCGCTTGCGCAGCACCTCCTGCGCGCTGCGCCCGAGCTTGTCGCCGAGCTCCGGCATCAGCTTCGGCGCGATGTCGATCAGATGCCACTTGATCAGGCTCGGGTCCAGGTTCGGATAGCGCTTGACCGCGTTGTGGGTGAGGAGCTGGAGACAGGCGGCGGTCTCGGTGCCGGCGTAGCCGCCGCCGACGACCACGAACTGCAGCCGCGAGGTGCGCTCGGCGGGATCGCGGCTGGCGTCGGCGAGGTCGAGCTGGCTGATGACGTGGTCGCGGATGTACGCGGCCTCGGCGAGGGTCTTCATCCCGAAGGCGTGCTCGGTCAGCCCCGGGATGTCGAAGGTGCGGGTCACGCTCCCGGGAGCGAGCACGATGTAGTCGTAGGGCTCGTTGACGATCTCGTCGGTGATCGTCCGGATGACGCAGACCTTCGACTTGAGGTCCACGCCGATGGCACCGCCCGGGATGATCCGGGTGCGGTACTTCTTGCTGCGGCGCAGCGAAACGGCGATCGACTGGGGCGTCAGCACCCCGGAGGCGACCTGTGGCAGCAGCGGCAGATAGAGCTGGTAGGCGAACGGCGTCACCAGAGTGACGTCGGCCTCCGTGGCGGAGAGCGCGCGTTCCAGACGTCGAACGCACCCCACTCCCGCGAAGCCCGCGCCCACCACCAGGATCCTGGGTCGTGTCACGATGTCCATCCCTTTCTGCGGCTCCAGGCGGTCTGCCCCGACGTCATGCGCGTGCCCCGCCCGCGGGCGTCTCGCACCTCGTCGATCCCACCGCGCCCGGACTGGTTCCGCCAGCCGGGCGAGGCATGCAGACGAACGTTTCTCCTGAGGTGACCGACGTACCCCCCTCCGGGCCTGTGTACGCCCGTTGCCTTCGGGTAGGCCGTCGTACATGACAATTGCGGAGGCCGGAGGATAGTGGCGGTGTGGTGCGCGGACGGCACCGACGACGGCCGGTGGGACAGTCGTCGGACACAGGCCGGGCAACTCGCCGAAGCGGTGGAGAGCCTGGTGGCCTGCTGGCTCACGGCCGCGGAGGAGACCAGACCCCGGCTGCCCGCTCGGCAGTTGCTGGCGCTGCGGACGGTGAAGAGCCGTCCGGAACTCAACATGACGGCCCTGGCCGAGGACCTGGGCGTCGGTCTGCCCACCGCGAGCCGCCTCTGCGACCGGCTCGAGGCCGCCGGACTGCTGGAGCGGACCGTGCAGCCCAGTGACCGGCGCGAGGTGCAGCTCGTGGTGACCGTCTACGGACAACGCCTGCTCACCGACGTCGCCGAGCGCCGCGTACGGCGCCTCGCCTCCGTGTTCGAGGCGATGACCCCGGCCCAGCGCACCGCACTGGAACACGGGCTCTCCGGTTTCCACCAGGCCCACACGGCGGGCCGGCGATCCGAGGACCCGGCGGACGGCTGACCGCTCCTCAGGAGCCGGGCCGGGGACGGCTGTCGGGCCGGCCGTCCGTGTGGCCGTCCGCGTGACCCACGTGACACAGCAGCAGGCAGACGTCGTCGTCCCGCTCGGAGTCGCTCAGCATCGGCTCCAGGATGCGCTCGGCCGACCCGTCCAGGTCCGCGTCGAGTTCCTCGGCCCGGAACGCGCCGAGAGCCGCCGCCAGCCGATCGATGCCCGGGTCTATGCCCTGCGCCCGCCGCTCGACCAGCCCGTCGGTGTAGAGCGCCAGCGTGGACCCGGGCTCCAACGGCACCGTGTGGTCGGCGATCTCCTGGTGCAGCGGGATGCCGAGCATCGCCCCCGGCTTGGCGTCCAGGGTGCGCACCCGCCCGTCCGGGCCGCGCAGCACGGGCGGCGGATGACCCGCCGCCGCCCACGTCAGCACCGGCTCGCCGGGCTGGAAGCGGGCGATCACGGCCGTCGCGTACAGGTCGGGCTGCAGATGGTGCAGGAACATGTGCAGCCGGGTCAGCAGTTCCCCCGGGCTCCCGCCGTCCACGGCGTAGGCGCGCAGCGCGGTCCGCAGCTGGCTCATCATCACCGCCGCGTGCAGCCCGTGCCCCGTCACGTCGCCGATGACGGTGATCAGGCTGCCGTCGGGCTGCCGGAACGCGTCGTACCAGTCGCCGCCGACGTTCAGCCCGTAGGTCGCCGGCAGATAGCGGGCCGCGAGCCGCAGGCCGGGGGTGGTCGGCAGGTCGGTCAGCAGGGCCCGCTGGAGGGTCTCGGCGATGTCCCGGTTGTGCTCGAAACGGCGGGCGTTGTCGAGCGCGCCGCCGGCCCGCCGGGTGAGCTCCACGAGCATGACGGCGTCGTCCGGGTCCCAGCGCTCGCCGGGCGCGGTCAGCGTCACGACGCCCAGGGGCGCGCTGCGGGTGGGCAGCGGCACGCACAGCAGGGGCCGGCCGGGATGCAGGGCCGACGGCGGCTGGTCGTCCACCCCGGGCAGCCCCCCGGGGTGCTCGGCCGCGTACTGCGGCCGTCCGGTGCGGGCCGCGATCACGGCCGCCGCCGCACGCGGAACGGACGACGCCCGCTCGTCCTCGGCGTCGAAGAGCCAGACGTCGGCCGTGCGGGCGTACTCCGGCACTAGCAGCTCGGGCAGCAGGCGGGCGATCTCCTCGTGGTTGAGGGAGGCCGTCAGCGTCGCGCTGGCGTCGGCGAGGAACGTCAGCCTGCGCCGGGCGTCCTCCGCCTCCCGGCGGGCGGCGTGCTCCGCCGCGAAGGCCTCGCGCTGCGCGCGCCCGGCGGCGTCCAGTTCGGCGTGCAGCGCCAGCACGCCCTGGTTGGTCTGGTGCAGTTCCTCCCGGTGGAAGGCGACGAGTTCCTCCTGCTGGGCGAGTCGCTCCAGCACCAGGGCGGTGTCCTCGTCGGCGCCGAGCAGGGCCTCCGCGAGGGCGGTCGCGTCGTCCGCCGCGGCGTCGAGATCAGGGCCCGCGGCCGACTCCGGGCAGGCCGCCGTGACGCACCACGGCCGCTCGCCGTCGCCGGGGGAGGGGGAGACCTCGACCCGCAGCGAGCCCTTCGCCACCGTCAGGACGAACCGCCAGCTGCCGCCCTTGGCCAGACACAGGCGCAGCCGCGCGCTGAGGGCGGCGGCCATCCGGGTGCGTTCGAGCGGCGGTACTCCGTACGCGGCGGCCACCCGCGCGGTGGTGATCCGCGCGCGTGCCGCGTCGCTGAGGGTGCTGATCGGCCAGGTGTGATTCATGGACCATCCGGCGGCGTCGGGGACAGGACGGCCACGGCGGTGTCGTCACGCACCGGGCTGGCGGAACTACCGGCGTCGCGGACCGTCACGGCGGCGGTGACGGCGGGGTCGCAGGACAGCAGGCGGGGATCGACCGGCGGCGCCCAGCGGCTGGACAGCCCGTCGCTGTGCAGGACGAGCAGACGGTCCGGGGCCCAGACCGCCTCGGTCTCGGGCAGTCTCGTCGGCCGGTGCGCGCCCACTATCCCCGGCCGGGACAGCAGATGGCGCCAGGAGTCGCCCTCGCGCAGCCGCGCCCCCACATTGCCGACGCCGGCGAACAGCAGCCGTCCGGACCGCAGGTCGAGCTGGGCCACCGCGACCGCGGCGCCCCTCGTGCCGCGCAGCGCGGTGTCGAGCCGGCGCAGCAGTTCGGCCGGCGGCAGGTGGGGTGAGCGCTGTACCTCGTCGACCGCCGTCATCGAGGCACGGGCCGCCTCGGGGCCGTGGCCCAGCCCGTCGGCCAGCATCAGGGTCAGCCGGTCCCCGTCACGGACGCAGGTCCAGGCGTCCCCGGAACACGCGGCGCCGCGGAAGGGGATGTTGACGCCACCGACCCGCGCGGAGAACGCGGGGGACGCGACCGAGGAGTGGTCCGGCGCCGCGGTCCCGGCCGGTCCGGGGGCCGGCTCACGGCGGCCGCGGCTGCGGGCCGGGCCGCCGATCCGGGCCAGCGCGACCGTCCCGCGGCCCGGGACGCTGTGCAGGTCGAAGTCGTCGGCGAGCCGCCGGCAGGTGCCCAGGCCGGCGCCCAGCGAGCCCGCCGTGGAGAATCCGTCGCCGAGGGCGGTGGAGACGTCGGACATGCCCGGCCCGTGGTCGACGGCGGCGACCTGCACGACGAGGCCTCCCGGCCGTCCGCCCGGCGGGGTGACCGCCTCGACGAGAAGCTGTCCGCCGCGGGCGTGCTTGAGCAGGTTCGTCGCCAGCTCGGTCGCCACGAGCACGGCGTCGGCGGTGCGCGACCGGTCCAGGCCCGCCAGCGCCGCCGCGCCCTCCGCGGCCACCCGGGCGTCGCGCACCCGCGTCGAGTCGTGCACCGGGACGTCCCACACCTGCGTCATCGTGGCTCCTCACGCTGCCGCGGCGGCCGGGCGGCCCAGGAGGTCACCGTGACCGTGGTGCCGACGCCGGGCGTGCTGTCGAGGGAGAAGTCGTGCACGAGACGACGCGCACCGCCCAGGCCGAGACCCAGCCCGCCGCCGGAGGTGTAGCCGTCGCTCAGTGCCCGCTCCGGGTCGGCGATGCCCGGACCCTGGTCCCGGAACGTCAGCCGCAGCCCGTCGGTCCGCCCGTCGCACACGTGCTCCGCGGCCATCTCGCCGCCACCGCCGTACACCAGGGTGTTGCGGGCCAGTTCGCTGGCCGCGGTGACCAGCTTCGTCTGGTCCACCAGGCCGAAGCCGAGCGCCGCGGCGGCCTGGCGCACGTGCTGCCGCACCCACACCAGGTCCAGGTCCGAGCGGATCGGCAGGCGGGCCTCGACGCCCGCGACCGTCCCGCTCACCGAGGCTCCCGGCGCGGGCCGCCCGGAGCCGTCATGGCGAGGAGTTCGAGGGCCGCCTCGGTGTTGAGAGCGGTCCGCAGGCCGGGGAGCGAGAGCCCCAGCTCCACCAGTGTGATCGCCACCGCGGGGCGCATGCCGGCCACCACGGTCCGCGCGGCCAGCAGCCGGGAGCTCGCCGCGATCTCGGCCAGGACACGCCCCAGGAACGAGTCGACGATCTCCACCCCGGAGATGTCGATGACCACGCCGGTCACCCGGTTGCGGACGATCTGCTCGGCGATGTCCTGCTGGAGCTGCTCCGCCGTACCGTCGTGCAGGTCGCCCTGGAGGGTGATCAGCAGGACGTCGCCGAGCCGGAGCACCGGCACGTGGGCCGTGCCCGAGAGGGAGAGGTCGTGGTTCACCGGGGACCCGCACCGCCGGGCGTCGCGAGCACGATGTCGGCGCCCAGCCGCTTCAGGGCGTACCCCAGGGCGTCGGCGAGGCTCGCCCTGGTCACCACCGTGCCCAGGTCCAGGCCGAGGTGCACGATGGTCTGCGCGATGGCGGGCCGGATGCCGGAGACGACGCACTCCGCGCCCATCAGCCGGACCGCCGCGACGGTCTTCATCAGGTGCTGCGCGACCAGCGAATCGACCATCGGCACCCCGGTGATGTCCAGGATCGCGAAGCGGGCCTGCTGGTCGACGACCGACTCCAGCAGCGTCTCCATCACGACCTGGCTGCGGGCGCTGTCGAGGGTCCCGATGAGCGGTACGGCGACGATGCCGTCCCACAGCCGGATGACGGGGGTGGCGGCCTCCAGCAGCTCCAGGTGCTGTCGGTCGATGAGCGCCTGGCCCTCGCTCAGCGAGGTCTCCAGGACCACCAGCCGCAGGGTGCCCATGAGCACGGTCAGCAGGGTCGTGCACTCCCTGAGGTGCTCGGGCACCGCCTCGGGCAGATCGGCCACCAGCAGGTTCACGGCGGGCGGGCGGAGGCCGTCCACCTCGGTGGACACCTGGCCGGAGGTGAGACCGAAGCGGGCGCGGGAGGCCACCATCCTGGCCAGCTGCTCGCGGACCGCGGTGAATCCGGCCGCGTCCGTGTCGGCCACCCGGCCGGACTCGGCGACCTGGGCGAGCGCGTCGACGACGACCCGGCCCGCCTCCACGGCCTCGTCCCGCGAGACGGTGAACACCGTGCGGAACAGGGGTTCGTCCGCCCAGCGCTGGGCGATCTGCTCACGGCGGCGGTGCAGGAACCTCCCGACCTCGCTCGCCGGCGTGGTGTGCTCTGCGGCCGTTTCGTGCTCCGGCACGTGTTTCTCTCCTCGTCCTGATCGGTTTCTGTCTCGCCACCGCGGGCCCGCCGAAGGCGGGCGGTGGGCGGCGGGCTACGGTGCGGGCCGTTTCCCGAACCAGTCGAGACACACGACCAGCGCGTCGTCGTCCGGCTCGGGCCTTCCCCGGTGCCCGGTCAGCCCGCGCAGCACCGCGGCCGGGACGTCCGCCGCCGGCAGCAGGGAGGCGTTGCCGAGCGCCCGCGCGAGGGCGTGCTCGCCGTACGACTCGCCGCCCGGCGCCGCGACCCCGTGGACGCCGTCGCTGACGAAGAGCAGCCGGTCGCCGGGCAGCAGGGTCAGCTCCTGGGCGACGTAGTCGGTCTCCTCGAACATGCCCAGCGGCAGCTGCGCGTCGAGGTCCACGAGGGACAGCACCCGGTCGCGCAGGAGCAGCAGCTGCGGTGAGCCCGCGTCGACGATCCGCATCCGTCCCGTGGACAGCTCGATGTCCACCAGCAGGACCGACAGGTGCGCCTCGCCCCGGTAGTGGGCGTACAGCGCCTGGTCGGCCAGGGCCGCCTGGTCCTCGATCGGGATGCCGGCCCGGCGCGCGTTGCGCAGCGCGTTGATGCCGAGGCTGGTCAGCAGCGAGGCCTCGATGCCCTCGCCCATTCCGTTGGTGACGTAGACCATCAGATGGTCGGCGGACGCCTCCCAGTCGAAGTTGTCGCCGAAGACGGCGTAGGCGGGCTCGAGTTGGGCACCCAGGGCGTACTCCTCCCGGGCGCACGAGCGGGCCGGGAGCAACTGCCACTGCATCTCCGCCGCCAGCGTCAGCCGTTCCCTGCGCCGGGCCCGCGCGTACAGGTCGGTGTCGCGTTCGGCGACCACCAGCTCGTGCCCCAGGAGCTCGGCCAGCTCGGTGAGTTCGGCGAGGGACTCCCGGGTCCGCGCGGGCAGCGTCAGGGACAGCACGCCCAGCCGGTCACCGCGCACGGTCACCGGCAGATGCGCCCGCACCCGGCCGTCGGCCGGCTCCTCGACGTACGGCTGCTGCGATCCGAAGGCCCGCCCGGGCGCGCTGCCCTGCACGGGCGCCGACTTGGTGCCGCTCGGCGCGGGCGGCACGGGCAGCAGCACCGTCAGGCCGTAGTCGGCCAGCCGCAGCTCCACGGCCTGCGCCCCGTACCGGGTGCGCAGCACCTGGCTCAGGACGTCGGGCAATTGGTGCGGGGCGGCGGAGCGCAGGGCCCGCGCGGCGGCGACGAGTCTGTTCACGGGGTCGGTCACGACGTTCTCCGGGATGCCGTGGCGTCGGGCCCGCGGTGCCCCCGGCGACGGGGGTGGGCTGACAGCCGTCCAGAAGCCTGCGAGAGTGTGACCGTGATGTCCCCCTCCTCGCGTCCGCAGCCACTCCAGGTGGCGCGTGTGACCTCAGAGGCGGCGGAGCTCTTGGAAGTCCTCTGGGGCCGTGCCTCGACGGCACCGGTCTCCGCCTCCCAGTTGCGCGTGCTGTTCATCCTGGAGCACCACGAGGGAATCAACCTGCGCACCCTCGCCGAGTTCCTCGGATCCACGCCGCCGTCCACCAGCCGCCTGTGCGACCGGCTCCAGGCCGTCGGCTTCGTCGACCGCAGGGTCGCCGCCGAGAGCCGCCGGGAGGTGGAGCTCTTCCTGAGCCGTCGCGGGAGTGCCTTCCTCGCGGACCTCAGATCACGTCGGGAGGCCGCGCTGGAAAGGGTGCTGGAGCAGATGCCCGCCGTGCAGCGCGCCGCGCTGCTGAGGGGGCTGGAGGCGTTCTGTTCGGCCGCGGCCGAACAGATCCACGACTCCGACGCCACGGACGCGCGTACCGCCTGACGGTGTCCCCGGGGGACCGGGTTCGCCCACAGGCACATCCGTCTTCCCTCCCGCATCACTGTCCCGCTCACTCTGTTGCCTTACGTACACAGTTGTCAAATGACAAGTATTGGACCGCAATCGGCCCCCGCCGCCCGCTTTCCGACGTCCGCCGGACGGTCGCCGGCAGGCCGCCGGTCAGCCCTGCGGCTCCTCCGGGAGCTGCTGCCGGTCGACGAGCTCCAGAGCCTCGTCGACCTTCTCCGATATGGGCACCGTGAGGCTGACCCCGGTGAGGTCCAGGACCCGGCGCACGGCCGGTGTGGGAGCGATCACGTGCACGCTCCCCGGCAGCCCCCGGGCCTCCTGGTACACCCGCAGGATGATGTTCATGCCGGAGGAGTCCATGAACGGAACCGCCGAGAGGTCGAGGAGGAAATGCCGTCGGCCGTGGTGCAGCTGATTGGCCAGATGGGCCTGCAGATCGGTCGCCGTGTCGAGGTCGAGATGGCCTTCGACCGTGACCAGGGCGACGTCCTCGCGAGGCAGGGTGACCTCGACGGACAGGGGGTTCTGGGCAATGGACACACGTACCTCCGAAAGCTGACGGTCGGGAGCGTCTACCCCGGTGGGCGACTTCGATGCGCGGCGACGGCCGGCGAGGACGCGCGGGAGGCCGCACGGGACGGTCGTCATGTGCCCTGTGTCCTGCCCTTCCGTCTGCGGATCCCCGACCTGGTGTCGCGCACAGGCGAATACCCCAGAACCTCTCCACCATGCACACACGACGGAGAAGCGTCGCAAGAAGGCCGTCTAGCGCAGCCGGATGCCCACGATGCAGGTGTCGTCGTCCGTGTCGGACCTGCTGTAGGTGAGCAGCCGGTCCAGCTGCTGGTCCAGCGTCGGCGGCACCGTGCGGGCCTGCACCAGCAACTGGGTCAGCGACTCCTCCACGGACCGGTCGCGCCGCTCGATCAGGCCGTCGGTGTACATCAGCAGGGTGTCGTCGGCCGCCAGCTGGACCTCCTCCTCCTCGTACACCGTCTCCGGCACGGCGCCCAGCAGAATCCCCTTCAGCACGGGCAACGGCGCCGCCTGGGAGTCCCGCACCAGCACCGGCGGCAGATGGCCCGCCCTCGCCCAGCGCAGGGTGTGCCGGGAGGGGTCGTAGAGGCCGCACACGGCCGTCGCCGTGATGGAGCCCGTCAGATGGTGGGCGACGATGTTGAGCCAGGACAGCAGCTGACCGGGACCCGCCCCGGTCACCGCCAGACCGCGCAGCGCGTTGCGCAGCACCACCATGCTGGTCGCCGCCTCGATGCCGTGCCCGGCCACGTCACCCACGCACAGCATCACCAGCCCGGAGGGCAGGACGACGGCGTCGTACCAGTCGCCGCCCACCAGGTGCTCCTCCTCGGCCGGCCGGTAGCGGACCGCCACCTGAAGGCCCGGGGCCTCCAGGGGCGCCCGGGTGGGCGGCATGATGGCGTGCTGGAGCTGGAGAGCCAGCCGGCTGCGTTCGCTGGCGTGCTGCTCGCTCTGCGCGAGCTGGTCGCGGGTGGCGGCGAGGGCCACCTCCGTCCAGTGCTGCGAGGAGATGTCCTGGTACGCGCCCCGCACGGCGACCAGCCGTTCGTCGGTGTCGAGCACCGGCTCGGCGACGATCCGCATGTGCCGGGTCACCCCGTCCGGCCGCTGCAGGCGGAAGGCGGCGGACGCCGGACGCCGGCGGTGCAGCAGCGTGCGCAGCAGCCTGCCGACGACGACCGCGTCATCGGGGTGGGTGTGCGCGGCCAGGTCCTCCAGCGGCACCGGCGGGCTCGACTCGGGCCGCCCGTACAGGGTGAACAGCTGGCCGTTCCAGGTCGTCTCGCCGGTGAGCAGGTCCTCCTCGAAGCCGCCGATCCGGCCGAGACGCTGGGCGTTCTGCAACAGACTCGCCAGGCGGGCGGCCTCGTCCTCGATCCGCCAGATCAGCAGCACGCTGTTGCCGTGCCGGCTGATGCTGACGTCCGCGACGGCGGCCAGCGGCACCTCGCCGACCAGCGCGGTCAGGCTCATCCGGCGGGCGCGGAAGGGCTCGCCGGTGGCGTGCACGCGCTCGATCCGCTGGAAGAGGTCACCGCCTCCGGCGGCCATCGGATAGGCCTCGAGGAGCAGGGCCCCGTTGATCACGGCACGCGGCCGGCCCGCCGGGTCGAGAAAACGGTCGTTGACGTGCTGGATGCGGAAGTCCGCCAGCTTTCCCGCCGGGTCGACGTGCGGCACCAGAACGAGGGCCGGGTCGTGCAGCCCGTCCGTCAGGTCCATCAGCTCCAGCGCGTCCGGCAGGACCGGGGGTTCCTGATCGGAACTCCGGACATGCGCGTACGCCTGGAGCGTGTGGGCGCACAGGTCGGCCAGGGCCTCCACCTGGCGCACCACCGCGGGCGGCTGCCGGTCCAGCGGGGACGGCCAGGCGATCTCCAGGATCCCGTCCACCCGTCCGGCCGTTCCGGCGGGCACGGCCGCCCGGCCCCCGTCCGGGTGCAGATGCCGCCCTATGGTGGGCAGCCCGGTCCCGGCCAGCGAATCGATCCACTGGGTCGTCCCCGCGCTGTGGGCGCTGCGGGCCACCGTGGCCACCTCCGGCGGCACGTACCGCCAGCGCTCGGCCTCGCCGGGAGGGAACCCCGCGCTGCCGGCGAGGGTCAGCGAACCGTCGGAGCCCGCCGCCCAGATCGCCACGGCCACCGCGCCCAGCGGGCCCAGCGCGTGCTGGAGCAGGGAGTCGGCGACCGCCTGGGTGTCGTGCGCCGCCGCCAGCGCCCCGCTCTCCGCGGCCCGCAGCCGTACGGCCGCCGACTGCTCGGCGGGATCGTCCGGCCTGCCCACGGCCGCCAGGAACGCCTCGGTCACCTCCGACACGCGGTCCTTGGCCGCCTGGTTGATGACGTCCACCGCGAACTCCAGCGGACTCAGGCCGGCCTGCCCGGCCAGCGCGGACAGCTGCTGTGCCGCCTCGCTCGGGCCACAACCGAGGCGCTCCACCAGGATGCCCTTGGCGAGTTCGACCAGGGCGCGTCCGTCGGCCTCCGCCTGGGCCTCCATGACCTCCCGGCGCAGCCGGTCCACGGTGGCCGCGAGCCGGCCCACGGGTGAGGGCGTGGCGGCGCCCTCCGGCTCCGGCAGGTTCGCGCCCTCCTCGGATCCGGGCTGCTCTCCGGTCGGTGCGGGCAGCGCCCTGCCCTCGCCGGGCTTGGTGGGCTGTGCGGGAATGCTCACGGTGTGCGGACTCCTCGGCTGGGACGCCTGGTGGCTCGGGCGGGGCGAACGTCCTCAGACGGTCAGCCAGCGTCGGACGCAGGACATGAGGTCATGGGTGTCGACGGGCTTGGTGACGTAGTCGCTGGCCCCCGAGTCGAGGCTCTTCTCCCGGTCCCCGGGCATGGCCTTCGCGGTCACCGCGACGATGGGCAGGTCGGCGTACTCGGACATGCGGCGGATCTCGGCCGTGGCCGTGTACCCGTCCATCTCGGGCATCATCACGTCCATCAGCACCAACGCGATGTCCGGGTTGTTGCGCAGCGTCTCGATCCCCTCGCGCCCGTTCTCCGCGTGCAGGACGCGGATGCCGTGCAGCTCCAGGATCCCGCTGAGCGCGAACAGGTTGCGCGCGTCGTCGTCGACCACCAGGACCGTCCGGCCCACGACGGCGTCGTCCGGCAGATGCGGCGCCACGTGCTGGGGCTCGTCCGGACGGACCAGGGCGAGCACGTCGCCCGGCTGCTCGGCCGAGAGATGCAGGGTGATGCGCTCGCGCAGCTCGTCCAGGCTGGACAGGAACTCCATCGGCTTGCCGGCCGCCCGCGACTGCAGGCTCTCCTCCTGGGCGAGGTCGGCGCGGTGCCCGCTGTGCACGAGCACCGGCACGCCCGTCAGCACCGAGTCGTCGTGCAGGGCCTCCAGGAACCGGGACGCCTCCGCGTCGGGCATGCCCAGCTCCAGGACGACGCAGTGGCAGGGCTCGGCGGCCAGCGCGCCCGCGGCCTCGTGCGCCCCGACGGCGGTCACGATGTCGACCGGCGCCGCCGACGTGCCGTCCTCCCGGCCGCGCGCCATGTCCGCCACGACGCTCTCGGCGACCAGGGTCAGCAGACCGCGGGGCCGCTCCTCCACCACCAGCAGCCGGCGCGGCCGCCGGGCCGTTCCGGTGGCCGCGGGCGTACCGGGGGAGCCGAGGGGGATCGCCGCGGGCGGCCCGGCGAGGGCGCGCTCCACCGGCCGGACGCCTCCGACGACCTCCTGGAAGTCCCGCCGCGCGACCGGCAGGTAGAGCGTGAAGGTGCTGCCCCGGCCCGGTGTGCTGTCCACGGTGACCGCGCCGCCGAGCAGATGCGCGATCTCCCGGGTGATGGACAGCCCCAGGCCCGTGCCGCCGTACTTGCGGCTGGTGGTGCCGTCCGCCTGCTGGAAGGCCCCGAAGATGGTCTCCAGCTGCTGCTCCGGGATGCCGATGCCGGTGTCCTTCACCCGGAACGCCACCACGGTGCTGCCGCGGACCACGCTGCTCGGCACCTCCTCGTCGGAGGCCGGTTCGATGCGCAGTTCCACACCGCCCTGCTCGGTGAACTTCACCGCGTTGGACAGCAGATTGCGCAGCACCTGGCGCAGCCGGGAGTCGTCGGTGAGCAGGTCGGCGGGGGCGCCGGTGGCCGTGCTCACCGAGAACTCGAGACTCTTCTGCGTCGTCATGGGACGGAAGGTCGCCTCGACGTACTCGATGAGCTGCCGCAGCGACACCTGCTCCGGCGAGACGTCCATCTTGCCGGCCTCGACCTTCGACAGGTCCAGGATGTCGTTGATCAGCTGGAGCAGGTCCGAGCCGGCCGAGTGGATGATGCCCGCGTACTCGACCTGCTTCGGAGTGAGGTTGCGCGAGGGGTTCTGGGCCAGCAACTGGGCCAGGATGAGCAGGCTGTTGAGCGGGGTGCGCAGCTCGTGGCTCATGTTCGCCAGGAACTCCGACTTGTACTTCGACGCCAGGGACAGCTGCTGCGCCCGCGCCTCGAGCTCCTGCCGGGCCTGCTCGATCTGGAGGTTCTTCGCCTCGATGTCACGGTTCTGCGCCACCAGCAGGGAGGCCTTCTCCTCCAGTTCGGCGTTGGAGTGCTGGAGCTCCTCCTGCTGGGACTGCAACTCGGCGGACCGGGCCTGGAGTTCGGCGGTCAGCCGCTGGGACTCGTCGAGCAGCTCGTCCGTGCGGGCGTTCGCCACGATGGTGTTGACGTTGACGCCGATGGTCACCCTCAGCTGTTCCAGGAAGTCCCGGTGGATCTGCGTGAACGCGCCGACCGACGCCAGTTCGATGACGCCGAGCACCGACCCCTCGAAGACGATGGGCAGCAGCACCAGGGCGCTGGGCTCCACCTGTCCGAGCCCGGAGGAGATGGTGACATAGCCGGCCGGCAGCTCGTCGACGATGATCGTGCGGCGGCTGCGCGCGGCCTGGCCGACCAGCGAGCGGCCGAACGGGATGCGGGCGGGACGGTCGTCGTCCGCGGGGTAGCCGTACGTCCCCACGAGCCGCAGTTCCGGGCCCTGCTCGCCGTCCTCGGCGAGGTGGAAGGCACCGAACTGGGCCGACACCAGCGGCACCAGCTCGTCCATGATCAGCTCGGCGACCACGGGCAGGTCCCGGTGGCCCTGCATGAGACCGGAGATCCGCGCCAGGTTGGTCTTGAGCCAGTCCTGCTCCTGGTTGGCCCGGGTGGTCTCGCGCAGGGACTCCACCATCGAGTTGATGTTGTCCTTGAGCTCGGCGACCTCGCCGGAGGCGACCACGGTGATCGACCGGGTCAGATCACCTTCCGCGACGGCGCTCGTGACCCCCGCGATCGCGCGCACCTGCCGGGTCAGGTTCCCGGCCAGTTCGTTGACGTTCTCCGTGAGGCGCTTCCAGGTGCCCGAGACGCCCTCCACCTCGGCCTGGCCGCCGAGGCGTCCCTCGGTGCCGACCTCGCGGGCGACGCGGGTGACCTCGTCGGCGAAGGCGGAGAGCTGGTCGACCATCGTGTTGATGGTCGTCTTGAGTTCGAGGATCTCGCCCCGGGCGTCCACGTCGATCTTCTTCGACAGGTCGCCTCGGGCCACCGCCGTGGTCACCAGCGCGATGTTGCGGACCTGGCCGGTGAGGTTGTTGGCCATCGAGTTGACGTTGTCGGTGAGGTCCTTCCAGGTGCCGGCCACGTTCGGCACCTGGGCCTGGCCGCCGAGGCGTCCCTCGGTGCCGACCTCGCGGGCCACGCGGGTCACCTCGTCGGCGAACGCGGACAGGGTGTCCACCATCGTGTTGATGACGTCCGCCAGCGCGGCGACCTCGCCCTTGGCCTCGACGGTGATCTTCTGCGAGAGGTCGCCGCGGGCCACGGCGGTGGCGACCTGGGCGATGGAGCGCACCTGGCCCGTCAGGTTCGACGCCATGACGTTGACGTTGTCGGTGAGGTCCTTCCAGGTGCCCGACACCCCGCGGACGGTGGCCTGGCCGCCCAGGTTGCCCGCCGTGCCGACCTCGCGGGCGACGCGGGTGACCTCGTCGGCGAAGGCGGAGAGCTGGTCGACCATCGTGTTGATGGTGTTCTTGAGTTCGAGGATCTCGCCGCGGGCGTCGACGGTGATCTTCTGCGAGAGGTCGCCCTTGGCCACCGCGGTCGCCACCTGGCATCTGCACTTCGGCACCCTGTCCCCGGTGGAGCTCGTGCACCGGGCGCGCCGCNAGCTGGTCGACCATCGTGTTGATGGTGTTCTTGAGTTCGAGGATCTCGCCGCGGGCGTCGACGGTGATCTTCTGCGAGAGGTCGCCCTTGGCCACCGCGGTCGCCACCTGGGCGACGTTGCGGACCTGGTTGGTGAGGTTCCCGGCCATGAAGTTGACCGAATCGGTGAGGTCCCGCCAGGTGCCCTTGACACCCTTGACGTCGGCCTGGCCGCCGAGCCTGCCCTCGGTGCCGACCTCGCGGGCGACGCGGGTGACCTCGTCGGCGAAGGCGGAGAGCTGGTCGACCATCGTGTTGATGGTGTTCTTGAGTTCGAGGATCTCGCCGCGGGCGTCGACGGTGATCTTCTGCGAGAGGTCGCCCTTGGCCACCGCCGTGGTCACCTGGGCGACGTTGCGGACCTGGTTGGTGAGGTTCCCGGCCATGAAGTTGACCGAATCGGTGAGGTCCCGCCACACCCCGGCGACCCCGGGCACCTGCGCCTGGCCGCCGAGCCGTCCCTCGGTGCCGACCTCGCGGGCGACGCGGGTGACCTCGTCGGCGAAGGCGGAGAGCTGGTCGACCATCGTGTTGACGGTCTCCTTCAGCTGAAGGATCTCGCCCCGGGCCGGCACGTCGATCTTCTGGGACAGGTCGCCCTTGGCGACCGCGGTCGCCACCTGGGCGATGTCCCGCACCTGGGTCGTCAGGTTGCCCGCCATGGCGTTCACGGAGTCCGTCAGGTCGGCCCAGGTCCCGGAGACGCCGGGCACCTCCGCCTGACCGCCCAGGGTGCCCTCGGTGCCCACCTCGCGCGCCACCCGGGTGACCTCGGAGGTGAAGACGGAGAGCTGGTCGACCATGCCGTTGAAAACGGTGGCGATGTCACCCAGCAGACCGTCCCCGTCGGTGGGCAGCCGGGTACCGAAGTCCCCGTCCCGTACGGCCGTCAGGCCTGCCAGAAGCTGCCTGAGCTCGTGGTCGCCGGGAACCGTGTCCACGGACTCGGTCGCGTTGCTGGTCATGCCTACCCTCGTTCCGCTCCCCTGGAGCCCCCGGGCGGGGACTCGGAACCGGGCCACCCGGGTGGACGGCCCTGTCTGTGATGCATGGATTTCCGCAGTTCACGGATGTGCGCGATGAGAGAAATCCGCCGCAGGCTAACCCACAGGGGCCCGGCGCAACAAAGCATCGCCGACTTTGCGCACACAGGAATTCCAGAAGTCGGGCACCGCGCATACACGAACGGAAGCGGGGTACACGCACGACTTTGCCCGGGACGGCGAAAGCCGTCCCGGGCGACGTCACGACCGGAGGTGCGGGGTCAGGCGATCTCGGCCCCCAGCAGGCCGGTCCGCAGCCGCTGCACCATGCGGCTGATCAGCCGTGACACATGCATCTGGGAGATGCCGAGCTCCCTGCCGATCTCCGCCTGGGTCCGCTCCTCGACGAACCGCATGTGGATGATCCGCTTCTCCCGCTCGCCGAGTTCGGCGATCAGCGGAGCCAACGAGTGGAAGTCCTCCACCAGCTCCAGAGCCGGCTCCTCGGCGCCGAGGAAGTCGGCCAGCACGGATTCGCCGTCCGAACCGCCGTCGGAGGTCAGGGCCGCGTCGAGGGAGGCGGAGGTGTAGCCGTTGGACGCCTTGCGCGCCTCGATGACCTCCTCCTCCGAGAGCGACATCAGCTGCGAGAGCTCACGCGTGGTGGGCATCCGGCCCAGCCGCGTCTGCAACTCCTCGGTGGCCTTGGCCAGTTCGACCCGTGCCTCCTGGAGCCTGCGCGGCACGTGCACCGCCCAGCTCGTGTCCCGGAAGAACCGCTTGATCTCGCCGACGATGTACGGAATGGCGAACGAGGTGAACTCGACCTCGCGGGTCAGCTCGAACCGGTCGATGGCCTTGATCAGCCCGATCGTTCCGACCTGGACGATGTCCTCCATGGAGTCGCCCCGGCCGCGGAAGCGGGACGCCGCGTACCGCACCAGCGACAGGTTCATCTCGATCAGGGTGTTGCGGACGTACTGGTACTCGTGGGTGCCCTCCTCCACGACGGCCAGCCGGTCGAAGAAGCGGCGCGAGAGCTCCCGCGCGTCCTTCGGGCTCACCTGGGTGGGCATCTCGATGAGCGGAACCCCTCCTTGCGGGCTCTCCGTGCCCGCCCGCGCTGCCGTGGCCGTCGTTGCGTGTGCCGTCACGGCATTCATGCCGCTCACTCCGTTCGTCGAGCCCGTCGATGACGGAGTGCGTCTGCCCCGGGTTCCGCATCTCATGCCCGTTGTTTCGCACAAACTTCTTCAGCGCGGGCCGATACCCCCTCTCTTCGGTCAGGAACGGACGGACATGCCCCCGAATGCGGGCGCCGCGGGCGGGTAATGGCAGCTGTGGAGCGCGAGAAGGGAGCAGTGTGACCATCGACGGAATCTGGTCGTACACGCCGGACAGTGGACACGCCGAAGGACAGGACCTGACCGACTACGCCGTCATGACGGCCGACGGCACCCTCGGGCATGTGGAACGCGAGGCCGACCCGCTCGGAATGCGGCACCTGGTCGTCGACACCGGCGTGTGGCTGTTCGGCAGGAGCGCCGTCGTCCCGGTGGGCGTCGTGGCGGGTGTCGACCACACGGAACGCAAGGTGATCCTGGGCTGCACCGGGGACGAGGTCAAGGACGCGCCTCGGTTCCGCACCGACAGCGAGACGACGGACCCGGCGTACCTCACCGCCGTCGGTGACCACTATCGCCGGTTGACACCACGGGGAACGCCATCGGTATGAGGGAAGAGGGACTCGCGCCCGCGCGCTCGGCGCCCGTCCGGGAGACGGCCGCGGCGTCGGTGAAGACCGCCGCCGCGGCCCGGGCCCACGCCCGCACGGTGGTGGACGCCCGGTGGGATCCGTCCACCCGGCCGGCGCGCGAGGAGGACGTCATCGACCTGCTGCTGGTCGTGTCTGAGCTGGTGGCCAACGCCCTCAGGCACGGCGGCGGACTGGCCGGGTTCGAGATGACTCCGGTGCGGGACGGGATCCGGCTGGCCGTGCGCGATCACAGCGACGCGGTGCCCGCCCCGGTGGGCGGACCGGGCCCTGGCCCGGCCGGCCACCGGGTGGGCGGCTACGGCTGGCCGCTGGTCGTCCGCCTGGCCCGGGACATCACCATCGAGAAAGAGAACGGCGGCGGGAAGACGATCACCCTGTTCGTGCCGATCCGCACCGCCGACCGGCCGGACTGACGCGACGGCGCGGGCTCTCCGCTCCCGTCACCGCGCTCCGTCCCCGCCGCCCGATTCACCACGGCAGGAAGACGTGCACGTCCTTGCCCTCGCCCTGCCCGGCCGCGTTCGGCACCACGCTGACCTGACTGCACAGGGTGTGCACCAGGTACCAGCCGATACCGCCGCCCCCGCTGTCGGGGTGGAACGGCCGGGGTGACGGCGGAGTGCTGCTGGTGTCGTGCAGTGTCACATGCACGCCGTCGAAGGTGGGGCGCAGGCACAGGTCGAAGGGGCCCGGCGCGTACTGGACGGCGTTCGCCGCCAGCTCCGTCACGATCAGCACGATGTCGTGCCAGCACTCCGGTGCCGTGGGCGGCACGGTGCCGGCCAGCTCATGGAGGAACTCCTCCGTGGCCAGCCGTGCACCCGTCACGTCCTGGGGTTCGCCCTCGAAGCGGGCTGTACGGCTGGGAATCGCCCAGGAGGACAGTGCGTCGTTTCCACGCGGCTCGGTTGCCATGTCGTCAGTGCAGTCCCTGAGTCTCCGGGACCGTCGTCCTTTCTCGTACGGCTCTCTGGCGTCGCCCCTACAGGGTTCCCGAGGGCCGCCAGGCTACGCGTCCGTTGTCCGACGGCATACGGTCGCGGCGGATCGCGATCGCCGGTTTCCCGGCCACGCAGTGTGTCCGGCCCCGGGTACGGGCCGTCCGGCACGCGCCGTCCGGATCACCGGAAGACGTCGTCGGCGTCGTCCCAGCCCAGCACCTCCTCCGGTGCGCTCTGCCGGGGCAGCCGCGCCCGGGCCTGGTACATCGCCTCGATCGCCGCCGCGTAGTGCGCCACGATCGAGTCGCGGCGCAGCTTCATCGACGGCGTCAGCAGGCCGTTGGTCTGGTCGAACGCCTGCGGCAGGATGCGGAAGGCGCGGATGGACTCCGAGCGGGACACCGTGCTGTTGGCGGCGGCCACCGCCCGCCCGACCTCCTCCCGCAGGGCGTTCTCCTCGCGCGCCTCCCGGCTCTGGGTGTCGCCGTGCAGCATCAGGTTCCCGCGCCAGTGCGCCAGGAAATCGGGGTCCAGGGTGATCAGCGCGCCCACGCAGGGCCGGTTGTCACCCACGACCACGGCCTGGTGGACGAGCGGATGCATCCGCAGCCGCTGCTCCAGTGAGGCCGGCGCCACACTCTTGCCGCTGCTGGTGATGATCACGTCCTTCTTGCGGCCGGTGATCGTGAGATAGCCGTCGGAATCCAGGAACCCGAGGTCACCCGTGGCCAGCCAGCCACCCCACAGCGCGGCCCGCGTCGCGGCGTCGTCGTTGACATACCCCTGGAACACCGACGGGCCGCGCACCAGGATCTCCCCGTCGTCCGCCACCCGGATGTCCACACCCGGCAGGGCCTGTCCGACGGTGCCCGACTTCTCCCGGCCGAGCGGCTGCATCGTGATCCCGCCGCTGGTCTCGGTCAGGCCGTACCCGTCGTGCACGTAGATGCCGATGCCCTCGAAGAAGAGGGACAGATCGCGGTGGAGCGGGGAGCCGCCCGAGGTGGCGCGGTGGACGCGGCCGCCGAGCGCCGCCCTCAGTCTGCGGTACACCGTCCGTTCGAACAGGGCGTGCTGGAGCCGCAGGTCGAAACCGGGCCCCGAGCCACGGCCCAGCCGCTGCCGTTCGACGGCGGCCGCGAAATCCCGGGCCGTCTCCGCCGCCCGCTCGAACAGGGCGCCGCGGCCGGCCTCCTGGGCCGCCCGCAGGAAGTTCTTGTAGATCTTCTCGAACACCGAAGGCACCGCGTACAGATACGTCGGGCGGAAGGTGCGCAGCGCCTCCGCGAGGGCCTCCGCGCCGATGTCGGGTTGGTGGCCCATCAGGATGCCGCCGCGCAGACACAGGCCCTGGATCATCAGCCCGTACACGTGGGAGAACGGCAGGAAGGCGAGAACGCTCGGCTGCCGGCCGGCGGGCGCGGCCGTGTGCCCCCAGCCTGCGAGCAGCGTGTCGCAGGGGCTGGCCAGGCTGCGGTGGCTCAGCGCGCAGCCCAGCGGCCGGCCGGAGGTCCCCGAGGTGTAGGCGATCACGGCGGTGGAGTCGGGCAGCACGATCCGGCGCAGCGAGTCCACGGTGGTGATCGGCACCAACTCGCCGCGCTGCGTGAGTTGTTCGAACGCCCCGGCGTCCAACTGCCAGACGTTGCGCAGCGAGGGCAGGGCCGCGCACACCGATCCCACGGTCATGACGCTCTGTTCGTCCTCGACGATGACGCCCACGCAGTTCGAGTCCCGCAGGATCCACTCGACCTGCTCGCGCGAGGACGTCGGATAGACCGGGACGACCTCGGCGCCCACCGCCCACAGCGCGTGACACAGGACCGTCCACTCGTACCGGGTGCGCGCCATGATCGCGACGCGGTGCCCGGGCGAGATCCCCGAGGCCACGAACCCCTTCGCCAGGTCGACCACCTCGTCCCGCAGCTCGACGGCCGTCACCTCCTCCCAGTCGCCGGAGGCGCCGTCCGGACGGCGGGAGAGCACGGGAAGGGTGGGGGTGCGGGCGGCAGTCTCGAAGACGGTGTCGGCGAGGCCTCCGGTCAGGGGCGTGGTGGGCGGGGGAGCGAGGGCGAAGTCGCGCATGCGCTGCTCCTGAGGTGTACGGGCTGTGACTCCGCCGACGGGAACTGTTATCGACGGTGCCCGAATGTAGCCCAGGTGGGACCGGTTGTGGCCTGGAACGAATAAGTAATCCGCGTTGATGATCTCGGCCTGCCGGGCCCCCGTCCCTTCCGACGGTTCGCCGCCGTCGAAGCCGGCGGCCCGGGGGACTCGGAGAGCGCGAGCCAGGTCGTTCCCCACCGTGGGGAGCGGCGTGTCCGGCGCCGGCCCTCGGGAGACGCGCGACCCGTCCGGGCGCCGGGCCGAGGCCCCGCTCACCCTGATCATCGTCATGGCCGTCCCCGTGCGCCGCCCGCTTCCGGCGCAGGCGACCGGTGCCCATGCCGATCGCGTCGGCGCACCGACCGGGATCCGCCGGGTGTGCGGGAGACGACCTCAGGCCTGGGTGTGCTGCACGCAGGTGGTGACCACCTCGCGCAGACTGCCGGTGCGCTCCCACACCTCGCGCTGGATCCGGGAGCCGTTGCCGTCGCGCAGCAGTGCGTCGCAGGAAGCGCGGGCCCGCTCCAGGTCGCCGCTGTCCGCCAGCGCGTCCTCGACATGCCCCAGCAGCGCCCGGACCACCGTCTCGGCGGGCGCGCGCCGCATGGTCTCGGGGTGCAGCAGATCCTCGGTCAGCCCCGAGCGGGCGGCCCGCCAGCCGGCCAGCCGGAGCAGGCTCACGCTGTGGTCCAGCGGCTCCCGGCCGGCCTCCCGGTCCCGGGCGGCGGTCTCGACGAGCCCCCGCACCAGCGTGGCGATCAGCACGGCGGTGTCCGCGTGCAGACAGACGTCCGCCACCCGCACCTCCACCGTCGGATAGTGCGCCGACAGCCGGGCGTCGAAATAGACCATGCCCTCGTCGAGGATCGTTCCGGTGTCCACCATGGCCGCCACCCGCCGGTGGTACCTCTCCGCCGACCCGAACAGCTCGGTCGGGCCCGCCGACGGCCAGCGCTGCCACACCCGGCTGCGATAGCTGCTGTAGTCCGTCTCCGCGCCCTGCCAGAAGGGCGAGTTGGCGCTCAGGGCCGTCAGCACCGACAGCCAGGGCCGGATCCGGTCGAGGACGGCGACGCCCTCCTCGTCCGAGTCGACGGACACATGGACGTGGCAGCCGCACACCATCTGCTCACGCGTCGCGATGCCGTACTGCTCCGCCATCCACTGGTAGCGCCGGTTCATGCTCACGGTGGGGCGCACCGGCAGCGGGGACGTGGCGAGCGCGGCGACCGCGCACCCGGCCGCCCGCGCATGCCGGGCCGCCTCGCCGCGTATCCGGACGATCTCCGCGCCGAGTTCGCCCATGACCGACTGCGGGTGGGTGTTGAACTCGAGCATCTGGTTGTGCAGTTCCTTCTCGAAGACGCCGTCCTCCGCCCCGCGCCGGGAGGCGCGGGCGAGGACGGCGGCCGAGAGGGCCTGGGGCTCCCCGGTCTCCGGGTCGACCAGGAGGAGTTCTTCCTCCACTCCGACGGTGCGCACGGGATGCGGCCTCTCTCTGGCGGGTGGTACGCACCCGAATGCCCCGCCCGGGGCGGTTCACACGGACGACGGCGCCAGCCACACCGTGGCCAGGGGCGGCAGGGTGAGAGCGATCTCCCCGTCCCGCGCCGCGACGGGGGCGGGACGGACGAGGCCGCTGCCGCCGTAGCACTCGGCGTCGGTGTTGAGCACCTCGCGCCAGGCCGGCACCCCGTCGGGCACGGCCAGCCGGTAGTCGTGACGCACGACCGGGGAGAAGTTGCTGACGGCGAGGAGCGGAGCGCCCTGGGCGTCGTGGCGGAGGAACGCGAAGACGTTGTCCTCCGCCGCGTCGCCGACCACCCACCGGAAACCGGCGGGATCGGTGTCCCGCTCCCACAGAGCCGGGGTGGCCCGGTAGACCGTGTTGAGATCACGCACCAGGTCCCGCACCCCCCGGTGATCGCCCGCCGAGGCGTATCCCGGGTCCAGCAGCCACCACTCGGGTCCGTGCGCCTCGGACCACTCCGCGCCCTGGGCGAACTCCTGGCCCATGAAGAGGAGCTGCTTGCCCGGGTGGGCCCACATGAACCCCAGGTACGCGCGGTGGTTGGCGCGCCGCTGCCACCAGTCGCCGGGCATCTTGGAGACCAGCGCCTGCTTGCCGTGGACGACCTCGTCGTGGGAGATGGGCAGCACGTAGTTCTCGCTGTAGGCGTACACCATCGAGAAGGTCATCTCGTTGTGGTGGTACTTGCGGTGCACCGGCTCCTTGGCGATGTACTCCAGCGAGTCGTGCATCCAGCCCATGTTCCACTTCAGCCCGAACCCCAGACCGCCGCTGTCGGTCGGCCGGGTCACCCCTTCCCACGCGGTGGACTCCTCCGCGATCGTCACGACCCCCGGGTTGCGGCGGTAGACCGTCGCGTTCATCTCCTGGAGGAACGCCATGGCGTCCAGGTCCTCCCGGCCACCGAACACGTTGGGCGACCACTGTCCGGAGTCCCGCGAGTAGTCGAGGTAGAGCATGGAGGCGACGGCGTCCACCCGCAGCCCGTCGACGTGGAACTCCTCGCACCAGTAAGTGGCGTTCGCCACCAGGAAGTTGCGCACCTCGACGCGCCCGAAGTCGAACTCGTACGTGCCCCAGTCCGGGTGCTCGGCCCGCCGGGAGTCGCCGGGCTCGTACAGCGGCTCCCCGTCGAACCGGCCCAGCGCCCAGTCGTCCTTGGGGAAGTGCGCCGGCACCCAGTCCACGATCACACCGATCCCGGCCCGGTGCAGGGCGTCCACCAGGAACTTGAAGTCGTCGGGGCTGCCCAGGCGCGAGGCCGGCGCGTAGAACCCGGTGACCTGGTAGCCCCAGGAACCGGAGAACGGATGCTGGGCGACCGGCATGAACTCCACATGCGTGAAGCCGAGGTCCTTGACGTACGGCGGCAGCTCCTCGGCGAGCTCACGGAACGTCAGTCCCGGTCGCCAGGAGGGCAGATGGACCTCGTACACGGAGAACGGCGCCACATGCACGGGGACGTCGCCCCGGTGCGCCATCCACTCCTCGTCCGCCCACTCGTAGTGCGAGGCGTGGACGATCGACGCGGTGTCCGGCGGCACCTCCGCGCGCCGGGCCATCGGGTCGGCCTTGAGGAAGCGGTGGCCGTGACGCGAGGTGATCTCGAACTTGTACCGGGTGCCCTCGCCGATACCGGGCAGGAACAGCTCCCACACGCCGGACGAGCCGAGGGACCGCATGGGGAAGGCGGTCCCGTCCCAGAAGCAGAAGTCCCCGGCGACGCGCACCCCCTGGGCGTTCGGCGCCCACACGGTGAACCGGGTGCCGGTCACACCCTGGTGGGCCATCGGCTCGGCGCCGAGCGCCTTCCACAGCTCCTCGTGCCGCCCCTCCCGGATGAGATGCAGATCCAGGTCGCCGAGGGCGGGCAGAAAACGGTAGGGGTCGTCCACCTTGTTCTCGGTGCCCTCGTACGACACCAGCAGCGTGTACGCGGGCACCGCGTCGAGCGGCAGGACGACGGAGAAGAGACCGTCGCCCTCCGAGACCAGCGGGGTGGGATCGCCGTCGATCACGACACTCACGGCGTCCGCGAAGGGCCGCAGCGCCCGGAAGACGATTCCGCCCGGCACCGGGTGCGCGCCCAGCAGGGCGTGCGGATCGTGGTGCGCGCCCGAGAGCAGGCGCCCACGGTCGGCCGGATCGAGCGCGGGCGCCGTGCGCGGGCGGGGACCGGCCGACTCGGGCGGAGAGGTGTCACGCAGGGCCACAGGGGTCAGCCTCCTCGGACGGCGAGTCGTTCGATCGCCGCCATGGGTACGGGCAGCCAGTCGGGACGGTTACGGGCCTCGTACAGCACTTCGTACACGGCTCGGTCCGTCTCGTAGGCACGCAACAGGGCATGCTTCTTGCGGGGGTCCCAGCCCGCGCGGGCCGCGTAGCCGGCGCAGTAGGCCTCCCGGCAGCGGCGCGCCCACTCCGGCCGCCACGGACGGCGCTGGCGGGCGGCGTAGTCGAACGAGCGCAGCATCCCGGCGATGTCCCGGACCGGGGAGTGGGCGCTGCGCCGCTCGGCCAGCGGACGGGACGGTTCGCCCTCGAAGTCGATGACGAACCAGTCGCGTCCGGCGCGCAGGACCTGCCCGAGGTGCAGGTCCCCGTGGATGCGCTGGGCGGGCGGGCCGGCGTCGCACACGGCGAGCGCGCCGAAGGCGGTGGTCAGACCCGGCACGAACGGGCGCAGCGCCGGCACATGGTGCGCGGCCGCCTCCAGCCGCTCCGTCATCGCCGCCGCCGTCCGCCCGTCCTCGGCGTCCGGACCGGCCGGCAGCGCGGCGGCCAGCGCCAGGTGGACGTCCGCCGTGGCCCGGCCCAGTTCCTCGGCCTCCGCCGTGAAGTCCTCCCCGCGGGCGAGGGCGCGCAGCGCCAGCGTCCAGCCGTCCGAGGCGTCGGGCAGGAACGGCTGGAGCACACCGAGCGTCGCCTCCTGCGGATGCGTCGTGCGGAACCAGGCCACGGGCGCGGGCACCCGCCCGCACCCCTGCCCGGCCAGCGCGACCGGTACCTCCAGGTCGGGGTTCACCCCGGGCTGGATACGCCGGAAGATCTTCAGGATGAACGCGTCCCCGTACACCAGCGAGGTGTTGGACTGCTCGGCCTCCAGCAGCCGCGGCGCGAGCCCCGGGGGCAGCGACACGGACGGGTCGGACTCGAAGCACAGCGGCCCCAGCGTGCCGGGATGCCGCATCCGCTCCAGGAGCAGATGAGCGGACCGGGGGTCCTGCAGCGCGTCGTGGACCGTCAGGCCGGCCATCGGCCCGTCCTCCACCCTGCCGATCAGTGCCCGTCCCAGCCGCGGCGACAGGTGTTCCTGGACGCCGAGCAGCAGCTGGTAGCAGTCGCCGGCCGGGGGAGTGCCCCCGGGAGTCGGGACGCCCGACTGATCGGCGTGCACGAGCAGATGCAGACAGCCCGGGTACAGCTCGGTCATCGACAGCATGCGCAGGTCGGTGAGGGGCCGGTCCTTGCCGGCGAACCAGCGCTGCCGCGGCAGCCATTCGCACAGCAGCGCGGCGAGCGGCCCGACGGTGCGGACGCCGCTCGCGCTGCTCGGTCGCAGGGGTGCGGTCTTCGTCACGGTGACCCATCCTTTCCCCGGCGCTCGCTCACAGGCGGCGGCCGATCCGGGACGCGGCTCTGGTGAGCCGGAACCAATAGAAGCCGTGTCCCGCGAGAGTGAGCAGGTAGGGCAGTTCCCCGATGGCGGGAAAGCGGACCCCGCCGAACAGCTCGACGGGGTGGCGGCCGTCGAACCGGCGCAGGTCGAGTTCGGTGGGCTGCGCGGAGCGCGAGAAGTTGTGCACGCACAGCACCACGTCGTCCCCTCCGTCGGCCGTCAGGGGGGCCTCGCGCAGGAAGGCGAGGACGGCCGGGTTGGAGGACTGGAGTTCGGTGTAGGTCCCGAGGCCGAAGGCGGGGTTCTGCTTGCGGAT